>NZ_CP117439.1:0-1200000 GCF_030687575.1 Pseudomonas sp. FP2309 | reverse complement strand
CAGCCCTGGCCCCGCCCATGCCCGACCTCCAAATACCCGCCCGCCTCTGCACTCCCCTGCGCACCGCCGACGGCGACACGCCACACCCTGGCCCGCACCATGCCCTGATCCAACAGCACATCCCCGCGTGGCTCTCCAGCGCGACGCCGCACCGGGTACAGGCCCTTAGCGCCGTCACACCGATGCTTCCCGCCTGGTACCTCGGCGCCAGCCAGGTCCGACACCAGGCGCTCAAGGCCGACAACGCCGAGAGCTGGCGCCGCCAGAACACGCTGGACCGACAACTGAGCACGCTCAAGGACGTCTACGCCTTCGCCCTGCCCTTGTTGAAACGCGCGATCAAGGACACATACAGCCTGGACCTGAACGTGCAGACCACCTTCCTGCGCCTGTATCTGCCTCGGCAATTGCCGTGGTACAGCAAGGATTTTTCCAATGGCGTGACCACGCGCACGCTGTCGCTGCTGGATGCGGCGCTGCACAACTTTGCCGCCGGTGAGCGGTTTGTGACGCCCTCGTGCTACATCAGCCAACCGGACGCGCGCGGCCACTTCGAGGTGCTTGAGCTGCACCGGCGCATGCCCATCGAGCAATTCAAGCAGCTGTGTCGCGAACTGGACCTGGGCAAGCGTTACCAGCAGCACCTGACTCAACACCTGCTGGCCGACGACCTCAACGCACGATATGCCTTGAAGCAACAGGTGATCGCCAGTCAAAAGGCCGCGCTCAAGGCTGCCGCCCAACTGGCCGTGATGAAAACCGACGCCAGCGGCACCCCAGACCTCAGCCAGGCGGCCCATCACATGCTGCTGCGAGCCCTGCGCGGGGAAGGCCTGATGCAGTTCTATCAGTTGAGCATCCTGGATGCGGTGCTGACCGGCGTGCTGCTGATCGCCGCCGATCTGGAGCAGACCGCCAGCGTGTCGCGGCTGATCGCCTACCTCCCCCACGACCCGGAAAGCCCGCTGAAAGAGTACGCGTCGAGCCTCGACTTCATGCGCGACCTGACGCGCAAGTTGCGCGCCAACGCCGAATTGCCCTCCAGCGCACGCATGCCCAGGCCCACCTATCGGCAGTTCTTCAGCCAGTTTGTCGACCATGCCCAGCGCGGCTATTTTTTCGCCGGCCTGGAGCAGCGGCTGTGCAAGGTGCAGTGGCATGCGCGGCAACCGCTTGACCCGCGCCCCGGTTGGCGCGACACCCCGGTGGAACAGCCGCGCCTGCAGTTCGAGGCACGCAAGATCAGCGGCGACGCCTGGGAGCACGGCTATCAGCGCGCCGTGGATAAAATCCTCAATGACGCGCGGCACATCGTCGTGCCCACGGCCGATGCCGACAGCCAGGCACGCCAGGCCTGGTGGGATAACGTCACGCGCATGCTGGCGGATATTTTCAATGCCGCGCTGATGGTTGCCGCGCCGTTTTTGCCGTTGGTGGGCGAGCTGATGCTGGCCTATACCGCCTACCAAGTGACCGACGATCTGTTTGAAGGCATCGTCGACCTGAGCCAGGGCCAGGTCGCCGAAGCGACGCGACACGTGGTCGCGGTGTTGACCGATATGGTCCAACTCGGCGCGCAGGCCGTCGGCGGCGAGCTTGCGCAGCAACTGCTCTACCCGCGCTCAGCCTTTGTCGATGGGTTGCGGGCGGTGCGGGTCAATGGCGAACCGCGCCTGTGGAACCCGGACATTACGCCCTACTCCCTGGCGCAGAATGCCCTGCCGGTCGATTCCCAACCCAATGCCCTGGGCCTTCACGCCCACCCGGACGGGCAGGTACTGCCCATGGCAAATCGGCTTTACCGCATCGACCACAACCAAGCGAGCGACACCCGTCGCATCACCCACCCGACGCGCGCCGACGCCTATTCACCAAGGCTCGAACACAACGGCGAGGGCGTCTGGGTACATGAAGGCGAGAACCCCAGAACCTGGGACGGCGCCACCCTGCGCAGCCGCCTGGGGCACAACACTGACGGCCTCAGCGTCGAACAGGTGCGGCAGGCCTGTGAGAGCAGCGGCACCGACGACGGCGCGCTGCGCAAGCTGTTCACCCGCCTGGAGCCCCTCCCGCCGCTGTTGGCCGACAGCCTCCAACGCCTGCAACTGATGCGCGAAGTGCAGGCGTTGCCGGGGCGCCTGCGCCGTGGCGAACCCATGGGGGCGTCCTATGACTGGTCGGCGCAACTGGCAAGCGAACTGCCCGGCTGGCCGGTGGGCAAGGCCATCCAGGTGTTCGAAAACAGCACGTTGAGCGGCGACCACCGCGTCTACGGCAGCAATGCGGCCGGCGCGGCCGACCGTCTCAAACTCAGCCGCCAGGGCCTGGCCGAGGGCGCACTGGCGCCGGGCCTTGTGGATTTTCTCGACGACGCCGAACTCCAGGCCATGCTCCCAGCGCCGCTGCCATCGCTGCGCGGCGAGCGAATCGCGGCGCTGCGCGGGCAGATCGCCGAGTCCCTCGAGCCACAACTGCCGGAGCTGTTCGCGCAGCTCTACAGCACCACACAGCAGCCCCCAAGCGCCCACGGCCAGAGGCTGCGCGAACACTTCCCACAGTTGCCCAGGCCGCTGGTGGAGCGCCTGGTCCGCCGCGCATTGCCCGAGGAACGTGCGCGGCTGGACGCGCAGGCATCCGTGCCGTTGCGCCTGAGCAACCTGGCTCGCGCGCTGCAACAGGAAACCCGTGCCTGCCACGCCTACGAAGGCCTTTACGCCGACGCCATGCCCACCGCGGACAGCGAACGGATGGTGCTCAACACCCTGCGCCTGCACAGCGACGCCCTGGGCGACCTGCGCATCAGCGTGCGTGATCAGGCACCGCACGGCACGCTGCGCTGCGAGGTCGGCGCGCAGGACGCCAGCGAACGGGTCCTGCTGCTGCGTGACGGCGACGGCCGTTATCAGCGCCACAACGCCAACCTGGCGCCGCAGGATTTTTTCGAGGCGCTGCTGCAGGCTATCGCGCCCGGCAAACTGGCCTTCCAACCCGGCCAGGGCCGGGCGTTCAGACAGTGGATCAAGGCGCACCTGCAGGCGCCGGCGCAGCGCCGTCAGGTGCTGGAACCGGCGAGCCTGCGCCAGGCAGACGAACCGACCACCCAGGCCCTGTTGCAACGCCCGATGTTCGGCAGCTTCTGTCGCTTGATGCAAGGCTTGGCACTCTCAGCCGAAGACCGTGTACGTGACCTCTACCCGCACATGAGCCGGGAACACGTCGAGGCCTACGCGCGCAACCTCGATTCAACCGAAGGCGAGCAGATTCTCAGCGACCTCGAAACCGAAAAACGCAACCTGCTGCAAGGCCTGGAAACCTGGCGCGACCACCCCACCCTCGCCGCCGCCCACAGCCAGGCCGCCGGCGACGAGCGCGTGCTGCGCGGCCACATCATCGGCCTGCTGATCGAGTGCTGGGAGAGCCGCTCGCGCGCCGCGCTGCTTTCCCACGGGGTGCGTGTGCAAGGCGAATTGCTCAGCCTGGGCGGCCTCGACCTGGGGCGTTACCTGCCCAGCCTGGGCCCGTTGCGCGGCGATTTCGGACACGTCTCGCGCCTGGACCTGCGTGGCACCCACTTCAATGCGCAGACCCTGGCATTCCTCGACAACTTCCCCAACCTGTACGCGCTGGACCTGTCCGCCAACAGCCTGGAGCACGTGCCCGCATCGTTGACGCAGATGCCGCGTCTGGCGCTGCTGGACCTGGAACACAACCCGATTACCTGGAGCGCCGAGGACTATCAGCGACTGGCTCAGTGCTCGCAGTTGCGTTCGTTGAACCTGTCTCGCCACCCCCAATTGCTCAGCGCCCCGGACCTCAGCCCCTGGCCCCGATTGCGTCGCCTGCAACTGCGCCGGACCGGGATCAGCGCGTGGCCGGCCGGGCTCGACAGCCCGCGCGCGCACCTGCCGGAACTGGATTTGACGCAGACCCTGGTCAACAGCGTGCCCGCCGTGGCCGAGGACTCCCAGGCCGCCCGCATCATTGCCCGCAGTTGGCTGAACCGTCATCACCTGCCCGCCGATGACGAACAACGGTTTGTCAGCTATCGCCGGGCGGCAGGTCTGGACCCCTACCGCACGGTGCCTGTGCGCGGTTCGACGGACAGCCGCTACTGGCTGGAAGGCCTGAGCGCGGAGACCCGGGCCACTGCGCAACTGATCTGGAACGACCTGGAAAACGAACCGGGTTCGGAGGGCTTTTTCAACATGATCAGATTGCTGCAACCCGAAGGCTTCCAAACGCTGGAAGACCACGCGTTGTTCGTGCGCGGCCGCGACGATCTGCGCAAACGAGTGTGGGACGTGTTGATCGCCGCCGACCGTGATACAGGGTTCCGTGAGCGCGTCTTCAGCCTGGCGGGCGCGCCCATCAACTGTGCGGATGCCGGCGCCAACACCTTCAACCGCATCGGCGTGGAAACCCTGCTGGAGACTGTCCTGCGCGATCACAGCCTCGAAGGCCTGGCCCAGCGCGAAAACCGCTTGCTGGGCCTGGCCCGGCAAACCTGGCGCCTGGAGCGGGTCAAGGAGATTGCCCGCGAAGCTATCCGCCACCGCACCACGCCGGTCAGCGAGGGGGGTTTAGGCCAGGACTACGGCAGCGGTGCCGACCAGGTGGACGACGTGGAGGTCTATCTGGCTTATCAAACCGGGCTCAAACGCCGCCTCGACCTGCCATGGCTGTCCGAGCACATGACCTATCGCACCGTGGCAGGCGTCAGCGCACAACAGTTGAAAAGCGCGTACACCACCGTGGCCGAACGGGAAGCCGGCGCCGGTCTGGTCAACGGCCTGCTGGAACAGCCGTTCTGGATCGAGTACCTGGAGCAGGCCCATGGGCCCGCGTTCGACGCCAGACGCGAGCAGCGCGAGCAGGCGGCCAGCCACGTGGAAGACCTGCGCGACGCCCATGAGCAATGGCGCAGCGCCGAGATCACGCCCAAGCGCAAGGCGCATCTGCAACAACAAATCACGCGCCTGGCCGACGCCCTCGGTGTCGCCCCTGAGGAGATCCTGGCAGAGCACGTGCTGCCGGACGCCATGCTCAAACGGCTCTATGAAAACATTCAGGACAGGTACAACGCCCTGCCCCTCAAGTTGACGCAAGAGGCGGTGGAAAAAGCGCGCTTCGGTCCGTTGCCGGCGTGGGAGGACGCAGCCCCATAGCGTATGCGTCAGTTATGTATCGATCACATTCAAATAACTGATTTCATTGAATAATTACCTCTTGATGCGCGGCGAATTTTGAACTTTTGTTCTGCCGGTTCAGGCATAGGCTAGTGCATTAAATCCAGCCACAAAGCCAACACCCATGTCTGAACGTCCACGATTAAAAACGGTTTCCGCCACACGCCTTGACTGGCTTGATTCCACCATGGCCCTCGCAGCAAAAGGCCCGCACTACGCCTGGATCAAAGCGCAGGCGCCAGGCTGGCTGACACAAGCCAGCCTGCACCGCCTGCATTCACTCAATGACCTGCTCGCGCGACGGCCGGCCTGGTACGCCTCGGCCAGCGCCTATCAACACCAAACCCTGAAACAGCTCAATGCCGAGGCCTGGCGCCTGCAAAATGCGCTGGATGCCAAGCTTGGGCCGGTGCAGGACGTGTACGCGTTTGCCGAGCCGTTGCTCAAACGCGCGATCAAAGACCAGTACAACCTGGACCTGGACGTCAAAGCCACGTTCCTGCACATCTACACGCCCAAACAGTTGCCGTGGTACGCGCTCGAATTGTCCAAGGGCGTCACGTCACGCTCGGTGTCGCTGCTCGATGCCGCGCTGCATAACTTCGCCAGCGGGGAACGCTTCGAACAGTACTCCTGCTACATTTCCAAACCCGACTACCGCGGTCACTTCCAGATTCTGCGTCACGACCGGCACATGAGCCTTGAGCAGTTCAAAACCTTGTGCCGCGAACTGGACCTGGGCAGCCTTTATCAGCGCCACCTCGAGGACTACCTGGCACCGACCGAACCGGTCGCCCAAGCGGTGCTCAAACCTCAGGTTATCGCCAGCCAGAAGGCCGCCTTCAAAGCTGCCGCGTTCATGGCACTGGCCAAGGAGGAACTGGGCGCGGGGGCCTACGCGGTCATAACCGGTGTGCTCGATGGCACGGAAAAACGCGCGCACTTTTATCAATTGGACCTGCTCGACACACCGCTGAGCGGCATTGTGCTGATCGCGCGGAATCTGGATCAGGTGTCCAGCGTGTCGAAGCTGATCGCCTATATTCCCCACGACCCAGAAGCCCCGGTGAAGGAATACGATTCCAGTACCGCGTTCATCCAGGACCTTACGCGCAAGCTGCAACTCAACCGGCCCCTGCCCTCCAGTAAAGAAGTGCCGCCCACTACCTACCAGCAGTTTTTCAGCCAGTTCGTTCCCCACGCCCGGCGCGGCGTGTTTTTTGCCGAGCTGACCGAGCGCCTGTACCGCGTGCAATGGCATGAACGCGACACCCAGGACCCGGCGCCCGCCTGGTGCGAAGAAGCGGTCAACACGCCCAAGCTGCAATTCAAAGGGCTGCCCATCGTCGGCGAGCTGTGGGAGCAGCTGTACCAGTCGGCCTTGAATAAAATCCTCAACGATGGGCGCAGCCTGGCCGTCTCCACCGCCGAGGCTGACGACAACCAGCGCTGGGCCTGGTGGGAAAATGTGCTGAAAATCGGTGCAGACCTGCTCAACGCAGCCCTGCTGGTGGTCACGCCGTTCGTGCCGTTGCTGGGTGAGCTGATGCTGGCCTACACCGCCTATCAACTGGCCGACGAAGTGTTCGAAAGCATCGTCGACTTCAGCGAAGGCCAGGCCCTGGAAGCCACTCAACACGTGATCGCCGTGGTCACCGATGTGCTGCAACTGTCGGCCATGGCCGGCGGCGGTATTTTGGCCAAGGAGCTGCTGTTCAAACCCTCGCCATTCGTCAACCGCCTCAAGCCGGTGCAGGTCGGGGACAAGACCCGCCTATGGAACCCGGACCTGAGCCCTTACGCGCGCAACGACCTGCAACTGCCGGCGCAGGCCAAGCCCGACAAGGCCGGCCTGTACGATCATCAGGGGCAAAAGGTGGTGCGCCTGAACGATCAGCAGTTTGTGGTCGAAGAGGACACCGAGCGCAACGCGCACCGGGTCAAGCATCCCACCCGGCCCGCTGCCTACGCGCCCACTATCGAAGCCAACGGCAGCGGGGCCTGGGTGCACGAAGGCGAAGATCCCTGGACCTGGGACGACGCGCAGTTGCGCAATCGCCTGGGCCACGCAACCGACGGGCTGAGCGCCGATGAAGTGGCCAACGCCTGCGACATCAGCGACACCCAACCCGGCGCGCTGCGCAAGATGTACCTGAACCTTGAGCCCACGCCGCCACTGTTGGAAGACAGCCTCAGCCGTCTGCGCCTGGCAGACGAAGCGCGCATGCTGCCGCAACAGGTACGCAGCGGCGCCCCCACCGCGGACTGGTTTACCTGGGCGGCGCAAATCACCACCGAACGCCGCGGCTGGCCAGCCGATAAAGCCATCCGGGTGTTCAATAACGCCGAACTGACTGGCGATCATTTGACCTTTGGCAGCGCACGCGGCGATGCCCAGACGCTGGACATCAGCCACCAGGACGTCGGCGCCGGCCAGTTGGCGCAAAGACTCCACGACTTTCTGTCACCTGCGCAGCTCGAAGCCTTGCTGCCCGAGCCCTTGCCTGACACCGCCGAGGCGCGTATCCAGGCGTTGCGCGACCAGATGGCCGATGACCTGGAGCGCAACAGGATCGCCACCTTCAACCACCTCTACAGCGGCCGGCAGGTGCTCGACAGTGCGCCCGGCAGGTTGCTGCAGCAGGAGTTCCCGCAGTTGCCCGCCGAACTGGTGCAACGCCTGATGCTGCGCACCTCGCCCAGGGAAGTCTTAGCGATGACCGAGGAGCAGCACATCCCCCTGCGCGTGAAAAACCTGGCCTGGGAACTGCAAAACGAAGCCATCGCCAGCCACGCCTTCGAAGGTTTTTACAACGACGACCTGCTGAGCGCCGAGACCGAACGCATGGCCCTCAATACCTTGCGCCTGCACAGCGATGCCTTGGGTGAGCTGCGGATCACCGTGCGCGACCAATTGCCCGATGGCGACCTTCGCAGCCAGGCCGGACCGTCGGACGCCGCCGAAAAAACCCTGCTGCGCCTGGACAACGGCCGCTACACAATTGACCCGCCTGGCGGCGCCGAATACGACTTTTTCGAAGCCCTGCTGCGCGCACTGCCGGAAGGCAAGACCGACTACGTACCCGGCCAGGGGCGGCTGTTCAAGGGTTGGCTCAAGGACCGGTTGCTCTCCTCGGAGGCGCGCCGCGAGGTGCTGGAGCCCGCTGCCCTGCGCCAGGTCGACAAGCAAGAAACCCAGACCTTGCTGCAAAAACCGATGTTCGGCGCCCTGCGCAGCCTGCTGGGCGGCAACGCTACGACGCCGCAGGCCCTGGAAACCCGGATGCGCCGGCTCTGCCCGTTGCTCACCGATGCGCAGGCGCAGAGTGTGCTGCTGGAACTGCAGACTGAACCGGGGCAACGCCAGTTGAGCCAGTTGGAAAGCGAGAAAAAAGTGCTTGAGCAGCATCTGGACGCCTGGCGGAAAAAGCCCCTCTTCGACCGCGAGAACGAACCCTACTATCGGCGCTATATCAGCGACCAACTGCGCAGCAACTGGGAATCGACCTGCCCTGGGCGCATCAGCGAATCGGCGGCCAATCCGGAGAGTTCGTCGCTGGACCTGAGTTTCAGCGTGCTGACCTTGTATATCCGCAGCCTGGAGTTGCCCCCTGGATTCTTCGACCACATCACGGAACTGGACCTGAGCACCACCCGACCGCTGCACCGTGACCTGGAGTTTCTGAAAAATTTCCCCAACGTGCGCGAGCTGAACCTGTCGGAGAACGAACTGGATGGCGTGCCCACCCAGCTGCGAAGCCTGCGCCATCTGACAAACCTGGACTTGAGCGCAAACCCTGGGATTCGTTGGGACGCCGTGGATATCAAGGACCTGTACGCCTGTTCGATGCTGGAAAGCCTCAATCTGCAAGGCAATACCGAGCTGCGCGCACAACTCAATCTCAATCGGCTGCCACGCCTGCGCAGGCTGAACCTGCGCCGCACCAGCGTCGACCAATGGCCCTCCGGGTTGAACACACCACGCGACAGCCTGATGGAAATGGACCTGCTCGATACCGCAATCAACACGGTTCCGGAGTATCCCGACGACGCGCCGGCCACGCGCATCATTGCCAACAGTTGGCTGGACCGCACCACCCTGGAACCCGAGGCCCAGCAGCGGTTCAGCCGTTACCGCCAGGCCAACGGCATCGACCCCGAGCGCACACTGCCCGCCAGCGACCCGCAGGACCGCGCGTTCTGGGTGCGCGGCCGCCCGCTCAACGAACGCAGCGAGGCCGAGACGATCTGGAACGAACTGGAAGCGGCGCCTGATTCGGAGGGTTTTTTCAGAATTTTGAAGATGCTCAGGCCGCCGGAAGAGTTTCACAACGCGGCCGAAAGAACCCGCTTCGAACAAGGCCGCAAAGACCTGATCGGCCGTGCCTGGGAGTTGATGATTGCATTGCACGGCGATGCCGAGTTGCGCGACCGGCTGTTCCACGAAGCCAGCGCTCCAACCAACTGCGCGGATGCCAGCGCGACGATTTTCAACAGCATGGGGGGTGAGGTGCTGAAGAAAAAAATCCTCACCGATACGTCGCCCCAAGGCCTGGCCACACGCACCCGCCGGTTGGCGAAACTGGCCCTGCAGAGATGGCGGCTGGATGAAGTCGGTAAAATCGCCCGCAGCGAAATAGCGCACCGAACCGATCCGGTGAGCGAAGGCGGCCTGGGCCAGACGTTCGGCAGCAACCCTGGTCAAGTGGACGAGGTGGAGGTCTACCTGGCGTTTCAGACCGGACTCAAACAACGCCTCGACCTGCCCTGGGTGTCCGAGCACATGGTGTACCGGCATCTATCCGGCGTCACCGATGCGCAACTCGACACCGCGTTTGAACTGATCAGCAGCAAGGCATCAGGCAACACCTTGCTCGACGGCCTGCTCGACCAAGGGTTCTGGAATGACCTCGTGGAACAGGACCCCGCCGTGACGCGCGCGCGGGAACAGTTTCAAACAGCCTTCAGCCTGCTGCACGACGACCTGCAACCCAAACAACTGGAGTGGAGCACCACCACCTCGCTTGAACCCAAGGCACAGCTGGAAACGGAACTGATCACACTGCTCACCGAATTGAACCGGCCGGACGGCGCCAAATTGGGTATCGAGGCAAAGGATGTACTGATCGAAACACCGCTGTCGCAGGCAACCTTGAACAACTTCTACCGACTGGCGGAGCTTCCCTACCGGGAGCTCAAACGCACCTTCACACAAAACGCCCTGAACAGCATCGAAGGCTGAACAGTAACGCTGAGTGGGCAGGCTTTGTGTGGTGGGCAAGACTTCTATGGTGAGTAAGCTTATGTGGTAAGCGGGCTTGCCCCGCGCTGGGCTGCGCAGCAGCCCCAAAACCAGCCGCCGCGCACCAAGAGGAAAACCTCACCGCCTGAAGGGGGGCCGCTTCGCAGCCCAGCGCAGGGCAAGCCTGCTCACTACAACGACCCCGCCCACCACAACAACCCTGTTCACCACAGGGGAGTGGTGCTTTCCAGAGGGGTGGCCCTTTTCAGAGCGTGCGCAGCTCCTGCCTTCGATGGGCCACCTAGACTTCCGAATCCCACACCACCGTCACCACGCCCGAGTAGGTAGAGCCTGGGTACCTGAGCATGTCGCCGACGTCATCGCGCTGAACCTCAAAATGCACAGTGCCCGGTCGATCGCTGATGTAGTGCGCCGGCTGGAACAGCTCAGTGCCCGCGCCATCCAACCGCAGGGCGCGCCTGTTCGCCGGTTGCCCGTATTGATCACTGATGCCTGCGGGCAAACTGACGGCGAGGTGCACCGGCACTTCGTCACCCTCAGCGTTGCGCAGGCCACAGGTGTTGCCGATCACCAGGCCGCACTCAAGCGACATCTTGAAGCGTGAGCTGGCATGGAGGCGGAACGTCTGGTCGCGAAACAGCCTGGCGGGTTGGCGCCCGCGATTGAGCCAGGCCTGCCATCCGCCCTCAGGCAGCAACTCAACACGATTGCCCCCCGGCGGGATCTCGACCTTGAGCACATGCAGCACGTCCAGCGTAACGTCAAGGGTGAGTGCGGAATCGTTGGGCAACATCACGTCGCCCATGTCGAAGTCCTGATTGGGGCCGATGCCGTAAGTCAGCGCGCCGGTGTACACGCCGGACGACATTCCCAACGGGTTGGGCGTGCGTAATTCGTAGGCGATATCCAGGTAGTCATAGCGCAGATAGGGAATTTCATATTGGGCCGTTTTTACACAAGCGCCCTCATCCGGCGTTCGCCAAAAGAACCTGAAATTGGCGACGCCGTAAGCCGCGACACCGCTGTAGCGACAGGGTGCCGGCGGATACACCCAGCTGGAGCCCCATAACCGCCCATGGGCTTGCAAGGCATTCTCTGCCGAGGGCACCAGCTCCATCGCTGGCCGGTCGAGCACGTAATTTGAGCCAAGGCCGCTGATGCGTATTTCCACGGTCTCCTGTTCGCCCAATGAATTGACTACCGTCAACGGGCGCCATTCGGACGGGACTTTCCACAGCGCGCTCTGGCGCGGGTCGCTTGGCGCAGCGGGCAACGGACCGCTGGACACGGCACCGACCGGCACGCGGATACTGAACATGTTGTAGAGCTCGCACTGGCTCGGGTAGGTTGCGCAATAACCACTCACCGGTGTGGTGTTGGTGAAGCGGTTGAGGCTCGGGTTAGTCGGATCGGGACGGAAATTGGCCGTAATGTCCTGAACGAATGCCACGGCAGGACTGCCCCATAGCACCCCACCCAGACCCAGGCACGCCATCATCATTCTGCTTTTGCTCATGGACAACTCCAACTCAAATCCCCGTTCCCACGTCGCCCTTTACCAATAACGCGTGGCTACTGAACACACACCGGCGCAGTGCAACTGCGGCCTAGACTTCCGAATCCCACACCACGGTCACCACCCCCGCGTAGGTGGAGCCTGGGTACTCGAGCATGTCGCTGACGTCATCACGCTCAACCTCAAAATGCAGAGTGCCCGGTCGATCACTGATGTAGCGCGCCGGCTGAAACAGCTCAGTGCCCGCGCCATCCAACCGCAGTGCACGCCTGTTCGCCGGTTGCCCGTACTGATCACTGATGCCCCCTGGCAAACTGACGGCCAGTTGCACCGGCGCTTCGTCACCGTCCGCGTTGCGCAGGGCACAGGTGTTGCCGATCTCCAGGCCGCACTCAAGCGACATTTTGAAGCGTGAGCTGGCGTGGATGCGGAACGTCTGGTCGCGAAACAGCCTGGCGGGTTGGCGCCCCCGATTGAGCCAGGCCTGCCACCCCCCTTGCGGCAGCAATTCAACGCGATCGCCCCCCGGTGGAATGTCGACCTTGAGCACGTGTTGCACGTCCAGCGTGAAATTCAGGGTCAGCGCCGAGTCATTGGGCAACATCACGTCGCCCATATCGAAATCCTGATAAGGCCCAATGCTGTAGGTCAGGGTGCCGGTGTACACGCCGGACGACATGCCCAACGGGTTGGGCGTGCGTAACTCGTAGGCGATATCCGTGTAGTCATAGCGCAGGGAGGGAATTTCAAATTGGGCGGTTTTTACGCAATTGCCCTCCTGTGGCGTCATCCAGAAAAACGAGACATAGGTCCACCCGAGCCCCGACGAGTTGGCCGCCCGACAAGGCGACGGCGCAGTCCAGAATCCTTCGCGCCATAACCTGTCGTGCGCGTCGAACATCCCAACCGGCCCAGGCACCACCTCATCAACCCGTCGGTCCAGGGTGTATCGTGAGCCGATACCACTGATGCGTATTTCCACGGTTTCCTGTTCGCCAAATGCATTGACCACCGTCAATGGACGCCATTGAACAGGTACGGTCCACATGGAAGTCTGGCGCGGATCGGTGGGAACAGCGGCCAGCGGGGCACTGGATTCGAACACCACCGGCATGCGAATACTGAAGATATTCAAGTATTCGCACACGGCCGGCGCATTTGCACAATACCCACTGACCGGTGTGGTGTTGGTAAAGCGGTTCACGTTCGGGTTGGAGGGGTCGGGGCGGAAGTTGGCAGTGACCTCCTGGACGAATGCCACGGCAGGGCTGTCCCAGAGCATCGCGCTGAGTCCAAGGCACGCCACCATCAATCTACTTCTTTTCATAAATCGCTCAATTTATCCATCGCTCGCGCAGGGCTGCGTGCAGTCGAATGCGGCGACAGCCAGGTAGTGGCAACGCACATCCGACGAGGCACCGGGCGTACCTTATGGCGCCAGAAAATCAAACACGATATGCACCGTGCCGTAGTAATCCCCACCCTGATAGCCGCCGACAGGTTCGATGGCGGCGATGTCGAGCAACGCGCGCCGGCCCGCTCGGGCCTCGTCGGCATTGACCACTTCGGTGGCGTCCAGGGTCAGCGGTACGCGGTTGAACAGCACCTGCAAGTCAATGCGGTCGCGGCCGCTGAACAGGTACGGTTCAGCCCCCAGACGCGCGGCGACGCCGCCGTTGAGGTTCTTCACGTCGAAGTTTTTGCGCAGGCTGCCCAGTTGCGCCGTTGCCAGGTTCCAGGCCAGTTGTTGCTCCTGGCCCATCCAGTCGGTTTCGGACGGCAGCACATAGGCTTCATGCACTGGAATCGTCACCGATACGTCGAAGCTGTGGCGTTCCTGAAAACTCAAGGCGTGGGTGGCGGTGAGTGTCAGCGCCGCCAACCCGGCGAGTCGTGTCAGTTGCTTGAACATCGTCATCACCCGTTGCTGTTGACCGTCATCAGTTTTTTGTCGCGGCCTTCAATCATCTGGAAGCTGTATTGACGGTCGGCTTTTATCTCGAATTTCAGCTCACGCCCCGGCAGGATGTGATGCTTGGTAGTGGGCTCGCAGTCGGTGGACTTGGCCTTGGCGCAGTTGCGGAACTCGTCGAGCACCACCACGCTGTTGCCGGCGTTGCGCAACCGGTACTGCTCAGTGCTCTCGATGATCTGCGTGTCGAAACGGGTGTCTTTGGGCCGCACGAAAAACACTGTGCCGTAGCCGGCCAACACATTGACCCCGGCCGCCAGGCCTTGCTTGTAATCAGCGCGCTCCTGGTCGGTGACGGCGAAGTCATCTTCCTTCTCCGGCACCACGGGGATAAACCGCACGCGGAAATAACGCTCTTTGTCGCGCTGCCCCATGTACAGCAAGCGCGTGCCCTGGCGCCCGTTCGCCGGCACGATCATCCGTGCCGGGCTGGCCATGAGGCCGTCACGGCTGGTGGTGGCGCCTTTGTTGTCGGTCAGCGAGGCCACCGGTACTTCACGGGAAGTGCCGTCTTCGTTGTAGAGAATTTCCAGCACATTGACCTTGATGAACGCGGTGGTGGTGCCGCCGTTGAAGACGCGCTTGAGGTAGGAACTGCGGTCCCCCTCCAGGTAGTCGTACACCACGCCCACGTTGATCGCCGGTCCGGCCTGGGCCGTGAGGGAGTACAGGAACAGCCCGATCCATAACACTGCATGTTTCATTGTTGATTACGCCTCGTTGATTGAACGCGCGCCCTGGGCAACCGTGCCCACGGCAGCACTAGACTTCCGAATCCCAGACCACGGTGGCCGTGCCACGGTAGGTGCTGCCGGGTTTTTCAAGCATGTCGCCCACGTCGTCCCTGGCCACTTCAAAGTGCAAGGTGCCGGGGCGCTGGTTCACGTAATGGGTAGCCTGGATAAAATCGGTGCCCGAACCGTCCAGGCGCAGTGGCCGTTTTTTCAGCGCCTGGTCGTACCTGTCGGTCAGGCCGAACGGCAGCGTGGTGGAGATCTGCAATGGCACCTGATCACCGTCACTGTTTTGCAGGCCGCAGGTGTTACCGATGACCAACCCGCACTCGAGCATCATCTTGAAGCGGTTGCTGGCGGCGATGCTGAACGTCTGGTCGCGGAACAAACGCGTCGGGCGTCGCCCCTGGTTGAGCCAGGCTTGCCAGCCTTCCTGGGGCAGCAGTTCGATACGGTCGCCGCCCGGCGGCAGATCGACTTTGAGGATGTGCTCCACCGTCAACGTGAAGTTGAAGGTCAACACCTCGTCGTTCGGCCTGTAGATGTCACCGAAATCGAAATCCTTGTAAGGCCCGATGCCGTAAGACATTGATCCGGTGTACTGTCCCGCCCGCATTCCCAACGGATTGGGCGTGCGCAGCTCATAGGCATATTCGAGCATGCTGAAGTTGGAGGTGGGGACCCTCTCCGGCGTCGGCATGCTGCAAGGCCCCGCGCCCTCCGGGACAATCCAGAACCACAACCGCAGCGTGCTACCCGCCGCCCACATACCCGTGTATTGACAAGGGGCAGGCGGATTGGTCCAGTTCGCCGGCAGCGGGCTCCAGATATGCACGCCGGGTGGGTTGGTCGTATTGAAACGGCTGCCAACTCCGGAAATACGCATCTCCACCACCTCGCGATCACCCTGGGCGGACACCACTTCAAAACTGCGCCACTCGGACGGCACCTTGAATGTGAGGCCCTGCCGGGGGTCGGCATGGTAGGGCTCGATCGGCGCAACACTGGCAAAGGTGATATCCGTGGTGCGGATACTGAATATCCCCATCGCCTCGCACCTTGCCGGCATATGCCCGGGGCATACCCCGCTTTGCGGGGTGGTGTTGGTGAACTTGTTGATCATCGGGTTGGTGGGATCAGGGCGAAACTCCGCTGTAATGTTTTGCACTGCCGCCGAGGCGAAGTGCGTCGCCAGGTACAAGGGCACGCCTAATAACGCTGCTCGCCAACCTGTGCCCGTGTTTCGAGTGTTCATACGCATAATTCCGTTTTAGCGCCCTGCCCTGACATTCAGCCAGCCGCCTTGGGCGCAGGAGTGAGTTCAGCCAAGGTGTCCGGCGTGCAGCGCAGATCACCAATCATCAACACATCCCTTTCCTCAACGACCTTGGAAGGGTCCAGACGGAACTGGCAGAGCAATTGGTTCTGGTAACGCACCTCCAGGGTCGGCGAGCTGGCGCTCATTTCCATGGAGAAGAACCCGTCGACTTCGCTGACGCCACGGCTGGCGTGGTTGATCACGTGGTGGCCCTTGAGCGGCGCGCCCTCGTTGTCGAGCAGGCGCCCGAGCACGGTGACGGTTTTCATCACGCTGATCTTGCGATAGTCCACGCCGCCCTTGTTCAGGTGGTAGCTGGACCGCGCCGGCTGGATGTTGGCCGCTGGTGGGTGGTTGCCGTCGAAGTCGAACGCCACGGTGCTGCTCTTGTAGGCGGACACCGGCACGTAGTTGCGCCCCGGACGCAGCACGCTGCTGCCGCCACTCAAGTCGTCGGCACGCAGGGCGATTTCGTCGAGGTCGGTTTCCACATCGATGATCATGCCGGCACCGTCGCCCTGGTATTGGCTGCTCAGCAGCATCTTGCCGGCGCCCACCACCAGGGTGCTGTTGAGGTTCAGGCCACCGGTGAGGTCGTTGTTGTAGGAACTGCGCTGCACAAAGCCGTCGCCGCTGACTGCATCGGTACTGAAGCTGGCCATGCCCGACAGGCCCACGCCATAGGTGTCGGTGATAGCGGTGGCCGAGACGCTTTGCAGCGCGTGATCCTGCAGGTCCTGGCGATAGGTGACCGAGGCGTTGTTGTCGCGCCCGCCTTCACGGGCCGTGCGGCTGCCGATGCTGCCGGAGATCTGCCGGCCATCGGTGCCCAGCGCCAGGCTGAGGGTGACGTCCACCCCACGGTTGCGCTGATCGTTGGTGCCGCTGGTACCGGGGCGGTCGAACAGCGAGAAGCGCCAGTTGGCATCGCTGCCCAGCAGCGTGTCGCGGCGGCTCCAGCCCAGGTCGACGCCGGCCCCTTCCACATTGCCTTCGCTGTGGGACAGGCGCAGGTTCCAAGAGTTTTTCGCATCGACCCGGTGGTTGACCGACAGCGCGGTGTTACTGCTTTCGCCGACGAACGTGTTGCGGCGCAGACGGGTGCCGTCCGGCAGGGTTTCGTAGGTGTCGCGAGTATCAAGCCAACTGCGGTTGTGGCTGAACACCAGGTTGGTGGCGCCAAAGGTATAGAGCCCCTGCAGATCCATGCCGGTGCCGTGATCCTGGGTCTGGAACACGTTGGCGTACAGGCTCATGTTGTTGGCCGCGTTCCAGTCGATCGAGCCACCGTATTGCAGCTGCTCGCGCACTTCACGGGCCGACAGGCCAAGGATCACACGCGGGTGCACCAGGTAGTTGAGCGACGCACCCGCCGTCATCGAACCGGAGGCTTGTTCTTCCCAGTTACTGAACAGTTTGGTCTCGCGCCCGGCAAATACGTTGTAGCGCCAGCGGTCTTCAATGTTGCGCCAGTTATTGGGCTTGTACACCAGTTCCTGGGTGGTGCTGACGGTCAGGCCGTCTTCGATCAAGCGCACTTCCACCTCATAAATACCGCCGGGTAACGGGCGGGTATCGAGGGTCTGCAGGCCGGCCGGCACGGCCTGGGTGTTGATCAGCAGGCCATTGCGGTAGATCTCGACGGCGGCCTGACGGTTGGCGGTCACGTAGATCGGGTACACGCTGGGCTTGGGGTTGTTGATGGCCAGGTTGTCGGAGCTGCCGTACATCACGCCCAGTGCGGTATCGGGGCTGGCACCGAAGCTGCGCAACTGGCGGGTCAGGCCGTCGGAATTGGGGGTGAAGTGGCCCAGGCGGAAGAATCGCCCTTCCAGTTCACGCTGGGTATACAGCTCATGGATGGCGTGACGCATCGGTTCATCGTCGCCACTTTGACGCGCCAACTGCAGGTTGAACACCTGACTCCAGTTGCCCACGCTGGAACTGGCTTGCAGGCCATAGCGCCCGCCCAGGTCCTGGTTGTCACCGCCGTTGAGGTTCAACTGGTTATTGACGATCAACCCCAGGCTGCCGCCCTCGGGTTGTTCATAAAATCGCGGGGCTTCGCCGGTGTGCTCCACGTTCTGGGTAATCACCGAGAGTTGCGAGCCTTCCAGGTTGTAGAACGCCGACACCATCTGCTGAGGACAGGACTGGGTGCAGGGGCCAAGGGCCACGCCGTCTTCCAGGATCGCCTGCCAGGTGTCGCGCGTCGCCGCAGGCACTTTGCTGTCGCCGGTATCGGTGAATTCGAGCAGGGTGACCCGATCATCTCGAGACAACACGATCAGCGCCTCACCCAGCAACTGCTGGTCAAGGTCCACACGTACGGCCAGCGGCACATCGAAGAAATGGTCGGAAAACCCGGCGGGCAAACCTTGGGACTGCGAGAGCAGACTGCCGGGCGTCGACGGAGCAGGCGCCGGAGCGGCCAAGGCACTCGTACAAATCAATAGCGCAAGCGCAGCCGCGATGGGGGTCATCGGGAACATGAACGGATACTCTGAATGCCAAGATGCAGGGTTGAAAACCAGGCCGACGAGGTGGGGGCCCCCGCCGACCTGCAAACAGCTACCCGTGAGCGCAACGGCTCAGCAGGCATCCACCAACATCAAGGCCCTACGGGCAGTACCGCGTCGAACACCAACGGCATGACGCTGGTGTAAGCGCCACGCTGGTTGGCCGTCGGCTTGGCGGCTGCAATGCGCAGCTCGGCACCGACACCCGGCGTGGAGTCAGCTTCGTTAACCACTTCCTGAGGGGTACCGGTGAGGGTGACGCCATTCAGGGTCGCGGTCAGGGGGATGTTCTGAGACGCGTCACCGTTGAACAACACTGCCGGGCCGCCTTCGATGTAGGCGTGGATCGAACCGTTGGTGTTGCGCATATCGTAGATAGCACTCAGCGGCGACAGCTCACCGTTCACCAGGTTGTAGCTCATGGTCTCGTCACGGCCCCAGTTAGGATCGCGTGGCTGCACATGAAACACGGTGGTCGGAATGGTCGCCTTGAGATTGACGGTATGGCTGGCTTCGCCGGCGGCGAACGCCCCCTGCGAACTCAGTGCAATAACAGCCAATGGAGCAGCAATCGCAAACTTCTTGAACATGATCAATACCTGTAATTTTCTAGCATGAGTTGGCTCGTTGTTAAGTTGAGTTAAAAGCCTGCGGCTTTAGGTGACTTACAACGAAATACGCCGCCAGTAAGTTGAACTACTGCAACGCCAGGCAATGATCCACCAACTAAAAATTCAGGTATGCAGGCAGCTTCCCACAGGCCTGTGGCCTAAGGAAACTGGGCTTGAGAGAAAAAGATGGCATTCTGCCAAAACTAACAAAGTATCCGTAAGAACGAGACTACACACAGACAAGTTAGTGTAGCGAAGGGAAGAAACTGTCAGAACAATACCACAAGGACAACACACCGACTCAACGCTACAGCTAATAACAATCGATTGGAGCTTTAACTCTAATTACTACTTATAGTCCTGTCTTTATAGGGACGTCCACGGTTTTTTTGCCGTGGGATTGTGCGACGCACCTGTCGAAGCCGGACCTGACCGTCGGTCGCCAGCCACTACACACGCCTTAAGATATATCTTAAGTTATGTCTAAATCTTTCACGGATCAGCGAACATGCGCGACCCTTCCCACCACCACGGCAATGATCCTGACGGCTTCGAGAAACGCCCCGGCCGCGAACGCGGTGGGCGCGGGCCACGCGTGTTCGCGCCGGGCGACTTGAAATTGCTGCTGCCGGCACTGATCGCCGAACAACCGTGCCACGGCTACGACCTGATCCGCCGCATCGAAGGTCTGTTCGACGGTGCCTACACCCCAAGCCCCGGTGTGATCTACCCGACGTTGACCTTCCTGGAAGAAAGCGAATTGATCAGCGGCGACGCCGAGGGCGGGAAAAAACGCTACACAATCACCGACGCCGGACGTCTCTTCTTAGGTGAGCAAACGGTGGCGCTGGACGGTGTGCGCATGCGCATCCAACTGAGCAAACGCTCGCTGCGCGGGCATGACCGCCCGCCGCAAATCCACGAGGCGGTGCACAACCTGCGCCATGCCTTGCATTCACACCACGGGCGCTGGAGCCCGGAAGAAATCGAACGTGTCGCGGCGCTGCTCAACGGCACCGCTCAAGCTATTGCCGACGGGAAATTTTCATGAATACACAAGCCATCCACCGTGTGACCCACGAGATCAAACGCCGCCGCCTCGAGGTGCTGCGCGTGGTCGACATCACCCCGCGCATGCGCCGCATCACCCTGGGCGGCCCGGAACTGGCCGGGTTTGTCAGCCTGGGCAGTGACGACCACATCAAGCTGCTGTTCCCACAGAACGCCGCCGAACAGGCCGCGCTGGAAAGCCCGACCTTCAGCATCAAAGGCGATGGCCCGCAACCGGCCATGCGCGACTACACGCCACGACGTTTCGACCTGAGCATCGGCGAGCTGGACATCGACTTCGTATTGCACGGCGATGGCCCGGCGTCCACCTGGGCGGAACAGGCCAAACCAAGGCAACACCTGTATATAGGTGGGCCACGGGGCTCGCTGATCGTGCCGGATATCTTCGACAGCTATTTGCTGATTGGTGATGAAACCGCGCTGCCGGCCATCGGGCGTCGCCTGGAGGAACTGCCGGCCGGGCGCAAGGTGCTGGCGGTGATTGAAATTGCCGATGCGGCCGAACAGCAAGCGCTGCACAGCGCTGCCGAGGTCGAGGTGATCTGGGTGGTGCGCGGCAAAGACGACCTGCTCGCCACGGTACAAGCGCTGACCCTGCCCGGCGGCACGCTGTACAGTTTCGTCGCCACCGAAGCCAAACTGTCGCGCCAGGTGCGCCGCGTGCTGCTGGACACTCACAAGGTCAACGAAGCGTTCCTCAAGGCCGTGGGTTACTGGCGCGCCGAGGGCAGTGAGGAAGAGTGAATCAAGGGTGGGGCTTGATGATTTTGTCCAGCCCCACCAGGACCAACGCGATCAGCACGAACCCCGCCAATATGCCCCCGGCGTTCACAAACACCTGTGGATAACCCAGCGTGCCGACATCGATGAACGGGTACTGATATTGCCCGAGCAAATCACCGCGCAGCAGCGCATAGGCGAAGTACACCAGCGGGTAGATCACCCACGCGCCGATGTGCCTGAGGCGCAAGGTGCCCTTGGGCACACACCGCCACCAGTAGATCAAAAACAGCAGCGGCATCACGTCGTGGAGCAGTTCATCGGCAATGAACTGGAAACCTTCCGGTTGCCACAAATGCCGCAACAACAGGCTGTAAGCCAGGCTCACTACCAGGATGCTCACGGTGATCCCGCTGCTGACGGCGGGCGCAAGGAAAAACCGCTTCGCCCTGCCATCGCGATTCACCACGGCATAGCTCAACACCACCACCGCCAGGGTGTTGGTGAGTACGGTGAAAAAACTGAAAAAGTTGATCAGCCCGCCCAAGAGGCTCGCACCGGTGGACCAGCGCGAATAGAAGATCAAGTACTGCTGAATCGCCAACCCTATCCAACCGGCCAGTGCCGCTGCCGCTACATACCGCTTCATGGGCTCAATCCAGCGGGCGTTTGGTGCGCATCAGCTTGACGTACAACGCTTCGACTTTCTCTCGCGCCCACGGCGTTTTGCGCAGAAACGTGAGGCTCGACTTGATGCTCGGGTCGCTCTTGAAGCAGCGCACATCAATGCGCTCGGCCAGGCCTTGCCATTCGTAATGTTCCACCAGGGTGGTGAGGACGTGTTGCAGGGTCACGCCGTGGAGGGGGTCGTTGCTTGTCGCGGTCATGCCGGGCCTATGAAAAAAGTGCGCAGAAAGGCGCACACCTTACCGCCCCGCTGCCCACGTCGCCAGCGGCGTGACAAGCGGACGTTGGCGGGCTGGCTTTTTTGGGGCGCGCGGACGTCATGGTGAGCAGGCTCAGCAAAAGAGCCGGGGTTCAGCGCCTGTTTTTGCAGCGACACTCTGTCACTGTTACCGGATCGGAAATGATGCATATCGCGATTTGCGCTTTCTCTGCGCCGCCACTCCCTTTATCCTTCGCAACAACCTGAAACGTTTCATCTCCGCGGTCGACCCCATCTTGCTGAAAATTCCCACCTGCCAAGACAGCGCTGTCTTACACCGAACCGCGCACGGGTATAAATCGCCCGCCTGTGGATAACCCTGGGCTATCCACAGAAAAACCGAATTACCGCTGAACCAAGCCCGCGTCGAATCGTCATCTACAGTGAGTGAAGCGCGGGGTTACATCATTATTCCAACGTCACGGAGAAACACACTATGAGCACTGATGGTGCTTCGAGCCCGAGCCGCCTGCTGCCCAGGCTGCTAGGCGTCTTGCTGCTGATCATGGGCCTGGCCTTGTTGGCCGGGGGTATCAAGCTGGCCCTGCTCGGCGGGTCGCTGTACTACCTGCTGGCCGGGATCGGCGTCGCCCTCACCGGCATCCTGCTGCTGGCCACGCGCCGCGCGGCGCTGGGCCTGTACGCGTTGGTGCTGTTCGCGAGCACCGTGTGGGCGCTGTGGGAAGTCGGCCTGGACTGGTGGCAGTTGGTGCCGCGCCTGGCGCTGCTGTTCGCTTTGGGCATCGTCATGTTGCTGCCGTGGGTTCGCCGTCCGTTGCTGCGAGGCCAGACCGCCCCGCTGGGCACCGGCGCGCTGAGCGTGGCCGTGGTGCTGGCCGGCGCTGCCGCACTCGCCAGCCAGTTCACCAACCCCGGTGAGATCAAAGGCCAACTGGACCGCGACGCGGTACCGGGCATGGCCAATGCCGCGCCGTCCCAGGCCGATGGCGACTGGAACTCCTACGGGCGTTCATCCTTCGGCGATCGCTACTCGCCCCTGGCGCAGATCACCCCGGAAAACGCCCACAAGCTGGTACCGGCGTGGACTTATCGTACCGGCGACATCCCAGGTCCGAACGATCCGGGTGAGACGACCGCGGAAAACACCCCGCTCAAAGTCAACGGCATGCTCTACGTATGCACTCCGCACAGCCAGGTGATCGCCCTGGACCCGGACACCGGTAAGGAAATCTGGCGTTTCGACCCGAAGCTCAGCACCCAGGGTGCCGAGAACTTCAAGGGTTGGGCGCACATGACCTGCCGTGGCGTGTCGTATCACGATGACGCCGCCTACGCCTCCGAACAAAGCCCAACCGGCAGCGCCAGCCCGGCCGCCGCGCCGACTGCCTGCCCCAAGCGCATCTTCGTGCCGACCGCCGACACCCGCCTGATCGCCCTGAACGCCGACACCGGCAAGATGTGCGAAGACTTCGGCGACAAAGGTCAGGTCGACCTGCGTGCCAACATCGGCAGCTTCGCCCCGGGCGGTTACTACTCCACATCGCCACCGGCCGTGACCAAGAACCTGGTGGTGATTGGCGGCCACGTGACCGATAACGTCTCGGTGGATGAGCCAAGCGGCGTGATCCGTGCGTTCGACGTGCATACCGGCAAGCTGGTGTGGAACTGGGACAGCGGCAACCCGGACGACACCACGCCGTTGGCCGAGGGCAAGACCTACACCCGTAACTCGCCGAACATGTGGTCCATGTTCGCCGTGGACGAAAAACTCGGCATGCTCTACCTGCCGATGGGCAACCAGATGCCCGACCAATACGGCGGCGACCGTACCGACGACTCCGAGAAATACGCCGCCGGCCTGACCGCTCTGGACATCGACACCGGCCATGTGAAGTGGACCTTCCAGTTCACCCACCATGACCTGTGGGACATGGACGTGGGTGGCCAGCCGTCGCTGATCGACATCAAGACTGACGCCGGCGTGAAGCAGGCGGTGATGGCGTCGACCAAGCAAGGCAGCATCTATGTACTGGACCGTGCTACCGGCCAGCCGGTGGTGCCGATCCACGAAGTGGCGGTGCCGCAAGGCGCAGTGGCCGGCGACCGTACCTCCCCGACCCAACCGAAGTCCGACCTGAACTTCATGCCGCCGCCGCTCAAAGAGCGCGACATGTGGGGCGTAACCCCGTTCGACCAGATGCTGTGCCGTATCGATTTCAAATCCATGCGTTACGACGGTGCGTTCACCCCGCCATCGCTGCAAGGTTCGATCGTTTACCCCGGTAACTTCGGCGTGTTCGACTGGGGCGGTATTTCCGTCGACCCGGTGCGCCAGATCGCGTTTGTGAACCCCAGCTACATGGCGTTCAAATCGAAGCTGATCCCCGCCGCCGACATCGCCAAACAAGGCCCACGCGTCAGCGAAACCGAAGGCGTGCAGCCGAACAAAGGCGCGCCGTACGGCGTGATCCTCGAAGCCATGCTGTCGCCAATGGGCCTGCCGTGCCAGGCACCGGCGTGGGGTTATGTGGCGGCGGTCGACCTGACCACCCACAAAACCATCTGGATGCACAAGAACGGCACCGTGCGTGACAGCTCGCCGGTGCCGATCCCCCTGAGCATGGGCGTACCGAGCCTGGGCGGAACCTTCACCACTGCCGGTGGCGTGGCCTTCCTCAGCGGCACTCTCGACCAGTACCTGCGTGCCTACGACGTGAAAAACGGCAAGCAACTGTGGGAAGGCCGCCTGCCAGCCGGCGCGCAGACCACACCGATGACCTACACCGGCAAAGACGGCAAGCAATACGTGCTGGTCGTGGCGGGTGGTCATGGTTCCCTGGGTACCAAGCAGGGTGACTATGTGATGGCGTTCAAACTGCCGGATTAAGCAAGACCGGCAGTAAAACCAAGGCGGCTACTCTCAACAGGTAGCCGCCTTTTTTAATGGACGACGAAGATCAAACCGTGGGTGGGGCAAGTCGAATCGTCGCACCGCCCCTCCCACGGTTGAAGGCAGTGTTCATGGGATCAGTGTTCGATCACGTCTGCGCGCATCACCGCCAACCTGGCAATCAACCGATTCTGCACCGGCACCGGAACCCCTTCGCGGTCCATCGCGTTGATCAGATCTTCCACCAGTGCATTGAAGTCGCTGCGGCTCACGTTCTGGCCCTTGTGACTCTCGGCCATGCTGTCACCGGTGTAGGTACAGGGCCCACCCGCTTCGACGCAGAACTGTTCGATCAATTTGTTGCGCAGGCGCTGGATATCGATGCGCCGGAAGCGCTCGACGATGCGTTCATCGCGGGCGATGTTGAGCAGCATGCCTTCGACAATACGAGTGATGCCAGGCAGGGCGCCGAGGTCGCGGTACAGGCTGTCGTCCTGCGGCGGTTGACCGGCGCAGGCGCTGAGGAGCACCGCCAGCGCGAAGGGGAGGATGCGCATCAGAAACTCCCCTGCACAGACAGGTAAGTGCCGTTCTGGTTGTCCAGCGTGGCGATTTCACCCAGGCGTGCGTAAGCCAATACAAACGACAGGTGCTTGTTGGGAAAGTAGCCTACAAACACATCCGCCCAATCGCTTTCACCGGCAAACGACAGGTTGTCAGGCTTTTCGCGGTATTCGACCCCCAGCGCCCAGCGCGGGTTGAACAGCAAGGCCACCGAGCCTTCCTTGAGCAGGCTGCGGCTGTCCCGGCGGTCGCCGCCAAAACCGAGCAACCCGGTTTCGTTGGCGCGGCTGTAGCGCACGCTGGCGTTCACCAGCACGTTGTAGCCAAACGCAGCGCCCATGAACAAACGGCTGGCGGCGAGGTAGCCTTCGACGTCACTGTCGCGCCTGGCCCCCACCAGGCTCGGAATATCGAAGTTGGTCTGGTGTTTGTACTCCACACCCAGCGACACCTGCGGCAGGCGCTCGTAAATCACATCGCCGAATACACGCACCTTCAGCCCCAGCACATCCTGGCCCAGGTTGTCTTCGGGCAGGTTGAGCGCGTGCACCAGGCTGCCGAGGTCGAAACGTTGGCGGGCGAAAGACACTTCGACACGGTTGTCGTAGGCCAACGCCAGACCGGCGACGTCCAGCCGATAGTCCGGCAGGTTGACCGTGGTGGCGAACGCCGTCGCGCCCCATTCGTGCCGTTCGCCGTAGCCGGCCAATACCGCCCACGGCGTGATGCCGCCGCCCGCCGTGCCCTCGAGGCTGCTGGCGCCGCCGGTGGCGATCAGACGACCGTTGTCGGCCCACGCCGTGTGCAGGGTCAGGGCCGCGACGCAGCCGATCAGAAGAGAAAGTCGCACGTCAGCTACTCAATGAACCAAGGAAGTGTGCGCACTGAGGGGCAACGCCACCCAGGCTTCGAAAGCGTCGGCACTCAAGGGCCGGCTGATCAGGTAACCCTGGGCCGTGTCGCACTGCCAGCGTTCCAACAACCGCAGGCTATGGGCATACTCGACGCCCTCGGCGACGACCTTCAAACCCAGGTTGTGGCTCATCTCGATGGTGGAGCGCACGATCACTGCGTCTTCGCTGGTCTCATCGAGGTTGCGCACAAAGGATTGATCGATCTTCAACTCTTGCACCGGCAGGCGCTTGAGGTGAGCCAGGGACGAATAGCCGGTACCGAAGTCATCCACCGACAGGCTGATGCCGCAATCGCGCAACAGATGCAGAACTTTGAGGGCTTTTTCGGGCTCGCGCATCACCGCGCTTTCGGTGATCTCGAACAGCAACTGCTCAGCCGGCAAGCCATAGCGCCGCAGCAGCGCCGAGACCCGATGGGCCAGTTCATCACCGAGCAGGTCGTCCGCCGAGATATTCAGTGACAGCTGTAAATACAGGCCGCGACGGTTCCATTCGCACAGTTGACGGATGCCCTCCTCGATCACCCATTGGGTCAGCAATTGAATGCTGCCCGAGCGCTCGGCCAGAGGGATGAACTCGGCCGGTGAAACCATGCCGAACTGCGGGTGCTGCCAGCGCAGCAAGGCTTCGGCCTGGCGTACGTGGCCTTGGCGAATGTCCAGTTTGGGTTGGTAATGCAGCAGCAATTGGCCTTGGATGGGCGCGTGGCGCAGGTCGCGAATCAGGGTGATCTGGCGGCGGTGCACCAGGTCGCGGCCCTGCTCATAAACCTGCAGGCGGCCGGGCATTTTCGCAGCGTCGTTCATGGCGATGGCCGCGCGTTCAAGCACCGTGTGCGGGCTTTCGCCGTCGGCTGGGTAGGCGGCGATGCCCAGGCGGCAATCCAGCGCCAGGTCGTGGCCGTTGATGCGCTGGGGGCGCAGCAGCAACTGTTGCAGTTTGTCGGCCATGCCTACCGCTTCGTCGCTGCCCGCGCCTTCGAGCAACAGCAGGAATTCATCGGCGATCAGGTGCGCCAAGGTATCGCCGGGGCGCAACACGGCCTCCAGGCGGCGGCTGACGGCCAGCAGCAACTGGTCCACCGCATCGGGCCCCGCGGTTTCGCTGGCGACGCGCAGGTTATCGATGCCCAGGTAAATCAACGCCACCGGCCGTTGCTGGGCGATGGCGCTGCCCAGGCGCTCCATGGCCAGCGCACGGTTCGGCAGGCCAGTGAGGCGATCATGCAAGGCGTTATGCGCCAACTGCTGCTCGCGTTCGGCGATGCCGCTTTGCATGGTGTTGAACGCCTTCGCCAGCAGCCCCAGTTCATCGCTGCGCGCCAGGGCCACCGGCGTGTGGTAATCGCCCTGGCCAATGCGTTCGGCCGCCTGCGCCAACGTCTGCACCGGGCGCGACACAGTGCGCGCCAGCAACAAGGCACCGATCAACGAGGCCAGCAAAGCGACCAGCGCGATGCCGAGGATCTTTTCGTCCAACGGCACAAACGCCTGCATCGCCGCATCCAGCGGGCTTTGCAGCAAGGCCAGGACCTTGCCGTTGTCATCGCTGGCCAACACCAGGGACTGGCTGAGAAAACGCTGTTCCAGATGATCGGTGGTGGACACCCCACGGCGGGCGGTGTTGCCCTGCATCAGGGCCAGAATGCTGTCGCGCAGGACCTGGGGCTGGGTGCTGACCAACTCGCCCGGTCGATCATGATCAATCGCCAGGAACGACACTTCCAGGTTGCTCAACGAACGCAGCTCGTCGGCAAATACGCCGTCCATGCTGAAGCCCATCACCACCCGCGCAATCGGCAACGGCGCCAGCACGGGGGTTTCCACCAGCAGGTGGGGTTTGCCCTGCAGCGGCACGATCAACATGGCCTGGCGCTTGTGCCGCGCTTCGCGCAATGACTGATCGTATTGGAAGATCGATCCCTCGGGCACCTCGATCAAGGTACTGGCCAGGACATTGCCGTCCATGCCCAGCAGGATCATGTCGCTGGCGTTGATGCGCTTGCCGTGGTTGAGCAGCACCGAGCGCATCGTTGCCGAATCGCCGCTGGCCACCGCATCACGAAACCCGAAGTCGGCGGCCAACAGTTGCACGCCATCGGCCAGACGACGGCCGCGTGCGTCCAGCAAGCGTTCAAACACCCGCGAACCGACCTCCAGCTGAGCCAGCGCCTGGCCGCGCACCGCAGAGCGGGTGGCGGCCTTGACGCTGAAATACAGCGCACCGATTACCACCAGCGACAGCAAGATCAGGACACAGGCGACCCGCGCCTGGAAGCTACTGCGCAGTTTCATGGGCGGCTCGATTGAACGCATCACCAAACGCACTCGGCGTCGGCGGGATATCGGCGGAGGTGGGTTCCAGACTCAGTACCACGTTGTGGCTGAGGCCGGCGGCAGGTACGTGCAAGGTGCCGCCATCCAGGGGCTGCATGTCTTTGAGTTGCGGGTGCCATAACGTGGCGTGGTAGTCGCCGGGCGGCAGCTGCTCCAGGCGCACGCGGCCTTGAGTGTCGCTGACGCCAAAGCGCGGGTCGTCGGTCACGAAGATATAGCCGAGCATCCAGTCATGGATGTTGCAGCCAAGCACCACGATGCCAGGCTTGTCGAACAACAACGGCTCGGTGGGCGTGCCTTCGTACAGGCGCAGCTCGAAACGCTTGGCGGCGGAGAAGGAATAGACCTGATGGCGGATGTTATCGCTGTTGGGAAAGCGCACCTGGGTGCCGGTGTGCACCGCCAGGACGTGGGGCGCGAAGCGTTGACCGCGCTGGTCCATATCGGCCTTGAGCCCGCCATTGAACGCACCGGCCGGGCCCTGAAGGGTCACGACGCCATCCGCCACGGGACTGCCATCGGCCTGGCGCATCAGCACCTCAAGGGTAGCGGCCGAAGCGGGGCCCGCCACCATCAGCGCCAGCGCTGCGAGAGAGAACAGATGAAGCATTTGGGCCATGGGAGATCCGCAGCAGGTGGAAAAAGAGCGGCCAGCCTTGGCACTGCGATGTGCGTCCATCATGCCGCAATCAAGGCAAAATGCCACCATCCAATAAGGACAGGCGCTCAACCGTCGGTCGGTAAAAACCTATGCAATCGGTCAAGCTGCGTAAAGGTTATCGACCCTGCGGGAAAATTCTGTAGCGCAGCGGCGGGTTTCTAGACCGGCGCGCGCTCGCGACGCATCCACCTCTCGAACGCCATGGCATTGAGCGGTCGGCTGATGAGGTAACCCTGGGCGGTGTCGCAGTTCCACTGTTTGAGCAGCGCAAGACTGGGCTCGAACTCCACGCCTTCGGCTACCACCTTGAGCCCCAGGTTGTGGCTCATTTCGATGGTCGAACGCACGATCACGGCGTCACCGCTGGTGCTGTCGAGGTTGCGCACGAAGGACTGGTCGATCTTCAACTCCTGCACCGGCAGGCGCTGCAGTTGCGCCAGCGACGAGTAGCCAGTGCCGAAGTCATCCACCGACAGGCTGATGCCGCAATCGCGCAGTTGCTCCAGCACGCTGAGGGCCTGCTGCGGGTTGTGCATGATCGCGCTTTCGGTGATCTCGAAAATCAGCTGCCGGGCCGGCACAGCGTAGTGCGCCAGTAAGGTGGTGACGCGTATGGCCAGGTCATCATCGGCCAAGTCGTCCACCGAGATATTCACCGACAGCTGGATCAGCAGGCCACGCTGCGCCCACTCACCCATCTGGCGGATGGCCTCTTCGATGACCCACTGGGTCAGGCCCGCCATGCTGCCGGTGCGTTCGGCCAGGGGGATGAATTCGCCAGGCGACACCAGCCCCAGCATCGGATGCTGCCAACGCAGCAACGCTTCGGCCTGGCACACGTGGCCGCGCTTGAGGTCGAGCTTGGGCTGGTAACACAGGTACAACTCACCTTCGACCACGGCACGGCGCAGGTCGCGGATCAGGGTGATCTGGCGCTGGTGAGCGAGGTCGCGGTCCTGTTCGTAGATCTGCAAATAACCGGGCAAGGCAGCCGCATCGTGACGGGCGATGGCGGCGCGGCTGATCAACTCTTCCACCTGCTGACCGTGGGCGGGGTAGGCAGCAATGCCGATACTCACCTCATGGCGCACTTCGTCATGGCCAATGCGCAGGGGTTCGGTGAGCAACGCATACAGGCGGTCGGCGCGGGCCACGGCGCGGTCGACCTCGGTGTTTTCCAGCAACATCAGGAACTCACTGCCGCTGATGCGCGCCGCCGTGTCGCTGGCCAACAGGCTCATGGACAGACAGCGGCTGGCTTCGCGCATCATTTCTTCCACGCCTTCAGGGCCAAAACCTTCGTTGATGACCCGGTAGTTCTCGATGCCCAGGTACAGCAGCACCACCGGCCGCCGCGCGCTGATCGCACTGCCCAGGCGCTCCATGGCCAGGGCACGATTGGGCAAGCCGGTGAGCGGGTCATGCAGCGCGTTATGCGCCAACTGCCGCTCACGCACGGCGATCCCGCTTTGCATGCCATTGAACGCCCGGGCCAGCAGGCCGAACTCATCGTGGCCGCGCACGCGAACCGGCGTACGGTAATCGCCGGCACCGATGCGCCCGGCCGCCTCCACCAGCGCATTGAGCGGACGCGACACCCGCCGCGCCAGAAACAGCGCACCGGCCAACGACACCACCAGCACCGCCAGGGCGATCCCGAGGAACTGCCGGTCCAGCGGCGCAAAGGATTCCAGGGCAAGGTCCAGCGGGCTTTGCAGCAACACGCGCACCTCATCACCCGCGCCGGTGTTGGCCAACGGCAATACCTGGCTGAGCACGCGCTCGCCATAAAACAGATCGATCCACGCCTCGGGATTGATCGCCTTATCGCGCAACAGGCTGACGGTGGCGGCCTGATACGCGTCGGGCTGGGTACTGAACAACGGGCCGGGCTTGCCGTCCTGCACGCTGAGGAACGACACCTCCAGGTTGCTCATCGAGCGCAGTTCATTGGCGAACAGGGTGTCCATGGGGAACCCCATCACCACCCGCGCGATGGGCTGCGGGTCTAGCACTTGATCCTGTACCAACAGGTACGGCCGCCCGTTCATGGCCACAATCAGCATTTGCAAGCCACTGCGCCGAGCCTGGCGCAGTGCGTGGTCGTAGGGGAAGGGTTGACCACGCGCGAGGATCGGCAAGGTGCTGACCATCACGTTGCCCTCGAGCCCGAGCACAAACATTTCGCTGGAGCGAATGCCGCTGCCGTGTCGGCGCAACGCGGTCAGGATCTTCGCCGGGTCGCCCTCCACCACGGCCTGTTTGAACGGACCGTCCACCGTCAGCCAGTACAGGCCGTATTGCAGACGGCGCCCGCGCAGATCGAGCAGGCGTTCGAACACCTGACTGCCGGTTTTCAACTGGACCCGCGCCTGATTCTCCACCGCGCGGGTGGTGGCGGCCTTGACGGCGAAATAAGTGGCGGCAACAACGACCAGCAGCAACAGCGCCAGCACCCCGGCGATTCGGGTTTGGAACGTGTGGCGCCACGTCATGGCAGTGCCCTCTGGCAGCGTTAACCTTCTTCTGCCACTGCGTCCCTTTGCCATGTGCATTCCCTGCGGCAGCTGACTCGGCGTCAAAAAAATATCCATAAGGACTGGATATTTGGTGTTAGCAGATTAGCTGGGAGCAGGGATAAGTAAACCCGATAAATACAGGGTTTTCAGCGTCACTTTGTTGGCGACAAGCCTTTGACTGCGACCTCAGCCGCGGGCGCGCATAAAGTCGCCCCAGCGCCGTACGAGGTAGTTGTGCTCATCCATCACCGAGTTCCACACGGCAATATGGCCCATGCGCTGCTCATAGGACCCACCATCGCGCACCTCACCCTTGTCGATCAGCGGCAACCCATCGCTGCCACATAACTGCTCCCGCGCAGGCAGCCCGGCGTACCAGTAGTCCCACTCGGCGCTGCTCAGGTGATCGCGGCTGCGCGCGGGGTTGCCGATGTAGTAACCCTGGCGCGCCATCACTGCTCCGGGCCAGCCGGACAGCCACCAGTTCAGGTACGCATAGGCCGCATCCAGCACCGGGCCTTTGGCGTGGCGCGACAGTGACAGGCCGCCAAACCAGGCGCGATAACCTTCACGCGGCACCGCCAGGCGGTATTTCACCCCGGCGCGGTGCAGGCGCATCAAGGTGGGCGACCACAGGCTCTGGATATCGATGCTGGGGCTGAGCATCAATTGCGCAGCCTCTTCATCGTCGGACCAGAAGGCCGCGAAATGGCCCTCCTTCTGTTTGCGCACCAGGATGTCGGCGAGCACGTCGATCTCTTCGATGCTCATATTGCCGATGTCCCGGAACTGCGCCAGCCCCGCGCCCTGCACAGCCAGCGCGGCATCCAGCGCGCCGATCGCAGCGTCGCTTTGCAGCGCCGTACGCGCGCGCCATGCCGGGTCCAGCAGCCAGCCCCAGCTCTCGTTGCCGTGGCAAAAGCCCGCGGGCAGGCGTTCGGGACGGTAGGCGAAACTGTCGGCGTTATGAGTCAGGGGCAACATGCTGATGCGCTCGGTGACGGTACTGCCCAGGCTGCCGTCGTGCTGCACGAACAGGCGCTCGCTGGGCACGCTGCCGCTGCCCAGACGGTCGTGCGGCGACAGGCGACCACGCTTGGGCAGGTCGTTGATCTCATGCCACAACGCAATACGCCGGGTGTCGATGGGCTGGATCGCCCGCGCCGGCCACACGAAATCGACGTTGTGAAACCACTGGTCGTAGAGGTCGTAGCTGTCGGGCTGCATCACCGCGATGCGCTGGGCCTGCTCGACGTCGTGCACTTGATACACCAGGCGAATACCCAGTTCCTGCTCGGCGCGTACGCGCAAGGTTTCGAGCAAGGTGACCGAGGTGCCGAGGACACGCAGTGTGATCATGCCGCGAACCGCCGCGAGAACGCCTCGAAGGAGCGGCGCAGCAGTGCCGGGTCGAGGCCGCGCAGGATAAACACCAGGCGCGATTGGCGGTCGGTGCCCGGCCACGCAGGCAAGTGCACCGGCGCATGCAGGCAATGCTGCACGCCATGAATGACGATGGGGGCGTTACTGGCGTTCACGTTGAGCAGTCCTTTGACGCGAAGGATTCGTTCGCCGTGGCATCTTAACAGCATCGACAGCCAGACCCCGAAGCCGACCCAGTCCAACGGTTGGTCGAACGTCAGGCTGCACACTTGCGCCGCGCCATGGCTGGCGCTGGTGGTTTGATGCAGTTGCCAGCGCCTGACTTCCACCGCCGGTTCGGCACTGCGCAGGCCTTCGCCAAGCAGCAGTTGATCGCCGCTGTGGATATCCTGGGTGGCGAGGACGGGGGTTCCGGCGTTGAGCGCCTGCAGGTGCGCGCGCAACGGTGCGCAATCGCCGGCCAGGTCGGTCTTGCTCACCAGCAAACGGTCGGCCGCCGCGACCTGGGCCAGCCATTCCGGGTGCAGGCGCTCCTGCAGCGCAGCGTGACTGGCGTCGACCAGGGTGACCACCAGGCAGATATGCAAGCGGCCGCGCAATTGCACATCATTGTTGAGCGTGGCGAGAATCGGCGCCGGGTCGGCCAGGCCGGTGGTTTCGAGGATGACGCGTTTGAACGCGGGGATTTCACCGCGCTCACGGCGTTGCAACAGGCCCAGCAGTGCGTCTTTGAGTTCGCCACGGATAGAACAGCAGACACAGCCGCTGGGCAGCAGCACGGTGTCCGGCGCGACCTCCTCCACCAGCAGATGGTCGATACCGACATCGCCGAATTCGTTGATCAGCAACGCCGTGTCGCCCAGGCTTTCACCTTGCAGCAGGCGTTTGAGCAAAGTGGTTTTACCGCTGCCGAGGAAGCCGGTGATGACGTTGAGGGCAATGCTCATGGGGCGGACTCCAAGTGATCCAGCAGGCGTGGGTCGAGGGGGTCCAACGGGCGACCGAGCAGGGTTTCGGCCGCCTGCCAGAGTTGATCCAGGCCGCTGGCCAGTGCCTGTTTGCCGGTGGCGCCGATCAGCAGGTACGAGGCGCCCTGAAAGTCGTCGACCTTGAGCCGGAACACCGCCAACACCTGATTGATCGCCGCGATGCGGCGCAGGCGTTCACGGCGCCGGGGCAATTCATCGCCCAGGGGATCGCTCCAGTGCAGGTCTTCGCCGAGCAGTCCACAGAGTCCGCACATGGTTACACCTCGCTCATGGCATGACATCGCCAGAGTTCGGGCCCAGGGTCTGGCCCACAAACAGGTTGCCCCCCGGTTCGCTGGCCAGCAGCACCGCGGTGGGTGCTACTTCATCGGCCAGGCCGAAGCGGCCCAGGGGCAGTTCGGCGGCCTTGGCGCGTTTCCACGACTCGCTGATGCCACCCACCAAAGGCGTCTCGATCGGGCCGGGAGCGATGGCGTTGACCAGCACATTGTCCCCGGCCACTTCCAGAGCCAGCGACTTGGTAAAGCCGATCACCCCGGCCTTGGCCGCCGCGTAGTGGGTCAGCTCGGCACCGCCCTTGATGCCCAGTTGCGAGGCGACGTTGATGATCCGCCCCCAGCGCTGCGCAACCATGTGGGGCAAGGCGCGCTGGCTGGCGACGAACACACTGGTGAGGTCGACGCGCAGCATGTCGTTCCACATCTCGATACTCAGGTCGACGCAACGCGCCTGGGTCAGCATGCCGGCGTTGTTGACCAGGATGTCGATGCCGCCAAAGTGTTCGACACACCGGTCGATACCGGCCTGGGCCCCGTCGACCGTGCCCACGTCAGCCAGGCATTCGAAGACCTCGGCCCCCAGGTTGCGGCAGGTGATCGCCGTTTCCGCAAGGCTGGCGGCGTTGCGGTCGGCCAGCACCAGGCGTGCGCCTTCGGCGGCGTAGGCACGGGCGATGGCGGCACCGATGCCGCTGCCGGCGCCAGTGATCACGGCGCGACGGTTTTCCAGTTGAGCCATAGAAAAATCTCCTGAAGCAAACACAGTTCCAATGCGGGAGGAGGCTTGCCCCTCGCGCATTTACCTTGAGTACAGCCGTCAGTCAGGCCAGCGCACGGTGAGGCCGCCGTCGATGACGATGCTCTGCCCGGTCAAGTAGCTCGACGCCTCACTTGTCAAAAACTGCACCAGCGACGCCACTTCGTCCGCCCGCCCGACCCGGCCCAACGGAATCGCCCGCGCGGCCTTGGCCAAGCCTTCGGGGCCCAGTGAGTTCTTGGCATCCAGCGATTGCGGCGTCTCGATCAACCCCGGGATCACCGCATTACAACGAATGCCCCGTGCGGCCAACTCCACCGCCAGCGAGCGACACAGCCCCGGCACACCGGCCTTGGCGGCGGCGTAGTGCGAGTGTTCCTGCCAGCCATACACGCCACCGGCAATCGACGAAATCGCCACCAACGCGCCGCCCTCGGTCATATGCCGCGTCGCCGCGCGGAAGGTGCGCATCACCCCGGTGAGGTCGACGTTGAGCATCTCGTCCCACAGCGCATCGGTCATTTCCAGCAAGGGTGCGCGGCGCAGCAGACCGGCGTTGGCCACGGCGTAATCCAGACGCCCAAAATGCTCCACGGCGCTTTTGGCCAAGGCGTCCACCGAGGCGCTGTCGCCCACGTCCAGCGGCACCATCAGGCACTCGCCGCCGGCCTGCTCGACCAGAGCAACGGTGGCCTGCGGGTCATGGGGATCGGCCGGGTAGTACCCGCCCACCACCGCCACTCCCACACGCGCATAGGTCACGGCCAGGGCTTGGCCGATGCCGCTGGCGGCACCGGTAATCAAGGCAACTTTACGGCTCATCAATCACTCCTTACTGAATGGTTTCCGGGCGCACATGGCGGGCGGCAAACATCAGCATCCCGGACAAAAAGCACGGCACGGCGCCGAACCACAGCGCGGCGGTCTGCCAGTCGCTGCCGGCCGACAACACCTGGGTGGCACCAAAGCCTGCGACCACGGCACCGATCGGGCCCATGGCGTGGATGATCGCGCCACCGGTGGCACGGATGCTGGTAGGGAAACTTTCACTGATAAAGAACAGCGCCGCCGAGTACGGCCCGATCAGGAAGAACAGGCCCAGGCTGTACAGCCCGACCACCATCGCCATGTTGCTCGGGCCAAACAGCATCCCGGCGAACGACAGGCCGCCGAGCATCCAGCCCAGGCCGATTACGTTGCGACGGCCGATCTTGTCACCCATCCAGCCGTGACTGAGGTAGCCGCAGTAACCCACCAGGTTCGACAGCACGAGGATGATCAGCGAGTTCTCGAACGAAATATGGTGCACGCTGACAATCACCGAGGTGCCCAGCACGCTGAACACCTGGATCGCCGCCCAGTTGAGCAACAGCGCCGCGCCGATCACCAGGGTGGCGCGACGGGCCGGGCCACGAAAGGCGGCTTTGAGGCCGGCCTTGCTGTGTTCGTCGTAGTCCACGCCGTAGGTCGCGGCGACGTTTTGCGCTTCACTCACCGCGCCGGTTTTGCGCAGTTGGGTGATGCGCTCGTGGATCTGAAACTGCGGGCTCTCCTTGAGCTTGCGCGCCATGATCGCGATCACGATCGCCGGGATCGCTGCGAAGATGAAGCAGCCCTGCCAGCCAATGATCGGCAGCAACAGCGCGGTCAACCCCGCAGCGATCAACGCCCCCACCGGCCAGCCACCCTGCACCAGGCTGTAGATAAAACCGCGACGCTTGGTCAGCCGCGGATCTTCCGAGGCGCCATACAACTCGGTCAGGTAGGTGGCGTTGACGGTTTCTTCGGCATAGCCCAGGCCACCCAGCGAGCGGATAAGAATCAGCGGTGACTTGCCCCACGCGCCGCCAATGGCGGTCAGCGCCGAGCACAGTGCGGAGCCGGCCACGGTGAAAATAATCCCTTTGCGCCGCCCCAGCTTATCGACGATCGGCCCAATGGCCAGGGCGACCACGGCGGTTCCGACCGCCACCCAGGTCGCGATCTCAGCTTGCTCCACTTCGCCCCAGCCAAAGTGCCGGCCGATCTCCGGCAGCAAGGTGCCGAACAGGATGAAGTCGTACACCGCAAACACCCAGGCGAAGAACGCGATCCAGGTGGCGAAACGCACTTCCTGGGACGTCAGTTGCCGGGGTTTCCAGCCAGTCAGGTCAAGCTTGTTGTAGATGGACATAGATCGCGCCTCAAGGGTGGGGACAGAGGGTCAGGAACGGGGTTGGCGGCGGATAAAGTCGTCGGCGATTTCGTCGAAGGTGACGAAGCGCACGCCGGCATGGCTCTGGATGTGTTCGATCAACCGCTCAAGCATCAACAGCACTTGCGGGCGGCCGGACACGTCGGGGTGGATGGTCATGGTGAACACCGCGTGTTCGTGTTCGCGGTAGACCCAGTCGAACTGGTCGCGCCACATTTCTTCAAGGTGACGCGGGTTGACGAAGCCATGGCTGTTGGGGGCTTTTTTGATGAACATCATCGGCGGCAGGTCGTCCAGGTACCAGTTGGCCGGGATCTCCACCAGATCGGTTTCCTCGCCGCGCACCAAGGGTTTCATCCAGGTGTCGGGGTGCTGGCTGTAATCGATCTTGGTCCAGCTGTCGCCCTTGCGCACGTAGTAGGGGTGGAAGTCGTTGTGCATCAGGCTGTGGTCGTACTTGATGCCTTTTTTCAGCAGCAGTTCGTTGGTGACCTTGCTGAATTCCCACCAGGGCGCGACATAGCCGGTGGGGCGTTTGCCGGTGACCTGGGTGATCAGCTCGATGGATTTATCGAGGACGATTTCTTCCTGCTCGGCGGTCATGGCGATGGGGTTTTCGTGGCTGTAGCCGTGCACACCAATTTCGTGTCCGGCGTCGGCCACGGCCTTCATCTGCTCGGGGAAGGTTTCCATCGAGTGGCCGGGAATGAACCAGGTGGTGCGCAGCCCATAGCGTTCGAACAGTTTGAGCAGGCGCGGCGCACCGATTTCACCGGCGAACAGGCCACGGGAGATGTCATCCGGCGAGTCTTCACCGCCGTAGGAACCGAGCCAGCCGGCGACGGCGTCAACGTCGACGCCAAATGCACAGAGGATGTCTTTAGCCATGGTGTGTCTCCTTAATTATTAAGTACGGATTCGACGGACAAGGCCGCGCGCAACAGGCGTGCGTCCTCCCCCGTCGGGGCGCTGAGCAGCAGCCCGGTGGGCAAGCCCTGGGCATCACGGCCGCTGGGCAGGCTGACGCCGGGCATATCCAGCAAACTGCCGGGCATGGTCAGGCGCAGGGTGGCGAGGTTGGTGCTGACGAACAGTTCGTCATCGGCTTCCAGCGGCGCCAGTGCCGGGGCGACATGGGCCACGGTTGGGGTGATCAGGATGGCGCCGTCGAGCTCATCGATCAGTTGCTGTTGCAGGCGCTGGCGGACATCGAGCACGTGGATGAGCTGGCTGGCCGGCAGTGACCGCGCGGCTTCAAGACGACGGCGTACACGCGGGTCCAGTTGTTCGGCGTCGGCGCTGTCGAGCAAGGGCTGGTGCAGGGCAAAGGCTTCGAAGGCGCCGAGCCAACCGTGCTTCTTGATCAGCGCCAGGGTGGCTTGGAACGTGGGGCTTTCACGGGTTTCCACCCGCGCGCCGGCGGCTTTCAGTTGTTCCACTGCGCGCAGCAGGTTGTTGCGCACAGCGGGGTCTACCTCGGCCAGAACACCGTGTTCCAGCACCAGGTGTTGGCCCTTCACGCTGCGGGCCACATGGCGTTGGCGGCGACCATGGAGCAGGTCGTCGATGGCCAGCGCGTCACGCACGCTGCGGGTCAGCGGGCCGAGGCTGTCGAGGGTGTGGGCCAAGGGGAACACGCCGTCGCGGCTGTAGCGGCGACTGCTGCTGCGGTAGCCCACCAGGCCGTTGAGCGCCGCCGGAATTCGGATGGAACCGGCAGTGTCGGTGCCCATGGCGATCGGCACGATACCGGCCGCCACCGCCACCGCCGACCCGGACGATGAACCGCCGGGGATGCGCGGCTGGTCGGTGCCATAGGGATTGCGCGGCGTGCCGAAATGCGGGTTCAGGCCCAGGCCGGAATAAGCCAGTTCGCTGAGGTTGGTTTTGCCGACGCTGACCATCCCGGCACGGCACAACAGGCCCACGCAGGATGCATCGAGCGAGGCTGCGGGGGCATGGCGGCGGTAGGCGGCGCCGGCTGTGGTGAGGCTGCCGGCCATATCGAACAGGTCTTTCCAGGCCAGGGGCACACCGTCGAATGCACTCAGCGGCTGACCGGCGCGCCAGCGGGCGGCGGCGGCTTCGGCTTCACGGCGTGCGCGCTCGGCGGTCAGCGAAATGAACACACTGGCTGAGCGGCTCGCTTTATCCAGGGCCTGTTCAAGGGCTTGCACCGGGTCCCTGCGACCGCTGGCGAAATCCTCGGCCATTGACGTGGCGTCTGACATCGGAAAGAACCTCTTAAAACGTACATATTAATAAAATGTACATTTTACAAAGGCAGCTTTCGTGCCAGTCTGTGCGCAGGTGATTGCGCCCGACAGGGGTTTTCTGCCGAGAGCTACGGGATAGATGGTTTTGTCGGACGGAAAATAATCCTGAGACGGCAACGCCTCACGCTCTCAATGAAATAATGTATCTTTTATTAATAAGTACATTTTGGTGCAGAAAAGTAACAGTTTTCCTTCGACGGCCCCAAAAAAGTGCCACCGCCGTGGCGCAGAGTGACAGGCGCATCTATGAGAGAATCCCCGGCCACCGTCCTACTTGCCTCAGGGAACGTAATGAAAGCAGTGTCCGCCTCGGCGTCTCGTTACGCGATGATTCACCAAGTGTTGCGTAATGCGATCGCCAACGGCACCGCCCGCCACGGGCTGGTCTTGCTCGAAGCACCGCTGGCCGAACTGTTCGGCACCAGCCGTGTGCCGGTGCGCAAGGCGCTGGACCTGCTGCACGCCGAAGGCCTGATCTGCCGCTTCAATGGCCGGGGTTATCTGATCAATCCCGACGGCCTGGCCATGGAACCGCTGCGTCTGCCCCTGAGCCATGCCCACCTGGGCCTCAACGGCGAAGCTGAGTTGGTGGACACACGGCCACTGGGTGAACGCATCGTCGAGGAAATCGGCGCGGCGCTGTCCACCTGCATCGCGTTCGGCCATTACCGCCTGGATGAACAAGCCGCCGCCGAGCACTACGGCGTCAGCCGCGCGGTGGTGCGTGAAGCGCTGATGCGCCTGCGCGACCGCGGCCTGGTGGAAAAAGAGCCCTACTCCCAATGGCTGGCCGGGCCGCTGACCGCGCGGGAAGTCACCGAAGACTACGAACTGCGCGCCTGCCTGGAACCCGAAGCCCTGCGCCAGGGTGCGCCGTCGCTTGATCGCGACATGCTCCAGGCCATGTTGCAGCGGGTGCTGGAGGCCCAGGACAGCCCCGAGTGCAGCCTGGCAGTGATCGAACAGATCGAAGAAGACTTGCACCAGCACTGCCTGGCCGGCTTGCAGAACCGCAAAATCGCCGCACTGATTCGCCAGGGCCAAAGCCCGATGATCATCAGTCGGATTTTTTACCGTTTGCTGGGGATCGGCGCAGATCCGGCGATGCTTGCCGAACATCGCCTGATTCTCGAGTTGCTGCTGCATGGCGCGTTCGACGCGGCGGCGTTGAACCTGCGTGAGCATTTGCAACGCGCCAGGCAGCGGATGTTGCAGCGATTGAAAGTGCTGTCGGTGTTGCCGGAGCAGCCGTTGCCGAGCTATCTGCATAAAATCAGCTGAATTCATGCAATTTGTTGCTAACTGCCTGCCGCCATTGAAACCACCACTGCCCTGCCCCATCTAAGCTGCATACTTCCTTATGCAGGTGCCCCATGAGCGACCAGCAAGAATCCCCTGATATCGATCTCAACGACTACGCCGACCCCGAAAACGCGCAAAACCCGTCGTCCAATACCGGCCTGGCCCTGCCTGGGCAAAACCTGCCGGACAAGGTCTATATCATTCCTATCCACAACCGGCCGTTCTTCCCGGCGCAAGTGTTGCCGGTGATCGTCAATGAAGAACCGTGGGCCGAGACCCTGGAATTGGTGAGCAAGTCCGACCACCACTCCCTGGCGCTGTTTTTCATGGACACGCCGCCGGAAGACCCGCGCCACTTCGACACCTCCAGCCTGCCGCTGTACGGCACCCTGGTGAAGGTGCACCACGCCAGCCGCGAGAACGGCAAGCTGCAATTCGTGGCCCAGGGTCTGACCCGCGTGCGCATCAAAACCTGGCTCAAGCATCACCGCCCACCGTACCTGGTGGAAGTCGAATACCCGCACCAGCCCACCGAGCCGACCGACGAGGTCAAGGCCTACGGCATGGCGCTGATCAATGCGATCAAGGAACTGCTGCCGCTCAACCCGCTGTACAGCGAAGAGCTGAAGAACTACCTCAACCGCTTCAGCCCCAACGACCCGTCGCCGCTCACCGACTTCGCCGCCGCGCTGACCTCGGCCACCGGCAACGAGTTGCAGGAAGTGCTGGACTGCGTGCCCATGCTCAAGCGCATGGAAAAAGTGCTGCCGATGCTGCGCAAAGAAGTCGAAGTCGCGCGCCTGCAAAAAGAACTCTCGGCCGAGGTGAACCGCAAGATCGGTGAACACCAGCGCGAGTTTTTCCTCAAGGAACAACTCAAGGTCATCCAACAGGAACTGGGGCTGACCAAGGACGACCGCAGCGCCGACGTCGAACAATTCGAACAGCGCCTGCAAGGCAAAGTGCTGCCGGCCCAAGCGCAAAAACGTATCGATGAAGAACTGAACAAACTGTCGATTCTGGAAACCGGCTCGCCAGAGTACGCGGTCACTCGCAATTACTTGGACTGGGCCACCTCGGTGCCATGGGGCGTGTATGGCCAGGACAAACTCGACCTGAAACACGCGCGCAAGGTGCTGGATAAACACCACGCCGGTCTGGATGACATCAAGAGCCGCATCCTTGAGTTCCTCGCGGTGGGCGCCTACAAAGGCGAAGTCGCTGGTTCCATCGTGCTGCTCGTCGGCCCGCCGGGCGTGGGCAAGACCAGCGTGGGTAAATCCATCGCCGAATCCCTGGGTCGGCCGTTCTACCGTTTCAGCGTCGGCGGCATGCGCGATGAAGCCGAGATCAAGGGCCATCGCCGCACCTACATCGGCGCCCTGCCCGGCAAGCTGGTGCAAGCGCTTAAAGATGTCGAAGTGATGAATCCGGTGATCATGCTCGACGAGATCGACAAGATGGGCCAGAGCTTCCAGGGCGACCCCGCCTCGGCGCTCCTGGAAACCCTCGACCCGGAGCAGAACGTCGAATTCCTCGACCACTACCTCGACCTGCGCATGGACCTGTCCAAAGTGCTGTTCGTGTGCACCGCCAACACCCTGGACTCGATCCCCGGCCCGTTGCTGGACCGTATGGAAGTGATTCGCCTGTCGGGCTATATCACCGAAGAGAAAGTCGCCATCGCCAAACGCCACCTGTGGCCCAAGCAGCTCGAAAAAGCCGGAGTGGCGAAAACCAGCCTGACCATCAGCGACGGTGCCCTGCGCGCGTTGATCGACGGCTATGCCCGCGAAGCCGGGGTACGTCAGTTGGAGAAACAGCTGGGCAAACTGGTGCGCAAGGCGGTGGTCAAGCTGCTGGATGAGCCGAACTCGGTGATCAAAATCGGCAACAAGGACCTGGAGAGTTCTCTGGGTATGCCGGTGTTCCGCAACGAGCAAGTGCTGTCGGGTACCGGCGTGATCACGGGCCTGGCCTGGACCAGCATGGGCGGCGCGACCTTGCCGATTGAAGCCACACGCATCCACACGCTCAACCGCGGTTTCAAACTCACCGGGCAGTTGGGTGAAGTGATGAAAGAGTCCGCCGAAATTGCCTACAGCTACATCAGCTCCAACCTTAAGTCGTTTGGCGGCGATCCGAAGTTCTTCGACGAAGCCTTCGTACACTTGCACGTGCCCGAAGGCGCCACACCGAAAGACGGCCCGAGCGCCGGCGTGACCATGGCCAGTGCACTGCTGTCGTTGGCGCGTAACCAGCCGCCGAAAAAAGGCGTGGCCATGACCGGCGAACTGACGCTGACCGGGCATGTCCTGCCGATTGGCGGGGTGCGCGAAAAGGTGATTGCGGCGCGGCGCCAGAAGATCCACGAACTGATATTGCCGGAGCCCAATCGTGGCAGTTTCGAGGAACTGCCGGAGTACCTGAAAGAAGGCATGACGGTGCACTTTGCCAAGCGCTTTGCGGACGTGGCGAAGGTGCTTTTCTAACGGATCTCCAGTGCCTCTGTTGTGGTGAGAGGGCTTGCGCCGCGCTGGGGGGCGAAGCGGTCTCCTCAGAAAAACACCGCGCTCTGCCAGGCAAAGCGCGGTGACTGGTTTTGGGGCTGCTGCGCAGCCCGGCGCGGGGCACGCCCGCTCACCACAAAAAGCGCGCTCCCTCCAGCAAACCCACACCACAACAAGCATGCTCACACTTGGCCTGGCATTCCCGCCTGTCACACGTTGTCTTATCTTCGGTTATGCTCGGCCTTCGTCGTCAAACAACGGAGCCCCCATGACCGCTGCCCGCCTGCTTCTCCCCTTGAGCCTCTCCCTGCTGGCCGCATGCGCCAGCACTCCGAAGCAAAACATCACCGTGGACAACCAGGGGGCTTGCCCGCTCCAGCTTAAAACCGGGCAAAACCTGATCCTGACTCTGCCCAGCAACCCTACCACCGGTTATCGCTGGGCCATCCAGGACTCCGCCGGCGGCGTGCTGCGCGCGCTGAGCCCCGAGGTTTACAGCAGCACAGAATCCGGCGTGATCGGTGGCGGTGGCCAATCGACGTGGCGCTTCCAGGCATTCACCACCGGCCAGGGCCGTTTGCGCCTGACCTCCCAGCAACCCTGGGAGCCGGAAGCCGAACCCGTCGAGACGTTCGACTGCGCCATTACGGTGAACTGATATGCCATGGCTGATTCTGGCGTTGATGGGCGCTGCGACCTTTGTCTACGGCCTGGCCACGCATGCGGCACTGCTTTGCCTGCTGGTCAAACCCTTGCCGGTGCTGGCGCTGCTCGGCTGGTTGCATGACGCACCGCCCACTGACTATCGACGCTGGATCAGCCTGGGGCTGATTTTTTCCCTGGTGGGCGATGTATTGCTGGCTTGGCCCGGCGATCTGTTTATCTTCGGCCTTGGCGCGTTTCTGTTTGCGCACCTGGCGTACCTCAAGGCGTACTTCAGTGATTGTCGGCGCCTGGCCTTGTTGCCGCTGGCACTGGCGCTGGGTGCGGGCGCGATCCTGTTGAGCATCCTGATAGCCCATGGCCTGGGCGACTTGCTGATTCCCGTGGTGGTTTACGCCCTGGTGATCAGCGCCATGCTCTGGCGCGCCCTCGCCCGCCTGGACAGCGCGGTGCCGAAACGCTCGGCACTGCTCGCGGCGGCGGGCGCGGTGTCGTTCGTGCTTTCCGACACGCTGATTGGCATCAATCGCTTCGTGGCGGCGTTCGAGGCGGCGCCCTATCTGTTAATTGCCACGTACTGGCTGGGCCAGTGGGGCATTACCGCGTCGGCTTTCCATCAGACAACCCGCGCACACGAGGGCCAACTTGGCTAAAATGCCGGCCTTTCCCCCTTCGTCGCCGGAACAACCGTGAGCAAAGAACCCGATCGCCTATTCGCCCAGCCCCTGCCCCAGGTGCCGGACTTCGCCTTTAACGAGGACGTGGTGCGGGTGTTCCCGGACATGATCAAGCGGTCGGTGCCCGGTTATCCGACCATCGTCGAAAACCTGGGTGTCCTGGCCGCGCAGTTTGCCCAGCCGGGCAGCGTGCTCTACGACCTCGGTTCGTCCCTCGGCGCGGTGACCCAGGCGTTGCGCCGCCATGTACGCACCGACGGTTGTCGGGTGATCGCGGTGGATAACTCGGCGGCGATGGTCGAACGCTGCCGCGAATACCTCAATGGTCAGGACTCGATGTTTCAGGAGTTGCTGCCGGTTGAGGTGATCGAGGGCGATATCCTCGCGTTGCAGTTCCAGCCGGCTTCGGTAGTGGCGCTGAATTTCACCCTGCAATTCATTGCTCCGCAGGAACGCCTGGCGCTGCTCGGGCGTATCCGCCAGTCGCTGTTGCCAGGCGGTGCGCTGATCCTCTCGGAAAAGCTGCGCTTCAACGATGCGCAAGAGCACGCGCTGCTCACCGACCTGCATATCGCGTTCAAACGCGCCAACGGCTACAGCGAACTGGAAATCGCCCAGAAGCGCAGCGCCATCGAAAACGTCATGAAGCCCGACAGCCTCGAAGAACACCGCGAACGCCTGCTGGCGGCGGGGTTCTCGACGGTCGTGCCGTGGTTCCAGTGTCTTAACTTTGCCTCGTTGATTGCCTTGCCATGATTGATTTATCCCCCCTCGCCCGCCATCTGGTCGGCACTCCCCTGGCCGTGTGGGCCCAGGGCCTGCAAGCGCAGCTCGACAGCAAAATGGAGAAAGGTCATGGCGACCTGGAACGTTGGCAGAGTGCGTTGGATGCGCTGCCGAAGATTCAGCCCAGCACCGTCGACTTGCTCAATGGCCTGACCCTGGACACCGATTGCGACGACGCGACTCGCGCCCAGATGCACGGCGCGCTGATGGGCCTGAGTCCTTGGCGCAAAGGCCCGTTCCATTTGTTCGGCGTGCACGTGGACACCGAATGGCGCTCGGACTGGAAGTGGTCCCGCGTGGCGCCGCATCTGGACTTGAAGGGCAAGCGTATCCTCGATGTCGGCTGCGGCAATGGTTATTACATGTGGCGCATGCTCGGCGCCGGTGCCGACAGCGTGATTGGCGTGGACCCCAACTGGTTGTTCTTCTGCCAGTTCCAGGCGGTGCAACGCTACCTGTGCGACCCCAAGGCATGGCACCTGCCGTTCCCATTCGAGGACTTGCCGGCAAACCTCGAAGGCTTTGACACGGTGTTTTCCATGGGCGTGTTTTATCACCGCCGCTCGCCGATCGAGCATTTGCTGGCGCTCAAAGACACCCTGGTCAAGGGCGGTGAGCTGGTTCTGGAAACCTTAGTGGTCGAAGGCGATCAGCAGCAGGTGCTGGTGCCGGAAGACCGCTACGCGCAGATGCGTAATGTGTGGTTCCTGCCCTCGGTGCCGGCGTTGATGCTGTGGCTGCGCCGTGCCGGTTTCAGCGATGTGCGCTGTGTGGATGTGAGTGTGACCACGGTTGAGGAACAGCGCGGGACGGCGTGGATGAAGTATCAGTCGCTGAGTGATTTCCTCGACCCTGAGGACCACAGCAAGACCATCGAAGGGCTGCCGGCGCCGATGCGCGCGGTGATCATCGCCAGGAAGTAATCCACTCTCCAGCGTCAATGGAGATCAAAAATGTGGGAGCGGGCTTGGTCCCTCCCACACCGGTCCTGCGTGTTTTTCAGGATGCGGGCCTGGCCCGGCGGGCTTTGAAAAACTCACTCAGGACAGCCCCGCACTCCTCGGCCAACACCCCGCCCTCATACAGCACCCGATGGTTGAGAAAACCCTGGGTAAAAAACTGCCCCTGGCTCTGCACGATTCCCGCTTTGGGCTCCAATGCCCCGTACACCACTCGCGCAACACGCGAATGCACGATCAACCCCGCGCACATGCTGCACGGTTCCAAGGTGACATACAGTGTGCTGCCCACCAGCCGATAGTTGCTGATGGCCTGCGCGGCGGCGCGGATGGCGACCATTTCGGCGTGGGCGCTCGGGTCGTGGGTGCTGATCGGGCAGTTGAAGCCGCGGCCGATGATTTCACCGTCCTGTACCAGCACGGCGCCCACCGGCACTTCGCCCAGCGCTGCGCCTTCGGCGGCGAGGGCCAGGGCTTCGCGCATGAAGTCCTGGTCGCGGCTGCGGTCAATAATCGCAGCGGGGCGAATCTGGCGCATCACGCCACCTCGATGGCGGCCATCAGGCCGGTTTCCATATGGTCGATCACGTGGCAATGGAACATCCACACCCCAGGGTTATCCGCCACCAACGCCACGCGGGCGCGCTCGTTCTTGCCCAACAGGTAGGTGTCGGTAAAGTACGGGATCACCTTGTGGCGGTTCGAGGCGATCACCTTGAAGCTCATGCCGTGCAGGTGGATCGGGTGCTGGTACTGGGTCATGTTCTTCAGTTCGAAAATGTAGCTCTTGCCCTTTTCGAGCTTGGCAATCGGGCGGTCGGCGCAGGTTTTGTCGGTAATGTCCCAGGCCTTGCCGTTGATCTGCCACAGGCTCGGCGGCTTGCCGTCATCGACCGATACGGTACCGACCCACTCGAAATTGAAGTTGAGCTTTTCGGCATTGGCCAGGTCCGGCTCGGCAATCGGGTTGGCGGGCAACGCCGGCGGCCACTCGGTGGGCGCGTCGGTGTTAGCCACCGAGCGGAAGGTGCCCAGGCGCACCGGCCCGTTGCGGATCGACAACTCTTCACCCGCCGGCGGCGCCTTGATCGCCAGGCAGATGCGCATGCCGGGGCCCAGCCAGTATTCCTTGCCCAGGGGGCGCGGCTCGATGGGGTTACCGTCCAGCGCGTAGATCTGCGCTTCGACATCCGGGATGTTGAGGCGATAGGTCAGGGTGTTGTCGAGGTTGAGCAACCGCACGCGGGTGATCTGCCCGGCCGGCAGGTCGATGACTGCCTGGGACACGCCATTGATCGTCGACAGCCGCCCTGCCGTGCCGCCGCGCGCCGCCTCACGGGGAATGCTGAAGGCCACGAAGGCGCCTTCCTCGTCCACGTGCCAGCTTTTCAGGCTGAGGGTGCGTTCGTACTTGAAGCCGGTGGGTTCGCGCTCTTCGATGATCAGCGGGCCGACCAGGCCGCGGCCAAGTTCTTCACTGCTGTTCACATGGGGGTGATACCAATAGCTCCCGGCGTCGGGTACGCGGAATTTGTAGTCGAAGTATTCGCCCGGCAGCACCGGCAATTGCGAGACATAGGGCACACCGTCCATCTCCAGCGGCAGACGGATACCGTGCCAGTGGATGGTGGTGGCGACCGGCAGGTGGTTGATGAAACGCACCCGCAGCCATTCGCCCTGGCGCACACGCAGCTCGGTGCCCGGTGCCGACGGGCCGAAGGCCCAGGCGGGGGTCTTGTGGCCCGGCACCAGTTCCACGTCCAACGGTGCGGCAATCAGCTCGTAGTCGTGCCCCGCCTCGGCGTCGGCGACTTTTCCCAGCCAGTAGCGGTAGGCGCCGCCAGCGCCGGCACCGACTACGGCCAGGCCCGCAAGGCCACCCAGGATTTGTCGACGGGAAAAGGATCGGGACACAACAACCTCACGTATCAGCCGCAGGCCAGTGGCCTGCAAAGGGCAGATACGATACACCTGCATCGGCTAAACAGTAAGGCTTCGCATTGCCGCAGTGGCCCGATCAGCCCTTGGCGGCCGCCAGAATCAGGGCCTTCATCTCGGCAACCGCGCCTTTGAAGCCGACGAACAGTGCATGGGCCACCAGCGCATGGCCGATGTTCAGTTCGTTGATGCCCTTGATCGCGGCCACCGCTTCCACGTTGTGGTAATGCAGGCCATGGCCGGCGTTGACGATCAGGCCTTCGCCAAGCCCGCAGTTCACACCGTCGATGATGCGCTGCAGCTCATCGGCCACTTCAGTGGGCGTGGTGGCATCCGCGTAACGGCCGGTGTGCAGTTCGATGGCTGGCGCGCCGACGCGACGCGACGCTTCGATCTGACGTTCGTCGGCGTCAATGAACAACGACACCTCACTGCCGATCTTCGACAGGCGCTCCACGGCCGCCTTGATCCGCGCTTCCTGACCCGCCACATCCAGGCCGCCTTCGGTGGTGAGTTCCTGGCGGGTTTCCGGCACCAGGCAAATGTGCGCCGGGCGGACTCGCTCGGCGAAGGCCATCATTTCTTCGGTGACGCCCATTTCGAAGTTCATGCGGGTTTGCAGCACGTCCTTGAGCAGCAGCACGTCGCGTTCCTGGATGTGGCGGCGGTCTTCGCGCAGGTGCACGGTGATGCCATCGGCACCCGCTTCTTCGGCGTCCAGCGCGGCCTTGACCGGGTCGGGGTAACGGGTTCCCCGGGCCTGGCGCAGGGTGGCGACGTGGTCGATGTTGACGCCAAGAAGAATGCGATTGCTGGTGGTCACGGAAGCGCTCCTGAAAAGGGAAAGAAACGCCGCACAGCATACACGGGGTTGTCAGGGCTTTCGAAACAACTCGCGACTGACCAGCGGCCGTCCGCCCAAATGCACCGCCAGGGCCTGGCGCATCAGGCGCTTGGCGGCGGACAACGCGCCGGGGGCGGTCCAATCGGCGTCACTCATGGCGAGCAATTCGGTGCCTTGGAACAAGCCCGGTTGCAGCAGGTAGACCCGCTCCAGACCGGCATCCACTTGCAGACGGTACATGCCGTCGGCGGCGATGGGCTCGCCGTGCAGGTCGTTGTTCAGTTCGAAGCCGTACCCCAGGTCATCGAGCAGTCGCCATTCGAAGGCACGCAACAGCGGCTCCAGCGGACGGCCTTCGGCCAGGGCCAGCAAGGTGGCGGCGTAGTGATCGAAGACAGCTGGGTGCGGGTCCTCGGCGGGCAGCAGGCGGATCAGCAGTTCATTGAGGTAGAGGCCGCTGAACAACGCATCGCCATTGAGCCAGGCGGACGTGCCGACGCTTTCCAGGCGTCCGACGTTCTTCAGCTCGCCCTTGCCGCGAAACTCCACGTCCAGGGCCACAAAGGGCCGCGCCAACGTCCCCGCCTTGCCGCGTGCGCTGCGCAAGACCGCACGCAGACGTCCTTGAGGCGTGAGGAAATCCACCAGTGCGCTGGTTTCACGGTAGGCGCGGCTGTGCAGCACGTAGGCGAGTTGGCTGGGGGGCGGGGATTGGGACATGGGTGCTCACTGCTGGAATGCAATTTTGAAAGCTACACAAACCTAATGTCGGAGGGGGCTTGCCCCCGATGGCAGCCGGTCAGTCACTGAGTTGTTAACTGACCCACCGCCATCAGGCACAAGCCCCCTCCCACACGTTCAGCCCTGCGGTGCGTTCACGTCCTTACAGGTCGCCATAGCCCAGGGAGCGCAGTGCACGCTCATCGTCGGACCAGCCGCCTTTAACTTTCACCCACAGGTTGAGCATGATTTTGGAATCGAACAGCAATTCCATGTCCTTGCGCGCTTCGGTGCCGATACGCTTGATGCGCTCGCCCTTGTCGCCAATGATGATTTTCTTCTGGCCGTCGCGCTCGACGAGGATCAGCGCATGGATATGCAGGGTCTTGCCCTGCTGCTTGAACTCTTCGATTTCGACGGTGATCTGGTACGGCAGCTCGGCGCCCATCTGGCGCATGATTTTCTCGCGTACCAGTTCGGCGGCGAGGAAGCGGCTGCTGCGGTCGGTGATCTGGTCTTCCGGGAAGAAGTGCTCGTTCTCCGGCAGGTGCCCGGCGATCACGCGCTCCAGGGCATCCAGATTGTGACCATGCTGGGCCGAGATCGGCATGATCTGAGCGTTCGGCAGTTGTTCCTGCAACCAGCTCAGGTGCGGCATCAGCTCGGCTTTGTCTTCGATACGGTCGGTCTTGTTCAACGCGACGATCAAGGGGCCGGTCACGTACTGCACACGCTCGAGAACCATCTGGTCTTCGTCGGTCCACTTGGTGCGGTCGACCACGAAGATCACCACGTCGACGTCTTTCAACGCCGCCGAAGCGGTTTTATTCATATAACGGTTAAGGGCTTTCTCGCCGCCTTTGTGCATGCCTGGAGTGTCGACATAGACCGCTTGCACGCTGCCTTCGGTCTTGATGCCCAGCATGTTGTGGCGGGTGGTCTGCGGCTTGCGCGAGGTGATCGCCAGCTTCTGGCCGAGGATGTGATTCAGCAGCGTGGACTTGCCCACGTTCGGGCGGCCAACGATGGCAACATAGCCACAGCGTGTTGCGGTTGTATCAGTCATGGCCATTCTCCACGCCCAGGGCAATCAGTGCTGCAGCGGCCGCTACCTGTTCGGCAATACGACGGCTCACACCCTGACCTCGGCTTTTTTCATTCAGTAAGGTGATTTCACATTCCACGAAAAATACGCGGCAATGGGGCTCACCCTGGATATCCACCACTTCGTAGCGTGGCAGGTCGCACCCGCGGGACTGCAGGAATTCCTGCAGGCGGGTTTTGGGATCTTTGTTGGTGTCGACCAGCGTGAGGCTTTCGATCTCGGAGGTCAGCCACGCGGTGACGCGTTCCTTGGCGGCTTCCATGCCGGCATCCAGGTAGATGGCGCCGATCAGCGCTTCAAGGGCATCGGCCAGGATCGATTCGCGACGAAAACCACCGCTTTTCAATTCACCGGAACCCAGGCGCAGGTATTCGCCCAAGCCGAAACCACGGGCCAGCACGGCCAGGGTCTCGCCTTTTACCAGGCGTGCGCGCAACCGCGACAGCTGGCCTTCACGGGCTTGCGGGAAGCGCTCGAACAGCGCCTCACCGGCGACGAAATTGAGGATGGCGTCACCGAGAAATTCCAGGCGTTCGTTATTGCGCCCTGCAAAGCTGCGGTGTGTGAGGGCAAGGATCATCAATTCCTGATCCTTGAAGGTGTAACCGAGCTGGCGCTCGAGACGACTGAGAGAAACGGTCACTGTTTAGCCATACCTGGTTGATGCATATCGAGTTCGTGGCACCGGCGGCCATCGACGATTGACGCAGTATTCAAATTCAAATCCTGAGTGGTGCTGCATGGGGCAGGACAAACATTTGTCGCCACCCCAGAAAAGCATTCGGCGCTGTGTTCACAGCGCCGCTTGTATTACTTGATCAGCCCGACCCGCGAGAAGTTCGGCAGGTGGCTGAGTTTGGGTTCCGGCCAGCTCATCCAGACCGCGAAGGCCTTGCCGACGATATTCTGGTCGGGAACCATACCCAGCAGCTCCTTGGGAATGCTGGGATCATCCCAGTAGCGGCTGTCGTTTGAATTGTCACGGTTGTCGCCCATCATGAAATAGTGCCCGGCCGGCACCTTCCACTGGCCATCAGGCATGGCCCGGTAGCGACTCATTTCCTTACGGATTTCGTGCTCCACCGCCCCGAGTTTTTCCTGGTACAGCTCGGCGCTGCCCAGGCTGTTCGGTTCGGAACCGAGCATTTTCTCGGCAACCAACTCACCGTTGATGAACAGGCGCTTGTCGCTGGTGTAGCGAATCACATCGCCCGGCAGGCCCACCACACGCTTGATGTAGTTGACGTTCGGGTCGCTCGGGTAGCGGAACACCATCACATCACCGCGCTGCGGGTCGCCGATTTCAATGACCTTCTTGTCGATCACCGGCAGGCGAATCCCGTAGGAAAACTTATTCACCAGGATGAAATCGCCGACGTCCAGGGTAGGTTTCATCGACCCCGAAGGGATCTGGAAAGGCTCTACCAGAAACGAACGCAGCACCAGCACGATGAACAACACCGGGAAGAACGACTTGCCGTATTCAACCAGCAAAGGCTCTTTGTTCAGCTTCTCGATCACCACGCCATCGGGCTGGCTGACGCTGCCCTGATAGGACGCGATAGCCGCCCGCCGACGCGGGGCGAAGAACACCAGATCGAGCAAGGCCAGAAGACCGCAAACGGCAACGGCAATGACCAGCAACAGCGGGAAATTTAGCGACATAGGACCTAACTATCCAACCTGAGCACCGCAAGGAAGGCTTCTTGTGGAATTTCCACGTTACCCACTTGCTTCATGCGTTTTTTACCGGCCTTTTGCTTCTCAAGCAGCTTGCGCTTACGGCTTACGTCACCGCCGTAGCATTTGGCCAGTACGTTCTTTCTGAGAGCCTTGACGGAGGTCCGCGCAATGATCTGCCCGCCGATGGCGGCCTGGATCGCGACGTCGAACATCTGGCGCGGAATCAGTTCTTTCATCTTTTCGGTCAACTGGCGACCTTTGTAGTGCGCGTTGTCCTTGTGCACGATCAGTGCAAGGGCGTCCACTTTGTCGCCGTTGATCAACACATCCAGTTTCACCAGATTAGCCGATTGGTAACGGTCGAAATGGTAATCCAGCGAAGCATAGCCGCGACTGGTGGATTTGAGACGGTCGAAGAAGTCCAAGACCACTTCGTTCATCGGCAAATCGTAAGTCACTTGCACCTGGGTACCGAGGAACAGCATGTCGTGCTGCACGCCACGCTTTTCGATACACAGGGTAATGACGTTGCCCAGGTGTTCTTGCGGCACAAGAATATTGGCGCGCACGATCGGCTCGCGCATGTCTTCAATGGAAGACAGGTCTGGAAGCTTGGACGGGTTGTCGACGTAAATCGTTTCACCGGTTTTCAACGCCAACTCGAAAATAACCGTTGGCGCGGTGGTGATCAGGTCCAGGTCGTATTCGCGCTCGAGGCGCTCCTGGATGATCTCCATGTGCAGCATGCCGAGGAAGCCGCAGCGGAAGCCGAAGCCCAGGGCGTCGGAGCTTTCCGGGGTGTACTGCAACGACGAGTCATTGAGCGTGAGCTTTTGCAGGGCTTCGCGGAAGTCTTCGAAGTCGTCGGAGCTGACCGGGAACAGGCCTGCGTAGACCTGCGGCTGGATGCGTTTGAACCCCGGCAGCACGTCGACGTCCGGGGTGGAGCTCAAGGTCAGGGTGTCGCCGACCGGCGCACCGTGGATGTCCTTGATACCGGCGATGATGAAGCCTACTTCGCCGGCTTTCAGATCAGTGGTCGCGGTGTGCTTGGGGTTGAAGACACCGACGCTGTCCACCAGGTGGATCTTGCCGGTGGACTTGACCAGAATCTTGTCGCCCTTTTTCACACGGCCGTGGCGCACGCGTACCAGGGAGACAACCCCCAGATAGTTGTCGAACCAGGAGTCGATGATCAACGCTTGCAGCGGATCTTCGATGTTGCCGGTTGGGGCAGGAATGGTTTTGACCAGGCGCTCGAGGACTTCGTCGACACCCAGGCCGGTCTTGGCGCTGCACTCGACGGCGTCGGTGGCGTCAATGCCGATGATTTTTTCGATTTCTTCTTTGACGCGTTCCGGATCGGCCTGTGGCAGGTCGATCTTGTTCAGCACCGGCATCACTTCCAGGCCCTGCTCGATGGCCGTGTAGCAGTTGGCCACGGACTGGGCTTCTACGCCCTGGCCTGCGTCCACCACCAACAGCGCGCCTTCGCAGGCTGCCAGGGACCGGCTGACTTCATAGGTGAAGTCGACGTGGCCTGGGGTGTCGATGAAGTTCAGCTGGTACCGGATACCGTCTTTGGCGGTGTAGTACAGAGTAACGCTGTGGGCCTTGATGGTGATCCCGCGCTCGCGTTCGAGGTCCATGGAATCCAGTACCTGGGCTTCCATTTCACGCTCGGCAAGGCCGCCGCACATCTGGATGAATCGATCGGCCAGCGTCGACTTACCATGGTCAATGTGGGCGATGATGGAGAAATTGCGGATATGACTCAAATCACTCACGGATCAACACTCAAAAAGGCTGCAGGCAGATTGCCCGCTGAAAAATAGCCGGGAATTGTACCTGATGCTCAGGCCAGACGTCATCTTTGCTGACAGGAACAAAAATGCCCCGATCGCTCGACCGGGGCATTTTTTGTTCATAAGCGCGGTATCAACCGGCGCGGCGCAACAGCCAGAACCCGGCCAGGGCGCAGATGGCGGTGGGCACCAGCACCGCAAACAGCGGCGAGAAACCGAACACCAGACTCGACGGGCCGAGCAGGTCCTGGGCGATGCGGAAAGTGAAGCCCACCAGCACACCGGTAAACACACGCTGACCCAGGGTCACGGAGCGCAGCGGGCCGAAGATAAACGAGATAGCCATCAGCACCAGCGCAGCGGTCACTACCGGCTGCAGCACCTTGACCCAGAACGCCAGCCAGTAACGGCCATTGTTCAAGCCCTGGTCCTTAAGGTAGTGGATGTAACCCCACAACCCGGAGATCGGCAGGCTTTCGGGGATCATCACCACGGTATTCAGCAATTCGGGCTTGAGGGCGATATCCCACTCTTCGCTTGGCACATTGATCACTTCGGTGCTGGCCTTGGTGCCTTGGCCGACATTGCGGAAGTACGTGGTGGTGATATCGGTCAGTTGCCACTTTTCATCGCTGTATTGCGCACGTTTGGCGAAGCTGGACGACAACATGTGACGCTCTTTGTCGAACGTGTAGCGGGTCACACCGATCAACAGGCCGCCGGGCTGCACGGCGTTGATGTGGATAAATTCGTCACCCTGACGGTGCCACAGGCCGTGCTTGGAGCTTTGTGCATCCCCCGAACCCTGGGCCAGGGCGCGATTGGCCTGGGCGGTGGTTTCGGCCGGCGGCGCAACGTATTCACCAATCAGCACGCTGCACAGCATCAGCAGCAGCATCGGCTTCATCACCGCCCAGACGATACGCCCGATGGACACACCAGCGGCGCGCATGATGGTCAGTTCGCTGTTGCTGGCCAGGCTGCCGAGGCCGATCAGGCAGCCGATCAGCGCCGCCATCGGCATCATGTCGTACAGACGACGTGGCGCGGTGAGCGCCACATAGCTCATCACGTCCCACACGGTGTAGGTATCGCTGACGTTGCCCACTTCGTCGATGAAAGCGAACAGCGAGGCCAGGCCGAGGATAATGCCCAGTACCGCCAGGATGGCGATCAGGACGCTGCTACCAATGTAGCGATCGAGCTTAGCCACGAGCCAACTCCTTCTGGCCACGACGGCTCATCATTTTCAAACGGATAGGTTCCCAGTAGAGCAGGCCCAGACCGATCATCAGGAAGATCCCGTGCACCCACCACAGGCCCAGAGTCGGCGACAGCTTGCCTTTCTCCAGCGAGCCACGGGCGGAAATCAGGATGGTGAGGTAGGCCATATATAGCAGGATTGCCGGCAACAGCTTGAGGAAGCGGCCCTGGCGCGGATTGACGCGCGACAGCGGCACGGCCATCAAGGTCACGATAAACACCAGCAACGGCAGGGAAATACGCCATTGCAATTCGGCGATGGAACGCAGCTCCTCACTGCCGAACAGGTCTTGCGTAGGGATAGCATCACGGTCGGTGACTTCGCTGCTGACGTCCGGGCGGGCAAGCATCACGCCATAGGTGTCGTACTTGATCGCGCGGTAGTCGGCCTGGCCGGGGCTGCCGTCATAGCGATAGCCGTTTTCCAGGATCAGGTAGCGACTGCCATCCGGGCGCACTTCCTGGCGACCGGAGTCGGCCACCAGCACGGAAATACCACGATCTTTCTTATCCTGGCCCAGGCGTTTTTCGGAGATGAACACCCCGCCCAGGTTGGCGCGGTCTTCGGTGAGGGTTTCGGTGTAGGTCACCCGGGTGCCGTCATTGAGCGCCTGGAAGCGGCCCGGCTCGAGGGTGTCGAACTCCGTCATCGCGTCCTGTTTGTTCAGCACCAGCTGAAACTGCATGGCGCCCTGAGGCGCCAGGCTCAGGCTCAGCCATGCGACGATGAGGGCAACGCCGGCGGCCGGGATCATGGTCATGCCCAGCAAGCGCTGCTGGCTCATGCCGGTGGCCGAGAGCACGGTCATTTCGCTTTCAAGGTACAGGCGGCCATACGCCAGCAGGATCCCGAGGAACAGGCCCAACGGCAGAATCAGCTGCAGGAACCCCGGCAGGCGAAAGCCCATGATCAGGAACAGCGAGCCTGGGTCCAGCGCGCCGGAAGCGGCCTGGGCCAGGTATTTGACGAAACGACCACTCATGATGATGACCAACAGCACCGCACTCACGGCACTCAGGGTCAACAGGACTTCGCGGGACAGATAACGGAAGACGATCAAACCAGACACTCCAGGGTTGTCAGGCTAAGGCGGCCAAACAAGCAAGCATACCGAGTCAGCCCGTTTACAAGGGCCGGCTAAAAAGATGGCGCATTATCCTGTGATTGGCCGCGCCTGTCACTGCGCAACCTCACCCACGCGCACAAAGCGTGCGCCAAGGGTTGTCAGGCTTCGCCTGCGCGGTTCAAACTGCGGCCTTTGTCGCTGGCGGTTTACACGCCTGCCACGCTTTAAAGCCTGGGTACAAACGCCAGGCTCTCAGACCTTTATAAGGGACCCGAAAATGGAATTGGTTGTAAAAAGCGTTAGCCCTGAAACGTTGAAAACCGCCACCCTCGTGGTCGCCATCGGCGAAGGCCGCAAGCTTGGCGTTGCCGCCAAACAACTCGATGAACTGAGCGGCGGCGCCATCAGCGCAGTGCTCAAGCGCGGCGACCTGGCCGGCAAGGTCGGCCAGAGTCTGCTGCTGCAAAGCCTGCCGAATCTCAAGGCCGACCGCGTATTGCTGGTGGGCGTGGGCAAGGACGACGAACTGGGCGACCGTCCGTTCCGCAAGATCATCAGCGGCATCCTCGGCACCCTCAAGGGCCTGGGCGGCGGCGATGCCACCCTGGCACTCGATGAAATCGTGGTCAAAGGCCGCGACAGCTACGGCAAGACCCGCCTGCTGGCCGAGACCCTGGTAGACGGCGTTTACATCTTCGACCAGTTCAAGAGCCAGAAAGCCGAACCCCGCGCGCTGAAGAAAATCACCCTGCTGACCATCAAGGCTGCCCAGGCTGAAGTCCAGCGCGCCGTGAACCACGCCACCGCGATTGCCAACGGCATGTCGTTCACCCGCGACCTGGGCAACCTGCCGCCGAACATCTGCCACCCGACTTACTTGGGCGAACAGGCCAAGGCCTTGGGCAAAGAGTTCAAGGGCCTGAAAGTCGAAGTGCTGGACGAGAAAAAGATCAAAGAACTGGGCATGGGCTCGTTCTACGCCGTGGGCCAGGGCAGCGACCAGCCGCCACGCCTGATCGTGATGCAATACAACGGCGGCAAGAAGTCCGAGAAGCCTTACGCCCTGGTCGGTAAAGGCATCACCTTCGACACCGGCGGCATCAGCCTCAAGCCGGGCGCGGGCATGGACGAGATGAAATACGACATGGGCGGCGCCGCCAGCGTGTTCGGCACCCTGCGCGCCGTGCTGGAGCTCAAGCTGCCGATCAACCTGGTGTGCATCCTGGCGTGTGCCGAAAACATGCCGAGCGGCGGCGCGGCTCGCCCCGGCGACATCGTCACCACCCTGAGCGGCCAGACCGTCGAGATTCTCAACACCGACGCCGAAGGCCGCCTGGTGCTCTGCGACGCCCTGACCTACGCCGAGCGTTTCAAGCCGCAGGCGGTGATCGACATCGCCACCCTGACCGGCGCGTGCATCGTTGCACTGGGCTCCCACACCTCCGGGCTGCTGGGCAACAACGATGAACTGATCGAGCAACTGCTCAGCGCCGGCAAGGCCGCCGACGACCGCGCCTGGCAACTGCCGCTGTTCGATGAGTACCAGGAACAGCTCGACAGCCCATTCGCCGACATCGCCAACATCGGCGGGCCAAAAGCCGGCACCATCACGGCGGCCTGCTTCCTGTCGCGCTTTGCCAAGAACCTCAACTGGGCGCACCTGGACATCGCCGGCACCGCCTGGACCAGCGGCGGCAAGGACAAGGGCGCAACCGGCCGCCCGGTTCCCCTGCTGACCCAGTACCTGCTGGACCGCGCCAAAGCCTGAAACTGAAGATGCCGGGGCGGCGAGCACGCCGCTCCGGTCTCAGGAACCGCAATGACCCAAGTCGACTTCTATATATTGCCCAGCGCCGACCCGCTCGCGCGCCTGGACTTTGCCTGCAAACTCACCGAAAAAGCCTGGCGCATGGGTCACCGCATCTACCTGCATTGCAGCGATGCCGCCCAACGCGACGAGCTTGACGCCCGCCTGTGGCGCTTCAAGGGCGAAAGCTTCGTGCCCCACGGTCCTGCCGAGTCAGAACCTGAAGGCCACGTCGTGCTGGGATTGGGCGACAGCTGCGGCGATCATCACGACCTGCTGGTCAACCTGGACCTGAAAGTACCGCCTTTTGCCAAAGCCTTTGCCCGCGTGGCGGAAGTGGTGGTGGAAGATCCGGCTATTCGTCAGGCCGCGCGGGAGAGTTTCCGTTTCTACCGCGAACAGGGCTATCCTTTGCAGGATCACCGGCTACAACGACTTTGAGCACACGATGGACACTTCCAAGCCTGTAAAAAAAGACGACCACCTGCTGGACGACCTCGAGTCGATCCGCCAGTTGCTGGGTGATGACGGTTTGCAGCCGCCGCTGTTGACCGAATCGGCCGATGGCGAAGTACAGATTCCGCTGCTGTTCGACATGGTCGGCGGCAAGCCTGCCCCGGCAGTTGTCGAGCCGCCTGTCCTGAACGCGGCGCCTGTGGCCGTTGCCGCCGAAAAAACCCAGGACGCCCTGCTGCTGCACCTGGACAACGAACTGCGCGCCGCCGCGCAACTGATCATGCAAGACGTGATCGATGACTTTGCCCCGCATATCGAAACCGAGATCAAGCGCCGGATGGATGCGCGCATGGAACGGCTGATCGCCGCAGCCACAAATAACTAGCCATAAGCTGCAAGCGCGAACACTGCGACCCGCTTGCAGCTTATAGCTTGCAGCTGCCTCACCCCTTATACTTGTCGGCTTTCCTGAATAAATGCCAACTAGGGTCCCGCCGCGCATGGATAAGACCTACCAGCCGCACGCAATTGAAACTTCCTGGTACAACACCTGGGAGTCCGAGAACTATTTCGCTCCGCAAGGTGCGGGCGAGTCCTACACCATCATGATCCCGCCACCGAACGTCACTGGCAGCCTGCACATGGGCCATGGCTTCAACAATGCGATCATGGATGCGTTGATCCGTTTCCGCCGTATGCAGGGTCGCGACACCCTGTGGCAGCCGGGTACCGACCACGCCGGTATCGCCACGCAGATGCTGGTGGAGCGTCAACTCGAAGCCACCGGCCAGAGCCGCCACGACCTGGGTCGCGAGAAATTCCTGGAAAAAATCTGGGAATGGAAAGACCAGTCCGGCGGCAATATCAGCCGTCAGATCCGTCGCCTGGGCTCATCCGTTGACTGGAGCCGCGAGCGCTTCACCATGGACGACGGCCTGTCCGAAGCCGTGAAAGAAGCGTTCGTGCGCCTGCATGAAGACGGCCTGATCTACCGTGGCAAACGCCTGGTCAACTGGGACACCAAGTTGCACACGGCGATTTCCGACCTCGAAGTGGAAAACCACGACGAGAAAGGCTTCCTGTGGAATCTCAAATACCCGCTGGCCGACGGCGCCAAGACCGCCGAAGGCAACGACTACCTGATCGTCGCTACCACCCGTCCGGAAACCATGCTCGGCGATGCCGCTGTCGCGGTTAACCCGAACGACGAGCGCTATCAGGCACTGATCGGCAAGTTCGTCGAGCTGCCATTGGTGGGTCGCCGCATCCCGATCATCGCGGACGACTATTGCGATCCCGAATTCGGTACCGGTTGCGTGAAGATCACCCCGGCCCACGATTTCAACGACTACGAAGTCGGCAAGCGCCACAACCTGCCGCTGCTGAACATGTTCGACAAGAACGCCGCCGTCCTGCCGGCCTGCCAGGTGTTCAACCTGGACGGCACGCTGAACGAGAGCATCGACGGGCAGATCCCGGCCGAATACGCCGGCCTCGACCGTTTTGAAGCGCGCAAGCAGATCGTGGCCGCATTCGACGCCATTGGTTTGCTGGTCAGCGTCGACGACCACGCGCTGAAAGTGCCCAAGGGCGATCGTTCCGGCACCGTGATCGAGCCGTGGCTGACCGACCAGTGGTACGTCTCCACCAAGCCGTTGGCAGAACCTGCGATTGCTGCCGTGGAAGACGGTCGCATCCAGTTCGTGCCTAAACAGTACGAAAACATGTACTTCTCGTGGATGCGCGACATTCAGGATTGGTGCATCAGCCGTCAACTGTGGTGGGGCCACCGCATTCCGGCCTGGTACGACGAGTCGGGCAAGGTCTACGTTGGCCGCGACGAAGCCGAAGTGCGTGCCAAGCACAACCTTGGCGCGGACGTGGTGCTGCAACAGGACAACGACGTACTGGACACCTGGTTCAGCTCGGGCCTGTGGACCTTCTCCACCCTGGGCTGGCCGCAGCAGACCGAATTCCTGAAGAAATTCCACTCCACCGATGTGCTGGTCACCGGCTTCGATATCATTTTCTTCTGGGTTGCCCGGATGATCATGCTGACCATGCACCTGGTGAAGAACGAGGACGGCACGCCGCAGGTACCGTTCAAGACCGTGTACGTGCACGGCCTCGTGCGTGATGGCCAGGGTCAGAAGATGTCCAAGTCCAAGGGCAACGTGCTCGACCCGCTGGACATCATCGACGGCATCGACCTGGAAACCCTGGTGCAGAAACGCACCTCGGGCCTGATGCAGCCGAAACTGGCGAAAAAGATCGAGAAGCAGACCCGCGACGAGTTCGCCGACGGCATCGCCAGCTACGGCACCGATGCCCTGCGTTTCACCTTCTGCTCGCTGGCGTCCACCGGTCGCGACATCAAGTTCGACATGGGCCGCGTTGAAGGCTATCGCAACTTCTGCAACAAGATATGGAACGCTGCGCGCTATGTGCTCGATAAAGGCGAAGACTGCGGCCAGAACGGCGAAGCTTATGAGTTGAGCCTGGCCGACCGCTGGATCATCTCGCAACTGCAACGCACCGAAGCCGAAGTGACCCGCCAGCTCGACCAGTTCCGTTTCGACCTGGCGGCGCAGGCCTTGTACGAGTTCATCTGGAACCAGTATTGCGACTGGTACCTGGAACTGTCCAAGCCGGTGCTGTGGGACGAAAACGCGCCAATCGAACGCCAGCGCGGCACCCGCCGCACCCTGGTGCGCGTATTGGAAGTGGCGCTGCGCCTGGCGCACCCGTTCATGCCCTTCATCACCGAAGAAATCTGGCAGCGCCTGGCGCCGCTGGCCGGTATCGAAGGCAAGACCATCATGCTGCAACCTTGGCCGGTGGCCAACGAAGCGCGCATCGATGAGGCGGCCGAAAGCGATATCGAGTGGCTCAAGACCCTGATGCTTGGCACACGTAACATCCGCGCCGAGATGAACATCGGGCCAGGCAAGCCGCTGGCGGTGTTCGTGAAGAACGCCAGTGCCGAAGACCAGCGTCGCCTGGCTGAAAACGAGGCACTGCTCAAGAAGCTGGCGAAGCTGGAGTCGATCACCGTATTGGCCGAAGGCGCCGAAGCACCGTTGTCCGCCACCGCACTGGTCGGCGAGATGGAAGTGCTGGTGCCGATGGCCGGCCTGATCGACAAGGGCGCCGAACTGGCCCGCCTCGACAAGGAAATCCTGCGCCTGCAAGGCGAAGTGCAGCGGGTCGGCGGCAAGCTGTCCAACGCGGCGTTCGTCGACAAGGCGCCGGCTGAAGTGATCGAGAAAGAACGCGCCAAACTGGCCGAGGCTGAGCAGGCCCTGGGCAAGTTGGCCGAGCAACATGCGCGGATTTCCAGCCTGTAAGGCTTGAACCGTGTGAAAAAAGAGACTTTCGAGTCTCTTTTTTTTGGCCCTGTGAACCCGATCAATGTGGAAGGCATGTAGGCCCCCAACCCACATTTGACCGGGTTACCCTCAAGATGTGTGACAATGCCCACCACTTTGAGCCAACACCAGAATCAACATGACCGCCCCCACTACGCCCAAACCTGCACGCAAGAAGCCTAAAACCGCCGCCACGGCCAAACCCGTCGCGCCGCGCAAAGAGGCTACCCTGCACCCGCGCAACCGCCACACGGGGCGTTACGACTTCCCGGCGCTGATCAAGACCACGCCGGAGCTGGCGAAATTCGTGATTCTCAACCCCTACGGCAAAGAGAGCATCGACTTCGCCAGCCCCGATGCAGTACGCGTGTTCAACCGGGCGTTGCTCAAGTCGTTCTACGGTATCCAGCACTGGGACATCCCGGCTGACTACCTGTGCCCTCCGGTGCCTGGGCGCGCGGACTATGTGCACTTCCTGGCCGACCTGCTGGCCGGCGTCAATGAAGGCAAGATCCCACGGGGTTCCATCGTCAAAGTGCTGGACATCGGCATGGGCGCCAACTGCGTCTACCCGCTGATTGGCTACATGGAGTACCGCTGGAACTTCCTCGGCTCCGAAGTCGACCCAATCGCGGTGGCGGCGGCCAAGGCCATCGTGCAGTCCAATGACCTGAGCAAGGTCATCCAACTGCGTCAGCAGGACAACCCCAAGCACATCCTGTTGGGCCTGCTGGAGCCGGGTGAGCGTTTTGACCTGACCATGTGCAACCCGCCGTTCCACGCCTCCATGGACGAAGCCACCAAAGGAAGCGAGCGCAAGTGGCGCGCCCTGGGCAAGGCCGATCCCAAGCGTAAACTGCCGGTATTGAACTTCGGCGGCCAATCGGCCGAACTGTGGTGTGAAGGCGGCGAAGCGCGCTTTGTGACGCAGCTTATCGCCGAGAGTGCGCACTTTGCCCACAAGGTGTTGTGGTTCAGCACCCTGGTGTCCAAAGCGTCGAACTTGCCCGCCATCGAGATCGCCCTGAAAAAAGCCGGCGTGCTGGAAAGCCAAGTGGTGGAAATGTCCCAGGGTCAGAAGCAAAGCCGTTTCGTGGCCTGGACCTTCCAGACCAAAAACGAACAGCAGATCTGGCGCCAGCGCTGGGTGCGCGACTAACCCTGTGGCGAGGGCGCTTGCCCTCGCCACAGTAAAAACGCAGGCAACAAAAAACCGTGCCCGGATCGCTCCGGAGCACGGTTTTTTTTGCTGCGTCTTACTTGTTAACAGCGTCGGTCAGGCCTTTGGCCACAACCAGCTTGATAACTTTCTTAGCAGCGATTTCGATGGCAGCGCCAGTCGAAGGGTTACGGCCAGTACGGGCTGGACGCTCGGTCACTTTCAGTTTGCCAACACCTGGCAGAGTGATTTCGCCGCCGTTTTCCAGCTGATCAGCAACAACTTGGCTCAGTTGGTCCAGCAGAGCGCGCACGGTAGTTTTCGGTGCGTCTACTGCTTCAGCCAGGTCAGCGATCAGTTGGTCTTTAGTAATAGCCATTGTGGTGTTCCTTCCCTATCAAATTCATATGGATTGCAGAGTGCAGTGTCAGCCGTCGAGCCCGACCGTCTAGGTCTGGCACCCCAGGCCATAACCTCGGAGATCGGGGTTATAGATGCTTGAAACGGGGATTGGTTCGACCTGACAGATGCTGAATGCACGCTTAACGCCGATACGTGGCGTAAGACGGGGCAAAACTAGCACAGAGACGGGGAAATATCCGCCTCTACCTACCCAATTGGTCAGCTTTATCGCTCTAAACCGTGAAAAAAGGGCATATGCCCCGTCGGACAGTGGTCAAAACCGCCTTCGACGCGTGTCTTGGCCAATGGGTGCGGTACACTGGGCGACTTTTTGGGGAGGCCGACCGCTCCCCTTCAACCAGCCGAGAAGCCTATGCCGATCCGTCATTGCATCGTCCACCTGATCGACAAAAAACCCGACGGCACGCCCGCAGTTCTGCATGCACGCGATTCGGAGCTGTCCGAATCGGCGGCCATCGAGAACATGCTTGCCGACCTCAACGAGAGCTACAACGCCAAACAAGGCAAGGCCTGGGGTTTCTTCCATGCCGAGTCCGGCGCGCACCCGTTCAGCGGCTGGTTGAAGGAGTATTTCGACGGTGGCCAGGATTTCACCACCTTCAGCCGCACCGCGGTCGAGCACCTGCAGAAGCTGATGGAAGAGTCCAACCTCTCCACCGGCGGCCACGTACTGTTTGCCCACTACCAGCAAGGCATGACCGACTACCTGGCGATCGCCCTGCTGCACCACAGCGAAGGCGTGGCGGTGACCGACGAGCTGGACGTGACGCCCTCCCGTCACCTGGACCTGGGCCAACTGCACCTGGCGGCACGGATCAACGTGTCCGAGTGGCAGAACAACAAACAGTCCAAGCAGTACATCTCGTTTATCAAAGGCAAGAACGGCAAGAAAGTCTCGGAGTACTTCCGTGACTTTATCGGCTGCCAGGAAGGTGTCGACGGGCCGGGCGAGACCCGCACCCTGCTCAAGGCCTTCAGTGACTTCGTAGAAAGCGAAGACCTGCCGGACGAGTCGGCCCGCGAAAAAACCAAGACTCTGGTGGACTACGCCAGCAGCCAGGCCAAGCTCGGTGAGCCCATGGGCCTGGAAGAACTGTCGGGCTTGATCGATGAAGATCGACCAAAAGCGTTCTACGACCACATTCGCAACAAAGACTACGGCCTGTCGCCGGAGATCCCGGCCGATAAACGCACCCTCAACCAGTTCCGCCGCTTCACCGGCCGCGCCGAGGGCCTGTCGATCAGTTTTGAAGCGCACCTGCTGGGCGACAAGATTGAATACGACGAAGCGGCTGGCACTTTGATCATCAAGGGCCTGCCGACCCAACTGACCGACCAGCTCAAGCGCCGCAACTGATGCTTGGCGGGGTCCTGAAAAAAGTCCTGCTGGTGTTGCTGGTTGTGGTGGTGATTCAGAACTGGGGCAAGATCGAGCGGCTGTTCAACCCCTCGCAGGTGGTATCGGAGCAGGTCCGCACGTCGGCGCGGGTGGTGCTCTATGCCACCGGGTGGTGCGGCTACTGCCAGCAGATCCGCCGCTTCCTGGACCAGAAAGGCATTCCGTACCAGGCGTTCGATATCGAGAAAGACGCCCAGGCGCGCAAAGCCTATGAGGCGCTGGGCGGCGGCGGGATTCCGTTCGTGGACGTCAATGGTACGCTGATTCGCGATTACGACCCTAAGGCGATCATGGCGGCGCTGAAGTAGTCAGCGCACCACGATCATCCGCCCCAGCACCGTGTGCTGCTCAAACCCAAGCACCGCCTGCAACGCGTTCAACACCGCCTGCGGGTCTTTGCTCGGGAAACTGCCGCTGACGCGCCTGGCGCCCATGTCTTCGTTGAGCAACAGGATGCGGCCTGGGTAGTAACGGCGCAGATCCTTGATCACATCGGCCAACGGCGCCTTGTAGTAGTTAAGCCATCCCTCGCGCCAGGCCAGGCGCGATTCGCTGTCCACCGCATGCAGCGGTTCAGCCACGCCATCGGCGTAGGCCACTTGCTGGCCGGCCGTGAGCACTTGCTGCGCGCCCTGGCTCGAAGGGGTCACACCCACCCGGCCGGACAACACGGTCACCTGCGCCCCTGCCGGTTGCAGACGCACCTCGAACTGCGTGCCGAGCACCCGTGCTTCGCCGCTGTCCGCCGTCACCACAAACGATTCACCGGTGTGGGTCACGCTGAAAAAACCAGCGCCACGGCGTAACTGGATATGCCGCTCGCCATGGCTGAAATCCACCGCTATCGCGCTGTCGGCGTCCAAGGTGACCTGGGTTTTATCCGCCAGGGTGACGGTCTTCACTTCCCCCGGTGCCGTGACGTAATCAGCGCCAAAATCATCGACCCAGCGCGACGGCTGCCAGCCGACTCCCATCGACACCATCACCAACAGGCAGGCGGCCATGGCCAAGGCGCCGGACCAGCGCAGCGCACGGGAGCGCTTCGAGGTGTTCATCGCATTGAGATAGCCCTGCAACGCCAGTGCGTCTTCGTCGGCCAGGGCGCGCGCCGGTACTTCGCTCAACTCCCACAGCACCTGGGCCTGGGCATAGGCCTCGACATGGGCGGGGTCGGCACGCAGCCAACGGCTGAAGGTGGCCTGGTCGCCGCTGCTGGGCTGGTCATGCAACAGGCTCAGCCAGGCCAGCGCGGCATGTTCCTGGTCGGGCGTGGGAGTGACGTTCACGGTGCTTTCCCTGGCGTGCGTGGGGGCGATGGCTCACGAAGGCTGGCCTTGCAGGCTTCGAGGGCACGCATCATATGTTTTTCCACGGCACTTTGGGACAGGCCCATGGCCTTGGCGATTTGCGCGTACTTGCGGCCGTGGATGCGGTTGAGCAGGAAAATCTGGCGGGTGCGTTCCGGCAGGCTGCGCAAGGCGGCTTCCACATGGCGCAAATCGTTGCCCGCTTCCAGCGCGGCCTGGGGTTCGGAGCCTTGGTTGTCCTGCTGCTCGGGCAACCAGCCTTCGCTGCTGCGCGCCCGGGCGCCTTCACTGCGCAGGTGGTCGATGGCGATATTGCCAGCACAGCGCAGCAGGTAGGTACTGAGCTCTTCGACTTGCACCAGCGGCCGACGCCAGAAACGCAGGAACAGGTCCTGTACCAGGTCGGCGGCCGTGGCGCGACAGCCCACACGTCGACTCACCAAGGCTTCCATTTGCGAGCGCTGGGACAAAAATACCTGCAAAAAATGCGCACGCCCACCCGCCGCTTCAGCCTGTGGGCTGTCCTCGGATTCGGGTGGGGTCATGGTCATCATGGCAGGGGCTCAGAGGGTGGCGAACGCCGCAACGGGACTTGCCAGCAGGCCGACACCCGCCAGGATCAAGGCCAGCCGTGGCCGATACGGCAACAACAGCACCAGCAGCAGCGCGCTGAGCATCAATACCGCGCACCAGTGCACCAGGCCCAGGCCCCAGCCGGCCGCGCTCACCGCCGGCCAGATCGCAACGGTCAGCAACAACCACCCCGCCGCTCGCAACCCCAGACGTCGACGCGGCGATGGCTTGCTGCGCAGCAGTTCACCATGGTGGCGATCGGTGCCCAGGCACAACGCGGTAAACCCGGCGTAGCACATCAGCAGCGCGAGCAGCATTCAGTGCGCCTCCTGCTTGAGGTTGAGTGCGTCCGCCCGGTGCGCCTTGGACCGAGGCGCCACGCGCTGCTGCATCTTCCAGGCGGCCCAGGCGAGGAACACGCCGCTGGTCAGGCATGTCAGGTCGAAACCGGCCATGGTCCAGTCCCCCCGGGCCAGTGAAACGCCCATGTGTTGATCGGTGGTCAGGGCATTGAGCACGGGCACCGCCATGAACAGCAGCGCACCAACACTCAATTGTTCGACCCACGCTCGGCGACCCCGGCGCAGCATCGCGTGCACCAGGCTCAGGCCCCAGACGATAAAGAAGCTCTGCACTTCCCAGTCGGAACGCGCGGCGAAGCTCTCCGGCAGCAGGCGGTTAGTCCAGAAGAACGCTGCGATGGCGATCAGCAGTCCAGACATGCTGGCGATGTTGAGCACTTCCACCAGCCGCAGCTCAAACGGCATCACTGCCGTTTTTGCGTGCTTGAGTTGACGTTTGCCCAGCCAGATCACCAGCCCGGTGCCGATCATCGCCGTGCCCGCCAGGCCGCAGATAAAGTACAGCCAGCGCAATACCGGCCCGGCGAAATGGCCCATGTGCAGGCCGAAGAAGCTGCCTGCGACGAGCGTCGGCAGCGATGCTTCACCGCTGATCCGCAACAACTCACCGGTGGTGCCGTTGAATTGCACCACGCTGCCGAAGTCATGCACCACGTTGTCGGATCCGGCGCGGGACACATTGACGGAGGCGTTCACATCACTCGGATTATTCACGGCGATACGCCCCACATGCCCACCCGCCCACTGCGCCCGCGCTTGCTCGTACATCGGCAGCAGCGGCAGCAACTTGCCCGGTGAACCCTGCGCCGGCGCATTGTTGCTGGCGGGGAAAAGCTCACTGAAGAAGGCGCGGCTATTACCGTCGTAGGCGGCGAGGATCGGCGCCGGCATCACCATTGTCATAAAGATCACCAGGCTGCTGAAGGTGATCATCAGGTGAAACGGCAGCACCAGGACGCCCACCGCGTTATGCCCATCGAGCCAGGAACGCTGGCCTTTGCGGGGACGGAAGGTGAAAAAGTCCTTGAAGATTTTCTTGTGGGTGATGATGCCGGTGATCAGCGCGACGAACATAACCATCGCCGCGATAGTCGATAGCCAGCGGCCCCAGGGATAGGGCATTTGCAGCTGGAAGTGGAAGCGATAGAAGAATTCCCCGCCCATGCTTGCGCGGGCTTCTACGGCTTTCCCGCTGACGGGGTCGAGGGTTTTACGCGTGAAATCACCGCGCTTGCCGGGGTCGACCTTGTTTTGCCACATCACCGACAGGCCAGGGTTACGTCTGTCCGGCAGGGTGATAAACCAGCGCGCAGCGCTCGGCGCAACTTGCTGCAGGTAGTGTTGCGCGACGCTGAGGCTGCGCGCATCGTCCAACGGGTGGGCGACCACTTCGGGCTGCATCCAATGGCTGGTCTCATCTTTGAAATAGGCCAGGGTGCCCGTAAGAAAAATCGCGAACAGCAGCCAGCCGAAGATCAATCCGGCCCAGGTGTGCAACCAGGCCATGGATTGGCGGAATCCCTCTTTCATGTGCGCGTCATCCAAAGACCGACACCCGCCAGGGTGGCGAACGCTGCGCTGGGCAACAGCACGCCCACCCAGGCGCGCCACGCCGTACGGCAGGCAAAGCACCACAACGCCGCCAGCAGGTAGAACACAAACGAACTCATCATCCCGATGATTACCGCGTCAACGCGTGCGGCCGGCAGCCACAGCGCCAGGCAGACACTGGCCAGGGACGCCATCAGGTAACCGCCAATCACCGCGGCCAACACGCGCGAGGTCACGGCGAAACGATAGGCAAGCGGCAGTGAGGGTTTGCTCTTCATGCGGGAGGCGCCAGGTTAATCAGCCCGCGATATTAATGATAAATATTCTCATAAGCAAAAAAGAACGGATGAATCACCTGCCTTGGCGCATTGCCGAACCGGACCACGCCCCCTACAATGCGAACAATTCTTGTTCTCTGAAGCATGCCGATACTTGCGGAGTGTTTGCGTTGAGCGTGTCCAACACCGTCGAAGTTTTGTACAACGACCATCACCACTGGCTCACCGGCTGGTTGCGACGCAAACTCGGCTGCCCGGAAAGCGCCGCAGACCTGGCGCAAGACACGTTCATCCGCGTACTCACCGCCCGCGAAGCGCCCACCTTGGTCGAACCGCGCGCCTTTCTCACCACCGTCGCCAAGCGAGTGCTGTACAACTTCTACCGCCGCCAGGATCTGGAGCGCGCCTACCTCGATGCCCTGACGCAGATGCCTGAACACGTGGCGCCGTCCGAAGAAGAGCGCGCGATCATTCTGCAAACCCTGGTGGAGCTGGACCAACTGCTCGACGGTTTGCCCATCCCGGTCAAACGCGCCTTCCTGCTGGCCCAACTCGACGGGCTGACCTACGCGCAAATCGGCGCCGAGCTGGGCATTTCCATCGCCACCGTCAAACGCCACCTGCATAAAGCCGCCATGCGCTGCTACTTTGCCCTATGAACATCTCGACCCAGGTTGCCGAACAAGCCGTGCACTGGCTGATGGAAATGCAGCAAGGCGCGCTCAACCCGCGCCAGCAGGCCGCCTGGCAACATTGGCTGAATGCCCACAGCGAACACCAGCGCGCCTGGGACCACATCCAGCGCGTCAACAGCCGCCTGCGTGGCATGCCCTCGCCCCTGGCTCACGCGGCGTTGAACGCGCCGACCACCACCAGCCGACGCCAGGCGCTGAAGTTGCTGCTGATCCTTGGCGCCGGTTCCGCCGCGGCCTGGAGCCTGCGCCAGCAACATATCCTGCCGCCGTTGACCGCCGACTACCGCAGCCCGGTGGGCCAGCGGCGCAAGGTGCAATTGGCCGATGGCAGTCAATTGCAGCTCAATACCGGCAGCGCGGTGGATGTGCACTTCGACGGCCGGCAGCGGCTGATCCGCCTGCTTGAAGGCGAGATCATGCTCAGCGGCATCGCCGGCACCGCACCGCTGCACGTGCTCACCGGGCAAGGCTTGCTGAGCAGCCAGGCGGCGCGCCTGAATGTGCGTCAGTTTCGCGATCACACGCAACTGGCGGTACTCGACGGCCACGTCGACGTCATGCCCAACACCTACAGCGGCCTGCCACTGACGGTCGAGGCCGCGCGCCAGGTCAATTTCACCCGCAAAGGCTGGGACACCCCGCGCCCCACCGATGCCAACAGCGGCGCCTGGGCCGACGGCATGCTCGTGGCCGCGCACATGCGCCTGGAAGACTTCCTCGGCGAACTCGGCCGCTATCGTCGCGGGCAGCTCAATTGCGACCCGCACGTGGCCAACCTGCTGATCTCCGGCAGTTACCCGCTGGACGACAGCGAGCGCATTCTTGACCTGCTGGAAGTCAGTCTGCCGGTGAAAGTACGGCGCTTTACCCGTTACTGGGTCACCGTGCAGGCACGCGCCTGAAATTAACTTTGAACAATGTGAGCCGTTTTCCAAACCTCGCGTGACAGAGAAGGAAAGCCACCTTGACCCTTCCTTCTCAGGACCGCTCTTCATGCCCCAGCAGCCGACCCTCATCGCCCGCACCTTGCGCCAACTGTTACTGGGCGCCAGCCTCAGTTTCGCGGTACTGCCGCCTGTGATGGCGGCCGATGCCAAGCCCTATCACATTGCGCCCACCACCCTCGAGGCCGCCCTGAACCAGTTCGGCCGCGAAGCTGGCGTGTTGATTTCCTTCGGCTCCGACGTCACGGCCGGCCTGCAAAGCCGTGGGTTGTCCGGCAATTACAGCGCCGCCGAAGGCCTGCAAAAACTGCTGGAAGGCACCGGCCTGCAAGCCCGCGCCGAAGGCGACAACGCCTACAGCCTGCAGCCGGCAAACGCGCCTGCCGCGGTCGAGCTGGCCACGTCCAGCGTGGTCGGCGACTGGCTCGGCGATGCCGCGCAAACCAATGTGTTCGAACACCCCGGCGCCCGCGATGTGATCCGTCGCGAAGCATTCGAACGCCAGGGCGCCACCCAGGCCCGGGACGTGCTCAACCGCATCCCCGGCGTCAACGCCCCGGACAACAACGGCACCGGCAGCCACGACATGGCACTGAACTTCGGCATTCGCGGCCTCAACCCGCGCCTGGCCTCGCGCTCCACGGTACTGATGGACGGCATCCCGGTGCCCTTCGCGCCGTACGGCCAGCCGCAGTTGTCCTTCGCGCCGATCAGCATGGGCAACATGGATGCCGTAGACGTGGTTCGCGGCGGCGGCGCCGTGCGTTATGGCCCGCAGAACGTCGGTGGCGTGGTCAACTTTGTGACCCGTGCGATTCCGGATGCCCCCACCGTCAAAGGCGGCCTGCAGACTGAAACCAGCCCATCCTCCAGCCATGACGGCTTCAAGACCACCGGTAACCTGTTGGCCGGCGGTACGGCCGACAATGGCCTGGGTGGTGCGATTCTGTACTCCGGCACCCGTGGCGGCGACTGGCGCGAGCGCAGCGACACGCGCATCGATGATTTGATCCTCAAGGGCAAATACCAGCTCGACGACGCCAACAGCTTCAACGCCATGGCGCAGTACTACGAAGGCCAGGCCGATATGCCCGGCGGCTTGAATGTGGCGGACTACAAAGCCGACCCTTACCAGTCCACCCGGCCCTACGACAAGTTCTGGGGCCGCCGCACGATGTTCAACGTCGGCTATCGCTATGAACAGGACCGCCGCGAATTCACCGTCAACAGTTTCTTCACCAAAACCCTGCGCAGCGGCTACCTGGACCAGGGCACATTCCTCTCGCTGTCGCCCCGCGAGTATTGGGTGCGCGGCCTGGAAACCCGCTTTGCCCAAGGCTTTGACCTGGGGTCGACCAGCCATGAAGTCGGCGTGGGCTACCGCTACATCAACGAGGCCGGGCACGAACTGCGCTACCGCGCGCCAATTTCGGCAAACAACCAGCAAATCCCCACGACTGACAGCCGCAACGACCGCGACACCCGTGGCGGCACCGAAGCCAATGCGTTCTTCGTCGACGACCGTATTGATATCGGCAAGTGGACCATCACGCCGGGCATTCGCTACGAGATGATCGAGTCCCAGCAGACCAACAACCTGAGCAACGTCAAATACAAAGGCGATTACAACACCGCCCTGCCTGCCTTGAACGTGCTGTACCACCTGACGGACGACTGGAACCTCTACGCCAACACCGAAGGTTCGTTCGGCAGCGTGCAGTACAGCCAGATGCCTAACCGCGTGACCAGTGGCGAAGTGAAACCGGAGAAAGCCCGCACCTGGGAACTGGGCACGCGATACGACGACGGCACCCTGCGTGCAGAAATCGGCGCGTTCCTGATCAATTTCGACAACCAGTACGAGAGCAACCAGACCAATGACTCGGTGATCGCCCGTGGCGAGACCCGCCATCAAGGCATAGAGACCAGCGTCAACTATGCGCTCGACGGCTTGAGCCCGGCATTGGCGGGCTTTGATGTGTACGCCAGCTACGCCTACGTTGACGCGACCATCCGCGAAGACGGCCCGAACAAAGGCAACCGCGTGCCCTTCTCGTCCAAGCACAAAGGCACCCTCGGCGTGGGTTACACCGAAGGCCGCTGGAAGCTCAATCTGGACAGCAGCTACCAGAGCAGCCAGTTCGCCGATAACGCCAACACCAGGGCTGAGAGCGCCGACGGTGCCAACGGGCGCATCCCCGGCTACATGCTGTTCAGCAGCCGCGCCGCCTACGACTTCGGCCCGCAGCTGTCGGACTTGAATGTGGCGGTGGGCGTGAAGAACATCCTCAACAAGCAGTACTTCACGCGCTCGTTCGACGACAACAACAAGGGCAAATACGTGGGTGAGCCGCGCACGCTGTATGTGCAGACGTCCATCGCGTTCTGATCAGTTCCCCGCCAGGCAAGACGGGGTGCCAGCCACCAACGCGTCGATCGCACAGCGCTGGGAGCGGGCGGGCTGGCGCTGGCGCTCGGGTACTTTTTCCCACGCCCCTGAACGAAAACGGGCCTGCATCTGCAGGCCCGTTTGTAGGGAGTGAAAAAGCGGTCAGCCGTTGATCACAGCGTTTTCGTTTTCCAGGAATTCCTCTTCCAGCGCGTCTTCATTCACTTTGTTGATGGGCTGATTTTTCCCGGCAGCGCGAGGCTTGCCTTGCAGTTTGCCAAACAGATGTTCCAGCGCGTGGTCCAGCTTGGTGGCTGCGCCGTCAATCGCCTGCTCCAGGGTATCGGCCTTGTGCAGGACCGAGATCGCTTGATGGCCCTTTGGCCGTGCTTCCAGGCGGCAACTTAAATCGTGGGGACCGGGCTTGTCGCCGTTCTCATCCCGCAGGTAGACCTCAACGCGGGTCAGGTCCTCTTCATAACGTTCGAGCGTGCTCTCAATGGTAGTACGTACCCACTCCTCCAGTCGGATGCTGCTTTCAATATGGTTATCGCTATTGACTTGGATTTGCATAGTTCTTCCCTTATTTCAGCTAGCTCGCGAGAGGTCACAACTGCGGCACCGGGACGGTGAAACCATGACCTCTTGATTACACAATTGAGCAGCCAGAGGAACAATTCAACCCCTTTGCAAAGATAAATCCTACATTACAAATTAAGCCTGACGACAAGCAAAAACGCTGTTAGGGTGGGGAGTTGGTTACATCTTCTTACGCCCCGCAAACCTTACAATTGCCCCTCTGCCAAGGGGTGCAAACCGCGAAAAATCCGCGCTTCCTCCACCAGCCAGTCATGCACCGCCCGCACGCCCGGATGGTTCAGCGCGCCCGGCGCATACAGCAGCACATAGCGTTTATGGTTGGGCACAGCGAGGCCAAACGGCACGATCAAGGTGCCGCGCTCCAGTTCATCGTTGAGCAAGGTACGGCGTGCAATCGCCACGCCCATGCCGGCGATCGCCGCTTCGATGGTCAGGTGATTGCGGTTGAAGGTGTGCCCGCGGCGCACGTCGGCGTCATGGTAGCCGATGGCATTCAGGTAAAACTCCCACTCGGCATACTCATAACTCCCACGCCAGGCGGTGATGTCGTGCAGCAGCGGGAAATGCGAGAGGTCGGCCGGACCATGCAATGGAGGGCGACCGCGCAGCAGGCTCGGCGCGCACACGGGGAAGATCTGCTCATCCAACAGGGCTGTGGATAACAGGCCGGGGTAGCTGCCGTCGTTGAGATCGATCGCCAGGTCGAAGTCGCCCTCATGCAGCGCAACGCTGCTGTCCTCGGCGACCATGCGCAACTGGATGTCCGGAAAGCGCTGCTGCAAGCGCGGCAATCTAGGGGTCAGCCACTTGCCCAGAAAGGACGGAATCGAGCGCAGGCGCAAGGTGCCGCTGATCATTCCCGCGTCGAGCCGCTGCAACTGCGCATCGATGCTGCCGTAGGCCTCGCCCACCGTTGCCGCCAACCGTTGCCCCTCGGCACTCAGCTCCACACCCCGCGCCCGTCGATGGAACAGGCGCAAGCCCAATCGCTCCTCCAATTGACGTATTTGCTGGCTCACCGCCCCCGGCGTGATGTGCAGTTCTTCGGCGCAACGGGTGAACGACAGATGCCGTGCGGCGCAGGAAAACACGTGCAGCCAGACATACGTCTGGCCATGAAGAGGTCGGGGCATAGAGTTTAGTCCTGCTAAAGGGCGACTTAGGATAAGTCGTTGGTCAGCGTCGATCCACCGGTCCAATATCGCCCAATTGCGCTCGCTCTACAAAAAATGGCAGCGATTCCTACTCCATTGCTTGTGAGGCTTTAGCATGGCTATCAGTGTTTTTGATCTATTCAAGGTGGGCATCGGGCCTTCCAGCTCCCATACCGTCGGCCCGATGCGGGCGGCGGCGACCTTTGCCAGCGCCCTGAGCGACCAGCAATTGCTGGGCGACACTCGCCGGGTGGAAGTGCGTTTATACGGCTCGCTGTCCGCCACAGGCGTCGGTCACGCCACCGACCGCGCCTGCGTCATGGGCCTGATGGGCGAATGGCCAGACCGCATCGACCCCACCTCTATCGACACACGCGTCCAGCACCTGCGCGAATCAGGCCGGCTGTTGCTGGGCGGCCAACAGGACATTGCCTTCAACTGGCACACCGACCTCCTGCTGCTGGACGCAAGCCTGCCCTACCACCCCAACGCCATGTCCCTGCACGCCTATGGCGATAGCGGCTTGCTCAGCGAGCAGACGTACTACTCGGTGGGCGGCGGTTTCATCATCGACGCGGCCGAAGCCGCGTCCGGCGTCGCGCCGGACAGCGATGTGCAGTTGCCGTATGACTTTTCCAGCGCCGTCGAACTGCTGACCCTGTGCAATAAACACGGCCTGCGGGTTTCGCAACTGATGATGGCCAACGAACGTGCCTGGCGCAGCGACGAAGAAATCCGCAGCGGCCTGTTGCATATCTGGTCAGTGATGCGCGAGTGCGTGGAGCAAGGCCTGCGTGATGAAGGCATCTTGCCGGGCGGGCTGGGCGTGCCACGGCGCGCGGCGAAACTGCACCGCAGCCTGTTGGAAATCGGCAAACCGAATGTGATCACCTCGACCTTGTCGGCCATGGAATGGGTCAACCTGTTCGCCCTCGCCGTCAACGAAGAAAACGCCGCCGGCGGGCGCATGGTGACAGCGCCCACCAACGGCGCGGCGGGAATCATTCCAGCGGTGCTGCACTACTACATGAAATTCAACGCCGATGCGTGCGATGACGACGTGGTCAATTTCTTCCTCGCCGCCGCTGCCGTCGGCATCCTGTGCAAGAAAAACGCCTCGATCTCCGGCGCTGAAGTGGGTTGCCAGGGTGAAGTCGGCTCGGCCTGTGCGATGGCGGCCGCCGGGCTCGCAGACATCCTCGGCGCCACCCCGGAGCAACTGGAAAATGCCGCAGAAATTGGCCTGGAGCACAACCTTGGCCTGACCTGCGACCCGGTCGGCGGCCTGGTGCAAGTGCCGTGCATCGAGCGCAACGCCATCGCTGCGGTCAAGGCGATCAACGCCACGCAGATGGCCCTGCGCGGCGACGGCAAGCACTTCATTTCCCTGGACCGGGTGATCCGCACCATGCGCGACACTGGCGCCGACATGCATGACAAATACAAAGAGACCTCACGGGGCGGCCTCGCGGTGAACTGGGTGGAGTGCTGATCGGCTGCGCTGTCTGCGATCGTTTTGCGCGTATTGCCCTGAAACGGATCACCGATCTCAAGAACACCGCAGAACAATGGCCGCAGGAGTTTGCGCCCCTTAGCGGGCTTTCAGTCGAGCATTTATTGGCTGACACACTGTTATCGAGCGCTGGCCATCTTCCACATTGATGTCACGTCGTCGGTCAGATCGTGGTACGGCACGGCACTTGCTGTACAGCCCATGAGGCAAACGGAATTTGTAAACCCTCAAAGACGAAGTGGCCGGCGGTCAGGAGATGCGAACTAATCCCGATACCGGTCGTCAATGACTGCATGTTCTTATCAGGCGGTAACGCACCATGGACAACCCTTTTCAGATCATCACGGACACCTTCACCCCGAAATATCGGGTCAATCTGAGTATTCAACGGCTGGATGGCAGCATCATGCTCACCCTGTCCAATGCCGATGGCGTGGTGGCCAAGCGCATGATCAGCGCCGAACAACGCAACGACCCGCAACGGCTCAAGCGCCTGGTGCAGAGCATCCAATTCGGCATTGCCATCGAGCAGGGGCACAGCGCCATGGAGATCCTGGCCGTGATGACCGATGGCGACGACAATCACAAATTGTTGCAACGGCCGCCCAGCCGCACCCTGCCCTTGAGCGTCGGGCTTTAAAGCTCGCCCTTCTCGGTTTCCAGGCTCGCCTCGCCCTTGCGACGCGGGCCTTCGACCTTCACCGAGGGGAACGCCGACGAGGCGTAACGCACCACCAGAATCGCAAACGCCAGCAGCAGAATCCCACCGCACAGGTAGATGATGCCGAGGTCGGGCGGGTTGTGGTGCGACACGTTGGAGATCAACAAGCGCGTCAACGCGGTGATCGCCACGTAGATCAGAAAGCGTACCGGCATGTGGTTGGTCTTGACGAAATTGCCGGGAGTTTTCTGAAAATAAATTTAATATTTTTGCTCATATTAACTTTCCCAAAACTGAGATGCAGATGATGTTCCTGGACCTCATCGTCAACACGCTCAATCCTCAATCGCCAAGCTTGTAGAGTTTTCTCCCTCACAACATATTGAGATGTCCTAGAGCAGATCCTTCGCGCCCTGGGCGTCATCCTTTGTTTTTACGAACTCGCTCAATGACTCACATCGCACAGGCAAAGAGCTGGATTCGAACTGGAAAGCTTCCAAGGACTCCCGTCACAGCGGTTATTGACAGCAATAGTTTTTGATCTATGCTGGCGTTTAGCCTGCCATCATGCCATTTGTCAAAATGACTTATGGAGTTAAAGCTCGCGCATGGACAGCAGATCAACTCAGGAATAAGGGAATAAAATGGCTGGAGGAGAAAGAGCTGGTATTGCCGCAATTGCTGGTAAAGTTGCGAACGAAATTATTCCTTGGTTGAAATGGAACACACATCCTCCATCAGACCAAAATTTCGAATGCGTATTACCCCAGAAACATAACCCACCTAAAGCCGAGCCCGACTCAGAGCAGAAAGCACACAATCATCCTACAGACGTAGTTTATTCTTATATTGATCCGTACACAGAAAAAACAATCGCTCTTAATACAGATCTTAAAAGCTACGCGACAGGAACAATAAAACAATTTGCTATTCGAAAAGCATTAAAGTCATTGGCACACTCAATAGATTGCGCTCGTTATAGCGATGAATGGAAAACCCGGTACTCATTAACCCAAGAAGATCTTGAAATTAGAGGCATGCTATTCGTATACAATCACGATGGCGGATGGGACAGCACTTTCTACGACATTTTCTATGGAAAAAAAAGCTCAAAAAAATCTAGTACTAGCGCGGAAAGCGAACAAGACATCAATATCTTGAACATAGATCTACAGAAAGACCAGCAAATACACATACTAGAACCAAGTAGCATAAAATATATAAAAACTGTAATAGATGACTTGGAAAAACTCGACTCCAGAGGAGAGTTCAATAGAGCAAACTATCAATTCTTCTACCCAGACCTAAACCTTCACAAAGCCAAAAACCTTCCAAGCTCCAGACCAGCGACCCTCGAGTTGATATCTGCTCCTTTCATGATCATTGAGTATCAAGAAGAACATTTATTTAACGCAAAGCAAGAGGCAATCAAATCCATCGATGCTGGGTACAAAATTTACTACAAAGCGAGAATAGATGATTGGAAAGACATGTTCTTCTTGCTTGACTCCCTATCTAACTACCAGATTTTAAATAGTAACAAAAAGATATCAATACGCGCAATTGCATCTGACCAAAGCGACATGGCAAAAAATTATTTTAGGACAGCCTCCCAAGAATATATAAAGAAATGGGGCAAATCGGAAACTATAGAAAAAATAGAGTTTGAGCTCATTCCTACCGTGAGTGATTTCTTTAGTAAAGAGGAGTTGGACTGGTGACCATAGAAAAACAAAGCATATATATGCCAAATGACAAAGCAATTTGTGATGCCGTAAACAGTTCAAAAGTCAGCAATCAAAGCCTAGCAGAAATATTTTTTAAGCGTGGCATTATTATCTCACCCAAAACAGAAAGAAAAAACCTTTCATTCTATTACTCCAGAATGTTCACTGGGTATAGAGACTATGACGAATTAACGTCGAATCTTCAGTCGATCACTCAACGAGAGAAAACCACCTCAAGATTTATCACCAACACAAGTTCTGGACAAGTGCTACAAGCTGCAAATGAATTAAAAAGCATAATAAACTCTAAAGACTATCCGAAAGACGCATCTGCCACCATTGCCAAACATCAAAACGAAATCAGGCTGACAATAACCTACACCGATATAAACCCTAATAAAAGTCAACTCCAACAGACAGTCACAAAAGAATCCACCATCGTAATCACAGAAGAAAAAGGAGAACTAACACTTCGCTCCCCTTATAATGAAGACTCTGAAAAGTGGGTAAACCATCTTATCGAAATTCTCAGTAGCGACAAAGAAACACCGCCAACGATAGAAACGATTTCGCTAGAGTTCTTAGACAACCCAAAGATCAGGTCACAATTCCTCGAGGAACTGATCAAAGCAATCAAGGGATACTCATTAAAAGACGTTTCAAAAGTTTCAGTATTCAACCCGGAAAAAATCAATAAATCCTCGGGAAGCTCAGATGAACAGGAGGCTGAAAATGACGATATCGACTCTGGCACTCATGTATTTCGTGCGTCATTGAATGGGAAAGGAGTACTAAATTCAAAAGAAGTAGACTCATTACATGAAAAAGGATTTTACACGTCCCACGTAGTATGGACATGTAGTGAAGATTCAGCGACACCGGACATTTATGAAATCGAGATAAAATTTGAAGATGCTGAAAATTGCAGACGATTCTCTCAAAAAGTAAAAGGTTTTTACAGATACATGTCATTGGAAAAGTATTCCACGAACAGGTTTCCACCTTCAGGAACCATAGAGCGAGACATTCACACAAAAATAGAAACCACCGCGAGAACTTTGATTTCAAAATTCATGCAATCGACTCTTCCAATGACAAAGGAAGCGGAGGCTGAAAGTGCGTAAACTTTTCAGCATAAAAATCGATCTTGATCAACCAACAATATTTGAAAGGATAAGCAATCATAAAAACAAACAATCTGACCATGGAATCTACGACATAATCGCGACAGGAAAATTTTTAACTGGAGCATTTTGGATAAGAGAGAAAATAGTTGTTTTTAACGAATTAAACATATACGAATCTGGAGAACCAGTTACCTTCTTCAAAGTTAGTAGATGCATATTTAGCATTCAGAGCATCACGAAAAAATCTTTATTACTGACTATTGACTCATCATCAAAATCTATAAAACCATTTCTAAAAAATTTAGAAGAGGCAATTAGCTCAAAAATCTTTATTTCGCAGATTAAGATATCTCTACTCGACCTGTCCAAACACATTCAAGACTCTGACAATTCGCGAGTAAAAATCACACACTCCTACTCTTCCAATCAGACCATTACAAGACACGACAAAATATCATTTTCAATTTACAGCAATGAAAATGCGATTCTATCGGCTCAAAGATTAATACAAGGTGTCCCAGTGGAGTTTGAAAGAGTGAAGATAGAGTCTTACCAAGATGGAATCCCGGTAATTTTGGACATCAAGTCAAACTGTCTTTATAGTATTTCCATCCCAAACTCTGAGTTAGAAAAATCACTCGTAGATTTCGTGATTAAAACAGAGGTAGGTGACTAATCACCATGAAGCAGATTGATATTCAGTTAAGAATATTTAGATGAAGAGCTTTCTATCGGAAGTACATTTAGAATACTTAACGGTTTTGCTTTGAAAATTCACCCGCCATCCACGGGAATGCCCCAAACCAAGAATCCATAAAGCAAAAGATGCACAAACGCAAAACATGTTAAAAAGTCCATTACCCTAGGCAAGATACGCTGGGCACTATTTCATGTGTATTAATTCCATTTTTTGATGTGCGCTTTTCTCTCTAAAATAGACACCCAATTAGGATAGATCTCCTCGACAAATCAACTGGAAAAGCTTATTCAAAGTCATAATCTGGTACATAGTATCTGTCCAAAGTGCCAAAAATCCTTACCCCATTAGCTAGAAAATATTCGGAGTCAAGAAGTGCTTTGCAAGCTGCTAATTTCCATTGATCAAACGTAAACTGCGCACATGAATAACTGACTGAGTTATCCTTAATCTTGTCAATTTCCAAAGTTACGATATCTCTTAACTCCTGCCCAGTTTTCTTAGCAAGAGCAACCAAACCTTTTAACTTTTTCAAAGCAAGCGCTTCATATAAAATGTCAAGACTATGAACTGTCATATGACTAGAAATACGAGAAAAACCGACAGACCCCTCCGGATAATTTTTCTTATTTGGACTAAACACAATCTTTCCTTCAGGTTCGGAATATAAAGCGTCCAGCCAGTCAGAGCGAAAAAACTTGTCAAACCTGGAGTGAATTGTCTGTTCCGACTCAGTTTTAGGTACATACGTGGACTTCTTACCGTTGCACGACATACAACTTGGAATCAAGTTATAAGAAGATATTGACAGGGACGGAAAAAACTCTTTGGGAAGGTAATGATCAAGACTATCCGCCCCTCCATACAAACATATCTGGCATTTATTATCTGGAGCTAACAACTTTAACTTATCATAATAAAATCTTCCTGCAACCTTCTTAGGCACAAGTTTTTTTCTCATACAAGGAAATCAAAGAATCCTTATTCCAGCCATACGCTACAGACTCGTCTTTAAACAAATAAAATATATTATAAAACCCATGAACTCGAAAAACCTTATGAGCCCCTCTGAGAAACTTGTTTAACTTTATCTCTTCCCTAAGAAGCTCTCTATTCTTATATCTTTTTCCCTTAACACAAGCAGCAAAGACCTCATCGAATTTATATACGATTTTTTTCATCAGATATCACCCCGAGGAATAGAAGCTATTACAACCGCCCTCCCCTCTGAACCAACCTGCCCCTTGTATAATTTCATAACCCCCTTGTAGCTTTTTAAAGCTTTAGCATCCGTCCCAACAAGAGAGTAAAATCCAGAATTCCTCATATCCAGATTAAAAACATCAGATGTAATCTCGCCAACCCCTTCACCAAATGTTTCAATACTTGGCCTAGCAAAGTCTCCTCCTCCATTAACGCACCAAACGCATGAACGTGGTATTTCTTGAAGAACTACAGGAGAGTGAGTGGCAACTATTGCAATACCGTTATTAGTAGACAATACTTCAGAAAGAACTCTTATAAACGCGGCAAGCAATGGTGGGTGAAGATGGTTCTCAGGCTCATCAAACAAGCATATGGTTTTATCTTCGACTAACTCAACCACGCTTGTAACGTAATAAAGAACGGCTGCATGTCCTGAACTCAGAGATGAAAAAGCTAAGGACGCCTCTTTCTTTAGCTCGCGTTCGCTCTTATGGAAAGCCAATGTGCTCAAATTTAAATTTTTAAAATTAACATCCGCTTCTAGTACCCCCACCGCCTTTAACCAGCGATCTCTTTTTACCTCTGATCCGAGCAGGCAGTTATAAATCGAAATAGAAAACTCATCAGACATTTCTACAGCGATGTCTTTCAATTTTTTCGTTTCTTGATTATATATACCTATATATTTCTTTTTAGTCCTATCAATTTTTATCTTAGAGTCGTTAAAATCAACACAATCAAGAGGACTACCAAATACGCCGAGAGAGAAATAAAGCAACTGCCCAAAATCAAAAGCGGTTACATTATCCCCATTTATTTTCACGACCTCACCATTTCTTTTATCAATAGACGACGCAATCGTCTGCAATATATAACTTTTGCCTACCCCATTCCTCCCAATCAAAGCATGCACATTTTTCGGCGGCTTAGAATCTGGTACAACTTGAAAATCAAGAGACTCTCCAGACTCGTGACAGTACAAGAAACCATATTTCTCCAACGAAACGCCTGTTGACAAAATCTCTCTAAACTGACCTTTAATTGTTGAAACACTTACAAACCGAGACAGCGACTCAACAAAAACTCTTTCTCTATATGACCTCTCAAATATATTTTCATTATAAACAACATCTTTTAGAGCGGAGAGGTAGTCACCTACGGTTTCATGCCCAAATACACGTAATAAATTTGAATAATAGTCCGGATTTTGGCCTAGAGAGAAGAACTCATCAGAGAGCAGGCGAAAATCTTTGTCGACAACTCTATATGTGTCGTCTTCAGTACTTTGACCAAAAAAACCAACTTTAACTTCCCCTACATCTTTAATGCCATCATCGCGAGAAACGTAGGCATGAAACCCAGTAACAAAAGAGTAGTCGTTCCATCTCGTGTTTGGTGTCAGATAGACAATTAATTCACCAGAGTACTGAACAGGCTGTCCAACTATGAAGCGCATAAATCTCTCCCTAAAAAACACCCAACTCCTAGTGAATTTGAGTAATCCTCACTTATCGCTAGAACTACTCACCTAATTTTTTGTGCTTTCCGCTAGCAAAACCATGCGATTAATCAAATAACTGCTATTTCCGCCTTCATTAAGACATCGATCTTTTAGTAACCTTTTCAAGAGCTGATCCTCCTTGATAAAAAGTCTAGTCTACTTTTTCTTTTACTGATGGATATTTAGAAGACGAATATCTAACCACTAAAATCGAAATCGCAAGCAGCATCACTCCACCACACACGTAAAGGATTCCGGTATCCGGCGCATTGTGATGAGAAACATCACTTATCAGCAGTCGAATCAATGCGGTCACGCCGATATACAACAAAAATCTCAGGGGCATGTGATTAGTTTTAAAATAAATGCCCGCCATGGCTAACAATTCTAAATAGATAAAAAGCAGCAAGATATCATCAACCGTTATTTTCGGCTGTTGAAGCATACCTATAAATGTAGACACTCCAGCCCAAACGGTGATTAATCCAATAGCGAAAAGGGCGAGGTAGTGAAACGTTTCTACGAATAAATTGCCAATCGAATCAGCACCACCATGCAGCTTTTTGCGCAGGCTTTCAGCCCATTTCACTTCTTGCGTCATCGTACCCACCACTGTTCATAAATTAAGCGAATCAAGCCATCCACACTGCGTATCAGAAGCGATTCATGCTCGCCATAGCCCCGCATTAGCGTGGTTTTCAAGCATCTGGTAGCCACTACTAGGAATGTTAGTAACGTATGCCTTCGTCTTGAAGTAAATCCCGACCATGGCGCCCAGTTCCAAGTAGATGAACAGCAGCAAGATGTCATCGATCTTGATGTGTCCGTTCTCCAGCATCCCCAGAAATTCCATCACCGCCGCCCAGGCGGTGACCGCACCAATGGCAAACAGCGCCAGGTAGTGGAACGACTCCACAAACAGATTGCCCAGCGACTCGGCCAGCCCATGGACTTGCTGGCGCAGCTTTTCGGCCCAGTTGATTTTCACGAAGGTACTTCCTTAGGTCGGTTCGACCGGATAATGCGGGTTGGACGTGACGGTTGTTCTGCATGCAGAAAAAAGGCCAGAGGCGCGTATAAGATGATGGCGGGGTGACATGAGGCACTGCAAACCTGTATTTACCGGCTACATTAAAAAACTGCTACCCAAACCCCACGGTTTGGCTTACCCTTTTAGCTGTATATAAATACAGTAGTCGCAAAAGACAACTATCGTGAAGGCATGTGAGGTGGTGAATGGCCGTCGAAGTGGTATACCGCAGCAGCCGAGATCTGGAGCGTTTGTTCATGGATAAAGCCGAAGCTGACCGTCATGACAAGATGCTTGAACTCGCTGAGTTGCTCGCAGAAGTGTTGCAAAAAGCCGTGCCGTCCCTGAGCGAGCAGCAGGTGGAAGAAGCCGGGATCTACATGGCGAAGAACCGCGATGTATTTGCCAAGGCGTTCAAGAGCCAGCCGGACGCGTTGTCCGAGTTGCTGAACCCGGCGGCGGAATAAAGCCCGAATTGAACAGGCCCTGAATCACCGATTCAGGGCCTTTTTAATGTCTGCTCATCGGTAAAGCAATCGCTCGGCCAGTTCGTCCGCCACCCGCGCGGGGGAACGTTTTTCGGCTTGGGCATGGGCGTAGATTTCGGTCAGGCGCATGCCGATGTTGGACAGGTGCGCAGTGATCGTCGCCAGTTCGGCGCCGCTGTGTTTGAGGGCGACATAGATCAGACCGCCGGAGTTGATCACGTAATCCGGGGCATAGAGGATACCGCGTGCTTCCAATTGATCGGCCACTTGCAGGTTGGTCAACTGCGCGCTGGCGGAGCCGGCCACGGCAGCGCAGCGCAGCTGACCGACGCTGGTACGGTTGAACACGGCACCCAGGCCGCAGGGTGCAAGGATGTCACAGGGGGTGCTGAGCAGGGCGTCGTTGGCGATGGGGTGTGCGCCAAGCTGTTCCATGGCCAGTTGCACCTTGCCATGGTCGATGTCGCTGACCAGCAGTTCAGCCCCGGCGGCGTGCAGTTGTTCGGCCAGGGCGTAGCCCACGTTGCCCAGGCCCTGGATCGCCACGCGCAGGCCTTCGAGGTTGTCGCTGCCCAGGCGGGCCATGGCGGTGGTGCGAATACCGGCGAACACGCCCATGGCGGCATGGGGCGAAGGGTCGCCGGCAGCCGTGGTGCTGGTGACGAAGCGGGTGTGCTGGGCGATGCAATCCATGTCCGCCACCGAGGTGCCGCTGTCGATGGCGGTGATGTAGCGGCCGTCGAGTTGCTCGACACACCGTCCAAACGCTTCAAACAACGCCGCGCGGTTTTCCACGTGGGCGGGCCGCAGGATCACCGCCGTGCCGCCACCCACCGGCAGCCCGGCCAGGGCTGCTTTGTAGCTCATGCCCTGGGCCAGCCGCGCAGCATCCGCCACGGCGCTTTCGTCGTCGGGATAGGCGATATAGCGACAGCCGCCCAAGGCGGGCCCCAGGCGGCTGTTATGGATGGCGATGATCGCCTTGAGCCCCGTGACCGGGTCGACGCTCAGGTGCAGCGATTCAAGGCGGGTGCTGTGCATGAGAGCAAACATCGTCAAGCTCCCGGATCACTTTCTTGTGTCGCCAAGTATAGGCTGGCGGCAGAAAACTGCCGAAGTACGCTGGAATAAGCCGCCCGATTTTGCGGGGCTTGCGACATAAGCGCGTGGGATATCGCTCAAGGCACTGGACGAACATTCACAGCAAGGCTAAAACGGGGCATACGTCGGAGAATGCAATGAAGCCCCGCCAAGCCTTTTTCGCCTGTTTGCAACGTTCGCCCCCGGCGCTGTTCGAAGCGGCGCTCTGGATCGCCGCCGAGCACGACGCGACCGTGCAGCCGCTGGAAATCCTGCAAAACCTGAGCGCGCTGCAACAACGGGTCAGCGTGAGCATGCCGATGCTGCCGGCTGATGAGCTGGGCCAACCGCTGCTGCGGTGCATGAACGACCAGGGCTTTGCCCAGGATGATTTCACCCCACTGCGCCCCGCCGCCGCCTTGCTGGACAAAGTGTTGCAACGCAAACGCGGACAACCCCTGGCCCTGGGGCTGATTGCCATGGAACTGGCGCGACGCTTGGACATCCCCATGGTCGGCGTGAATTTCCCCGGGCATTTCCTGCTGCGGGTGCCCGGCGCCGATCACCTGCTGGACCCTTGCGGCGGCCGGCGTCTGTACCCCAGCGACTGCCGCGAACTGCTGCAACGCCAATACGGCCCCAACCTCAAGTTGCAGGCCGACCACCTGCTGACGGCCGAGCCACGCTCGATCCTGCAACGGCTGTCGCGCAACCTGCGCCAGTTGCACCTCTCCAATGACAACCCCTTGGCCGCCCTGATCGACGCCGAGCGCGTACTGGAACTGGGCCATGCCAATGCCGCCGACTACCTGGCGCGGGCCAGCCTGTACCAACGCCTGGATTGCCCCAACGCCGAACGCTTCGATCTGGAGCACGCGCTGCTGCTCAGCGAAGACCCGATCCAGCGCCTGCGCCTGGCCGAGCGGCTGGGCCACCTGCCGCCGAACTCAGTGGTGCACTGAGCACACGCTATTGGGCGCCGGAGCCTGCTGCTACGCCGCCGGTGTGTCCGGCTGGTTGGAAGGATGGGCCTGCACAAACGCCGGATGCCGCGCCGCCAGCGCCACAACCCGCTCAATACGCGGGTACGCCGTCAACGGCACCTTGAAGCGCTGCGCCGCATACACCTGCGGGATCAGAAACGCGTCCGCCAGCCCCGGCTGTTCGCCAAAGCAAAAACCGCCGTCGCCAATCAACTGCTCCACCGCGCCCAGGCCCTGGCTGATCCAATGCCCGATCCATTCCAGCACCTTTGCCTCGTCGTGCCCCCATTGGCGCAGCAGGTTTTGGGTGCTGGAGTTGTGCAGCGGATGAATATCGCAGGCGATGATCGAGGCCACCGCGCGTTCATGGGCACGGGTAACCCTGTCGCTGGAGAGCAGCGGCACCTGTGGATAACGTTCTTCCAGGTACTCGATGATCGCCGGTGACTGAATCAACAGCTCGCCGTCATCGGTGCGCAAGGCCGGCACGCGGCCTTGCGGGTTGATCGCCAGGTAAGCCGGCTGACGATTGGCGCCGTCCGCCGGTACCAACAGGTTCACAGGCACCGCCGTGAACGCCAGGCCCTTGAGGGCCAGGGCGATGCGCACTCGGTACGACGCGGTGGAACGGTAGTAGGTATAGAGTTCCATCACCCCGCCCTCTTAACGTGCCGCAGTGACAGTGCCGCGGCATTCGCCGAAGCCGATGGAGGCAAAACCTTCGCGCTTGCAGCGGGCGCGCAGGATGATTTCGTCACCGTCTTCAAGGAACCTGCGCACTTCACAGGAAGGCAGCTCGATCACCTTTTTACCGCCTTCGGTCATCTCCAGCAGGCTGCCGAACTGCCCGACCTCGGGCCCGGACAAGGTGCCGGAACCGAACAGATCACCGGCCTGCAACTGGCAACCATTGACGCTGTGATGGGCCACCAACTGCGCCACGGTCCAGTACATATGCAGGCTGTTGCTCAGGGCCAGGCGATGGGCCGGCAGCTGTTGTTCGCGCATCGCGGCGGTGGTCAGCAGCACCTCCAGTTCGATATCCAGTGCGCCAGCCGCCTGGTCACGCTTATCGAGCAGGTACGGCAGCGGTTGCGGGTCGCCCTCGGGGCGTGCCGGTTGGGCCTTGCGGAATGGCGCCAGAGCCTCGGCCGTGATCACCCACGGCGAGATGGTGGTGATGAAGCTTTTCGACAAAAACGGCCCCAGCGGCTGGTATTCCCACGCCTGAATATCCCGCGCCGACCAATCGTTGAGCAGGCAGAAACCGGCGATATGCTCGGCTGCGTCGCCGATGGCGATCGAATCGCCCATGGCATTGCCCTGGCCGATCCAGATGCCCAATTCCAGTTCGTAATCCAGGCGTGCGCAGGGGCCGAAGGTCGGTTCGGTCTGGCCGGCCGGCAGGGTCTGACCTTTGGGTCGACGCACCTCGGCACCCGAGGCACGAATGGTCGACGCTCGGCCGTGGTAGCCGATGGGCACGTACTTGTAGTTGGGCAGCAAGGGGTTGTCGGGGCGGAACAGTTTGCCGACGTTTTGTGCGTGTTCAATGCCGACGTAGAAGTCGGTGTAGTCATTGATGCGCGCCGGCACATGCAGTTGGCAATCGGCGGCACGGTGCAGCACCTGCGCCTCGCGCGCTTGCAACGGGCTCCCTTCGGCAAGCAGTGCCAGCAGGCGTTCACGCAAGGCAACCCGAGGCCCGCGGCCCAGTTCGAAAAATGCGTTCAACTGGCCGCCAGCAGTGGCTTCAACCGCGCGCCGGGCCTCACCGTCAAACGTATCCAACGCAGCGTGCAAGTCGAGGATGTAATCACCAATGGCCACGCCACTGCGCGGTGCCGAACCGTTGATGCTGAACACGCCCAGCGGCAGGTTCTGCAGCGGGAAATCCGCGTGACCATTGGCGCTGGCGACCCAGCTGCGGGCGGAAGTGGGCTGAGTCATGGGTTATCTCCGGTTCGGGTTGAAGGTGGCGGGCAGCGAGGCCCAACACGCGTCGTAAGTGGGTTGCAGTTGCGCACAGTCCAGGGCGAACCGCGTGGGGCGCAGCACTTGGCTGGTCTCGAACATGAACGCCATGGTGTTGTCGATCTTGTGCGGCACCAGGTCCGCGTTGATGGCCTTGGTGCAGGTCTCGCCGTCCGGGCCATGGGCGCTCATGCAACTGTGCAGCGAGGCGCCGCCGGGCAGGAAACCTTCGGCTTTGGCGTCGTAGGCCCCCTGGATCAGGCCCATGTATTCGTTCATCAGGTTGCGATGGAACCACGGCGGCCGGAAGGTGTTCTCGGCCACCATCCAGCGCGGCGGGAAGATCACGAAGTCGAGGTTGGCCAGGCCGTGGGTGCTGGTGGGCGAGGTCAAGACGGTGAAGATCGACGGGTCCGGATGGTCGAAGCTCACGGTGCCCAGGGTGTTGAAGCGGCGCAGGTCATATTTGTACGGCACGTTATTGCCGTGCCAGGCCACCACGTTGAGCGGCGAGTGATCGAGCTCGCAGGCCCACAGCTCACCGAGGAACTTCTGTACCAGCGTGGTCGGTTGTTGCAGGTGTTCGTAATGGGCGACCGGCGTGAGGAAGTCGCGCGGGTTGGCCAGGCCATTGCTGCCGATCGGGCCCAGGTCCGGCAGGCGCAATGGGGCGCCATGGTTCTCGGCGACGTAGCCGCGGGCCTCGGCATCGAGCAGCTCGACACGGAACTTGAGGCCACGGGGCAGCACGACGATTTCCAGCGGTTCGACGTCCAGCACGCCAAGTTCGGTGGCGATGCGCAGGCGGCCTTGCTCAGGCACGATCAACCATTCGCCGTCGGCGTTGAAGAACACGCGCTCCATGGAACGGTTGGCGCCGTAGTGATAGAGGCTGATGCCTGACGGTTTTTCCGCCGTTGAGTTGGCAGCCATGGCGACCAGACCGTCGATAAAGTCGGTCGGCTCGCTCGGAATATCCAGCGGGTTCCAGCGCAGCCGATTGGGCGTCACGGCCCCCAACGGCCCACCGGCCAGTTGCCGCTCAAGCTTGATAAACGCCGGATGGTTGGCCGACGGCTGAATGCGGTACAGCCAGGTGCGCCGGGCTTCGCTGCGCGCCATGGTGAAAGCGGTGCCGGAGAACAGCTCGGTATACAGCCCGTAGGGCGCTTTTTGCGGAGAGTTCTGGCCAACCGGCAGCGCGCCGGGCAGGGCTTCGCTGGCGAATTCATTACCAAAGCCCGACAAGTATTCGAGGTGCATGGATCATCCTCTGTACGGAAGTTGTTTTTATCGTAATTGAGTTACGCATAACGTAATTTGATCACTATCGACCGTCAAGCTATAAAGACGCCCATTCATCTCTCGGATTCTCGCCCCTCCATGGAAAAGCCCCGCGACACCGGTAAACAGAAAGTCCGCTCGGCCGAAGTGGGCACCGATATCCTCAAGGCCCTGGCCGAACTGTCGCCGGCCACTTCGTTGTCGCGCCTGGCCGACCACGTGCAGATGCCGGCGAGCAAGGTGCATCGTTACCTGCAGGCGTTGATTGCCTCGGGGTTTGCCGAACAGAACCCCGCCACCAACCATTACGGCCTGGGCCGCGAGGCGTTGCGCGTAGGCCTGGCGGCGCTGGGAAGCATGGACGTGCTCAAAGTCGGCGCCCTGCCCCTGGCCGAGCTGCGCGATGAGTTGAATGAAACCTGTTTTCTGGCGGTCTGGGGCAATCAGGGCGCAACCGTGGTGCACATAGAACCGGCGGTGCGCGCGGTCACGGTGGTGACGCAATTGGGCTCCGTATTGCCGTTGCTCAGCTCGTCCACCGGGCTGGTGTTCAGCGCGTTCCTGCCCTCGCGGGAAACCGTGGAGCTGCGTGAGCGCGAGATCCAGGCCGGCATCGCCCACGCTCTGGCGGACGACGCGACCTACGCCAGCACCTGCGAACAGATCCGCAGCCGTGGCCTGCACTTTGTCCACGGCCTGTTGATGCCGGGTGTGGACGCGTTATCGGCACCCGTGTTCAACGCCGTCGGGCAGGTCGCAGCGGTGATGACGGTGGTCGGCCCCACCTCGCTGTTCCATGCCAATGAAGATGGCCCGGCGGCGCAGCGTTTGCTGGCGGCGACCCGGTCGGTGAGTTGGCGTATGGGCTATCAGCCCTGAATCAGTCGTGCCATTGCGTCAGGGCCACGGCCAGGCGATTTTCCAGGGCGCGGATCGGCGCGGCATCGCCCAGGTAGTTGTTGCTGACCATCGAAAACACCAGGCGCCGCCCCTCGGCGTCGGTGATATAACCGCTCAACGATGACACCCCGGCCATCGAGCCGGTCTTGGCATGCAGGTTGTTTTGCGCCGGTGTACCGCGCAGGCGATAGCGCAGGCTGCCACCGCTCATGCGGTCCGGGTTGCCGGCGATCGGCAGGGCGTTGTACCAGGCGTCGAACCAAGGCTGCTTGGCCGTGGCCAGCAGCAGGTCGGTCAGGTTCTGCGCCGACAGCAGATTGCGCCGCGACAACCCCGAACCGTCCACCTGGATCAGTGTGGCCGGGTCCATCCCCTGACGTTTGATGAAGTCCGCCACGGCCGCGACACCCGCCTGCGCCGTGCCCGCATTCGCGGTCTTGCGCCCCATGGCCTTGAGCAGGGCTTCGGACATGTTGTTGTTCGAGAGTTTCAGCAGCGGCGTGATCAATGCCTGCAACGGCGCCGACTGGTGCTCTGCCAACACCGTGGCCGTGGCCGGCGTCGCGCCGCCGATCACCCGTCGGCCCGCGACCTTGATGCCCTGCTGCGCCAGCGCCTGCTCAAACAGATTCGCCACCAGTTGCGTCGGCTCCCACACGCTCACCCACTGCCGGCTGTGCTTGCCCGGCGCCAACGCGCCGGTCAGTTGCAGCAGATTGGTGCCATGCTGGCGGGTGAGGCCATAGGTATTGCCAGGGCCGCTGACCGCGTGGTTGCTCAGTTGGACATAATCGGTAGCAGGGCTCACGACGACGCTCACCGGCTGGCCGGGCGTCTGCGGCGCGTTGGCCGTGACGATCAGCGTACCGGCATCAAAATCGGCATTGGGCGACACCGTCAGTGCAGAAATCTGCGCGCCGTAATAGGTGCTTTCGTCGTCCTGGGCCCAGTCCACGCCCAGACGTTCGGCGTCGAACCAGGTGTCGTCAAACACCAGATCACCTTGCACCAGACGCACGCCCTGGCTCGCCAGCTGTGCGGCCAGTGCCTGGTAATCGGCAAACTGCGTGGTCGGGTCGCCCAGGCCGCGCAGGTAAAGATTGCCGCTCAAACGCTCGCCTTGCTGGGTGCCGTTGCTCAGCAGTTGAGTGGAAAATCGGTACTGCGGCCCCAGCACATCCATCGCCGCGGCGGTGGTCAGTAACTTGAGGTTGGAGGCCGGCACCAACCGCGTACGCGGGTTGTGCTGGTAGAGGGTGTTGCCGCTGCGGGCGTCGCGCACCATCAGCGAGACGGTGGCGCCGTCAAGGGCCGGGTCGGCCATGAGACGGTCGAGGGTGATCGGGGTGGAGGTCGGCGAGACACTCGCACACCCGCCCAGCAAAACGCTTACGCACAACAGGTGTAGCCATCGTCCAAAGTGCATCCGTCACGTTTTCCGCAAAACTGTCATTGCCGGCAACGCTAACAGCTCCCTCCCCCTGTGGCGAGCGCAGCGGTTGTGGGTGGACAGCCCGTTCGCCAGGGCGATCAACCCACCACCACAAGCCGATGATCAGAATTGCAGCGTGCTGGACAGCGACACCTGCCGCGCATCGCCAACGGACACAAAGAACCGACTTGCCGCAGAGGTGTAGTAGGTGCGGTCAAACAGGTTCTTCACGTTGAGCTGGAATTTGACCTTCTGCCCTTCGATCTTGGTGTCGTAGGTGGCGAACGCATCCGCCACGGTGTAGCCCGGCAGATTGAAGTCATTGGCCGCATCACCGGCGCGCTCGCCGACATAACGGGCACCGGCGCCCACCCGCAGTTGGTCGCCGCCAAACACGTTGCCGAAGTCATACACCGCCGACAGCGAGCCGGTGTGCTTGGCCACGTTTTGCAGGCGGTTGCCTTGCAGGGTCGGGTCCTCGTCCTTGACGTCTTGCGCGTCGGTGAAGGCGTAGCTGCCAATCACGCTCCACTGGTCGGTCAACTGCCCGCTGGCGTCCAGTTCAAGGCCTCGCGAACGCACTTGGCCGGCGATGCTGTAGACCGTATTGGCGCCGGAACCGACCGATACAAGCACATTGCGCTTGTCGATAGTGAACAGCGCCGCGCTGGCGGTGATGCGTCCCGGAATGTCGAGCTTGGCGCCCAGTTCCCACGACTTGGATTCCTCCGGCGTCAGGTCGCCGGTCAGGGTGCTGCCATCGGCCAGGGCGGCGATGGTGGAGTTGGGTTTGAACGACTCGGTGTAGCTGCCGTAGAACGACAGTTCATCGGTGTAGCGATACACCAGACCCGCGCGCGGCACCCAGGCCTGGCCATTGCCGTCGGTGTTGGCCTTGAACGGCACGCCCTTGCCGGCGTACTGGTCATACATCTGGTAACGCGCGCCAGCGACAAAGATCCACTGGTCGGTCAGGTGAATCGCATCCTGGAAGAACAGCGAGTCGCTGCGCAACAGGTCGGTCTGGGCGCTGTCGGCGGCGCTGACGGTGGTGCCCGCCACTTCGTTGCCGTACACCGGGTTGTTGTAGTTGAAGGTGGTGCGCGAGGCCTGGCGAATCAGGTCGGCGCGGTAGATCTTGCGGTACTCGTCGTCCAAACCGAAGACCAGGTCATGTTGCAGGCCCAGTACGTTGACCTTGCCTTCCAGGCTGGCCGTTGCGAACCGGTCGGTGCTGATCGCCCCCTTGGTGCCGTCCATCCTGCGGGTCAGGGTGCCGTTGGTGTTCACCGCACTGACGCGCACTTGGCTGGCGTCATAGGTTTCGCGGTTCCAGCTGTAGCCGAAGTGGGCTTTCCAGTCGTCATTCAAATCGTGGTCGGCTTCGAAACGGTACAGGTCGGAACGGCCTTCCATGTCGTTGAACGGCTCATCCAGGCGCCGGGTGGACGGGATGTCCAACGGGTGGTTGGACTTGTCGATGGCGGTACCACGGTCGAACGGCGCGAGAAACTCGCGGTGTTCATAAGCGAACAGCAACCGGGTGCTGTCGCCGTACCAGGCCAGGGACGGCGCTACCAAGGTTTCGCGATGGGTGCCGAAGTTGCGCCAGTAGTCTTCGTCTTCATGGTCGACGATCAGGCGATAGGCCAGGCCCGAATCACCGATCGGCCCGGTGGTGTCGAGGCCACCGCCACTGCCGTTCTTGCCGTCGCCAAATGTCGAGCCGCGCACGGTCAAGGACGTGGATTGGGTCAATTCGGGCTTTTTACTGACGATATTCACCACACCGCCCGGATCCTGGATGCCATACAGCAGCGAGGACGGGCCCTTGAGCACTTCGACGCGCTCAGCCGTGGCGTTCAATGCGCGGCCCTGCACCACCGGCATGCCGTCGCGCATGATCGAGCCGTTACGGTTATCGCCAAAGCCACGCAACATCACGGCGTCCTGGGTGCTGGCCAAGGTGTTGGCCTGGGTAATGCCACTGATGTTGCCCAGGGCGTCATCCAGGTTGCGCGGGGTCTGGTCGCGCAGTACCTGGGCCGGCACCACGTTGACGGTTTGCGGGGTTTCGATCAGCAGCGCACGGGAGCGCATCACCGAACTGGTGAGCGGCGGCTGGTAGCTGGTGCTGTCCTGGGTTTGGCCGACGCCGCTGATGGTGGTGGCGCCGAGGTTGAGCGCGCCATCGGTGGGTAGCGGCTCCAGGGCCAATGTGCGGGCATCGATTTGGCGGAACGTAAAGCCGGAATCGCCCAGCAGGCGTTGCAAGGCCGCCGTGGCGCTCATCTGCCCGCTGACCGCCGGGGCGTTGAGGCCGTAAGGCGCTTCATCGGTGTAGATCACGCTGATCCCGGTGACCCGGCTGAAATCGCTCAGGGCCTGGGGCAGCGGTTTGGCTGCCAGGGCAAAGTTAAACTGCGCACTTTGCTGCTCCTGCGCGTGCGCGACGCTCAGGGGCAGCAACGCCAATCCCGACACCGCCAATACCGAGGCTCCCAGCCACTGTTTAACCAAACCGCCCGCCATCGACTTCATGCTGTAAGAACCCGTGTAGAAAACGCTGTTAATGCGAATAGATCGCAGTTTCAAGCACTACACGGATGGGCCGCCGTTTTACCTCACGTCTATTTGCAAATATTTTTATTTATTGCGCCTGAATGCTGAAACCGAAGCGCGGGAAGTGCACATGCACCGTGCCGCCGCGTGGGTCGGTGCGGCGCAGGATCAGCTCTTCGCGCCCGGCAAAGAGCAACTCCCCCGCGACCGCATCGGTGCCGTAATCGGTGGCGGCAATGGCCACCTGCTGGCCGGGCTGGAAGCCATTCAAGTCCTCGAACACCTCATCCGGCAGCGCAGCCGGCGTAGCGTTGCGCGCGATCTCCAATGCCTGTTCCGCGGTCATTTGGCTGGACGTGCCGTGGCCGAACCCCAACACACGCCCCAACCACGCGCACACGGCTGGATAGGCGTCCACTAACGGTGCCGTCACAGGCGTCGCCTTGAGGAACCACAGCGGGTGAGCCATGGAAAAATCGGCAATCGACGGCTCACCAAACAGGAAGTCTCCCGGTTCACGCTGCAATTGCTGCTCCAGTCGCGCCATGATTGCCGGCCATTGGTGCTTGGCCAACTCGGCCGGTAGCCTGCTGGCGGTGCCCCCGCTGAACAGTGCGGCGCGGTCGGCCAGAAACGCCTTGACCGCTTCCGGCGGCAATTTGCCGAAGCGCACCGCCACCGACTCAGGCTGGAACACCAGGCTCACGGCGTGGGCGAACACCACGCTGTCGGCCCAGGTGGCGAAGGTTTGGGTGATCATTTCCTGGCCCAGCGGGAACAGCGCCGGCGCGAATTTTTCCTGCTCCAGACGGCGGGCGATCAGGGCGGTGTCGCAATAGATATCGGCACCCACTTGCAGCACCGGGGTCTTGCGGTAGCCGCCGGTGAGGGCAGTCAGGTCCGGCTTGGGCATCACCGGCGAGATATGCACCGAGTGCCAGGACAGGCCTTTGAAGCCCAGCAGCAGCCGCGCTTTTTCCGCGAAGGGGGACGTGGGGTAGTGGTGCAGGATTAGCTCAGACATGCTGGGGGTCCACTGGACAAATGAACCCGCAGCTTAGCCTGCAACGGGCTCAGTGGGTGTGATAGCCGCCCATCAGTCAGATCAATGAACCACTGGCCGCCAGACACTCCTTGGCGCTCTTCTTCAATTTCTTGATCAACCGCTCCTGGCGCAACGCCTCGCCTTTGCTGGCGCAGACTTCGGTGTACACCAGCGCCACCGCCGGGCTGGACAGGAAAAACCGCGCGCCCTTGCCGCTCTGGTGCGAGGCAAACCGGCGCACCGGGTCATTGCTGATGCCGCAATACAACGAGCCATTGGCGGCACGCACCAGGTAGACGTACCAGGGCTTGGGTTCAACAGGATCAGTCACGGGTAGATTCAACAGTCCGCAGGAGCGCCAAGCTTATCAACGACTGGCCTGAAATGCCTTCAAGCCTTTGTTCGCCTGGGCGCGCACAGCGTTTTTCACCAGCGGTGTCCAGCCCAGCAGCAGGCCTTTGGTGCCCAAGGCCTGGCGCGACCAGCGCCACAGGTCGAAGCTGTCGTGGTGTTCGCAGATCTTGCCGTCGCGAAACACAAACCGCGCCTGGATATCGTTGACCACGGTGTTGCCGGTGGCGCTGAACAGGTAGGTGGCCACCCAATGCGCACCGCCGCTGCGATCATCGCTGCGCACGTTGTCGAACGTCAGGGAGAAGTCCTTGGCACGGGTGGTGAGCATGCGCCACATATCGCCGGCGTCTCGCCCGCGCAGCTCACCGAAGGCCGGGTCGCTGAACACCACATCGTCGGTGTAGCAGGCGGCCATGGCCTCGGCATCCAGACGCTGGAAGGCGGTGTAGAACTCGGTGATCAGGGCGTTATGGGCATCGCTCATGGGCAGGCTCCGCTGGCGTCGTAAAGGTAGGCGCACGATAAGCCGCCCACGCCGCTAACGCCACTGACATTCGCCACGCAAATGACCCAGTCTATGGCGACCGCTGCCACGCTAGACTTTCTCGCTGCTGGCGCCTACGTACAGCGCACGGCCAGCGCCAACCCCGGCGGCGATGGCCGCCAGGCCGATCACCGCGAAAATCCAGCCCGTTGCGCCCCATCCACCGGTCCAATCGTGCACCAGGCCAACCGCCAGCGGCCCCATGGAGGCCAGGGTGTAACCGATGCCCTGGGCCATGCTCGACAGGTTCGCGGCGACATGTGAGTCCCGCGAGCGCAGCACGATCAAGGTCAGCGCCAGGCTGAACGTACCGCCCTGCCCCAGGCCGAGCACGATCGCCCAGCCCCACAAGCCGTCGAGGGGCGCATACAGGCAACCGAACAGGCCACCCAACGTCAGCAACATCACGATCACGATGGCCAGGCGCTGATCTTTGCCCCGCGTGGCCAGCCACGGTGCGGCCAGGGAACTGAGCAGTTGCACAATGATGGAACCGGACAGCGCCAGCCCGGCTTCAGTGGCACTCAGGCCACGGCCGATCAGGATCGACGGCAGCCAGCCGAACACGATGTAGGCCAGGGACGATTGCAGGCCCATATACAGGGTGACCTGCCAGGCCAGCGGATCGCGCAACAGCCCTTTCACCCGATAAGCGACTCGGTGCGCACCATGTTTTTGCCCGACCTGCGGCAACCAGAACAGCGCCGCCACCAGCGCCGGCAGCATCCAGAAGCCCAGTCCCATCGCCCAGCTATCGCCGAAGTACTCACTCAGAGGCACCGCGGCCCCCGCCGCCAGCGCCGCGCCCAGGCACAACGCCATGGTGTAGACCCCGGTCATGGCGCCCGCCTGCCCGGCGAAATCCCGCTTGACGATGCCCGGCAGCAATACCCCGATAATGCCGATACTCGCGCCGGCGATCAGGCTGCCGAGGAACAACCCCACTTCCCCCGACACACTGCGCAGGATGATCCCCGCGGCCAGCGTCAGCAGGATGCCCAACACCACCCGTTCAGCCCCAAAGCGCCGCGCCAGGATCGGTGCGGTGGGCGCGAACAAACCCAGGCACAGCACCGGCAACGTGGTCAGCAGGCCGGCCTTGGCGGCCGACAATCCCAGGCTGCTGGAGACCTCGCTGAGCAAGGGCGACAGGCTCGACAATGCCGGGCGCAGGTTCAGCGCCACCAGCACCAGGCCCAGTAACAGCAACCACGGGCGGTTTACCGTCGGCGGCGTCTGCTGCACCACGTCGTCATCGGCTTCAGCGTCGATCAGCAGTTCAGTGGTGCGTTGCGGTTCAAGGTTCATTGATCAACTGCCGGCAAAGGGATTTGGCACGTTCCGGGTCCTGCTGTTCCACGGCGTCGAGCAGGGCGATATGCAGGTCGAACACCGCCTGGCGACGTGGCGAAATGCTCAGGGTCTGGCGCAACTGCGCGGCGACGATGGCGGAAAAATAGTGGTACAGCTCACTCAACGCCGGGTTATGCGCGGCGTCGACCAGGCGTTTATGGAACACCAGGTCTGCGCTGATATAGGCCTCCAGATCACCGTGATACAGCGCGGCGCTACCCTGCAGCGCCTCACGCAGGTGCTCCAGGTCTTGCTCGGTCCGCCGCAGCGCCGCCAGACCGATGGCCTCCACTTCAAGAATCTGCCGCGTCTCCTGCGCCTGCTCCAAGGTGCAATGGGACAGCGCACGCATCGCCCCCAGCGGATCAGTCATCGAACGCAAATAGCTGCCATCGCCCTGGCGGACCTCAATCAACCCGGAAAAGGCCAACACACGGATGGCTTCACGCACGGTATTGCGGCTGATGCCGAGTTCGGCGCACAACTCGGGTTCGGTAGGCAGGCGTTCACCGACCGCCCACACGCCTGCGGCGATACGCAGACGCAGTTGCTCCACAGCCTGGTCAACCAGGGAGCGTTTGATCAGAGGGGCAATGTCTGTCATGGGTTTTGCACTTTCGTCCAATCATAGGATGAATTTTCCTACAGGCTATTCAGAGTTGCCCACAAAGACAAGGCATTGGCCGAAGGCACTGACCTGCGCAGGCTCAAGTCATACCGTGAACACAGGGCATGAGGCGCCCAAGACCTATTGAACAGACAAAAATAAACCCGGCCAGGCCGGGTTTATTGTTTCAACCATCGATCAATGCAAAATCTGGCTCAAGAACAGCTTGGTCCGATCATTCTGCGGATTGTCGAAGAAGTCATTCGGCGCCGCCTGCTCAACGATCTCGCCTTTGTCCATGAAGATCACGCGGTTGGCCACGGTGCGGGCAAAGCCCATTTCGTGGGTCACGCACAGCATGGTCATGCCGTCTTCGGCCAGGCCGATCATGGTGTCCAGCACCTCTTTCACCATTTCCGGGTCCAGCGCCGAGGTCGGTTCGTCGAACAGCATGATTTTTGGTTTCATGCACAGCGCGCGGGCAATCGCCACACGCTGTTGCTGGCCGCCGGACAGTTGCCCAGGGAACTTGTGCGCCTGCTCCGGGATGCGCACGCGCTCCAGGTAATGCATGGCGATTTCTTCGGCCTTGCGCTTGGGCATCTTGCGTACCCACATCGGCGCCAACGTGCAGTTCTGCAGGATGGTCAGGTGTGGGAACAGGTTGAAGTGCTGGAACACCATGCCGACTTCACGACGGATCGCTTCGATCTGCTTGAGGTCGTTGGTGAGCTCCACGCCATCGACCACGATGCGGCCCTGCTGGTGCTCTTCCAGGCGGTTGAGGCAGCGGATAGTGGTGGACTTGCCCGACCCCGACGGCCCGCACAGCACGATACGCTCGCCCTGCTTGACGTTGAGGTTGATGTCTTTCAACACGTGGAACTGGCCGTACCACTTGTTGACGCCCTGCATCTGGATAATGCCTTCAGGGCTCACAGGCTGTTTGATTGCTTCGCTCATTAAAAGAACTCCTAACGCTTGTGGCCTGTGTCGAGCTTGCGTTCCAGATGCATGGAATAGCGCGACATACCAAAACAGAAAATCCAGAACACCAGGGCGGCGAACACATAGCCTTCAGTGGCCATGCCCAGCCATTTCGGGTCGGCGGCAGCTTGCTTGACGCTGTTGAGCAGGTCGAACAGGCCGATGATGATCACCAGGCTCGTGTCCTTGAACAGCGCGATAAACGTGTTGACGATGCCCGGAATCACCAGCTTCAGGGCCTGCGGCAGAATCACCAGGCCCATGCTGCGCCAGTAACCCAGGCCCATCGCCGCGGCCGCTTCGTACTGACCTTTAGGAATCGCCTGCAAGCCGCCGCGTACCACTTCGGCCACGTAGGCCGACTGGAACAGGATCACGCCGATCAGCGCCCGCAGCAGCTTGTCGAAGTTCATGCCTTCGGGCAGGAACAGCGGCAGCATCACCGAGGACATGAACAGCACGGTGATCAACGGCACGCCGCGCCAGAACTCGATGAAGGTCACGCAGACCACACGAATCGCCGGCATGTTCGAACGCCGTCCCAACGCCAGCACGATGCCCAGCGGCAATGCACCGGCGATGCCGACGGTGGCGATCACCAGGGTCAGCATCAAGCCGCCCCATTGACTGGTAGCCACGTTGGTCAGCCCGAAGATGCCGCCATGCAGCAGGAAGTAGGCAACGATCGGGTACAGCACCAAAAAGCTCAGGCCGTAGATCGCCTTGTGCTGGAAACGCGAGATGAACAACGGCGCCGCGCCCACAATGGCCAGCCACACGGTGAGGTCTACACGCCAGCGCAGGTCGACGGGGAAGTAGCCGTACATGAACTGCCCGAAGCGCTGCTGAATAAACACCCAGCAGGCGCCTTCCTTGGTGCAGTCGGCGCGGGTGGTGCCCACCCAGTTCGCATCGAGGATGGCCCAATGCAGGATCGGCGGCACCACCAGGTACACCAGGTAGATCGACACCAGAGTCAGCAGGGTATTGAGCCAACTGGAAAACAGGTTGGCGCGCATCCATGCCACCGGGCCGAACACTTTGCTCGGCGGCGGCATATCCGGTTTGAAAATATGAGAACTCATGTGCGTTTCCTCACCGCTCGATCAGCGCAATGCGCTTGTTGTACCAGTTCATCAGCAGGGAAATGCTGATGCTGATCGCCAGGTACACGCTCATGGTGATGGCAATGACTTCGATGGCCTGGCCGGTCTGGTTGAGCACCGTACCGGCAAACAGCGAAACCATTTCCGGGTAACCGATACCGGCGGCCAACGACGAGTTTTTCGCCAGGTTCAGGTATTGGCTGGTCAGCGGCGGAATGATCACCCGCAAGGCTTGCGGAATGATGACCTTGCGCAGCGTCGGCCCATTGCGCAGGCCCAGGGAGCGCGCGGCTTCGGTCTGGCCGTGGCTGACGGACTTGATGCCCGAACGCACGATCTCGGCGATGAACGCCGCCGTGTATACGGTCAGTGCCAGGGTCAACGCCAGCAGTTCAGGGATCAACACCCAGCCGCCGACAAAGTTGAAGCCTTGCAGTTTTGGCATTTCCCAGTGCAGTGGCGCGCCGAAGATCAACGCGCACAAGGCCGGGATCACGATGAACAACGCCAGGCCCGCCCAGAACTTATGGAACGGAACACCGGTGGCTTCAAAGCGCTTGTTGGCCCAACGCGCCATCAGCACGGTTGCCACAATCGCTACCACCACGCTGACCACAAACGGCCAGAACCCATCGGCGGCAAGCGCCGCGGGCATGTTCAGGCCACGGCTGCTGACAAAGAAGGTATCGCCGAAGTTATGACTGTTGCGCGGCCCCGGCATGGTCAGGAACACCGCGAAGTACCAGAACAGGATTTGCAGCAGCGGCGGGATGTTGCGGAAGACTTCCACGTACACCGTCGCCAGCTTGTTGATCATCCAGTTGGGCGACAGGCGCGCCACGCCGACGATAAAGCCGAGCAAGGTGGCCAGGATCACGCCGATGAAGGTCACCAGCAAGGTGTTGAGCAAGCCGATCAGAAAGACGCGGGCATAGCTGTCCGATTCGGTGTAGTCGATCAAATGCTGCGCGATGCCAAAGCCGGCACTGCGCTCAAGAAAGTCGAAACCCGAGGTAATGCCCCGGTGCTGAAGGTTGGTCTGGGTATTGTGGAAGAGGTACCAGCCCAGCGAGACCACCGCCACAATCGTGACGATCTGGAAGAGCCACGCACGCACTTTGGGATCGCTGAAGCTGAGCTTCTGCTTTGGTGCGCCGATTTGATTTTGCATGAAGTGCCCCGGAAAGAATGGAACAGAACATCACCCGGCGGTTGGCCCACCGGGTGACAGAACCATCAGCGATCAGCGCACAGGCGGTGCGTATTGAATGCCGCCGTTGTTCCACAGCGCGTTCAGGCCGCGGTCGATTTCCAGCGGAGTGCTCTTGCCGAGGTTGCGCTCGAACACTTCGCCGTAGTTACCCACTTGCTTGACGATCTGCACGACCCAGTCTTTCTTCACTTTCAGGTCTTTGCCGTATTCGCCGTCGGCACCGAGCAGACGTGCAACGTCCGGGTTCTTGGTGGACTTGGCTTCAGCTTCTACGTTTTTAGAGGTGATACCGGCTTCTTCAGCGTTGAGCATGGCGTAGCCAACCCAGCGCACGATCGCCAGCCACTCGTCGTCGCCATTACGCACGACCGGGCCCAGCGGCTCCTTGGAAATGGTTTCCGGCAGTACCACGTAGTCCTTCGGCGAAGCCAACTTGCTGCGCTGGGCGAACAGTTGGGATTTGTCGGAGGTCAGCACGTCGCAACGACCGGATTCCAGCGACTTGGCGCTTTCATCGGAGGTGTCGAAGGTGATCGGGGTGTATTTCAGACCGTTGCCACGGAAGTAGTCGGAAACGTTCAGCTCAGTGGTGGTACCGGCCTGGATGCAGATGGTTGCACCGTCCAGTTCCTTGGCACTTTTTACGCCCAGCTTGTTGTTAACCAGGAAACCGATGCCGTCGTAGTAGGTAATGAAACCCGGGAATTTCAGGCCCATGCCCGCATCACGGGAGCTGGTCATGGTGGTGTTACGGGACAGAATGTCGACTTCGCCCGACTGAAGCGCGGTGAAACGCTCCTTGGCGTTCAACTGGCTGAACTTGACCTTGGTCGCGTCGCCGAATACAGCAGCGGCCACAGCGCGGCAAACGTCAGCGTCGATCCCCAGGATCTTGCCGCTGGCATCCGGTACCGAGAAACCCGGCAGGCCGTCACTCACGCCACATTGCACAAAGCCTTTCTTCTGCACGGCGTCCAGGGTGGCGCCAGCTTGGGCGAAACCACTGACACCCAGTACAGCGGCCGCGGAAACGATGGCCAGGGTGGATTTCAATACCTTCATTCAAACCTCCAGTTTTGCTCTTGTTGTGTCGGAGCTCGAACCCCACCGCACCCTTTTGAGGCGATCTTGACCCGTGTTGGCTTTTTTTAGGGTCAAACGGTATGGGCCGTCGCTATAAGTCCAGTTGCTATCCCATAGGCGGCTGTCACTGATAGTGTTACCGCCAAGAGAGAGACCTGACATCGCCTTGTGCATAGCAAGCGCCGTACCAGAGTGGCGGCTGAGTCGTTTCAGCCAATGGTCAAGAGCAAAAGATTCAACGTTGCGACATCTAATTAACAAATCAACCGATGGCGCACCGTTCCGACGCACCCAATCGGAGCGCACGCACATTTATGGAGCAGACATGACCGAACCCTTGATTCTCCAGCCCTCCAAGCCCGCAGACGCCTGCGTTATCTGGCTGCATGGCCTGGGTGCCGACCGCTACGACTTCCTGCCGGTGGCCGAAGCCTTACAGGAAACCCTGCTGACCACGCGTTTCGTTTTGCCCCAGGCGCCCACCCGTCCGGTGACGATCAACGGCGGCTACGAGATGCCCAGTTGGTACGACATCAAGGCCATGAGCCCGGCTCGGTCGATCAGCCTGCAAGAGCTGGAAACTTCGTCAAAAATGGTCACCAACCTGATCGAAGACCAGAAGAGGACCGGAATAGAGGCCTCGCGGATTTTTCTCGCCGGTTTTTCCCAAGGTGGCGCCGTGGTGTTCCACACCGCGTTCAAGGAACTGGAAGGTCCTCTGGGTGGCGTGATCGCCCTCTCCACCTATGCACCGACCTTCGGCGATGAACTGCAATTGTCCGCCAGCCAGCAACGCATTCCCGCCTTGTGCCTGCACGGTCAATACGATGAGGTGGTGCAGAACGCCATGGGCCGTACCGCGTATGAGCACCTCAAGAGCCGTGGTGTCACCGTGACATGGCAGGAATACCCAATGGGCCACGAAGTGTTACCCGAAGAGATACGCGATATTGGTACCTGGTTGGCCGAGCGCCTGCGCTGAAACCCCGCGTTTATGTAGCCGTATGACAGACGCACTACGCCGCGCCCGATTCTTGCATTACACTGGCCGGCGTATATTCCTTAACCAATTAATGAGATCACCGTGCTCAAAGCACTCAAGAAGATGTTCGGCAAAAGCGAGGCTGAGCCGCTCGCGCCTGTTCCCAGTGCTCCTGTCCCCTCCTCCGGCAGCCGCAACGACGGCCAACAGCCAGGCCGCACTGCATCTGCCGCCGCCCAGCCGAAGACGCCGACGGTGACACCGCCCGAACAGGCAAAACCTGACGCTCAAGCCGCTCCCAAGCCTCGCCGGGAACGCGCGCCAAAGCCGCCGGTGATCCCGTGGAAACTCGAAGACTTCGTCGTCGAGCCCCAGGAAGGCAAAACCCGCTTCCATGATTTCAAACTGGCCCCGGAACTGATGCATGCCATCCAGGACCTGGGGTTCCCGTACTGCACGCCGATCCAGGCGCAAGTATTGGGCTTCACCCTCGCCGGTAAAGACGCCATCGGTCGCGCCCAGACCGGCACCGGCAAGACGGCTGCGTTCCTGATCTCGATCATCACCCAACTGTTGCAGACACCGCCGCCGAAAGAGCGCTACATGGGTGAACCGCGCGCGCTGATCATCGCCCCCACCCGCGAGCTGGTGGTGCAGATCGCCAAGGACGCCGCCGACCTGACCAAGTACACCGGCCTTAACGTGATGACGTTCGTCGGCGGCATGGACTTCGACAAACAGCTCAAGCACCTCGAAGCCCGCCATTGCGACATTCTGGTAGCCACCCCCGGCCGCCTGCTGGACTTCAACCAGCGCGGCGACGTGCACCTGGACATGGTCGAAGTGATGGTGCTGGACGAAGCCGACCGCATGCTCGACATGGGCTTTATCCCACAAGTGCGCCAGATCATTCGCCAGACCCCGCCAAAGGCCGAGCGTCAGACCCTGCTGTTCTCCGCGACCTTCACCGAAGACGTGATGAACCTCGCCAAGCAGTGGACCACCGACCCGTCCATCGTCGAGATCGAGGCGCTGAACGTCGCCAGCGAAAACGTCGAACAGCACATCTATGCGGTGGCCGGTGCCGACAAGTACAAGCTGCTCTACAACCTGGTCAACGACAACGGTTGGGAGCGCGTGATGGTGTTCGCCAACCGCAAGGACGAAGTGCGCCGCATCGAAGAGCGCCTGGTGCGCGATGGCGTCAACGCCGCGCAACTGTCCGGCGATGTGCCGCAGCACAAGCGCATCAAGACGCTGGAAGGTTTCCGCGAAGGCAAGATCCGCGTACTGGTGGCCACCGACGTCGCCGGGCGCGGGATTCACATCGATGGCATCAGCCACGTGATCAACTTCACCCTGCCGGAAGTGCCGGACGATTACGTGCACCGTATCGGCCGGACCGGCCGTGCCGGCGCTGCGGGTGTGTCGATCAGCTTTGCGGGGGAGGATGACTCGTATCAGCTGCCGTCGATCGAGGCACTGCTGGGCCGCAAGATCAGCTGCGAGACGCCGCCGACGCATCTGTTGCGGGCTGTGGAGCGCAAGCGGCCTTAAGGTTTGCACTGCTGTCACCATGAGGGAGGGGCGTGCCCCCCCTCATTTGATTTCCCTGCCGGCTATTTCCAGCGATCCGCCGCGGCGTGATCACTGCTGCGCCCTTCCACCCAACGCGAACCTTCAGGCGTGTTCTCTTTCTTCCAGAACGGTGCCCGCGTCTTCAAATAGTCCATCACAAACGCACACGCATCGAATGCAGCCTGGCGATGGGCACTGGCGGCCGCGACGAACACAATCGGCTCGCCCGGTTCCAGCGCACCGATACGATGCAGCACCTCAAGCTTGAGCAACGGCCAGCGCTGCTCGGCTTCCACGGCAATCCTGGCCAGGGCTTTTTCGGTCATGCCGGGGTAATGCTCCAGGAACATCGCTGACACATCACGACCGTCATTGAAGTCGCGCACATACCCGACAAAACTCACCACCGCGCCCACGCCCACGTTTGCCGCATGCATCGCGTTGACTTCGGCACCCGGATCGAACGCCGCCACCTGCACACGAATAGCCATGCTCAGCCTCCGGTCACGGGCGGAAAGAATGCGACCTCGTCGCCAGCCTGCAGTGGCTCGTCGAGGTTGCACAGCTCCTGGTTGCGGGCGCACATCAGGCTGTCCTCATTGAGCACCTTGAAAGCGGGATCGGCAGCCAATGCCAGACGCACCGCGTCGACATTCGCGAAGTCGCCTTCCATCTCCAGCGAATCAAAGCCCACCGCTTCGCTGTAGCGCGCAAAAAACAGTACGTTGATGCTCATTGTTCATCCGCCTTGAAATGCCCGCTCTTGCCGCCGAGCTTCTCCAGCAGGCGAATGGTTTCGATGGTCATGCCGCGATCCACCGCCTTGCACATGTCATAGATAGTCAGTGCCGCGACGCTGGCCGCGGTCAATGCCTCCATCTCCACACCGGTCTGCCCGGACAGCTTGCAGCGCGCCACGATGCGCACAGAGTCTGCACCCTCGGCACTGAGTTCGACCTTGACGCCCGTCAACATCAACGGGTGACACAGAGGGATAAGGTCACTGGTTTTCTTCGCGGCCTGGATCCCGGCGATGCGGGCCACGGCAAATACGTCACCCTTGGGATGGGCGCCGTCGACAATCATTTGCAGGGTTTCGGGCAACATGCGCACCCGCGCTTCAGCCACCGCCTCACGGAACGTCACGGACTTGTCGGTGACGTCGACCATATGGGCGCGACCTTGGGAATCGAGATGAGTCAGCACAGAGCCTCCTTGAGGCAGCAAAAAAGCTACAAGCTGCAAGCGGCAAGTGAAAAGCTCACTGGACCCACGTGCAACTTGTAGCTTAAAGCTTGCGACTCAGAGATGCGACTCTGCGTATTCGGCCAGAATCGAGCGCGGTACCCCTTGCAGCGCGATGTGCACGCCGTTCGGGAAGTCTTTGAAGCGTTCCGTCAGGTACGTCAGCCCGGAGCTGGTCGCGGACAGGTAGGGGGTGTCGATCTGCGCCAGGTTGCCCAAGCACACCACTTTGGAACCGGCGCCGGCACGGGTGATGATGGTTTTCATCTGGTGCGGCGTCAGGTTCTGACATTCATCGATCAAAATCAGGCTCTGCTGGAAGCTGCGACCTCGGATGTAGTTGAGGGATTTGAACTGCAACGGCACTTTGCTGAGGATGTAGTCGACGCTGCCATGGGTGTTTTCGTCATCCATGTGCAAGGCTTCGAGGTTGTCGGTGATCGCCCCCAGCCACGGTTCCATTTTTTCCGCTTCGGTGCCGGGCAGAAAACCGATTTCCTGGTCCAGGCCCTGCACACTGCGGGTGGCGATGATGCGGCGATAGCGCTTGGTCACCATGGTCTGTTCGATCGCGGCGGCCAGGGCGAGGATGGTTTTCCCCGAGCCTGCGGCACCGGTGAGGTTGACCAGGTGGATATCCGGATCGAGCAGCGCATACAGCGCCAGGCTCTGATAAATGTCGCGCGGTTTCAGGCCCCAGGCTTCCTGGTGCAACAGGGGTTCCTGATGCAGGTCGAGGATCAGCAGCTTGTCGACCTGGATCTCTTTGATCCAGCCCACGAAGCCCTGCTCGTCGACGATGAATTCATTGATATGCACGGCCGGCAGGTTGTCGATCAGTTGTACCTGGTGCCAGGTGCGGCCGTGATCCTGACGGGTTTCGACCTTGCTCACGCGGTCCCAGAACGAGCCGGTCATCATGTGATAACCACGGGACAGCATCGACACGTCATCGACCAGTTGGTCGGTGCTGTAGTCCTCGGCCGCGATCCCACAGGCTCGGGCCTTGAGGCGCATATTGATGTCTTTGGTCACCAGCACCACACGCAGGTCCTTGTCGCGCGCATGCAGGTCGATCAATTGGTTGATGATTTTGTTGTCGTTGAGGTTTTCCGGCAGCAGGCTGTTGGGCTCGCTGCGCTTGCTCATCAAAATCGACAGCAAGCCCTTGGGTCCGCTCTTACCGCGCTGGATCGGCACGCCGACTTCAACATCCTCGGGTGACGCTTCACCCAATGTCTTGTCGATCAACCGGATGGCCTGGCGGCATTCGGCGGCAACGCTGTGATGCCCGCTTTTGAGTTTGTCGAGTTCCTCCAGCACGATCATCGGGATGGCGACGTGGTGTTCTTCGAAATTGAGCAGAGCGTTTGGATCGTGGATCAATACGTTGGTATCGAGCACATAAAGGATTGGCTGGTCGGAAGAAGGGGTGCGTCCATGGTCATCCATACTCGGTCACCTTTTGTGGGAGCCAGTCGACGCAATACCACGACAGTGCTGCGCCTCGATTCGACCACCGAATACACCTGAGGGACGTCAAGTGCATTGCCCACCTGAGGAGTCTGGGAAGACGCCACCTGTGTTGCAGGTTTCGGCGATCTGACTTCGTAATACCGCAAAACCCATGACAGGAAAAAGCACTTTGACGCTTTTTTGAAGTTTATTTTTCAGGATGACGAATAGCACTAGCCGCGTGCCATGCACCTCGTTAAAGTCGGAAGTCCGCCTGCATCGAAATGTTGCAAAAAATCGCCCCAGAAATGCCCTAGACCCAACAGGGCCGGGCACTTCATCTTTTTAACGAAATGCGTCCCGGCAGTCCTGCCAACCGAGCCCACTTTGCGCCGTTGCCTGCAGCAACAGCGGCAATGCCACCCGCGCCTTGTCCTGGGTGTCGTGAAACACAATCACCCCTTTGCGCCACAGCAGCATCAACGTCAGCACTCGCTGCGCCGACTCATCGGCCTTGAGCTTGCCCGGTTCATCCTGGGAATCGATGTCCCACAACGCCACCTGCAAACCCTGGGACTGGAAAAACCCCTGGCTGTCAGCGCGTCGCTGGCCATAAGGCGGACGGAACAGCGGCACGTAGTTTTCCGGCATCAGGTTTTGCACCAGCGCCGCACTACGGGTGATCGAACTCTGCCAATCCACCCAATGGCTGTGGGAGCGGTACTGCCAGCCCTGGGTGCCGACGCACTGGCCTTGGTACAACGCCTCCACGTCGGCGGCGGAACTGCGCTCCACGCGGGTCTGCAGGCTGCTGCCGAGGGCAAAGAACGTGGCGTTCATCTTCTGCTTGCGCAGGTAGTCGGCGAGCCAGTCGGTATTACCGCTGACCGGTGCCGGGCCGCCGTCGAAGGTCAGCAGGAACAGACGGTCGTTGAACTCATCGCCATTGCGCTCGTGATCGCCAAAGCGCGCGACTTCGCTGCTGATCTGCGGGAACAGCGCGGCCTTGCGCAGCAGCTCGTCCAGGTAACGCTCATGGAAGGCATGGCTGGGGGCGGCCCAGCCTATATAGAAAGAGTCTTCGCTGACCTGGAACTTACCGACCTCCTCACGCAGGTCGTCCATGTTTTCCACCAGGTAACAGAACGAGGCATCGACCTCGCAGCTCTGCTGGGCGAAGGTGTAATTTTCCAGCAGGCGCTGCCAGAGCTGGCGGCGCAGGTCGTCGATGGCGGCCCGGTTGATGATCTTCAAGCCCAGGCGCTGCTTGAGCGCCGCGTCATCCAAGGCTTCGCTGGCCAGCAGGCTGTGGCCGAACATGAGGATTTCCGCCCGTGAGGCCACATCGAACAGCGCCGGGGTGCTGAGCTTTTCAGGCCAGGTGGCGCGGTCGAGGCTGGCGACATCCACCGGCGCCGCGTGCGCGCCCAGGCTTAACAGACACGCGGACAACAACAGCGCTATTCGCACGCAGGGTCTCCCTTTCCAGAGTCGTTCGGCACTATAACGGATCGCGCCTATCACCATCATAGGTGGAGTCAAAACGCCCTACCCCCTAGAATCGCGCACACGCTACACGCCACGATTCCAGGAGCCAACTTCATGCTGACGGTGATTTCCCCCGCCAAGACCCTCGATTTCGAGACCCCGCCCGCGACCCGGCGCTTCACCCAGCCGCAATACCTCGACCACTCCCAAGAGTTGATCGAGCAATTGCGCGAGCTGAGCCCGGCGCAAATCAGCGAGCTGATGCACGTGTCCGACAAGATCGGCGGCCTCAATGCCGCGCGCTTCGGCAGTTGGACCCCGGCCTTTACTCCGGAAAATGCCAAGCAGGCGCTGCTCGCCTTCAAGGGTGACGTGTACACCGGGCTCAATGCGCAAACCTTCAGCGATGCCGACTTCAGCTACGCCCAGGACCACCTGCGCATGCTGTCGGGCCTGTACGGCCTGCTGCGCCCCCTGGACCTGATGATGGCGTACCGTCTGGAAATGGGCACCAAGCTGGCCAACGCCCGTGGCAAGGACTTGTACGCCTTCTGGGGCACCCGCATCAGCGAGTGGCTCAACCAAGCACTGGCCGAGCAAGGCGATGACGTGCTGCTCAACCTGGCCTCCAACGAGTACTTCTCGGCGGTCAAGCGCACGGCGCTGAAGGCGCGGATCATCAACACCGAGTTCAAAGACCTGAAGAACGGCCAGTACAAGATCATCAGTTTCTACGCCAAAAAGGCCCGCGGCATGATGAGCCGCTTCGTGATCGAAGAACGCATAAACGATCCAGCCAAGCTCAAACAGTTCGATGTGCAGGGCTACCGCTTCAATGCGGAGCAATCGAAGCCGGACAACCTGGTGTTTTTGCGCGACCACGCACCGGAATAAGGCCGTACCGGCCTTTTTTCAGACCATTGACATCCAAATGTGGGAGCGGGCTTGCCCGATAGCGGTATTTCAGTCACGGCTATAACGGCTGATGCGCGGCCATTGAGGGCAAGCCTCCTCGCACATTTTTGGCGGATTTTCACGCTCCGAAATGTCATTTATTTGGCGTCAAAAAATATCTTGCCGCACACCTAACAATTGTTTCACTCGACATTCGTCATTTTTTTTCGTAGTGGCACTACTTTTTTTCATGAGTAGTGGCACAAAACTATCCCCGCGCGCCAACTACCTGCAACTACTGGCCCAAATAGCAAGTGCTATCAATATAGTACTAGTGCCATCTTTGACGATATTTCAAAAAATTTCGGGGAACAGGATGAGCGGCCAGGAACTTCACTCCAAAGCGCCGCTCATACCACCGGTAACGAAATTCTCTGTTCCTGTAAGAGATGACTTACATAGCGACCCAAGGAAGTAGCGAAGTTGCCCCATCAACTTTGACTCACGGGTCACATCATCAACTGATATGAGTTGAGGGCGGCGATAAGGATTAGTTGCTATGCCCTATAAGGCCAAGGCAGCGCTTACCCAAATGTGTCGGTGCCAATGCTTAAGAGGTTGATAACAAAGGGCTAACCGCCCCTGTCAACGCTCCACGGCGCCGGCGTCAGACCCTTCCCCCCGGAAGGCTGGCTGCATTTGAGGGCAAGCCCCAATAACAAGGCCATGTTGCGCACAACTTGAGTGCAATAGTTAGTCACTCGCTATTTAACATGCCTGTACGCGGTAAGTCGGCGTCTATTCGCCCAACTTCTGCGGCATCAGTGACGCTTGCAAACATGAACTCCGGCCATCTATTGGCAGAATTAACACCGTCTTTAATGACAATGAGGTAAATGCGATGCGCATCAGCATATTTGGTTTGGGTTACGTTGGCGCAGTATGCGCCGGTTGCCTGTCTGCACGTGGCCACGACGTGGTCGGCGTAGATATTTCCAAGGAAAAGATCGACCTGATCAACGCCGGCAAATCGCCGATCGTTGAACCGGGTCTGGGCGAACTGTTGAGCCAGGGTATCGAGACTGGTCGTCTGCGCGGCACTACCAACTTCGCCGAAGCCATCCGCGATACCGACCTGTCGATGATTTGCGTCGGCACGCCGAGCAAGAAAAACGGCGATCTGGAACTCAACTACATCGAAGCGGTATGCCGCGAGATCGGTTTTGTCCTGCGTGACAAGAGCACTCGTCACACCATCGTTGTGCGCAGCACCGTATTGCCGGGCACCGTCGCCAACGTGGTGATCCCAATCCTCGAAGACTGCTCCGGCAAGAAAGCCGGCGTCGACTTCGGCGTTGCGGTCAACCCGGAATTCCTGCGTGAATCCACCGCGATCGCTGACTACGACCTGCCGCCGATGACCGTGATCGGCGAGTTCGACAAAGCGTCCGGCGACGTCCTGCAATCGCTGTACGAAGAACTCGACGCACCGATCATCCGTAAGGACATCGCCGTTGCCGAAATGATCAAGTACACCTGCAACGTGTGGCACGCCACCAAAGTGACCTTCGCCAATGAGATCGGCAACATCGCCAAGGCGGTCGGCGTCGATGGTCGTGAAGTGATGGACGTGGTCTGCCAGGACAAGACCCTTAACCTGTCGCAGTACTACATGCGCCCAGGCTTCGCGTTCGGCGGCTCGTGCCTGCCTAAAGACGTGCGTGCCCTGACCTACCGCGCCAGCTCCCTGGACGTGGAAGCGCCGCTGCTCAACTCGCTGATGCGCAGCAACGAGTCCCAGGTGCAGAACGCCTTCGACATCGTGTCCAGCCACGACAAACGCAAAGTCGCCCTGCTGGGCCTGAGCTTCAAGGCCGGCACCGATGACCTGCGCGAAAGCCCGCTGGTCGAACTGGCGGAAATGCTGATCGGCAAGGGCTTCGACCTGAGCATCTACGACAGCAACGTCGAATACGCCCGTGTCCACGGCGCAAACAAGGACTACATCGAAGGCAAGATCCCGCATGTGTCGTCCCTGCTCAACTCGGACTTCGATGACGTGATCAACAACTCCGACGTGATCATCCTCGGTAACCGTGACGAGAAATTCCGCGCCCTGGCGCAGAACGCTCCGGACGGCAAGCAAGTGATCGACCTGGTGGGCTTCATGTCCAAGGCCACCTGCGCGACCGGCCGTACCGAAGGCATTTGTTGGTAACGGAAGAGCAGCGGCAAGTTTCGAGCTTCAAGCTGCAAGTAAAGGCACCTCCACTTGCAGCTTGCGGCTTGCAACCAGCCGCTTTCACCACCTTCGGATGACGCTTATGTCCAAGTTAAAACACGTACTACTGCAATCGGCCGGCTGGCTGTTCTTCCTGAGCCTGCTGATGGGTCTCGCCCTGCTGTTGCCGGCGAGTACGTTCGACTCCGAGTCGAAGAATTTTATTTTCCTGATTGGCGCCGTGGGTATCTGGCGCTACTCGATGGGTGCTACGCATTTCTTTCGCGGCATGCTGTTTTTGTATGTGGTCTACCCGCACCTGCGCCGCAAAGTACGCAAGCTGGGCAAGGCCGCCGACCCGTCCCACGTGTTCCTGATGGTCACCAGCTTCCGCATCGACGCGCTGACCACCGCTCAGGTCTACAGCTCGGTGATCCGCGAAGCCATCGACTGCGGCTTCCCGACCACCGTGGTCTGCTCGCTGGTGGAAATGTCCGATGAGCTGCTGGTCAAGAGCCTCTGGGAAAAGATGAACCCGCCTGAACGCGTGAAGCTGGACTTCGTGCGCATCGCCGGGACCGGCAAGCGCGACGGCCTGGCCTTCGGCTTCCGTGCCATCTCCCGCCACCTGCCGGATGACCGCGCAGTAGTCGCCGTGATCGACGGCGACACCGTGCTCGCCGAGGGCGTGGTGCGCAAGACCGTGCCGTGGTTCCAACTGTTCGGCAACGTCGGTGGCCTGACCACCAACGAGTTCTGCGAAGTACGCGGCGGCTACATCATGAGCGAATGGCACAAGCTGCGTTTCGCCCAGCGCCACATCAACATGTGCTCCATGGCCCTGTCCAAGCGCGTGCTGACCATGACCGGCCGTATGTCGGTGTTCCGCGCCAGCGTCGTCACCGACCCAGGCTTTATCGCCGACGTGGAAAGCGACTCGCTGCAACACTGGCGCCTGGGCCGCTTCAAGTTCCTGACCGGCGACGACAAGTCCAGCTGGTTCAGCCTGATGCGCCTGGGTTACGACACCTTCTACGTGCCGGACGCCGCGATCAACACCGTGGAACACCCGCCGGAAAAGAGCTTTATCAAGGCCAGCCGCAAGCTGATGTTCCGCTGGTACGGCAACAACCTGCGCCAGAACTCACGCGCCCTGGGCCTGGGTGTGCGTCGCCTCGGCGTGTTCACCAGCATCGTGCTGTTCGACCAGCGTGTGTCGATGTGGACCTCCCTGCTCGGCCTGACCGTGGCAATCATCGCCACGTTCAAGTACGGCGGCGCGTTCATCCTCGCGTACCTGCTGTGGATCGGCATCACCCGCCTGATCCTGACCCTGCTGCTGTCGTGCTCCGGTCACAAGATCGGTCCGGCATACCCGGCGATTCTTTATTACAACCAGATCATGGGCGCGCTGGTGAAGATCTACGTGTTCTTCCGCCTTGATCAACAGTCCTGGACCCGCCAGGACACCAAACTGACCCGCGATTTGGCCAGCTTTCAACGTTGGTTCAACACCTGGTCGTCTCGGACCATGACCTTCTCCGCCGGCAGCATCTTCGTTGCCGTGTTGCTGATGATGGTCTGACCCTGCCAAGCCTGAATTAACTAGGAAATCGACACTATGAACAGCCAAGTAAACGCCAACGTTGTCCACGAATCCGAAGCCCAGCGCCAGCATGCCCGGGTCAAAATCCCGGCCAAGCTGCGCTTCTTCAACACCGACCGCACGCAGACCGAAGCACGGGTGATCGACCTGTCCGCCGGTGGCCTGGCGTTCACCGCCACCCAGCCACTGACCGTGGGTGAAGTGCACAAGGGCCGCCTGCAATTTGTGATCGATAACCTGGGGCTGGCGATGGACGTGGAGTTGCAGATCCGCTCCTACGACCGCCAGACCGGCCGCACCGGTTGCCAGTTCCAGAACCTCGACGCCCAGGACATTTCCACCCTGCGCCACCTGATTACTTCGCACCTGTCCGGCGACATCGTGACCATGGGTGACGTGCTGGCCACCCTGCAGCGCGACAACTTCACCAAGGCGCGCAAGGTCAAGGACGGCGGCAGCGGCATGACCCCGTTCGGTCGCCTGCGCGCCGTAGTGTTCAGCGCCGGTATCTTCATCGTCGGCCTGGCGGCGTTCGGGTTTGTCTTCAAGTCGGTGTATGGCATGTACTTCGTCAGCCACGCCCAGGCCGGCCTGGTGAGTGTGCCCGGCATGAACGTAACCATGCCGCGCGATGGCACCGTGCAAAGCCTGCTCAAAGGTGACGCGGTTGCCGCCAAAGGCGCGCCACTGGCCACCTTCAGCACCAGCATGCTCGATGTGCTCAAGGGCCACCTGGACGAAGACCAACTGCAACCGGCCAAGGTTGAAGAACTGTTCGGCAAGCAAATGACCGGCACCCTGACCTCGCCTTGCGACTGCGTCGTGGCTCAGCAACTGGTCGCCGACGGCCAGTACGCCAGCAAGGGCGACGTGATCTTCCAGTTGGTGCCACGCGGCAGCCAGGCCAACGTCGAAGCACGCTTCACCTATCGCCAGTTTGGCGACGTGCGCCCAGGCACTCCGGTGACCTTCCAGGTCGCCGACGAAGAGCAAGTGCGCACCGGCACCATCGTCAGCAGCACCAGCCTGAACAGCGCCGACTTGTCCTCCGACATCCGTGTACAGATCAAGCCTGATGCACCGCTGGACAGCACCTACGCCGGTCGCCCGGTAGAAGTGACCAGCGACCGTGGCCCATCGCTGAACTGGCTGATCGATAAAGCCATGGCTGCAGGTCTTTAATCATGAGCGCCCTTCGAACCCTGCCGGTGCCCCTGGCGCTGGCCATCGCCCTCGCCGGTTGCGCAGGCCTGCCCGACCAACGCCTGGCCAATGAAGCGCTCAAGCGTGGTGACACCGTCACCGCGCAGCAGAATTACCAGCAACTGGCAGAGCTGGGTTACAGCGAGGCCCAGGTGGGCCTGGCCGATATCCAGGTAGGCACCCGTGACCCGGCGCAAATCAAACAGGCTGAAGCCACCTACCGTGCGGCGGCGGACACCTCGCCGCGCGCCCAGGCGCGCCTGGGGCGACTGCTGGTGGCCAAGCCCGGTTCCACCGAAGCCGAACACCATGAAGCCGAAGGCCTGCTGAAAAAAGCCTTTGCCAACGGCGAAGGCAACACCTTGATCCCGCTGGCGATGCTGTACCTGCAATACCCGCACAGCTTCCCCAACGTGAACGCCCAGCAGCAGATCAGCCAGTGGCAGGCCGCCGGTTACCCGGAAGCCGGCCTGGCCCAAGTGCTGCTGTATCGCACCCAGGACACCTATGACCAGCACCTGGCTGATGTCGAGCGCATCTGCAAAGCCGCGCTGAGCACCACCGATATCTGCTACGTCGAGCTGGCAACGGTCTACCAGAAGCAAGCAGCGCCGGAAAAACAGGCCGAACTGCTCAAGCAGATGGAAGCCGGTTACAGCCGTGGCACCGTCACCGCGCAACGCGTCGACAGCGTTGCCCGCGTGCTTGGCGACGCCACCCTCGGCACCCCGGATGAAAAAACCGCCCAGGCTCTGCTGGAAAAAATCGCCCCTGGCTACCCGGCATCCTGGGTCAGCCTGGCGCAACTGCTTTACGACTTCCCCGAACTGGGCGATGTCGACCAGATGATGAAGTACCTGGACAACGGCCGCGCCGCCGATCAGCCACGCGCCGAATTGCTCCTGGGCAAGCTCTACTACGAAGGCAAGTGGGTGCCGGCAGACGCCAAGGCCGCCGAAGCGCACTTCGAAAAAGCCGTGGGCCGTGAAGTGGCCGCCGATTACTACCTCGGCCAGATCTACCGGCGTGGCTACCTGGGCAAGGTCTACCCGCAAAAGGCCCTGGACCATTTGCTGACCGCTGCGCGTAACGGCCAGAACAGCGCCGATTTCGCCATCGCCCAACTGTTTTCCCAAGGCAAGGGCACCAAGCCCGACCCATTGAACGCCTATGTCTTCAGCCAGTTGGCCAAGGCCCAGGACACCCCGGAAGCCAACGACCTGGCCGCCCAGCTCGAAGCGCCGCTGACGCCGGAACAGCGCGCTCAGGGCCAACGCCTGGTGCAACAGGAACTGGCCGCGCGCGGCACCCTGGCCCAGAGCACGTTGCAACTGCACGCCCTGGATGAAGAAGAAGACGGCGAGGAATCCCTATGAAGCTCAATCCATTCGTCAAGGCCGGCATTGGCCTGACCTTCGCCCTGCTGTGGTCGTGTCCGACCCTGGCCGCGCTGACCGAAGCCAAGAACTTCGGCCTGGAAGTCAAAATCACCGGTCAGTCCGAGGACGACCGTGACCTGGGCACGCAAAAAGGCGGTGACGTCAACGGCGTCGGTATCGACCTGCGCCCTTGGATCTACGGCGAAAGCGGCAATTGGAGCGCCTATGCCATGGGCCAGGCGGTCGCCTCCAGCGACATCATCGAGACCGACACCCTTCAGCAGTCGGCCGATGACGAGAACCAGCAGACCAGCAACAGCGACCGCAAGACCAAGAAAAACTACCTGGCGATGCGCGAGTTCTGGGTCGGCTACAGCGGCTTTACGCCGTATCCCGGCGAGATCCTCAAGCTCGGTCGCCAACGTCTGCGCAATGACGACGGCCAGTGGCGCGACACCAATATCGAAGCGCTGAACTGGACGTTCGACACCACGCTGCTCAAGGCCAATGTGGGTGTCGCCGAACGTTTCAGCGAATACCGCACCGACCTCAAGGAACTGTCGCCCAAAGACAAGGACCGCCAGCACCTCTACGCCGACGCCGCCTACCAGTGGACGCCGGGCCAGTGGATCGGCATGCGCGGTCACCACACCCATGACAACGGCAAGCTCGACTACCCGGAACCGGGCGTGGCCACCGACTCCCTGGACAAGCGCGAAAACGGCGACCTGACCTGGCTCGGCCTTGAAGCCAACAGCGACGCCTACAACTGGCGCAACACCAACACCGTCAACTACTGGGCAAGCATCACCGGCATGCGCGGCGACCGCGACACCGTCAACGCGTTGAACGCCGACGGCTCCCGCCCCACCAACGCCAAGCGCAGCGATGACGTGAGTGGCTGGGCCACCGACCTGGGCATCCGCCTGCGTCTGGACCCGCAGTGGCAAGTGGGCGCGGCCTATTCCCGCGCCAGCGCCGAGTACGAGCAGAACGGCCTGCAAAGCAACCGTTCGAACTGGACCGGCACCCAGTCTCGCGTGCACCGCTTCGGTGAAGCGTTCCGCGGCGAGATGAACAACATGCAGTCCATGAGCCTGTTCGGTTCCTGGCAGCTGCGCGAGGACTACGACGCCAGCCTGGTGTACCACAAGTTCTGGCGTGTCGACGGTAACAAGCCGGTGGGCAGCAACGGCATCGATGCGGTGCAGAACAACACCGACGACGTGACCGGCGCGATCGTGTCCAGCACCTCCCTGCCGCTCGAAGACGGCAAGAAAGACCTGGGTCAGGAGATGGACCTGGTGGTCACCAAGTACTTCAAAAAAGGCCTGTTGCCGGCGGCGCTAAGCCAGTCGGTCGACGAACCGTCGGCCCTGGTGCGCTTTCGTGCAGGTGTGTTCAAACCAGGTGATGCCTACGGCAGCCAGGTCGACTCGTACATGCATCGCGCGTTTGTCGACGTGATCTGGAAATTCTGATGGGAGCCTGCGCAATGATTCCTCAACGCTTGCTGGTGACCGCGATGCTGATGGCCAGCGCCACAGCCTTCGCCGATACCGCGCAGCAGGTCAAGGCGCCGACTATCGCCAAAGAACTGCAACAGGCCAAGACCTACACCATTTCCAGCCCGCCGACCGCGCCGCTGGAAATGGCCAAGCCGGCCCTGCCTGACTTGTCGGGCTACACCGCCGCGGCCATCGAGAAAAAGATCGTGCGCGCAAAGCCGGGCAAAATCAGCATCCGCCGCATGATGCAGGAAGACGCCCTCAAGGACTTTATCGGCGGCGATAACAAGATGGCCGAATGGGTGGTGCGCCAGCACGGCATTCCCCAGGCCATCTTCATCGACGACGGCTACATGAACCTCAAGGACCTGCTGGGCAAGGTGCCCAAGCAGTACCTGAGCGAAACCTCGCCGGGCGTGTTCCTGGCCAAGTTGCCGATCGTGGTCGGGCGCAAGGGCATCCTGGAAATCGACAAGAAGACCCAGGAGCTGCGCCTGTCCCAGCAAGCCGGTTCGTTCCTGATCAACGACGGCCAGCTGTTTGTGCGTGACACCCGGATCACCGGCTGGGACGAGAAAGCCAACGGCCCGGCGCTGTTCAAGTCGCCCAAGGAATTCCGTCCATTCCTGCTGGCCTGGGGCGGCACCGAGACTTACATCGCCAACAGCAAGATGGCCAGCTTCGGCTACGCCAACAGTAAGTCGTACGGGGTGAGTATTTCCCAGTACACGCCGAACATGGCCAAGGTGCTCAAGCGCCCGGAACCGACCGGTTGGATCATTGACTCCGAGTTCTCGGACATGTGGTACGGCTTCTACTGCTACGAGACCACCGGCTTTGTGATCAAGGGCAACACCTACAAAGACAACATCGTCTACGGCATCGACCCCCATGACCGGTCCCATGGCCTGATCATTGCGGACAACACCGTCTACGGCACCAAGAAGAAGCACGGCATCATCATTTCCCGCGAAGTGAACGACAGCTTCATCTTCAACAACCGCAGCTACGACAACAAGCTCTCGGGCCTGGTGATCGACCGTAACAGCGTGAACAACCTGATCGCCGACAACGAGATCTACCGCAACCACACCGACGGCATCACGCTCTATGAGAGCGGTGACAACCTGTTGTGGGGCAACAAAGTGATCAGCAACCGTCGCCACGGCATTCGGGTGCGTAACAGCGTGAACATCAAGCTGTACGAGAACACCGCCATGGCCAACGGCCTGACCGGCGTGTACGGCCATATCAAGGATTTGACCGACACCGACCGCGACATCGCCCTCGACCCGTTCGACGCCAAGGTCTCGCTGATCGTGGTCGGCGGCGAGCTGGCGGGTAACGGCAGCGGGCCGCTGTCCATCGATTCGCCGCTGAGCATCGAGCTGTATCGCGTGTCGATGCTTGCGCCGACCAAATCCAGCGGCATCAGCTTCTCCGGCGTGCTCGGCGAGCGTCAGGAAGAAATTCTCGACCTGCTGGTACGCCAGCAGAAAGCCGTGCTGATCGACCCTGTCGAACGCCAGACCGAAATGCAGGACTGAGGATGACCCTTATGCACCCACACATGATCAAACTGCTGAGCCTCTCGGGTCTGACCCTCGGCCTGCTCGCGGCCAGCCAGGGCGTACGCGCTGATGAAGTCGCCGGTAAATTCAAGGCACCGACTTTCACCGCCGAGCCGTGCTGCAGCCTGTGCCCCGCCGCCCACGACGCGAAGAACTACACCACGCGCTACCAGCAGAACTTCACCACCCTGGTGCAAGCCCAGGGCGACTGGCTGTTCCGTACCCAGGAAGACCTGCGCACCGAATTCGACACCTCCCCGGCCGGCTACAAGCGCATGCAACAGTTGCACGATGCGTTCAAGAGCAAGGGCGTGGAACTGGTGGTGGTGTACCAGCCGACCCGTGGCCTGGTGAACCGCAACAAGCTCAACCCGGCGGAAAAAGCCTCGTTCGATTTCGACAAGGCCCTGGGCAACTACAAAACCATGCTCGGCCGTTTCGCCAAGATGGGCTATGTGGTGCCGGACCTGTCGCCACTGACCAACGAACAACTGCCGGATGAACTGCCCGCCCACGATTTCTACTTCCGCGGCGACCAGCACTGGACCCCTTATGGCGCCCAGCGCACCGCGAAAATCGTCGCGGCCAAGGTCAAGCAGATGCCCGAATACGCCGACATTCCCAAGCGCGAATTCGAGACCAAGCGCTCCGGGCGCATGGGCAAGACCGGCACCCTGCACAACATGGCCGGGCAACTGTGCGGCACCAGTTACGCGATCCAGTACATGGACCAGTTCACCACCGAACCCAAGGGCGAAGCCGGCGACGGCGACCTGTTCGGCGACTCGGGCAACCCGCAGATCACCTTGGTGGGCACCAGCCACAGCGGCAAGAACTACAACTTCGCCGGCTTCCTGGAAGAAGAAATCGGTGCCGACATCCTCAACGTCGCCTTCCCCGGCGGTGGTTTGGAAGGCTCGATGCTGCAGTACCTGGGCAGCGATGAATTCCAGAAGAGCCCGCCAAAGATCCTGATCTGGGAGTTCTCGCCGCTGTACCGCCTGGACCAGGAGACCATCTACCGCCAGATGATGTCGCTGCTGGACAACGGCTGCGAAGGCAAAACCGCGCAGATGAGCGCCAGCACCACGCTCAAACCCGGCAAGAACGAATTGATGGTCAACAGCTCGAACAAAGACCTGCGTAATGCCAATCACCAGGTCGATATCCGCTTCGCCGATCCGTCGGTGAAAACCTTGCAAGCCACCCTCTGGTACATGAACGGGCGCCACGAGGACATCAAGATCGAGAAACCCGAAACATCCGATACAGACGGGCGTTTCGCCTTTGAACTGCGCACCGATGAAGACTGGGCCTCGCAGAACCTGCTGGCCGTGGAAGTACAGGGTCCGGAAGCGGGCCAGGCCGCGCAGAAGGTCGAAGCGAAAATTTGCACACGCAACGTATTCCCAAGCGGCGGTCAGAAGACTGCCTCACTCGGGCAATGAGGTTACTTATGCAGAAGTTATGGATTCCATCGTTACTGGGCCTTGCGATCTTCGCAGGCTCCGTCAACGCCGCCGCTCCGCTGCGTCCGCCCCAGGGCTACTTCGCACCGATCGAAGCGTTCAAGACCGGCGACTTCAAGGAAAACTGCGACACCATGCCGACGCCTTACACCGGGCCTCTGCAATTTCGCAGCAAGTACGAAGGCTCCGACAAGGCCCGTTCGACGCTGAATGTGCAGTCGGAAAAAGCCTTCCGCGACAGCACCGCCGACATCACCAAGCTGGAAAAAGACACCAGCAAGCGTGTGATGCAGTTCATGCGCGACGGCCGCCCCGAGCAGCTTGAATGCACACTGAACTGGCTGGTGTCGTGGGCCAAGGCCGATGCATTGATGTCCAAGGACTTCAACCACACCGGCAAGTCCATGCGCAAATGGGCGCTGGGCAGCATGGCCTCGGCCTATGTACGCCTGAAGTTCTCCGACTCGCACCCGCTGGCCAACCACCAGCAGGAATCGCAACTGATCGAAGCCTGGTTCAACAAACTGGCCGACCAAGTGGTGAGCGACTGGGACAACCTGCCCCTGGAAAAAACCAACAACCACTCCTACTGGGCCGCCTGGTCGGTGATGGCGACGTCCATCGCCACCAACCGTCGCGACCTGTTTGATTGGGCGGTCAAGGAATACAAAGTCGGCGTGAACCAGGTCGACGACCAGGGCTTTTTGCCCAACGAATTGAAGCGTCAGCAACGCGCCTTGTCGTACCACAACTACGCCCTGCCGCCGCTGTCGATGATCGCCAGTTTTGCCCTGGTCAACGGTGTGGACCTGCGCCAGGAAAACAACAGCGCGCTCAAGCGCCTGGGCGACAAGGTGCTGGCCGGGGTGAAAGACCCGGAAATCTTCGAACAGAAGAACGGCAAGGAGCAGGACATGAAGGACCTCAAGGAGGACATGAAATATGCCTGGCTTGAGCCGTTCTGCACCCTCTACACCTGCGCCCCGGATGTGATCGAGCGCAAGCACGGGATGCAGCCGTTCAAGACCTTCCGCCTGGGGGGTGACCTGACCAAGGTCTACGACCCGGCGCACGAAAAAGGCAACAAAGGCAGCTGATACACAGCTGATCGTTCCCACGCTCCGCGTGGGAACGCAGCCAGGGGCGCTCCGCGTCCCAAAAGCGGACGCAGAGCGTCCAGTGAGGCATTCCCACGCAGAGCGTGGGAACGATCACATCACAACCTCCCTCGCATTCGTGGGGGGTTTGGGGGGGCCGTTGGCCCTTGACTGTTGGTTAAACATGGAGAGATCGGGATGGTTTTCTCGTCCAACGTGTTCCTGTTTTTGTTCTTGCCGATCTTTCTCGGCTTGTACTACTTAAGCGGGCAACGCTATCGCAATCTGCTGCTGCTGATTGCCAGCTATGTGTTCTACGCCTGGTGGCGAGTGGACTTCCTGGCGCTGTTCGCAGCCGTCACGCTGTGGAACTACTGGATCGGTCTCAAGGTTGGCGCAGCCGGCGTGCGCACCAAGCCTGCCCAACGCTGGCTGCTGCTGGGCGTGGCAGTCGACCTGTGCATCCTCGGCTATTTCAAGTACGCCAACTTTGGCGTCGACAGCATCAACGTGATGATGAAGTCGGCAGGCCTTGAGCCGTTCATCCTCACCCACGTGCTGTTGCCGATTGGCATCTCGTTCTACATCTTCGAGTCCATCAGCTACATCATCGACGTGTACCGTGGCGACACCCCGGCTACGCGCAACCTGATCGACTTTGCAGCGTTCGTGGCGATTTTCCCGCACTTGATTGCCGGTCCGGTGTTGCGTTTTCGCGACCTGGCCGACCAGTTCAACAACCGCACCCACACCCTGGACAAGTTCTCCGAGGGCTGCACGCGGTTCATGCAGGGTTTCATCAAAAAGGTTTTCATTGCCGACACCCTCGCGGTGGTGGCCGACCATTGCTTTGCCCTGCAAAACCCCACCACCGGCGATGCCTGGCTGGGTGCGCTGGCCTACACCGCGCAGTTGTACTTCGACTTCTCCGGCTACAGCGATATGGCCATCGGCCTGGGCTTGATGATGGGTTTCCGTTTCATGGAAAACTTCAAGCAGCCGTACATCAGCCAGTCGATCACCGAGTTCTGGCGCCGCTGGCACATCAGCCTGTCCACCTGGCTGCGTGACTACCTGTACATCACCCTGGGCGGCAACCGTAAAGGCACGCTGACCACCTACCGCAACCTGTTCCTGACCATGCTGCTGGGCGGCCTGTGGCACGGTGCGAACATCACCTACATCGTGTGGGGCGCCTGGCACGGTATGTGGCTGGCGATTGAAAAAGCCATTGGCCTGAACACCGCGCCACGCAGCTTCAACGTGTTGCGCTGGGCCTTCACCTTCCTGCTGGTGGTGATGGGCTGGGTGATCTTCCGCGCCGAAAACCTGCACGTGGCCGGGCGTATGTACGGTGCGATGTTCAGCTTTGGCGAGTGGTCGCTGTCGGAACTCAACCGCGCCAATCTCACCGGCCTGCAAGTGGCAACCCTGGTGGTGGCCTACGCAACGCTGGCGTTCTTCGGCCTGCGCGACTTCTACACCAACCGCCCTGCCGAGAAGACCAAGCCGGCCGACCCGAGCCTGATCAAAGCGGTACCGGGCGACAACCCCGGCAGCATCCACCAACCAGGCTTCACCGTTGGTCAGGAAGCCGCCGTTCAACCGGCCTACTGGACCGCTGACTGGCCACGCTACGCCATGCGCGCCGCCGTGCTGCTGCTGTTCGTGGCGTCGATTCTCAAACTGTCGGCGCAGAGTTTCTCGCCGTTCCTTTACTTCCAATTCTGAGGGAGCCGACCATGACCCGTTCATTACGCGTCCTCTATATCAGCCTGTTCATGGTGCTGCTGCTGGCCCTGGGCGCCTGGTCGCTGCGCAGTTTCTTTGGCTTCAGCACCAACGCCGATGCGACCGTGCTCAACGGTCGCTGGGCCAAGGCCGTGGAAACGCACTACGACGATGAGTTCCCGATCAAGCGCCTGGGCACCAACCTGTGGGCGGCGCTGGACTACAAGCTGTTCAATGAAGGTCGCCCTGGCGTCGTGCTGGGCCGTGATCACTGGTTGTACAGCGACGAGGAATTCAACCCCGCCGTCAACGAAGACCAGAACCTGCAAGGCAACTACGCGCTGGTCGAAGGTGTGCGCCAGAAGCTCAAGGCACAAGGCATTCAGTTGGTGATGGCCATCGTGCCGGCCAAAGTGCGCCTGTACCCGGAGCACCTGGGTGAGGTGAAACCGGCGAGCATCCACGCCAACCTGTACCAGGACTTCCACGCCCGTGTGGCGGCAGACCGCATCCCTGCCCCCGACCTGCTCGGCCCGCTGCAACAGGCCAAGCTCGCCGGCAAGCAAGTGTTCCTGCGCACCGACACCCACTGGACCCCGGACGGTGCGGAAATCGCCGCCAAGCAATTGGCCAAAGCGATTGCCGAAAAGACGCCCCTGAGCGGCGAGCCACAGCGCTTTGTCACCGAGGCGGAAAAAACCGAGCCGCACAAAGGCGACCTGCGTCTGTTCCTGCCCTTGGACCCGCTGTTCGAAAACCTGATGCCGCCCAAAGAGCCGCTGCAAAAGCGCGTCACGCACCTGGCCGAAACCAAAGGCGACGATGCGCTGTTCAGCGACAGCGAAACCCCGGTGGCTCTGGTCGGTACCAGCTACAGCGCCAACCCTAACTGGAACTTCGTCGGCGCCCTCAAGCAAGCCCTGGGCAGTGACGTGATCAGCTACGCCGAAGACGGCCATGGCCCGATCCTGCCAATGCTCAGCTACCTCAAAAGCGACGACTTCAAGAACAACCCGCCACAAGTGCTGATCTGGGAATTTCCTGAACGTTATCTGCCCGTAAACAACGAAATCGGTGACGCCGACCCCGCGTGGGTTGCGCAGCTTAAACAAGCCGGTTCGCGCCAACAAAACATGGCTATCAACACCCCTGCTTTTAAAAATCAGAAATCCGAGACGCCCGACCGGGCGCAAAACTGAAAGAGAGGTAACTCACATGACTTTCACTACAACTCCTCGTCGTCTCGCCAAGACTCTGGCCATCGCTGCCGGCCTGAGCGTCGTATCGATGTCAGCCTTCGCCGGTGGTGATGCCGCCCTGTACGGCCCTGTCGCGCCAAAAGGTTCGAGCTTCGTGCGCATCTATAACGCCAGCAACCAGGAAGTCAGCGCCACCGTCGGCAACACCAACCTCAGCGAGGTTGCGCCCCTGGCCAGCAGCGACTTCAGCTTTATGCCGGGCGGCGACTACAGCGCCAAGGTCGGCAGCCAGACCGTACCGGTCAAACTCGCCGCCGACCACTACTACACCCTGGTCAACAGCGGCAGCGGTCAGCCGCAACTGATCGAAGAACCGCCGTTCAAGAACAAACAGAAATCCCTGGTACGCGTGCAGAACCTCAGCGACAAAGCCCTGACCCTCAAGACCGCCGACGGCAAGACCGACGTGGTCAAGTCGGTGGCCGCCAAGGGCCGTGGCGAACGTGAGATCAACCCGGTGAAAGTGAGCCTGGCGTTGTATGACGGTGACAAGAAAGTCGGCGATGTGAAGCCGGTTGCGTTGGAACGTGGCGAAGCGGCGGTGCTGTATGTCACGGGCTCCGGTTCGAGCCTGTCGCCAGTCTGGGTAAAACGCCCAGTGTCGACCCGCTGATCGCGCGAGTAATGAGCGACAAGCTTCAAGCTGCACCCCAAGCGCTGTTACTTGCAGCGTGTGGCTTGCAGCTTCCAACTATCTTTTAAGGAGAAACACTCATGATTCCAGTCATCCTTTCCGGTGGTAGCGGCTCACGTCTTTGGCCGCTTTCGCGCAAACAGTTCCCCAAGCAATTCCTGGCCCTGACCGGTGAGCACACGCTGTTCCAGCAAACCCTGGAGCGCTTGGTATTCGAAGGCATGGACAGCCCGATCGTGGTCTGCAACAAGGATCACCGCTTCATCGTCAACGAGCAGTTGAGCGCGCGTAAGCTCGAATGCCAACGCATCCTGATGGAGCCGTTCGGCCGCAACACCGCACCGGCCGTGGCCCTGACCGCGATGATGCTGGTCAACGAAGGCCGCGACGAGCTGATGCTGGTACTGCCTGCCGACCACGTGATCGACGACCAAAAAGCCCTGCAACGCGCGTTGGCCCTGGCCACCGTGGCTGCCGAACGTGGCGAGATGGTGTTGTTCGGTGTACCGGCAACCCGTCCGGAAACCGGTTATGGCTACATCAAGTCCACCAACGATTCGCTGCTGCCTGAAGGCGTGAGCCGCGTGCAGCAGTTCGTGGAAAAGCCCGATGAAAAACGCGCCGTCGAGTTCGTCAAAAGCGGTGGCTATTTCTGGAACAGCGGCATGTTCCTGTTCCGTGCCAGCCGCTTCCTCGAAGAGCTGAAAAAGCACGATCCGGACATCTACGACACCTGCGTGCTGACCCTGGAACGCAGCGAGCAGACGGCTGACACCGTGTCCTTCGACGACGCCACGTTCGCCTGCTGCCCGGACAACTCCATCGACTACGCCGTGATGGAAAAAACCCAACGTGCCTGCGTCGTACCGCTGAGCGCCGGTTGGAGCGACGTGGGTTGCTGGGCGTCGCTGTGGGCCGTCAACGATAAAGACGCCAACGGCAACGTGAGCAAAGGCGACGTGGTGATCCAGGACAGCCGCAACTGCATGGTGCATGGCAACGGCAAACTGGTCTCGGTGATCGGCCTGGACAACATTGTGGTGGTGGAAACCAAAGACGCGATGATGATTGCCCACAAGGACAAGGTTCAGGGCGTCAAGCAGATGGTCAACACCCTCAACGAACAGGGCCGCAGCGAAACCCAGAACCACTGTGAAGTCTATCGTCCGTGGGGTTCCTACGACTCGGTGGACATGGGCGGGCGCTTCCAGGTCAAGCACATCTCGGTCAAGCCGGGCGCGTGCCTGTCCCTGCAAATGCACCACCACCGCGCCGAACACTGGATCGTGGTCAGCGGCACCGCCGAAGTCACCTGTGACGAGAACGTGTTCCTGCTCACCGAGAACCAGTCCACCTACATCCCGATCGCCTCGGTGCACCGCCTGCGCAACCCAGGCAAGATCCCGCTGGAGATCATCGAAGTGCAATCGGGCAGCTACCTGGGCGAAGACGATATCGAGCGTTTTGAAGATATCTACGGTCGCTCCACGCCGGTTGAACGTGGCGTGTCGGTGAAAACTATCGCGCAGTAAAACAGTCGTACAAAAAGCCCTCACCCAGCCCACTGCGTCCCCTATCCGCAGTGGGTTGGGTGGGGGCTGATCGTTCCCGCGCTCTGCGTGGGAATGCCGCCCGGGACGCTTTGCGTCCCGATTCACGTCCTGTGCATGGGTGACGCGGAGCGTCACGGGATGCATTCCCACGCGGAGCGTGGGAACGATCGACATATCTACGGTCGCTCCACGCCGGTTGAACGTGACGTGTCGGTGAAAACTATCGCGCAGTAAAACAGTCGTACAAAAAGCCCTCACCCAGCCCACTGCGTCCCCTATCCGCAGTGGGTCGGGTAGGGGCTGATCGTTCCCACGCTCTGCGTGGGAATGCCGCCCGGGACGCTCTGCGTCCCGATTCACGTCCTGTGCATGGGTGACGCGGAGCGTCACGGGATGCATTCCCACGCGGAGCGTGGGAACGATCGACATATCTACGGTCGCTCCACGCCGGTTGAACGTGGCGTGTCGGTGAAAACTATCGCGCAGTAAAACAGTCGTACAAAAAGCCCTCACCCAGCCCACTGCGTCCCCTATCCGCAGTGGGTTGGGTAGGGGCTGATCGTTCCCGCGCTCTGCGTGGGAATGCCGCCCGGGACGCTCCGCGTCCCGATTCACGTCCTGTGCCTGGGTGACGCGGAGCGTCACGGGATGCATTCCCACGCGGAGCGTGGGAACGATCGACATATCTACGGTCGCTCCACGCCGGTTGAACGTGGCGTGTCGGTGAAAACTATCGGGCAGCCCACTGCGTCCCCTATCCGCAGTGGGTTGGGTAGGGGCTGATCGTTCCCACGCTCTGCGTGGGAATGCCGCCTGGGACGCTCCGCGTCCCGATTCACGTCCTGTGCACTGGTGACGCGGAGCGTCACGGGATGCATTCCCACGCGGAGCGTGGGAACGATCGTGGTGCAACCGTCATCATTGACCCCTGCCCCCATCCTGCCTATCCTCGCGCCTGTCACGACTTATTCGTGATGAGGTTTGACGGCCTCGGACACTCATAGGACCAAGCACAGCGTTATGGCGACTGTGCGTGGGGCGCTTTCGAGCGCGCCGGGTTCCTATGACCGGTCCGTCAACCTGCGTACAGTTGCCACCCATTCGTTTGACGGCGATGCGTGGCAGCTCCGATTTCCATAGGAGTTTCACCATGTCCAAACAAACCACCCGCCCCACCACGTTCGGCCGCTGCGACCGCAGTGAAGAAAATCTGTTTGCCGTACAACCCGACATCCCCATCGAACATGCGCTGGTACATGCCAGTTATGTACTGGGCACAGCCCGAGTGCTCACCCTGGCGGCTCAAGACCTGTGCACCGAACACCTGAGCTACCTGAACTGGGCCAGCCTGCAATTGGCCGAAACCGGGTTGGCGTTGGTTGAGGCATCCATTGAAGGCTTGCAGGCAGGTGCTTGTGCTCAATAAGTAAGTCTTCGCGAGCAAGCCCCCTTCCACATTTGGCCCGGGTATAGCCATGGAATACGGTCAAACAGTGGGGAGCGGGCTTGCTCGCGAAGACATCCGAAAGCACGCCGGATAGTCAACCTGTCTTCCCCACAGTAGGATGACTGATCCATTCCTGAGGCAGCCCACATGTTCTTCGGCGTTCTCCTGATCATCACCTGGCTGATCCTCCTCCTGCGCTACCCCGCCAAGGCACTGCCGGTGTCGCTGGCTGCCGCCGTGGGCCTGGGCTTAGTGGCCGTGTGGGTGGTGTGGCTGGACAACCGCGAAGCCTCGCAACTGGCGCGCCTCGAGCTGCGAATCACCTACGCCCCGCAGGAATGCCCCGCCGACCGCCCGCTGAAGCTGACCCTGAACAACGGCAATGATGTACCGCTGACCGAACTGCGCTGGCGCGTTGCCGCGTATGCACCGGGCGACACGGTCAACCTGGCCGACAACGTCTACGCCGCACCCCGCTATCGCGGCCCCGGCGAGTTGCAGGCCGGCGCCACCTGGGACGACTGTCTGCCCACCCCACCGCTGCGCCCCGGCTACCGCCCGCAAACCCTGGAATTTCGTGCCGAGCACCTGCAAGGCAGTTTCGCGGACTGACAAAGGATTGATCCATGCCCAACGTACTCATCACCGGTTGCTCCAGCGGCATCGGCCGCGCTTTGGCCGATGCCTTCAAGGGGGCGGGCTATGAGGTATGGGCCAGCGCCCGCCGCCCGGACGACGTTGCCGACCTGAGTGCCGCGGGCTTCAACGCCGTGCAGCTGGACGTCAACGACGACACCGCCCTGCAACGCCTGGCCGAACAATGGGGCGAGCTGGATGTGCTGATCAACAACGCCGGCTACGGCGCCATGGGCCCGTTGCTCGACGGCGGCACCGAGGCGATGCAGCGCCAATTCGAGACCAACGTGTTTTCCATCGTCGGCGTGACCCAGGCGTTCTTTCCCGCACTGCGTCGCAGCAAAGGCCTGGTGGTGAATATAGGCAGCGTGTCCGGCGTTTTGGTCACGCCCTTCGCCGGCGCCTACTGCGCCTCCAAAGCGGCGGTGCATGCGTTGAGCGACGCATTGCGCATGGAATTGGCGCCGTTTGGGATTCGAGTCATGGAAGTCCAGCCCGGCGCCATTAATACAAGCTTCGCGAAAAACGCCGGAGCCCAGGCCGAATTGTTGATCAACGAGCAATCGCCGTGGTGGCCGTTGCGCGAAGGTATTCGGGCACGCAGCCAGGCGTCACAGGACAAGCCGACGCCAGCCAGTGTGTTTGCGGCGGATGTGCTCAAGGCCGTGCAACAGGCTCAGCCGCCAAGGCTGTTGCGATCGGGCAATGGCAGTCGGGCGTTGCCGTGGATGGCGGCGTTGTTGCCCAAGGGGTTGCTGGAGAAGGTGCTGAAGAAACGTTTTGGTTTGAATGGGAGTTTGTAAATGATCGACTACACCGACTTTTTCGAAGAAGTAATCCAGACCCACGTCGAGATCGAGCAATGGTTTGCCGGCGTTGCGCCTGAAGGCACCCTGCAACATCTACTGGCGCGCTTCTCGCCTGAGTTCAGCATGGTCGCCCCCGCCACCGGCACGCGAGTGAATGCGGCCGGGGTCAAAGCGCTGTTCACGCGCCTGGGTGGCATGCGGCCGGGGTTGAAGATCACCTTGAGTGAAATGGCCGGGATTGACCGGCATGCGCGCGGTGCCACGGTGACTTACCGCGAACGTCAGGTAGATGACAGCGGTACACAGACGGATCGGCGGGCCACGGTGGTGTTTGAAAAGCAGGCCAGTGGCGCGCTGTTGTGGCGACATTTGCATGAGACTTTTATAGCGCAATGAAGTAACTGACAGGCCGAATCCTACAAAAAACAGCGACCCGCCTGACATCATTACAAGTAACCAATCCCCAGGCTCTTTCACCTCTATTTACTCACAGGTGAAAGGATGCACAGCGATTTCCTGCAAAGTGGTGTACCGGATGCGCACACCACGACTCGCCAGCGACTGACCAGCCTGCTGGACTTGCCCAAGCTCTATCGAACCATCGATGCCGACCCGGCTATCGTCGGGGCCGGGGTGGTGCATATCGGCAGCGATTATCGTGTAACGGTGTTACGCGAGTTTGTACCGTTATGCAGTATCAAACCCAAGCGGGTGATTTTGCGGGAGGTGGCTGGGCCGATGATGACTGCCGATGACTATGCGGAACTGACGGCAAGCTCGCCGCGTGAGTCGCAGCTATGGCGAGAGGCATCGGGGATGGCTGCCTCCTGTGGAGGGGCCGTAATTGGCTACATCATTGCCAAATCAGGAATTGCAGCAGCGCCTTTCAGCGCGGGTACCAGCCTTGCATTAAGCTACGTCGCCTACAGCGCTGCGACTGCCAGTTCCCTCCAGTGTGTCAATGGTTCATGGAGAGTCGCCAACGAATTGACCAATCCCGCCACAAACGACTATTACGACAGCCTAAGCTGGTATCAGGCAATGACCGTCGCCCTGGATGGCATTTCATTGGTCGGCGCAGGTACCACCACCTTCGCCAGCGTCAAAACAGTAATGGCCATCAAGCGTGCGACTGGGCGTAGTTCGACAGACATCTTGAGACGCATGAGTCGCCAGGAACGTGCAAAGTTAACGAGCGAAGTGCTGCGACTGCAGAACCCCCGCCATCCCCGCGAAATGATTCGCCTGAAGCAGCTCGCGGGGCAGCTACCCAAACGCTACAGCAACCCCCAATTGCGTTTGGGCATTCTCACTCAAATAAAAGACCAGATTGGAGCGACCTTGAGCGTTGGAGGCAGCACCTACTCCGGAAATATCAATCACATAGTCATTGGTCTGTATGAGGAGTTTTCCGACTATGACTTATAACGTCGACCCCTTCCGTGAATATCGAATTTGGCGCCGTTACGCCTATCGGTTCTTACCGTCATGGGGCAGTGCTCTGCTGCTGAGCCTGAACAACATAGCGATCAACATGGCACTTAGCTTGTCGTATTACGCAAAGGCCAATCAGTTACCGACTGAGTTTTCTTTCGGGACAGGTATGACACTTTGTCTGACTTTTTTAGCAGGCCAGATAATGCTATTTGAAGGCTTCCGTCACGCATTTCGAATACTGACACCCGTCGCCATCGTTAATACCTGGCTAGCGATTGGCTACCTGGTCAATCACCCGGCGACGCTGTTCAACTTATTCCCTTTGTTCACATCCATGCTTTACATCCTAGTCCTCCACTCAAAGAACCACCGCCGCTATACCAGCATGCTCAGGGTAAAGCGCCGACGAAAAATCAGGTTTAAAGCACTATTTAGCTAGACCCACCTCTTCATTTTTGCACTGCACTGACAATCACCGTGCAAGTAATCCCCGCCGCCAACAACACCCCGTCCGGCACTTCATCGATACGAATCCGCACCGGCACCCGCTGGGCCAATCTCACCCAGTTGAAGGTCGGGTTCACATCGGCAATCAGTTCGCGGCTCTCGGGGTTATCACGGTCGTAGATACCGCGCGAGATGCTTTCCACATGGCCTTTGAGGGTCTCGCCGCTCATCAATTGCATATCGGCTTTATCGCCGACCTTCACATGGGGCAACTTGGTCTCTTCAAAGTAGCCATAGACCCAGAACGAGTTCATATCCACTACCGCCATCTTGGCTTCGCCGATACGCGCATAGTCGCCGCGATGCACATTCAGGTTGGTGACATAACCGTCCACCGCCGCCACCACTTGCGTGCGTTTCAGATTCAGCTCAGCCGCTTCCAACTGCGCCAGCGCGTGCTGGTAGTCGGCCAGGGCCGCGTCGGCGATGTTGCTGGCGTCGTCGCGGTTTTCCCTGGAGATCACCAGCGCATCAAGGTCGGCGCGGCGGTGGGCATTGACCTTGCGCATCTCCCATGTGGCTTTGCGTGAGGCCACCAACGCTTGCGCCTGCTTGACGGCGATGCGGTAGTGCTCGGGGTCGATCTGCATCAGCAGGTCGCCTTTTTTTACCAACTGGTTGTCACGCACCGGCACCTCGACCACTTCACCGGTGACATCGGCGGCGACGTTGATGATGTCGGCGCGCACGCGGCCGTCGCGGGTCCAAGGCGTCTCCATGTAGTGCACCCACAATGTGCGGCCAATCCAGATCGCCAATGCCAATACCAGCAAGGTCGCGAGCAGGCTGAAAAACTTTTTCATCGGGGCAGTCTCAACGGTAGACGGTCAGCGCCAGGGCGCCGAACAGGCAAACGAACAGGCTCAGGCGCAGCAACGCCGGGTGCCAGAAAAAACGGTACAGGTCGAACCCGGCCAGGCAGCGGTCCAGCGCCCAGGCCAGTCCCGCGGCAATCAAAAACATCAGCGTCATCGTGGGCATGTAGAGGCCGTGGAACGCGATTTCACGGGGCATGGGGGGATCCTTTGAGAGCCGCCAGCGGCGATTGCGGGTCGAGCAGCGAGGTGCGGATAAAGTGCAGGTAGCTTTTCACCCGGCGCAGGGCCGAGGTGTCGAAGTGCGGGGCGAAGGGTTCGTCGGTGGCCTGCACGCGACTGATCGCATGATCGACCGCGATCAAACCCCGCTCCAGGTTGCTGGCACTGGGTTGCAGGAACAGCCGCACCAACGAGCGGCCCATCACGCGGATTGCCTGGCGCCATGGCTGGGAGTCGGCGTACGCCGGGTGCACCGGCAGGATCGCCTGTTCCTTGCGCAACTCGATGATCGCGTGGCCGACTTCCAGCACCACGAACATCCAGCGCAGCAGGTCGCGTTGCACTTGCGGCTGGCCCACGGCGAGGCCATAGGCCTGGTGCAGCAAGTCACGGGTGCGGCTTTCGAAACTCGACGTCAGGCCCTTGAGCTTGCCGCTGATCGCGTACACCACTTGCTCGCGCAGGTCTTGCTCCAGCCGGCGCCACAACCAACGGCTGTTGGGCGGCAGGATGATCGCCCCGGCCGCCGCGCACACCAGCATGCCGATGATCATCGCGATGTAGTCGTTGATAAAGGTGTACGGGTTGTAGACCGTGAGGTTGTCCGGCACCGAGCCGGTGCTGAAGAAGATCAACAGGCCCACGCCGACCCCGGCGTACTGCGGGCGTGAAGCCAGGAAAGCCCCGAGGATGATCACCGGCGCGAGCATCACGCACAGCAGTGGGAAGCCGTCGATCCAGGGGAACACGAAAAACATCTCGACAAAGCCCACCAGCGCGCCGATCAAGGTGCCGCAGGCCATCTGGAACGCCATGCGCTTGGGGTTGGGCGTGGCGGCCGACAGCCCGACGGTGGCGGCGGCAATCAGGGTCATGGTGGCGCCGCTGGGCCAGGCCGTGGCCACCCAGTAACTGCCGAGCACGATCAGGATGAATGAGGCACGAATGCCCGACGCAGCGCAAGCCAGCCAGTTGGTTTTAGGTGTGTACGCCTCGTCCCAGTCTTCCCGCGCATGGGTGTGATCGGCCAGGGAGGCGTGGGTTTGCGCGTAGTTGTGCAGGTCGTCGACGAAGCGGTAGAGCAGTTCGTAGGCCGTATGAAAATCCAACTGCTCGGTGTCGCTCGGGTTGCCCTGCTGGAACGCCGTGCGCAGGCTGCGCACCGTGGCGGGCAAGCGGTCCTTATAGGCGCTGAGTTGGTTGACCAAGCACGCCGCATCGGGGCTGGTCAGGGCGCGGCCGGAGAAGCCGTCGAGCAGTTCGGCGAGGTCTTGCAGACCAGGTTTGATTGCGGCAACCACATGATCGGCGGCATCGGTGCGCAGGCGTTCAAGCAACTGGTGCAAGGCGTTGAAGCGCGTGGTGATGCTCATGAATTCGCTGTTGAGGCGACTGAGCCGCCCGTTACGCCGCCGCATGTGCGGGTCTTCAAACACCGTGAGGCTGCGCAGCCCCTCCAGGCCGACGGCTTCAGCAATAAAGCGCACGTTGCTGGCCTCAAAATCTTCACGCTGGCTGCGCCCGCGCAAGCCGTCCGTGACGAACAGCGCGAACACACCAAAGCGCTGGTACAAGGCGTTGCGCATGGCGGCGCTGGAGGTCTGCGGCAAAATCGCCGCGCTGACCAGGGTGGAGCAGATAATCCCCAGGGAGATTTCCAGCACCCGCCACACCGCCGCCATAAAGGCGCCATCCGGATGCGCCAGCGCGGGCAAGCCCACCATCGCCGCCGTATACCCCGCCAACACAAAGCCGTAGGCGCGAAAGTTACGGTTACGCGTCGCGCCGGCGGTGCAAATGCCCACCCAGATCGCCAGCGCGCCGAGGAACAGCTCGGTGTTCTGTGCAAACAAGGCGATCAGCAACACCATCACCGCCGAGCCCGCCAGAGTGCCGAGGAAGCGATAAAAGCTCTTGGCGAACACCTGTCCGCTCTGCGGCTGCATCACGATAAACACGGTGATCATGGCGGTGCGCGGTTGTGGCAGTTCCAGGCGCATGGCCAGCCACAGGGTGAGGAACGCTGCGATCAGCACCTTGAAGATGTACACCCAGGTCACGCCGTCACTGCGTGCCCAATCGAAAAAGCCACGGCGCCATTCAAGGGAACGCAGCCAACGCAGCGGTGCAGGCAAGGGAGTCATCGTAACCTGCTCAGTGATCGAACACGGCGAGAGTCGCCGGGGTTTTGCCAGGGAGTGTCTTGGTGTCCGGGGGAACGTCTTGGCCGGCGCCGAGGCCGCCGCCCAATGCGGTGACCAGTTCGGCGTGGGCGCTGAGGCGCGCGGCCTGAACCTGTTGCTCGACCTGTTGCTGGCGAAACAGCAGGGTCTGGGCGTTGAGCACATTGAGGTAATCGGTGAGGCCGCGCTGGTAGGCGATCATCGCGATGTCGTAGGTCTTTTGCGCCGAGGCCACCGATTGCGCGGCGAAGCCTTGCTGCTTGTCCATGGACTCGCGGCGGATCAACTGGTCGCTGAGGCTCTTGAGCGCATTGACCAGAGTCTGGTTGTAGCGCGCCACGGCGATGTCATAACCGGCGCTGGCTTCACCCAACTCGGCACGCAGACGCCCACCGTCGAAAATCGGCAAGGTAATCGCCGGGCCGACGCTGTAATTGAATTTCTGCCCCGCCAGAAACGCCAGCATGCCGCCGCCGGTGGCCATGTAGCCGAGGCTGCCGACCAGATCGACGTTGGGGTAGAAACCGGCATGCGCCACATCAATCCCGCGGGCCTGGGCCGCCACTTGCCAGCGGCTGGCAACCACGTCCGGGCGCTGGCCGAGCAATTGCGCGGGCAGGGTCGACGGCAGTTTCAGTGGCGTTGCCAGAGACAGGCTCGGGCGCCGCAACTGCGCGCCCTCTCCCGGTCCCTTGCCCGCCAACGCAGCCAGTTGGTTGCGGCTCAGGGCGATTTCTTCGTCGAGGGCGTCCAGTTGGCGATGGGTTTCCGGCAGCGGCGTTTCGGCCTGGCTCACGTCGAAATGGGTACCGATACCGGCATTCAGGCGTTTGTTGGCCAGGTCGAGAATCTGCTGTTGCTGGGCCAGGGTCGCCGCGACGATATCGCGGTTGGCGTACTGCAACGACAGCTGGATGTAGGCGCGCACCACATTGTTTTGCAATTCAAGCTGGGCCTGGCGTGCTTCGGCGGCACGCATATGGGCCAGGTCGACGGCACGCTCGGTGGTGTTGCGTTCGCGGCCCCACAGGTCGAGGGCATAGCTCAGGCCCAGGGTCGAATTGTTGTCCCAGGTGTTGGCCCCGCTCAACTCGCCAGGGCCATAAAACTGATCCTTGGGCCAGTTGTGGCGCTTGAGCGTGGTATCACTGTTGATCTGCAACGACTCGGCCGACTCGGCAACCCCGGCGATGGCCCGTGCCTCACGCACCCGCGCGGCGGCCACGGCAAGGCCTGGGCTGTCGCGGGTGGCAAGCGCGACCCAGCGGTCAAGTTGCGGGTCGCCGTAGGCTTGCCACCAGTGCGCGGTGGGCCAATGGGCGTCGCTGGCGGCGCTTTGGATGGCTTCGTCGGTGGCCAGGCTATTGGCATTGAGGGCCAGGCCTTGGGGGGCGATTCCTCCGGTTCCGATACAGCCGCTGATGGCTAACGATAAAGCCCAAACACTGAGAGTCTTCAGCTCTCTGCTGATGCGACGCGGCACGGCGAACGAATTCCTGAGGTGGGTGATGCACGGGAGGTGGCGCAATTCTAGGCGGCGTCAGGGAGGACGATAAGCTGGCATTCCTGTGAATCTTTGTTACCGTTCGGGCGATAATCCATTGGTAGGGATCACTGGTCGGCGTAACTTTCTGTCACAATTTGCCATCTCCCCTGAGAACACTCCATGGACACTTTGCAAAACATGCGCGCCTTCAGTTGTGTGGCCGAAGCCGGCAGCTTCACCGCCGCCGCCGCGCAACTGGACACCACCACGGCCAACGTCTCGCGCGCGGTTTCCAATCTGGAAGCCCATCTGCAAACCCGCTTGCTCAACCGCACCACCCGGCGTATTGCCCTCACCGAAGCAGGTAAACGCTACCTGCTGCGCTGTGAACAGATCCTTGCATACGTCGAAGAAGCCGAGGCCGAAGCCAGCGACGCGCATGCGCGCCCCGCCGGGCAATTGAAAGTGCACACCATGACCGGCATCGGCCAGCATTTTGTCATCGACGCCATCGCCCGCTACCGCCGCACCCACCCGGACGTGACCTTCGACCTGACCCTGGCCAATCGCGTGCCGGACCTGCTCGACGAGGGCTACGACGTGTCCATCGTGCTCGCCAGCGAATTGCCGGACTCGGGGTTTGTGTCCCAGCGCCTGGGCATTACCTACAGCATCGCCTGTGCCTCGCCCGATTACGTCAAGGCCAAGGGCTGCGCCCATCGCCCCCATGATTTGCTCAACCACGCCTGCCTGCGCCTGGTCAGCCCGGTGATCCAGTTGGACAAGTGGACCTTCAACGGCCCCGAAGGCCAGGAAAGCGTGGCGATCAACACCTCACCGTTTCTGGTGAATTCGGCGGACGCGATGAAAACCGCGATCACCAGCGGCATGGGTATCGGCCTGCTGCCGGTGTACGCGGCCATCGAAGGCCTGCGCAACGGCACATTGGTACGCGTGATGCCCAACTACCGTTCCCAGGAACTCAACCTGTACGCCATCTACCCGTCGCGCCAATACCTGGATGCGAAGATCAAGACTTGGGTGGAATACCTGCGTGGTTCATTGCCGGAGATTCTGGCGGCGCATCAGGCAGAGTTGGCGGCTTATGAGTTGAGCGGCAGCCTGGGCGGTGTGCGTCTGTCGAACTGATCTCTACCAAACGACAGACATCAATGTGGTTCGGCGCGATCCTGACAATCTCCATCAGGAATGTTAGCGTGCTTGGCATTCTTCCGTAGTCGATGAGCCCGCCTGCAATGAAAAAGACTGTCCTGGCCTTCAGCCGCATCACCCCGCCCATGATCGAACGCCTGCAACAGGACTTCGAGGTGATCGCGCCCAACCCCAAGCTTGGCGACATCAACGCCCAATTCAACGAAGCCCTGCCCCACGCCCACGGCCTGATTGGCGTGGGTCGCAAGCTGGGCCGGGCGCAGCTCGAAGGCGCGAGCAACCTGCAGGTGGTATCCAGCGTGTCGGTGGGCTACGACAACTATGACGTGCCGTACTTCAACGAGCGCGGGATCATGCTGACCAACACCCCTGATGTGCTCACCGAAAGCACCGCCGACCTGGCCTTCGCCCTGCTCATGAGCAGCGCCCGCCGCGTTGCCGAGCTGGACGCCTGGACCAAGGCCGGCCAGTGGAAAGCCAGTGTCGGCGCGCCGTTGTTTGGGTGCGATGTGCATGGCAAGACCCTGGGCATTGTCGGCATGGGCAACATCGGCGCAGCCGTGGCCCGTCGTGGCCGGCTGGGCTTCAACATGCCGATCCTGTACAGCGGCAACAGCCGCAAGGTGGCACTGGAAAACGAGCTGGGCGCGCAGTTTCGCAGCCTGCACCAGTTGCTGGCCGAGGCGGATTTCGTCTGCCTGGTCGTGCCATTGAGCGACAAGACCCGTCATTTGATCAGCACCCGCGAGTTGGCGCTGATGAAACCCAGCGCAATCCTGATCAACATCTCCCGTGGCCCGGTGGTGGACGAGCCGGCGCTGATCCAGGCCCTGCAGAACCAGACCATTCGCGGTACCGGGCTGGACGTGTACGAGCAGGAGCCGCTGGCCGAGTCGCCGCTGTTCCAGTTGAGCAATGCCGTGACCCTGCCGCACATCGGCTCGGCCACCCACGAAACCCGTGAAGCCATGGCCAACCGCGCCCTGGACAACCTGCGCAGCGCCCTGCTGGGCCAGCGTCCGCAGGACCTGGTGAACCCGCAGGTGTGGAAGGGTTGAATTGAATGGTCCATGTGGCTAAAGCATGGGCCGCTCACGTCGATAACCTTCCATAGAAGATCGTCATCCCTGGATCCACAGAAGGTTTTTATGTCCACCACCAAAGCCCGCGCAGACTCACTCTCGCTTCTGCTCTTTACCTTGCGTAGCGGCAAGCTGATGGCCATCAACCTGCTGAAAGTCAGCGAAATCATTCCCTGCCCGCCGCTCACCCGGCTGCCGGAGTCACACCCCCACGTCAAAGGCATCGCCACCCTGCGCGGTGCCTCGTTGTCGGTGATCGACCTGAGCCGTGCCCTGGGGGAAATGCCCCTTGAAGACCCCAACGGCGGCTGCCTGATCGTCACCGACGTGAGCCGTTCCAAGCAGGGCCTGCATGTGCAGGCCGTGAGTAAAATCGTGCATTGCCTGACCACCGACATCCGCCCGCCCCCCTACGGCTCCGGTGGTAACCGCGCGTTTATCACCGGGGTAACCCAGGTCGATGGCGGGCTGGTGCAAGTGTTGGACATCGAAAAAGTTATCCACGGCATCGCCCCGGCGCCGATTGAGGCAGCGCCGACCGACCTGACCATGGAAGAGGCCGAAGTCCTGGGTAACGCACGGATTCTGGTGGTGGATGACAGCCAGGTGGCGCTGCAGCAGTCGGTGCACACACTGCGCAACCTCGGCCTGACCTGCCACACCGCACGCAGCGCCAAGGAGGCCATCGACGTGCTGCTGGAACTGCAAGGCACCGCCGCGCAGATCAACGTGGTGGTGTCGGATATCGAAATGTCCGAAATGGACGGGTACGCCCTCACCCGCACCCTGCGCGAAACCCCGGACTTTAATAACCTCTACGTGCTGCTGCACACCTCTCTGGACAGCGCGATGAACAGCGAAAAGGCGCGCCTGGCAGGTGCCGACGCGGTACTCACCAAGTTTTCCTCGCCGGAGCTCACCCGGTGCCTGGTCGTCGCCGCCAAATCGGTCGCCGAAAAAGGCCTGTAAGCGGTGCCTGAGTATTTCCAACTGCTACGCCGCGACCTGCGCGGCAGCCTGCCTGCGCCGCAATGGCCGGCCGGTACGTGCCTGGATCATTACCGCGACGAGCTGGCTCCGGCGATCCACGCGGTGTTGCGCATGACCCAGGAACAGGGCGGCGGCCGCGTGCCCAACCTGGAAACCTGGCGGCACCAGTTCGTCACCGACGCCGAGTTCGACCCCACGCTGTGCCTGGTGGCCAGCAACGGCGACGGCATTCTGGGCGTGGCCCACTGCTGGACCAGCGCATTTATCAAGAACCTCGCGGTGCACCCGTGCGCCCAGGGCCAGGGGCTGGGCCGGGCGTTGTTGCTGCACAGTTTCCAGGTGTTCAAGCAGCGCGGCGAACCCTGCGTGGACCTCAAGGTACTGGAGAGCAACCTGCGCGCCCGTCAGCTGTACGAAAGCGCGGGAATGGTGTTTGTGCTGCGCGATGTGCTCGGCGACGGCTGACAGGCACTGGCGCATAACTTGCTTTCATGACAGCCGCAACGGTGTGAAGAGGCAAAAACCCGTCACCGTTCCCGCGTGCCCTCTGACCTAGCCTGGTAACAGATCCGCCATGAATACTCATTTTTGCTGCGTCGGCTGCGGCAAATGCTGCACCGACCACCATGTGCCCCTGACCCTCGACGAAGCCCGTATGTGGGCGGCGGACGGCGGTAACGTGATCGTGCTGGTGGAGGGGTTTCTCGGCAACGGTCTGGGCTTGCCCTTGCAGCAACGCGAGCACGCCAAGCGGCGTTCGGTGGTGGTGCCCAGCGGCAGCACCGAGGCATTTGTGGCAATCACCTTTGCCGCCTATAACGCCGGGCGCTGCCGGAATCTTGACGAAGACAACCGCTGCCGCATCTATGAGCGTCGCCCGTTGGTCTGCCGCATCTACCCGATGGAAATCAACCCGCACATCCCGCTCAACCCCGGCGCGAAGGACTGCCCGCCCGAATCCTGGGAACAGGGCCCGGCGCTGATCATCGGTGGTGAGTTGGTGGACCCGCAACTGGCCGAATTGATCCGCCACTCGCGCCAGGCCGACCGCGACGATGTGCAGATCAAAGAAGCGGCGTGCGCATTGCTGGGCATTCGCACCACAGCACTCAAGGGCGATGGATTTACCGCCTACCTGCCGGACATGGCCGCATTCGCCCAGGCGGTTGAGCAGGCCACCGAGGAGCCGAGCGCAGCCCATGAGTGGGTGTTCCATGTGTCCGGGCTGGATATCGCCGAGCAGGTGCTGAATGCGGGGGCGCAGATTGCCACCGAGGTGCCGGCCAATTATGCGTTTATCCCACTGCGCGCGGCGTAAGGGGCTGCGCACTCACCTGGTAGACCCGGCCACGCCGCGCGGTTGATTGGTCATCAAGGAGCTATCGGCACCGGGTCCAGGCGGTAGGGCAGGATAATCCGCTGGTACTCACCATTGTGGATAAGTTGCTCAAGGGCGCGGTTGAGTGCATTGCGCAAGGCTGTATCGGTCTTGCGCACCGCGATCGCCACACCATCGCCCAGCAGCGACGCCGAAATGGCGGGCCCCAGGAAGTCGAAATCCTCGCCGTACGGGGTGTCGAACAGGGCTTCACGAATTTCCACGGTGCCTTGCAACGTGGCGTCGATCTCGCCTGCCACCAGGCTGCGAACCAGGTCATCATTGAGCCAGAAACTTTTGATGATCACCCCCTTTGCTGCCCAGTGCGCGCGGGCGAAGGCTTCGCGGTTGCTGCCCAGCAACACGCCAACCCGTTTACCTTTGAGCGACGTTACGTCTGGCAACAGGCCGGAGGTCCTGCGGGCCACCAGCCGCGTGGTGAAGGGATAAAGGTTATCGGAGAAGCTCACCCATTGACGCCGTTTCGACGTAGGTGCCATGCCCATGATCGCGTCGAATTGCCTGGCTTCCAGGGCGCGGAAGTCTTCGGCGATCACCTGGTCGACCCAGATACAGCGCACATTCAACTGATCGCACAGGGCATTACCCAATTCGATGTTCAGGCCTACCAACTGCCCTTGTGGGTTGCGACTCTGGAAGGGGGGGAATTGCGCAGCAACGCCAAAACGGATTTCGTGCCGGTGTGGATCACCGGCTGCCACGGCATCCATGGAGAGCAACAGCGCAAGCACTGCACAGATGTGTATCTGGGCCACGGGAAACGTCCTTTTCCGGAAAGTGCAGCCTCACCACACCCTGCGCGGTAAACCGTGGGGGGTGCTGCAAAGGCTGTGCAAGCTTTCAAGAAACGGACGTAGACCTACAATCAGAAATCTCAGCGGGCGTTGTAGGCAATAGCCGACGCAGCGCAAGGCTGTTTAACCTCAGCGTTTACCCATGGAGCGGCGGGTACCCGGTGGAGCCATGCCCGGCGACTTGGTGTGACCGTTTTTCGCGCCGTTCTTGTACCAAGGCTGAGCTGCATTTTTGGCGCCGGCCAGTTCACCCGGCTTGAACGGAAACTTGAACGCGGGGATCTCGGCTTTTTCAACGCTGTCGGCGCTGGCCGGATCGACGAGGTCGGCCGCGTCAACAGGGGGTTGTGTCGGGGAAGTCATGGAAGCTCCGAAGCGTGCAAAAAATGAGGCGGGCCCGACTTGCGGGCCGCACTGGCGCGCAGTATACCTGCGAGCTTCGGATCTTTAACCACCGCCCGTAGGAATCGTCGGCGCTTGCTGACAGCGCTGTCAGTTTGCGGTCACCGTGCTGACCGGGTTGCAGCGCTATAAAGACCGTTCACTCTCCCCTTCCCTTGTCCCGGCGTCTCACCCATGCAGATTCAACGAAAAATCGCCCTGATCGTGGGTGTCCTCGTAGTAGTGGCTGTTGCGGCGTGGGCGCTGACCCGCCCAGCCAAAGCCAAACTGGCGGCACCCACCGCGATTCCGGTGCGAGTGGTGAGCGTGGCGCAGCAGGACATCCCGCGGTTCGTCAGTGGCATCGGCACGGTACTGTCGCTGCACAGCGTGGTGATTCGCCCGCAAGTCGACGGCATTCTCACCCAACTGCGGGTCAAGGAAGGCCAGTTGGTTAAGGCCGGCGACCTGCTGGCCAGCATCGATGATCGCTCGATCCGCGCCAGCCTCGACCAGGCCAAGGCACAACTGGGCGAGAGCCAGGCGCAGCTGCAGGTGGCACTGGTCAACCTCAAGCGCTACAAGGAACTGAGCGTCGACGACGGCGTTTCCAAGCAGACCTACGATCAACAGCAAGCCTTGGTCAATCAGCTCAAGGCCACCGTCCAGGGCAACCAGGCCGCAATCGATTCGGCTCAGGTACAGCTTTCCTACACTCAGATTCGTTCGCCCGTCAGCGGTCGCGTCGGTATTCGCAACGTGGATGAGGGCAACTTCCTGCGTGCCAGCGATGCTCAGGGCCTGTTCTCCGTGACCCAGATCGACCCGATCGCCGTCGAGTTCGCCCTGCCGCAGCAAATGCTGCCTACGCTGCAACGCCTGATCGCCGCGCCCGCCCGCGCCAGCGTCGATGCCTACCTGGGCGCCGACACCGACGGCCAGACCGGCGACCTGCTCGGCGCAGGCCACTTGAGCCTGATCGACAACCAGATCAGCTCCACCACCGGCACCCTGCGCGCCAAGGCCGAGTTCACTAACGCCTCGCAACGCCTGTGGCCCGGGCAACTGGTGACCATCAAGATCCAGACCGCCCTCGACAAAAACGCTCTGGTGGTACCGCCAACGGTGGTGCAACGTGGGCTGGATTCGCACTTCGTGTACCGGGTCAACGGTGACAAAGTTGAGGTCGTGCCGGTGCAAGTCACCTACCAGGACAGCGACGCGAGCATTATCAAAGGCGTGCAGGCCGGGGATGTGCTGGTCAGTGACGGCCAGTCACGGCTCAAGGCCGGCGCGCAGGTGGAGGTGCTCAAAGAGCCGCCCCAAGTGATCCAGACCGTCGATGCCAAGGTGCAACCATGAGCCGTTCGCCGTCAGCCTGGTGCGTCGACCACCCGGTCGCGACGTTGTTGCTGACGTTCGCGCTGGTACTGCTCGGAATCATTGCCTTCCCGCGCCTGGCCATCGCGCCACTGCCGGAAGCGGAATTTCCCACGATCCAAGTCAGCGCCGCCCTGCCCGGCGCGAGCCCCGACACCATGGCCTCATCGGTGGCCACGCCGCTTGAGGTGCAGTTCAGCGCCATCCCCGGCATGACCCAGATGACCTCCAGCAGTGCCCTGGGCTCCAGCCTCCTGACGCTGCAATTCACCCTCGACAAGAGCATCGACACCGCCGCGCAAGAAGTGCAGGCGGCGATCAACACAGCGTCCGGCAAGCTGCCCGGCGACATGCCCAGCCTGCCGACCTGGAAGAAGGTCAACCCGGCGGACAGCCCGGTGCTGATCCTCAGCGTCAGTTCCGACAGCATGCCCGGCACCGAGCTGAGCGACTATGTGGAAACCCTGCTCGCGCGGCAGATCAGCCAGATCGACGGCGTTGGCCAGATCAACATCACCGGCCAGCAACGCCCGGCCATCCGGGTGCAGGCCTCACCCGACAAGCTCGCGGCCATCGGCCTGACCCTCGCCGATGTGCGCCTGGCCATCCAGCAATCGAGCCTCAACCTGGCCAAGGGTGCGATCTATGGTGAAAACAGCGTGTCGACCCTGTCGACCAACGATCAGCTGTTTCACCCCGAGGACTATGCCCAACTGATTGTGTCCTACAAGGACGGTGCACCGGTTCAACTGCGTGATATCGCCAAAGTCGTCAACGGCTCGGAAAACGCCTACGTGCAGGCCTGGTCCGGCGACACACCGGGGGTCAACCTGGTGATTTCGCGCCAGCCCGGCGCAAATATCGTCGAGACCGTCGACCGCATTCAAGCCGAACTGCCGAGGCTGCAAGGCATGCTGCCGGCCTCGGTGCAGGTCAGTGTGCTGAGCGACCGCACCAAGACCATCCGCGCCTCCCTGCATGAGGTGGAAGTGACGCTGCTGATCGCGATTTTGCTGGTGGTGGCGGTCATGGCGCTGTTCTTGCGCCAGCTGTCGGCGACGCTGATCGTGTCCAGCGTGCTGGGGGTGTCGCTGGTCGCCAGTTTTGCGCTGATGTACGTGATGGGCTTCAGCCTGAACAACCTGACCCTGGTGGCGATCGTGATCGCCGTCGGCTTCGTGGTGGACGATGCCATCGTGGTGGTGGAGAACATCCATCGTCACCTGGAAGCGGGGCTCGACAAACGCGAAGCCGCGATCAAGGGGGCCGGCGAGATTGGATTTACCGTGGTGTCCATCAGCTTCTCGCTGGTGGCGGCGTTTATTCCGCTGCTGTTCATGGGCGGCGTGGTCGGGCGTTTGTTCAAGGAATTTGCGCTGACGGCGACCTCGACCATCCTGATTTCGGTGGTGGTGTCGCTGACACTGGCACCGACCCTGGCCGCGCTGTTTATGCGCGCGCCCACGCACCCGGCCCACGACAAGCCCGGTTTCAGCGACCGCCTGCTGGCCGGTTATGCACGCAACCTGCGCCGTGCGCTGGCCCATCAACGCAGCATGGCGGCGATTTTTATCGTGACCCTGGCCCTGGCCGTGGTCGGCTATGTGTTTATTCCCAAGGGGTTCTTCCCGGTGCAGGACACCGGTTTTGTGCTTGGCACCAGCGAAGCGGCGGCCGACGTGTCGTTCCCGGACATGGTCGCCAAGCACAAGGCGCTGGCCGAGATCATTAAGGACGACCCGGCGGTGCAGGCGTTTTCCCACTCGGTGGGCGTGACCGGCAGCAACCAGACCATCGCCAACGGGCGTTTTTGGATCGCCCTCAAAGATCGTGGCGATCGCGATGTGTCGGCCAGCCAGTTTATCGACCGTATCCGCCCGAAACTGGCGAAGGTGCCTGGTATCGTGCTGTACCTGCGCGCCGGCCAGGACATCAACCTCAGCTCCGGCCCCAGCCGTGCACAGTATCAATACGTGCTCAAGAGCAACGACGGCCCGACGCTGAACACCTGGACCCAGCGCCTCACCGAAAAACTGCGCACCAACCCGGCGTTTCGCGACCTGTCCAACGACCTGCAACTGGGCGGCAGCATCACCCACATCAGCATCGACCGCCAGGCGGCGGCACGTTTCGGCCTGACCGCCACCGACGTCGACCAGGCGCTGTACGATGCCTTCGGCCAACGCCAGATCAACGAATTTCAGACCGAGATCAACCAGTACCAGGTGGTGCTGGAACTCGACACCCGGCAGCGCGGCAAGGCCGAAAGCCTGAACTACTTCTACCTGCGTTCGCCGTTGACCAATGAGATGGTGCCGCTGTCGGCCTTGGCCAAGGTCGATCCGCCGAGCGTGGGGCCATTGTCCATCAGCCACGATGGGATGTTCCCCGCCGCCAACCTGTCGTTCAACCTGGCGCCCGGCGTGGCGTTGGGCGATGCGGTGATCATGCTCAATCAGGCCAAGAACGAAATCGGCATGCCTACTACCATCATCGGCAACTTCCAGGGCGCGGCCCAGGCGTTCCAAAGCTCCTTGGCCAGCCAGCCATGGTTGATCCTCGCGGCGCTGGTGGCGGTCTACATCATTCTGGGTGTGCTGTACGAAAGCTTCGTGCACCCGCTGACGATTATTTCCACCTTGCCGTCGGCGGGCTTGGGCGCACTGATCATGCTGACCCTGATGGGCCAGGACTTTTCGATCATGGCGCTGATCGGCCTGGTGCTGCTGATCGGCATCGTCAAGAAAAACGGCATTCTGATGATCGACTTCGCCCTGGAAGCTCAGCGCGTACGCGGCTTACCGCCCGAAGAAGCAATTTATGAAGCCTGCGTGACGCGGTTCCGGCCGATCATCATGACCACCCTCGCCGCGCTGCTCGGCGCGGTGCCGCTGATGCTCGGTGCCGGCCCCGGCGCAGAAATGCGCCAGCCGCTGGGCATTGCAGTGGTCGGTGGGCTGCTGGTGAGCCAGGCGCTGACGCTGTTCACCACACCGGTCATATACTTGTGCCTCGAGAAATTTTTTCACCGGCCCAAACCCGCCGCCACGCTGGCGACCACACACTGAGGCCAAGGCACCGCCCTGGAGCAAAAGGCTCATGCGCGTACTGATTGTTGAAGATGAAGAAAAAACCGCGGACTACCTGCACCGCGGCCTGACAGAACAGGGCTACACCGTCGACGTGGCCCGCGAGGGCATCGAGGGCCTGCACCTGGCGCTGGAGAACGACTACGCGGTGATCGTGCTCGATGTGATGCTCCCCGGCCTAGACGGCTTCGGCGTGCTGCGTGCGATACGTGCACGCAAGCAGACCCCCGTGATCATGCTCACCGCCCGCGAGCGCGTGGAAGACCGCATTCGCGGCCTTCGCGAAGGAGCCGACGATTACCTCGGCAAACCGTTTTCGTTCCTGGAGCTGGTCGCGCGCCTGCAGGCCCTGACCCGCCGCAGCGGCGGCCATGAGCCAGTCCAGGTCACCGTGGCCGACCTGTGGATCGATTTGATCAGCCGCAAGGCCAGCCGCAACAACGTACGCCTGGACCTGACCGCCAAGGAGTTCTCGCTGCTCAGCGTGTTGGCGCGGCGCCAGGGTGAAATCCTTTCCAAGACGGCGATTGCAGAGATGGTCTGGGACATTAATTTCGACAGCGACGCCAACGTCGTCGAAGTGGCGATCAAACGCCTGCGCGCCAAGCTCGACGGGCCCTTCGAACACAAACTGCTGCACACCATCCGTGGCATGGGCTATGTGCTGGAGAACCGCAGTGTCGGCTAACTCCATCGCGCTGCGCCTGAGCGGCATGTTCACCCTGGTGGCGCTGTTGATCTTTGTGTTGATCGGCGGCGCCCTGTACCAGCAGGTGGACCGGGGCCTGGGCCTGTTGCCGGGGGCGGAACTGGATGCGCGCTACAGCGTGCTGGAGTCCTCGGTAAATCGCTTCGGTACGCCGGAGCATTGGGTGAAGATCAAAGCCAAGCTCAAACTGTTGGGCGAGGAAGACAAGCGTATCCGCTTCTGGGTAGTCAGCAGTGACCCAAGCTACGAATACGGTGAGCCTGACGCGCAGATCCGCGCGTTTGCCCAGGGCGCCACCGGAAAACGCGACTTGCACCTGCCCGGCCACGATTATCCGTTCAAGGTGCTGGTGAGCCAGTTTGTGGCAAAGGAGCAACGCCCGCCGCTGCGTTTTATGATTGCCATCGACACCGAGAATTTCCGCGCCACGCAACACCATCTGCTGATGGCCCTGATCGGCCTGGCCTTTGTCGGCGTGGTGCTGGCGGCGCTGCTGGGCTTCTGGGTCTCGCGCATTGGCCTCAAGCCGCTGGAAAAACTCTCGCAGGAAGCGCAGAAACTCGCCCCGCCAAAGCTCTCCGGGCGCCTGCAGCTGTCACCGTTGCCGCCGGAACTCAGGCAATTCGTCAACTCGTTCAACGCCACCCTCGACCGCGTCGAGCAGGCCTACTCTCGCCTGGAATCGTTCAATGCCGACGTGGCCCATGAACTGCGCTCGCCGCTGACCAACCTCATCGGCCAGACCCAGGTGGCGCTCACCCGTGGACGCTCGGCCGAGCATTATCTCGAGGTGCTCGAATCCAATCTGGAAGAGCTGGAGCGGCTGCGCTCGATCATCAACGACATGCTGTTCCTCGCCAGCGCCGACCAGGGCAGCAAGGCCACCAAGCTGATCGAAAGCTCGCTGGCCGATGAAGTGGCAACCACCCTCGACTATCTGGATTTCATTCTCGAAGACGCCCAGGTGCACGTGCAGGTCCAGGGTGATGCCAGGGTGCAGATCGAAAAAGCCCATTTGCGCCGCGCCCTGATCAATCTGCTGAGCAATGCGGTGCAGCACACCGCGCCAGGGCAGGCGATCAACGTAAACATTGAAGTGAAAGAGCAGCAAGTGACCATCGGCGTGACCAACCCCGGCGAAGCGATTGCCCTTGAGCACCTGCCACGGCTGTTCGAACGCTTCTATCGCGTGGACGCTTCGCGCAGCAACAGCGGGGCCAATCATGGCTTGGGCCTGGCCATCGTCAAGGCAATTGCGTTGATGCACGGCGGGGATGTATTCGTGCGCAGCGAACACGGCGGCAATACGTTTGGTATCACTCTGCCGGTCTGAGGGGCCACTGCTGCGTTTTCGGCAATAGCCCTTATCTTGTTACACGCTGCATCGCACCGCTCGCCTGCGTTAAGTTGACGCATCGATGATGCGCGACGGTTATTCGGCGGTGGACCGCGACATGGATGAGCATCGGGGGATTGTCGACCATCCGCTGGACGTGTTCTGACCCGCGATCTTTCTTTACAGCGCAGTGTTTAATTTTCATCGGGTACAACTAAACTGCCAGTATTCACACCGCTGAAGTCTGCCCCATGAGTCAACGCCGTGCCCGTACCGTACCAGCGCACCCTGAACTGCTGTTGATTCTCGGCAGCAGCTTCACCGTCGCACTGATTGTGACCATCGTCGCGGCGTTGTTGAGCCGCGAACACACAAGCACGCTGCAAGCGGCTACGCGCTCAACCACCAATATTGCCCAACTGATCAATGCCGATGTGCTGCGTAACGTCGAGCTGTACGACCTGGCCCTGAAAGGGCTGATCACGGCGCAAAAACGTGAAGACTTGTCTCAGGTTAGCGCGGACATCCAACACCTGGTGCAGTTTGATTTAGCGGGTGCCGCGCCTTTCAAGGGTGAGGTACTGTTGCTCGACGCCAAAGGCACGGTGATCGCAGACTCTTCGACCCTGCAACCCACGCCGCGCAACTTTGCCGACCGCGATTATTTCCAGGTCCACGCCACGAACGCTTTGGCCGGTTTATTTATCAGTCGTCCGTTCAAAATCCGTTGCGACTGCGACCAGGTATGGCGCATGGCGTTCAGTCGGCGTGTGTCCGGGCCCAACGGTGAATTTGCCGGCGTGGCGGTGGCGACCATGCGTCTGGCGTATTTCGACCAACTGTTCAGCACGTTGACGATCGGCAATGGCAGCAGCGTCAACCTGCTCAACAATGATGGGATCCTGCTTGCACAGCAGCCGCTGCTTGAGCGGGACATGATCAACAAGGACCTGAGCGATCGACCCAATTTCAAACGCATACTGCGTGAAGGCGATGGCAGCTTCCAGGCCGTCTCTGCCCTCTCTGGCAAGGAGCGCTTGTATACCTTCACCAACGTCGGCGAGCTGCCGCTGATCGTGGTGGTGGCCCTCTCAAGTGACGACGTTCTGGCGCCCTGGCGACGCGCCGCGCTGCTGACCAGCGGCGCCACCGGTATCCTCTGCATCGGTTTGCTGTGGCTCACCTGGATGCTGCGCCGCGAACTGCGGCGCCGCTACCGCGCCGAACGGGTGCTGTCAGAACTGGCAGCCACCGACGCCCTGACCGGGCTGGCCAACCGCCGTCTCCTTGACGAGCGCCTGCGCCTGGAATGGGACCGTGCGCAACGCTCGACGGAGCCGTTGACCGTGCTGATGATCGACGTGGACCACTTCAAGGCATTCAACGATCGCCATGGTCATCAAGGCGGCGATGAAGCCTTGCGCACGGTGGCTCAAGTGATCGGCAGCAACATCCGACGACCCGCCGATCTGGCGGCCCGCTATGGCGGGGAAGAATTTGCCGTGGTACTGCCGCATACCGACGCCAAGGGCGCCTGGGTCATTGCCGAGCATATCCGCAGCAGTGTAGAGCAGCTGCCACGGGTGGCTGGCGATGAACGGCCAATCACCGTAAGTATTGGCATGAGCACGTGGGACAAGCACGGACATACGTCGCTGGAGGCTCTGCTGCTGAGCGCCGACCGGGCGCTGTATGAGGCCAAGCACACCGGCCGCAATCGGATTGTGGGTGCGCCAACCCGGTCATGAGGCAAGCTCGCCGCAGCAAGTCATCTGAACCGCAGACATAAAAAAAGGCCACCCGAAGGCAGCCTTTAAAACTAAAGAAAGAGAGTTGTTACTTACACCGCCGCAACGGGACGCATGTAAGAGATCGGTGCGGTGCTGGCATCTTCGAAGGTCACGACTTCCCAAGCGTCCGTCTGCTCAATCAACTTGCGCAGCAGCTGGTTGTTAAGGGCGTGGCCCGACTTGAAGCCTTTGAACTCGCCTATCAGGCTATTGCCCAGCAGGTAGAGGTCACCGATTGCATCGAGGATCTTGTGCTTCACGAATTCGTCTTCGTAGCGAAGGCCGTCTTCGTTCAGTACACCATCCGCGTCGACCACAATGGCGTTTTCAACGCTGCCGCCGAGTGCGAGGTTGTGCTTGCGCAGGTACTCGATGTCACTCATGAAACCAAAGGTACGGGCGCGGCTGACTTCTTTTACGAACGAAGTGCTGGAAAAATCCACGCTTGCACTTTGGGTGCGGTCACGGAATACCGGGTGATCGAAATCGATCTCAAAGCTCACTTTAAAGCCTTCGAACGGGACGAAGGTGGCGCGCTTGTCGCCGTCTTCAACTGTCACTTCCCGCAGAATGCGAATGAACTTCTTGGCTGCGTCCTGTTCTTCCAGGCCGGCAGATTGAATCAAGAATACGAAGGGTCCAGCGCTGCCATCCATGATAGGGACTTCGGACGCGGAGAGCTCGACGTAGGCGTTATCGATGCCCAAACCGGCCATGGCCGAGAGCAAGTGCTCTACCGTGTCCACCTTGACGTCACCGTTGACCAATGTGGTCGACATAGTGGTTTCGCCAACGTTTTCCGCGCGAGCAGGAATCTGCACCGCAGGGTCCAGGTCGGCACGCACAAACACGATGCCGGTGTCGACAGGTGCAGGCTTGAGGGTCAGGTATACCTTCTCCCCGGAGTGCAGACCTACACCTGTGGCACGAATAATATTCTTCAGGGTGCGTTGTTTAATCATGGCTTGGACCGCTTCAGCGCAAATTGCGAACTGGTATCAACAAAGGCTGGCGATAATAGCAGACCAGACCTTTGCTGAACACCAATCACCTTCATAGCCCTGATACATTCCATTAATCGGCCTGACGACGCAGGAATGCCGGGATGTCCAGGTAGTCCAGATCGTCTTGCGGATTCGGGCTACGGGACGCCGCAGCACCGGCCTGAGCCTGGTTGCGCATCACGGTCGGACGGTCCAGATCACGGTAGTTCACCGACGGCAGTTCCTGGCGCGAAGGCGCTGGAGCGGCAGCCGCCTGGCTGGCGTGGCTGGCTTGGCTGTTATGCAGCGTGTTGTCGATGACCTTCACAGGCTTCTCGATTTTCGCGCCCAGACCGGTCGCAACCACGGTCACGTGCAGTTCGTCGCGCATGTCCGGGTCGATAACGGTACCGACTTTGACCATGGCGTGCTCGGAAGCGAAGGCTTCGATGATGCTACCCACGTCGGAGTACTCACCCAGGGACAGGTCAGGACCGGCGGTGATATTCACCAGAATGCCGCGTGCACCTTGCAGGTTCACATCTTCGAGCAGCGGGTTACGGATGGCCGCTTCGGTGGCTTCGCGTGCACGGTTCGGACCGCTGGCGCAGCCGGTGCCCATCATCGCCATGCCCATTTCGCTCATCACGGTACGTACGTCGGCAAAGTCGACGTTGATCATGCCTGGGCGCTTGATGATGTCGGAGATACCACGAACGGCACCGGCCAGTACATCGTCAGCCTTGGCGAACGCGGACAGCAGGCTTGCGTCCTTGCCCAGGATGGTCAGCAGCTTCTCGTTGGGGATGGTGATCAACGAGTCGACGCTTTCAGACAGCAGACGGATGCCTTCGTCGGCGATCTGCATGCGCTTGCGGCCTTCGAACGGGAACGGACGCGTCACGACGGCAACCGTCAGGATCCCCATTTCCTTGGCCACTTCGGCAATGATCGGTGCAGCACCGGTACCGGTACCGCCGCCCATGCCGGTGGTGATGAACACCATGTTGGTGCCTTGCAGCACTTCGGCAATACGCTCGCGGTCTTCCAGAGCGGCCTGACGGCCGACTTCCGGATTGGCGCCCGCGCCGAGGCCCTTGGTCACGGCTGTGCCCAATTGCAGGATGGTCCGCGCGCCGATGCTTTTCAGCGCCTGGGCATCAGTGTTGGCGCAGATGAATTCAACGCCTTCAATGTTGCTCTTGACCATATGGTTGACAGCGTTGCCGCCGCCACCGCCGACGCCGATCACTTTAATGACCGGGCTGGCGGGGATGTTGTCTACGAGTTCGAACATGTTCCCTCTCCTTTCGTTTTCTCTAGTTTTTTCGCCTACTGCTTACATCAGCTCCAAGCTTCAAGCGATAAGCCGCAAGCCTGGAGCGCCGTACTCTTGAAGCTTGCGGCTTGTCGCTTGCCGCTAACTTTGTTAGAAGTTGCCTTTTACCCATGCCTGCAACCGCTCGAACAACGGCGCTTTGGCTTCGTCGTCGCTGCGGTAGCTGTCACGGTTACTCGGGCCCGACAGGGAAATGCCGTCGGTCTGCTTTTGCAGCCCGTACAACAGCAAGCCCACACCGGTGGAATAAATCGGGTTGCGTACCACGTCACCCAGGCCTTTGACGCCATGGGGCACGCCCAGGCGGACGGGCATGTGGAAGATTTCCTCGGCCAGTTCGACCGCGCCTTCCATCTTCGAGGTACCGCCGGTCAGCACGATGCCGGCCGGGATCAAATCTTCGTAGCCGCTGCGGCGCAGTTCAGCCTGGATCAGGGTGAACAACTCGTCGTAGCGTGGCTCGACCACTTCAGCCAGGGCCTGGCGCGACAGTTCGCGCGGTGGACGATCACCCACACTCGGCACTTTGATGGTCTCACCGGCGCCGGCCAGTTTGGCCAGGGCACAGGCGTAGCGGATCTTGATTTCTTCGGCGTACTGAGTCGGTGTGCGCAACGCCATGGCGATGTCGTTGGTCACCTGGTCGCCGGCAATCGGGATCACGGCAGTGTGACGAATCGCACCCTCGGTGAAGATCGCGATGTCGGTGGTACCGCCGCCGATGTCCACCAGGCACACGCCCAGTTCCTTTTCATCGTCGGTCAGTACCGAGTAGGCCGAGGCAAGTTGCTCGAGAATGATGTCGTCGATTTCCAGGCCGCAGCGGCGCACGCATTTTTCAATGTTCTGTGCGGCGTTGACGGCACAGGTCACCACGTGGACCTTGGCTTCCAGACGCACGCCCGACATGCCCAGAGGCTCGCGAACGCCTTCCTGATTATCGATCACGTAGTCCTGCGGCAGGGTGTGCAGCACGCGCTGGTCAGCCGGGATCGCCACGGCCTGGGCAGCGTCGAGCACGCGCTCAAGGTCGGCCGAACTGACTTCACGGTCGCGGATCGCCACGATGCCGTGGGAGTTCAGGCTGCGGATGTGGTTGCCCGCAACGCCGACAAATGCCGAGTGAATCCGGCAACCGGCCATCAGCTGCGCTTCTTCGATGGCGCGCTGGATCGATTGCACGGTGGACTCGATATTCACCACCACGCCCTTCTTCAGGCCCCGGGACGGATGCGTGCCAATACCGACGATCTCGATCGTGCCGTCTTCCCCGACCTCGCCCACCAGCGCCACCACCTTGGAGGTGCCGATATCGAGACCGACGATCATTTTGCCGCTTTGCACGTTTGCCATGGGTCCTGCCTCTTCTTAATTCTTCGCGACAGCGGGTTGCGCTGCCGTGGGCGCAGCCGGTTCACGCCAGCCGACGGCAAGGCCGTTGGCGTAACGCAGGTCGACGCTCGCAATGTTCGTAATCTGTTCTTTCAAGGTCTTGTCATAGATGGCGATAAAACGGCGCATCTTTTCCACCAAGCGGTCGCGTCCCAGCAACAACTGGATGCCCGGGCCGGAACTGCCTGCCCCGGTCGTCAAAAACCAGCTGCCCCGTTCACGCAGTTCCAGGCGTGCAATGGAGAAGCCCAGTGGCCGCAGCATCTGGCTCAAGGCCTGGTACTGCTGCATCACTTGCTGCTGCGCCCGCTGCGGCCCGAACAACTGCGGCAGGTGCTCGTAGTTGGCCAACTCACGCGGCGTGAACGCCTGGCCCTGGTTGTTCAACAGCGCTTCCTCGCCCCAACGGGCCACGGGCAGTTGTTCTTCCAGGCGGATCGTCACCTGATCCGGCCACACACGGCGGACTTCGGCGTGGGCGATCCACGGCATCTGTTCCAGCTCGCGACGCATCCCCGCCAGGTCGATGGTAAAAAAGCTCGCCGCCAGGAACGGGCCGATGCGCTGTTGTACCGCTTGCTGGCTGATGTAGCTCAAATCGCCCTGCACGCTGATTTTGGTAATCGGCCGATCGGCGTACGGCAGCAGACGCTGCGCGCCTTCATACGTGCCGAAGCCCAGCACCACCAATAACACCGGCCAGAACAGCGCCTTGAGGAAACCAAAGTTGGCTTTCGGCAGGCGCGCCGACATCGGCTCTTTAGCCACCATTCGGCTGGCACCCCGTGGCACCGGCTTGCGGCTCGGTGCTTGTGGGGGCTGATGACGAAGCGATGCGCCTTTCATGTCTTAGCCTCGGGACTCGATACTGGCCGCCAGAATCGCCAGCACCAATTGCTGGAAATCCAGGCCGGCCGCGCGGGCTGCCATAGGGACCAGGCTGTGGTCGGTCATGCCCGGTGCCGTGTTGACTTCCAGGAACCAGAAATTCCCTGCGTCGTCCTGCATCACGTCCGCCCGCGCCCAACCGGCGATACCCAGCGCCTCACAGGCTTTCGCCGTGAGGTCCATCAATTCCTGTTCCTTGGTTGCGTCAAGGCCACATGGGATCCGGTACTGGGTATCGGAGGCCACATACTTGGCGTCGTAGTCGTAAAACGTGTGGGGCGTGCCCAATGCGATGGGCGGCAATACCTGGCCACGCAGGGTGGCGATGGTGTACTCGGGACCCTGGATCCACTGTTCCACCAACACTTGCGAATCGTAGGTACTTGCCGCTTTCCATGCGTCGATCAATTCGGCGGCCGAGTTCACTTTGGCCATGCCGATACTGGAGCCTTCATGGGCAGGTTTGACGATCAAAGGCAGGCCCAGTTCCTCGGCTGCGGAAATACAATCGTCTTCGCTGCACAGCACGCTGTGGCGCGGGGTTGGAATGCCCAGGCTGTGCCAAACCTGCTTGGTGCGCAACTTGTCCATCGCCAGTGCCGAGGCGAGGATGCCGCTGCCGGTGTAAGGGATCCCGGCACACTCCAGCAGGCCTTGCATGCTGCCGTCTTCACCGCCGCGGCCGTGAAGAATGATGAACGCACGGTCGATCTTTTCAGCCTGCAAGCGCGCGAGGAAGTCATCGCCCACATCGATACCGAACGCATTCACACCGGCGCTTTGCAGCGCCTCAAGCACCGCGTTGCCGGACTTGAGCGACACTTCACGCTCTGCGCTCTTGCCGCCAAACAGCACGGCCACGCGACCGAAGTCGGCTGGCGCGATGGTCGAAAACAGGGAGCCGTAGTCAGTGGTCATTTCGACTTTCCCTGTGCGGCTGCGAACAACGGGCTCGCCAGCAATTTGGGGGCAAGGCCGCCGATATCGCCGGCGCCCTGGCACAACAGAATGTCGCCGGCACGCAGCAGTGGCTTGACGATGGGCGCCAGGTCCACGCCCCGTTCGATGTAGATCGGGTCCAATTGGCCACGCTGACGGATGCTGTTGCACAGCTTGCGGCTGTCGGCTCCCGGGATCGGTTCTTCACCGGCCGGGTAAACCTCCATCAGCAGCAGCACGTTGGCATCGGCCAGTACATTGACGAAGTCGTCGTACAAATCGCGGGTGCGGCTGTAGCGGTGCGGCTGGTAGACCATCACCAAACGACGCTCCGGCCAGCCACCGCGTACGGCTTTGATCACTGCAGCCACTTCGGTCGGGTGGTGACCGTAGTCGTCCACCAACATCACGTCACCGCCGTCTACCGGCAAATGGCCGTAGACCTGGAAGCGACGGCCCACACCGGCAAAGCGCGAGAGGCCTTCGACAATGGCCTCATCGCTGACGCCTTCGTCGGAGGCAATGCAGATGGTCGCCAGGGAATTCAATACGTTGTGGTTGCCCGGCATGTTCACCGACACATCCAGCGGCTCACGGTCAGGACGCAGCACGGTGAAGAAGGTTTGCATGCCTTCCTGGCGCACATTGATAGCGCGTACGTCGGCGTCTTCGCTGAAACCGTAGGTCACGGTTGGGCGCTTGACCTGCGGCAGGATCTCGCGCACCACCGGGTCGTCCAGGCACACCACGGCCAAACCGTAGAACGGCAGGTTGTGCAGGAACTCGACGAAGGTTTTCTTCAACTTGTTGAAGTCGCCGTCGTAGGTGGCCATGTGGTCTTCGTCGATGTTGGTCACGACGGCCACCAGCGGTTGCAGGTGCAGGAAGCTGGCGTCGCTCTCATCGGCTTCGGCGATCAGGTAACGGCTGGTGCCGAGCTGGGCGTTGGTGCCGGCTGCATTCAGGCGGCCACCGATCACGAACGTCGGGTCCAGGCCACCGGCGGCGAACACCGAGGCAATCAGGCTGGTGGTGGTGGTCTTGCCGTGGGTACCGGCAACGGCGATACCGTGGCGATAGCGCATCAGCTCGGCCAGCATTTCAGCGCGTGGCACCACGGGAATACGGCGCTCAAGGGCAGTGGCAACTTCCGGGTTGGAGGTGTTCACGGCACTGGATACCACCAGCACGTCAGCGTCGGCGGCGTTTTCGGAACGGTGGCCGATAAATATCTGTGCACCGAAGGACTTCAGGCGCTCGGTAACCGGCGATTCTTTCAAGTCGGAGCCGGACACCTGGTAGCCCAGGTTGAGCAGAACTTCGGCAATACCGCACATGCCCACGCCGCCGATACCGACGAAGTGGATACGACGGATACGGCGCATCTCGGGGTGCGGCATGGCTTTCTGATTCTCAACCATGGGCCACCTCCAGGCAGATATCGACCACGGTGCGGGTTGCGTCAGGTTTGGCCAGGCGGCTTGCGGTGCTCGCCATGCTGTTGAGTCGTTCCGGTTGCATCAAAACCTCGGTCAGGCGTGCGGCCAAATCGGCGGCGCCAGTCGTTCTTTGCGGCAGCAGGAAGGCAGCGCCCTCCCCGGCCAAATATTCGGCGTTGCGGGTCTGGTGATCGTCGATCGCATGGGGCAAAGGCACCAGCAAGGACGGCAGACCGGCGGCGGCCAGTTCACTGACGGTCAGCGCACCAGCGCGACAGACCACCAGGTCGGCCCAGCCATAGGCATGGGCCATGTCTTTGATGAAAGGCTGTACGTTGGCCTCCACACCGGCTTCGCGATAACGCGTGGCGGTGATTTCATCGTGGTGCTTGCCGGCCTGATGGAAGATCTCCGGACGCAACTCCACAGGGAGTTGCGCCACGGCGTCGGGCAGCAATTTATTCAACGGTTCTGCGCCCAGGCTTCCGCCCAGGATCAGCAGATGCGCCTTGCGCCCGGTCAGGGCCTGGCGCGCGATGTCCATAAACAGCTCAGTGCGCACCGGATTGCCGGTGGTACGGCGCTTCGCCGATGCGGCAAAGGTATTCGGGAACGCTTCACACACCCGCGCGGCCAGTGGCACCAGCAGGCGGTTGGCGGTACCGGCAACGGCGTTCTGCTCGTGCACGATCACCGGCACGCCAGCGAGCCTGGCCGCCACGCCGCCAGGACCGGTCACATAACCGCCAAAGCCCAGCACGCACACCGGCTGCAACTCACGGATGACTTTGCGCGCCTGCCACACCGCTTTGAGCAACACGAACGGTGCCTTGAGCAGGGACAACTTGCCCTTGCCGCGCAGACCGGTGACGTTGATCAGGTGCAGCGCCAAGCCGGCGTTAGGCACCAGTTCGTTTTCGATGCCACGCGGTGTACCCAGCCAGTGCACGGTATACCCACGGTTCTGGAACTCCCGCGCGCAAGCCAGGGCCGGGAACACATGGCCCCCGGTGCCGCCCGCCATGATCAGCACGTTAGCGCCCATGGGTCGGCTCCTCGGCGAAGTCGCTTTCGCTGAACTCCATCTCTTCGCTGCCCAGGTGGGTTCGACTCTCCCACTCGATGCGCAGCAACAAGCCAAGACAGGCGCAGCAAATCACCAACGAACTGCCGCCGTAACTGAGGAACGGCAAGGTCAGGCCCTTGGTCGGCAGCAGGCCGACGTTCACCCCGATGTTGATCAGGAACTGGCCGATCCACAGGAACGACAAGCCATACGCCACGTAAGCGGCGAAATACTGTTTGGCCTTTTCGGCCCACAGGCCGATGTACATGCCGCGTACACACACGAACACGAACAACGCCACGGTGCACAGCGAACCCACCACGCCCAGTTCTTCGGCCAATACCGAGAACACGAAGTCGGTGTGCGCCTCGGGCAGGTAGAACTGCTTCTGCACACTGTTGCCCAGGCCCACACCCAGCCACTCGCCGCGACCAAAGGCGATCAGCGCCTGGGTCAACTGGTAGCCGGAGCCGAACTGGTCGGACCAGGGGTCGGTAAAGGTGATCAAGCGCGCCATCCGATAGGGTTGCGCCTGCACCAGAACGGTCACGGCCGCCACGGCCAACACCACCATCAAACTGAAGCGGAACAGGCCTACGCCCCCCAGGAACAACATCGCGGCAGCGGCGCCCATCATCACGACGGTGGCACCAAAATCGGGCTCCATCAGCAACAGACCGGCCATGGGCAGCAGCACGATGAAGGGCTTGAAGAAGCCCATCCAGCTTTCGCGCACTTCTTTCTGACGACGCACCAGATAACCGGCCAGGTAGATCACCACGAACACCTTGGCGATTTCAGACGGCTGCACGTTGAACGCACCGAAGCCGATCCAGCGCATCGAGCCGTTCACCTCGCGGCCGATACCCGGCAGAATCACCATGATCAGCAGGCCGAACGCACCGATCAGCATCAACCAACCCAGGCGTTGCCAGGTGGCGATGGGGATCATCATGGTAACGATGCACGTGCCCAGCCCGATGATCAGGTACACCAGGTGGCGAATCATCATGTACAGGGTGTTGCCCGACTGCACGGCAGCCACTTCGGAAGACGCCGAGGTGATCATCACCAGGCCCAGGCCCAGCAACGCGAGGCAACCGGCGAGCATCGGGAAATCGAGGTCGATACCGCGACCGGTGATGATCGGCGACGGGTACGGCTTGATGATGTTTCTCAGATCAACGCTCATGCCAAGCCCTCCACGGCGCGGGCGAACAGCTGGCCGCGCTCTTCGTAGTTCTTGAACATGTCGAAGCTGGCACACGCCGGCGACAGCAGCACCGCATCCCCCGGCTGGGCCAGGGCTTTGCACTGGGCAATGGCGTCGTCCAGCGACATGGCGTGCACTTGCGGCACGGCATCACCCAAGGCGTCGGCGATTTTGTCGGCATCACGGCCCATCAACACCACGGCGCGGCAATGCGCGGCCACCGGGGCCTTGAGGTCCTTGAAATCGGCACCTTTGCCGTCGCCACCGGCGATCAGCACCAGCTTGCCATCAATGTCGGCGCCAAGGCCTTCGATGGCGGCCAATGCGGCACCGACGTTAGTGGCCTTGGAGTCGTTGTAATAGCTGACGCCGTTCAGGTCGCGCACCCATTGGCAGCGATGTTCCAGGCCACCGAAGGTGCGCAGGCTCGACAACATGGCGTCGAACGGCAGGCCCACGGCATGCCCCAGCGCCAATGCAGCCAAGGCGTTGGACTGGTTATGGGCGCCACGGATTTTCAACTCGCGCGCAGGCATCAGATTCTGGAATTCGAAGGCCAGGTATTTCTCGCCGTTCTCTTCGCGAATGCCGAAGCCCTTGAAGTCCGGTTTGCCCAGGCCGAAGGTCCAGCAGGGCAGGCCTTCACCCATCAACGGACGGCTAAGGGCGTCCTGACGGTTGACCACCACCTGCTTGGCGCCGCGGAAGATCCGATGCTTGGCCAAATGGTAGGCGGGCAAGCCGCTGTAGCGGTCCATGTGGTCTTCGCTGACGTTCAGCACGGTGGCTACTTCAGCGCCCAGGTCGTGGGTGGTCTCGAGCTGGAAGCTCGACAGCTCCATCACGTACAGCTCGACGTCATCGCTGAGCAGATCCAGCGCCGGCGTGCCGAGATTGCCGCCCACGGCCACACGCTTGCCGGCCGCAACCGCCATCTCGCCGACCAAGGTGGTCACGGTGCTTTTTGCGTTGGAACCGCTGATGGCCACGATCGGCGCCTTCGCGTTACGGGCGAACAGGTCGATATCGCCGGACAGCTTCACGCCGCGCGCCGCCGCCGCTTGCAGGGCCGGTGTGGCCAGGGCCAGGCCGGGGCTCACGTAGAGCTCGTCGGCACGGCACAGAAACTCGACATCCAGCTCGCCACAACGCACTTCCACGTGCGGGTAGTCACGGCGCAGCGTGACCAGCTCCGGTGGATTTTCCCGCGTATCGGCCACGGCAAACGACGTGCCCCGGTTCGCCAGGAAGCGAACCAGGGACATGCCGCTCTTGCCGAGGCCGACAACGATGCGGAAGTGGTCTGAAGCGATCAGGGACACTCGTTTCTACCTCAGTTTCAGGGTGGCAAGGCCGACCAGTACCAGAATCACGGTGATGATCCAGAAACGGACAATCACGCGTGGCTCAGGCCAGCCCTTGAGTTCAAAGTGGTGGTGAATCGGCGCCATGCGGAACACGCGACGCCCGGTCAACTTGAAGGATGCCACCTGGATGACCACCGACAGGGTTTCCATCACGAACACGCCGCCCATGATGAACAACACGATTTCCTGACGAACGATCACCGCAATGGTGCCCAGGGCCGCGCCCAGCGCCAGAGCGCCGACGTCACCCATAAAGACTTGCGCCGGGTAGGTGTTGAACCACAAAAAGCCCAGGCCCGCACCAATCAGCGCACCGCAGAACACAATCAGCTCGCCCGCGCCCGGCACGTAAGGGATCAGCAGGTATTCGGCGAATTTCACGTTACCCGACAGGTAGCAGAAGATACCGAGCGCACCGCCCACCATCACCGTCGGCATGATCGCCAGGCCGTCGAGGCCGTCGGTCAGGTTCACCGCGTTGCTGGAGCCGACGATCACGAAGTAGGTCAACACCACGAAGCCAATCCCCAGGGGGATGCTGGCGTCCTTGAGCATCGGGATGATCAACGTGGTTTCCACGGCGCTTGGCGCGGTGGTGTACAGGAAGATCGCGGCGGCAAGGCCGAACACCGACTGCCAGAAGTACTTCCAGCGGCTCGGCAGGCCCTTGGAGTTCTTCTCGATCACTTTGCGGTAGTCATCCACCCAACCGATGGCGCCGAACAGCAAGGTCACCAGCAACACCACCCACACGTAGCGGTTATGCAGGTCAGCCCACAGCAAGGTGCTGATGCCGATGGACGACAGGATCAGCGCGCCGCCCATGGTCGGCGTACCGGACTTGGACAGGTGCGACTGCGGGCCGTCATTGCGCACCGATTGACCAATTTGCAGGTTCTGCAGGGTGCGGATCATCCACGGCCCTAAAAACAGCGACAAAGACAGCGCGGTCAGCACACCCAGGATCCCGCGCAGGGTCAGGTACTGAAAGACCGCGAAGCCTTTGTGGAACTGTTGCAGATACTCAGCCAGCAGCAGCAGCATTAATGTTTCTCCGTACTTGAGCCACACAAGGCTGCGACGACGTTTTCCATCACCGCGCTGCGCGATCCCTTGATCAAAATGGTTGTGTGTGTGTCGTGTTCGGCGGCCGTCAGCGCCTGAATCAGCTCGGCCTGGGTGGCGAAATGCTGCGCACCGGGGCCGAAGGCATTGACGGCATGCGCCATGTTCGTGCCGACCGCGTAGAGGGCGTCGACTTTACCGGCGGCATACGCGCCGACTTCGCGGTGGCCTTGTTCAGCCCAGTCGCCTAACTCGCCGATATCGCCCAGGACCAGCACCTTGCGCCCGTCAAACCCTTTGAGCAGGTCGACCGCGGCGTTGATGGAGGACGGGTTGGCGTTATAGGTGTCGTCGATCACGCGCATGCCGTTGGTGGCCAATTGCGCCACGGTGCGCCCTTTGACAGGCTGAACCGCACCCAGCCCTGTCGCGATGCCGAACAGCGACACGCCAAGGGCGTAAGCGGCAGCGGCAGCGGCCAAGGCGTTCGCCACGTTATGGTGACCCAACAGGTTCAGTTGCACCTGCTCACTGCCCTGCGGGGTGTGCAAGGTGAAGGACGGGCAACCACGGGCATCGACGCTGATGTCGGACGCATGGAAATCGGCCGCAGCGTTCAGCACGGCAAACGTCAAGACCTTGCGCCCGGCGGCGCGTACACGCCAGGTTTCGAAGGCCTTGTCATCCAGGTTCAATACCGCCGTGCCCGACGCTGCGAGGCCTTCAAGGATTTCACCCTTGGCTTCGACGATCTTGTCCGGGCCACCGAACTCGCCGACATGGGCGGTACCCGCGTTGTTGATGATCGCAACGTGGGGCTTGGTCAACGCCACGGTGTAGGCGATTTCGCCGATGCGCGAAGCCCCAAGCTCGATCACCGCCGCCGTGTGTTCCGGGGCCAGTTCGAGCAGGGTCAGCGGAGCGCCGAAATCATTGTTCAGGTTGCCACGGGTCGCGAGCACCGGGCCGCGTGTACGCAGTACCCCGGCGAGCAGCTCCTTGACCGTGGTCTTGCCGCTGGAACCGGTGACGGCGGCAACGGGCTTGTCGAACGCGGCACGGTTCAACGCGCCCAGTTGACCGAGGGCCAGACGGGTATCGGTGACCAGCAGTTGCGGCAACGCACAGTCCGCCACTTCACGCTCGACCAACGCGCCGACGGCACCTTTGGCGGCAACCTCGTTGAGGTAATCGTGACCGTCGAAACGCGGCCCCGTCAGGGCAACAAACAGCTGCCCGGGTTTGATCGCACGGCTGTCGATACTCACGCCGCCAAAGCTGCAATCGCTCGACAGGATGCGGGCCGACAGGGACGGTGCCAGTTCGCTGAACGTCATCGCCTTAAGCATGGGCAACCTCCCAGGCGGTCAGGGCCCGATCGGCCTCGATCAGGTCGGAGAAGGCATGGCGCTCGCCGTTGATTTCCTGGTAGTCCTCATGCCCTTTGCCGGCCAGCACCACCACATCGTCAGCGCTGGCGCCGGCGATCAATTGGGCGATGGCGGCACCGCGACCGGCAACAAACGTGGCCTTGGACACGTCTTTAAAGCCGGCGCGGATGTCGTCGAAAATCAGGCGCGGGTCTTCACTGCGCGGGTTGTCATCGGTGACGAGCACGCCATCGGCCAGGCGCTCGACGATCTCGGCCATCAACGGGCGCTTGCCGCGGTCACGATCACCGCCGCAACCGAACAGGCACAGCAGCTTGCCCTTGGCATGAGGACGCAGGGCTTCGAGGACTTTTTCCAGGGCGTCCGGGGTGTGGGCGTAATCGACCACTACCAACGGCTGCGTGCCGCCACCCAGGCGCTGCATGCGACCGGCGGGCCCTTCCAGCTTCGGCAGGACCTTGAGGATTTCGTCGAGGGCGTAATCCAGACCGAGCAGCGCGCCGATGGCGGCGAGAACGTTGCTCAGGTTGAAACGACCGAGCAGGGTACTGCGCAGGTGGTGTTCGCCCTGGGGCGTGACCAACGTGGCACGTACGCCTTCGTCATTGAATTGAGCTTGGCGGCAATACAGGTACGCGCTGGAATCCAGCAGGCTGTAACTGATCAGCCGAGCTTCGCTGTCTTGGGCAGCCAGTTGGCGGCCGAATTCGTCATCCAGGTTCACCACCCGGCACTTCAGGTCATTCCAGGCAAACAGCTTGGCCTTGGCGGCGGCGTAGGCTTCCATGGTGCCGTGGTAATCCAGATGATCGCGCGACAGGTTGGTCATCACGGCCACGTCAAACGCCAGCGCCGTGACACGGCCCTGGTCCAGGCCGTGGGAGGACACTTCCATGGCAACGGCCTTGGCACCGGCCTTTTTCAGGTCGGCCAGAGTCGCCTGCACGGCAATCGGGTTCGGCGTGGTGTGCAGGCCGCTTTGCAACGCGCCATAAAAGCCGGTGCCCAGGGTGCCGACGATGCCGCAATGCTGGCCCAACAGGTCAAGAGCCTGGGCGACCAGTTGGGTCACGCTGGTTTTGCCGTTGGTACCGGTCACGCCCACCAGGTTGAGGTGGCGGCTCGGTTCGCCATAAAAACGCCCGGCGATGTCCGACAATTGCTTAGTCAGGCCCTTGACCGGAATCAATGGCACGTCGGTGATCGGCAGCACCGTGGCGCCTTCGGCCTCATAGGCTACCGCGGCCGCACCGCGCTGCAACGCATCGGCGATATGCGCACGGCCATCGACTTTGCCGCCCGGCACGGCCAGGAACAGGTCGCCGGGGCGCACATTACGGCTGTCCAGGGTCAACTCGCGAATCAGCAGATCGCGGCCGGCGTGAGCAAAAATCTTGTTCAAACTAAGAGACATCAGCCGCGCCCTCCGTTGGCTTTGACTGCAGCAACCGGTGGTCCGGCGTTCGCTTGTTCGGTCGGCGGCAGGTTGTCCGGCGTGACGTTCATCAAGCGCAGGGTGCCGGACATCACTTTGCTGAACACCGGCGCCGAGACCAGGCCACCGAAGTAACCGGCTTTGCTCGGCTCATCGATGACAACGACGATGGCATAGCGTGGATCGCTCATCGGTCCGAAGCCGGCGAACAGCGAACGGTAGGAGTTTTCGGCGTAGCCCTTGGTACCCACCGATGTCTTACGGGCGGTACCGGACTTGCCTGCCACGTGGTACGCCGGCACCTGGGCACGGAACACACCCCGTGGTGCTTCGATCACTTGTTGCAGCATGCCTTGCATGGTCTTGGCGACATTTTCCGGAATCACCTGGGTGGCTTTCGGCGCTTCGTCGACGTGGATGAGGCTCAAGGGAACCATGCGGCCATTGTTGGCCAGCACCGAGAACGCATGGGCCAACTGGATCGCGGTCACGGACAGGCCGTAGCCGTAGGAAAGCGTGGCGGTTTCGGCTTTTTTCCAGTCGCGGTAGTTCGGCAGGTTGCCGACGCGCTCGCCCGGGAAGTCGAGGCCGGTGGGTTGGCCAAGGCCGATTTTTTGCGCCAGGTGGTAGATGGTTTCGCCGCCGATATCGAAGGCAACCTTACTCATGCCAACGTTACTGGAGTTGATCAGGATACCTGTCAGATCCAGCACCGGACCTTCGGTGCGCGATACGTCACGAATGGTGTATTTACCCAACTGCAAGGTGCCCGGATACACCTCGACCTTGTCGCTGGGTTTCCAGCGCCCGGTTTCCAGGGCAGCACTCATGGAGATGGCTTTCATGGTCGAACCCGGCTCGAACACGTCGATCATTGCGCGGTTACGCATCATCGCCGGCTGCAGGTTACGGCGGTTGTTCGGGTTGTAGGTCGGCTGGTTGACCATGGCCAGGATCTCGCCGGTCTTCACGTCCATGATCACCAGGCTTCCGGCCTTGGCGCCATTCTCGATGATCGCGTTGCGCAGCTCGCGGTTGGCCAGGTATTGCAGGCGCAGGTCAATCGACAACGCCAAGGGCTTACCGGCCTTGGCGTTTTTGGTGACTTGGACATCCTTGATCAGTCTGCCACGCCGATCCTTGATGACTTGTCGCTTGCCGGGCACCCCGGCCAGCCATTCGTCGTAGGCCAGTTCCACACCTTCGCGACCGTGGTCGTCAATGTCGGTAAAGCCGACCATGTGGGCGGTGGTTTCACCGGCCGGGTAGAAACGACGGAATTCCTCAATGCCATAGACACCGGGGACTTTAAGATCGAGCACTTGCTGGCCCTGTTCCGGGGTCAGGCCGCGAACCAGGTAGATGAATTCTTTATTGGCCTGGGCTTGCAGGCGCTCGGCCAAGGCCTTCGGGTCTTGCCCAAGGGCGGCGGCAAGGGCCGGCCAGCGATCCTTGGCCGCTTGCAGTTCCTTGGCGTTGGCCCACAGGGTGGTGACCGGCGTACTGACGGCCAGTGGCTCACCGTTACGGTCGGTGATCAGGCCGCGGTGCGCAGGAATGGGGATATGACGCAGGCTGCGGGCGTCGCCCTGGCCGATCAGGAAGTCGCGGTTGACCACTTGCAGGTCGACGATCCGCCAGGCGATCGCACCCACCATCAATGCCAGCAAGCCGAGCATCAGACGGAAACGCCATGGGTAGAGTGCACCCTCAAGTTTCATCATGGCGCCACCATGCGAACTTCGGCCGCGCCCGGGATGTGCATTTTCAGCTGTTCGGTGGCCAGCACTTCGATACGGCTATGGGCCGTCCAGGTGCTTTGCTCAAGGATCAAACGACCCCACTCCGCCTGCGCCTTGTCGCGCACGCTCAGCTCCCCGTACAGGGTGTTGAGTAACTGGCGGTTGTAGTGGGCGCTGTAGGACACCGCGATTGCGGAGACCAATACGCCGACGTACAGCAGCATCATAAAGAAGCTGCCGCCCGGCAGGGGTTTGGCGAAAAGCTTGCTCACCGCAACTTCTCCGCGACGCGCATGACGGCGCTACGGGAGCGTGGGTTGGCCTTCAGTTCAGTTTCGGAAGCGAACTGCGCTTTGCCATGGATTTTGATTTTCGGCACAAACGCTTCGAAACGTACCGGCAGGTTGCGCGGCAGGTTATCGGATTCGCCCTTGACCAGGCGGCGCATGAACAGTTTGACGATGCGGTCTTCCAGGGAGTGGAAGCTGATCACCACCAGGCGACCGCCCACTTCCAGCGCCTCAAGGGCCGCCTCAAGGCCAGCCTCCAGGTCGCCCAATTCGTTGTTGACGTGGATACGCAGCCCCTGGAACGCACGGGTTGCCGGGTTCTTACCCTTTTCCCATGCAGGGTTGGCGACCTTGAGCACCTCGGCCAGGTCGGCGGTGCGCTCGAACGGCTGGATCTCGCGACGCTCGACCACCGCGCGGGCCATACGGCCGGCGAAGCGTTCTTCGCCGTATTCCTTGAAAACGCGAGCGATTTCTTCCACCGGCGCGGTGGCGATGAACTGTGCAGCACTGACACCACGAGTGGGGTCCATGCGCATATCGAGCGGGCCGTCGTTCATGAAACTGAAGCCACGCTCAGGGTCATCGAGCTGTGGCGAGGACACGCCCAAGTCGAGCAAAACCCCGGCCACCTTGCCCGCCATGCCGCGCTCGGCCACTTCGGCGCCCAGCTCGGCAAAGCTGCGCTGCACAACGACAAAGCGGCCGTCTTCGGCCGCTAGCGCTTGCCCGGTGGCAATCGCTTGGGGGTCCTTGTCGAACCCAAGGAGCTTGCCGTCGGGCCCGAGCCGGCTGAGGATCAAGCGGCTATGCCCGCCCCTGCCGAACGTGCCATCCAAATAGCAGCCATCCGCGCGTACGGCGAGAGCCTCAACGGCTTCGTCAAGCAGTACGGTGATGTGGTTAAAGCCGCTATCAATAGTCACAGGATCAAATCACGCAGTTCATCAGGCATAGCGCCCGGTTGTTGAATAGCAGCCAGGTCTGCTGCAGAAACAGCATCCCAGGCATCTTCGTCCCATAATTGGAACTTGTTCAGTTGACCGACCAGCATCGCGCGCTTATCGAGCTTGGCGTATTCGCGCAAACGCGGCGGCACCAGGAAACGACCGCTGCCATCGAGCTCGAGGTCGACGGCATTACCAATCAGCAAACGCTGCAGACGGCGGTTTTCTTCACGCAATGAAGGCAGGGCACGCAACTTGGTTTCAATCAACTCCCACTCATCGAGGGGGTAAACACATAAACAAGGGTCAACGGCGTCAATCGTGATGATTAACTGTCCGGAACTTCGCGAAATGAGCTCGTCACGATACCGGCTCGGCATGGCGAGACGGCCTTTTGCATCGAGACTGATAGCGTTAGCTCCGCGAAACACAGATGCGTTTCTCCAATTTTTAGCGTTTTACGTTCAAAAAACCCACTTTGTGCCACTTTCCGCCACTTGCGCACACTATAGGAATGCGCCCACCACACCGTCAAGGCACGGATTCAAGGAAAAGCCTTACAGAACGGAGATTTAGGAGCGTAAAGGGAGGAGAAACCAGAGTTCCGCGATGTTTTTGACCCAGCAAGCGCAAGCAGCTCAAAGCGCTACGACTCAAAGTTAAAGTGATTTATTAAGAGTAAGATTTTTTTGGTATTACGAAGATGCATCTGCCAATGATTTGGCAGGGAGGGATTCTTGCGTTACTACCGGGTTTCTGCCCGAGACTCGAGCAGAAGGAAAAAGGTGGAGAGTCGATCTGTAAGCCGGGTTCTGTCTTGAACAGTCATTCGTCTACGATGGCCATCACTGGACATCTTTAGCAACCTACCCGGTCCCAGCGCGGGCCACGCCTTGGGACCCTATTTGGTCTTGCTCCAAGTGGGGTTTACCTAGCCACGAACTGTTGCCAGACGTGCGGTGCGCTCTTACCGCACCTTTTCACCCTTACCGGCACCGAAGTGCTTAGGCGGTTATTTTCTGTGGCACTTTCCGTAGGCTCACGCCTCCCAGGCATTACCTGGCACTTCGCCCTATGGAGCCCGGACTTTCCTCCCCCCCCTAATTTTCATAGAGGGCAGCGACTGTCCAATCGACTCTCCGCCGCGCAGGTTAACGGCACGGCGGCCTCAGGACAAGTATTAAAAGTGCAGCATTGCCATCACGCTTAGACGCAATACCGCTATAACCCCGGAACTATTCGGCGTTCTGTTTATCCAGCGCCACCTGATACAACACATTCTTGCGCACGCCGGTAATTTCCGCCGCGAGGGCCGCCGCACGCTTGAGGGGCATCTCTTTGAGCAGCAGGTCCAGGACACGCATGGCTTCGCTGCCGACCGCGTCTTCAGCTTCCGGCGCCGTCCAGCCTGCTACCAGCACCACGCATTCACCGCGCTGCTGATTACTGTCGCCCTCGACAAACGCGCGCAGTTCTTGCAGCGGCAGCCCCTTGAGGGTCTCAAAGGTTTTGGTCAACTCACGTGCCAACAACGCCAGACGCTCGCCGCCGAACACCAGCTCCATGTCCTGCAGACATTCCAGGATGCGGTGTGGCGCCTCGTAAAAGATCAATGTGCGCGGTTCTTCCTTCACAGCTTGAAGACGCGCGCGACGCCCAACCGCCTTGGCCGGCAGAAAACCTTCGAAAATAAACCGATCAGACGGCAGCCCTGCCGCCGACAGCGCAGCAATCAACGCGCACGCCCCCGGAACAGGCACTACATTGATGCCTGCAGCCCGCGCCTGGCGAACCAAGTGATAGCCGGGATCGGAGATCAGCGGCGTGCCCGCATCGGAAATCAACGCCACATCGTCACCAGCCAGCAGGCGCAGGATAAAACGACTGCCTTCTTCGCGTTCATTGTGCTCGTGACAGGCGGCGAGTGGCGTACTGATACCAAAATGCTGCATCAATCGCTGGGAGTGCCGGGTATCTTCGGCAGCGATCAACTTGACGTCACGCAACACCTTCAGCGCGCGGGCACTGATGTCGTCCAGGTTGCCAATGGGCGTCGCCACGACAAAAAGCGAGCCTGCAGTGGAATTCAAAGGACCTGGAGCAGTCAAAACGCACACCTCGATGGTTGGCAAAAGCCACATTGTAGCGCGTAGGCGCCTTGAAAATATGCCATCACGGCCGATGCCTTATCGACCGCTGAGAAATAAAAGCAACAATTGCACGACCTAAATCGACGGTTTCACGCCAGTAACATCGCGCCTGGGCCAGTGCTTGGGTACAATTCCACGCTAATTTGATCGGTATCAGGAACACTTACATGATCGCTTGCCTGCGGCTGCTCTCCGCCCTCTGCCTCGCTGCCTTACTGGCCGCTTGCGCCAGCTCGCCCTCGTCCAGCCTTGGCGACCTTCCACGGACCCCGGACGCCAGTATCGAGCAACTGCTCGAACAGGCCACTACCGCCAAAACGCCGGAAAAGGCCGCATTACTGCGCCTGAGTGCGGCTGACATGGCCTACAAACAGAACAACCCTGGCCGCTCGTCGCAAATTCTTGCGCAGGTGCCCCTGGATGCCCTCAAGCCCGCGGCGCAAGTGTTTGCCAGCACCCTGGCCGCCGAACTCGCCATGGCACGCAACCAGCCCAAGGCAGCGTTGACGGCGTTGAACCACCCGAGCCTGCAAAGCCTCAAGGAGTTGCCGCCGGAACAGCAACTGCGCACCGGCAGCGTACATGCCCGCGCTTATGAAGCCGATGGCCAGACCCTGGCCGCTGCCCGCGAGCGTGTCGCCATGGCGCCCTTGCTCACCGGCGATGCGGCCAAAAGCAACCACGACGCCATCTGGGCTTTGATTGCCGCGCTGCCTGCTGAACAGCTACAGGCCACCGGCAGCCCGGTCCTGGACGGCTGGATCACCCTGGCTCAGGCAGTCAAAGGCGCCGGCACCCTGGAACAGCAACAGGCGGCGATCGACACCTGGCGCGCGCAGAACCCGGCCCATCCGGCTGCGCTGCAACTGCCGACACCGCTGATCAAACTCAAGGAACTGGCCAGCCAGCCCCTGACCAAAATCGCACTGCTGCTGCCACAAGAAGGCCCGCTGGCCGCTGTCGGCAAAGCGTTGCGCGAAGGTTTCATGGCGGCTCACTACCAGGCTGAACAAGCTGGACAGAAGCCGCCGGTCATCGAGTTCTACGACAGCTCGCGCGTGACCTCCATCGACGACTTCTACGCCAAGGCCCAGGCCGCCGGCGTGCAGTTGGTGGTCGGCCCGCTGGAGAAGCCGCTGGTCAAACAACTCAGTGCGCGCCCTCAGTTGCCTATCACCACCCTGGCGCTGAACTACAGCGAGACTGATCAAAGCCCGGCGCAACTGTTCCAGTTCGGCCTGGCAGCAGAAGACGAAGCCCGCGAAGTCTCGCGCCGTGCCCGTGCCGATGGCCTGCACCGCGCAGCCGCGATGGTGCCGCGTGGCGAATGGGGCGAGCGTGTCTACAAGGCCTTCCGCCAGGATTGGGAAGCCAATGGCGGTACCGTGGTCGGCGTCGAGTATGTCGATCAGCCGGTCGCCCTGGCCCAGCAGATTGCCGACCTGTTCCAACTGCGTAAAAGCGAAGGTCGCGCCAAGAGCCTGCAAAACACCGTGGGCACTGACGTAGCCGCGCAACCGTCGCGTCGTCAGGACATCGAATTCATCTTCCTGGCCGTTACTCCGCAACTGGCTCAACAGATCAAGCCGACCCTGAACTTCCAATACGCCGGTGACGTACCGGTGTACGCGACCTCCCACGTGTTCAGTGCCAGCGGCGACAAGAACCAGTACCTGGACATGACCAACGTGATGTTCTGTGAAACCCCTTGGCTGCTCAACACCACCGACCCGCTGCGTAACCAGGTTGCGGCCCAATGGCCTCAGGCCAATGGCAGCCTCGGTCGCCTGTATGCGATGGGTGTCGACGCGTACCGCCTGGCACCGCGCCTGGGTCAACTCAAGGCATTGCCGGATACGCGGATAGACGGCCTTTCGGGCAACTTGGGCGTCAGTGGTAACCAGCGCGTTGATCGTCAGATGCCATGGGCGAAATTCGTCGGTGGCGAGATCCAACGCCTGCCGGACACGCCGCGCTGATGCCCGAGCGGTCCAGCGCGCAGAGCGGCAAGGATGCCGAACTGCAAGCACTGAACCACCTGCAACAACAGGGTCTGCGCCTTCTGGCGCAGAACTGGTTGTGTAAACGCGGCGAGCTTGATCTGGTCATGCTTGAAGGCGATACAGTAGTATTCGTCGAAGTCCGCTACAGAAAACACGCACAATGGGGTGGCGCGCTCGCCAGTATTGATGCGCGCAAGCGTCAAAAGTTGATACTCGCCGCGCAGTTTTTCCTGCAAAAAGAGCATCGCTGGGCCGACTTCCCCTGCCGTTTCGACGTGGTCGCCATAGAAAGCACACCGTCAGGCAAAGCCGATCTGAACTGGCTGCAAAATGCCTTCGACAGCTGATTCGCCAGGCATCTTCACCCCACACTTTTGCTCTTTGCTTTGCGGGCTGCACATTCCTGTGCCGAACAGCCGCGCTACTTAAGGTCACACAGATGGACATGCAATCCCGAATTCGCCAGCTTTTCCAGGCCAGCATCGACACCAAGCAACAGGCGATGGACGTACTTGCACCGCACATCGAGCAAGCCAGTCAGGTGATGGTCAATGCCTTGCTCAATGAAGGCAAAATGCTTTCGTGCGGCAACGGCGGTTCGGCCGGCGATGCCCAGCATTTTTCGTCCGAGCTGCTCAACCGCTTCGAACGTGAGCGTCCGAGCCTGCCGGCGATCGCCTTGACCACCGACTCGTCGACGATCACCTCGATCGCCAACGACTACAGCTATAACGAAATCTTCTCCAAGCAGATCCGCGCCCTGGGCCAACCGGGCGATGTGCTGCTGGCGATTTCAACCAGCGGCAACTCGGCGAATATTATTCAAGCGATCCAGGCCGCACATGATCGAGAAATGATTGTCGTAGCATTGACCGGACGCGATGGTGGCGGCATGGCTTCGCTGCTGTTGCCCGAAGATGTGGAGATTCGCGTTCCGGCCAACGTCACTGCACGTATTCAGGAAGTCCACCTGCTGGCGATCCACTGCCTGTGCGATCTGATCGACAGCCAACTGTTTGGGAGTGAAGAATGACCGTTAACCGCCTCGGCCTCTTGGCCATTACGTTGTGCCTCGGCATCAGCGGCTGCAGCACGGCGATCACCGCGACACGTGACACCCCTATTCAGGATGACAAGGGCACCCGCACCTTCGGCAGCAAGATCGACGACTCGCTGATCGAAACCAAGGTTGAGGTCAACATCGCCAAGGCCGCCACGGACTTGGGCAATGGCGCCTCACGCATCGTCGTGACCAGCTTCAACGGTGTGGTGCTGCTGGCCGGCCAAACGCCGCGCGCCGACCTCAAGGCCCAGGCTGAACAAGCCGCCGCCTCGGTGCAGCGAGTCAAGAAGGTGCACAACGAACTGCAGGTGATGGAGCCGATCACCCTGCTGGCCATCAGCAATGACGCCCTGCTCACCACCAAGATCAAGGCGCAGATGCTGACTGACAACGCCATTCCCGGCTCGCGCATCAAAGTCGTCACCGACAACGGTATCGTCTACCTGATGGGCTTGCTGACCCAGGCAGAAGCCACCCGCGCCGCCAACCTGGTGCAGGGCGTGTCCGGCGTACAAAAGATCGTGAAGGTGTTCGAATACATCGACTGATGTAAGCGACAGCCACAAAAAAGGGCGCCGTGCATGACTTGCACGGCGCCCTTTTTAGTGGGCGGGATTTATTGGTACTGCTGGTACGGGTTGCCCTGGAACTGGTTGTTTTGCTGAGGCGCCTGCTGCTGACCCGCCGGTTGGCCATATTGTTGACCAGGGATGGGGCCGAGGTTGACCTCGACGCGACGGTTCTGGGCGCGGCCGTTGACGTCGGCGTTGCTGGCGATGGGATTATCCGGGCCGGCGCCGCGCGCACTCAGGTTGGCACCGTTGACGCCCTGGGAGGTCAGGTAGTTGGCCACGCTCTGCGCACGACGCTGAGACAGGTCCATGTTCAACTGCCGGCTGCCGGTGCTGTCGGTGTAGCCAACGATCTGGATGGTGTTCTGGTTGAATTGCTTGAGCGAGTTGGCCAGGTTGTTCAACGGCTGATAGAAGCTGCTGGAGATCGCGTCCGAGTTGGTGGCGAAGGTGATGTTACCCGGCATGATCAGCTTGATCTGATCGCCCTGGCGCTGCACTTCAACCCCGGTGTTGGCCATGCTTTCGCGCAGCTTTTTCTCTTGCTGGTCCGCGTAGTAACCGTAGCCGGCAGCACCGGCACCGGCAACAACAGCGCCGATCAGCGCCCCCTTGCCACGGTTGTTATGGTCGATGGCCGCACCGGCCAATGCACCGGCCAGGGCGCCGAGGCCGCCGTACTTGGCGGTCTTGCTCATACCGCTGGATTCATTATTCGCCTGCCCCTGGCTGCTGCCGTCATAAGGATTAGGTGAAGCGCAGCCGGACAACAGGGCTACGGCGGTGGCGACAACAAGCAGACGACGCGGAGTGAACATTAAGGGAGCTCCTACTTTTGCATTCTGAGGTGCAAAGGACATTGGCAATGGACCTGTGCCGAGTTTGGAACGCGACAACCTGCAAAAATTCCGCAGGGGCGCCCCAAGCTGTAACAAAACATGCGGGGCTTGCGTTGCTACAGAAACCGTAGCAGACGCAGGCTGAACGCTGCCTGAGTTTTGCGACAGCACGTCACCAACTATCCCCCTCACGCGCGTACGAAAGGGTTCTCGCGCATTTCATCGCCCAGACACGTATCCGGACCGTGTCCTGTCACCACGGTCGCGCCCTCATCCAGGGTATACAGGCGCTGCTTGATAGATCGCACGATAGTGGCCTGGTCCCCGCCCCACAAATCCGTGCGTCCCACGCCACGTCGAAACAGGGTGTCGCCGGCGATCAGCAGCTTGGCATCGGCAAACCAGAAGCTCATCGAGCCAGGCGTATGGCCGGGTGTGTGCAATGCGACGCCACAGCCGCAGGCCAGCGCTTCGTCATCTTCAAGCCAGCGGTCCGGCGATGGTACCGGGGTATACGGCACGCGAAACATCTGGCACTGCATTTCAAGGTTGTCCCAAAGAAACTGATCGTCCTTGTGCAGGTGCAAGGTCGCACCGGTTTTTTCTTTCAACTGGCCTGACGCAAGGAAGTGATCAAGGTGAGCGTGGGTATGGATGATGCTCACCACCTTCAAGCCCAGGGCGTCGAGGCGCGCCAGGATCAGCTCGTGATTGCCGCCCGGGTCAACCACGATGGCTTTCTTGGTGATGGGGTCGCCGATGATGGTGCAGTTGCATTGCAGGGGGCCGACCGGGAAGGTCTCGCGGATGAGGATGGGTGCTGCGGGTTGCATGGGCGGTCCTCGGGTGCAGATGGAATGACGCGGGTGTAAAGGCGCCATTAAAACAGAACGGGCGCGCTCGCAACCACACCTCAAGCGCTAGCCAATCAGCCTCAACTCCTGCGCCCGCGCCACCGCCTGGGTGCGCCGCTCCACTCCGAGTTTGCTGTTGATATGGCTGGCGTGAGTCTTGACCGTGTGCAGGGAGATAAACAACCGGTTGCTGATTTCCTGGTTCGAGCAGCCTTGGGCGATCAGTTGCAGGACCGCCAGTTCGCGCACGCTCAGTGTCTCCTGGTTAGACGACGTCTCAACCACCGCGACCGCCGGCAGTAACGCCAACAGGCTCTGATTCGGCAGGCCATGGGGCTCTTTGCCCAATTGCTCGCGCGTCCAGTCCGGGTAGCTTTCCAGCAAACGCTGGAAGGGTTGCAACGCCCCTCCGGCGCCGGCCTCCAGGGCCTGGGCAAAGATCGGACGTGCCTTGACCTCCTGGCCGCCGTCGAGCAGCAATTGCGCCTGCTGGGTCAGCGCCATCAGGGCGATCATCTGACGCCCAGTGGTTTGGGCCTGCTGCGCCAGCACTTTTAGCCTTTGCAGTGCCGCATCGGGTTGATGGCGCACGGCATCAAGCGCGGCCTGCTGCAAGCCGATATGAAGCGGCAAGTGCGGGTGAAACTCTGGCGCGGCGGCGGCATGGTCGCCGTTGTAGGTCTGGCCCAAGCGCGTCAGCCAGGCATCGGCCAGGTCCGTGCGGCCCTGGGCCAGCCACAACTCGCATTTGATCAAGGTGATCATCGCCAGGTAGTAGATCGGCGGCACATCCCAGATATGCATCAAACGCTCGGCCTCCGCCAGCTCGGCGAAAGCTTTGGAGAATTCACCGCGTCGCCCTTCGAAGCTGGCGATCACGCAGTGGCCGATCAACACGCTGATATCTCGGCAGGCCCGCGCTTCGGCCAACCCGGCGCGCAGATTTACGATGCCGACATCGGACTGGTTGCGCACCAACAGCAAATACCCCTCGTAAAGCAACAGCCGCGCACGCACCGCATACAGACGCTGCGGCGCCAGGCCCTGCAAACGTTGCAGGCCCTGGCGCACCTCGTCGAGGGCACGCAGGATCTCGCCACGCGCCTGTAGCGCCCGCGCGCGGTCGTAATGGGCCAAGGCTTCGAACAGCGGGTTGCCGACGCGCTGCGCCAATTCCAGGGATTCGCGGTTCAAGCCACGGGCGCGCCACAGATCGCCATCGGCGATGGCCAGATTGGACAGGGTCGACAGGCATACCAGCCGCTGACCATAACGCCGCTGCGGCAAGCTCTCCAGTGCTTCGCCGCAATAGCGCTGGGTCAACTCACGATCACCGCGGCCCCGAGCAATAATCCCGCTAAGCGCCAGCCACTGCGCCAGCATCGATTTTTGTGCCGTGGCCGACGGCGCCGGCAGGAAGCGGCTGAGGTAGCCGGCCAATTCTTCTGCCGCATCCAACTGACACGCCAACCCCAACGCCCAGCTGTACAGCACGATCAGGCGCGGCGTGCTGATCAGCAGGCTGTCGGGCAGGTCCATTTTCCAGCGCAGCAGCATGCCGACGTTTTGCTCGGCCAACAGTTGTTCTTCGGACAGGTTCTGCACCAGGTTGGCCGCCACATCGAGGTGACCGGCACGCAACGCCTGCTCCACCGCCTCGTCGATCAGGCCCTGGGCATTGAACCAACGGCATGCGCGCAGGTGCAGGCTGGCCGCCGGTAACACGTTGCTGCTGGCACGCCGGCTGCGCAGCAGGTCGGAAAACAGGTGGTGATAGCGATACCAATGGCCCTGCTCGTCGAGGGGCACCAGAAACACTTGATGGGCTTGCAGGTAACGCAGGATTTCGGCGCTGTCGTGAGCATCGCGCACGGCGTCGCACAGTTCGCTGCAAAAACGCTCCTGGGGCGCGGTGTCGAACAGGAAGGCCTGCACTTCGGGGGGCAGGCAGTCGATCACTTCTTCGAGCAGGTAGTCGCGAATCAGCCCTTCCCCACCGTGCAGGTTCTGCGGCAGCGCGCCTTCGTTACCGGCTTCGGACGCCGCCAGCAACCAGAAGCGCAGGCCCGCCACCCAGCCTTCGCTGCGGCGGATCAGGTTGTCGAGGGCTTCGCCCTTCAGGGAACTGCTGTGGCGGTCCAGCACCGCCAGGGACTCGGCGTGGGTCAGGCGCAGGTCGTGTTCGTGCAACTCGAGCAAATGCCGCGACAGGCGCAAACGCGCCAGATGCCAATCCGGGCGCTGGCGACTGGTCACCAGCACCAACAGACCGTCGGGCAAATGGTTGAGAAAAAATTGCAGGCAACGGTCAAGCACCGGGCCCTGGGCCAGGTGGTAGTCATCCAGCACCAGCAACAGCGGCGCGCGGATGGACAGATGAACCGTCAACTCATCGAGCAAACCGTCGAGCCATTCTTCAAAGGCGAAGGGTTGATGACGCTGGCGCATTTTCAGCAGGCCCAGGGACTGGCCGCCGAGTTGCGGGAAGTACTGCTGCAAACCTTCGAGCAGCCGCTCAAGAAAACGGCCGGGGTCGCTGTCTCGCGGGCTCAGGCCCAGCCACAGGCTTTGCCAGTGGGCCGGCAGGCTCTGGCAGAACTCCACCGCCAGCGAACTTTTGCCGAACCCCGCCGGTGCACTGACCAGCAACAGTCGTCCTTCCAGCCCCGCGCCCAGCCGTTCGCAAAGCCGCGGTCGCAGCACGTAGCCGTCAGGCAATGGAGGCCTGTAGAAGCGAGCTTCCAGTGGCGGGATTAGCGCACTGGCAGGCCCTTGGATTCGGGACAGATCAGTCATCGCCGGGCTCTTGTAGAAGGCTGTTGTCGGCACTGCAGATGTCCGCAGACTAGCGGTAAACACGGCGGGTTTGTAGATCTTTGCAACATTTGCCTGAAAAAGAACTGAGACAAAAAATCTCATACATAAAAAAGCCCCGAACCAGTCGGGGCGTCTTTACCGAGGATGCGGCCTCGATCAGTGCAGCTTAGCGGACACCATCCTGACGTAGAGCAGCCGGCGTGAAGTCGCTGGTGGAGGCGGTGAAGCCAAAGTCATAGGCCTGTTTCTCTTCGTTCTTCATGCCCAGGGCCAGGTAGCGGCCGGACTGCAGGTCGTAGAGGGTTTCCAGGGCGTACCACGGCACTTGCTTGTCGTAGTAGTTCTCGGCATGGGCTTCGGCAACGCGCCACAGTTGGCCACGACCGTCGTAGTGATCGATCACCGCGGCTTGCCAGGTGTCTTCGTCGATGAAGAAGTCACGCTTGGCATAAATGTGACGCTGGCCTTCCTTCAAGGTGGCGACCACGTGCCAGACGCGGCGCAGCTCGTAGCGCGTCAGGTCCTGGTTGATGTGACCGGCCTTGATGATGTCGGCGTACTTGAGCTTTGGATCATCGATCTTGTAGCTGTTGGCGGCGATGTAGATTTCTTTCTTGCCTTCCAGCTTCCAGTCGTAGCGATCCGGTGCACCGTTGTACATGTCGAGGTTGTCGGACGTACGCAGGCCGTCGGCGGCGGTCCCCGGCCCGTCGTAGGACACTTGCGGCGCCCGGCGCACACGGCGCTGGCCGGCGTTGTAGACCCACGCCGAACGCGGCTCCTTCACCTGGTCCAGAGTTTCGTGCACCAACAGCACACCACCGGCCAGACGTGCTGGCGCGGTCACTTGCTGCTTGAAGTAGAACAGCACGTTGCCTGGATTTTTCGGGTCGAAGTCCTTCATCTTGTCGCGGAACACAAACTGGTCACGGAAGTACACCAGGCTGTAGGAACCGTTGGTTTGCGGCGTAGCCTGGGTCACCAGACGGGTCACGCTACCCCCGCGATAACGGGTGATGTGGTTCCAGATCACTTCCACGCCGCTTTTCGGGATGGGGAACGGCACCGCGGTTTCAAAGTTCTCCAGGCCGTTGCCGCCGGACACCAGGTTGGTGGTGGTGGCGTTCTTCTTGATGGAGGCGAATACATCGGCCGGCACCGTGGCGCCGCGATGGGTCGGGTAGACCGGCATCTTGAAGGTTTCGGGGTAGCGCTTGAACATCGCGTACTGCCCCGGTGCCAGCTTGTCTTTGTACTGCTCGACGTTCTGCGCGGTGATGGTGAATTGCGGCTGTTCACTGGCGTAAGGGTTGGCGAGGAAACCTTTGGCATCCACCGCGCCGGCGTTGGTCGGCAGCGGCGACCATTTCGGAATGGTGCCGGCCGCGTTACCGGCCATTTCCGCGCCCATTGGGGTCAGGGACGTACCCAGCTTGGCGGCTTCATCCGCCGACACTGCCGCCATGACGTTACTCGCCAGGATCGACAGCCCAAGCACACCCACGTGCAAGAGACTTTTGGTTATTTTCATGTTCTTGTTCTTCCTGAAAATAAAGTGTGCTTAGAAGTTGGCGCCGAAGCTCAGGGCGACGAAGTCTCGGTCATTCACTGTAGTGAACTCACCACCGAAGAAGTTGGTGTAAGCCAGGCTGGCGGTGTAGGTGTTCTGGTATTCAGCATCCAGACCCAGGCTGACGGCTTTACGGCCCTCTTCGAAGTTGGCACCAGGGCCAGGAGCATAACCCTTGACGTCGTGAGACCAGGCCACGTTTGGCTTGAGGTTCACACCCGCGAAGACGTCCGGGTACTCCCAGATAGCCCGGCCGCGATAGCCCCAGGAAGTGGCGGTGGTGAAGCCATCATTGTTGCAGTTGGTGCTCAGGCCGTTGGCGTTGGCCAGTCCGGCCCCTTGTGCGGTGGAGGTGTTCAACGCGTTACAGGCATTGTTCGGAAGCGTACCTGGACCAAAGACAGGGTCACGGCCGTAGCGCACGTCCGACTTGCTTTCCAAACCACCTACGTGGGTAACGCCCACCTCACCCACCAGCGTCAAGCGGCTAGCGCCCATGACCTGATCGAAGAAATGCGTAAACGTGGTCTGGAATTGGCTGATTTCTTTACGACGATAACCGTGCAAGTCCTGGCCTGGCGCCCCATTGAGCAACGAGGCATTGCCCAGCACCGGGCCACCAAGCGGCTTCACGCCAGCAAACAGAATGTCGGTGGAGTTCAACTGCACAGGCGCGTTCGGACGATAGCTCAACTCACCGCTCCATGCGGTCCCTGTAGGCAAGGTGGTGGAAAAGCTCAAGCCATACAGACGAATATCTTCCGGGTACTCAATGAAGTAGTTGGAGTTACCCGCGACTACCAGCGGCGCTAATTGTCCCACCTGCGCAGCACTGGCAAACGCCGCCCGAGAAGCGCCTTGAGCACTGAAAATCGGCGCTCGGCTGTGATAATTCATGAAGTACGCGCCGAACTCGGTGTCGAGCGGCTCGAAGTTGTAATGCATCGCGGCGCCCCACTGACCACTGTCACGTGCATCACGATCAGGACCGCGTTTTACCAGTACACCCTCATTGTTGATGTCAACACCCCGGGATGTCAGTGCAGGCAAGAATGCCGCCGGGACTGCCGAGCGTTTATTCAGCACCCTCAGGTTGTCTTTACAGCCATCGGAGACGATATCCGGCTGCGAAAAGAACGTGCCGCAGTTATCGGTAACCGTCTGGTCCCATTCCAACTGATAGAACGCTTCCGCCGACAAGTTATCGGTCAGTGTTTGCGACACATAGAACATGTTGACCGGAATCAAACCTTCCTTGATTTCAGCCCCCGGACGACGGAACGCGGACACGTCGATCGGGTTGATGGAGTTGATACCGCCACCGATGAAGGTACTTTCACCCCAGCTCACCACTTGTTTACCGAACCGCACGTTGCCTGGCTGATCGGCAATGGAGTAGTTGTGGTAGATAAACGCATCGAGAATTTGCCCGCCGGAGGACTTGGCGCCCTCTTTGCGGTTGCTGTCGCTGATGTCCTTGAACTCGCGGCTTTCATCCTTGAGTTCGAAGTCATACCAGTACTTGCCACGCACAAACACACCGGTGTCGCCGTACTTCAGTTCCAGGTCGTGGATACCCTTGAAGATCTTCGAGAACGTTTCACCGCGCTTGAAGTTCAGATGGCCGTCATCGGAAGTTTGGGAAAGGCCGTTGCCACCGTTATTGGCACCGATCAGATCCTGATTAGGCTTGGCCGTACTCCAGCTCGCCCCCACAGAAAGCGACGAGTCAAAACTCCCTTCGATTTCACCGATATTAAAACTGACGCCGAATGCGGGCCCGGCGAGCGTAGAGGCGAGACTGACGGCCAGGGGCAGTTTTGCCCGGCGCCAGAACTGGTTTACTGAGGTCATCGACGCTACTCCATGTGCATTATTGTTATGGCAGTGAGTTCTTTCTGTGATGCTTGTAACGGCCGGAATACAACGATTCCAATGCCGTCCGGCAACTGAACCTCCATGGCCCGAAGCGACGCATCCTTGAAAAACTCGTGGTGAGACTATAGCCAGCAGGGGGTACTGCTTGATCCCTCTAAAGTGTGATTTGCATCACCGACCCGTCTGCCACAGTCCTTTCGCCATGTCGACGAAGGCCGACGCGGAGAGGATGGCTGAAAATCCGTAAATCACAAGTGAAGGCGCAAGATAGAGCATTGCCGTGCCCGAGCGGGCACGGCGAAGGGCGTCAAAGGGTGGACAGGAAGGTACTGTTGTTGGCCTGCCATTCAATGATGTCGATACGGATACGTTTCTTGTCGAGCTTGCCGACGCTGGTCTTGGGAATTTCCGTAACAACGGCGATCTGACTCGGGATCGCCCACTTGCTCAAATGGCCCAATTCGACAAAAGGCTTGAGGTGCTCCTTGAGCTCGCGGGCCCCTATCACATGGCCATCATGCACCACCAACAGCGCAAACGGGCGTTCGCCCCACTGCGGGTCGGCAATGCCCACCACCGCTACTTCGCGTACCGCCGGGTGACGGCTGACCAGGTCTTCGAGGGCCAGGGAGGAGATCCATTCGCCACCGGTCTTGATCACGTCCTTGATGCGGTCGCGAATATCGATCACGCCGAAGGCATCCAGGGTGGCCACGTCACCAGTGTGCATCCAGCCGCCGGCCCACAGCTCGGCGCCCTTTTGCGGCTCGTTGTAATAACCCTCGGTCAACCACGGCGCACGCAGCACCAGCTCACCCTGGGACTCACCGTCGGCGGGCAGGAAGTTGCCCTCGCTGTCGATGATCGCCGCTTCCACCAACGGCCCCGGCACGCCGGCCTTGATGCGGTAGGTGATGCGCTCATCTTCGCTGCCCGCCAGCAGCTCTTCGTTGAGGTGGGCACAGGACACCAACGGCCCGGTCTCGGACATGCCGTACGCAGCGGTCAACTGAATGCCACGGGCCTTGGACGCTTCATACAGCGAGCGGTTGAGCGCGCTGCCGCCGATCACGATTTTCCAGCCACCGAAATCCACGCCCTGGGCCGCCTTGGCATTGAGCACCATTTGCAGGATGGTCGGCACGCAGTGGGAGAACGTGACCTTCTCTTTGCGCCACAGCTCCACCAGGTATTCCGGGTCGTAGCGACCTGGGTAAACCTGTTTCAGGCCGAGCATGGTCGCCACATACGGCAGGCCCCAGGCATGTACGTGAAACATCGGCGTGATCGGCATGTACACGTCGTTGGTGCCCAGCAGGCGCACGCTGTCGACGCTGCCCATAATGGTCGCCACACCGATGGTGTGCAGCACCAACTGGCGATGGGTGAAGTACACCCCTTTGGGGTTGCCGGTGGTGCCGGTGGTGCCGGTGGTGTAGAAGGTGGTGGCGACGGAATGTTCGTCGAAGTCCTGGAAGTCGTACCGGGGGCTGGCAGCGGCCAGCAGGTTTTCGTACTCGCCCACCAGGTTTGGCAGGTCGGCGGTCTTGGCTTCGCCGTCGGTAAGCAACAGGGTCTTGTCGACGGTGGTGAGCTGCCCCGCAATCGCTTGATAAAGCCCCACGAACTCGCTGTTGACCAGCACAAAGCGGTCCTCGGCATGGTTCATGGTGTAGAGGATCTGTTCCGGCGACAGGCGCACGTTGATGGTATGGATAACCGCGCCAATCATCGGAATCGCAAACATGCATTCCAGGTAGCGATGGCTGTCCCAGTCCATCACCGCCACGGTGTCACCGGCCTTGACCCCGGCTTCGCTCAGCACATTGGCCAGGCGCGCGACCCGTTCGATCAGCGTCGGGTAGGTGTAGCGCAATTTGTCGCGGTAGACGATTTCCCGGGTCTTTTCGTAGCGAGCGCCGGACATCAACAGGCGCTTGATCAACAACGGGTACTGGTACGCACCTTCGGCGGGAGGAATAACACGGGTCTGCAACATATGAATCCCTTTTATGACTGCACGGTCTTGGCTGAACGTCCTGCACTGTAGAGCGCTTGTGTTTCAGCCAAATCAGCCAAAGGAATGATTTGCAGAGGGCAGTAAATGCTGGCTTTGCGCCATCCACCGTTTCGCCAATTGAGCAAATAACATCAGGAACCAACCTTCACGGAAAGGCGAACCTTCTGACATTCGCCACGGATAGCAACTCTTTACTCTCTGTGACGTTGCCAATCCAGGGACTTATGGATATCGCTGGGTTGCCCTATTGCAAATTTTGAGTGAAACACCATGGCGAATTTGTTTTCTCGGACAGTTGATCTCCTCAGTCCTGACAGGAAGGAGCCGATTTATGTGTCGGCCCCTCCGACACGGCAGACGTCGCCGGCTCCGTCGCAACCGCTTACGCAAACCAGCGATTCCGCACTGACGCCATTGAGGAACTGGAGTCATCCCTTCAAGGACAAGACCAACCCATTGCTGCAACTAACCCAAATGGCCAAGGCAGTTGCGGGTTATTACCCATTGGGCCGCAATGGCCTTTGGCACGCTGGGGTGCATTTCGACAGCGGCACAGCCGGTACCTTGGATCAATCCCGCGTGCATTGTCTGGCCGACGGAGAAGTGGTGGCCTATCGCATCGACGAGCTCTCGCCGACCACGACCTACTTCGTTGAAAAGCTGTGCGTATCCAAGCCATTTTCACGCAACTTTGTGCTCGTCCGCCATCGACTCGAAGCGCCCAGGATTGAGGGAAGCCCAGACGTCCCGCCGAGCCTGGTCTTTTATAGCCTGTATATGCACCTGCAGGACTGGGCGATTTACCGGAATGATCCCTCCATCCCCCGTCAGACATTCTGGCCCGAGGGGCGGACCCGCCGGGTCAAGACGACGGTTAGGGATGTACGCGCGGGCACACCTGAGCAACGGGGCTTGAATGTGCGTAACCAGGCACAAGGCGGCAAGGTGTTGGCACTGCTGCCACGCGGCGCGGAGGTGACCGTCAGCGGTCAGGGTGAATATCGCAAGCTGGAAAACACTAACGGGCCAGACGTACTGAAAAATACCGATGGCTCACTTCTCGGTTTCCTTTCGGTTGATTATCTGGTCCCCATCGTCGGAGATGAGTATCGGGTCAAAGCGGATCCCTCACTGCGCGTCCGCGCAGAAGCGAACACCAGCAGCGCCGTCCTTATGGAGTTGCCCGATGGCACGGAAGTTACCGTCAGCGGTGAAGGCAGGTTTCGCAAGTTGGAGCGTGTTAATCAGTACGTTCATTTCAATTCGCTGGAAGGCGCCCTGGAGCCGATAGCCGACCGCATCGTAGTGCTCGATCAACCCATCGCGATCAAGGCGGGCGATTTGATCGGTCACATTGGCGAGTACCAAGACGGCAATGCCGAGCACCCGGAAAAGAAGTTGCACCTAGAAGCGTTCAGTGACGACCACGTAGAGCCATTTGTCGAGGCAAGTCGTGCCTGGGCCCAGCGACTGCCTGCTGCCAGCAAGACCTGGCTGAAATTCTCCAAAGGTTCCGCTGTGGTGACGCATCAGGAGCGTTTCAACGCCACACAGCCACCCACGCTCAGCGCCGCCAGCACACCCAGTGATGCTGATCTACTGGTGCCTAAAAGCCTGATTGATGGCCTGCCGGCAGACAAAAAGATCGTAGTCACCGCAACGCCAGATCGAAGCGCCTGCAACTGGTATCGGCTTGATGGGCTATTCCACGATGCGAACCGTGTGCTACTCGATGGTTGGGTGCGTGAAGAAGTGGGTGTCACACCTTGGGTAAGTCCGTGGTCGTGGGAAGGCTACGACGTCATCTTCAACTATGACTCTCCTCAGCAAACCCTGGCTTCCTTTTTTCGAGCGGCTGGTCGTTTCAATGAAGAACAACTCGAACGCCACGGCCCGTGGGCCGACATGTCGGATAAGGGGCCGATGAAGAGTCGTCTGTACGACATTATTGACCGTGATCGTGATGGAAAAATGACGGCTAAAGAGTTGCAGGCAGCAATTGTTTTACCGGCACACGCGCAGTCCCTGTCGCAACTGATCATCCTCTACGAAAGCGAGTGGCGCCACGCCCCCCATAAGTGGGACGCGCTGGACGAAGTACTCGGGCATAGCAGCTCGACTCCACTTTTGAACTGGTTGGCGGAGAAGGAGCGGATCAAGGAGATCAGTTGGTGGAATGAAGTGGCGGCGGAAGTGGGGTTGCCGGTGGATGGTCGGGTTTATCACTTGCATCCAATCGGTTTGGCTATGAGATTTAACGCTGAGCGTCCTAAAGAGTGCGTTCCTGATGTTTATGAACTGGAAGGAATTACTGGCACACTTACCGTTTCAAAGGAGTCCTTCCAATTTATTTTAGATAAGGAAGGGTATAGCAGGTACCCCTACGTCCCGGCAGGTGCGAGCGGAGTTACCCTCGGGTTTGGATACGACTTAGGACAGCAAACAATAGCGCAAGTCCGTAACGACCTTGCACAAATTTATAGTCAATCAGACATTGATACTCTGATAGCTGCTATTGGGAGGCAAGGTATTCAGGCGAGGGACATACTGAGCTCTTTAAATCACATTTCAATCAGTAAAGAAAACGCCATATCCCTCGCAGTAAAAATGAAAAAACGTTATGCGCAACTGGTAATCGAAGCTTATCCGGGCGCAATGAATCTGCATCCACATTGCCAGGGGGCACTGTTATCCCTTGTGGTCAACAGAGGAACATCTTTTTCTCGGCCAGATCTCGATTCTCGCTTAGAAATGAAACAAATTAGCGAAGACTTGTTAAACCTTGCCCCAGAGAAAATCCCATCCAGGCTTCGTTCGATGAAAAGGCTTTGGGAAGGAAAAGCGGGGCTTGGAGGGGTAATAATTCGTCGCGAGGAAGAAGCAAAACTTTTTGAAAGAGGTCTGACATGCGATTGCTGGCAATAGTTATAAGCGCTTTAGGCTTTTTACTTACTTCACCAACCTTTGCTGAAGGTGATTGCGACAACACCAGTATGACAACGAAAGATATTCTGCAGTGTGCAACCATTCTGTACGAAAAAACTGACAAAAACCTTAACAAGCAGTATTCAAAAATGCTTGCATCGCGTGTTTTTTTTAACAAAAAATCTCTTATCGACATTGAACGCGCATGGATCAAATATAGAGATGCGCACTGCAGAGAAGTTTACGAGTCTACTTTTCCGGGTGAAGAGGCTGAAATCGAAAAAATGGGATGCTTGATTTCTTTAACTTCATCGAGACTGGTGGAATTATTTCACTTGGATACAGGAGTTAGTAGTGACGGCTTCTACAATGCGCTTCTATTCATAAGTAGTATTTCTTCAAAAAGCAGAGACGAAATACTCTTACACATTGAAAGCTTAAAAAAGCTGCCTGAAGAAACTGATTACCACAAGAAAAATTGCGAACTAACCAGAAGTGTTTACGATGAAGATGAGAGACTCTGTCGAGCCAGACTGAAATTTCAGTCACTATAGACCTGAGGACATGATTAAAAAAGAAAAGCGCAAATATGTGGGCTGCATCATGCAGCCCTATTTAACACCTACAACTCTAGAAAAACGCCCGTTCAAATCCTGCGGTAGCAATAAAACCTTTTTCTACGGCGTTTTCTTATTTCATGCTGGTAAACGCCAGCTTCACCCCAATCGCAATCAACACCGCCCCCATCATCCGATCAAACCAGTGCCCCATCCGCGCAAACCCGGCGCGTACACGCTGCTGGCTGAACAACATGGCCACCAGGCAAAACCACAATGCCGTCGCCACCGCCAGGTACACGCCGTAACCGGCCTGCACCGCCAGCGGTGTGTGCGGGTTGATCACCACGGTAAACAGCGACAGGAAGAACAGCGTGGCCTTTGGGTTCAGGCCATTGGTCACAAAACCCGCTGTGAACGCGCCGCGCGGGGTGCGCTCGCCCGCTTCTCGGTGCAACTCGCCTTCGGCGGAAGGCTTGGCCGGTTGCGCACGCAGGGCCTTGAAGCCGATGTACAGCAGGTACGCCGCCGCCGCCCATTTGAGCGCGTTGAACAGCACGATGGACTGGGACACGATCAAGCCGATGCCGAGCAACGAGTAGCCCACGTGCAGGAAAATCGCCGAACCCACGCCCAAGGCGGTCCAGGTGCCGGCGCGGCGGCCGTGGGTCACGCTTTCGCGGACCACCACTGCGAAATCCGGGCCGGGGCTGGCGACCGCCAACAGGTGGATCAAGGCCACGGTCAAAAACTCGGCGACGTACATACTCACTCCATTAAGTAACGGATTATTTCATCTGATAGGCTCGGGAGACTACGCCTTCGAACCCTGTCGCAAAAGGTACAGTTGATGACGAACAATCGCCGCGCCGTCTTCCTTGATCACCCGTCCCTGGACCTTGGGGACCTGGATCTGAGCCGCTTACGCAACTGCTTCAGTGACCTGCAGTTGTTCTCGGATACCACGCCGACGAATGTGATTGAGCGCCTGCAAGGCGTCGAGGTGGTCATCAGCAACAAAATCGCCTTGAACACCGAAACCCTCGCGGCATGCCCGGCGCTCAAGCTGATCCTGGTGTCGGCCACCGGCACCAATAACGTCGACCTGCAAGCGGCCCGCGCCCACGGCATCACCGTGAGCAATTGCCAGGGTTACGGCACGCCGTCGGTGGCGCAGCATACGATTATGCTGCTGCTTAACCTGGCGACGCGCCTGAAGGACTATCAACGGGATGTGGCCGCCGGCAAGTGGCAGGAAGCCAGGCAGTTCTGCCTGCTGGACCATCCTATCGTCGAATTGGAAGGAAAAACCCTTGGCCTGCTGGGCCACGGCGAGCTGGGCAGTGCCGTGGCGCGCCTGGCCGAAGCCTTTGGCATGCGCGTACTGCTCGGCGCGATTCCAGGCCGCCCTGCGCGCCCGGACCGCGTGCCACTGGATGAACTGCTGGGGCAGGTCGATGCGATCACTCTGCACTGCCCGCTCAATGAATATACCCGCGACTTTATCGGCGCCCGCGAACTGGCGTTGCTCAAGCCGGGCGCGTTTGTGGTCAACACGGCGCGCGGTGGGCTTATCAACGAGCAGGCCCTGGCCGACGCCTTGCGCAGCGGACATTTGGGCGGCGCAGCGACCGATGTGCTGAGCGTGGAGCCGCCGGTGAATGGCAACCCGCTGTTGGCCGGCGATATCCCGCGGTTGATCGTCACCCCGCACAATGCCTGGGGCAGCCGTGAAGCCCGGCAGCGCATCGTCGGCCAACTGGCGGAAAACGCGCTGGGCTTTTTCAGCGGTGCACCGCTGCGCGTCGTCAGTTGATAAACTGCGCCCCTTTTCAAGGAGCAGACCATGGATCCGCGCAGTGAAGTACTGCTTCGTCAGGCAGACCTTTTTCAAGGCAACCTGTTGCTGGTGGGCTTGCCCGCCGACGACCTGCTGGGCCGCCTGCCCAACGCCCACGGCTGGTGCTGGCACGCCGGCGACCAGGCTGCGCTCGACGCACGCTTTCCTGAGCGCAGCCAATTTGGCGTGAGTGTTCCTGAGCGCGAGTTCGATGTGGCGGTGATCTTCCTGCCCAAATCCAAGGACCTCACCGACTACCTGCTCAAGGCCGTGGCCGCGCGTCTGCACGGCAAGGACCTGTACCTGGTCGGTGAAAAACGTGCCGGCATCGAGAGCGCCGCCAAGCAGATGGCGCCGTTTGCCAAGCCACGCAAGCTCGACAACGCGCGGCATTGCCAGCTGTGGCAAGTCACCGTGGGCAACGCCCCGCAAGCGGTGACGCTGGAGAGCCTGGCACAGGTCTTCGACGTTGCGCTGGCCGAAGGGCCGCTCAAAGTGGTGAGCCTGCCGGGCGTGTTCAGCCATGGCCGCCTGGATCGCGGCACCGAATTGTTGCTGGAGCATTTGGACAAACTGCCCAGCGGCCATCTGCTGGATTTCGGTTGCGGTGCCGGCGTACTGGGCGCGGCGGTCAAACGTCGCTACCCGCATAACACCGTGACCCTGCTGGATGTGGATGCGTTTGCCGCTGCCAGCAGCCGACTGACCCTGGCGGCCAATGGTCTGGAAGCCGAGGTGCTGACCGGTGATGGCATCGACGCGGCACCGATGGGGCTGAATGCAATTCTGAGCAATCCGCCGTTCCATGTCGGGGTGCACACGGATTATTTCGCCACGGAGAACTTGCTGCGAAAAGCCGCCAAACATCTGGCAAAAGGCGGCGAACTGCGCCTGGTCGCTAACAGCTTCCTGAAGTACCAGCCGCTGATCGAAGAGCACTTGGGCGTGTGCGCGATCAAGGCCGAAGGTAATGGTTTTCGCATCTACCGCGCCAAGCGCGGCTGACAGGCGTTTGAAAAAGAAGGCTTGCCGAATGGATTTTGCCTAGGCAGAATCCGCTCCGTCCTAGGGGAGTAGTCTCCCACGAGCCGAACGCTCGTCCGGCATACGTCAACATACTTGGTCAGCAGACCATGGCGTATGCGACCCAGGAGTCCGCACAGACGGACCGGGGTTTGACAAGACCTATGACACGCACACCTTACCCGGGGCGGGAAGGCTGTACGTGTCATAGCCGTGTCGACCCGCCCCTGGAAACCTACCTGATGCTGGATTCATTGCTCGTTCCCACCGCAATCGTTGCCTTGGCCGAAATCGGCGACAAGACGCAACTGCTCGCCCTCATTCTCGCTGCTCGCTTTCGCAAGCCCTGGCCGATCATCGCCGGCATCGTTGCCGCGACCCTGGCCAACCATGCGGCCGCCGGTGCCGTGGGCGCCTGGTTTGGCAGCTTCTTCTCGGATGCGGTGTTGCACTGGATCCTCGCGGCCAGCTTCTGCGCCACGGCCCTGTGGACACTGGTGCCGGACAAACTCGATGACGACGAAGCCAGCACCACGCGCAAGTTCGGGCCGTTCCTGACCACGCTGATTGCGTTCTTCCTCGCCGAAATCGGTGACAAGACGCAGATCGCCACGGTGATGTTGGCGGCGCAGTATCCGGAGCTGTGGCTGGTGATTATCGGCACCACCCTGGGCATGTTGATTGCCAACGTACCGGTGGTTCTGGCGGGGAATTTCGCGGCGGAGAAACTGCCATTGACGTTGATTCGTCGATTGGCGGCGACGGCGTTTTTCGTGCTGGCGATCGTGGCGGTTTACAAGGCCATGCAGAGCAGTGGCTGGATCTAGATCCGAAAAAGTGGGAGCGGGCTTGCCCGCTTCCACATTTGGATCTTCACAAGACCGGAATGGTCAGGATTTTTTGGCCTGCTGGTACAACGGCATCACCTTGGGAATCGCCGCCTGCAACGAGGCGATTCGGCTGTCGGACGCCGGGTGAGTACTCATGAACTCCGGCGGCGCGCCTTCCGATGCCTTGGCCATTTTGTTCCACAGCGTAATGGCCGCGTTCGGGTTGTAGCCGGCGCGGGCCGACAGCTCAAGGCCGATCAGATCGGCTTCGTTTTCATTGCTGCGGCTGTTGGGCAAGGTCATGCCGTAGTTGGCCACGGTGTCGGCCAGTGCCAGGCTGTCCTGGCCCAGACCGAACAACGCACCGGCGCCCTGCTTGGCCATCTCGATCCCGTAGGCCTTGGACATGGCTTCGCGACCGTGCTCACGCAGGGCGTGGGCAATTTCATGGCCCATCACGGCGGCCAGTTCGTCATCGGTGAGCTTGAGGTTGTCGATCAATGCGCTGTACACAAAGATCTTCCCGCCAGGCCCGCAGTTGGCGTTCATCTCGTCGCTCTTGATGAGGTTCACTTCCCATTGCCACTGCGCCGCATCGGCACGGAAGGTCGGCGCCTGGGCGATCAGCCGCTTGGCAATGGCCTGCACGCGCTTGGCGTTGGCGCTGGTCTTATCCACCATGCCTTTGCTGCTGGCTTCACCCAGGGTCTGCTGATAGGACTGAGCATACATCTGGTCGACTTCCTGACTCGACAGCATGCTGAACATGTATTGCTTGCGCTCAACCCCAACGGCGCCACCGCTGGTGGTATTAACCGACTGACACCCCGCCAGCAGCACCGCTGCCGCCAACACGCTTATGGCCAATGATTTCTTCATCAACACACTCTCCCTGAAAAGACGCCCTTAAACATGGCGCGTATCGTAGGCGCTCATTTGTATCGACGCCAGATACACCAGACGTGTAGCGGTTAATTTTCAGATACATCCCACAGTCGCCAGGCTTAAGCCGGGGTCAGACATTCCGGCCCGTTGAGCTTGGGATCATTGACCATATTGGCCAGGACTCGCTCGCGCAAGGCGATGGGCTCACTGGCCAGCAGGCCTTGCAGTACATGTAACGGCGTCTCGGGGTCGAGCCAGGCCGCCTGCCCCGCCACGTCCAGAATCAGCGGTCGACGCTGGCTCTGTGCGGCCTGAGTCACCACCGCCGTGCTCAGCCAAACCTGCTCCTGCACCGGGTACGCCTCCCAGATCGCCGCGAAAAACAACGTGGAGCCTTCCCCCGGCGTCAGCCAGTACGGACGCTTGCGCTGGGTACCACGCCACTCGTAGAAACCATTGGCGGGCAGCAGGCAGCGACGCTGGCGGAACGCCTCGCGGAACATAGGTTGTTCGGCCAGGGTTTCGGCGCGGGCGTGGGCCGGGGTGCGGGACAGGTCGGTAAGCCAGGGCGGCGTGAGGCCCCAGCGGGCGCGGGCCAGGGTGCGCTGGCCGTCGGCGGCGCGCTGGATCAGCACCGAATCGTTCGGGGAGATGTTCCACTGGGCCTGCTGATCGGCCGGAAAGCCCGGCAAGGCAGCAAAGGAGGGATTCCAGCGAAACAGGGCATAACGTCCACACATGGGGCAACACGACTCTTGGATAAACCGACCGACAGCCTAACAGACCAGCACGCCGGGAAAGCTGTCGGGTTCATCGCCGGGCAAGGGTTGTGCGCCGATATAGGCGGTGATCAGCTCGCGCGCTTCAACTGCAAGGTCGTTATCCACCTCCAGCCCCAACAGGCCGAAGATCGGCAGCTCCCCCGTCCCCCCAAGCAAATGGCGCCCCACCAGGTGCGCCTCGATGCCCTCGCTGGCGAGCATCTGTTGCAACAGCTCGCCTTCCATCAGGTTTTCCGGTTCGTAGATTCGCTGCACGGGCGTACCTGTCAGTCGTTCTCACTGCGGGTTTCGAGCATCCACTCTTCACCATGCACCTGCAGATTGAAAATAATCGGTCGACAGCACACCTGACAGTCTTCTATGTACGTCTGATCACCACCGGATAAATCCACCGAGGTCTCTACCGCCTCACCACAATAAGGACAATCGTACAGCGCAGTTTCCAGCATCGCAGTCTCCCAGGTGACTTGTGCGTATAATCGCCGGTCTATTTACAGGGCTATTCTCCGGCCGGGCCAATTACCCGGACCGCACCCTGGTATTTCCTTTACTTACCCTAGCCGTTTCCAACAAGAGAGCATGATGGGCGAATTCGATACCATCCGACCTTACAACGACAGCGAAGTCCCGGCAGTGCTGGACCGACTGTTCAGTGACAAGGCCTTTCTGGACATCCTGACCCACTTCCGCTTCCCGCGCTTTGCCGGCGCCCTGGGCTGGCTGCTCAAGCCAATGATCGCCCGCAAGCTGCGCCGTGAATTCGCCGGTGTCACCACCGTGGCGACGCTGCAGGACAAAGTCGAGTACTACGTGGACCACACCATCGACCGGGCGACCGACGGCGTGACCTACACCGGCGTCGAGCAGCTCAAGTCCGGCACCGCGTACCTGTTTCTGGCCAACCACCGCGATATCGTGATGGACCCGGCCTTCGTCAACTATGCCGTATACCACGCCGGCCTGCCGACGCCGCGCATCGCCATTGGCGACAACCTGCTGCAAAAGCCGTTTGTCAGCGACCTGATGCGCCTGAACAAGAGCTTTATCGTGCACCGCTCGATCACCGGGCGAAAGGAGAAGATGGCGGCATTCAACCTGCTGTCGGCCTACATCAACCATTCGATCCGCAATGACTGCCAGTCGATCTGGATCGCCCAGGCTGAAGGGCGCGCCAAGGATGGTGATGATCGCACCGAGTCGGCGATCCTCAAGATGTTCCACGTCAGCCGCAAGGATGAGCCGTTTGCCGAGGTGATCCAGTCACTGAACCTGACGCCGGTGTCCATCAGCTATGAGTACGACCCGTGCGACTCGGCCAAGGCGCGCGAGCTTTACATCCGCGCAACCACCGGCACCTACGTCAAGGCGCAGGGTGAAGATGACGTGAGCATCGCCCTAGGCATCACCGGTTATAAAGGCCGCGTGCACATCAACTTCGCGCCGCCGATTACCGAGCGTTTCGAAGACACTAAAGTACTGGCCGTAGAAATGGACCGGCAGATTCTCGGCGGTTATCGGCTATTCCCGGTGCACTACCTGGCCTACGCCCAGTGGAGTGACGCCGACCCGCAATTGCAGGTGCCCAAGGCTGCCGAACTGTTCCCGGCCGATGAGCTGGCCAAGGCAAAAGCGGAATGGGAGCGGCGCCTGAACGACTGTCCGGCCGAGCACCGTCCGTTCCTGGTGGTGCAATATGCAACCCCGGTACGCAACCAATATCGAGTGAAGGCCGGAATCCCGCTGTAAACACCGCTCAAAAAATGTGGGAGAACGGACTCCCACATCGTTACTTCGGTGTTATTTACAGGTGGGTGCTGAGCCAGGAAATAGCCAGCCCGAGCCCAAGGCAGGCGAAGCCGATGCGGTACGCCAGACGATGCGCCCGCTCGGTGCGCACATCCAGAAACAGCATAGGCTGGTCGATCGCGCGATTTTCGCTTTGCGCGCTCAGGTCAGCCATGGCGCGCTGTTCACGCAGGCGGGTAACGAACAGCAGCGCGGCACCCGGGAAGGCCACCGCTAAAGCAACAGCATTAATCAACAGTGCGGGCAGCGCCATCGCAAACCTCAGTGAAACAGTGTCTGGGTATCGGTTCAGATACAAACCTGAACGATAGTGGCCTCCGGCGCCAAAAATGCTCCATCCCCCCTGGACGATTAATGTATCCAGTAATTTACGGCGTCACCTGAACGTCACCTTAACAGGCCACTCTGTTGCCCTTCGAACGTTCGGGAGCTTGTCATGTTGCACGCACATAACCAGGATCGGCTGTATCTGATTGCCCAAAGCGAAGAGCAGGAGGCGCTGATCGACAGCCTGGCGTTCAACGTGCAGGACCGCCACTGGCTGGTGTATTGCGCCCTTGGAGGGCATCAACATGCCGACCTGCCGGAAGCCGACCTGTTGACGGGGGTGAGCCTGCTGGACTTCTGTATCGACACCGCGGCATGAAATATCAGGCATAAAAAAACCGGACTCAACGGAGTCCGGTTTTTTTATGCGCAGGAATTACTGCGAGCTGAGCAACGAGCCAATGCTTGGGTCTTTGAACAGACGGGTCAAGGCGTCACTCAGGACGTCGCTGACCAGTTTGGTGTTGGTTTCCTGGTTTGGCGACATACCGAAGCGCTGGTTGAGCGAAGCGCCGTAACGGCCACTGTAGCGACGGGTGCCGGCGGTGACGTCGGACTTGAACGTGGCGCCAATGGCCGCTTCCGTCACGTACAGCCCTTCTTTAGGTGACTGATATTTGAGCTCGGCCAGGGTGATGGTCAACTGCGGCGCGCCGGGGGCGTTGGCGCTCGGCGTGAAGCCCAGCAGACGCACAGCCGCTTCTGCCTGGGCTTGCAGCTTGGGCAGTACGTCCTGGCCGGTCACCGAGATGAGCGCGGTTTCCGGGTACAGGCCGCCGCGCGAGCCGAGGGTCGGCGAAGGACGGCCGTCTACGACACGTACCGACACCGGCTGACCGTGACCTACCGGCGCCAGCTGTGTGGTGAGCTTGGGTTGCGGGCTGAGTTGTTGCGGGCTGTTGGCGCAGCCAACCAGGGTCAAACTGGTCACAGTGATCAAACCGAACAACAGGCGTTGCAACATGCGCTTCTCTCCAGAAATCAGATACCGACAGGCCGGCAGTATAACGGGGCGTCCCCGCAGGGAACTAGCGTCAGTTACAACCTATGACCCGGCGCGTTGATCGCGGTTCGCTGTCACTGATATGTAACCGACGTTACATCGGCCCGTCATCCGGCCGAGGCATGCTTGGTCCCAATCTCAGGAGGTGTGTCGCCATGCAATTTCTCTGGTCACTGTTCACGCGCAAACCCGCCCTTCGTCAGTTCGCCCGGCTTGATGCGCAAGGTCGTTGCCAGGCGTTCAAGGAATGCAGCCAGCCACCGGCGGGTGAAGGCTGGGTGGAAATCGACGAGATTCGCCTGAGCTGGATGCACCACCCGCTGCCGGCCCGCGCCCGCGTAAGCCCACGCACAGCGCGGTCAACCCGCCACCAGCCGTTGGCCGCCTGACCGAACACCTAATAAAAGTCATAAAACACGCCCATTTCCCTGGCGTTCTTCGCTACAATCTCCCCCCGATTATAAGGACGTCTCCTGATCGGGCCTCGCAACATCGTTAATGCCTCGGTATTAACCCCAAGAATCGCCCACAGAGAGCCGCCCACACAGATCGAGTGAAGCTGGCGCGCTTGCTGTTTCCTTTGCAAACCACCCGCCTTTACCGAATCTGCCAGAGCTGCCATTACGCTCGGCCACTTGTGTTGTTTGCCCGTTTTGCCGCTTGTCGGCAAAGGTATTACGGGCCAGGTGCCAGGCTGGGGCAGCCCTTTTTTGAGGTTCACGTCTTCAAAAGAGCGTGAAAAAACGGGTTTTCACAACTTCACAAGAGTGTGGCGAGCAAATGAATAGTTTGGCGTTTGTACAAGCACCATCAGCGTCTGGAACAGCCCAACCACACAGGACCGAGTACTCCTCAACAACCGGAGCTTGAGCCTGTCCGCTACGGATTGATTGCACGAATCGCACGCTTTGACCATAAGTCGAATTGCCACAGCCGCCCATGAATGCGTTCATAGGCAGATCAGGCTGGCAGGAAGCGTGCGCTGAAGTTGCAAAGAATTGCGAAACGGACATGGCGATCCTGGCCATGGGTTATCTGGGGCAACACGTGAACCGCCCCGTCACTCCTGGCAGCCATGCCGTCAATTTGGTGCTGCAGATTTTGGAGACGCGTTAAATGGCGCATAACGAAGCAGTCGACGTAGTTCTGGTAGGGGCCGGCATCATGAGTGCCACCCTGGCCGTACTGCTCAAAGAGCTCGACCCTGGCCTCAAGCTGGAAGTCGTTGAGCTGATGGACTCGGGTGCCGCGGAAAGTTCCAACCCGTGGAACAACGCCGGTACCGGCCACGCCGGGCTGTGTGAGCTTAACTACACCCCGCAGGCCGCTGATGGCTCCATCGACATCAAGAAAGCCGTGCACATCAACACCCAATTCGAGGTGTCGAAGCAGTTCTGGGCATACCTGACCAAAAAGGGCACCTTCGGCTCGTCCAAATCCTTCATCAGCCCGGTGCCGCACCTGAGCTTCGTGCAGGGCGAAAAAGGTGTGTCGTTCCTTAAGAAGCGCTTTGAAATCCTCAGCCAGCACCATGCGTTTTCGGACATGCACTACACCGAAGACCGCGCAGAGATGGCCGAGTGGATGCCGTTGATGATGCCGGGCCGCCCGCTCGACGAAAAAATCGCCGCGACCCGGGTAATGAACGGCACTGACGTCAACTTCGGCGCCCTGACCAACCAACTGCTCGGCCACCTGACCAGTTCGCCGGATGCCCAGGTCAAGTACTGCAAACGCGTGACCGGCCTCAAGCGCAACGGTGCCGGCTGGACCGTGAGCATCAAGGACGTCAACAGCGGCAATAGCCGTGAAGTGGATGCCAAGTTCGTTTTCCTCGGCGCCGGCGGTGCGGCCCTGCCGCTGCTGCAAGCCTCGGGCATCGAAGAGAGCAAAGGCTTTGGCGGCTTCCCGGTCAGCGGCCAGTGGCTGCGGTGCGACAACCCGGAAGTGGTCAAGCATCACCAGGCCAAGGTCTACAGCCAGGCCGCCGTGGGCTCGCCACCGATGTCGGTGCCCCACCTGGACACCCGCGTAGTCGATGGCAAGAAATCCCTGCTGTTTGGCCCCTACGCCGGTTTCACCACCAAGTTCCTCAAGTACGGCTCGTTCCTCGACCTGCCGATGTCGATTCGCGCCGGCAACATCGGCCCGATGCTGGCCGTGGCCCGCGACAACATGGACCTGACCAAGTACCTGGTCAGCGAAGTGCGCCAATCCATGGAACAGCGCCTGGAATCACTGCGTCGCTTCTACCCAGAGGCAAAAGCCGAGGACTGGCGTCTGGAAGTGGCCGGCCAACGGGTGCAGATCATCAAGAAAGACCCGAAGAAGGGCGGCGTGCTGCAATTTGGTACCGAGCTGGTGGCGGCCAAAGACGGCACCCTGGCCGCCCTGCTCGGCGCGTCCCCAGGCGCTTCGGTAACGGTATCGATCATGCTGGAACTGATCGAGCGCTGCTTTCCGGCCAAAGCGGCCGGCGAGTGGGCGGCCAAATTGCACGAGATCTTCCCGGCCCGCGAAAAAGTCCTGGAAACCGATGCAGAGCTGTATCGCACGATTAACGCTCAGAACAACATCAGCCTGGAACTGGTTGCGCAAAGCAACGAGGCCGAAAGCTACGCTTGAGGCCCGGCGCACCCAATAAAAAACGCCCCTCGGGGCGTTTTTTGTGGACTGGATAATCAGCCGCGAGCTTTTTCGATCAGTTCGATGTACTCGTCGGCGTTACGCTGGTCCCTGATCAGATCCACGAAGGTCTGGCCATGCTCGTCTTTGCCATCCAAATCCAGACCGGCTTCCTTGAAAAACCCCAGGAAGCGCCCGAAGTCGTCGATACGCAGGCCGCGGTAGGCCTTGATCAGTTTGTGCAGGGACGGTGAAATTGCGTCGACCGGTTCGAAGTCCAGGAACAACTTGATCTGATCGTCGCCGATCTCGTCGCCAATCACCTGTTTCTTATCTTTACGCATTACCGACTCCAGCCTGCAGACATTTACACGGGGTTTGAAGTCTACCTGCGGGGCGCGGACTGCGGAAGTCGCGCCGACGTCGCCCGATTACTTGGCGCGCACTGCTCCAGTATGCAAATCCGCCCATATATGCCCGTTGGCGTAACTGAGGAACTGCACATACACCGTGTCATTGCGCAGCAGGTCGACGATCACGCGGTACTGGGCAGTGGGATAAGACAAGGTGAGCGTCCTGCTCTTGTCATCGAACGCCGGTTTTTTCAGGCTTTTGCTTTCGGCATCAAAATTGAGCACCACCTGGTTGATGGTCGCGCCCTTGTTCAGGGATTTGCCCTTGAGACGGATCATCAACGGCGAGGTCACCGGGATCGGTTGCTGGTTGGATTGGCGCTGGTTCCCCACCACCACCGTGTACTCGGTGACTTGCAGCAATTGCTGCTGGTCGGGGGTTTCGGTGCGCAGGGTCAGGTCGTCGGGCGGCAGGAATTGGCCGTGCATCGGCGCCGGGGCGGCCGCCAGGGGCAAACTGAGGATCAGCGCCAGGGCGGCGCAGGTGCGTATCAACAGGCTCATGGGCCGCTCCGCAGGAGATGGCCCAGCACTGTAGCTCAATCGAACTGGGCAAGCATCCAGCGTTGATAGTCGGCAACGCCGGCATCGCCTTCGCGGGGCGCCCAAGTGGCCAGCTCACCCTCGCCGACCGGACGATAGGGCCCGGCCTTGCATTCGAACATCACCGTATCGGGCGCAAGCACTACCAGGCCATGGAAGACGCCCGGCGGCAGATCGACGCCCGAGCACTCGCCACCAGCCTGCATCACGCGCTTAGCGATCACTTCACCGGCGTCACTGAACACCAACAACCCCAGGCGCCCCTGGAGCACCAACAAGGTTTCTGCCTTATCCGCGCTCAGGTGCCGATGAGGCGGCACATAGGTGCCAGGTTGCAGGCCGACTGCCAGGCGATGGCACGGCTCGTCCATCTGGTGGAAGTTATGGTGATGCCGGCCACGAGGGCTGGCACCCGCTTTCTCGGCCAACTCGGCAAACAGTGTCTGATCAAGAAAGCGGGTCATGGCTTACATCCCTTTGACGGCGTAGATCCCATTGGCGTTGCGCCAGTAGCCTTTGTAGTCCATGCCGTAACCGAAGATATACCGGTCGATGCACGGCAGGCCGACGTAATCGGCTTTCAGGTCCGGACGGGCCTTGCGGTCGTGGTCTTTGTCGATCAATACGGCGGTGTGCACCTTACGTGCACCGGCGTGTTTACAGAAGTCGATGATCGCGCCCAAGGTGTGACCTTCGTCGAGGATGTCGTCGATGATCAGCACGTCGCGGTCAATGAACGAGACTTCCGGCTTGGCTTTCCAGAACAGATCGCCGCCGGTGGTTTCGTTGCGATAGCGCGTAGCGTGCAGGTAGGACGCTTCCAGCGGGAATTGCAGGTGGGTCAGCAATTTGCCGGCGAAGATCAGGCCGCCATTCATCACACAGAACACCACCGGGTTGGTGTCGGCCATTTCACGGCTGATGTGGGCGCCGACCTTGGCGATCGCTTCTTCGACTTGCGCTTCGGTGTACAGGCAGTCAGCCTCGCGCATGATTTGACGGATATGCTCGAGATCAGCGGACATGGCGCTCTCCAAGGGGGTGCTGTGGCAAGAAAAGCGGGCGAAGGTACGCTTCTCGTGCGCTCCGAGCAAGCCTTAATGGACTAACGTGCTAGATGTCTATAGGACAACACCCTCGGATAGATTAATCTAGGCCGGTTTTTTTGCCCGCCGCCGGAGCCTTTCCCATGCCCACTCGCGAGATCCGCCACCCGCTGATCCGACACAAGCTCGGCCTTATGCGCCGCGCCGACATTAGCACGAAGAATTTCCGTGAGCTTGCTCAGGAAGTCGGAGCGTTGCTCACTTACGAAGCCACCAAGGATTTGCCCCTGGAGAACTATGAGATCCCCGGTTGGGCCGGTCCCGTCCAGGTCGAGAAAATCGCCGGTAAAAAGATCACGGTGGTACCGATCCTGCGCGCCGGTATCGGCATGCTTGAGGGCGTACTCAGCCTGATCCCCGGCGCCAAGGTCAGCGCCGTTGGCGTGGCCCGTAACGAAGAGACCTTGCAGGCCCACACCTACCTGGAAAAACTCGTCCCGGAAATCGACGAGCGCCTGGCCATGATCATCGACCCGATGCTTGCCACCGGCAGTTCCATGGTCGCCACCATCGACCTGCTGAAGAAAGCCGGTTGCAAGGACATCCGTGCCATGGTGCTGGTGGCCGCGCCCGAAGGCATCGCCGCCGTCGAGAAAGCGCACCCGGACGTGCAGATCTACACCGCGTCCATCGATGAGCGCCTGAACGAACACGGCTACATCATCCCTGGCCTGGGCGATGCCGGTGACAAGATCTTCGGCACCAAGCAGAAGGACGCGTGAACATGCAGGATGAATTCAACGACCCGCTTTGGCGCCAGATCCTGTCTGGCGCACAAATGCTCTTCGTAGCATTTGGCGCGCTGGTGTTGATGCCGCTGATCACCGGCCTTGATCCAAACGTCGCACTGTTTACCGCAGGCCTGGGCACGCTGTTGTTCCAGGTGGTGACAGGACGCCAGGTGCCAGTGTTCCTGGCGTCGAGCTTTGCGTTTATCACCCCGATCATCCTCGCCAAGGGTCAGTTCGGCCTGGCGGCGACCATGGGCGGGGTGATGGCGGCCGGTTTCGTTTATACGTTTCTGGGCCTGGCGGTGAAGGTCAAAGGCACCGGGTTTATCGACCGGTTGCTGCCGCCCGTGGTCATCGGGCCGGTGATCATTTCCATCGGCCTGGCCATGGCGCCGATTGCCGCGAACATGGCGATGGGCAAATCGGGGGATGGCGCCGAGCTGATCCATTACCAGACGGCGATGATGATCTCGATGCCGGCACTGCTTACCACGTTGATCGTGGCGGTGTTCGGCAAAGGCATTTTCCGCCTGGTGCCGATCATCTCCGGCGTGCTGGTGGGTTTTGCCATGGCGTTTTACTTTGGCGTGGTCGACACGGCGAAGATCGCCGCCGCCCCCTGGTTCGCCCTGCCCCACTTCACCGCGCCAGAGTTCAACTGGCAGGCGATCCTGTTTATCGTTCCGGTGGCCCTGGCCCCGGCGATCGAGCATATCGGCGGTGTGATTGCGGTGGGCAGCGTGACCGGCCGCGACTACCTGAAGAAGCCCGGCCTGCATCGCACGCTATTGGGTGACGGGATTGCGACCACGGCTGCCGGCCTGTTTGGCGGCCCGCCGAACACCACCTACGCCGAAGTGACGGGCGCGGTGATGCTGACCAAGAACTACAACCCAAAAATCATGACCTGGGCGGCAGTGTTTGCCATCAGCCTGGCATTTATCGGCAAGTTCGGCGCGCTGCTGCAGAGCATTCCGGTGCCGGTGATGGGCGGGATTCTGTGCCTGTTGTTCGGCTCGATTGCGGCCGTGGGCATGAACACGCTGATCCGTCACAAGATCGACCTGGGTGAGGCGCGCAATCTGGTGATTGTATCGGTGACCCTGGTGTTCGGGATTGGCGGCGTGCTGGTCGGTACCGGTACTGGCCCGGATGACTTCGGCCTCAAGGGCATCGCCCTGTGCGCAGTGGTAGCGATTGGCTTGAACCTGCTGCTACCGGGCAATGATGGCTGGAAGAACAAGAAGCCGGATGAGCCACTGCTCTGACACACGGTAGAACCCAATGTGGGAAGGGCTTGCCCCCTCCCACATTTTTTTATCCTCAGTCTGGCTTAGAGCTCGCCGAGCCCCTCGATCAACGCCTGATTCTGCTCCCGCGTACCGATGCTGATCCGCAGGAACTGGGCAATCCGCTCCTGCTTGAAGTGGCGCACGATCACACCCTGCTCACGCAATTTGGCCGCCAGACCAGCAGCGTCGTGCCGTGGGTGACGAGCAAAGATGAAGTTGGCCGCCGACGGCAGCACCTCAAACCCCTTGGCTTCCAGTTGCGCGACAAGCGTGTTCCGGCTGTCGATCACCTGCTGGCAGGTTTTCTCGAAATACTCACGGTCCTCGAACGCCGCCGCCGCGCCGACAATCGCCAGGCGATCCAGCGGATAGGAGTTGAAGCTGTTCTTGACCCGCTCCAGCGCCTCGATCAGGTCCGGGTGGCCCACGGCCAGGCCCACACGCAAACCGGCCAGTGAGCGCGACTTGGACAGGGTCTGGGTCACCAGCAGGTTCGGGTAGCGGTCCACCAGGCTGATGGCGGTTTCGCCGCCGAAGTCGATATAGGCTTCATCGACCACCACCACCGAGTCCGGGCTGGCCTTGAGAATCTGCTCCACCGCGTCCAGTGCCAGCACGCAGCCGGTCGGTGCGTTGGGGTTGGGGAAAATGATCCCGCCGTTAGGCCTGGCGTAGTCCGCGACACGGATCTGGAACTGCTCATCCAGCGGCACCGGCTCGGACTGGATGCCGTAGAGGCCGCAGTACACCGGATAGAAGCTGTAGCTGATGTCCGGGAACAAAAGCGGCAAATCGTGCTGGAACAGACCGTGGAAGATATGCGCCAACACTTCATCGGAACCGTTGCCGAGGAACACCTTGCCGGCATCGATCGCGTAATACTTGGCCACCGCTTGCTTGAGCAGGTCGCTGTTGGGGTCCGGGTACAGGCGCAAGTTATCGTTCAACTCGGCCTGCATCGCGGCCAGCGCCTTGGGCGACGGGCCATAGGGGTTTTCATTGGTGTTGAGCTTGACCAGTTTGGTCAGCTTCGGCTGCTCGCCAGGCACGTAAGGCACGAGGTCCTTGACGAAGGCGCTCCAGAATTTGCTCATATCTCAGTTACCTTGCTTGTCGTCAAGAATGCGATATTCCGCGCTGCGGGCGTGGGCGCTCAGGGATTCACCACGGGCCAGTACCGAAGCGGTCTTGCCCAGCTCGGAAGCGCCCTGGGGCGAGCAGAAGATGATCGACGAACGCTTCTGGAAGTCATACACCCCCAGCGGCGACGAGAAACGCGCCGTGCCGGAGGTCGGCAGCACATGGTTGGGGCCCGCACAGTAGTCTCCCAGGGCTTCGCTGGTATGACGGCCCATGAAGATGGCGCCGGCATGGCGAATCGACGGCAGCCAGGCTTGTGGGTCCGCCACGGACAACTCCAGGTGCTCCGGCGCGATACGGTTGGCGACTTCGATGGCCTGTTCCATGTCGCGGACCAGAATCAACGCGCCACGGCCATTGATCGACTTCTCGATAATCTCGGCGCGGTCCATGGTCGGCAGCAATTTGTCGATGCTGGCGGCGACTTTGTCGAGGAACTCGGCATCCGGACTGACCAGGATCGCCTGGGCATCTTCGTCGTGCTCAGCCTGGGAGAACAGGTCCATGGCGATCCAGTCGGGGTCGGTCTGGCCGTCACACACCACGAGGATTTCCGAGGGGCCGGCGATCATGTCGATGCCGACCTGGCCAAAGACGTGGCGCTTGGCGGTGGCCACGTAGATATTGCCAGGACCGACGACTTTGTCGACCTTCGGCACGCTTTCGGTGCCATAGGCCAGGGCCGCCACGGCCTGGGCGCCGCCGATGGTGAACACCCGATCAACGCCCGCAATGCAGGCCGCCGCCAGCACCAATTCGTTGATTTCACCACGCGGGGTCGGTACCACCATGACCACTTCGGTCACACCGGCCACTTTTGCCGGAATCGCGTTCATCAGCACCGACGATGGGTACGACGCCTTGCCACCGGGCACATACAGACCGGCGCGGTCCAGCGGCGTGACCTTCTGGCCCAGCACGGTGCCGTCGGCTTCGGTGTAGCTCCAGGAATCCTGTTTCTGCTTTTCGTGATAGCTGCGCACGCGCGTAGCCGCCACTTCCAGGGCTTCACGCTGGGGCGCAGTGATGCGCGTCAGGGCCAACTCCAGGCGTTCGCGAGGCAGGATCAGGTCCGACATGGATGCCACGTCCAGGCCATCGAACTGGCGGGTGAAGTCCACCAGCGCCGCGTCACCGCGCTCACGCACGGACTTGATGATGTCGAGGACTCGCCCGTTGACCGAGTCGTCAGACACGCTTTCCCAGCTCAGCAGATGATCCAGATGATGGGCGAAATCCGGGTCGGCAGCGTTGAGTCGGGCAATTGCAGTGGACGTGGTCATAGCGAGGGCCTCAATAGAATTGGCAAAAAACTCAGGCGCCCGAAGGCGCGATTCGTTATTGAACGTCAGCGCACCTTCCCTGCAGTCGTTTCCGCTTGGGCACCCGAGAATTCTGGCTATGAGGCGGATAGACGGGCGCAGCCTTTCGGCTACGCAGGTGGGTCAACCGCGGTGTCGAGACTCCACTGCGGTGCGCAGGGTGTCGATCAACGCCTGGATACGGGCGTGCTGCATCTTCATCGATGCCTTGTTGACGATCAGGCGGGAACTGATGTCGGCAATAAAGTCTTGAGGTTCGAGACCGTTGGCACGCAAGGTGTTGCCGGTGTCGACCACGTCGATGATCTTGTCGGCCAGGCCGATCAGCGGCGCCAGCTCCATCGAGCCGTAGAGCTTGATGATATCGACCTGACGACCTTGCTCGGCATAGTAGCGCTTGGCGACGTTGACAAACTTGGTGGCCACGCGCAGGCGCCCTTTGGGCTCAACATCACCGACACGGCCGGCCGTCATCAGCTTGCACAGAGCAATACGCAGATCCAGCGGTTCGTAGAGGCCCTGGCCGCCGTATTCCATCAGTACGTCTTTACCGGCGACACCCAGGTCGGCGGCGCCATGTTCAACGTAGGTCGGCACGTCGGTAGCCCGCACGATCAACAGGCGAACGTCGTCCTGGGTCGTAGGGATGATCAGCTTGCGGCTCTTGTCCGGATTCTCGGTCGGCACGATGCCCGCTTCAGCCAGAAGCGGCAAAGTGTCGTCAAGGATGCGGCCCTTGGACAGTGCGATGGTCAACATGGGGAACGTCAGTCCTTCATCAGGCGATTGCTGTCCGGTCGCAGATGGCGCCAGACACAGATCGAGGCCATCACAGCCTCGATTTGAAACAAATTCAGCATACCGCTCAGCTAACAGCGAACACCGTGCGGCGAGCGAGCTTGCCCGCCCACCACACGGTGTTGGCAACCCGGGGATTAGCCCGGTACGCGGCGGATTTTTGCGCCGAGCATCTGCAGTTTTTCTTCGATGCACTCGTAACCACGGTCGATGTGGTAAATGCGATCGATCAGGGTGTCGCCTTCGGCGATCAACGCCGAAATAACCAGGCTGGCCGAAGCGCGCAGGTCGGTGGCCATCACTGGCGCGCCCTTGAGCTTCTCGGTGCCGGTGACGATGGCTGTGTTGCCTTCAACCTGGATCTTCGCGCCCATGCGGTGCAGTTCATACACGTGCATGAAACGGTTTTCGAAGATGGTCTCGATCACGGCGCCGGTGCCTTCAGCAATGGCGTTCAGGGAGATGAACTGCGCTTGCATGTCGGTTGGGAAGGCCGGGTACGGAGCGGTACGCACGTTGACGGCTTTTGGACGCTTGCCGTGCATGTTCAGCTCGATCCAGTCTTCGCCAGTGGTGATTTCAGCACCGGCTTCGCGCAGTTTTTCCAGGACCGCTTCCAGGATGGTCGGATCGGTGTCCTTGACCTTGACGCGGCCACCGGTAACGGCGGCGGCAACCAGATAGGTCCCGGTCTCGATACGGTCTGGCATGACCTTGTAGGTTGCAGAGTGCAGACGCTCTACACCGTCAATGGTGATGGTGTCGGTGCCAGCACCGGAGACTTTAGCGCCCATGGCGTTGAGGAAGTTGGCCAGATCGACCACTTCCGGCTCGCGCGCGGCGTTCTGCAGCACGCTGCGGCCTTTGGCCAGGGCTGCGGCCATCATGATGTTCTCGGTACCGGTCACGCTGACGGTATCAAAGAAGAAGTTCGCGCCACGCAGGCCGCCTTCCGGCGCCTTGGCCTTGATGTAGCCGCCTTCGACGTCAATGACCGCGCCCATGGCTTCGAGGCCACGGATGTGCAGGTCCACCGGACGCGAGCCGATGGCGCAACCACCAGGCAATGCCACTTCGGCTTCGCCGAAACGAGCAACCATCGGGCCCAGCACCAGGATCGACGCACGCATGGTTTTCACCAGTTCGTACGGCGCGATCAGGGTTTTGATGGTGCGTGGGTCGATTTCGACGGCCAGTTTCTCGTCGATGACCGGCTCAATGCCCATGCGGCCGAACAGCTCGATCATGGTGGTGATGTCGTGCAGGTGCGGCAGGTTGGCCACAGTCACCGGGCCATCGCACAGCAGGGTCGCTGCCAGGATCGGCAAGGCAGAGTTTTTCGCACCGGAAATGCGGATCTCGCCATCAAGGCGGGCACCGCCGGTAATAATCAATTTATCCATAAGAATCTCGACGCCTTGGGGGCTCAGGTGCGCTCGGCCCAGGCCGCGCGGCTGAAAAATTTCATAGTGACCGCATGGATGCTGCCATCGGTGATCCATGGGTTCAAATGGGCATAGATCTGCTGTTGACGCTTGACCGGGCTCAACGCCGCCAGTTCGTCGCTAATCACGTTCAGCTGGAAATTGCAGCCTTCGCCTTCAACTTCTACAGTCGTTTCCGGCAGCTTTCCTTCAAGGAAGCTCTTAACTTCTAGGGCCTGCATGCTCAACCTCTATCGGCGCCCAGTGCGCACGGGTCGCACATCATACAAAAAAGCCCCGCGCCTGCGAACCCCGCATAGCAGGACTCTGACGGGGGGCCTCATTGTTAATGTGTATTAAGGATGCGCCAACAGTTCGGTCAAACCGGAAACCTCGGCAATTTCGCGCATGTCTTCGGGCAGCGCGCGGATGCTGACCGTCTTTTTAGCCGCCTCGGCATCACGCATGAAGCACAACAATAACGACAAACCGACGCTGCTGGACTTGGTCACCGCCGAGCAATCCAGCACTAACGTCGGCCCGTTGCTGGCCTTGATCAGGGCCTGGCCCTGCTTGCGCAGGTCAGGCCCGGTGCGGTAGTCGAGCACGCCACTGAGGAACAACTCACCGGCGTCGCCAAGACGAACAGCCGATTCGGTCATTGCGCAGGCTTCCCGGCAGCTTTATCGGTTTCTTCCTTGGCCTTGGCAACCTCGCCAGCCCAACCATTGATGGTTTTATCCAGATCGTTGCCATTACGCTGCATGGCGTCGGCGAACTGATCACGGAAGAGCTTGCCGATGTTGATACCATTGATGATCACATTACGCAGTTTCCACTCGCCGTTGATTTTCTCCAGCGTGTACTGCACAGGGTAAATGGCGCCGTTGTTGCCCTTGACACTCATGTTGACGCTGGTGCGATCACCGGACTCATCACCGGCGGGAGCGACGGTAATGCCCTGGTTGTTGTACTCGAGCAAGGCGTTGCCATAGAACTGGAACAGGCCTTTTTTGAAGTTCTCCTGGAACGTCTGCATTTGCGCAGGCGTGGCCTTGCGCGAGTATTTGACCGTCATGATGCTGCGCGAAATGCCTTCGGCATCCACGACCGGGCCAACAATGGTGTTGAGCGCGTCATAGAACTGACTTGGATCTTGCTTGTACTTTTCCTTGTTGGCAGTCAGGTCAGCCAGCATCTTGGTGGTCGTGTCCTGCACCAGTTCGTGCGCAGAACCTGCCGCGTTGGCCATCAATGGCAGTGCAGCAAGCAGTACCAGCAGGCCACGTCGCAAGGTAGAGATCATGAACAGATTCCTCATTTGGCGTCTTTATTGACCGTATTGAGCAAAAATTTTCCGATCAGGTCCTCGAGCACCAGCGACGACTGCGTGTCGTGGATGGTCGAGCCATCCTTGAGCAGGGCTGTTTCCCCGCCCACGCTGATACCGATGTATTTCTCGCCCAGCAGACCCGCAGTGAGGATAGATGCCGTCGAGTCAGTCGGCAGATTATCTACCTTCTTGTCCAACTGCATCGTCACTCGACCGGTGAAGCTGTCGCGATCCAGATCGATTGCCGTGACCTTGCCGATGGTCACACCGGCCATGGTCACCTTGGCTCTGACAGTCAAACCGGCGATATTGTCGAAGTACGCGTAAAGTTTATAAGTATCGGCGGTGGGGCTGGCCGAAAGGCCGCTGACTCGCAGGGCCAGCAACAGTAAAGCCAGGATGCCAGCCAGCAAGAAAAGGCCGACACCGATTTCCACAGTGCGGTTTTGCATCAGAAATCTCCAAACATCAAGGCGGTCAAAATGAAGTCAAGGCCCAGTACCGCCAGCGAGGCGTACACAACGGTCTTGGTGGTGGCGCGACTGATCCCTTCTGAGGTGGGCTCACAGTCGTAGCCTTGGAATACGGCGATCCAGGTCACTACAAAGGCAAAAACGATGCTCTTTATGATGCCGTTGAGCACGTCACCGCTGAAGGTCACGCTGTTTTGCATGTTGGCCCAGTAGGAGCCGTCGTAGACGCCCAGCCAGTCCACCGCCACCCACGAACCGCCCCAGATACCCACCACGCTGAAGATCATCGCCAGCAATGGCAGGGAAATGAAACCGGCCCACAGGCGCGGGGCAACAATGTATTTGAGCGGGTCCACGCCGATCATTTCCAGGCTGGACAACTGTTCGGTGGACTTCATGTTGCCGATTTCGGCGGTCAGTGCGGACCCCGCACGCCCGGCGAACAGCAACGCGGTCACTACCGGGCCCAGCTCACGCAGCAGCGTCAGGGCGACCATCTGCCCTACCGCCTGCTCCGAACCATAGCTGGACAGGATATTGAAGCCCTGCAACGCCAACACCATACCGATGAACATTCCGGAGACCACGATGATCACCAGGGACATCACGCCCACCGAATGCAGTTGCTTGAGCAGCAGGCCAAAACCGCCGCCGATGCCTCCGCGGCCGAGCAATGCGTGAAACAGGAAAATGGTCGAACGACCGAGCACTTCGACGATGTCGATGCCGGAGCGACCGAAAAGGCGAACCTTCTCGATTAGAGATGTCTTGCGCATCAGCGCTTCCCCAGAAGATCTGAGCGGTAATCCGCTGCCGGAAAGTGAAAAGGCACGGGGCCGTCGGGATCGCCGGTCATGAATTGGCGGATACGCGGGTTATCGGCGTTCATCAGCTCTTCAGGCGTGCCCTGCCCCAGAACCTGGCCATCGCCCACTACATACAGGTAATCGGCAATGCTCGCGGTTTCTGCAAGGTCGTGGGACACCACGATGCTGGTAATGCCCAACGCATCGTTGAGCAGGCGGATCAGGCGCACCAATACGCCCATGGCGATCGGGTCCTGGCCAACGAAGGGCTCGTCATACATAAGGATCTGCGGGTCGAGAGCGATGGCGCGCGCCAGGGCCACGCGACGCTTCATGCCGCCAGACAGCTCATCGGGCATCAGGTCAATGGCACCACGAAGACCTACGGCCTGCAGTTTCAGCAACACAATGTCGCGAATCATTTCATCAGACAGCTGGGTATGCACCCGCAGCGGAAACGCCACGTTCTCGAACACATCGAGATCGGTGAACAGCGCACCACTCTGGAACAGAACGCCCATATGCTTGCGCGCATCGAACAGATCGCTGCGCGACAGCGTCGGCAGGTTCTGGCCGTTGACCCACACTTCGCCGGCACTGGGGCGCAATTGCATGCCCATCAGGCGCAACAGGGTGGTCTTGCCGCAACCGGACGGCCCCATGATGCCCGTGACCTTGCCACGGGGAATGCGAATATCGACGTTATTGAAGATGCTGCGCGTCCCGCGCTTGAAGGTCAGTCCCTTCAGCTCGACCGCGTAGGCGTTATCGGCACTCATCTAAACTCCTTGGGATGCAGCCTCTCACTCAGACACCATGTATGCGACAAACGTTTGCAACGGTTACGCAACAGATAGCCACATGGGCTGGGCGGACCGAACTGGCGGCGAACTATATCACTGCTGGCACAAGCCGCCCAAGGCCGGAACAGCGGTTGTTCAGATCCAGGACAGGGAAAAAACGTTGCAGGGCATGAATCTCAGTCACCGACTGAGTAAAGCCTGACGAACTTGCGTGAGGGAATTGATCATTACCGCTATAATCGCCGCCTTTTCGTCAGGCTATACGATTTCAGACATGAGCCAATCCAGCGACCTTATTCAATCCGCACAACGCACCATCCGCCTCGAACTGGAAGCCGTAGAAGGCTTGCTGGCCCATATCGACGCAGATTTCGTACGCGCCTGCGAGATGATTCTGGCCAGCAAGGGCCGCGTTGTCGTGGTCGGCATGGGCAAGTCAGGTCACGTCGGCAACAAGATCGCCGCCACCCTGGCCAGTACCGGGACCACCGCGTTTTTCGTGCATCCGGCCGAGGCCAGCCATGGCGATATGGGCATGATCACCAAGGAGGACATCATTCTTGCGCTGTCCAACTCCGGCACCACCAACGAGATCGTGACCCTGCTGCCGCTGATCAAGCGCCTGGGAATCCAGATGATCAGTATCACCGGCAACCCGGAGTCGACGCTGGCCAAGGCCGCCGAAGTCAATCTGAACGTGCACGTGGCCCACGAGGCCTGCCCGCTGAACCTGGCTCCCACATCCTCCACCACCGCGGCCCTGGTCATGGGCGACGCCCTGGCTGTGGCGCTACTGGAGGCCCGCGGCTTCACTGCCGAAGATTTTGCGTTTTCCCACCCCGGTGGTGCCCTGGGTCGCCGCCTGTTGCTGAAAGTGGAAAATGTCATGCATTCGGGCGATGAATTGCCCCACGTCCAGCGCGGTACCCCGCTGAAGGACGCGCTGATGGAAATGACCCGCAAAGGTCTGGGCATGACGGTGATCCTGGAATCCGACGGCCGTTTGGCCGGGGTGTTCACCGACGGTGACTTGCGTCGCACCCTGGACCGCACCATCGACATCCGCACAGCGACCATCGATGCGGTAATGACCCCTCACGGCAAGACTGCACGCCCTGAAATGCTCGCAGCCGAAGCATTGAAGATCATGGAAGACCACAAAATCGGCGCGCTGGTGGTGGTCGACAACCAAGACCGCCCGGTTGGCGCCCTGAACATGCACGACTTGTTGCGTGCGGGAGTGATGTAAATGACCAGCGACCTGCTGCAACGCGGCAAACACATCAAACTGGCGATTTTCGACGTAGACGGCGTGCTGACCGACGGTCGCCTGTACTTTCTCGAAGATGGCAGCGAATTCAAGACGTTCAACACTCTCGATGGCCAAGGCATCAAAATGCTGATGGCGGCGGGCGTGCAAACGGCGATTATCAGCGGCCGAAAAACTCCCGTTGTGGAACGCCGCGCACAAAACCTCGGTATTCCTCACCTGTATCAAGGCCGCGAGGATAAACTGGTGGTTCTGGACGAGCTACTTGGCCAACTCAATCTAAGCTACGAGCAGGTCGCCTATCTGGGCGATGATCTGCCGGACTTGCCGGTCATTCGCCGAGTGGGCCTGGGCATGGCAGTCGCCAATGCGGCGGAGTTTGTTCGCGAACACGCCCATGGCATCACCACCGCCCGTGGCGGCGAAGGTGCTGCACGCGAGTTCTGCGAGTTGATCCTGCGTGCCCAGGGCAGCCTTGAAGCGGCCCACGCCGCCTACCTATAGAGCGTTTTATGCTGAGCAAAAAGATTCGCAACTTCCTGTTATTCGGGGTCATCGCCGCGCTGTTTCTGGCGGTGGGCTACTGGAATATCAGCCCGGAGCGCTTCCTCGACCAGCCTGCCGCGCAGGTCGACGAAGGCGCTATCGACTATTACGCCACCAACGCCTATAGCGTGCAGTTCCTGCCCGACGGCAAAGTGCAGTACGAAATGACCTCGGACAAAGTCGAGCATGTGAAGGCCAGCGAGGTCACGCTGCTGACCAACCCGGACCTCAACCTGTATCGCGGCACCGAATTTCCGTGGCATGTCACCAGCAAGCGTGGCGAGGTGAACCCGGACGGCACCGAAGTCGAGCTGATCGACTCGGTGCGCGTTGCGCGCACTGACGCCAAGAACCGCGACACGGTGATTACTTCCAGCCGCATGACCGTATTCCCACAGAAGCAATATGCGCAGACCGAGCAAGACGTTAGAATCGACGGCGCTGGCGGAGTATCGACTGGCAAGGGAATGAAAGCGTATTTGAAAGAAAGCAGGATACACCTGCTATCGAACGTAAGAGGACAGTATGAGGCTCGTTAAAACTCTCCCTATTTTGCTCGGTTTGGGCGCAGCACTGGGAAGCGTGAGCGCCTGGGCTCTGCCGAACGATAGCCAGCAACCGATCCACATCTCGGCTGACGACGCGCAGCTCGATGACAAACAAGGCGTCGCCACCTACACCGGCGGCGTGATCATCACCCAGGGTTCGATGAAGATCACCGGCAACACGGTGACGCTGACGCGCACTGCGGCGGGCGATATTGATGTGGTGACCTCGGTCGGCAACCTGGCTTACTTCGAACAGAAGCAGGCAGCGACCGATACCGGCCCGATGAAGGGCTACGGCAAGACCATCCAGTATCACGCGCAACAGAATCGCATCGTGCTGATCGACCAGGCCAAGGTACTGAGCCCCGATGGAAACTCCACGGAAGGCGAGAAGATCACCTATGACACTGTGAAACAGATCGCCAACGCCGGGCGCGCCAATGGCAACAAGGTGACTGCACCACGCCCCCGTATCGACATGGTTATCCAGCCGAAGAAGAAGGCCGAGTAATGGCAACCCTGAAAGCCCAGCATCTGGCCAAGGCCTATAAAAGCCGTCAGGTCGTGCGCGACGTGAGCCTGTCGATCGACAGCGGCCAGATCGTCGGCTTGCTCGGCCCCAACGGCGCCGGCAAGACCACCTGCTTCTATATGATTGTCGGCCTGGTTCAGGCGGACCAGGGTCGCGTGCTGATCGACGACTTGGACGTCAGCCATCAACCGATGCACGGCCGCGCCCGTGCCGGTATCGGCTATCTCCCACAAGAAGCGTCGATCTTCCGCAAACTGTCGGTTGCCGACAACATCATGGCCATCCTCGAGACCCGCAAGGAACTCGACCGAGATGGCCGTCGCAAGGAACTGGAAAGCCTGCTGCAGGAGTTCCACATCAACCACATCCGCGACAACCTGGGCATGAGCCTGTCGGGCGGCGAGCGTCGCCGCGTGGAGATCGCCCGCGCCCTGGCGACCGCACCCAAGTTCATCCTGCTGGACGAGCCGTTTGCCGGCGTTGACCCCATTTCGGTTGGAGACATCAAGCAGATCATCCATCACCTCAAGGCCAAGGGTATCGGTGTGCTGATCACCGACCACAACGTGCGCGAGACCCTCGATATCTGCGAAACCGCTTACATCGTCAACGATGGCCAGCTGATCGCCGAAGGCGACTCCGCAACCATCCTGGCCAACGAACTGGTCAAGGAAGTGTACCTGGGTCACGAGTTCCGCCTGTAAATCCACCGGCTATTGAAGGTGGTGGCAGGTAGCTTGCCTTAAGCGCGGACATTAATAGAAAACCTCCGGATTTTTATTGTTACCGCGCTCTAGGCAAAGCCCTCGATATCAGGCATATAATTTGCTTATGTTTGGCGCTCACGCGCCCTGTCGTGGATGGCGCATTGCGCCGGCGAATAAGGTGTTAAGCCCCTGCCATGAAACCATCGCTAGTCCTGAGAATGGGCCAGCAGCTGACGATGACACCGCAGCTGCAACAGGCCATCCGCCTGCTCCAATTGTCGACGCTGGACCTGCAACAGGAAATCCAGGAGGCCCTGGAGTCCAATCCGATGCTCGAACGCCAGGAAGAAGGCGACGACTTCGATAATGCAGACCCGCTGGCCGACAACATCGAGCAAAAACCCAATTCCGACGTTCAGGAACCCTCTTACCAGGAAACGGCCCCGACGGTGGACAACCTCGAGGAAGGCGAATGGAACGAGCGCATTCCCAACGAACTCCCGGTGGACACTGCCTGGGAAGACGTCTACCAGACCAGCGCCAGCAGCCTGCCCAGCAACGACGATGACGAGTGGGACTTCACCACCCGCACCTCCGTCGGCGAGAGCCTGCAGAGCCATCTGTTGTGGCAATTGAACCTGGCACCGATGTCCGACACCGATCGTCTGATCGCTGTCACCCTGATCGATTGCATTAACAACCAGGGCTATCTGGACGAGACACTCGAAGAAATACTAGAGGCCTTCGATCCGGAGCTGGACATCGAGCTGGACGAAATCGAAGCCGTGCTGCACCGCATCCAGCAGTTCGAGCCTGCCGGTATCGGCGCCCGCACCTTGAGCGAATGCCTGCTGCTGCAACTGCGCCAGTTGCCCGCCAAGACGCCTTGGCTGGCCGAAGCCCAACGACTGGTCACTGACTACATCGACCTGCTGGGCAGCCGCGACTACAGCCAGTTGATGCGCCGCATGAAACTCAAGGAAGACGAACTGCGCCAGGTTATCGAGCTGGTGCAAAGCCTCAACCCACGCCCGGGCTCGCAGATCGAATCCAGCGAAGCCGAATACGTTGTACCCGATGTGATTGTGCGCAAAGACAACGAACGCTGGCTGGTAGAGCTGAACCAGGAGTCGGTGCCACGTCTGCGGGTCAACCCGCAATATGCCGGTTTCGTGCGTCGCGCCGACACCAGTGCCGACAACACCTTCATGCGCAACCAGTTGCAGGAAGCGCGCTGGTTTATCAAGAGCCTGCAAAGCCGCAACGAAACCCTGATGAAAGTCGCCACCCAGATCGTCGAGCACCAGCGCGGCTTCCTGGAATATGGCGACGAGGCAATGAAACCCCTGGTGCTGCATGACATCGCAGAAGCGGTGGGCATGCACGAATCAACGATTTCACGGGTAACGACGCAAAAATTCATGCATACCCCACGGGGTATCTATGAGTTGAAATACTTTTTCTCCAGCCATGTAAGCACCTCCGAAGGCGGCGAATGCTCGTCCACAGCGATCCGCGCGATCATCAAAAAACTGGTTGCCGCGGAAAATCAGAAAAAGCCGTTGAGTGACAGCAAGATCGCTGGTTTACTGGAGGCACAAGGCATTCAGGTCGCCCGTCGAACCGTCGCCAAGTACCGCGAATCCCTTGGGATCGCGCCTTCCAGCGAGCGTAAGCGTTTGATGTGACGGGCGGGCCACAGCGTTCCAGTGGTGGGTATTCCTGCCCACCGCTTTATGCACTGGCAACGAAGGAGAAGCTGTATGCAAGTCAACATCAGTGGACACCATGTAGAAGTCACCCCTCCACTACGCGACTACGTAGAGCAGAAGCTTAGGAAGCTTGAGGGCCATTTCGACAAGATCACCAACGTGCAGGTCATCATGAAGGTCGACAAGCTTCAGCAGAAAATCGAAGCGACACTTCAGATACCCGGCGGCGAAGTGGTAGCCAATGCCGAGCATGAAGACATGTATGCATCAATCGACTTGCTCACAGACAAGCTTGACCGCCAACTCAAAAAGCATAAGGAAAAGAATCTGAGCCTGCTTCAGGGCACAGGTCGTTAACTCCCCCCCCATGATCCGACTTGAAACCATCCTGACCCCCGGCCGTTCCCTCGTGAACGCGCCGGGCGGCAGCAAGAAGAAAGCCCTCGAACAAATTGCCAACCTGATCGCACGCGAAGTGCCGGATCTGGAGATGCAAGATGTCTTCGAGGCCCTGATTGCCCGTGAAAAACTCGGTTCCACCGGTTTTGGCAACGGCATCGCGATTCCTCACTGCCGCCTCAAAGGCTGCGAGTCCCCCGTAAGCGCCCTGCTGCACTTGGACGCCCCTATCGATTTCGACGCCATCGATGGCGCCCCGGTCGACCTGCTGTTCGTTCTGCTGGTCCCGGAAGCTGCCACCGATGCACACCTGGAACTGCTTCGGCAGATCGCCAGCATGCTCGACCGCAAGGAAGTACGCGACAAACTGCGCAGCGCCAACAGCAATGGGGCGCTGTATCAAGTTGTCCTGGATGAACAAAGCGGGCAGTAATCATGCGTTTGATCATCGTCAGCGGCCGCTCCGGCTCGGGTAAAAGCACCGCCCTCAATGTTCTTGAGGACAGCGGTTTCTATTGCATCGACAACCTGCCGGCCGGCCTGCTGCCTGAGCTGGCAGAACGCGCTTTGATCCACACCGAACTCGCACAACCGCTGGTTGCTGTTTCGATTGACGCCCGTAACCTGCCCAGCCATCTTTCGCGCTTCCCGGAACTGCTTGAGGAAGTGCGCGCCAAACACATTCATTGCGACGTGCTGTACCTGGATGCCGACGAGGAGACGTTGCTCAAGCGCTTCTCAGAGACCCGTCGTCGCCACCCCCTCAGCAGCCCGCATCGTTCCCTCGCCGAAGCCATCGAAGACGAAACCAAGCTACTGGGGCCGATCATTGATCTGGCCGACCTCAAGATCAACACCACCAGCCTCAACCTGTATCAGTTACGCGACGCCATCAAGCTGCGCCTGCTGAACCAGCCGGAGCCGGGCACGGCGTTTCTCGTCGAATCTTTTGGCTTCAAGCGCGGCATGCCGGTGGACGCCGACCTGGTGTTCGACGTGCGCTGCCTGCCCAATCCTTATTGGAAGCCCGAGCTACGTGACCAGTCCGGGCTGGATCAGCCCGTGGCCGATTATCTGGCCGCACAGCCGGATGTGGAGGAGATGTTCCAGGACATCTCCAGCTACCTGCTCAAATGGTTGCCGCGCTTTGCCGCGAGTAACCGCGCCTATGTCACCATTGCCATCGGCTGCACCGGTGGTCACCACCGATCGGTATACCTGACCGAGCGCCTGGGCCAGGTGCTGCAACAAACCCTCAAGAACGTCCAGGTTCGCCACCGCGACCTCAGCTGAAAGGAACACCCCCGCGATGCCCGCTCGTGAAATTCAAATCATCAACAAGCTGGGTTTACACGCCCGGGCCTCGGCCAAATTCGTCGGCGTCGCCGGGCAGTTCCCTTGCCAAATCCGCGCTGGGCGCACACCAGAGAGCATGGTCGATGGCAAAAGCATCATGGCGATGATGATGCTGGCGGCCGGCAAAGGCACCACGATTCATTTGAAGACCGAAGGCGAGCAAGAGCAGGAAGCGATGGACGCCCTAGTGGCGCTGATCAATAACTACTTTGATGAGGGTGAGTAAGCTCACCCTTTGAGACAGGCGTGAAGCCGCAACGGCTTCACCCCAATGCGGTATCCATCACCATCATCAAACAAAACCCGATGCACAGGCCCAGACTGGCGAGCTTTTCGTGACCATTGCGCCGCGATTCCGGGATCACCTCATGGGTCACCACCAACAACATTGCGCCCGCGGCCAATGCCAGACCCAACGGCAACAGCACCTCGGCCAGGGTCACCAACCAGGCACAAAGCACAGCGAATACAGGCTCTACCAAACCGGATGCCGCACCGATCAGGAACGCCTTGACCCGCGACATCCCCGCCCCAGCCAACACCAACGCAATCACCAGACCTTCGGGCACATCCTGCAGGGCAATCCCCATGGCCAGGCTGTCGGCATCCGGCATTACGCCACCGGCGGAGACGCCCACCGCCATGCCCTCCGGAATGTTGTGGGCAATGATGGCGAACACAAACAACCAGATGCGCGGTGGGATCACCGGTTTATCCGGTGTGCCCACAAGCATTTCCGGGCTGGCGCCGGAGACCTTGCGATCGACCAGGTACAACCCGAAAGCGCCCAGCATGATGCCAAAGCTGATCAGCCCGCCAGCGCCCCAGGACGAGAGCCCCAGGCTCTCAGCCGCAGCAATACCCGGCACAACCAGCGAAAAGGCCGTCGCCGCCAGCATCACTCCGGCACCAAACCCCAGCAGCGTGTCGCTCAGGGCGACCGGCATTCGCCGAATCACCAATACCGGAACCGCGCCCAACGCCGTGCCGAGCGCGCAAATTGCGCCGCCCTGCAAGGCGCGCAGGATGCGCGGTTCGAGATCAAGCCAGGCCAGCCCGTGGGCCACCAGCAATGCAATACCTGCCAATAACAGCAGCGAGCCAAACGCATAACGAAACAATCGCACGCTGCTGATCGCCAATGTGTCAGTGCCCATAGTCGACCTTAGATCTTGTTATGAAGGTGAATGTCAGGCCAAGGCGGCCTGATAGCGTGCAGCAACTTCCGGCCAGTTAATGACACTGTAGAAGGCATTGATGTATTCGGGGCGTCGGTTCTGATAGCGCAGGTAGTAGGCGTGTTCCCAGACGTCAAGGCCAAGGATCGGCGTGTTGCCGTTCATCAGCGGGCTGTCCTGGTTACCGCTGCTTTCCACCACCAGCGTCTTCTGTGGCGTAACGCTCAGCCAGGCCCAGCCACTGCCGAAACGAGTCAATGCGGCCTTGGTGAAGGCTTCCTTGAAACTGTCAAAACCACCCAACTGCTCTTCAATAGCCTTGCCGATCGCGCCGTCGGGCTTGCCTCCTCCTTCAGGCGACATCACGGCCCAGAAAAGCGAGTGGTTGGCATGACCACCCCCTTGGTTGATCACCGCCGCACGGAGTTTTTCCGGCAGTTGCTGAACGCTGGACACCAGTTTCTCTATCGGCCAACCGGCGAACTCGGTGCCTTCGATAGCGGCGTTGAGGTTATTGATGTAGGTCTGGTGATGCTTGGTGTAATGAATCTCCATGGTTTGCGCATCGATATGCGGCTCCAGGGCATCGTAGGCGTAGGGCAAGGCAGGCAAGGTGTAAGTCATATCAATGTGCTCCGTAGTGTGGAGTGATCGGTTGCGCCGCAGTACCGCCCAGCAAGCGATGAGTACGCGGGTACTCGCCGTGATCGCTGATGAAATTCAACAGTTCGACGTAGGTCTTGCTGCTTTGGCGCAGCGCTGCTTCACGCAATTGCGGGCTCAGGCGAGCGTCCTGCATGGTCTGCAGCAGACGCTGATGAATGGCACAGAGGTATTCGGCGCTTTCCTCGGGCTGGTTCAGGCGCAGGTGCAGGTCCGCCAGGTTGTGATGGGAAATGACACACGCCGCCACGGCTTCGTCGGCATCCGCCCAGCGTTCGAACAACACCTGAGCCAGCGCCAGTGCCTGCAAATAGGCCTCGCGGGCATCGACCAACTCGCCTTGCATAAAGCAGCGATTGGCCCGTTCGATCGTGCGTTTCCAGTGCTCCATGATGCACCTCCAAGGCAGAGTCGGATTACACGCCGCCGGCCGTGAGCTTTTCCGGATCCAGCAGGGCTTCCAGTTGGCTGCGGGGCAGATCGGTGTATTCAAGGGCCACATCAATGACTGGGCGGCCCTGCTGATAGGCCTTCTTGGCGATTTCAGCGGCCTTTTGGTACCCAATGATCGGGTTGAGTGCGGTGACGAGAATCGGGTTGCGCGACAGCGCTTCCTTAAGCTTGTCCTCGTTGACCTTGAAGCTGGCGATGGCCTTGTCTGCCAACAAGCGGCTGGAATTGGCCAGCAATTCAAGGCTACTGAGCAGGTTTTGGGCGATGATCGGCAGCATCACGTTGAGCTCGAAGTTACCCGACTGCCCGGCGACCGTGATCACCGTGTCATTGCCGATGACTTGGGCGGCGACCATGGCCGTGGCTTCCGGGATCACTGGATTGACCTTGCCTGGCATGATCGACGAGCCGGGCTGCAACCCTTCCAGCTCGATTTCGCCGAGGCCGGCGAGCGGCCCGGAGTTCATCCAACGCAGGTCGTTGGCGATTTTCATCAACGACACGGCGGTCGCTTTCAGCTGGCCGGAGACGGCGACGGCGGTGTCCTGGGAACCGATCAGCGCAAACAGGTTTTTGCCCGGTGTGAATTTCACGCCGGTGAGGCTGCTCAATTGCTGGCTGAAACGGGCTGCGAATTCGGGGTGAGCATTGATCCCGGTGCCCACGGCCGTGCCGCCCTGGGCCAAGGCCTGCAGGCTTGGCAGCAAGTCTTGCAAATGCCCAATATTGGCCTTGAGCTGTTGCGCCCAGCCATTGAGCACTTGGCTCATACGTACTGGCATGGCGTCCATCAGGTGCGTGCGGCCGGTCTTGATGAACGGATGAACTTCTTCAGCCTTCTGTTCGATCACCTGTACCAGGTGCAACAGAGCCGGCAGTGTTTGCTCATGCAACACCAACGCCGCGCTGACGTGGATGGTGGTCGGGATGATGTCGTTGCTGCTCTGCCCGCAGTTCACATGGTCGTTTGGGTTGACCGCCTCGCCCAGCAAACGGCTGGCCAGTGTGGCAATCACTTCGTTGGCATTCATGTTGGAACTGGTGCCGGAGCCGGTCTGGAAGATATCCACCGGGAAGTGCGGCATGAAATCGCCTTCCAGCAGGCCTTGGGCGGCGTCGACGATGGCCTTGCCCTGCGCCTCGCTGATCTGCTTGAGGTCGACGTTGACCTTGGCGGCGGCGGTCTTGGCCAGGATCAATGCGCGAATGAACTGCGCCGGCATGCGTTGATGGCTGATCGGAAAGTTGTTCACCGCACGCTGGGTTTGGGCGCCATACAGGGCCTCGGCAGGTACTTGCAGTTCGCCCATGCTGTCGCGTTCGATACGGGTGTTACTCATCGGAGGATCCTTGCACCAGGTCAGAAACAGAAAGGGAAGGCAGCAACTCGCACGTCGCCAATTGCCAGGCAAAGGTCTGCCAGCGCTTGAGGCGGCAGGCACAGTGGGAGAGTTGCTCCAGGTCACGCAGCGGGCGCCAGGCTTGGTCCATGCACATGGAACGCCAATGCCAGGGCAGCGCGATGTCGCTGGCGGTGTCGATCAACAAGCGGAATGACGTTTCTGCGATCGTCCACGGATGGGTCGCGGTGCAACACGCCAGGTATCGTCCCTCGTTGAGATAATGTTCGATCAGACGAGGCTCATTGGGATCCAGTCCGCAGCGAATCTGACGACTCATCCAGCGCCAGCTTTCCAGATACGGATCCTCATGCAGGACAGAACTCATGATCCACACTCATTCGGTAATGATATTTATTATTAAATGATATTGAGAATCAACGCAACGTCAACGTATCTCCCTTGCCTACCACGCAGACATAAAAAAGGCGCGCTATCCAAGGGATAGCGCGCCTTTCTCTAAGCGACAGGCCTGTCAGCTGCCAGCGACGGTCATTCGCTCGATCAGCACCGAACCTGTGCGAATGTTGCTGCGCAACTCCAAATCATTACCCACCGCCACGATCTGTTTGAACATGTCGCGCATATTGCCCGCGATGGTCACTTCCTGGACGGCGAATTGAATTTCGCCGTTTTCCACCCAGAAGCCCGCCGCGCCACGGGAATAATCACCAGTGACCATATTCAGGCCATGGCCCATCAATTCGGTCACCAGCAGGCCACGCCCCATACGCCGCAACAGTGCCGCCTGGTCTTCATCGCCATGGGTAACGAACAGGTTATGCACGCCGCCTGCGTTAGCCGTGCTTGGCAGGCCCAGTTTGCGACCGGCGTAGGTGCCCAGCACGTAAGACACCAACTCGCCGTTCTCGACGAACGGCTTGGCATACGTGGCCAGGCCATCACCGTCAAAGGCCGAACTGCCCATCGCACGCATCAAGTGTGGGCGCTCATCAATGGTCAACCACTCAGGAAACAGCTTCTGGCCGATAGCGCCTTCGAGGAACGATGACTTGCGATACAGGTTGCCACCGGAAATCGCCCCCAGAAAACTGCCGAACAAACCGCCGGCCAGCTCCGCCGAAAACAGCACCGGCACTTCACAGGTCGGAACCGGGCGCGCGCCCAGACGGCTCGCGGCACGCTGCGCAGCACGCTGGCCGATGCTCACCGGATCGGCCAGCAATTCGCCCTGGCGGCTTACGTCATACCAGTAATCACGCTGCATCTGGCCATCGGACTCGGCGATCATCACGCAGCTCAAGCTGTGGCGGGTGGACGCATATCCGCCAATAAAGCCATGGCTGTTACCGTAAACACGGCACCCCTGATGAGTGCTCAATGTGGTGCCATCAGCGTTCTTGATGCGGGCATCGGCATCGAACGCCGCGGCCTCGCAGGTCAGCGCCAGTTCGATGGCCTGCTCGGGAGTAATATCCCAGGCGTGGAATAAATCGAAGTCCTTCAAGTCCTTGGCCATCAGCGCCTTGTCAGCCAGACCTGAGCTTTCATCCTCGGAGGTGTGCTTGGCAATGGCCAGGGCAGCGGCCACGGTTTCACGAATCGCTTCCGGCCCACTGGCGGAGGTACTGGCCGAACCTTTGCGCTGGCCCGAGTACAAGGTGATGCCAAACCCTTGGTCGCGGTTGAACTCAACGGTTTCGACTTCCCGCTGACGCACCGACGTCGACAGCCCTTGTTCCAGCGACACCGCGACTTCACAGGCACTGGCCCCCTGGCGCTTGGCCTCGGCAAGGATCTGCTCGACTTGTTCCTGCAGTGCCGGTAACGCTTGAGGACCGACGCTTTGGGCTGCACTCATGGTTTTCTCCACTCAAATTCTGCTTTCGGTTAAGGCCATCGAGCGACCGGGCCGGACAAGCGGCCCCCGACTGGTTATCATGGCGGCGTTTCTTTGCGGACTGCCACCATGGTTGATTCTTACGACGACTCCCTCGATGGGGAGAAAAGCAAAACCCAGGTCAAACGTGAGCTGCATGCTCTGGTCGACTTGGGCGAGCGTCTTACAACGCTCAAAAAAGACTTGATTGCAAAACTGCCATTGACCGACGAAATGCGCCGGGCGCTTGCCGATGCACCCAAGCACACGGCAAACATCGCGCGTAAACGGCACATCATGTTCATCGGCAAGCTGATGCGCGATCAGGATACTGACGCCATTCTGGCCTTGCTCGATCAAACCGATGCCTCCACTCGCCAGTACAACGAACGCTTCCATAACCTGGAGCGTTGGCGTGACCGCCTGATCTCTGGCGATGACGCGGTGCTGGAGAAATTCGTGCTGGACTACCCGGCCGCGGACCGCCAGCAATTGCGCTCCTTGATCCGTCAGGCCCAGCACGAGCAGGCGCATAACAAGGCGCCAGCCACCAGCCGTAAAATCTTCAAGTACATCCGTGAGCTGGACGAGACTCAACGCGGCCTGCGTTGATGCCCTTCCCCGGGTGGCAAACATTGCCACCCGAAGCTCCACCCCTTACGACCCCGTGCCACCCACGGTGATCGCATCGATTTTCAGCGTTGGCTGGCCGACACCGACCGGCACCGACTGCCCATCTTTCCCGCATGTGCCCACGCCGCTGTCCAGCGACAGGTCGTTGCCGACCATCGACACCTTGCTCATGGCTTCCGGCCCGTTCCCAATCAACGTTGCCCCTTTGACCGGCGCGGTAATCTTGCCGTCTTCGATCAGGTACGCCTCACTGGTGGAGAACACGAACTTACCGCTGGTGATATCCACCTGCCCGCCACCGAGGTTGGCGCAGTAGATGCCGCGTTTCACCGAGGCGATGATTTCTGCCGGGTCACTTTCGCCACCGAGCATGTAGGTGTTGGTCATGCGCGGCATCGGCAGGTGCGCATAGGACTCGCGACGACCGTTACCGGTGCGCGCCACACCCATCAGGCGGGCATTGAGCTTGTCCTGCATATAGCCTTTGAGCACACCGTTTTCAATCAGCGTGGTGCATTCGGTGGGTGTGCCTTCGTCATCGACGCTCAGCGAGCCACGGCGACCGGCCAGTGTGCCGTCGTCGACGATGGTGCACAGCTTGGACGCGACCATTTCGCCCATGCGCCCGCTATAGGCAGAACTGCCTTTGCGGTTGAAGTCGCCTTCCAGACCATGCCCGACAGCCTCATGCAGCAACACCCCGGACCAGCCCGACCCCAGTACCACCGGCAAGGTGCCGGCGGGCGCGGGAATGGCCTCCAGGTTCACCAGCGCCTGACGCAACGCCTCACGGGCATAGCCCATGGCGCGGTCCTCAGTAAGGAAATAACGGTAATCGGTACGCCCGCCGCCGCCATGGCCACCCCGCTCGCGGCGGCCGTTCTGCTCAACGATCACGCTTACGTTGAAGCGCACCAGTGGCCGCACATCCGCCGCCAGACCACCGTCGGTGGAGGCCACCAGGATGCGCTCCCACACGCCGGCCATGCTCACAGTGACCTGCTGGATACGCGGGTCGAGGGCGCGGGTCGCCGCATCGACACGCTTGAGCAGCTCGACCTTTTCCGCACGGCTGATCACTTCCAGGGGGTTATCCGGCGCGTACAACTGGGCCACATCCTGCGTGCTGAACGCCTGCACCGTACCGTTCTGGCCGGCACGGGAGATCGAGCGCGCCGCCCGAGCGGCCAGACCCAACGCCTCCAGAGTGATCGCATTGCTGTAGGCAAACCCGGTTTTTTCGCCGGATTGCGCACGCACGCCGACACCCTGGTCGAGGTTGAAGCTGCCTTCCTTGACGATGCCATCTTCAAGGGCCCAGGACTCGGAAATCTGCCCCTGGAAATACAGGTCGGCGGCGTCGATACCCGGCCCGGCGAGATCGCCCAGCACGGTTTGCAAGCTTTCGATGGTCACGCCACCGGGTGCCAGGAGGTGTTCACTGACTGAGGACAACAACTCGCTCATAGGTTTGGCCTTAAATTCATCGTTCCGAAGCAGGTCGCTGTGCGCCCTGCGAGAAAAAGCGCCGATGGTTGACCACCGGCATGCGCGCCCGTATCGACGCCTGTTCACTGCTATCGCGTTCGGCCAATAACACCGCGGCGCCTTGATCCTGTTGTGCCAGTACTCGCCCCCATGGATCGACAATCGCCGCGTGACCATGGGTTTCCCGTGGACCCGGATGCACACCGCCCTGGGCGGCCGCCAGCACATAGCACTGGGTTTCGATGGCCCGCGCGCGTATCAGCACATCCCAGTGCGCGGCGCCGGTGACTGCGGTAAAGGCCGAGGGCGCGGTAATCAATTCAGCCCCCGCCGCACGCAGCTCGCTGTATAACTCGGGGAAGCGCAGGTCGTAACAGACCGTCAGACCCAAGCGGCCGACCGGTGTATCCGCCACGACCACATTGCTCCCGAAAGCATAGTCATCGGATTCACGATAGCGACCCCGCGCATCCGCCACATCCACGTCGAACAAATGCAGCTTGTCGTAACGGGCAATGATTTCGCCGCGATCATCGACCAGCAGCGAGCAGGCATTGGACTTGGCGTGCGGTTGACCCTCCGGCGGCAGCGGCAATGTGCCGGCGACTATCCATAAGGTGAGGTCGCGGGCGGTCTGTTTCAACCATGGCAGGATCGGGCCTTCGCCAAGCGCCTCGGCACGGCCAATGTCCGCCACGTCGCGGCGGCCCATAGCGGCGAAATTTTCCGGCAACACCGCGAGCTTCGCGCCGCCCGCCGCCGCTTGCTCCAGCAGGCGCCGAGCCTCGGCAAGGTTGGCCAGCACATCGCTCTGGCTGACCATCTGGATTACCGCAAAGGACATGGGCCGACACTCCGAAATGGGCATGCGGCCATGCTACTCCACACGCTGTCAGTTTGGTTTTTCAAATGGCTTATCGAAGGTGATCTTCGGGTCCTTCCACGGCCCTTCCACCTTGTATTGCACGCTGGCAAAACGCGATACGCGGTCGCCGATCAGCTTGTCGATCAGGAACAGCGCTCCACCAATGGCCGGAGCCCCCACGATCAGCGCGGCGATAGGCAGGTTATTGGTCACCGGCAACGTCACCAACAGCTTGGCATCCACACGATCAGCCACAAGGTCCAGGGTGCCATTGAGTTCGAGATTGCTTGACGGCCCGGTCAGGGTGATCGGCTCGCGGGTCACGAAAACGCCATTGCTGGCAGCGAGCAGACCTTTGACCCGGTCATAGCTCAAGCCTTTGCCAAGCAGGTCCGAAAAGTCCAGGCGCAGCCTGCGTCCGATGGAGTTGAAGTTGAGCAGGCCGAATACCCGTAACGCCTGGGCGCCACCTTCGACCTCAACGAACTGGCCTTTGCGAAAGGCTGCATCCAGGCTGCCGGAGAAGCGCTTTGGCCCGACCCACGCCGGTGAACCCGGCCAACGTCCATCCACATCCAGGTGGAAGTCTTCGCTGGTCACGGTGGGCGCATAGCCCCAGCCCTTGAGCACATCGCCGATGTTCTTGCCGTCCAGCCGCCCCTTGTACCAACTGCTGCTGTCGCCCGGCGAGCCTTCCCAGCCACCGGCGCCTTTGAGCTGCATGCCTTTGAGGCCCAAGTCCAGGTCACTGAACGCCAGGCCCTTGGTGGTCGGTCGAATTCTCAGTGACCAGGCGCCCACCAGGTCAGGTCCCTGGAACAACTGATCAATCGCGATATCCAGCGCTGGAATATCCTTGGGATCGATGCTGGCCAGCGGGTCCGGCGCGTTTTCATCCGCCTGTACGGTCGGGTCCACGGCCGGCAATTTTACGTATTGCAGGTTGATGCCGATCGGCGTGCCCTTGGCATCCGGCACATTCACACGCCCCTTGGCCTGCTGACTGTCGAGCTGCATGCTCCACGCGGCGGGTTTGCGGTCCAGCTGCAAACTCACCTGATCGAACTGGGTACCCAAGCCAGTGAGTCTGCCTATCTTGAAGTCGGCGCTGCTCAACAGCTGCTTGGCGCTGCCGCCCGGATCATTGCCGGCATACTGGTTGACCAGCTTGCGCCACGGGTCGATATCCAGTTCCGACAACACGCCTCGGATACGCAGGCCCTTGGCAGCCGGCAGCACGGCGTCGCCCTCGCCAAGGAACAGCTCACCACGACCTTCGCTGAATTTGTCCGGTGGCGCGGCAAAGGTGAAGTTCGCCAGCTCACCGTAACCGAACCAATAACGACGCTCAGCACCCTGCAAGGTCATGCGGAATACGCTGTCACGGCCCTGGCTGGCCGGCATGCCGAACGGCGCCGGCAAATCCAGCGCCACACCTTTGAGGTTGGAGCTGACCATCAGTTGACTATCCGCACCGGCCAGGTTCAGTTGCAACTGGTACGGAATATCGCCCGACACCGGCAACGGCTGGGTGATGTTCAACCAGTCGGTCAACCGTTTGACCGTGACCTGCCCTTTGGCGGCGACCCGGGTACTGATATTGCCTGGCTTGCCGTCGGCGAAGATCTGCGCGGTGATCGGCCGGTCGAACGCCTGGGCCGTGATTTTCTCGCCACTCAACCCCTTGGTGCTGTCGAAGCGGAAGTCGCCCTTGAGCTGCGTCAGTTCCAGCGTCGGCTCCGCCAATTGCAGGCGTGCCTTGTCCGTCTGGAAGTCCACCACGATCTTGGGCTCGATGCCCTTGGCCAACGGAATATCCAGGTCCAGCTTGCCTTGCAGGTCGCCCTCGCCTTTCCAGCCGGCAAAGGTCGAGGTCGTACCGATCGGCGCGTCCTGAAGGATCTTCAGGCCATCGCCCAGCCCACCAGCAAAGCTCCCGGTGAGCAGCAGATGGCTGTCCTTGCCCGTCGGCGCGTGGGGAATATTGACGTAGATGTCCTTGACCTTGGTGTCGAGCAATTGGCCCTTGCTGGCCAGGATGCGTACACCGCTCTCCTCGACAAACACTTCGCCATTGACCTTGCTCACATGGGGCCAGCCCGGCTGAAAGGCCAGTTCGGCATCATGCACCTTGAAGAACAGACTGATATTGCGCGAAGCCGGCACCGCATCGTGATTCAGCGAGCCCTGGTACTGGAAGAAACCTTGATCCACCGCGCCTTTGAGAATCGCGGTGCGCAACCACTCATCCAACGCCGGACTCAGCACGGCGGGCAGGTATTTGGGGGTAAAACGTCCATCACCTTCGATCATGCCGACCCGCAGGTCCATGTAGTCTTCCCTGGCGTCGTCGAAACTCAGGCGAATGAGGAAGTCGGCGGCAATCTTGCCCTCTTCCCCCAGCACCTTGATATACGGCGCGATCAAGGTGAAGCCCTGCTTGTCCAGCTTCCACGTCAGGCGCGCATTGGCCTGAAGGTATTGCCAGGGCTTGGCGAAAATCGGGTCCAGGTGCAAGGAGAAATCCTTGCTGTCCATGCGCAGTTCGCCATGGCCAAGGTCGCCGCTGATACTGCCGGAGACATTACGTGCTGCCGGGGCGCCGAAGTAGGCATCAAAGCCTACGCGCTCCAGATTGGCGGCAAAGCTGACTTTGTTATCGGTGGTGTCCTGCGGGCGGAAATCCACCAGCACATTTCGCAGCAGACCAGTGGCTTTGAGGTGTTCGACGGTTTTGGCAAAACCTTCCGGCAGCGGCGCCAGGGCGTTGAGCAGTGGCGTGATGGGCGTCAAGTCGAGACGATCGGCCTGCAGCTTCCAGACCTCCTGGTCTTTGTCGGTTGCCAGGCTTTGCTGCAATTGCAGGCGTGATTCCCAACGGGTGTCATTCAGGGTCATCGCAAGCGAATCGAACAGTACCTTCAGCCCACTTTCGCTGCGTTGCAGATATGCGGTGAGGGCCAGGTTTTCAATGTGCACCGGCTTACGCTCGGCGTAACTGCCCTGGACCTGCGGCGAATTCAAACGCACCACGGCGCTTTGCACGGCGCCGCGGCCCCAATTCATCCAGAACTCACCACCCGCCTTGAACTGCGTGAGCTTCCATTGCTGGGTCAGTCTGGCAGGAATCCACTTGGCCCAGTCACTTTGCGGCACGCTGAGGTAAGCCTGGACTTCAGCGTCTTTCCACTGGCTGGCACGAATGCGGCTGCGCAGGCTCACAGCGAGGGGCTGGCCGTCGGGCAGGGTCAGGCGTACGTCGAGACGCTGGCGGGTCATGCCGGTATGCAGGCTCAGGCCCACATAGGTGAGGGTCAGCGGAGCCTGATCAAGCGGCTGCAAGGTGACCTGGCTGTCGAGCAGCGACACGCGCTTGACCATTTGCATGCGCGTGAGCAGTTGCTCGGGGTCCAATGGCTGATCGTCCTGAATCGGCAGCCCTTGCAGTGCCCAATGGCCGTCTTTGTCTTCCTTGGCGCTCAGTTGCAGGCCACTGACTTGCAGGTGAGCCAGGCGCACTTCACGCGCCATCAGGCTGGCCCAGATATCCGGCACCACTTCCACCTGGTCCAGGCGCAAGGCATTGCTGCCCTCACCCACCATCACGTCATGGGCCAGCAGCACCGGTGCGAAGCCGCTCCAGCGTCCCTCCAGGCTGCCGATGTGCATAGGCATGCCCAGCGCCGTCTGGGCCTTGGTTTCGACTTGCGCACGGTATTCGGCCACCAGCGGCGTCAATTCGCGTCCCAGGCTTACGTAGACCGCCGCCAATACCAGCAGCAAGGCGCACAGGCCCAGGCCCCAACGGGTCAAAGCGGCAAAAAAGCGTATCAGACGCTCCATGTCAGGCGACCCTCAAGGCAGTAGGCGGACGGCAGCTCAAGGGCTGTCGATATCAAAAATGACACGCGATTGGGGATCAGAGCAGCACCACGTCGTATTGTTCCTGGGAGTACATGGTTTCTACCTGGAAGCGAATGGTACGTCCGATAAACCCCTCCAACTCGGCAACGTTACCGGACTCTTCATCAAGCAGGCGATCGACCACTTTTTGGTTGGCAAGCACTCTATAACCTTCGGCCTGGTAAGCCCGCGCCTCTCGTAAGATTTCCCGGAAAATCTCGTAGCAAACCGTTTCCGGGGTCTTCAACTTACCGCGCCCCTGGCAACTGCTGCAGGGCTCGCACAGTACTTGCTCCAGGCTTTCGCGGGTACGTTTGCGGGTCATCTGCACCAGCCCCAACTCGGTGATGCCGATGATATTGGTCTTGGCGTGATCGCGTTCCAGTTGCTTCTCGAGGGTGCGCAGGACCTGGCGCTGGTGTTCCTCATCTTCCATGTCGATGAAGTCGATAATGATGATGCCGCCCAGGTTGCGCAGGCGCAGCTGGCGGGCAATCGCGGTGGCCGCTTCAAGGTTGGTCTTGAAGATGGTTTCTTCAAGGTTGCGATGCCCTACGAACGCGCCGGTGTTGACGTCAATGGTGGTCATCGCCTCGGCCGGGTCCACCACCAGATAGCCACCGGACTTGAGCGGTACCTTGCGGTCCAGGGCCTTCTGGATTTCGTCTTCGACGCCATACAGGTCAAAGATCGGGCGCTCGCCGGGGTAGTGCTCCAGGCGGTCGGCAATTTCCGGCATCAGCTCGGCAACAAATTGCGTGGTGCGCTGGAAGGTTTCCCGCGAATCGATGCGGATTTTCTCAATCTTGGGACTGACCAGATCGCGCAGCGTACGCAGGGCCAGACCCAAGTCTTCATAGATGACACTCGGCGCGCCGATCGTCTGGATCTGCGCGCCGATCTGGTCCCACAGACGGCGCAGGTAGCGGATGTCCATCAGAATCTCATCGGCACCGGCGCCTTCAGCGGCGGTGCGCAGGATAAAACCGCCCGCTTCCTTGATACCCTCGGCGGCCACACAGTCGCTGACCACCTTCTTCAGGCGCTCGCGCTCGGCCTCGTCTTCAATTTTCAGGGAGATGCCGACGTGGGCAGTCCGCGGCATGTACACCAGGTAACGCGACGGAATCGACAGTTGCGTGGTCAGGCGTGCGCCTTTGGAACCGATGGGGTCCTTGGTGACCTGCACCACCAGGCTCTGCCCCTCATGCACCAACGCACTGATGCTCTCTACCGCCGGGCCTTCACGCAGGGAAATTTCCGAAGCATGGATAAACGCGGCGCGATCCAGGCCGATGTCGACGAACGCCGCCTGCATGCCTGGCAATACACGCACCACTTTGCCTTTATAGATGTTGCCGACGATCCCGCGTTTCTGGGTACGCTCGACATGCACTTCTTGCAGAACACCGTTCTCTACCACCGCCACGCGCGATTCCATCGGCGTGATATTGATCAGAATCTCTTCACTCATGGCTGGGTCTCGTTCAGGCGTTTTCACAATAGTGACCGATCGCTTAAGGCTGGGCGCTGGCGTCACGCGTTCAGCGCGCGGTAAGGTTTTGCCAACAGGGTATGCCGAATTGGGAGAGCAGTTGCGCGGTTTCGCACACCGGCAGGCCTACCACGGCGGAATAGCTGCCATTGAGCCCGGCCACGAACACCGATCCAAGCCCTTGAATAGCATAGCCGCCCGCCTTGTCCTGGGGTTCGCCACTGTGCCAGTAGGCTGTAGCCTCCTCGACAGAAATCCCGCGAAAAAGTACACGACTGCTTACACATCTCGTTTCGCAGCGCAGCCCATCGGTGACGGCAATCGCAGTGAGCACCTCATGTTCGCGCCCCGCCAGTGCCATCAACATAGCCAGGGCGTCGTCCTGGTCCACTGGTTTACCGAGAATCTGGCCGTCGATAATCACGGCAGTGTCGGCACCCAGCACACAGACGCCGCAAGCCTGGTCAAGCGCGGCGAAACCCGCCGTCGCCTTGCCGTATGCAAGACGCTCGACGTAGGCAACAGCCGATTCATTCGCAAGGGGTGTTTCATCGATAGTGGCGCTGACCACGGTGAAAGGCACACCGATCTGGGTCAGCAGTTCACGCCGCCTCGGAGAGCCCGAGGCCAGATAAAGCGAAGTCATTGCAGCCTCTCCCTGTTGGGTTCGATAACCAGGCAGAGCCTCGCAATCCATTCAATTGATTTTGTAACGACGACGCAGCCCGCGCAGGCCGAAACTGATCCACGGCCACAGCAGCGCACTGACCAGCGCCGGCAACACCAGCGCCAGGGTTGGCTGGCGGTTGCCGGTCAAGGCACTGAGCCACAGCTGTACCAATTGCGCCAGGCCGAAGATGACCAAAATCACCAGGCATTGCTGCCACATCGGGAACATGCGCAAGCGTTGCTGCAACGACAGTACCAGGAAGGTGATCAGGGTCAGGATCAACGCGTTCTGGCCTAGCAAGGTGCCATACAGCACATCTTCCGCCAAGCCCAGGAACATGGCCGTGACCATGCCGACTTTATGCGGCAGGTTCAGCGACCAGAACGCCAGCAACAGGGCCAGCCACAATGGGCGCAGGATTTCCATGAATTGCGGCAGCGGCGAAACGCTGAGCAGCAAGCCGATAGCGAACGTCAGCCAGATGATCCAACCGTTGCGCGGATGAGTACCGGCCATTATTCCTCCCTCTGCCGTGTTGCCGCCGGCGCTGCCGCCGCAGGTTTGACGACAGGCGCCGTGGCAGCAGGCGTGGTGGTCGGCGGCTTAGTAGCCGCTGGTTTTACCGGATGAGTGTTGTGGGCAGCCGGCTTGACCGGCGTGGCGACAGCCGCCGCCGGTGCAGGCGTGGTCGCCGGGACCGCCGGGGTCGTTGGCATTGGCTTGGGCACGATCGCCGGAATGATAGGCGCTGTGCCGTTCTTTCTGTCTTCTGCTTCCTGAGCCTTAGCGGCGTCGTTGGCGCGTTCTTCCGGGGTGCGGCTGTCGCTGAACACCAGCAGCAGGTAGCGGCTGCGGTTCAGGGCGGCAGTAGGCACGGCGCGCACAATGGCGAAGGGCTGGCCGGAATCGTGGATCACTTCCTTGACCGTCGCCACCGGGTAACCTGCCGGGAAGCGCTGCCCCAGGCCGGAGCTGACCAGCAGATCGCCCTCCTTGATGTCTGCAGTGTCGGCGACGTGACGCAGTTCCAGGCGCTCGGGGTTGCCGGTACCGCTGGCAATCGCGCGCAGGCCGTTACGGTTGACCTGTACTGGAATGCTGTGGGTCGTGTCCGTCAGCAGCAGTACCCGCGAGGTGTAGGGCATCAACTCGACCACCTGCCCCATCAGGCCTCTGGCGTCCAGAACGGGCTGGCCAAGGACCACACCGTCACGCTCACCTTTGTTGATGATGATGCGATGGGTGAACGGGTTGGGATCCATGCCGATCAATTCGGCCACTTCGACCTTTTCATTGACCAGCGCAGAAGAATTGAGCAATTCGCGCAGCCGAACGTTCTGCTCGGTGAGGGCCGCCAGCTTTTGCATGCGCCCCTGCAGCAGCAGGTTTTCGGTCTTGAGTTTTTCGTTTTCGGCGACAAGCTCAGTGCGGCTGCCGAACTGGCTGGCCACGCCCTGGAACAGACGTTGCGGCAGGTCGGTGATCCAGTAAGTCTGCATCAATACCAGCGACATCTGGCTACGCACGGGCTTGAGCAGTGCAAAGCGGGCATCGACCACCATCAGCGCGACCGAAAGCACGACCAGCACCAATAAGCGCACGCCCAATGAGGGGCCTTTGGCGAAAAGCGGTTTAATAAGCCGCTCCTCCCAGGCAAATGTTCTCTTTATTCATACGGCATCTAACCGGCCTGGATGCAGATTGAAGAAGATAAACGCCAACAGGCAGCACTGCAAAGTGCTGCCTGTTGGCGAAACATGGCGCCGCCAACGATCTTATTCGCTGGAGAGCAGGTCCATGGTGTGTTTATCCATCATTTCCAGTGCACGACCACCGCCACGGGCAACGCAGGTCAGCGGGTCTTCGGCCACGATCACCGGCAGGCCGGTTTCCTGGGCCAGCAGCTTGTCGAGGTCGCGCAGCAAGGCGCCACCACCGGTCAGCACCAATCCACGCTCGGCGATATCGGAAGCCAGTTCCGGCGGCGACTGCTCCAGGGCGCTCTTCACAGCCTGAACGATGGTGGCCAGGGACTCTTGCAGAGCTTCCAGCACTTCATTGGAGTTCAGGGTGAACGCACGTGGAACGCCTTCGGCCAGGTTGCGACCGCGAACATCGACTTCGCGAACTTCGCCGCCCGGGTAAGCAGTACCAATTTCCTGCTTGATGCGCTCGGCGGTGGATTCACCGATCAGGCTGCCGTAGTTACGACGCACATAAGTGATGATCGCTTCGTCGAAGCGGTCGCCGCCCACGCGCACGGATTCGGCATACACCACACCGTTCAGGGAAATCAGGGCGATTTCAGTGGTACCACCACCGATATCCACCACCATCGAACCGCGCGCTTCTTCAACCGGCAGGCCGGCACCGATCGCAGCAGCCATTGGCTCTTCGATCAGGAACACTTCACGGGCACCGGCACCAAGGGCCGATTCACGGATAGCGCGACGCTCCACCTGGGTGGACTTGCAGGGAACGCAGATCAGCACACGAGGGCTGGGCTGCAGGAAACTGTTTTCGTGAACCTTGTTGATAAAGTACTGCAGCATCTTCTCGCAGACGCTGAAGTCGGCAATCACGCCGTCTTTCATCGGACGAATGGCGGCAATATTGCCTGGTGTACGGCCGAGCATGCGCTTGGCCTCGGTGCCGACGGCAACGACACTTTTCTGATTACCATGGGTCCGAATGGCCACAACCGATGGCTCATTCAGAACGATACCGCGCTCGCGCACGTAAATAAGGGTGTTGGCAGTGCCCAGGTCAATGGAAAGATCGCTGGAAAACATGCCACGCAGTTTCTTGAACATGGGAAAGGGACCCTAGGCAACGCGTGGGTAAAAAAGTGCGGCAAACTCTAACAACGACAGGGATTTTGGGCAAGGCGCCAATGTGCTAAATTGGCCGACTTTCTGTGCACCTAACCCCACAATCGCGGCCGTAAGACCGTAGAAATGCGGTAGTGTTCCGACAATCTAACACACGGACAGCCTCCGTTCTGTTTTCCACTGGAGATTCCCATGGCGCTTGAACGCTCCGACGTGGAAAAAATCGCTCATCTGGCCTCTCTTGGCCTGAATGAAGCCGATCTTCCACAGACCACCGCAGCCCTGAACAGCATTCTCGGGCTGGTTGACCAAATGCAGGCGGTCAATACCGACGGCATCGAGCCTCTGGCTCACCCGTTGGAAGCCAGCCAGCGCCTGCGCGCAGACGTCGTGACCGAACGTAATAATCGCGAGGCCTACCAGTCCATCGCGCCAGCGGTCGAAAACGGCCTGTACCTGGTTCCGAAAGTCATCGACTAAAGGGAAAGAGCCTTTCATGCATCACATGACTCTGGCCGAGATCGCCCGCGGTCTCGCCGACAAAAAGTTTTCTTCCGAAGAGCTAACCAAGACCCTGCTGGCGCGTATCGCCGAGCACGACCCCAAGGTCAACAGCTTCATCAGCCTCACCGAAGAGCTGGCCTTGAGCCAGGCCAAGGCCGCCGACGCACGTCGCGCCAACGGTGAAAACGGCGCCCTGCTGGGCGCACCGATCGCCCACAAAGACCTGTTCTGCACCCAGGGCGTTCGCACCAGCTGCGGCTCGAAGATGCTCGACAACTTCAAGGCGCCCTATGACGCCACCGTGGTGTCCAAGCTGGCTGCTGCCGGGGCCGTGACCCTGGGCAAGACCAACATGGACGAATTCGCCATGGGCTCGGCCAACGAGTCGAGCTATTACGGCGCAGTGAAAAACCCATGGAACCTGGCACACGTGCCCGGCGGTTCGTCCGGCGGTTCGGCCGCGGCGGTTGCAGCGCGCTTCCTGCCTGCCGCCACGGCCACCGACACCGGTGGTTCCATCCGCCAGCCCGCCGCCTTCACCAACCTCACCGGCCTGAAGCCGACCTACGGTCGCGTTTCCCGCTGGGGCATGATCGCCTACGCCTCCAGCCTCGATCAGGGCGGCCCTCTGGCCCGCACCGCTGAAGACTGCGCGATTTTGTTACAAGGCATGGCAGGTTTCGACACACAGGACTCCACCAGCATCGATGAACCGGTGCCGGACTACAGCGCCAGTCTTAACGCCTCGATCAAGGGCCTGCGTATCGGCGTGCCGAAGGAGTACTTCAGCGCAGGCCTCGACCCGCGTATCGCCGAACTGGTGCACAACAGTGTCAAGACGCTGGAAAACCTCGGCGCCGTGATCAAGGAAATCAGCCTGCCGAACAACCAGCACGCGATTCCTGCCTACTACGTGATCGCGCCGGCGGAAGCCTCCTCCAACCTGTCGCGTTTTGACGGCGTGCGTTTCGGTTATCGCTGCGAGAACCCGAAAGACCTCACCGACCTGTACAAACGCTCCCGTGGCGAAGGCTTCGGCGCCGAAGTGCAGCGCCGCATCATGGTCGGCGCCTATGCGCTCTCGGCCGGTTACTACGATGCGTACTACCTCAAGGCGCAGAAAATCCGTCGCCTGATCAAGAACGACTTCATGGCAGCCTTTGAAGACGTCGACGTGATCCTCGGCCCAACCACGCCGAACCCGGCCTGGAAAATCGGCGCCAAGACCGGCGACCCGATCGCCGAGTACCTGGAAGACCTGTACACCATCACCGCCAACCTCGCGGGCCTGCCGGGCTTGTCCATGCCCGCCGGTTTCGTCGATGGCCTGCCGGTCGGCGTGCAACTGCTTGCCCCGTATTTCCAGGAAGGCCGCCTGCTCAATGTGGCGCACCAGTACCAGTTGAACACCGACTGGCACACTCGCACCCCTACCGGCTTCTGAGGAGAACACTATGCAATGGGAAGTTGTGATCGGGCTGGAGATTCATACCCAGCTCGCCACCCAATCGAAGATTTTCTCCGGTAGCGCCACCACGTTCGGCGCAGAGCCCAACACCCAGGCCAGCCTGGTAGACCTGGGCATGCCCGGCGTGCTGCCGGTGCTGAACCAGGAAGCGGTGCGCATGGCAGTGATGTTTGGCCTGGCGATTGACGCCGAGATCGGCCAGCACAACGTGTTCGCGCGCAAGAACTACTTCTATCCGGACCTGCCCAAGGGCTACCAGATCAGCCAGATGGAACTGCCGATCGTCGGCAAGGGCCACCTGGACATCCCGCTGGAAGACGGCACCATCAAGCGCGTCGGCGTGACCCGTGCTCACCTGGAAGAAGACGCCGGCAAGAGCCTGCACGAAGAGTTCCCAGGAGCCACCGGTATCGACCTGAACCGCGCCGGCACGCCGCTGCTGGAGATCGTGTCCGAGCCGGACATGCGCAGCGCCAAGGAAGCCGTGGCCTACGTCAAGACCATCCACGCACTGGTGCGCTACCTGGGCATCTGCGACGGCAACATGGCCGAAGGCTCGCTGCGTTGCGACTGCAACGTGTCGGTACGCCCCAAAGGCCAGGCCGAGTACGGCACCCGCTGCGAGATCAAGAACGTCAACTCGTTCCGTTTCATCGAGAAGGCGATCAACACCGAGGTACGTCGCCAGATCGAACTGATCGAAGACGGTGGCAAGGTGATCCAGCAAACGCGCCTGTACGACCCGAACAAAGACGAAACCCGCGCGATGCGCAGCAAGGAGGAAGCCAACGACTACCGTTACTTCCCCGACCCGGACCTGTTGCCGGTGGTGCTCGAGGACTCGTTCCTCAACGACATCCGCGCCACCCTGCCGGAATTGCCGCAGCAGAAACGCGAGCGTTTCCAGGCGCAGTTCGGCCTGTCGATCTACGATGCCAGCGTATTGGCCTCCAGCCGTGAACAAGCCAACTACTTCGAAAAAGTCGTGAGCATTGCCGGCGACGCCAAGCTGGCGGCCAACTGGGTGATGGTTGAGCTGGGCAGCCTGTTGAACAAACAGGGCCTGGAAATCGACGAGGCACCGGTGACCGCCGAGCAACTGGGCGGCATGCTGCTGCGCATCAAGGACAACACCATCTCCGGCAAAATCGCCAAGACCGTGTTCGAGGCGATGGCGGCGGGCGAAGGCTCCGCTGACGAGATCATCGAAAAGCGTGGCCTCAAGCAAGTCACCGACAGCGGCGCCATCTCGGCCGTCCTCGATGAGATGCTGGCAGCCAACGCCGAGCAGGTCGAACAGTACCGTGCGGCGGACGAGGCCAAGCGCGGCAAGATGTTCGGCTTCTTCGTCGGCCAGGCGATGAAAGCCTCCAAAGGCAAGGCCAACCCGCAACAGGTAAACGAACTGCTGAAAAGCAAGCTCGAAGGCTGATAACAACGGCCTGTCGCAGTGACCGGTTTGTGTGGGAGCGCGCTCCCACACACGCCGGTCCTGGATTAATTTCGGGGATCTCTGAATGAAGCGTCTACTCGGCCTCCTGGCCCTGTCTTCCCTGCTGACCGGTTGCGCCAGCGGCCTCATCGATCCCAATGGCTACGACGAAACCGGCACCGCCTCCTACTACGGCGCCCGTCACCACGGCAAAAAAACCGCCAGCGGTGAACCCTTCAACCAAAACGCCCTGACCGCCGCCCACCGGCAACTGCCGTTCGGCACCCAGGTCAAGGTGACGAATCTCGACAACGACAAATCCGTGGTGGTCCGCATCAATGATCGCGGCCCGCATACTCGTGGGCGCTTGATTGATCTTTCGCGCGAAGCAGCCGAGCGACTGGGCATGCTGCGCAGCGGCACCGCGCGGGTTCGCGTGCAAGCCTTAAGTCACTGACCCCCATCCCCTCTCAAAGGAGCCTTGGCTATCTTCGGATTAACCGCCCTCTCGCCCTGGAGCCTGCTCGAACTGGCCAGCGGCCTGTTGTTATTGATCGCCGGTGCCGAGATCCTGGTACGCGCCGCCGTTCGCCTGGCGGCCAGTCTCAAGGTGCGGCCATTGATCATCGGTCTGACCATCGTGGCCTTCGGCAGCAGCGCGCCGCAGATGACCGTCAGTTTGCAGGCGACCCTGGCCGGCAATACCGACATCGCCGTGGGCAGCGTGATCGGCAGCAGCATCTTCAATATCCTGGTGACCCTGGGCCTGTCGGCGTTGATCATTCCCCTGCGCGTTTCGCGGCAACTGGTGCGCCTGGATATCCCGGTGATGATCCTCGCGAGCCTGTTGGTGTTCAACCTGGCGGCCAATGAAGAGCTGACACCTGCCGATGGACTTTTCCTACTGATCGCCTTGCTGGCCTATCTCGGCGTGCTGCACTACCAGACCCGTCACTCGCGCCGCCCGCGCACCCTGCACACCGTCGCCCAGGCGCCGTGGCTGAGCAGTGTGCTGCTGATGCTCGGCGGTTTTTTGATTCTGGTGCTGGCCGGGCACTTGCTGCTGGGCGCGGCGGTGGAGGTGGCGAGCGACCTGGGCTTGTCGGAACGCATCATCGGCCTGACGCTGATCGGCGTCGGCACGTCCCTGCCCTGCCTGGCCACCTCGCTGATCGCCGCCCTGCGTGGCCAGCGGGACATTGCCGTGGGCAACGTGATCGGCAGCAACCTGTTCAACCTGCTCGGCGTACTGGGGCTGACCGCCCTGTTGGCGCCGTCGCCGTTATCGGTATCGCCCAACGCCCTGGACTTCGACCTGCCGGTGATGCTCGGGGTGGTGGTGTTGTGCCTGCCGGTGTTTTATACCGGCTACCGCGTCACCCGCGCTGAAGGCCTGGTGCTGCTGGGGCTGTACCTGGCGTATGGGCTGCACGTGATGTCATTCACCACCGGCATGCCCTTGGCCAACCAGCTTGAACAATTGATGCTGTATTACGTCCTGCCGGCGCTGGTGGTGTTCCTGGTGTTCACCTCGCTGCGCGCCTGGCGCCGCCAACATAAGAGGGAATCGCAATGACCGATCAGAAAAAGCCCGGGGTTGAAATGCGTCGCCAGGTCATGGGCGATGCGTTCGTCGACCGCGCCCTGGGCAATGCCACCGAGTTCACCCAGCCGTTACAGGATTTCGTCAACGAACATGCCTGGGGCAGCGTGTGGAACCGCGAAGGTTTGCCGCTCAAGACCCGCAGCCTGATCACCCTCGCCGCCCTCACCGCGCTCAAGTGCCCACAAGAGCTTAAGGGCCACGTGCGCGGCGCGCTGAACAATGGCTGCACCGTGGAGGAGATTCGCGAAGCGCTGCTGCATTGCGCAGTGTATGCGGGCGTGCCGGCGGCGATCGATGCGTTTCGTGCCGCTCAGGAAGTGATCGATACCTACCAGAAAGAAGGCTAGATCCAGCCACCCGCCTGCAGCACAAAAATACCGATATTCGTGGTCACCGCCGCCATCAGGGTGGTGATCACAATAATCGCCGCCGCCAGCTCGTGATTGCCCTCGGCCGCCCTGGCCATCACGAAGCTAGCGGCGGCCGTCGGCGCGCCGAAATACAGGAACAGAATCCCCAGTTCAGGCCCGCGAAAGCCCAGCAGCCAGGCACCCAAAGTGGCGACCACCGGCAACCAGACCATCTTCATCAAGCTCGCGCTCAACGCCATGTTGCCGCTTTTGCGCAGCGCCGCCAGGGACAGGGTGCCGCCGATGCAGATCAATGCCAACGGCAAGGTGGTGTCGGCCAGGTACTGCATGGATTTTTCCAGCCAGCCGGGCAGGCCAATCTGAAAATACGCGAACGGCGCCGCCACGATCACGCTGATGATCAATGGGTTGGCCGCCACGCTTTTGAAAATGCTCCACGGATCGGACTTGATCACCGGGCTGTACACCGCCAGCACGATGGTCGACAGCGTGTTGTAAAAGAGGATCACCAGTGCGGCGAGGATTGCACCCAATGAGATGCCGTAGTCGCCGTACATGCTGGCCGCGAGCGCCAGGCCGATCACTCCGTTATTGCCGCGAAATGCGCCTTGGGTATAAATGCCGCGGTCTTCACGCTTGCTACGAAAGATCGCCCAGCCCCAGGCCAGGGCAAAACTGACCAGCGTGGCGATGGAAAAGTAGATCAGCAACCCCGGCTTGAGCGCCGAGTGCAGGTCGGCATGCAGGATGCCCAGGAACAGCAGCGCCGGCATGGTGACGTTGAACACCAGGGACGAAGCCGTATGGATAAAGTTGTCGTTGATCCAGTTGATGCGCTTGAGCAGCACACCCAGAAACAGCATGGCAAACACCGGCGCGGTGATGGTGAGGGTGGTGAGGAAGATAGCCAGCATGCCGGGGAGAACCTTGGTGAGCGTCGTTAGGAGGCTAATGATAAGCCACTACGCCCCGTTTAGTCTGGTCCCCATCCCTGCAGTGAGCGGGCTTGCCTCGCGCTGGGCTGCGCAGGGCAAGCCTGCTCACAATCAGGTAATCGGCGCCGGGTTGAACAACGTGATGTCGTTATGCAGTTTGTGATGCTCCGCCCACGTTTGTTTCTTGCCGCTGGCCACGTCCAGGTAGAAGTGAAACAACTCCCAGCCCAGCTCTTCGATGCTCGCGCGGCCGGTGGCGATACGCCCGGCGTCGATGTCGATGAGGTCCGGCCAGCGTTGTGCCAATTCCGTACGGGTCGACACCTTCACCACCGGCGCCATCGCCAGCCCGTAAGGCGTGCCGCGGCCGGTGGTGAACACATGCAGGTTCATCCCTGCCGCCAGTTGCAACGTACCGCACACAAAGTCGCTGGCCGGCGTCGCACAGAAAATCAGGCCCTTGCCCTTGAAGCGCTCGCCGGGGCCCAGTACGCCGTTGATCGCGCTGCTGCCGGATTTGACGATGGAGCCCAAGGACTTTTCGACAATATTCGACAACCCGCCCTTTTTGTTGCCCGGCGTGGTGTTGGCGCTGCGATCCGCCTCGCCTTTGGCCAGGTAACGGTCATACCAGTCCATTTCCCTGACAAGCTCTTGGGCAACTTCCTTACTTTCGGCGCGCGATGTCAGCAGGTAGATGGCATCGCGTACTTCAGTCACTTCGGAAAACATCACCGTGGCGCCGGCTCGCAGCAACAGGTCGGAAGCGTAGCCCAGCGCAGGGTTGGCGGTGATGCCGGAAAACGCATCACTGCCGCCGCATTGCATGCCCAGGATCAGCTCGGACGCCGGTACGGTTTCCCGGCGGCGCTGGTCGAGTTTCTTCAGGCGGGTTTCGGCCAGCGCCATGATCTGCTCGATCATTTCGGTGAAGCCGTGGCTGGAATCCTGCAGCCGATACAACCACGGCTCGCTCAAGTCAACGGAGCTGTCGTTGTCATGCATCACCTGCCCGGCCTGCAATTTTTCGCAGCCCAGGCTGATCACCAGGGCTTCACCGCCCAGGTTCGGATTACGTGCCAGGTTGCGCACGGTGCGGATCGGAATGTAAGCGTCAGTGGCCGTGATCGCCACCCCGCAGCCGTAGCTGTGGGTCAGCGCCACCACGTCATCGACGTGGGGGTACTTGGGCAGCAACTCGTCCTTGATGCGCTTGACGGCGTGGTCCAGCACCCCGGTGACGCACTGCACTGTGGTGGTGATCCCGAGGATATTGCGCGTGCCCACGGTGCCATCAGCGTTGCGATAGCCCTCGAACGTAAAACCTTCCAACGGTGCCTGAGCCTGAGGCACCTCGGTAGACAGCGGCAAGCTGTCCAGCGGCGGCGCAGTGGGCATGCGCAGTTGATCTTCCTGGACCCAACTGCCGCGCGGAATCGGCTTCAATGCGTAACCGATGGTCTGGCCGTAGCGAATAATCTGACCGCCTTCGGGGATATCTTCCAGGGTCACTTTATGGCTCTGGGGGATGAAATCCACGGTCACCAGGCCGTCGGGGAACTCAGTCCCGGCTGGCACGCCCTGGTCATTGACCACGATCACCACGTTGTCGCGCTCGTGCAAACGAATGGAGCGCGGCGAGTCGGCATGTTCAATCAACTGCATCACGGTGCCTCTCAGGAATGCGCTTGGGTTAGGTTGGTCAACTCTGGCCCCTTGCTTGGCGGCTCTTTGAGTACTACGCGTTTGATCGGGCCGACGATGACCAGGTAGCTGAACACCGCCACCAGCGCGTTGGCGCCGACGAACACCAGCGCCCATTTGAACGAGCCGGTGGTGCTGATGATGTAGCCGATCACAATCGGTGTGGTGATGGAAGCGAGGTTACCGAAGGTGTTGAACAGGCCGCCACTGAGGCCGGCGATTTGTTTCGGCGAAGTGTCGGACACCACCGCCCAACCCAGCGCGCCAACGCCCTTGCCGAAGAAGGCCAAGGCCATGAAGCCCACCACCATCCATTCAACATCGACGTAGTTGCACGCGATGATGCTGCTCGACACCAACAGGCCGGCGATGATCGGCGCCTTGCGGGCGAACGTCAGGGAATGGCCTTTGCGCAGCAGGTAGTCGGAAATTACCCCGCCGAGCACACCGCCGATAAAGCCGCAGATCGCCGGCAACGAGGCAATGAACCCAGCCTTGAGGATGGTCATGCCACGGTCCTGCACCAGGTACACCGGGAACCAGGTCAGGAAAAAGTAGGTGATGCCGTTGATGCAGTACTGGCCCAGGTACACGCCGAGCATCATGCGATTGGTCAGCAACTGGCGAATGTAATCCCACTTCGGACCGTCAGTTTTCTTACCCTTGCCTTTGTCCTGGTCCATATCGACCATCGCGCCATTGGCCGCGATATGGTTGAACTCGGCCTCGTTGATCATCGGATGCTGGCGCGGACTGTGGATAACTTTCAGCCAAACCAGCGAGAACACGATGCCGATCACACCCATCACGATAAACACGTGCTGCCAGCCGAAGCGATAGACGATCCAACCCATCAGCGGCGCGAACAGCACCGTGGCGAAGTACTGCGCCGAATTGAAGATCGCCGAGGCCGTACCGCGTTCAGCGGTGGGGAACCAGGCGGCGACAATACGCGCGTTACCGGGGAAGGATGGCGCTTCGGCCAGGCCTACCATGAAGCGCAGCATAAACAGCGCAACGACTGCGGTGGAAACACCGAACTCACCGACATAACCTTGCAGCACGGTGAACAGTGACCAGGTGAAGATGCTCAGGGCGTAGACTTTTTTCGAGCCGAAGCGATCGAGTAGCCAGCCACCGGGAATTTGCCCGGCCACGTAGGCCCAACCGAATGCGGAGAAGATGTAACCGAGGGTGACCGCGTCAATGCCGAGGTCTTTTTGCAGGCTGGAGCCCGCGATGGCGATAGTGGCCCGGTCGGCGTAGTTGATCGTGGTCACCAAAAAAAGCATGAGCAGGATCAAATAGCGGACGTGGGTCGGCTTGGTCGCTTGCATGTAGCTGTACTCCCACTAATTATTTTTTTTGCGGGTAATGATGTGCGGTGTTGAGTGCGCAACCGCCGCCTGTTGGGGGCGGTTGCACGGGGTGCTGCGTGTTACGAACCGATGTAGCTGGTTTTCACCACGGTGTAGAACTCTTGCGCATAGCGACCTTGCTCACGCGAACCGTAGGATGAGCCCTTACGGCCACCGAATGGAACGTGATAGTCCACACCGGCGGTCGGCAGGTTGACCATTACCATCCCGGCCTGTGAGTGGCGCTTGAAGTGGTTGGCGTACTTCAGGGACGTGGTGGCGATGCCCGCCGACAGACCGAATTCGGTGTCATTGGCCATGGCCAGCGCCGCTTCGTAGTCCGCCACGCGCACCACGTTGGCCACCGGGCCGAAGATCTCTTCACGGCTGATGCGCATGGCGGCTTCGCTGTCGGCAAACAGCGTCGGCGCCAGGAAGTAGCCTTCGGTGTCACACGTGACCAAACCGCCACCGCTGACCAGCCGCGCGCCTTCGCTTTGGCCGAGGTCGATGTACTTCATGTCCTGGTCCAGTTGGGCTTGGGAAACCACCGGGCCAATGTCGGTACCACTTTTCAGCGCGTGGCCCACCTTGATCGACTTCATGCGCTCAGCCATGGCTGCGACGAACTGGTCGTGGATGCCGGCGGTGACAATCAGACGGCTGGACGCCGTGCAGCGCTGACCGGTGGAATAGAACGCGCTCTGCACCGATAACTCGACCGCCTGCTTGAGGTCAGCGTCGTCGAGAATGATCTGCGGGTTCTTGCCGCCCATTTCCAGCTGCACTTTGGCTTGACGCGACACGCAACTGACGGCGATCTGCCGACCCACACCGACCGAACCGGTGAAGCTGATGCCGTCGACTTTCGGGCTGTTGACCAGCACGTCGCCGACCACACGGCCGCTGCCCATCACCAGGTTGAACACGCCCGCAGGGAAACCGGCGCGGGAGATGATCTCAGCCAGGGCCCAGGCGCAGCCCGGTACCAACTCAGCGGGCTTGATCACCACGCAGTTGCCATAGGCCAGGGCCGGGGCGATCTTCCACGCGGGGATCGCGATCGGGAAGTTCCACGGGGTGATCAAGCCAACCACACCGAGGGCTTCGCGGGTCACCTCGACATTCACGCCCGGACGCACCGACGGCACGTAATCACCGGACAGGCGCAGGCACTCACCGGCAAAGAACTTGAAGATGTTACCGGCGCGGGTCACTTCGCCGATGGCTTCAGGCAGGGTCTTACCCTCTTCACGGGCCAACAGCGTGCCGAGTTCTTCGCGGCGCGCAAGGATTTCGCTGCCGACTTTATCCAACGCGTCATGGCGCGCCTGGATCCCGGAGGTAGACCAGGCCGGGAATGCGGCGCGGGCCGCGTCGATGGCGGCGTTGACTTGAGCGACGTCAGCCTTGGCGTATTCGCCAATGACATCAGACAACTCCGACGGGTTGAGGTTGACGCAATAGTCGGCACCGGCCACCCATTGGCCGTTGATGTAGTTTTCAAAACGCTGGGCTTGGGACACGAATCTTCTCCTGACGCAAAAGGCCGCTGATTACTCAGCGGCCTTATTGATGGGTTATTGCGGGCCTTGCTTGTCGATCAGCGCAGCCAGGGCTTCGTATTCTTCCGGCAGCAGATCGGTCAGCGGCGTGCGCACCGGACCTGCGTCATAGCCGACGATTTTTGCGCCTGCCTTGACGATGCTCACGGCATAGCCGGCCTTGCGGTTACGGATGTCCAGATAGGGCAGGAAGAAATCGTCGATGATCTTGGCGACGGTGGCGTGATCGTCCTTGGCAATGGCGTGGTAGAAGTCCATCGCGGTTTTCGGGATGAAGTTGAACACCGCCGAGGAGTACACCGGTACGCCCAGGGCCTTGTAGGCAGCGGCGTAAACCTCTGCAGTCGGCAGGCCGCCGAGGTAGCTGAAACGGTCGCCCAAACGGCGGCGGATCGACACCATCAACTCGATGTCACCCAGGCCATCCTTGTAGCCGATCAGGTTTGGGCAACGCTCGGCCAGGCGTTCCAGCAGCGGTGCGGTCAGGCGACACACGTTGCGGTTGTAGACCACCACACCGATCTTTACCGATTTGCACACGGCCTCAACGTGGGCGGCAACCCCGTCCTGGCTGGCTTCGGTGAGGTAGTGCGGCAACAACAGCAAGCCTTTGGCACCCAGGCGTTCGGCTTCCTGAGCGTATTCGATCGCCTGACGGGTCGAACCGCCGACACCGGCGAGAATCGGCACGCTGGTGGCGCAGGTATCAACAGCGGTCTTGATCACTTGGGAATATTCGCTGGCGGCCAGGGAGAAAAACTCACCAGTGCCGCCCGCGGCGAACAAGGCAGTGGCGCCGTAGGGGGCGAGCCACTCAAGACGCTTGATGTAGCCCGCTTGGTGAAAGTCACCCTGGGCGTTGAAATCGGTCACGGGGAAAGACAACAGACCGTGGGAGAGGATGGACTTCAGTTCTTGTGGATTCATTATTCGAACACCCTGGGTAAAGACTTTCTGGCGAAAGGTTGTTGTTGGTTTTAATGATGTCGTACGTCATCGTACAACTATAAAAGAATTCGTCAACTGCAATTCATCGTCCGTGACCTGCCGTGGGTGTTGAAACAAGGATTCTTGACGTAGGAAATTTATCCTCTATGCTCGCCATAGCTGTATATATGTACAGCAAAAAGGAAGATTCCTACGACATAGCAAGGAGCTAACATGTCAGGTCTTGAGCTCGCAGCACCCGAAAAAACCCCAACGATTCTGCGCTTCGAAGGCAGCGAACACACCGCGATCGGCGACGACACGCTGCTGCGCTTCGTTAAAGATGCCGCGCCGATTCCCGCACGTGACGTCCAACTGCACCTGCCCAACGGGCTTGCGCTGACCTACGGTCAGGTGATTGCTCTGGGCGGTGACTTTTATGGCATTCCCGGCCGGCCCATCAGCGATGGCGCCTCTGCGGCCGAGCGCGTGCAACGTTTCACCGCGGCCTTCAATACGCTCGCCGTACTGCCGGCGTCGCGGGAAGAGGCCGGCAAGATCCTCGCGGTAATGCAGAAGGAGATCAACGCGGTCAACGGGACCATCAAGGCTGGCAAACAACCCCATGAGGCCTATGACGCGCTTGGCGATACGTTGTCCGAAGAGTGGAACCGCATCACCGGCGGTGGCAGTGCGGTGTCGGCACTGTTTCCGCTGGGGCGCTACCTGAAACTCGCAGCAGACAACGCCGACCACTTCGGCGAATGGGCGTTGTCGGCCTACCTGGCAGGGCATACGGCGGCGCTGCAGCAGGCCGCCGTGGCCCATCAAACCGGCACAGACCAGGCGCTGGAACTGGCGTATGCCATGAACAGCTTCGCTGATCACTTTTTGACCGATCTGTTTTCCGCCGGGCACCTGCGGGTACCGCGCAAGCAACTGGCTGCCGTGGTGACACCCGACGAATTGGGTTCGCTGATCAGTCGCTTCATGCACGACGAAGACAGCACATTCGGGCTCAAGGTGCGCAATGCCATGGGGGATGAGTGGCATGCCTATGGAGATAAACGCTACTTCGATGCCAGTGACGCGGCGAATCGGACGCAGGTCAAACGCGCCGTTCAGGCTTCGGCGGACGAAATCTTCGACACGTTTATCAGCGGTGCGGCGCCCTCCCCGGCCCACTTCAAGGCACCTTTATACGTGCCGGATTTGAACGCGGCCCAGAACCCGGCGAACAACTTTTCGCCACTGTTCAGGCTGGAGGGGGACAAGGTACTCCGACGCAAAGACGTAAATGACCTTAACGACAAGCACTGGACCGCTGACTGGTGGGGGTGGAGTACGTATTTGCTGCTTAAGGACTACACACCCAATCAACCTGTCTGACTGATCGTTCCCAGACGACGCGTGGGAACGGCGAACCCGGGCAATTCAACCGCGCTGCGCTTGCGCCTCTTCATGGGCGTGGCGCAGCCGCTCACGGCTGTTGGTCAGGTGCAAACGCATCGCCGCCCGTGCCGCGTCCGAATCCTGGCGAGCAATCGCCTCATAAATTTCTTCGTGTTCGCGGCTCAGACGGCTCATGTAGTGCTGTTGATCATCGTGGGCCAGACGCGCCGAATTCAGACGCGTCCGCGGAATGATACTGGTGCCCAGGTGCGTCATGATGTCGGTGAAGTAGCGGTTGCCGGTGGACAGGGCAATTTCCAGGTGGAAGGCAAAATCCGAGGCCACCGCATCGCCGGCGTGGGCCGCGCTTTCGTTCAACGCATCGAGCGCGGCGCGCATCGCCGCCAGTTGTGCATCGCTGCGACGCAGTGCAGCGAGGCCGGCGGACTCCACTTCCAGGCTGATACGCAGCTCCAGAATGGCCAGCACATCGCGCAAGGTAACGACCGTCGCCGGGTCGATGCGAAAGCCGCTGGGGCTTGGCGTGTCGAGCACGAACGTGCCGATACCGTGACGGGTTTCCACCTGCCCGGCCGCCTGCAAACGCGAGATGGCTTCGCGCACCACCGTGCGGCTGACGCCATGGGCCTCCATGATCGCCGACTCAGTGGGCAACTTGTCGCCCCGCTTGAGCTCGCCGTCGCGGATCTGTTCGGACAACACCGTGACCAATTCCTGGGCAAGGCTGCGGCGCTTGCGGGGAAGACGAGGGGCGGTGTTGGCGTTTTCCATGAGGGGTCATCTATCTCGGCGGACTAAGGCAGCATCATAGCCCATGGCGGTTGTACGATCACCGTTCAGTCGCGACTTTCATCCATATCCTGCGCGCAAAAAAATGCCCCGACGCAGGTCGGGGCATTTTTTCCGGTTCGCCCAAGGGCTGAACCGCTTACTTCACCACTTTGAGGCTTGGCCGTCCGCTTGGACGCGGCGGTTCGGCATCCGGTGGCGGCACATCGCTACCGTCCTCGCTTTCGACCGCTTCGTCCTCCTCGAAAGGCGACTCCAGATCGAACACCATGCCCTGACCATTTTCCCGGGCGTAAATCCCGAGGATGGCACCAATGGGCACGAACAGCGTATGTGGCACACCGCCGAAACGCCCTTCGAAGCTCACAGCTTCATTGTCCATGTGCAGGTGGCGCACAGCACTCGGAGATACGTTCAACACGATCTGCCCGTCACTGGCAAACCCCTGCGGCACGTCAACCTTGGGAAATTCAGAGTTGACCAGCATGTGCGGGGTGCAATCGTTGTCCACAATCCACTCATAGAGCGCGCGGACCAAGTAGGGTCGACTGGAGTTCATCAGCGGCTCCTTAAGCCTTAGCGCATATCGCGTTCGACACCAGACAGACTCGCCTGGAAAGCCTCACGCGCAAACTGGCGCTCCATGTAATCAAGCAGCGGCTTGGCTGGCCGCGGCAGTTCAATGCCCATAATCGGCAAGCGCCAGAGTATGGGTAATAGGCAGCAATCCACCAAACTTTGTTCCTCGCTGAGGAAAAAAGGCTTGTCGGCGAACAGCGGCGAAACGCCGGTGAGGCTCTCGCGCAATTCCTTGCGCGCCACCACACGGGCGGCTTCTTTGCTGCGCGAATCCAGAATCACATCCACCAGCCCACACCAGTCACGCTGAATCCGATGGATCAGCAGGCGGCTGTTGGCACGCGCCACCGGATACACCGGCAGCAAAGGCGGATGAGGGTAACGCTCATCCAGGTATTCCATCACCACGGTCGACTCCCACAACGCCAGGTCACGATCGACCAGGGTGGGCAAGCTGCCGTAAGGGTTCACTTCGATCAGTTTTGGCGGATGACGGCCCGCCTCCACAGTGATGATCTCGGCGCTGACACCCTTCTCTGCGAGCACGATGCGTACTCGGTGGGAATAGTGGTCGGCGGGGTCGGAGTAACAGGCCAACCGATTGGTCACGCCCATGGCGGTCCTCCTCGCTTGTTGAAATTATCGAAAGCTCAAAAACGAGCGCGCCCAGAGAGCATCTCTGTAGGACCTGATGACCGGGTCGCTACGGGTCAGAGATGCCGCTGGGCGCGCAAGATTAACAGCAATTGCTTACGGTTGGATCAATGCACATCCTTCCAGTATTCGCGTTTAAGCAGATAGGCGAATACAAAGAAGAAAGCCAGGTACAGCAAGACATACGTACCGATGCGCTGGTGCTGCAATTTGACCGGGTTGGCCGAGTAGGCCAGGAAGGTCACGAGGTTCTTGACCTTCTCGTCGAACTGCTCTTCGTTCAGCGCACCGCTCTTAGGCACGATGGTCAGTTGGTCGCACGCTTCGTGAGTCAGAGGCGTACCGGTCAACGGATCATATTGTTTCTTGCCGTTCTCAACGACCTGAACCTGCTTGCATCCTACCACTTGGCGACCCTGCAGGCCGACCAGAACGTTAGGCATACCGACGTTCGGGAACACTTTGTTGTTCACACCCCACGGGCGAGCCGGGTCTTCGTAGAAGGACTTGAGGTAGCCGTAGAGCCAGTCAGTGCCACGCACGCGCGCTACCAGCGTCAGGTCAGGCGGCGCAGCCCCGAACCAAGCCTTGGCGTCTGCTGGCTTCATGCCGATGTTCATGTGGTCGCCAATCTTGGCGCCCGTGAACACAAGCTTCTCCAGCATCAACTCGTGGGGGATACCCAGGTCGTCGGCAACACGCTCATAGCGTTGGAACTTGGCGCTGTGGCAACCCATGCAGTAGTTGGCGAACGTGCGTGCGCCGTCCTGCAGGGCTGCTTTATCAGACACGTCGATATCGACTTTTTCCAATTCCGGGCCGCCGTGCTCGGCAGCCAATGACAGTAGCGGCAGCGCCGCAAGCATCAATGCAACGAATAATTTTTTCATCAGCCAGTCACCCTTTCCGGAACCGGTTTGGTCTTCTCTAGCCGGGTGTAGAACGGCATCAGAATGAAGTAGGCGAAATACAGGAAGGTGCAGACCTGCGACAGCAACGTACGCTCAGGCGTTGGCGCCAGTACGCCGAGTACGCCCAGGATCACGAACGAAATGCAGAACACCCACAGCCAGATCTTGCTCAGCCAGCCTTTGTAGCGCATCGACTTGACCGGGCTGCGGTCGAGCCAAGGCAGTACGAACAGCACGGCAATGGCCGCGCCCATGGCGATGACGCCCATAAGCTTGTCGGGGATCGCCCGCAAGATGGCGTAGAACGGTGTGAAGTACCAGACCGGGGCAATGTGCTCAGGTGTCTTGAACGCGTTGGCTTGCTCGAAGTTAGGCTTCTCGAGGAAATAACCGCCCATCTCCGGGAAAAAGAACACGATCGAGCAGAACACGAACAGGAACACGACCACGCCGACGATGTCTTTGACGGTGTAGTACGGGTGGAACGGAATGCCATCCAGCGGGATGCCGTTTTCGTCCTTGTGCTTCTTGATGTCAACGCCATCCGGGTTGTTGGAACCCACCTCGTGCAGCGCGAGGATGTGCAACACCACCAGGCCCAGAATCACGATCGGCAGAGCCACCACGTGCAAGGCGAAGAAGCGGTTCAAGGTGATGCCGGAGATCAGGTAGTCACCACGGATCCACTGGGTCAGGTCATTACCGATGACCGGAATCGCACCAAACAGCGAGATGATCACCTGGGCGCCCCAGTACGACATCTGGCCCCATGGCAGCAGGTAACCCATGAACGCTTCGGCCATCAGCGCCAGATAGATCAGCATGCCGAAGACCCATACCAGCTCTCGCGGTTTCTGGTACGAACCGTACAGCAGGCCGCGGAACATGTGCATATAGACCACGATGAAGAACGCCGAAGCACCGGTGGAGTGCAGCAGACGCAGGATCGAGCCGTACTCGACGTCACGCATGATGTATTCGACCGAGGCGAACGCCTCTTCCGCCGAGGGTGTATAGCTCATCGTCAGCCAGACGCCGGTGACGATCTGGTTGACCAGCACCAGCAGTGCCAGGGAGCCAAAGAAATAGAAGAAGTTGAAGTTCTTCGGGGCGTAGTACTTGCTGAGATGGTCTTCCCACATTTTAGTGGCGGGGAAGCGCGCATCGACCCAATCCATGAACTTGCTCATCACGCGTTCTCCTTATCGAGGCCAATGACAATAAGGTCGTCAGTTTCGTAGGTATGCGGCGGTACGGGCAGGTTCAACGGCGCGGGTTGGGACTTGTAGACGCGTCCGGCCAGGTCGTAGTGGGAACCGTGGCACGGGCAGAAATAACCACCGACCCAGTCCTTGCCCAGATCGACGGGAGCTACTTCCGGGCGGAAGGTAGGCGAGCAACCCAAGTGGGTACACAGACCGACCAGCAACAGAATCTCTGGCTTGATCGAACGTGCTTCGTTTTTGGCGTAGGCGGGTTGGTCGGATTTCTCAGATTTGGGGTCAGACAACTGGCCTTCGATCTTTTTCAGATTTCCCAGGATTTCCTCTGTACGACGAACAATGAACACCGGCTGGCCGCGCCACTCAGCAATCATCTGCTGGCCTGGCTCGATTTTGCTGACATTCACCTTCACCGGTGCACCTGCGGCTTTCGCCTTGGCACTGGGAAACCATGACCCCACGAACGGGACCGCAGCCCCCACCGCTCCTGCAGCACCCACCACGGATGTGGCTGCTACCAAGAAGCGACGCCGGCCTGCATTCACGCCGTCATTGCTCATTCAGTCCTCTCCCATCAGCTTTTTTGGCCTGTTAAATCAGGCGTCTACTAAGTGTTGAATCTTTACTTATAAAAATTTTGCCGAATGGTAATGAAAAGCCCCACGTATGACAAGGGAATTGCCCAGGGCTCAGCCTCCAGGCCTTGTAGTATAGGGGGTCTACGGATGTGGCAAGTTGTCACGGCGAAAAATGTGCATAAATCGCAGGCAATAAAAAACGCCCAGCTCCGTGAGGAGGCTGGGCGTTTTTGTGGAACGTAAAGCGAATTAACGCTTCGAGTACTGCGGACGCTTACGCGCTTTACGCAGACCGACTTTCTTACGTTCAACTTCACGGGCATCGCGAGTCACGAAGCCAGCTTTGCGCAGAGCGCCACGCAGGGTTTCGTCGTACTGCATCAGAGCGCGAGTGATACCGTGGCGGATTGCGCCAGCTTGACCACTTACACCGCCACCGATAACGGTGACGTAGATGTCGAACTTTTCAACAGTCTCGGTCAATTCCAGCGGCTGACGAACTACCATGCGGGCAGTTTCGCGGCCGAAGAAGTTGTCCAGGGTGCGGTTGTTGATCGAGATGTTACCAGTGCCCGGACGCAGGAAAACGCGTGCGGTTGCGGTTTTGCGACGGCCAGTGCCGTAATTTTGAGTCGCCGACATAATGAACTATTCCGTTAAAACTTCAGTTCTTGGGGCTGCTGAGCAGCATGAGGGTGTACAGCGCCCGCATAGACTTTCAGCTTGCGAAACATATCGCGACCCAGTGGGCCCTTAGGCAGCATGCCTTTGACCGCGATTTCGATCGGGGCTTCAGGCTTCTTGGAGATCAGGCCTTCAAAGTTGGAAGACTTGATACCGCCTGGGAAACCGGAGTGACGGTAGTACATTTTGTCTTGCGCTTTGTTGCCGGTAACACGTACCTGCTCAGCGTTGATGATCACGATGTAGTCACCGGTGTCAACGTGAGGGGTGTATTCAGGCTTGTGCTTGCCACGCAGACGGCTGGCGACTTCAGTGGCCAGACGACCCAGGGTCTGACCAGCGGCGTCGACGACAAACCAGTCGCGCTGAACTGTTTCCGGTTTTGCAGTAAAAGTTGTCATTCTTTAATAGCCTCAGGGGCCGCCCTGTAAATTAGACGGCGGATCTTACTGAATAGTGCGTACTTTGACAAGTCAAAGGCAGCCGGATACAGACGCTATCGGGGGCTCGGGTCGGCGCGTCCGTTCAACGGCAAGATTCTTCGGCAGGCGGCGCATCACTTCCACTGCAGAAAGAGGTGGGCAATTATGCAGATTGCGAAAAAAAATTCAACCTGCTTTTATGATTGTTTTCCCTGAAGGAGTACCCGATGGATTATCGACAGCTGGGCCGTACAGATCTGAACGTGAGCGCGATAGCCTTGGGCACCATGACCTGGGGCGAGCAGAACAGCGAGGCAGAGGCCTTCGCGCAGATCGAACGGGCCAAGGCCGCGGGGATCAACTTCCTCGATACGGCGGAAATGTACCCGGTGCCGCCCAAGGCCGACACCTACGCGACCACCGAGCGTTATATCGGCAATTACTTCAAAAGCCGTGGCGACCGTGCCGACTGGATCCTCGCCAGCAAGATCGCAGGCCCCGGCAATACCATCGATTACATCCGCGACGGCCACCTGCGCCACAACCGCAAGCACATCATTGAAGCCCTCGACGCCAGCCTCAAGCGCCTGCAGACCGACTGGATCGACCTGTATCAACTGCACTGGCCGGAACGCAGCACCAACTTTTTTGGCCAGTTGAGCTACAAGCACAAGGACGAAGACGACCTCACACCGCTTGAAGAAACCCTTGAAGCGCTGGATGAACAGGTCAAGGCTGGCAAGATCCGCCACATCGGCCTGTCCAACGAAACCCCGTGGGGCACCATGAAATTCCTGGCCCTGGCCGAAGCCCGTGGCTGGAGCCGCGCGGTGTCGATCCAGAACCCTTACAACCTGCTCAACCGCAGTTTCGAAGTGGGCCTGGCGGAAGTCGCGATTCGGGAACAATGCGGCCTGCTGGCCTACTCGCCCCTGGCGTTCGGCATGCTCAGTGGCAAATACGAAGGTGGCGCACGCCCGGCCAAGGCGCGCCTGACGGAGTACAGCCGCTTCAGCCGCTATTTCAACCCACAATCGGAAGCGGCGTGCAGCCGTTACGTGGCCCTGGCGCGCGAACATGGCCTGGACCCGGCGCAGATGGCCCTGGCGTTCGTGACGCAGCAGCCGTTCGTGACCAGCAACATTATCGGGGCCACATCGCTTGAACAGTTGGACAGCAACATCGCCAGTGCTGATCTGAAATTGTCGAAAGAGGTGCTGGAAGGGATTGAGGCGATTCAGAAGGATCATCCAAACCCAGCACCCTGATCAATCCATAGACCGTCTTCGCGAACACGCCCGCTCTCACATTTGGCTGTATTCTCAATCAAAACGTGGGGGCGGGCTCGCGAAGAGGCCTCAGCAGCACAGCCCCCCTAGAGCGCCCGCGCAATAATCTCCTTCATGATCTCGTTGGTGCCCGCATAAATGCGCTGCACCCGCGCATCCGCCCAGGCCCGCGCAATCGGGTATTCCCACATAAAGCCGTAACCGCCGTGCAACTGCACGCACTCGTCGAGCACCTTGCACTGCAGGTCGGTAGCCCAGTACTTGGCCATCGCAGCCGTAGGCACGTCCAGCTTGCCCTCCAGGTGCAATGCCAGGCACTTGTCGACGAATACCCGACCGATCTGAATCTCGGTGGCCATTTCCGCCAGTTTGAAACGGGTGTTCTGGAAATCGGCGATCGCCTTGCCGAAGGCCTTGCGTTCACGGGTGTACTCGAGCGTCCACTGCAACGCCGCTTCGGCTGAGGCCAGTGCGCCGATCGCCACGGTCAAACGCTCCTGGGGCAGTTCCTGCATCAGGTAGGCAAAGCCCATGCCCGCCTGGCCCAACAGGTTTTCCTTGGGCACACGCACATCCTGGAAGAACAACTCCGAGGTGTCCTGGGCCTTCATACCGACCTTCTCCAGACGCTTGCCCTTGGCGAAGCCCGGCGTATCGGCCTCCACCAGAAACAGGCTGGTGCCCTTGGCGCCGGCCTTGGGATCGGTCTTGGCCACCACGATTACCAACTCGGCAAGATAACCGTTGGTAATGAAGGTCTTGGAGCCGTTGATCACATATTCATCGCCGTCCAGCACGGCAGTGGTCTTGACCCCTTGCAGATCGGAACCCGCGCCTGGCTCGGTCATCGCAATGGCCGTGACCATCTCGCCACTAATCAATTGGGGCAGGTATTTGTGCTTCAGCGCCTCACTGCCGTAATGCAGAATATACGGCGCGACGATATCCGAATGCAGGGAGAACCCGATGCCGGTGAGACCCAGCCGGCCGATCTCTTCGATCACCACCGTGCTGTAGAGAAAATCCGCGCCCAGCCCACCGTATTCCTCCGGCAGATGGGAGCAGAGCATCCCCGCCTCCCCCGCTTTGCGCCACAGATCACGGTCGATGTAACCCTGTTTTTCCCATTGCCCATGGAACGGCGCGGCGTCTTTTTCGAGGAAGGTGCGCACGCTCTCGCGAAAGAGTTCGTGCTCCGGACTGAACAAAGTTCTGGGAATCATGGGTCACCTGCATGGATTGTCGGACAAAGACGAACCCACAGAGCCTATGCCGCGAAAGCCTTACGGGACACTGGACACATGCGACAAAAAATAAGACGATCCAGCCGTCTGGTGACCACTTTCCCCTATAAGAATAAATGAAATTATGTCTAACCAAATCTCCACGCCCCTGCGGCGCGTCAGCATTTTGGCCATTGATCGGGTATTCGCGTCCACCCTCATGCAAGCCAAGGATTTCTTCCACCTCGCCAGCCTGCGCTACGGCAAACAACAGGGCCTTGGCCTTACGCCGGCGTTTGCAACGCGCCTGGTGAGCCCCGATGGACAATCGGTGCGCAGCTTCAGCGATGTGATCATGCCGGTGGACGGCGGCCTGGAAGACGCCGACATCATCGTGCTGCCGGCTTTCTGGGATGACTTCGATGCTCTATGCACCCGCTATCCTCAAGTGCTGCCGTGGCTGCGCGAACAACACGCGCGCGGCGCCGTGCTCTGCGGTGAAGCCACCGGGGTGTTCTGGCTGGCCGAAGCCGGACTGCTCGATGGCAAGGAGGCGACCACCTATTGGCGTTTCTTCAATGCCTTCAGCGAACGCTTTCCCAAGGTCCAGCTTAACCAGGACAAGCACCTGACCGACGCCGACAACCTGTATTGCGCCGGCGGCACCACTTCGGCGTGCGACCTCTACATTTACCTGATCGAGCGCTTCTGCGGCGCCAATATCGCCCAGGCCGTCGCCCGCGACATTCTTTATGAAGTGCAGCGCAGTTACTCGCCGGGGCGTATCGGGTTCGGCGGACAGAAACTGCATCAGGACGTGATCATCCTGCAGATCCAGCAGTGGCTCGAAGAGCACTTTGCCGACAAGTTCCGCTTCGAGGACGTCGCCCGGGAACATGGCATGAGCATCCGCAACTTCATGCGCCGCTTCCAGACCGCCACCGGCGACAAACCGCTGCATTACCTGCAACGCCTGCGTATCGAAACGGCCAAGGGCCTGCTCTCGGGCAGCCGCAAGAGCATCAAAACCATCAGTTATGAGGTGGGTTACGACGATGCGAGTTTCTTTGCGCGATTGTTCAGGCAGCACACGGACTTGTCGCCGAACCAGTATCGGCAGCAGTTCCAGCAGGCGGCTTAAAATAAGACTTTACTCACGATAAATGTGGGAGAGGATTGCCCCCTCCCACATTTTTATTGTGTCGGCCTTAAGGCTTATGCCCACGCGACAGGAATTCGTGGGACTGCATCTCCAGCAAACGGCTGAGAGTGCGCTGGAATTCAAAGTTCAAGCGACCGCCAGTGTAGAGGTCCTTGAGCTCGACCTCAGCCGAGATGATCAGCTTGACGTTACGGTCGTAGAACTCGTCGACCATGTTGATAAAGCGCCGCGCGATGTCGTCGGTGGTGACGTTCATCTGTTCCACGCCGCTCAAAATCACCGCGTGGAAGATCTTGCCCAGTTCGATGTAATCGTTCTGGCTGCGCGGGCCGTCACACAGTTGGCGGAACTCGAACCAGGCCACGTCATCGCAGGTGCGCAACGCGATGATCTCGCGGTTCTCGATCATCAGCTTGTCGTTTTCCACCGCCTGGGTGCATTCCGGCGTCAGCGCGCGAAAGCTCTTTTTCAGGCTTTCGTGGGCCGCTTCGTTCAGCGGGAAGTGGAACAACTCCGCCTGTTCAAGGTGACGCAAGCGGTAGTCGACGCCGCTGTCGACGTTGACGATCTCGGTGTTCTGCTTGATCAGCGCGATGGCCGGCAGGAAGCGCGCACGTTGCAGGCCATCCTTGTACAAGCCGTCGGGCACGATGTTCGAGGTGGCAACCAGGGTCACGCCGTTCTTGAACAGTTCTTCCATCAGGGTGCCAAGGATCATGGCGTCGGTGATGTCGGAGACGAAAAACTCATCGAAGCAGATCACCCGTGCTTCGTCGGAGAAACGCTTGGCGATGATGGTCAGCGGGTTTTTCTCGCCCGGCAGGGTTTTCATCTCTTCGTGCACGCGCTTCATAAAGCGGTGGAAGTGGGTGCGGACCTTTTCCTTGAACGGTAGCGCTTCGAAGAAAGTGTCGACCAGGTAGGTCTTGCCACGGCCCACACCGCCCCAGAAATACAGGCCTTTAACCGGCGTGCGGTCTTTCTTGCCAAACAGCTTGCCGAGCATCCCTGGCTTGCTTTGCGAGGCCGCGACCAGGTCGTCGTACAGACGCTGCAAATGACGCACCGCCGTTTCCTGGGCCGCGTCGTGGAAGAACTCAGGGCGTTTCAGATCAGCTTGATATCGTTCTAGGGGCGTCATAATTTCGTTAGCAAGGCAACAAAAACGGGCCGTCACTGTAACGACGGCCCTGGTTAATGGCAATCAACCCTTGGTCGGGTTAATCCTCGAGTGGGGTCAGCGCAACGCGCAAAGCGGCAATGGCTGCATCGCGCGACGCCTCGTCGGCGAACGCGGCGCTGTCGGCCACTGCCGCACCGTCCAGCCACACGCTGAAGCTCAGGGCGTCAGCGCGAACGTCCAGCGCGTCACCGTTTTGCAGTTGCTTGGTGACCGCGCCTGCCGCTTTGCCATCGGCAAAGTTGCGCGACAGCAGCAGTTGTTCTCCATCGGCGGCCAACAGGCGGAAGCGGAAGCTGCCGTCGTCTTCGCGAAAGCTCACAAAGCGCGCGGCTTTCGCGGCTTTCTTCTTAGTGGCGAGCGGCGCCGCAGCCTGGTTGACGAACGAACGCAGACCCACCGCTTCGCGCAACTCGGCCAGGAATGGCGCGGCCACGGCGCGGGCTTTTTTGGCACCGACCAACAGCAGGTCTTCCATGTCCGAGGGGCGTGCCATCAGTTGGTGGTACCGCTCACGGGCTTCACCCAACTGACCATCGAGCAGTTGGAACAGACGGTTCTTCGCCTCCCCCCAACCCAGGCCTTGCAACAGTTCGGCACGGAATTCCGCCTCCTGGGCCTTGCTGGCAAACGCCTGGTACAAGGTGAACAGGTGCGAGTTATCCGGGTCTTTGGCTTCGCCGGGCGCACGCGAGTCGGTGACGATCCGCGAGATAGCGTCTTTCATGTCCTTGGCGCTGGTGAACAACGGGATGGTGTTGTCGTAGCTCTTGGACATCTTGCGGCCGTCCAGGCCCGGCAAGGTGGCGACGCTTTCTTCGATCAACGCCTCAGGCATGGTGAAGAACTCTTTACCGTTGCCGAACAGGTGGTTGAAACGCTGGCCGATGTCGCGGGCCATTTCCACGTGTTGGATCTGGTCGCGGCCCACCGGCACCTTGTGCGCGTTGAACATCAGGATGTCCGCTGCCATCAACACCGGGTAGCTGTACAAGCCCATGGTGATGCCCGCATCCGGGTCTTCGCCGTTTTCCACGTTCTTGTCCACCGACGCCTTGTAGGCGTGGGCGCGGTTGAGCAGGCCCTTGGCCGCCACGCACGTCAGCAGCCAGGTCAGCTCGGGGATCTCCGGGATGTCGGACTGGCGATAGAAGGTCACCCGGTTCACATCCAGGCCACCGGCCAGCCAGGTCGCGGCGATTTCCATGCGCGAGCGCTGGATGCGCTGCGGGTCGTCGCACTTGATCAGGGCGTGGTAGTCGGCCAGGAAGTAGAAGGAATCGGCATTGGCGTCCTGGCTGGCGAGGATCGCCGGGCGAATCGCACCGGCGTAGTTGCCCAGGTGCGGCGTGCCGGTGGTGGTGATGCCGGTGAGGATACGGGTACGAGTCGTCATGGGTAATCGCTTATCAGACTGCTATCAATTCGAGAGGCGTGGCAGCACCAGATCCTTGAGATCGGTGAGCTTGCCATGAAAAAAGTGCCCGCATTCTGCCACTTTCAGCAGCTCATGGGGGCGATTCAAGGCGGCGGACCAGTCATAGACGAGTTGCGGCTCGACCACTTCGTCGGTTTCCGGCTGGATCAGCGTCAATGGGCAGCCCTGGGGCAGCACATCCGTCTCGCGCAGGCGCATCACGGCCGCGGCGACCATGAACAGGTGCGCAAGCTTTTCGCCCTTGGCTTCCAGTCGGCCACCGAGGCTGGCGGCGACATAGCCACCGAAGGAAAAACCCAGCAAGGTGATGGGCAGGCCGGGGTGTTTTTCCCGCAGCCAGGTGGCCGCCGCTTCGGCGTCGTCGACTTCACCGGTGCCCATGTCATGGCTACCGGCGCTCGCACCGACACCACGGTAGTTGAAACGCAAAGTAATCAAACCCGCATCGCGGGCGGTGCGCTGCAGGGTCGAAACGACTTTATTGAGCATGGTCCCGCCCTGCACCGGATTAGGGTGGCAGATCAGCGCCAGGCCACGTGGCTCGGGCTGATCCAGGTACAAGGCTTCCAATTGACCCACCGGGCCATCGATCAAAACGGGGGTTTCACGCATGAGCAAGGATGAACTCCGTGACCTCTCAAAGGGTCGACTCGTCTAGCTAAAAGTCTGTGCATGGCATCATTGCGAGCTTAATCGCGGTATACAGCGCAGGTTTGAGCCGTTAACGTAAAGCAAAGCCGTTTATAGAGGAAGGACTCGTGGAACACTCGCTCTTAGTTTGGTTGTTGCCGACTCTTGCCCTGGTTGCCGGTGTCGCCATCGGATTCCTGGTTGCTCGCCTGCTGCCGAATGCCGCGCCTAACCGCACGCAGCGTCAGTTGGATGACATTCAGGAACGTTTTGACAGTTATCAGAACGAGGTTGTTACCCACTTCAACAGCACCGCGAACCTGGTCAAGAAGCTCACCCAGAGCTACCAGGAAGTACAGGATCACCTCGCCGATGGCGCTAACCGCCTGGCCCTCGACGACATCACCCGCCAGCGCCTGCTGGCAGCGCTGCATTCCGATGCGCCGCAAACACCCCGCGAACGCCTGACCCCACCCCGGGAAAACCAGGAACCACCACGGGACTACGCGCCAAAAACGCCGAACGCCCCTGGCATGCTGGATGAGCATTACGGCTTGAAGAAGTAAGTTTTTTCAAGCGACACAAAAAGCCCGGCTGATCGATGATCAGCCGGGCTTTTTTTGGGCTGCTGGCAACAAAGATCCAATGATCTGCACGCAGCCTTAAGCCAATTGTTGCTCCTGCAGCCAACCACCGTCGATGCGCACATGCCGCCCATGGAAGCGCTTGAGGCTGCTGCGGTGCCCGACACTGACGATGCTCAGCCCCGGCAATTCATCGATCAACGCTTGATACAGCGTCGCCTCATCCTCTTCGTCCATGGCCGATGTGGCTTCGTCCATGTACAGCCATTGCGGTGCGAACAACAACGCACGGGCAAACGCCAGGCGCTGTTGCTCGCCCGGTGAGAGCATACGTTGCCAGTGATTGGCTTCGTCCAGGCGTGTGACCAGATGCGGCAAGCGGCAGTTTTCCAGGACCTGTGCATAACGTTCTGCCGAGTAGACGCTGTCGTCCTGTGGATAACTCAACACGGCCTTGAGCGTGCCAATCGGCAAATACGGCTTCTGTGGCAGGAACAAGTAGCGTGACGCCGGCAAGCGGATACGTCCGTGCCCCGCCGGCCACAAATGCCCCATTGCCCGAAGCAGCGTGCTTTTACCGCTGCCGGACCGCCCACTGAGCATCAGGCGTTCACCCGGCTCCACGCTCATGTTGGCGTCCGTCAGCAAGTGGCGACCATCGGCCAGGTTCAAGCCCAATCCCTGCACCACCAGGCGCTCACCCTGTGCATTCACATCGATGGACACCGGGCGTTGCTCGTTTTCGGTCATGGCCTGCTGAAAGCTCAATAGACGATCACTGGTCGCGCGCCAGCCGGCAAGGTCCGAGTAGGCGCTGATAAACCAACTGAAGTTGCCCTGAACATTGCCGAATGCCGAGTTGATTTGCATCAGTTCGCCTAACTCGACCTTGCCGGAAAAGTAACGAGGTGCAGCGATGATGAACGCGAAGACGGTCGCAATCTGTTCGTAGCCGGCGGTAAAAAACGTCAGGCGCTTGGACACCTTCATGATGTCCCAGTAGTTATTCCAGACCTTGCCGAAGCGCGTAGTCAAACGCTGCTGCTCATTCGGCTCGCCGTTGTACAGGGCGATGCTCTCGGCATTCTCGCGCACCCGTATCATGGAGAAACGCAGGTCGGCTTCAAAACGCTGTTGCTGGTTGCTCAGGCCAATCAAACGACGACCGATCAGGTGCGTCAGCCAACTGCCGACTGCGGCGTAGAGCAATGCACACCAAAACATGTAACCGGGGATGGTAATGCCGAACACCTCAATGCCGCCCGACACGCCCCACAGAATGATGGAGAAGGACACCAGGCTGACGACATTGCGCAGCAGCCCAAGGCCCAGGCTCAACGTGCTCGAGGTAAAACTGTTGAGGTCTTCGGAGATCCGTTGGTCCGGGTTATCGGTGTAGCCACCCTGTTCCAGATGGTAGTAGTTCTTGTGTCCAAGCCAGCGCGCAAAGTGCTTTTCGGTGAGCCAGGCGCGCCAGCGAATGGTCAGCATCTGGGTCAGGTACAGGCGGTACACCGCGCCGAGAATGGCGACTGCCGCAATGCCGCAGAAATAGCCGATCAACTGCCAGAAAGCCGCAGTGTCCTTGTTCTCCAGCGCGTTGTAGAAATCCTTGTACCAATGGTTCATCCATACCGAAATCGCCACGCTGAACAGCGACAGACCGATCACGGCGATCAGCAGCAACCAGGCCTTGCCCTTCTCTTCACTGCGCCAATAGGGCGTGATCATCGCCCAGGTTCGACGGAAGAATTGCCCACGCACCGCGTCGTTGACCGCGGAGTACTCAGCGTTCTGATTCATCGTTCAGGCTCGGTAAGGAAGAGGTGACAGGCGTATGAACCGATCATAGAGGATCGGTTCACGGCTCCGTACGGCCTGAAGCGGGTTGTTCAGCTTAGGTTCAGCGACGTACCGGACGCTTCTGCAGCTTGCGTTGCAGGGTGCGGCGGTGCATGCCCAGGGCGCGGGCGGTGGCGGAGATATTGCCTTCGTGCTCGGTCAGTACGCGCTGGATGTGCTCCCACTGCAGGCGATCGACCGACATTGGATTTTCCGGCACCAGGGTGTCGAGGTCGGCATGCTCGGAGAGTAACGCAGCCAGCACGTCGTCGGCGTCCGCCGGCTTGCACAGGTAGTTGCAGGCGCCGCGCTTGATGGCCTCGACGGCAGTGGCGATGCTGGAGTATCCAGTGAGGATGACCACGCGCATTTCCGGGTCCAGCTCCAACAGCTTGGGCAGCAGCACCAGGCCGGAGTCGCCATCCATTTTCAGGTCGAGCGCGGCGTAGTCCGGCAGGTCGGCCTGGGCGATGGTCAGGCCTTCCTCGGCCGAACCTGCGGTGCTCACGCGAAAACCGCGACGGCTCATGGCGCGGGCCATCACGCGGGTAAAGGTGGCGTCGTCATCTACCAGCAACAGGTGCGGCAGTTCTTCGCCTTCGACTTGGATCTCGTCACTCATCGATATCTCCTCGTGCGACACGGGGCAGGCGCAGCTCGGTGAGCGTGCCGCCTTCCTCGTGACTATAGAGCTTCACTGAGCCGCCCGCGCGGGTCACGCTGGCCTTGCTCAAAAACAGGCCGAGGCCGAAGCCTTTGCCCTTGGTGGTAAAGAAGGGTTTACCGATCTGCTCGGCAATGGCCAGCGGCACGCCCGCGCCGTGGTCACGAATGCTGATGGTCACGTGTTCCAGATCCCAATCCAGCTGTACGCCCAAGCCCTCGGGGCAGGCGTCGGCGGCATTGTTCAGCAGGTTGAGCAACGCCTGGGTCAGGTCCGGTGGCGGCGCCATGCGCGGTACGCTGCCCTGCCCCAGCAGATGAAAACGGTAGCTGGCTTCGGGGCGCATCAGGTGCCAACGGTTCAAGGCCTCGTCGAGCCACTGGGTGACGTCCTGCATCTCGACCGCCAGGCGGCGATTGGCTTCGGCGGCGCGCACCAGTTGCTGCAAGGTCTGCTTGCACTGCTTGACCTGCTCGCGCAGTACGCCGAGATCCTCTTGCAGTGCAGGGTCGTGGTGGTCCTGCGTCATTTCGTTGAGCAAAACACTCATGGTGGCCAGCGGTGTGCCCAACTCATGGGCGGCACCAGCGGCCTGGGTCGCGACGGCCAGCAATTGCTGGTCACGCAGGCCCTCTTCGCGGCGAATGGCGCGCAATTCTTCCTGGCGACGCAGTTCTTCAGCCATGCGCGCGGCGAAGAAGGTGATCACCGCAGCAGACAGCGCGAAGCTCAGCCACATTCCATAGATCTGCAGGTTTTCCCGGGCGATGGGGAAGGTTTGCAATGGATAGAACTGCGCCAGCAACAGGGTGTAGAGGGTCAGGGCGATGCCCGACAGCACCACCGAGTAGCGCCACGGCAATGTCACCGCAGCAATGGTCAGGGGCACCAGATAATAAGAAACGAACGGGTTGGTGGAACCACCCGAGAAATACAACAACACACTGTGGATAAACAGGTCGCACGCCAATTGCAGGGCGTACTCCAGTTCGGTCACCGGCCACGTGGTGCGCAAGCGGATCGCAGTAAACGCGCACAACACGATGGAAAAACCCAGGGTCACACCCAGTTGCAGCCAGGGCAGCGGCAGCAGGTCGAACCAATAGGCAAGCCCGACTGAACCCGCCTGTGCGGCCAGTACCAGGGTGCGAATGAACGTCAGGCGCCAGAGGTTCTGGCGGGTGGCGGAAGTCAGTTTTACGGCGGCGAGCATGAGCTCTCCCGGTGGGCGCTGCTAGCAGATCGGCAGGAGTATAAACGAAGCAGGCCGGCCGGCACGGCGCGTGTGGCTCTTTGCCGCAGGCCGGGTAAATGACCGTCCGTCGGCGCCAGCACACTTTGTAGGTGATGTGTAAACCCGAAGAACCTGACACCACCGTCTACAGTCATACCGATACGCACAACCCCAAGGAGCTTCCATGTCTCGTTTCACTCGCAGCGCAGCCATCATCACCCTCGGCGTCGGCGCCCTGGCCAGCCTTCCGGCACTTGCCGCCGACGAACTGCATTACAACCAGATCTCCCTGCGCGCCGAAGTCAGCCAGGAAGTGGCCCGCGACAAGATGATCGTCACCCTTTACACCGAGTCCCAAAACAGCGACCCGGCCAAGCTTGCCGCGGAAATCACCACCACCATGAACAAGGCCCTGGGCCAGGCCCGTGAAGTCAAGGATGTCACCCTTCGCCAGGGCAGCCGTAACAGCTACCCGATCTACGATGACAAGAACCAGAAGATCACCGGCTGGCGCGAACGTGCCGAACTGCGCCTCGAAAGCGCGGACTTCCCGGCGCTTTCCAAACTCACCGGCGAACTGCTCAACACCCTGAAAATGGAAAACATGGACTTTGCCATCGCCGACACCACGCGCAAGGCCAGCGAAGATGCCCTGCTCAAGGACGCCGTCGCTGCATTCAAAGCCCGTGCGCAACTGGCCACCGATGCGCTGGGCGGCAAGGGCTACAAGATCGTCAACTTGAACTTCAACACCAACGGTTATCCGCAACCGTACGCCCGTGGCGGGATGATGATGAAAGCCGCCATGATGGATTCAGCGCCGGCGCCGGAAGTCGAGGCCGGTACCAGCCAAGTCAGCATGAGTGCCGACGGGGTGATTGAAGTGCTGCAATAAGCCTCTCGACGCACACGAAACGGCGCGGCCTGCAAAGGCATGCGCCGTTTTTTTTGCGACACAGACCCGCCGAGTGGCCGAGTCGAGGCAGGAGCAATCGGAAGGCGACATGCTGACACGTCACGCCGTCAACCTGCTCATAGCCATAACTAAGCAGGTAAATCCGGAGCCGCGATAAGGGGGCGAGCGTCCTCACGTAGGCTTTTTCCAAAACACGGTAAGCCCTCGTCTAATACCGGCATCTCGCACCGAGACGCGCACATTGAACGGGAACTGCCAAACCTTATAGAACCACCTACTTTCGCACCCCATAAAGGCGTCAACCGCACGCCTCGCTTCATTACGCCCCCGCGTAATTGATTTGCTGTAAAGCGGCCCATGCGTTTGGAAAGACGAATAATTTTTTGAACTCCACGTCAACATCGAGTCGATCATGAATATCAATGCTCCTCTTCATTCGCCCTCGTTAACCCCCCCACCTTCCGTTCACACTCGTCACGCTCGTTCGATCAGTGCTTCATCTTCCCCACAAAACAAATGGCCAGGAGAGGAGAGCGACGCAGAGTCAAAAAATATAGCGCTTGGACAAAAGCCGGCTGCAGGCACTTTCGCAGATCCTGAACGTGACGCCCTGACGACTACCATTTATGGGTCAGCGACCGCTTCTCTGCCAGACCCGAACTACACGCTTACGGAGCGAGCACAGCGCATCGACGCCTATGCCAATCGCGTAAAGACGCAGATCGGGCAAATAGAAAATGGAAGCGAAGGCGAACGAAACATTAAATTCCAGCGCGTGCGCCTGTTCATGGAACCCGCTGGGTACTTCAGTGGCGGCTTATTGTCCGCGGGATACGATCCGCACGAGAAGTTCACGGTCACGTTCAGTTCATATACAGGCAAGGGCAAACCCGAGGTATTGACCGACAGCCAGAAGCGCACCTACTGCGCGTGGGAGATTGCGGCGGGCGCTCTCGAACACGATAAAGTCGAACGTGGGGGGCCGATCAACTTCCAGGAAATGGAAATTGAGTCAAAGGACCGGGGCAAAATCAATAATCTGGAGTCCGTCGGCAAAAAGCTACAAGATCATTGGGAAAAAGAAATAGCCGGACCGATGCGGCACGCTTCCGGAGCACTGGCGAAGCGCTCGGGGAAAGCGGATGCCTATGTACTGAAGGGCATCTTGCAGAACCTGTCCAAGGACAGCGACAGCTTCAAACTATTAAGTCCCGACGCCCAAACAGCGATCAAGCGTACGCTTGAGCACAATGGGCAAGTTATCATCCCGAACGTTTATGGCTACCCCCTGGAAGGGTACGCATTTATTCCTTACACCCCCTATGAAGGTGATTATCACAACAGACCTAATAAGGGTCTGATGATCGATTTAAAGAACGGCACCGTCCATGAAATAAGAGGGGACGATGAGTTCGCCGAGTGGGCGAAAGCCAATCGCGACACCCTGCAAAAACGCTTCAACGCGAGTAACAGACAAGGCGGCTCGGATGCACATTGGCCCAAGACCGGCGAAGTGCTCGATAGTTTGATTGACGGCAATCGGGCCAGTTATCCGGGCTATCAAAACTTCCTCAAGGACCAGGCCATACCGGTTCGCCAAACATTCAACTACACGCGGTCGCGGGCGAGCGGTTATCGTCTCAAGTACGGCAATCTTAATGACGGTATTGCCGTGCAATACCAAGAGCTGAACGTCAACAATTCGGCATGGAACGACCAAACCCAAGTATTTGGCTCTTCACAGCAAAGCTGGAAGAAGGCGAAAGCGCTCTGGGGCGATACCTTCGGTTACCTTCCTGTCGTGGGCAACGTCGGTAATATTGTCTTCGGCGTGCATGACGGACTCTATGGCAAAACCGCTCAGGATCGTATTGGAGGCAATGCCGCAGCAGTTATATCGGGCCTGCAATTGGCGCATGAATTGGCGACGCTCGGGGCAGAAGGCGGTCTCGGTGAATTTTCCGACCCTTCTCCTATTACCAAGAATTACAGCTGGCGACTCAACGTCGAGACCAACGACTTTGAGTTGGTGCGATCACCCGATTTTTCATATATCCCGGAGAACGGTTCCCTTACGCCAGAAGAAACCCCGGCCAATAGCGGCATCATCGCCAAGCCCGATGAGGCGGACGGATGGAAAAACAAAGGGAATGCGGCTAACTCTAAGTTAACGTCGAGCGACGACCTTCAGAATGAAGTCCAGCCGCAACAACCTGGTGGCAACCGGTTGCGCCCCAGCCAGGCAGGGGATATCAGCAAACATGCGGTGCGCAACGGTGAGAAGCTCATTGAGCACGCGACGCCCAACAGCAAAGGCATTTATCAGGCCAAGGGCGAAAAACGCTGGTTTATCCGATATGTCGACGATACGGGTGTGAAAAAAGTGTATGAAATCAGAAGTGATTTCAAACTTAGCGATAACCATGTCCAGATCATTGATCCCCACACCAGAAAGCCCGTGCTGACCGTGTATGCCAACGGCGAAGGGCAATGGTCCAGCGGCAAGGTTCAGGGTGGCTGGCCTTGGAATCGTGCTCCGTCGGCCCCTCCCACGGAGGCCACCAAGATACCGCCAAAGTTTTCAGATGGCTTCGATGCGCTGGGTGATCCCACAGCAAGCGGCGCCGCCAGTTTTGATGAAGTGTTTAACTACAACAGCAATACGGCTTACCAGCAATCGGTCAACAACTTCGAAGAGGGGAACGTCCTTAAGCGCAAACTCAATGTGTCCTGGACCGTTCAGGAAGACAACTTCGAGGTTTATCCCAGTGAAAAGGCACAGACGAATGAGCACAGTACAACGCCCTACTCGCAGAATTTCCTAAAGGACTTAAACCGTGATCGCTATACCGTCCGCGTAAAACAACCTGACGGGTACACAACGCTGGAGTTGAATGCCTCAGGAGACGCAGAGGGTGAGACGCTGAGCAAGCGCCTCAAGCAGTTCGAAGACGCCATTCCCGACCCGCTCTTGCGCTCGCGCATCTCCGAAGTGGCTCATCAGGGCAGTGTCGCGCCGACGTCGGTCGAGTTGAAAATGAACCAATTGCAGGAACATGTGGGCTTCAAGGGCAAGGACACCCATTACGTCATTACCTATGATCCCGACACTCACACTGCGCAGGTTGAATTTGACGCCAAAATGACACTGCTCAATCTGGACAAGGACGCCACTGAAATACCCAACATGGAAGTCAACGCGCAACGCACCTTCCAGATTGGTGAAGGCAACGCCCTGAACGACGAGGCCAACCCTTACATCATCAGTAACAAGGCCCCCTTCACCATGACCGCGTCGAATGTCGTGGATGTGAAATAACACCGGCGCCTTTCTGATAAGACGTAACGGCGGTAACCTCGGTGACCGCCGTTTTCGTTTGGGCAGCGTCGATATACCTGCCACTTCAGGGGTCTCCATGGAAAGAATCGTCTTAAAACCACTCCTCCTCGCCGCCGGTCTGCTGGCCGTTATGCCGATGGCCCAGGCGGCCAGCACCCTGGTCTATTGCTCCGAGGCCAGCCCCGCCGGCTTCGACCCCAGCCAGTACACCAGCGGCACCGACTTTGATGCCTCCGCCGAAACCGTCTTCAACCGCCTCACACAGTTCAAGCGCGGCAGTACCGAAGTCGAGCCCGGCCTGGCGACCCGTTGGGAAGTGTCGCAGGATGGCCTGACGTATACCTTCCATTTGCGCGATGGCGTTGTCTTTCACACCACCGACTTCTTCACGCCGACCCGCGATTTTAATGCCGATGACGTGCTGTTCACCTTCAACCGCCTGTTGGACGCTGAAAGCCCGTTCCGCAAGGCGTACCCGTCCGAGTCGCCCTACTTCACCGACATGGGCTTGAACACCACGATCAAAAGCGTCGAAAAACTCGACGATCACACCGTGCGCTTCAACCTGAACAACGTCGATGCCTCGTTCGTGCAGAACCTGGCCATGAGCTTCGCCTCGATCCAGTCCGCCGAATACGCCGCGCTGTTGCTCAAGGAGGGCAAGGCAGAAGATATCAACCAAAAGCCGGTGGGCACCGGGCCGTTTGTTTTCAAGCGCTACCAGAAGGACTCGCAGATTCGTTACGCGGCCAATAAACAATATTGGAACCCCGAGGACGTGAAGCTCGACAACCTGATCTTCGCCATCACCCCGGATGCCGCGTCGCGCCTGCAAAAACTCAAGGCCGGCGAATGCCAGGTCAGCGGCTACCCGCGCCCCGCCGATATCGAAGTGATGAAACAAGATCCCAACCTGCGCGTATTGCAGCAAGCGGGGTTCAACCTGGGCTTCCTGGCCTACAACGTGACCCACCCGCCGCTGGACCAGCTCAAGGTGCGCCAGGCCCTGGACATGGCCATCGACAAGCCCGCGATCATCAAGGCCGTGTACCAGAGCGCCGGGCAATTGGCGCAGAACGCCCTGCCGCCGGCGCAGTGGTCTTATGACCCGAATATCAAAGATGCCCCTTACGATCCGACCAAGGCGCGGGCGCTACTAAAAGAAGCAGGGGTTGCACCGGGCACGACCATCAACCTGTGGGCGATGACCGTACAACGCGCGTCGAACCCCAATGCGCGCATGTCGGCCCAGATGATCCAGCAGGACTGGGAAAAGGTCGGCATCAAGGCCAACATCGTCAGCTATGAATGGGGCGAATACATCAAGCGCGCCAAAAATGGCGAGCACGACGCCATGATTTACGGCTGGACCGGCGATAACGGTGACCCGGATAACTGGCTCGGCGTGCTCTACAGTTGTGCTGCGGTCAAGGGCAGTAACTACGCCAAATGGTGTAACCCGGCCTACGACAAGTTGGTGCTGCAGGCCAAGGTCAGCAGCGACCGCGAACAGCGCATCAAGTGGTATCAACAGGCGCAAAAAATCCTTAAGGAACAAGTGCCTATAACGCCTATTGCGAACTCGACGGTTTTCCAGCCCATGCGCAAGGAAGTGCGGGATTTCAAGATCAGCCCGTTTGGTCTGACGCCGTTCTATGGCGTGAGTCTGGATAAGTAACAGGAACGCCCCAACCGAGTGCGCCAGACGCTTCGGTTGGGCTTTTTTGGTGCGCCAATTGCACCGAAAAAACCCTCAAAATATGCGCAATTATGTCGAAACTTTCATAATTGCGACATTCGTGTACGTTCGTACCACTCTTTGAGCCTTGCAACGGTTCAGCGTCTTGCAATGGGTATGGCGCCTGCATAAGTATCCGCAGGCCGACTCACGAGGTCGCCCTCACCACCAAAAATGACAACAAATCATGAGGCCAACATGCTTAAACACGCAGTCCTTCCGTTATTAGTGAGCGCTGGCCTTATGGCCGCAGCCCCCGTAGCCCTGGCGGCAACTAACCTGGTGTTCTGCTCCGAAGGGAGCCCGGCCGGTTTTGATCCAGGCCAGTACACCACCGGAACAGACTTCGATGCCTCGGCCGAAACCATGTTCAACCGTCTGAGCCAGTTCGAACGTGGCGGCACCGCCGTTGTTCCTGGCCTGGCCACCAGCTGGGACGTGTCCCCGGATGGCCTGACCTACACCTTCCACCTGCGCGAAGGCGTCAAGTTCCACACCACCCCGTACTTCAAGCCAACTCGTGAATTCTCGGCTGACGACGTACTGTTCACCTTCAATCGGATGATCAATAAAGACGATCCTTTCCGTAAGGCCTACCCCACCGAGTTCCCGTACTTCACGGACATGGGGATGGACACCAACATCAAGAACATCGAGAAGGTCGATGCCCACACCGTCAAGTTCACCCTTGGCACCGTGGACGCCGCTTTCATCCAGAACCTGGCCATGAGCTTCGCGTCGATCCAATCGGCCGAATATGCCGCCCAGCTTCTGAAAAACGGTACGCCGCAAGACATCAACCAGAAGCCGATCGGCACTGGTCCGTTCGTGTTCAAGAGCTACCAGAAAGATTCCAACATTCGTTACACCGGCAACAAGGACTACTGGAAACCTGAAGACGTCAAGATCGACAACCTGATCTTCGCTATCACCACCGACCCGTCGGTGCGTATCCAGAAGCTGAAGAAAAACGAATGCCAGATCACCCTGTTCCCACGTCCGGCCGACCTGAAAGCACTGGGTGAAGACAAGGACCTGAAGCTGCCGCACCAAGCCGGTTTCAACCTGGGTTATGTGGCTTACAACGTGATGGACCAAGTCAAAGGCGACGACAAGCCCAACCCACTGGCTGACCTGCGCGTTCGCCAAGCGTTGGACATGGCGGTGAACAAGCAGCAGATCATCGATTCCGTGTACCAGGGCGCGGGCCAACTGGCCGTCAATGCCATGCCGCCGACCCAATGGTCCTACGACACCACCATCAAGGACGCCAAGTACGATCCTGAAAAAGCCAAGGCACTGCTCAAGGAAGCCGGCGTGAAGGAAGGCACCGAGATCGTTCTGTGGGCCATGCCGGTCCAACGTCCGTATAACCCGAACGCCAAGCTGATGGCTGAGATGCTGCAGAACGACTGGTCCAAGATCGGTCTGAAGGTCAAGATCACCAGCTACGAGTGGGGCGAGTACATCAAGCGCTCCAAAGGCGGCGAGAACCAGGCCATGATCATTGGCTGGAGCGGCGACAATGGTGACCCGGACAACTGGCTGAACGTGCTGTTCGGTTGCGATTCGCTGAACGGCAACAACTTCTCCAAGTGGTGTGACAAGAAATTCGACGGCATCGTGAAAGAAGCCAAGGCCACTTCGGATGTCGCCAAACGCACCGAGCTGTACAAGCAGGCGCAACATATCCTCAAAGATGCAGTCCCGATGACACCTATCGCGCACTCGACGGTGTATCAACCCATGCGCAACACCGTGCAGGACTTCAAGATCAGCCCGTTTGGCCTGAACTCCTTCTACGGCGTGAGCGTAAGCGGCAAGTAAGGATCAATGGCGGCGACGTTTCCCAACGTCGCCGTTATTACATCCGCCTGACCTTGGGAAACGGACCACGCTCGAAGTCGCTGCTTCCTACAGCAACGAACTGCGATGCATGGCTCCTTTGCCTACAGGATCAATCTAATTTGGCGCATTTACTCTGACGTCCACGGCCCATAACGTCGTAGGACAGCAGAGGTACCAATTTAGGAAAGGCACTTGCTGTACGTGGGATCAGTGATGTCTCCATGGTCGAAAGCCGGGGGGGATTGCTCACTGATGACAACTACAAACAAGGATCGGGATCGTCATGCGCCATACCACCGTTCTATCCGCTATTTTTGGCACCAGCCTGCTGGCCGTGGCCACGATGGGCCAAGCCGCCGAAAAGAAGAGCCTGGTGTTCTGCTCCGAAGGCAGCCCGGCAGGTTTTGATACCGCGCAATACACCACCGCCACCGACAACGACGCGGCTGAGCCGCTGTACAACCGCCTGGTCGAGTTTGAAAAAGGCGCGACCAATGTCGTGCCGGGCCTGGCAACCAAGTGGGATGTTTCCGAAGACGGCCTGACCTACACCTTCCACCTGCGTGAAGGGGTGAAATTCCACAGCAACAAGGAATTCAAGCCGACCCGTGACTTCAACGCCGACGACGTGCTGTTCACCTTCAACCGCATGCTGGACCCCGACCATCCGTTCCGTAAGGCCTACCCCACCGAGTTTCCATACTTCAACGGGATGAGCCTGAACAAGAACATCGCCAAGGTCGAAAAAACCGGCCCCTACACCGTGGTGATGACCCTGAACACGGTGGACGCCGCGTTCGTGCAGAACATCGCCATGAGCTTCGCGGCGATCCTGTCGGCCGAATACGCCGAGCAGTTGCTTAAAAGCGGCAAGCCCAGCGACATCAACCAGAAGCCGATCGGTACTGGTCCGTTTGTGTTCCAGCGTTACCAAAAAGACTCGCAGATCCGTTACGTGGGCAACAAGCAGTACTGGGACCCGAGCCGGGTGCAGCTCGATCAGCTGATTTTCGCCATCAACACCGACGCGTCGGTGCGGGTGCAAAAGCTCAAGGCCGGCGAATGCCAGGTGACCCTGCACCCGCGTCCGGCGGATGTCGACGCGCTCAAGGCCGACCCCAACCTGCAATTGCTGACCAAGCCAGGCTTCAACCTCGGCTACATCGCCTATAACGTGCGCCACAAACCGTTCGACCAGCTCGAAGTGCGTCAGGCGCTGGACATGGCGGTGAACAAGCAAAGCATCCTCAACGCCGTGTATCAGGGTGCGGGGCAACTGGCGGTCAACGCCATGCCGCCGACCCAGTGGTCCTACGACGACACCATCAAGGACGCCGCCTATAACCCGGAAAAAGCCAAGGAATTGCTCAAGGCTGCCGGCGTCAAGGAAGGCACCGAGATCACCCTGTGGGCGATGCCGGTGCAACGGCCGTACAACCCCAACGCCAAGCTGATGGCCGAAATGCTGCAGAACGATTGGGCCAAGATCGGCCTGAAAGTGAAGATCGTCAGCTACGAGTGGGGCGAATACATCAAGCGCACCAAGAACGGTGAGCATGACGTCAGCCTCATCGGCTGGACCGGCGACAACGGTGACCCGGACAACTGGCTGGGCACCCTCTACAGCTGCGACGCCATCGGCGGGAACAACTACTCCATGTGGTGTGACCCGGCGTACGACAAGCTGATCAAGCAAGCCAAGGTCGTCACCGACCGTGAACAACGGACTGCTCTGTACAAACAGGCGCAGCAATTGCTCAAGCAGCAAGTGCCGATCACGCCTGTCGCCCACTCGACGGTCAACCAGCCGTTAAGCACCAAAGTCGAAGGGTTCAAAGTCAGCCCCTTCGGCCGCAACGTGTTCTCGGGCGTCAGTATCAACCCATAAGAAAATAACCGGATTGCAGGAGAGCGACGTTGGCTCTCCAGCAAACGCGCAGCCATTTATTAGGATTTTTCCTACGGCAAACGTTTGCATAGCTTGAAAAGAGTTACACACCCAATAGCCGGATCACCAAAAAAGACCGGCATTAAAAAGAGAACCAAAGGAGCTTCACACATGAAACTGAGCAGCAAAGCGCTTCTGGCCCTGGCCATCAGCAGCATCACGGCAACCGCCTATGCTGAACCCGCCAGCCAGGACTTCGTTCCGACCACACTGGCCGGCACCAGCGCGCAAAGCGAGGCCAAGGGCTTTATCGACGGTCAAAGCCTGGGCGGTACCACGCGTAACTGGTACTCCAGCGAACAACGGTTCCGTGGTCAAAAATTCAGCTATACAAAACATAATCAAACCCTTCAGGACTCGCGCCGCGAGAACTGGGTGCAAGGCACCATCCTGAACTATTCCTCAGGCTTTACCCAAGGCACCGTTGGCGTTGCGACCGAAGTTGCCGCCTACAACGCCATCGTGCTGGATGCCAGCCGGCGTGACATCAAGAACGGCTCCAACCGTACCCTGGCCGACTCCGACGGCGATGCCGTTAACCAGTGGAGCAAGCTGGGCCTGGCCAACGTGAAGTTCCGTGTCTCGAACACCACCTTGACCGCCGGTCGCCAGAACTTCAGCAGCGGCATCGTCGACACCATCGGCAACCGTGCCCTGCCTTCGAGCTTCGAGGGTGTGAGCTTCAACAGCGAAGAGCTGAGCAACCTGTCGTTCCAGGGCGGTATCTTCGATCGCGTTTCGCCGCGTACCGAACAAAGCCTGTCGAAATTCCGTTCCGAGTACGGCAATGGCCAGGAAACCGACAAGGTCAAAACCCTGGGCTTCAACTACCAGCCGTTCAAGAGCCTGAAGACCAGCGTGTTCGCGGCTAACGTCGAAGACTTCTGGAACCAGTACTACTTCGGTGCCACCCACGAATTGGGTGATGCACAGACCCTGGCACTGACCACTGGCCTGAACTACTACAAGACCACCGACACCGGCAGCAAGAAGATGGGCAACATCGACAACGATACGTACTCGTTGTCCCTGGGTCTGACCCACCAGGCTCATAGCCTGACCTTCTCGTACCAGGAAGTGAACGGTGACGAGTACTTCGACTACCTGCACGAAACCAACGGCATCTACCTGGCCAACTCCCTGACCTCTGACTTCAACAGCCCGAACGAGAAGTCCTTCCAGATCGCCTACGGCATCAACATGGCCGAATACGGTGTGCCAGGCCTGAAGTTCAACGTTTACTCGGCTCGCGGCTGGGGCATCGACGGTACTCACTACAACGGTACCGCCTACGGTACCGCGGGTGAAAGCCGCAGCGACCTGCGCCTGATGGACGGCGAGAAACACCAGGAATACGGCGTTGGTACGTCCTACGCGATTCAGAGCGGCCCACTCAAGGCCACTACCATCCGTGGCACCTACGTGACTCACCGCGCCAGCGCGCAACAAGCTGACGGCAACATCAAAGAGTTCCGTCTGGTCACCACCATCCCGTTCAACATTCTTTAATTAGCGCCAGGTAAACGGCGGGCTCAGGACGAGCCCGCCGTCTACGTTTTTACTGGTCCCATCGATTGCAGAGGGTTCCGAATGAAAATGCTCCCGCTACAAGCCGCCATGGCTGCCGCGCTGTTGAGCGTGGCGATCGGCGTTTCGGCCAAACCACTGGTGGTCTGCACCGAAGCCAGCCCGGAAGGTTTTGACCCGGTCCTGTACACCACGGCCGTGACCGCTGACGCCGCCGCCGAAACCATGTTCAACCGTCTGGTGGACTTCAAGCCCGGCACCACCGAAGTCGTTCCCGCGCTGGCCAAAGACCTGCCCGAGATCAGCGCCGATGGCCTGACTTACACCTTTCACCTGCGTGACGACATCAAGTTCCACACCACCGACTATTTCAAACCCACGCGCAACCTGAATGCCGACGACGTGCTTTGGAGCTTCCAGCGCCAGTTGGACCCGAAACACCCGTGGCACAACAAGTCCAACGTGGGCTACCCGTACTTCGAAAGCATGGGCTTCAAGGAACTGCTCAAGAGCGTAACCAAGACCGACGATCACACCGTCGTCTTTACCCTGACCCGTCCTGAAGCACCGTTCCTGGCCGACCTGGCCATGGCGTTTTCCTCGATCCACTCCGCCGAATACGCCGATCAGTTGCTCAAGTCCGGCAAGACCGATGACTTGAACGCCAAGCCGATCGGCACCGGGCCGTTTATCTTCACCCGCTACGCCAAAGACGCCCAGGTGCGCTTCAAGGCCAACCCGGAGTACTTCCGTGGCAAGCCGCCGGCCGATCCGCTGATCCTGGCGATTACCACCGACAACAACGTGCGCCTGCAGAAGCTCAAAGCCAACGAGTGCCAGATCGCGCTGTACCCCAAGCCCGATGACGTGCCGAGCATGAAGGCCGACCCGAACCTGAAAGTCGCGGAACTGGCGGCGATGACCACCGCCTATACCGCCCTGAACACCACCCACAAGTACATGAGCGACGCGCGGGTGCGCCACGCGATCAACATCGCGTTCGACAAAAAAGGCTATAACGAGTCCCTATACGGCAAAGGCAACGCGGTCGACGCCACCGGCCCGTATCCGCCGACCCTGCTGGGCTTCAACGATAAGCTGAAAAACCCTGAGCGCGACCTGGACAAGGCCCGTGCCCTGCTCAAGGAAGCCGGCGTACCGGAAGGCACCGAGTTCACCCTGTTCACCCGTAACGGCGGCGGCCCGACCAACCCTAACCCGATGCTTGGCGCCCAGCGCATGCAAGCGGACCTGGCGCAGATCGGCCTGAAGGTCAACATCAAGGTCATGGAATGGGGCGAAATGCTCAAGCGCGCCAAAGCCGGCGAGCACGACATGGTGTCTGCCGGCTGGGCCGGTGACAACGGCGACCCGGATAACTTCCTCACGCCAAACCTGAGTTGCGATGCTGCCAAAAACGGCGAAAACTACGCACGCTGGTGTAACAAAGAGTTTCAGGACTTGATCGACAAGGCGCGTGCCGATGCTGAACCCCAGGAACGCGCCGCACTCTATCAACAAGCACTGGATGTTTTCGCCAAGGACCAACCATGGATTCCCATGGCTTACCCGAAAATGTTCACCGCCATGCGTAAAAACGTCGAGGGTTATACCCAAAGCCCTCTGACCACTAATAACTTCGCCACCACCCAGGTGAAGTAAATAAGAGAAACGCTCGGCGCCGCCCACAGAGGCGGCGCCGAACCTGCCTAACCGGCTGATTGAGGTACACACCAAGATGTTTAGTTTTATTGCCCGCCGACTGGGGTTATTGATCCCCACGTTTTTCGGCATCACGTTGCTCACGTTTGCGTTGATACGCATGATCCCTGGCGACCCCGTCGAAGTGATGATGGGCGAGCGGCGCGTCGACCCCGAGATGCACGCACAGGCAATGGAACGCCTCGGCCTTAACAAGCCGCTGTATGCGCAATACCTGGATTACGTCGGCAAGCTCGCCCAAGGCGACCTTGGCGAATCGCTGCGCACGCGCACCAGCGTGTGGACCGAATTCACCGCCCTCTTCCCCGCGACCCTGGAACTGTCCATGGCCGCGCTGCTGTTCGCCGGCATCCTGGGCCTGTTGGCCGGGGTGATCGCGGCCCTGAAGCGAGGATCTCTGTTCGACCATGGGGTGATGGGTATCTCCCTGGCGGGGTACTCGATGCCGATCTTCTGGTGGGGCCTGATCCTGATCATGTTCTTCTCGGTCAGCCTGGGCTGGACCCCGGTTTCCGGGCGCATCGACCTGCTCTACGACATCGAGCCGCGCACCGGCTTCATGCTGATCGACACCCTGCTGGCTGACGAGCCGGACGCATTCTGGGACGCACTGCACCACCTGATCCTGCCGGCCATCGTGCTCGGCACTATCCCGCTGGCGGTGATTGCGCGGATGACCCGTTCATCCATGCTCGAAGTGCTGCGCGAAGACTACATCCGCACCGCCAAGGCCAAAGGCCTGTCGCCGGCACGCGTGGTGTTCGTACACGGCCTGCGTAACGCACTGATCCCGGTGCTCACCGTGGTCGGCCTGCAAGTCGGCACCCTGTTGGCCGGTGCGGTCCTCACCGAAACCATCTTCTCGTGGCCCGGCATCGGCAAATGGCTGATCGAAGCCATTGGCGCGCGTGACTACCCGGTGGTGCAGAACGGCATTCTGCTGATCGCCTGCCTGGTGATCCTGGTGAACTTCGTGGTGGATATCCTCTACGGCTTCGCCAACCCCCGCATCCGTCACCAGCGTTGAGATCATGACTATGACCACACCTACACAAGCGTCAGCAGTCGATCAAAGCCTGCTGTACCCGTCCCCGTACAAAGAATTCTGGCAAGCCTTCTCCAAGAACAAAGGCGCGGTTGCCGGCCTGGCGTTCATGTTGCTGATCGTGTTCTGCGCGATCTTCGCGCCGTGGGTTGCCCCCCATAACCCCAGCGAGCAGTACCGCGACTTCCTGCTGACCCCGCCGTCGTGGCTCGAAGGCGGGCAGATCCAGTTCCTGCTCGGCACCGACGAGCTGGGCCGTGACCTGCTGTCGCGCCTGATCCAGGGCTCACGCCTGTCGTTGCTGATCGGTTTGTCGTCGGTGGTGATGTCGCTGATCCCGGGCATCCTGCTGGGTCTGTTCGCCGGGTTCTTCCCGCGCCTGCTCGGCCCGACCATCATGCGCCTGATGGACATCATGCTGGCCCTGCCATCGCTGCTGCTGGCCGTTGCCATCGTCGCGATCCTCGGCCCTGGCCTGATCAACACCGTGATCGCCATTGCGATCGTCTCGCTGCCGTCCTACGTGCGTCTGACCCGTGCTGCGGTGATGGGCGAACTGAACCGCGACTACGTGACCGCCGCGCGCCTGGCCGGTGCCGGCCTGCCACGCCTGATGTTCATCACCGTGCTGCCCAACTGCATGGCGCCGCTGATTGTCCAGGCCACCCTGAGCTTCTCTTCGGCGATCCTTGATGCTGCGGCCCTGGGCTTCCTTGGCCTTGGCGTACAACCGCCAACCCCGGAGTGGGGCACCATGCTGGCATCGGCCCGTGACTACATCGAACGCGCCTGGTGGGTGGTGAGCCTGCCTGGTTTGACCATTTTGCTCAGCGTGCTGGCAATCAACTTGATGGGCGACGGTTTGCGCGATGCGCTGGACCCGAAACTCAAGAACGCCGCCTGAGGAGATTCCCATGTCACTGTTAGAAATCAAGAATCTCAATGTTCGCTTCGGCGACAAGACCGCCGTGCCGGTGGTCGATGGCCTCGACATTTCTGTCGACAAAGGCGAAGTGCTGGCGATCGTTGGCGAGTCGGGCTCGGGTAAATCCGTGACCATGATGGCGCTGATGGGCCTGATCGAGCACCCCGGCATCGTCACCGCCGACGCGCTGAACTTCGACGGCAAGGACATGCTCAAGCTGAGCAACCGCCAACGCCGCCAGATCGTCGGCAAAGACCTGGCGATGGTGTTCCAGGACCCGATGACCGCGCTGAACCCCAGCTACACCGTGGGGTTCCAGATTGAAGAAGTGCTGCGCCTGCACCTGAAAATGTCCGGCAAGCAAGCGCGCAAGCGTGCCATCGAACTGTTGGAAAAGGTGGAAATCCCAGGCGCTGCCAGCCGTATGGACGCCTACCCGCACCAACTGTCCGGCGGCATGAGCCAACGCGTTGCAATCGCCATGGCCATTGCCGGCGAGCCGAAACTGCTGATCGCCGATGAACCGACCACCGCGTTGGACGTCACGATTCAGGCGCAGATCATGGACCTGCTGTTGGCTCTGCAAAAAGAGCAGAACATGGGCCTGGTGCTGATCACCCACGACCTCGCGGTGGTGGCCGAAACCGCCCAGCGCGTGTGCGTGATGTACGCCGGCCAGGCCGTGGAAGTCGGCCAGGTGCCGCAACTGTTCGATATTCCGGCACACCCTTACAGCGAAGCGCTGCTCAAGGCGATCCCGGAACACAGCCTCGGCGCCACGCGTCTGGCCACACTGCCCGGCATCGTGCCGGGTCGTTATGACCGCCCGCAGGGTTGCCTGCTGTCGCCGCGTTGCCCGTACGTGCAGGAATCCTGCCGTGCCCAGCGCCCCGGCCTTGATCCCAAAACCAACAGCCTCGCGCGCTGCTTCTACCCCTTGAACCAGGAGGTGGCGTAATGGCCGTCGTTCTTACCGCCCGCGACCTCACCCGTCACTACGAAGTGTCCCGTGGCCTGTTCAAGGGCCACGCCTTGGTGCGCGCGCTTAATGGCGTGTCCTTCGAACTGGAAGCCGGCAAGACCCTGGCGGTCGTCGGCGAATCCGGGTGCGGCAAATCCACCCTGGCCCGTGCGCTGACGCTGATCGAAGAACCGTCCTCCGGCTCGCTGAAAATCGCCGGCCAGGAAGTGGCTGGCGCCGACAAGGCCCAGCGCAAGCAACTGCGCAAAGACGTGCAGATGGTGTTCCAAAGCCCGTACGCCTCGTTGAACCCACGGCAAAAGGTCGGTGACCAACTCGGCGAGCCGCTGCTGATCAACACCAACCTGTCCGCCGCCGAACGCCGCGAAAAAGTGCAGGCAATGATGAAGCAAGTGGGCCTGCGCCCCGAGCATTATCAGCGCTACCCGCATATGTTCTCCGGCGGCCAGCGCCAGCGCATCGCCCTGGCTCGCGCCATGATGCTGCAACCTAAAGTGCTGGTGGCGGACGAACCCACCTCGGCACTCGACGTGTCGATCCAGGCCCAGGTGCTCAACCTGTTCATGGATTTGCAGCAGGAATTCAACACCGCCTACGTGTTCATCTCCCACAACCTCGCGGTGGTGCAACACGTCGCCGATGACGTGATGGTGATGTACCTCGGCCGCCCGGTTGAGGTCGGCCCCAAGGAAGACATCTACGCCCGCCCGCTGCATCCCTATACCCAGGCGCTGCTGTCGGCGACACCGACCATTCATCCGGATCCGAACAAACCGAAGATCAAAATCGTCGGCGAGTTGCCTAACCCCCTGAACCCGCCGCCCGGTTGCGCTTTCCACAAGCGCTGCCCGTATGCGACGGCACGCTGCAGCACCGAGGAGCCGCAACTGCGCACCTTGGACAACCGCCAGGTGGCTTGCCACTACGCGGAGCAATTCGTCGCCTGATCTCGTTCCCACGCTCTGCGTGGGAATGCAGCACGGGACGCTCTGCGTCCAAAGCGTGACGCAGAGCGTCACAAGAGGCATTCCCACGCAGAGCGTGGGAACGATCAATGCGTTCTACAGCCCTTCCCGTCAGGTTGCGCATCAGCCTGGCGGGAGGGGTTTTCTTTTTGGCGACTTGGATACCGGATTCGCACCCATCCCATGGCTGCTTGAGACCAAAAAAAAGTGGGAGGGGATCACCCCTCCCACTTTTTTGTTCAGTCGCGCTCAGAAATCAGTGGTGTTCGCGCGTCGCACGGAATTTCACATCCGGCCAGCGCTCTTCCATCAGCGCCAGGTTGACCCGTGTCGGGGCCAGGTAGGTCAGGTGACCGCCACCATCGACCGCCAGGTTTTCCACGGCCTTGTTGGAAAACTCTTCCAACTTCTTCTTATCGCTGCAATCGATCCAGCGCGCGGAGTACACGGTGATCGGCTCGTAGGAGCATTCAACCTTGTATTCCTCTTTCAGGCGGCTGGCGACCACATCGAACTGCAGCACACCGACGGCGCCGAGGATGATGTCGTTGCTGCGCTCGGGGAAGAACACCTGGGTGGCGCCCTCTTCCGCCAACTGTTGCAAGCCCTGGCGCAATTGTTTGGACTTGAGCGGGTCACGCAGGCGTACGCGGCGGAACAGCTCCGGGGCGAAGTGCGGGATACCGGTAAAGCCCAGGGCCTCGCCTTCGGTGAAGGTGTCGCCGATCTGGATGGTGCCGTGGTTGTGCAGGCCGATGATGTCGCCGGCGTAGGCTTCTTCGAGCTGTTCACGCTCGGAGGAGAAGAACGTCAGGGCATCGCCGATGCGCACGTCCTTGCCGGTGCGCACGTGGCGCATCTTCATGCCCTTTTCGTAGCGGCCGGAGCAGATACGCATAAACGCGATACGGTCGCGGTGCTTGGGGTCCATGTTCGCCTGGATCTTGAACACGAAACCGGTGAACTTTTCTTCGACCGGCTCCACCGTACGTTCGTTGGCCACACGCGCCAGCGGGCGCGGAGCCCAGTCGACCACGGCATCGAGGACGTGGTCGACACCGAAGTTGCCCAACGCGGTACCGAAGAACACCGGGGTCAGTTGGCCGTCGAGGAATTCCTGCTGGTTGAACTCATGGCAGGCACCCTGCACCAGTTCCAACTGGTCGACAAAACGGTCGTACTCGTCACCCAGATGGGCGCGGGCTTCATCCGAGTCGAGCTTCTCGATGATTTTCACATCGGTGCGTTCATGCCCGTGGCCGGCGGTGTAGACAATGATGTAGTCGTCGGCCAGGTGGTACACGCCCTTGAAGTCGCGGTAGCAACCAATCGGCCAGGTGATCGGCGCGGCCTTGATCTTCAGGACGGCTTCGATCTCATCCAACAGCTCGATAGGGTCGCGAATGTCGCGGTCGAGTTTGTTGATGAAGCTGACGATCGGCGTGTCACGCAGGCGGCACACGTCCATCAGCGCGATGGTCCGTGGCTCAACGCCCTTACCGCCGTCGAGGACCATCAAGGCCGAGTCCACCGCAGTCAGGGTGCGGTAGGTGTCTTCGGAGAAGTCTTCGTGGCCTGGGGTGTCGAGCAGGTTGACCATGTGGTCGCGATACGGGAATTGCATGACCGACGTGGTAATGGAGATACCCCGTTGTTTTTCCATCTCCATCCAGTCGGATGTCGCATGGCGGTCGGATTTGCGCGACTTCACCGTGCCGGCCACTGCGATTGCCTTGCCCATCAGCAACAGCTTCTCGGTGATGGTGGTCTTACCGGCATCGGGGTGGGAAATAATGGCGAAAGTGCGGCGTTTCGCGACTTCGGCGGCCTGGTGGGTCATGGGAAATCGCCTGGCAGGTGAGTCAAAAAAGGGCGGCGAGTATAGCGCAAACCCCAGGCGCCGGACCACCGTTCACCCGATTGGGGGTGGCTAAATGCTCCCAAGTGTGGAACCTTTTAAAAGGTAGAGACGTCCACTCCCCTGCTACCGCACTCGGAACAGGGGCTGATAAATCAGCAAGTTAGCCTGACGAGGCTGCGCTCATGGCTCGATACATACCGCATTGCCGGTATCGACGAGCTGCTTTTCGCGAACCCAATCGCCGACAGCCAGGAATGGCACTGCCGCCGGAGAATGTGTTCGCCGACAAAAGAAAAAAGGAGTCCGCCTGTGGCTATTCGCTATGGCAAAGGGCTGATAGGAGGCGTGGTTGTCGTCGCGCTCCTGGCCCTGCTGGTCCACTGGATCGGCATCAACACGATCGAACTGTACCGCGACGATTTGTTGTTTTACCTGCAAGCACACCTGATCCTCGTTCTAGTCTCCATGCTGGCCGCCCTTGTTGTAGGGATTCCCGCCGGTATCCTGCTCAGCCGACCGAATATGGTCGGGCGCGCAGAACGCTTCATGCAGATCTTCAACATCGGCAACACCGTCCCGCCCCTGGCCGTACTGGCCATCGCTCTCGGCGTTCTTGGCATCGGCAGTGGCCCGGCCATCTTCGCGCTGTTCCTCGCCTCCCTCCTGCCCATCGTGCGTAACACCTACGAAGGCCTGAAAAACGTGCAGGGTTCCCTCAAGGAAGCCGCCACCGGCATCGGCATGACCCCGCGTCAGGTGCTGTTTCGCGTGGAATTGCCCAACGCCGTGCCGATCATCATCGGCGGCGTGCGCGTGGCCCTGGCGATCAACGTCGGTACCGCACCGCTGGCGTTCCTGATTGGTGCCAACAGCCTGGGCAGCCTGATCTTCCCCGGCATCGCCCTGAACAATCAGCCGCAACTGCTGCTCGGCGCCGCGTGCACCGCGTTGCTGGCGTTGCTGCTCGACGGTCTGGTGACCATGGCCAGCCGCCTCTGGCTGGAACGCGGGTTGCGTCCGTCCTAAGGCTTGGCCGCGTTTAAGGCCTGAAACAGGAATACACATGAAAAAACTGACCTTGATATTGAGCTGCGTCCTGCTGTTTGCAGGTATCGCGCAAGCCGCCGAAAAACCGGTAATCCGCATCGGCGCCCGGGTGTTCACCGAACAGACCCTGCTGGCCGAAATCACCTCCCAGTACCTGCGCACCAAGGGCTACGACACCCAGGTGACCGGCGGCCTGGGCAGCAACCTGGCGCGCAGTGCCCAGGAAAGCGGGCAACTGGACATGCTCTGGGAATACACCGGTGTGTCGCTGGTGGCCTACAACCATATCGACGAGAAGCTCGACAGCGAACAGTCCTACGCTCGAGTGAAAGAACTCGATGCGAAAAAAGGCCTGGTCTGGCTCGCTCCGTCGCGTTTCAGCAACACTTACGCCCTGGCGCTGCCCGAGAAAGTGGCCAAGGAACATCCTGAGATCAACAGCATCAGCGACCTCACCACAGCCATGGCGCAAGACACCAAGGAACACCGTCTGGTGGCCCTGGACACCGAGTTCGCCAATCGCTCCGACGGCCTGGCCGGCATGGTCAAGCGATACGACATGAACCTCACCCGCGAAAACACTCGGCAGATGGACGCCGGACTGGTGTACACCGCGCTGCGTAACGGGCAAGTGTTCGCCGGCCTGGTCTACACCACCGACGGTCGCTTGAATGCCTTCAAATTGAAGCTGCTGGCAGACGACAAACACTACTTCCCGGACTACACCGCCGCCCCCGTGATCCGCCAGGAATACCTCGACAAGCATCCGCAGCTGGCCGCCGAGCTCAAGCCGCTGGCCAATCTGTTCGACGACGAAACCATGCGCCAGTTGAACGCGCGGGTCGACGTCGGCCATGAAAGCCCGTCCGCTGTCGCCGCAGACTTCCTGCGCCAACATCCGATCAACTAACGAGGAGAAGACATGGAATTTCTGAACGCCTTTTCCCATCTTGATTGGGCCCAAGTTCTGCACCTGACCTGGCAGCACATCACCCTGGTCGGCATCGCCGTGATCCTGGCGATTTTCATCGGCGTGCCCCTGGGCATCCTGATGACGCGCTACCCGACCCTGGCGGGCCCGTTGCAGGCCAGCGCCACGGTGCTGCTGACCGTGCCGTCCATCGCGCTGTTCGGCCTGCTGCTGCCGTTCTACTCCAAGTTCGGCCAAGGCCTGGGGCCGATGCCGGCGATCACCGCCGTGTTCCTCTACTCCCTGTTGCCAATCATGCGTAACACCTACCTGGCGCTTACCGGCGTAGAGCCGGGCATTCGCGAGGCGGCCAAGGGCATTGGCATGACCTTCGGCCAGCGCCTGCGCATGGTCGAGCTGCCCATCGCCGTGCCGGTGATCCTCGCCGGTGTGCGCACCGCCGTGGTGATGAACATCGGCGTGATGACCATCGCCGCCACCATCGGCGCCGGTGGCCTGGGTGTACTTATTCTGGCTTCCATCAGCCGCAGCGACATGTCGATGCTGATCGTCGGCGCCGTGCTGGTCAGTCTCCTGGCCATCTTCGCCGACTTGCTTCTGCAGTGGTTGCAACGCTCGCTGACTCCAAAAGGATTACTCAAATGATCGAACTTCAAAACCTGTCCAAGACTTTTCAAAGCAACGGCAAAACCGTGACTGCCGTTAACGACGTAAGCCTGACCGTCAATGAAGGCGAAATTTGCGTGTTCCTCGGTCCCTCGGGCTGCGGCAAAAGCACCACGCTGAAAATGATCAACCGCCTGATCAAGCCCACCTCGGGCAAGATCCTGATCAACGGCGAAGACACCACCGACCTCGACGAAGTGACCCTGCGTCGCAACATCGGCTACGTGATCCAGCAGATCGGTCTGTTCCCCAACATGACCATCGAGGAAAACATCGTGGTGGTGCCCAAACTGCTGGGCTGGGACAAACAGAAATGCCACGACCGCGCCCGCGAGCTGATGAGCATGATCAAGCTCGAACCCAAGCAGTACCTGCACCGCTACCCGCGTGAATTGTCCGGTGGCCAGCAACAGCGTATCGGCGTGATCCGCGCCCTGGCGGCCGATGCGCCGTTGTTGCTGATGGACGAGCCGTTCGGCGCGGTCGACCCGATCAACCGCGAGATGATCCAGAACGAGTTCTTCGAGATGCAACGCGCGCTGAACAAGACCGTGATCATGGTCAGCCACGACATCGACGAAGCGATCAAGCTGGGTGACAAGATTGCGATTTTCCGCGCCGGCAAGCTGCTGCAGATCGATCACCCCGACACGCTGCTGGCGCACCCGGCGGACGAGTTCGTCAGCAACTTCGTGGGCCAGGACAGCACCCTCAAGCGCCTGCTGCTGGTGAAGGCCGAAGACGCGGCGGACAACGCCCCGTCGGTAAGCCCGGAAACCCCGGTAGCCGATGCCCTGGAACTGATGGACGAAACCGACCGCCGCTACGTGGTGGTCACCTGCGCCGAGAACAAGGCGCTGGGCTATGTACGACGCCGTGACCTGCACCGTCAGACCGGTACTTGCAGCCAGTACCTGCGCGAGTTCAACGCCACCGCGGCGTATGACGAGCACTTGCGCATCCTGCTGTCGCGCATGTACGAGTTCAACCGCTCGTGGCTGCCGGTGATGGATGCCGAGCGGGTGTTCCTGGGCGAAGTGACCCAGGAGTCGATCGCCGAGTACCTGAGCTCCGGTAAGTCCCGTGGGGGCAAGACCAGCATCGTCTCGCCCGCCGAAACCGCCCTCGCCTGATCTGACACGACGCCGTTCAAAATGTGGAAGGGGGCATGCCCCTCCCACATTGGGCCTCCCGTGTGTCAGGGAAATACCGTCGATTTGCCCCATCGGGGGAACATCAATCCGTCACACCGGTCGGTTACATAAGTAGCTGCACGCGGCCGCGCGACGAACGCGTGCAAAAACGCGACATTTTTAGTTGATCCCACGCCCATCAAGCCCTAAAGTTCGCGCCGAACGTCCATGCTGGAAACGATCCATCCGGCTCAAGTACTGACGACGAGACAGCAAGGCCAAGGGAAGCGGTAATTCCCATGGCCTTTTTGCTTTCGGCGACATGCCTTGGGAAGTAGGCGAACCAAAGTGGGGATACGGAGGACGTTCATTTGCACCCATTGCTAATTTCAGTTTGCCCTTAGGAGTTCCCAGCATGTCGATCAACGTCGAAGACTATTTCGCACGCGCCACTTTTGACAAAATGAAGGCGTTTGCCGACAAGCAAGAAACCCCGTTCGTGGTAATCGACACCGCGATGATCAGCCAGGCCTACGATGACCTGCGCGCCGGTTTCGAATTCGCCAAGGTGTATTACGCCGTCAAGGCCAACCCGGCCGTCGAGATCATCGACCTGCTCAAAGACAAAGGTTCGAGCTTCGACATCGCTTCGATCTATGAGCTGGACAAGGTCATGGACCGTGGCGTCAGCGCCGACCGTATCAGCTACGGCAACACCATCAAGAAATCCAAGGACATCCGCTACTTCTACGAGAAAGGCGTGCGCCTGTTCTCCACCGACTCCGAAGCCGACCTGCGCAACATCGCCAAGGCCGCACCGGGTTCGAAAGTGTATGTGCGTATCCTCACCGAAGGCTCGACCACGGCTGACTGGCCTTTGTCGCGCAAATTCGGCTGCCAGACCGACATGGCCATGGACCTGCTGATCCTGGCCCGTGACCTGGGCCTGGTGCCTTACGGCATTTCCTTCCACGTCGGCTCGCAACAGCGCGATATCAGCGTGTGGGACGCGGCGATCGCCAAGGTCAAAGTGATCTTCGAACGCCTGAAGGAAGAAGACGGCATCCACCTCAAGCTGATCAACATGGGCGGCGGCTTCCCGGCCAACTACATCACCCGCACCAACAGCCTGGAAACCTACGCCGAAGAAATCATTCGCTTCCTCAAGGAAGACTTCGGCGACGACCTGCCGGAAATCATCCTGGAGCCGGGCCGTTCGTTGATCGCCAACGCCGGTATCCTGGTCAGCGAAGTGGTGCTGGTCGCGCGTAAATCCCGCACCGCCGTCGAGCGTTGGGTGTACACGGACGTGGGCAAGTTCTCCGGCCTGATCGAAACCATGGACGAAGCCATCAAGTTCCCGATCTGGACCGAGAAAAAAGGCGAGATGGAAGAAGTGGTTATCGCCGGTCCTACCTGTGACAGCGCCGACATCATGTACGAAAACTACAAGTACGGCCTGCCGCTGAACCTGGCGATCGGTGACCGTTTGTATTGGTTGTCCACCGGTGCCTACACCACCAGCTACAGCGCAGTTGAATTCAACGGTTTCCCACCGTTGAAGTCGTTCTACGTGTAAGTAAGCGGCTCATAAAAAACCCATGACGTGTCATGGGTTTTTTTATGCCTCAGCAAAGGCTGGCAGCGCGCGCTTGATACGCCTCGGCCATCGCCCGAATCTGCGGATCGTTGGCCGAGGCGAGCGTCTGTTGCGCCACCCGCAAGAACTTCACATTGCCGCGAACGAGCGCCTGACGCAGCCACGCCAGCGCCGCCTCGGTCTGGCCGCTGTCCGCCAACACCGCCGCATAACTGAACTGCCCACGAAAATCCCCGCCCTCGGCGGAGCGGCGATACCAGTGCTCGGCCGCCTCCGGATCCCTCGGGCACCATTGGCCCTCTTCCAGATAACGCCCCAGCAGATTCATCGACTTGGCATGGCCCTGCTCCGCCGCCCGGCGATACAAGCTCAGGGCTTGCGGCTGATCTTCGGCGACACCGCGACCGGTCGCCAGTAAGTTCGCATAGTTGTACTGCGCCCAATCCAGCCCCGCCTCCGCGGCCAGTCGATAGTGCCGCGCAGCCGCCGCCGCATCCGGCGGGCAACCCCAGCCATGTTCCAGACAACGCCCGGCCATATTTCGCGCCATGAGTTGACCACCGTTGGCGGCGATGTGAAACCAGCGCAACGCCAAGGCTTCGTCGCGGGCGATGCCACGTCCATCGAGCAGGATTTGCCCAAGCAGCGCCTGGGCATCCACCACACCTTCCTTGGCTGCCAGCAGGATCGCCTGGGCGGCGCGTACCGGCGAGTCGTCGAGCATGGCTTGCAGTTGCTCGACGTTCAGCACTTCCTGGCGACGCAACAAGAAGCTCATTCAGACCTCGACCCAGCGACGCAGCAGGTTGTGGTAGGTGCCGGTGAGTTGGATCAGGGCCGGGTGGTCGGGTACGTCCGCCGTCAGTTGGCGGATGGCACCATCCATCTCGAACAACAAGGTGCGCTGGCTGTCTTCGCGCACCAGGCTTTGGGTCCAGAAGAACGAGGCGTAGCGCGCGCCACGGGTCACGGCGTTGACTTTGTGCAGGCTGGAACCGGGGTACAACACCATGTCGCCTGCGGGCAGTTTGACCCGCTGCAGGCCGAAGGTGTCCTGGATCTCCAGTTCGCCGCCGTCATATTCGTGGGGATCGCTGAAGAACAGCGTGGAAGACAGATCAGTGCGCACTCGCTCGTGACTGCCTTTGGGCTGGCGCACGGCATTGTCGATATGAAAATCAAAACTGCCGCCCGCGGTGTAGCAGTTGAGCAGCGGCGGAAAGACTTTGTGCGGTAATGCCGCCGACATGAACAGCGGGTTTTGCCACAAACGCTCAAGCATCGCCGCGCCGATTTCCTTGGCCAACGGGTGGCCTTCGGGCAATTGCAGGTTGTGCTTGGCTTTGGCGGACTGGTGCCCGGCGGTGATTTTGCCGTCGGCCCAATCGGCACCTTCCAGCGCCTGGCGGATGCGCTGCACTTCCTCGCGAGAGAACAGGCCGGGAATGTGCAGCAACATGGGGCAATACCTGTCAGCAAAGGGGCGCCAATGGTATTGATTCTTATCCCCCCTGTAAAACGCCGGAGACGAACGAGATCGTAAAATCCGTAAGCAAAAAGTGTAAAGAATGTAAATTCAGTGCAATTAGCAATGTATCGCAATTGATATGAATACTTGTTCACCCTATATTCCGCGGCCTCACATCCTTGGGGAAAGGACACGTCATGTCGCGCACCACGCTCAAAACAACTGCCGGTTCACCACGTTTACTGGCCTCGGCCATCGGCGTCGCCCTCGGTGCCAGCTCTGCGGCCCATATGGCGCAAGCGGCCGAAGACACTGAACAAAAAGGCCAGCGTGACAGCATCTCCCTGGGTGCGACCAGCATCACTGGGGAAGAGCAGGACACCACGGCCTACCAGGTCGAAAAAGCCTCATCACAGAAATACACCGCGCCACTGGTGGACACACCGCGCTCGGTCACCGTCGTGCCGCAACAAGTGCTCAAGGACACCGCCGCCACCTCGCTGCAGGACGCCTTGCGCACAGTACCGGGCATCACCTTCGGCGCCGGCGAAGGCGGCAACCCCCAGGGCGATCGCCCGTTCATCCGTGGCTTTGACGCCCAAGGCGACACTTACCTGGACGGCGTGCGCGACACCGGCGGCCAGAGCCGTGAGATTTTCGACATTGAGTCGATCGAAGTCAGCAAAGGCCCGAACTCCTCGTTTGGCGGTCGCGGTTCGGCCGGCGGCAGCCTCAACCTGGTGAGCAAGACCCCACAGGCGCGGGATTTCACCAACGGCGGCTTCACCTACGGTTCCGACCAGACCCGCCGCTACGTGCTCGATGTGAACCGCCAGTTCCTCGACGACAGCGCCGCGTTCCGCCTCAACCTGATGAGCCACGAGCAAAACGTCGCCGGCCGCGATGCGGTGAATTACGACCGTTGGGGTGTGGCTCCGTCGTTGACCTTTGGCCTGGGCACCCCGACCCGCGTCAACCTCAGCTACTACCACCTGGAAAGCAACGACCTGCCGGACTCGGGGATCCCGTATGGCTACGGCTCATCGACCGCCACCGCCCATGTGCATGACAAACCCACCGACGGCGGCGACAGCAATAACTTCTACGGCCTCAAGGACCGTGACTTCCGCAAGACCCGCGCCGACATCAGCACCTTCTCGATCGAGCATGACCTGAACGACAGCATGACCCTGAAGAACACCCTGCGTCATGGCAGCACCGGGCAGGACTACGTCCTGACCCAGCCTGATGACAGTCAGCGTAACGTCAACCGTTTTGGCACCGTCTGGCGTCGCGCCAACACTCGCGTCTCCACCACCACGACCACCACCAACCAGACGGATCTGTTCGGCAGTTTCCAGGCGCTGGGTTTCAAGCACAGTTACTCCACAGGCCTGGAATTTACCGGTGAAGAAACCCGCGTGAGCAGCTACACCGTCAGCCCGAACACCAACCCGATCTGCACCGTGGCCAAGGGCAGCCTGGGCGGCCAGTGCACCTCGCTGAGCAACCCGAACCCGGATGACGCCTGGACCGGCAGCGTCGCGCGCAACTACAACGGCACCAACACCAAGGCCACCAGCCGCGCGGCCTACGTGTTCGACACCATCGAACTCGACCCGAAATGGCTGCTGAACGTCGGCCTGCGCTACGACACCTTCGACACCGTCGCCAACACCAACGCCACCGCCGGGCGCACCAAGCTCAAGGAAGACAGCCAATTCTTCAACTGGCAGGCCGGCCTCGTCTGGAAACCAATGGAAAACGGCAGCCTCTACGCCTCCTACGCCACCTCAGCCACCCCGGCCGGTGGTCTGGTAGGCGAAGGCGCCGACGGCAACCCACTGTCAGCCGGCGCGGCGTCCAGCGACCTGCAACCGGAAGAAACGGTTAACTACGAACTGGGCACCAAGTGGGACCTGTTCCACGATCGCCTCTCGCTGACCGCCGCGGTGTTCCGCACCGAGAAGAAAAACACGCGCATCCTGGTCGACGCCCTCACCTACCAGAACGCCGGTGAATCCCAGGTCGACGGCCTGGAGTTGTCGGCCAGCGGCAAAATCACCGATCAGTGGCAAGTCTTCGCCGGTTACAGCTACCTGGACAGTGAACTGGTCAAGGCTGGCCGTAACGGCCGCAACGGGGTAATCAGCGCCGGCTCCAACGAGGGCAATCAAATGCCCAACACGCCGAAGAACACTTTCAGCCTGTGGACCACCTACGCGATCACCCCCAAGCTGACCGTGGGTGGCGGCGCGTTCTATGTCGACGACGTTTACGGCGATGCCGGTAACACCGTGTATGTACCGTCTTACACACGCTACGACGCCATGGCCAGCTACAAGCTCAGCAAAAACATCGACCTGCAATTGAACGTGCAGAACCTGACCGACAAGGTCTACTACGACAAGGCCTACGCTTCGCACTTCGCCAACCAGGCGGCAGGCCGCACAGCGCTGTTGACTACCAGCTTCCACTACTGACCAACAGCCGCAGCCAAAAGCCCCACGCATCGGATGCGTGGGGCTTTTGCGTGTAAAAAAGAAGGTTTCTCGACAAGCCACGGCATAATGCGCGCCGTGCCCTACATACCCGGATAGACGAGGCGGTCAGACGTGTTCAAGAAAACCCTGTTCCAGTTGCACTGGTTCTTCGGCATCACTGCCGGGCTGGTGCTGGCCTTGATGGGGATCACCGGGGCTGCGGTCTCGTTTCAGGATGAAATACTGCGCGCGCTCAACCCCAGCGTCCTGAGCGTCGAAAAACGCGACGCCGGCGTGCTGCCCCCCGCCGAACTGGTGCGCACCCTCGAAGCCACCGAAGGCAAGACCGTGTCCATGCTGTGGGTGGAGAGCGAAAGCGGCAACGCCGCGCGCGTGTTCTTCACCCCGCCGCCGGGTGAGCGCCGTGGCCAGATGCGCTACTTCGACCCGTACACCGGCCGCTATATGGGCGACGCCGTGGGTCAGGATTTCTTCGGCTTTGTCCTGCAACTGCACCGCTTCCTCGCCATGGGCGAAACCGGCCGGCAGATCACCGGCGCCTGCACGCTGATCCTGGTGTTCTTCTGCCTGTCCGGCTTGTATCTGCGCTGGCCGCGCCAAGTGGCGAATTGGCGCGTGTGGCTGACCCTGGACTGGCGCAAAAAGGGCCGCAGTTTCAACTGGGATTTACACTCGGTGTTCGGCACTTGGTGCCTGCTGGCGTACCTGCTGGCAGCGCTGACCGGCCTGTCCTGGTCCTACGATTGGTACAGCCGGGGCCTGACCAAACTGCTGTCCGATGCGCCGCAAAACGAGCGCATGCGCAAGCGCGGCCCGCCGCCCGCAGGCCCGGCCCCGGTGGCCAACTATGACGCGATCTGGAGCAGCATCTACAGCAACGCTGGCCCTGGCTTGAGCGCCTACAACATCCGCATGCCGGCGGTTGCCGGGCAGCCCGCCACCGTCTATTACCTGCTGAAAAACTCGCCCCATGACCGCGCGCTGAACCAGATCAACCTGGACCCGGCCACCGGTGAGGTCAAATCCCACGAGCAGTACGCCAGCAAAAGCTTCAAGGCGCAGGTGCTGACCAGCCTCTACGCACTGCACACCGGCAGCTATTTCGGCCTGATCGGGCGGATTATCCTCACCATCAGCTCCGTGCTGATGCCGCTGTTCTTTATCACCGGCTGGCTGTTGTACCTGGACCGTCGCCGCAAAAAACGCCAGGTGCGCGACGCCCGCAACGGCCTCGCGGCCAACCATAACGATGCCTCGGCCTGGCTGATCGGCTTTGCCAGCCAGAGCGGTTTTGCCGAACAACTGGCCTGGCAAACCGCCGGGCAATTGCAGGCGGCCGGGCTGGCGGTGAAGGTGCAGTCGCTGGCCAACGTCACGCAGGACGAACTGCGCCAGTCGCAGCACGCGCTGTTTGTGGTGAGCACGTTCGGCGACGGCGAGGCCCCCGACAGCGCCCGAGGTTTCGAGCGCAGCGTGCTGGCGCAGGAGCTGTCCCTCAAAGGCATGAACTACGCGGTGCTGGCCCTGGGTGACCGTCAGTACCCACACTTCTGCGGCTTTGCCCGGCGCTTGCATTTCTGGCTGACCAACCAAGGCGGCACACCGTTGTTCGCCCCGGTGGAAGTGGACAGCGGCGACAGCGTCGCCCTGCAGCACTGGCAGCAACAGCTGGGCCAACTGACCGGCCACGCGCCCACCGCGGCCTGGCCCACGGCGCAGTACGAGCACTGGATGCTCAGCCGGCGCAGCCTGCTCAACCCCGGCAGCAGCGGCTCTGGCGTCTACCTGCTCGGCCTGACCGCGCCCGCGCCGCACACCTGGCAGGCCGGCGATCTGGTCGAAGTGCTGCCACGCAATGCTCCCCAGGCCATCGAGCACTTCCTCGACGGCATGGGCCTGATGGGCAGTGAAGGCGTGCTGGTCGACGGCCTGGCCCAGCCGCTCAACAGGGCCCTGGCCGGCCGCCAGCTACCCGACAACCGCAGCCACATGGTCGGCCTGCATGCCCAGGCACTGGTGGATGCACTGGTGCCCCTCGGCATGCGCGAATACTCCATCGCCTCGATCGCCAGCGACGGCGCGCTGGAACTGATCGTGCGCCAGGAGCGCCACCCCGACGGCAGCCTGGGCCTGGGTTCGGGCTGGCTCACCGAATACGCGGCCATCGGCTCGGGCATCAGCCTGCGCCTGCGCCGCAACAGTGGTTTTCATCTGCCGGACGCGCCGGTGCCGTTGATTCTGCTGGGTAACGGCACCGGCCTCGCCGGGCTGCGCAGCTTGCTCAAGGCACGCATTGCCGACGGCCAGCAGCGTAACTGGCTGCTGTTCGGCGAACGCAACATCGCCCACGACTACCTGTGCCAGGACGAACTGCAAGGCTGGCTGGCCAGCGGTGATCTGGCCTTGCTGGACCTGGCGTTCTCGCGGGACCAGGAAGAGAAAATCTACGTACAGGATCGTCTGCGCGAATCGGCCAACGTCCTGCGTAAATGGCTGGCCGATGGCGCGGCGATTTATGTGTGCGGGAGCCTGCAAGGGATGGCGGCCGGTGTGGATCAGGTGCTGCATGAAGTGCTGGGCACTGAGACGGTGGAGCGTTTGATTGAGCAAGGCCGGTATCGCCGGGATGTGTACTGACTCGCCGAGCAACCGTCAAAGCAAGCATCGATCCAGCTGTGGGAGCGGACCTGCTCCCACAGCCCCCTGCCAAATCAGACCGGCTGTAGTTTTTGCTCGAACACGGAGACCCCATCCAGGTCGCGCAAGATCACGCTCAACTCCGCCGTCTGCCCATCAATGTTCACCTCACCAAAAAACTGAAACCCGGCAAACGGCGAGGTGTTCTGCGCCGGCGGTGCCTTCTCGAACACCACTTCAGGGCCAAAGGTTTTGTCCAGCGCATTGGGCCCGAAGCTTCCCGCATTCAGCGGCCCGGCGACGAATTCCCAGAACGGTTCGAAATCCTGGAAGGCTGCACGGTCAGGGTGGTAGTGATGCGCGGCGCAGTAGTGCACATCCGCCGTCAGCCACACGTGGTTGCGCACCTGTTGCGCCCTTAAAAAGCTCAGCAGCTCGGCCATTTCCAACTCGCGACCTTGCGGCGCGCCGGGGTCGTTGTTGGCAATGGCCTCCCAACGCGCCACACCGGGGCTCACCTCGCCGTCGGGCACGCCCAGGCCGATGGGCATGTCGGCAGCGATGACCTTCCATTGCGCTTTCGAGCCCGCGAGTTCGCGCTTGAGCCAGTCCAGTTGCTCACGCCCCAGGAAGGGTTTGGCGCCGCCCAGATTGTCGTCATTGCCGCCGCGATAGCTGCGCATGTCGAGCACGAATACGTCCAGCAACGGGCCGTAACTGAGCTTGCGATAAATCCGCCCGCCGCCGTCGGCTCGCTGCAAGCGCATCGGTGCATATTCGAGCCAGGCCTGGCGTGCGCGGCCGACCAAGGCATTGATGTCTTGGGTCTGGTAACGCTCATCGAGCTGCTTGCTCGGCGACCAGTTATTCACCACTTCATGGTCGTCCCACTGCCAGATCTGCGGCACTTGGGCATTGAAGCGACGCACGTTTTCATCCAGCAGGTTGTAGCGGTAATTGCCGCGATACTCATCGAGGGTTTCCGCGACCTTGCTCTTGGCCTCGGTGGTGATATTGCGCCAGATGCGCCCGCCTTCGGTGGCAAGCTGCGCCGGTACCGGGCCGTCGGCGTAGATGGTGTCGCCGCTATGGATAAAGAAGTCCGGCAGGCGCAGGCGCATGGCTTCATAGATGCGCATGCCACCGATGTCCGGGTTGATGCCAAAACCTTGGCCGACGGTGTCGCCGCTCCACACAAAACGAATGTCGCGGCGTTGCTGCGGCACACTGCGCAAGTGCCCGAACCAGGGTTCGCTGGCGATGCCGGTCTGGGCGTCTTCGAAATGCACGCGGTAAAAGATCGCCTGGTCGGCGGGCAGGCCGCTGAGCTCGACGCGGGCGGTGAAGTCGCTGCGGGCGTCGGCCAACGGCGAGACGAATCGACGTGGGTTGCTGAACACGCTACGCGTGTCCCACTCCACCACCATCCGCGCGGGGCGGTCGCTGCGGCTCCAGACCATGGCGCGGTCGCCCAGCAGGTCGCCCGATTGCACGCCATCGGTGAGTTGCGGCCGGTCCTTGACCGACGCGATCACCGCCGGGGCCAGGCCCGGCAGTAACAGGCCGGCGCCGACGACTTGCATCACACGGCGACGGCCAGGATCGAAGTGGCTCATGCAGGTGCCCTCTCAAGCATCAAAAGGGCACTACAGCATGCGCTTATGACACCGGTGCGACAGCCAGGTCCACAGCCTCCGGCCGCTTGATCAGCGCATAGACCAAACCGGTCACCAGACTGCCGGCCACAATCGCCAGCAAATACAACAGCGCATGGTTGATCGCATTCGGAATCACCAACACAAACAGGCCGCCATGGGGCGCCGCCAGGACGCAGCCGAAGTACATCGACAAGGCGCCGGTCAACGCGCCACCGGCGATGCAGGCCGGGATCACGCGCAACGGGTCTTTGGCGGCGAACGGGATCGCGCCTTCGGAAATAAAGCACAGCCCGAGAATCATCGCGGCCTTGCCGGCTTCGCGCTCGGTCTGGGCAAACTTACGCCGCGCCAGGAACGTGGCGATGCCCATGCCGATCGGCGGCACCATGCCGGCGGCCATGGTCGCAGCCATCGGCGCGCCGCTGGAGGCTGCCAGCAACCCCACCGAAAACGCATAGGCCGCCTTGTTGATCGGCCCGCCCAGGTCCACACACATCATGCCGCCCAGCAGGATGCCCAGCAGCACCGCGTTGGTGGTGCCCATGGTGCTGAGAAAGTCGGTCAGCCCGGTGAGCATGCGCGCCACAGGCGGGCCGACCAGGTAGATCATCGCCAGGCCGGTGAACAGGCTCGCCAGCAACGGGATGATCAGGATCGGCTTAAGCGCCTCCATGCTTTGCGGCAAACGCACCGCGCGGGTGATCAACTTGACGGCGTAGCCAGCCAGGAAACCGGCAAAGATACCGCCGATGAACCCCGCGCCCAAGGTGCCGGCCAACAGGCCGCCGATCATGCCCGGCGCGATGCCGGGGCGGTCGGCAATCGAGTACGCGATATAACCCGCCAGCAGCGGCACCATCAACGTAAAGGCGCTGTTGCCGACAGATTTCAACGCGGCCGCCAACGTGCCTTGCTGTTCAAATGCATGAATACCGAACGCAAACGACAAGGCGATCAACAGCCCGCCCGCCACCACCATCGGCAGCATGAACGACACCCCGGTGAGCAGGTGTTTGTACACACCGGTTTTTTCTGGCTTGGCCACGGCACCGCTGGCGGCGCTTTCCACCGCCCCTTCGGCCAGGGCTTTGTTGAGGGTCGCCTCGGACTGCTTGAGCGCAACGCCAGTACCGCAGCGGTAAATCTTCTTGCCGGCGAAGCGCTCAGTGGCCACTTCGATATCGGCGGCCAGCAACACCACATCCGCGTTGGCAATGGCCTCGGGACTCAATGGTGTACGGGCGCCTACCGAGCCTTGGGTCTCGACCTGCAAGTCGTAACCCAGGCGCTTGGCGGTTTGTTGCAAGGCTTCGGCCGCCATGAACGTGTGGGCGACGCCGGTCGGGCAGGCCGTGATCGCCACGATACGCGGGGCATTTTTTGTCGCCAGCGGGGCTTGGCTGGCCACATACACCTGGGCCTCTTCGGCGCCCCGGCGCAAGATCGCTTCGACATCCGCCAGCGCCACGGCCGGGGTGCTCTGGAACACGCGTTTGCCGACAAAACGCTGCATGTCCACCGGGGTGCTGCTCACCAGCAATACCCACTCGGCGGCCTCGAGGGTCGCTTGGGACAACGCACGCTCGGGATGCTGCACGTCCACCACTTCGACGCTGGTGCTCCAGCCCTGGCGTTGCGCGGCGGCGTCCAACAAGCGGGCGCACAGCACACTGGTGACCATGCCGTTGGGGCAGGCAGTAACAATGGCTAACTTCATCACAATCCCTCTTATTGTTCGGTCAGCGTGCGCACAGCGACGCCGCTTTCGAGACGCGCCAACTGCGCGTCATCGCTGATACCAAAACCGATCTGCGTGACCGCCATCGCCGCAATCGCAGTCGCGCGGCGCAGGGTCTGTTCGGGTGCTTCGCCGCTGAGCAGGCCGTGGAGCATGCCGGCCAGCAACGAGTCACCGGCGCCGACAGTGCTGGCCACCGTCACCTTTGGCGGCGTGGCATGCAGGGTTGCACCTGGGCTGTACCAGCTCACGCCGGCCGCCCCGTCGGAGACCACCACATGTTCCACGCCCTGTTGATGCAGTTGGCTGATGGCGTCGGTGGCGTTATGCAGCGCTTCGGCCAGTTCTTCAGTGTTGGGTTTGACCATCCATGGGCCCGCCTTCAACCCGGCGCGCAGCGCTTCGCCGCTGGTGTCCAGAGCGACCTTCAGGCCAAGGCTTTTCAGGGTCTGCAGCAGTGCCTGGAACCATTGCGGGCTGACGCCGCGCGGCAGGCTGCCGGCCACCACCACTGCATCGAACTCGGCAGCGATGCCAGCGAGCGATTCGAGCAACTGTGCCTGCGCCGCCTCACTCACCAGCGGCCCCGGCGCATTGATGTCGGTGATGCGCCCGTCCTGCTCGGCGATCTTGATATTGCTGCGGGTTTCACCGGGGACACGAATAAACGCGTCGCCAAACCCGCGACTGGCGATGAGCGCGTCGAACGCTTCGGGGTTCGCCTCACCCAGAAAACCACCCACGCTCACCTGATGGCCCAGGTCCGCCAAGACCTGCGCCACGTTCACGCCTTTGCCCGCGGCATGGGTCAGCAAGGTTTCGCTACGGTTGACTTCACCCAGTTGCAGGTGCGCCAGACGTACCGTGAGGTCCAACGCCGGGTTCAGCGTCAGGGTCAGAATCCTTGCCATTTACAAGGCCTCCACAAGGGCACGCACTTCGGCGGGGGAACCCACCGCCAGTGCTTTTTGCGCCAGGCCCTGGGCCTGGCTCAGACTGAATTCACGCACCCGCGCCTTCACTTCAGGAATGCTGCGGGCCGACACGCTCAACTCATCCACACCCAGGCCGACCAGCACCGGCACCGCCAACGGGTCCGCCGCCAGCTCGCCGCACACACCAACCCATTTGCCATGGGCATGGGCCGCGCGCACGGTGATGTCGATCAGTTGCAATACCGCCGGGTGCAGGCCGTCGGCCTGGGCCGACAGGGTCGGGTGACCACGGTCGATGGCCAGGGTGTACTGGGTCAGGTCGTTGGTACCGACGCTGAAGAAGTCGACTTCCCTGGCCAGCACCGGCGCCAGCAGCGCGGCCGAAGGCACTTCGATCATGATCCCCAGTTGCAGGTCAGCCACCGGAATTTCCAGGCGCAGGCGCTCGGTCATGTCCCGGGCCGCGCGCCACTCCTCCACGCTGCCGACCATGGGGAACATGATGCGCAGCGGGCGGTTGTCCGCCGAACGCAGCAGCGCGCGCAGTTGGGCTTCCATGATCTGCGGGCGTTGCAAGGTCAGGCGAATGCCGCGCACGCCGAGGAAGGGGTTTTCTTCCTCGGCAATCGGCCAGTACGGCAAGGGTTTATCGCCGCCCACGTCGAGGGTCCGCACCACCAGCGGACGCCCGCCGAGGCCGTCGAGGACGCGGCGGTATTCGGCTTCCTGGGTGGCTTCGTCCGGGGCCTGGGGGTGGGCCATGAAAATCAGTTCGGTACGCAGCAAGCCGATGCCTTCGGCGCCCTGCTCCACCGCACCGGCCACACCGGCGCTTTCGCCGATGTTGGCGAACACTTCCACGGCGTGACCGTCACGGGTCAGGGCCGGTTCGTGGCGTTGCGCGGACGCGGCCTGCAGGCGTTGTTCGCGGGTGTCGCGCTCGACGGTGGCGCGTTGCAGGGTCGCGGCATCGGGGTCCACATGCAGGCGGCCGCGCTGGCCATCGAGCAGCAAGGGTGTACCCGAGGCCAGCAGCAATACTGCCGAACCGGCACCCACCAGCGCAGGGATACCCAGGGCACGCGCAACAATGGCGCTGTGTGCGGTGGCGCCGCCACGGGCGGTGAGGATGCCGGCGACACGCGCCGGGTCGAGGCGGGCGACGTCGGACGGACCGACTTCGTCCATCACCAGGATGTAAGGCTCGCTGGGCTCCTGGGCGCTTTCGACGCCGCACAGTTGCGCCAGCACACGACGACCGACATCACGCAGGTCGGCGGCACGCTCGGCGAGCAACGCATCCTGCAACGACTCCTGCTGTTTGGCGGCGGCTTCGATCACGCTCATCCACGCCGCTTCGGCGCTTTCGCCTTGCTTGAGGCGGGTGTCGACGTCGTCGGTCAGTTCCGGGTCGTCGAGCATTTCCTGGTGGGTGATGAAAATCTCGCGGATCGCCTTGGCCGGATTGCGCTCGATCAGGCCCTGGATATCCCGGCGCACATCTGCCAGGGCAGCTTGCAGGCGCTGGCGCTCGGTGGCCGAGGACTCACCGCGCAGGGGGTAGTCGAAGACGTGCTGGACCTGGATGTGCGCAGGGCCGATGGCAATGCCCGGCGCGGCGGCGATGGCCTGCACCTGGCTGCCGGCCGGCGGCGCGCTGAGTACCGGCTCGGTATCGAGCACCTCGGGCTGGGCCGCTGCGGTCGGCAGCGGCTCGACTTCTTCGCCCAACCCCTCTTCTACCGACGCCAGCAGCGCGGGCAGTGCATCACCGGCAATCGTTGGCTCGGCGATAAACTCCAGCACCTGGCCGCGACGCGCGCCCAGGCTGAGCAACTTGCTCAGGCTTTTGACCGACACGGCGCCGGCCGGGCCATCAATGATGCGCACGCGAATATCGCCGTCAAAACTTTTCGCCAATTGCGCGAGAATCTTCGCCGGCCGTGCATGCAGGCCGTGGGCGTTGGCCAGGGTGATACGCGCGCTCGGCCAGTCTGGCGGCAGTTCGCCGCCGAGCACTTCGAGCACCGCGCGGCTGCTGGTGGCGCGGCCCAGTTCCTGGCCACGGCCTTCAATCAACAGGGCGCACAGGCGCTCCAACAACGCCTGATGCGCTTCGCCCAGGCTGGCCAGGCAGAACAGGCCATTGAGTGGCTGGCCGAGGTAACGCATGGGTTTGTCCGGTGTGACGAACGCAAGGCCGGGGCGCTTGACCGTCTGTTCACTGTGCAACCACCACAGGCCATCGCCCAAGGGCAATGCGTCCACCTGCTGCAACACCGCGGCAAACCCGTTGCTCACACAGTCGGCCTGACGCAGAAGGCGTGCACCGCGCCACACCAATTCCTCGAAGTCGTCGGCGGACACGCCCAGGCTGATCATCTGCGCGTCGAGTGCCAGCTCCTGTGGCGCGCCTTGCAGCAGTTTCAACAGCGCCTCGGCGGTCGCGGCACGGCGCAGGGCCTGACCCAGGTCGGTCTCACCGAGGGCACGGGTGAGCAGTTGCAGCAGGCGCAAATGTTCGTCGGATTGGGCCGCAATGCCGATTGCCAGGTAGACGATCTGACCGTCGCCCCAGTCCACCCCCTCGGGGAACTGCAACAGGCGCACGCCCGTCGAGAACACTTGGTCGCGGGTTTCAGGGGTGCCGTGGGGGATGGCAATACCTTGGCCGAGAAAGGTCGAGCCTTGGGCTTCACGGGCTTGCAAACCGCTGAGATACCCTTCGGCGACCAGGCCATCGGCCACCAGTTTGTCAGCGAGCAGGTGCAAGGCAGCAGATTTATCCACAGCCACCTGGCCAATGGATATCTGCTCTACAGTGAGCTCAAGCATGCCGTTCTCCTAGTTAGTGCAAGGTGTGCACTAGGTATTGTTTTGAATAAAACCGTGTAATGGCGTTCAGTAATAACTGACTGAGCAGTCAATGGCAGTCACTACTCAGTGGCGAACGTCGTAAAAATACGCTGGCTGAAACGTTTAATCTAGACTTTGTGGCAGATTACGCGTTAATTGAGCATCATTGAAGAACCACTCGGCGCTTGAGCTGGGACATGGGTCGTAAGCTGGAATCGGTTACGATTGCAAAAAATGTCGGGGCAAGCTCCAAAAAACAAGGAAATCCCGGTTTGAAACTCAGTGATATAGCACGCCTGGCCGGTGTATCCGTCACCACTGCCAGCTATGTGATCAATGGCAAGGCCGAACAGCAGCGCATCAGCAACGCCACCGTTGAACGGGTGCGTGCCGTGGTCGAGGCCCATGGTTTTACTCCCAACCCCCAGGCCGCAGGGCTGCGCAGTCGGCACACGCGCACCTTGGGTTTTATCCTGCCGGACCTGGAAAACCCCAGTTACGCACGTATTGCCAAGCTATTGGAACAGGGCGCGCGCGCGCGCGGCTATCAATTGCTGATCGCCAGCTCCGACGACAAGGCGGACAGCGAGCGCCAACTGCTGCAACTGTTTCGCGCGCGGCGCTGCGATGCGTTGTTCGTGGCCAGCTGCCTGCCCGCCGGCGACGACAGTTATTGCGAGTTGCAAGCCAAGGGTCTGCCGGTGATCGCCATCGACCGGGTGATGGAGCCGGGGCAGTTCTGTTCGGTGGTCAGCGATGACCGCCAGGCTTGCCAGCAATTGACCAGCAGCCTGCTGCAACCGCTGCCCAAGCAAATCGTGCTGATTGGCGCACGCCCCGAACTGAGCATCAGCGGGGAACGTGCCGCTGGTTTCCGTGAAGCCTTGCAGGGGTTCACTGGTGAGGTGATCGTCGAACACGGCGAGGCCTTCAGTCGCGACTGCGGTCGGCAACTGATGGAGCACCTCCTTCAGCAATTGGGGCATTTGCCCGACGCGCTGGTGACTACGTCCTACGTGCTGTTGCAGGGCGTGTTCGACGCGCTGCATGACTTCCCGCTCAAGTCGCGCCCACTGCGCCTGGGCACCTTTGGTGACACCCAGCTGCTGGACTTCCTGCCGCTGCCGGTCAACGCCATGGCGCAGCAACATCAGTTGATCGCCGATACCGCCCTGCGCCTGGCCCTGGCGGCCATTGAAGAAGAGCACTACCAGCCGGGCGTGCACGCCATCGGCCGGACCTTCAAGCAGCGCATTGTCGAGGCGTAAGGCGTGGAGCTGATCGACACCCACACCCACCTGGACTTTCCGGACTTCGATACCGACCGCCGCGAAGTCCTCGCCCGCAGTCGCGAAGTGGGTGTGCGACGTATGGTGGTATTGGGGGTGTATCAGCAAAATTGGCAGCGTGTGTGGGACCTGGTGCAGGCCGATGAGGGTTTGTTCGCCGCCTTTGGCCTGCACCCGGTGTACCTCGAAGAGCACCGTCCTGCCGACCTGACGGCACTGGGCGACTGGCTCAATCGCCTGCGTGGCCACCGGCAACTGTGCGCAGTGGGTGAGATCGGCCTGGATTACTTCCTTGAACACCTGGACCGTGAGCGCCAGCAAACCCTGTTCGAGGCCCAGTTGCAGTTGGCGCTGGATTTCCAACTGCCGGCACTGCTGCACGTGCGCCGCAGTCATGCGGCGGTTATCGCCACTCTCAAGCGCATCCGCCTGCCCCGAGGCGGTATCATCCACGCCTTCGCCGGCAGCCGCGAAGAAGCCCGCGAATACATCAAGCTGGGCTTCAAACTCGGCCTGGGCGGCGCCGCCACCTGGCCCCAGGCACTGCGTATGCACAAGGTGCTGGCGCAACTGCCGCTGGACGCGGTGGTACTGGAAACCGACTCACCGGATATGGCACCCGCCATGTATGCAGGCCAACGCAATAGCCCGTTGCATCTGCCAGCGATCTGCACGGCGCTGGCCGAACACATGGGCACCCACCCGTCATTGCTGGCCGAGGCGAGCACACGCAACGCGTGCGAGCTGTTCAATTGGTAAGGCTGGCGTGACCGCGCGCAGCTTCAAGGTCAGCCGTTGCTGGTGACGGGCGCAGCGCAACACCAGAAAATGCACCAGCACCACGACCAGTGAAATATTGAGCTGCCCCAGCATACTGATCAGCCCCACCCACTCCGCCACCAGCGCCACGATCAGCACCACGCAGGTCAGCACCACCATGCTCGGGCGCACCATCGCCCAGTGGTCCAGGGCCTTGAAATGGCGCAACTGCCGCGGACACGTGAGCGCCAGGACCCGCTGGCAATAAGGACAATCAAAGGGCTCTTCAATGGCGATGGCATTCACCTGCCAAGGCTTGAGTTCAAACGTGATATCGCAATGGGCGCAATGCCCTTTGATGCCAATGGCCTTGGTCATCGTCGTGCCTCCCTTGGATTGAGAGAAACAAATTCTCACATTCGCGCGGGCAAAAAAGACCCACGGGAAAAACCAGATCGGCACTACGCCAACGGACGATCCATCCTACTGCTGCGCCTTACACACGGAACGCCCCGATCAATTGCTTCAACTCGATCACTTGTATCGACAGCTGCCGACTCGCCGCCTCGGTCTGATCAGCGCCTTGGGCGGCGTGCTCGCCGGCGCGATTGATCTGGACGATATTTTGGTCGATGTCGTGGGCGACGGCCGTCTGTTGCTCCACGGCGGCGGCGATCTGTTGGTTCTGATCGACGATCATGCCAACGGCGCCGAGGATATTTTCCAGGGCCTGTTGGACTTTTTCCGACTGCCCCACGGTGCCACTCGCCATTTCATGGCTGGTGCCCATGGCGTGTACGGCCGCGCCCACGCCAGTGTGCAAGCGGCTGATCATCTGTTCGATTTCTTCGGTGGACTGCTGTGTGCGCCGTGCCAGGGTGCGCACCTCGTCGGCCACCACCGCGAACCCACGCCCCTGCTCGCCGGCCCGCGCCGCCTCGATCGCGGCATTGAGCGCCAGCAGGTTGGTTTGTTCGGCAATACTTTTGATCACTTCCAACACGCTGCTGATGGACTGGCTGTCGGTGGCCAACTGGTTGATCACTTGCACCGACAGGTCAATCTCCGAGGCCAGCCGCGCGATGCTGCTCTGCTGGGACTGCACCAGCCCACGCCCGCTGACGGTTTCATCGTTGACGCTATGGGCACTGCTCACCGCCGCAGCGGCATTGCGCGCGACTTCCTGGGCGGTAGAGGACATCTGATTCATGGCCGTCGCCACCTGTTCGATCTGCATACGCTGACCGGACACGGCCTGGTTACTCATGGCCGACACCGTTTGCACTTGGCCGGCCTGCCATTCGACCTGGCTGACCGTGTGTCCGACGCGCTCGATCAGATCATGGATTTTGCCCACGGTACCGTTGAACACCTGCCCCAAGTCACCCAACTCATCACGGCTTTGCGCGACGAACGTGACGGTCATGTCGCCCGCCGCCACCTTGTCCATCATCACCGCCAGATGCCGCAGCGTGGTGCGTGTGGAGGCATAGAAGCCGGCATACAGATAAAAAATCAGTAAAAACACCGCCGTCAACGCCGAGACCAACAGCACCATGTGCAAGCGGTTCTGCGCCAGGCGCTGTTCCAGTTGGTGTCCTAAAAACGTCAGGGTAGCCTCATCCAGCTGATAGGTCTGGCCCATCAATTGGCTGACAGCGTTGTAGAAATCCTGCCAGGGTGCATCGAGGGTTTCGGCCATGACCACCTGTTCTTCGAACAACTCGCTGCCTTGTTTGAGGCTGGCGTTACTGGCCTTTGCCAGACTGTCGAGCGCGTCGTGGGCGGTTTTGCTGGAGCCCAACGCGTCCTGCAACTTCAGGCCGTATTCGGCCTGGAGCTTTTCCAGTTGCTGAAGCAACTCGTCAAAGCGTGTACTGGACGATGAGTTGAGAAAGCCCTGGCCCAGAGAATAGGCACCCATGGCCCGCCCTTCGCCCAGGGTCTGGGTCACTTGCGGGGTGACACCTGTGATCAGTTCGCTGAGCTGACGCAGGTCGCTTTGGGGGTCGCGGCTCAAGCCGGACTGGCTGGCGATGATCTGGCTGAGCATCTGTGCCTTGTTGAGCAGCTTGCCGATCAGCGCACTTTTGCTGAGCAGTGAGGTTTCCTGTTGCTGGGCTTTGAAGGCGGCGATCAATTCGTCGCGCTTGCCGTCGAAGACGGCGATCTGCTCTGGGTCAGTGGCCATGGCGCTCAGCCCCTGCAGGCGACCGAGCACGCTTTTTTCCAGGGCGCCGATCTGGCCCTCCAGGTCACCGGCCTTGCCGGATTGACCGAGGGTCGCGTTGATCTGCACCTGATTGTTGAGGGTTTCCAGGTCTCGGCGCAGGGCCAGGCTGCTGCCGAGCAGGTCGAGGCTTTGCAGCTCAATCCGAGTGCCCTGGAATTCGCGCCAGGAATCGCGCACCAGGTAATAGTTGGTCGCCAGCATCGGCAGCAGGAACAGTACGCTGATCAAGCTGAACTTCATGCCGAAACTCAGGCGGTTCATCAACGCGACGGCGGGATAGAGCAAGCTCTTCACAGGTCAACTCCCTTTCTTTATTTTTATTGAGGCGCAGGGCGACGGCACAAAGCCACTATTTGGCGCTCTGTCTGTATAGCTCAATTTGAAAGGGAGTTTTGTAACTTAAGGTTAACGAGAGCCTGTGCCAAGGGCTGCAAAGCAGCCCTCACAGAAGGGGTTAAGGCAACACCGTCCAGATGGCGAACCCGGCGTACCACAACACTGCAGCACGCAGCAGCAGTTCCCATAGGCGATCCAGGCTGTTGATACCGTCTGCGCCCACAACGGGCGGCGGGATCTCGGCCGCCACCAGCCCAACCTTTTCCACCAATTGGGCGGCACTGATGTCCCAGCTCAGCAATTCGTGGAGCATTACGCGGCTGACCGCGACGAAGTTGCCCACCAAGGCAAAGCTGGCGGCCAGCAAGCGCACCGGCAACCAGTCAAACGCATGCCGCAGTTGCCCGGCGCGCTCGGCCACCAGGGGGTTCTGGCTGTGTTCACTGGCCAGCGCCAACAGGCGATAAGCCAGGGCGGCGACCGGACCCAGCAGGAAGTACCAGAAAATCACCGCGAAAAAACTTTGGTAGGCCTGCCACAGCAAATGGCCCTGAACACGTTCCAAAAGCTGCTCGCCGTTGTCGGCGCTGAGCTTCAGGTCGCGCTCGGCCACATGTTCGGCGGCCTGTAAATCACCGCGACGCCAAGCGTCGCGAAACGGACCGAGCCCAGCCAGCAGGTCGCCACGCCCCAGGCTGTAGATCACCACCAACAGGTGCACCGGCAGCGCCAACAGGCCATAAGCCACCGGCTCCAACACCAGCAGCAACAGCGCCAACAGCGTCACCGGCAACAGCACCAGGACGGTCAGAACCAACCACGGCTGCTTGCCCATGCGCGGGCTCGATTCCAGTTTGGCCAATTCGCGCAGCCAACCGCCATCACGCTGCAATCGCTGGCGCAGGGCAGAGAATTTCTCGATCCACACCGCCAGCACCAACACCAGAAAACTCATCGTACGTGTCCTCCATCCTGCAGGGCGCTGCGAAAGCGCGTCCAATCAAAAGCGGGACCGGGATCGGTCTTGCGTCCCGGGGCAATATCGCTGTGACCACAAATACGCTGCGCGGTGATGTCAGGGTAGGCTTCGAGCAATTGGCGGGCCAGCTCGATCAGCGACGCATATTGGGCGTCGGTGAACGGCAGGTCGTCAGTGCCTTCCAGCTCAATACCCAGGGAAAAGTCATTGCACGTTTCCCGCCCTTCGAACCATGAGACTCCGGCATGCCAGGCGCGGTCGCGGCAGGAGACAAACTGCGTCACCGCGCCATCGCGCTCAATCAGAAAATGCGCAGACACCCGTAAGTCGGCGATCCCCTCAAAGTAAGGGTGTTCCGTGACATCCAGGCGATTCTGGAAAAACGCCTGCACCTTGCCCGTGGCGAACTGCGCCGGTGGCAGGCTGATGTTGTGCACCACCAACAGCGAGATTTCGCCGGCGGGGCGCTCGTTGAAGTTGGGTGATGGGCAATGGCGAATGCCCTGGCACCAACCACTGGCGGGGTCCAACTGCATACCGAATCCTTGAGCGTGACTAAGTGTGTCCAGTATGCCGCGTTCGACCCCGTGGTTGCGATCACTTGCCGCGATTGAGTTGACGCAACCTGCCAATAACGGCCGTCAACGCACGCTCGAACAGCGGCCCATCGTCCAGGGCATGTAACGCGCCACGCTTGAACGCCTGCGCCAGTTGGCCAGCATTTTTCTCCGCGACCTTGAGGCCTGTGCGGCCAACGAAAATATAGGTATTGGCCGCAGGGATGATCGCCAACAGCTTGCAGCGCAGGGTGTCTGCGTGGTCTTGCTGGAACACGACCCACCCATCGATGCGCAGTTGGCGTGCCTTGAGCAGGTCAGGATCATCGTCCGACAAGCCGTCAAGGGAGTCGGGCGGTAGCGCGCTGAACACAAAGGGCTCGCGCACTTCGACCAACCCATCAACGCCTTCGGGTGTTTGGACATGCAAGGCCTGCAAGCGCACAAAAAAATCATGGGTGCTGAACGGGTCGAACGCGGCACCTGTCAAGCCGTCGCGCAAGGACTTGAGCAAGCCCGGTAACTGCTCCAGCAAATGCAGGCCGGCTTCGGTGTCTTGCGGCAGGCCGACGCTCCAGATCAGCTCGTCCATGGTGCGCAGCCCCGCTTGCCATTGGACCGACTGCTCGCCGTGCTTGAGGCAAGTGAGGAGCAACACCTGGCTCCAGGCCTGCTGCAGGAACTGCACCACCGCACGCGGTAATACCTTGCCCAGCAGGCGACGATTGAGCACCTCGGCCACTTGCTGGCGGGCTGCTTCGGTCAGTACGCGCCCGGCTTCGGCATCGCGGGTGTGCTGTTCCAGCAGCTCACTGCGCCGTCGCTCATCGGCGGTAAACCCACAGAATTCAGCGAGCAACTGGGAAAAAATCCGTGGATCTTCGACAAACTCATCGAGCAAACGCTGCACCACCCGCTCGATGTGCTGGTACAGGCCGTCGTGCTGATAATCATTGACGGGGCTCCAGCCCAGGGCCGTCGCCGCAATTTCATTGAACAGGCGCCGCGCCGGGTGACTGGCGCGACTGAAAAAGCTCTTGTCCTGCAATGCAACTTTCAATAGCGGGATCTGCAAGCGTGCAATCAACGGCTTGAAGGCATCGGGTACAGCACGGTCATCAAGAATGAATTCAAACAGCAGCGCGATCAGGTTGATCACGTCTTCGTCCGCCTCCTCCAACACCCGCGACTTGCCGCTCTTGACGCTGACACGGGTGAGCAACTGTTCAAGCTGGCTGCACAGGTCGAAATCGTCCTCGGCGTCAGGCTCGGGCACGTACTGCTGCAAATGGGACAGCAGCCGCAAGAGGTCACGGGTGGCGATGGGCTGGGGGTCAGCACTGGCTTCCAGGGTGGGGACCACACTGCCGCGTACCGGTTTGAGCAAGGCCTGCAAGGCGCCAAACGCTTGCTGACCGTTTTCATCGACGGGTTGTTCGGCTGGAGACGCGGCCTCTTCGCGTGGCTGATCACGGGCAGCACGCCCGCCGGGTCGACGGGAGGGTGGTGCTTTGAGTTCGGGCAGCACGCCTGTCGCTATCAGCAACTGATTGGCTTCGCCGTACAGGTGGTCGGCGTCAGTGAGCACGTATTTTTCAAACAGCTTGAGCATGATCAGTTTGACGCGGATCTCCACGCCCAGACTGCGACCCGCCCGCAGGAAACATTCGCACAGCAGCGCCGGCCCCAGAGGGTTCTCACGGTCATCCAGGCGATTGCCCAGTAAGGCACTCAAGCGTGCGGTGAGTTGCGACAACGCCAAACCGTCGCGGTGGCGTACCCGGTCAAGCATGGCCTGGAGCGCCACGGCTTTTTCCCGTTCATCCCTGCAGGTGCCTGGCACCGCGTCATAGGACAAAACCGGCGCCAGTTGCAGCTCGGCGCGCCCGGCCTGGTCCAGCCTGGCAAAGGCGTCGAACAGGCCTTCCATGAACACGCGCTCGAAATTCTTGCGCTTGAGGCGCAGGTCTCGCATGGCCTCGAAGAAAATATGCTGATCTACGTTATTGCGAGCTTTGTCGGCCATTTCGAACAACGTGTCATCGGCGTTATCGAACAGCTCTTGCAGGCCCTGCTGCAACTGTTGTGCGGCCTTGTCGCGAACCTGCAGCAATACCATCGGCAGACGAGCGAGCGGCGATGGCGTGACGTGCGCCTTTTTGATTGGCACCACCTTTCCGTCATTGTGCATCCTGGCCTCCTGAAACGGCGGTATTGATTTGGGGAAAAATCGGGTACAGGCCCGCTGGGGCGCTGCGAACAACCGGTTACCACCAGCACGTCAAAGCTATGACGCCAATTGCAAGGCGCGAGATTATCTTGCAAATGAGGGGGGTTGCGCCAGCAAACTCTGACATCACGCGGTAAATGAGTGGTGAGTCTGGGTTCGCACGCACACTGCCCCTATAATCGGGACACTTTGTTTGTGGAGCCTGTTATGCCGAACCTCCGTCTTGCCGACCTCACCGCCGAAATCGAAGCCAACGTGCGCCGCGCACTGCTCGAAGACATCGGCAGCGGCGACATCACCGCACAGTTGATCCCCGCCGAACGGCTGGCCACGGCTACCATCATTACCCGTGACAACGCAGTTATCGCCGGTACGGCCTGGGTGGACGCGGTGTTCCGCCAACTTGACCCACGCGTCGCCGTGCACTGGCAGGTGGCCGACGGCGAGCGCGTCAGCCCCAATCAAACGCTGTTCCTCCTCGAAGGCCCGGCACGCTCGCTGCTCAGTGGCGAACGCTCTGCGCTGAATTTCCTGCAACTGCTGTCCGGGGTGGCCACGCGCGCCCAATTCCTGGCGGACTTTGTCGCCAGCACTCAGGTCAAGCTGCTGGACACCCGCAAAACCCTGCCCGGCCTGCGCCTGGCGCAGAAGTACGCCGTCACTTGCGGTGGCTGCCATAACCATCGCATCGGTCTGTATGACGCGTTTCTGATCAAGGAAAACCATATCGCCGCGTGTGGCGGTATCGCCCAGGCCATCACCGCCGCCCACGAGATCGCACCCGGCAAGCCGGTGGAAATCGAAGTGGAAAGTCTGAGTGAACTGCGTGAAGCACTGGCGGCGGGCGCCGATATCATCATGCTCGACGAGTTGAGCCTGGAAGACATGCGTGAAGCGGTGCGCCTGAACGGCGGCAAGGCGAAGCTGGAAGCCAGCGGCGGGATCAATGAAACCACCCTGCTTCCCATCGCTGAAACCGGGGTGGACTACATCTCCATCGGCGCGATGACCAAAGATGTGAAGGCGGTGGATTTGTCGATGCGACTGAGCATCTGAGCCGAATATTCCGGGCTTATGTGGTGAACGGGCTTGTCCCGCTCACCACAAAGGTACGTTCGCATCAAACGACCAGGTTATTCATCTCGCAGTATTCTTCCCATTCGACACCCAGCACTTCGGCAGCCTCTTTGTGCAGGGCCAGCCGTGCCGCTTCGAACGCCTCAGGTGTCGAGGTGTACTTGAGGGTCAGCTCCCAGGGCTGAAGGCCCTGGCTCTCGGCCTCGTCCTCGAATGCCCACTGGATCTGGTCGCGCTGGTCATCGGCGCTCAGGTCCTTGATCTCTTCTTTAAGCTGCGGCGTGTCCTCAAGGTACTTCTTGAGCGCTTCTTCGTGCCGGGCCTGCTGGGTCATTTCAGTCGTGGTCATGTCTGTTCTCTTAGATCAAGGAATGGGGATGCATCTGGGTCATCAAGGTTGCGCAGATACAAAAGAACAGGCACCTATGCCGGTTCGTCTGGCCTTCAGAACCATTCTGGGATCATCTGAAAACGTTGCATTTGTAGCAGTGTTGCCCTTGTGCCCGAGACAGGAATCGAACCTGCGACCTTCGCGTTACGAGTGCGCTGCTCTACCAACTGAGCTACACGGGCGGTGGGCTAAAGCTAGCACCGCATTGGGCGTCCGGCAACTTGCACGCCTCAGCGAGCAATGACGCCCTGGGCCCAGAAGCGTGGCTGCAGGTGCCGACTCTCGCCACTCAGGTACTGCTGCTGGGCCTGACTGATATGGGGCACGTCGCGCAGGGCGATGTACACCAGCAGACCAACGGCCAACACACTCAACCCTGTCCATGCGCGCCACGCCAACGGTTGCGTCGCGGTCACCGGCGTGCGCCATACATGCAGCGCCATCAGCCATCCCACCACCAGCGCCAGCCACACTTGGGAGTTGGGCATCACGATCACACCATCGACCATCGCCTGGACCAGCGCACCGACCAACCCCGCAAACAGGCATAAGCGCAACAGGTCTGCGCGCGCGCCGGACTGCGCCCGCTCGCGCAACACCGCAACCGTGGCCCAGCCGGCACGCCACGCCAAAAACGTCACGCACAGGGCCGATGGCACACCCCATTCGCTGGCCCACTGCAGCATCGCCTGATGGGGATGGGCGGCAATCCTGTTGGCAAGATCGGCAAAATGCATCGGCCCGAAACCCAACCATGGGCGTTCCACGAGCATATGCCACGCCTGCCACCAGATCGGGCCGCGCCCCGACAGCGAGGTGGTGAGGCGTTCACTGGCAGCGTTGGCGAGCTCAATCCCCAGGTAATCCGCCAGCAGCGTAAATATCAGCCCATACAGCAACAACCCGCCCAGCATGGCCGCCAACTGCCAACCGAGCCAGCGCCGCCCCCAAGGACCAAGCACCGCCAATACGACGCCAGCCACGCCCATGCCGAGCCAGGTACCGCGCGTGCCGCCCCCGATTGCGATCAGCCACCACCCGCACAACAGCGCGAAGGTAGCCGCTCGCACAGTGCGGGAGACGGTCGGCATCAGCAGGGGCAACGCCAGCAACGGCAGGGTGAAGGTCTGGAACTGACCGTAGAAACGCTTGTTGGAAAACCCCGACAGCAGCAGATCAGGGTCCAGCGTGCGTGCGCCACTGGTGAACGCCAGCGCACCGGCATACAGGTATTGAATCAATTTGATCAGGCACAGCAGCGCCACAATCAGCATCAAGCCTCGATCCAAGGGCTCGCCTCCCCGCCGACGGAGCAAGGCAAATGCCAGGGAGATGGCCGCACAACTGACAAACAGCGCCACTTCGGTAAGTGCCCACAACGGTTGATGGGCCAGCACCGAAGACACAAGGCCCAGCCCCACAATCAGTGCCAGCCCCCAGGCCGTCACACGATCCACCTGGGGTTCGGCAGGGGCCACCGACAGCGCGTAAAGCACCGCGCACAGCGCGATGGCGATCTGCATGACGCGTTGCAGGTCGTGCCCACTGAACGGCGCGCAAATCCCGACCGTGAGCAGGCACGCCACGACTACCAGGAAAACACCGCCTCGCTGCGCTACGGATAACCCCATCGGCCCCTCTGCGTCCCTGTGGATGGCTCAGCCGTTACGCACCGTCGGCGCCGCAACCTTTGCCGACGTACTTGGCTTCAGCGCTGGTGGTACACGTCCAGCCAGTGGTGGCGCTGCGTGTCAGGCTGATGGTCTTGCCCAGCACCGGCGCCGGTGCGTCGAGGATTTCACACCGGATGGCGCCCGCGCCCGTGGCCACATCCCCGGTCACATCGATCTTGCAATTGGCGGTGGGGCTGGTACCACCGATCAACGCCAGCGTCGGCACGCTGCCCTGGTTGATCGTGTCTTCATAGCTCGCCTTCAAGGCGCTGATTTCAGCCAGGCCGGCGGTGAACTTGGCCTTGGCCTGGTGCGTGGTGTACATGGGCAGGCCGATGGTGGCCAAAATGCCGATGATTGCCACGACGATCAACAATTCGATCAAGGTAAAGCCTTTCTGACGCATCACATTCACTCTCCAGAATAGAACTCATGACAAGGCGCATCCTGCGCCCCGTGGTGTACAGCGGCGCCAGTGTACTCACCCGCAGGGGGTCGATCGCGCGCAAGACGCACATTCTGACATTTTATCGGCTCACATCATCGCGCCCGAGTCCGTCACCTGACTACGCTATAAATCTTCGACGACCTGTGTGCGGAACTGTGACATGAGCAATGCTTCGACGACATACGCCTGGGAAGGCATCAACCGCAAAGGACGCCGGGTGTCCGGGCAAACCGCCGGGCACAACCCGACCGTGGTCAAGGCGCAGTTGCGTCAGCAAGGCATTAGCCCTGGACGAGTGCGCCAAAAATCTCCGGTGCTGCCGAGCCTGGGCCCAGCGATCAAATCAGCCGATATCACCCTGTTTACGCGCCAACTGGCCACGCTGCTCAAAGCGGGGATCGCCCTTTTGCAGGCCTTCGACATCATCAGTGAAGGCTTTGACAATCGCCCTGCGCGCGAACTGGTGCAAAGCCTGAAGCAACAGATCGCCGCCGGTACCAGCCTGGCCGTCGCGCTGCGCAAACACCCACGCTATTTCGATGACTTGTACTGCAACCTGGTCGCTGCCGGCGAGCAGGCCGGGGCACTCGACTCCCTCCTCGAGCGCGTGGCGATCCACCGGGAGAAGAGCGAGCTGCTCAAGGCTCGGATCAAGAAGGCCATGACCTACCCCATTGCTGTACTGGTGATCGCCAGCGTTGTGACTGCCGTGCTGCTGATCCATGTGGTGCCGCAATTCCAGACTTTGTTCGCCGGGGTCAACGGCGAACTGCCAGGGTTTACCTTGCATGTCATCGCTCTGTCAGCGTTTATGCAGCAGGCTTGGTGGATATTGGCGCTGGGCCTGGGGACAGGCACGGTGGGGCTGCGCCATGCGTATCAAACCTCGCCGGGTTTTCGCTATTGGCTGGATGCCGGTTTGTTGAAAGCGCCGCTGGCAGGCAAACTGCTGACAAAATCCGCCGTAGCCCGCTTCGCCCGCACCCTTTCCACGACCTTTGCCGCCGGTGTCCCATTGGTGCAGGCGTTGGATTGCGTGGCGGGTGCGGCGGGAAACGGTCCGTTCAAACAGGCAATCGAGCGTATGCGTCGCGATGTATCTACCGGCATGCAGTTGAATCAATCCATGCTCGCCAACGGCCTGTTCCCTGGCATGGCGATCCAGATGACCGCGATCGGCGAAGAGTCGGGCACGCTGGAACGCATGCTGGAAAAAGTCGCCCACCACTATGAAACCGATGTGGACAACCTGGTCGACAACCTCACCAGCCTGATGGAGCCGTTGATCATGGTGATACTGGGGGGCATTGTCGGAGCACTGGTGATCGCCATGTACCTGCCGGTGTTCCAGCTGGGGAGCGCATTTTGAGCCTGCTGTTAAGCGAGTACCCGTGGGCCTTTGTCGCGATCGCGTCAGTGCTGGGGCTGATCGTCGGCAGCTTTCTCAATGTGCTGGTCTGGCGTTTGCCAAAAATACTCGAACGCGAATGGCGCGCCCAGGCCCATGAAGTGCTCGGTTTGCCCGCCGAGCCCCTGGGACCGACCTACAACCTGATGCACCCGAACTCCTGCTGCCCCCACTGTGGGCATGCAATACGCCCCTGGGAAAATATCCCCGTGTTCAGTTACCTGCTGCTCAGGGGCCGCTGCGCCCACTGCCAGGGGTCAATTGGTGCGCGCTACCCATTGACCGAACTGGGGTGCGGCCTGATCTCGGCACTGGTGGCCTGGCACTTCGGCTTCGGCTGGCAGGCCGCAGCGGTGCTGGTGGTGAGCTGGGGATTGCTGGCAATGAGCTTGATCGATATCGACCATCAGTTGCTGCCGGATGTGCTGGTGCTACCGCTGCTATGGCTGGGGCTGATCGTCAATGCTTTTGGGTTACTGACGACACTGCCCGATGCGCTGTGGGGAGCGGTGCTTGGATACATGAGCCTGTGGAGCGTTTTCTGGCTCTTCAAGCTGATCACCGGCAAGGACGGCATGGGCCACGGCGACTTTAAGCTACTGGCCCTGCTCGGGGCCTGGGGTGGCTGGCAGATAGTCCCCATGACACTGTTGATGGCCTCGCTGGTCGGGGTGATCATCGGCCTGATCCTGATGCGCCTGCGCAACGCCCAAGCGTCGACGCCCATGCCCTTTGGGCCGTATCTGGCAATTGCCGGCTGGATTGCATTGCTCTGGGGTGGTCAAATAACCGACTTCTATTTGCAGTCTGTCGGTTTCAGATGACCACTTCTGTTGCAACACCTTGGGTTCTTGGCCTCACCGGCGGCATCGGCAGCGGTAAAAGCGCCGCGGCTCAACACTTCATCGACCTGGGCATCGACCTCGTCGACGCCGACCACGCCGCGCGCTGGGTGGTCGAACCGGGCCGACCGGCACTTGCGCGCATCGCCGAGCACTTCGGTGCAGGCGTGCTGCAGCCTGACGGCCAGTTGGACCGCGCCGCGTTGCGCAAGCTGATCTTTGAAGTCCCCGAAAAGCGCCTATGGCTGGAAGGTCTGTTGCACCCACTGATCGGCGAAGAGATTCGCAGCCATCTGGCGCGTGCACGCTCGCCATACGCGATCCTGGTGTCGCCGTTACTGATCGAGTCCGGCCAGTACAGCATGACCCAGCGCATTCTGGTGATCGATGTGCCGCAATCGCTGCAGATACAGCGTACCCTGCAGCGCGACGGCATCAGCGAACAGCAGGTCCAAGCGATTCTCAACGCCCAATGCAGCCGTGAAGACCGCCTGAACCATGCCGATGACGTGCTGGTCAACGACAAAGACCTCGGCTGGCTGCACAGCGAGGTCGAGCGACTGCACCACTTTTATCTTACTTTGCGTGGAGGCCGATCATGAGCCAACCCTTGACCGTCGACTGCCCAACCTGCGGTGCACCCGTGGAATGGAAACCCGACAACCTCAACCGGCCGTTCTGCTCGGACCGTTGCAAACTCATCGACCTGGGTGCCTGGGCCGCTGAAGAACATAAAATTCCCGTGGCTCCGGATGCTGAAGACGAGCTGTTTTCCGAAGACCTGCCGCCGCGCCACTAAGGCCGCATAAAGGCATATTCCTGCTGGTCGTCGAGGTTCTCTGCAAGGTATTGCAGCTCGTCGGCCAGGTCTTCAAAGCTGCGCACGCCCTTGCTCTGCTGCACGACGGCGCTGAGCATCGCGCGCAGGGTCAAGCCAGGGTCAAAACCAATTTCCTGTGCCGCATCCTGGCTTCTGCGTAGCTCCTGCCGTGCCCATTCATACACACTCATGATCCGCGCTCCTCGCATTACTCATATTAGTTTTGCGCAGCATGGGCTCGCCACGACACACTGGATTTGATCTGGATCAAGGCTGCGAATCGTCGTCCTTCCAGGGCGCCGAGAGGTAGCGTGTACGGTTAAATGTCTCCAGCCATTCCGGGCAGAACACCACCAGAGCGCTGATCACCGTGCCGTTGATAAACGCCTCGGGGAAGATGATCAGCCAGAGGTAGCCGACGAAGTCTTCCAGCCATTGCGGCATGGCAAAACGCCCGTCGAACCACAGCAAGCCCAACCCCAGCAACAGGCAGAGCAAAGCCGACAACGCGGCGGCAAAAAAACCGGAACAGAAGATATACACAAAGGGATTGCGTGGTCGCGCCCGCTCTACCAGCAGTGCGCAGGCCTCGGTGACCAGCACCGGCAGCACGACTAGCAGCAGACCGTTGATGCCAAGGGCGGCCATGTCCTGACGTCCGAGCAACATCAGCCCCAACTGGGCAGCAAAACCGCCGACGATCGCCAGCGGCCAATCCAGCAGCAGGGTCACGGCGGTCATGCCAATAAAATGGTAGGAAACGCCGGTATCGAAATCGCGCCGCACCAACCACAACATAAACAACGCGAACACCGTACCGAACAGCAGATGCTGACGCCGCCGGTCGGCAAATACCTCAACCCAGGGCGAGCGCAGGATCGCCCAAATCACCACTGGCGCATACAACAGCCAGCCGATGCCAAGCGTCATTGGCGCCAGCACCGCGGCGCTGATCACGGCGCCGCCCGCTCCAACGCCTGGCGCAGGTCAGCGGCAGAGCCGTATTCGCGCTGGCCAACCAACTTGCCGTTCGCCAGTTGCAACCACAGCACTTTATCCACAGGCCCTGGGTAGCGAGGCGCAATACGTGCGTCACGGTCCAGCATCACCCGGTAGTTGTAAGCCCGCATGGCAGGCACGGCGAACAACGTGGCGACCAATCGGGGCATGCGCTGAATGTCCGCAACGAACACCGCATGTCGTGCTTCAAGATAGCCCTTGGGCTGCCCCTGCAATGCTGCGTCGACTTGCTTGGCGGCATCCATGCTACGGGCGACCAACAGGATCTGCGCCTGGTCATTCAAGGTGTAGGCCTGATCGTACTGATCCAGCAAGGTCCAGGGGGCCACGCGCTCGCCTACTTCGACAGCCTGCGCCAACAGGGGCAACACGCTGAGCGCTATTAATGCAAAATACCTCACCACACACTCCTCAGATCAAGGCTCGCTCACTTGGCGTGAGTATGACTGCAGTGATCGACCTTTCAAGCCCTATACAACTAAGGCCGGTAGCCAGCGTCGTTCAGTGACGGCGTGAATGCCGATGAAGCAGCGCGAACCAGGTGGAAAATCCCACGCAACTGAAGGAAATGCCCCCGCCTCTGTTTTTATCATCACATTTGAACGCTAAGCTGCTGGCTATGGATGACTCAGACTACCTGCGCCTGCTCACCGTAGCGGCCGAACAAGCCAACGCGTTCCTGTCCAATGCCCGCAAATGGGAGCGTGAGCGTTGGGTCTGCCAGCGCCTGTTACAGGGCTTGAATGTGTCTTATCGCGCCGAAGAGTTTCACCCGGCGGGGCAAGAGCCACCGGATGTGCTGTTCCGCGATGCCAGTTTCGAGGTGTTTTTCGTGCTGGATGAAGGCCGGCGGCTGAACGACGAATGGCGCGACGAGTTGCTACGCCGGCGCAATGCCTTCTCCCTTAGCCAACTGGTGCGGCGCGAAGCCAAGCCGCGGCGCATCCCCGCCCATGAGTTCCTGCTGCGCCTGGCGCCCACCTTGCGTAAAAAAGCGCACAACTATAAAGAGCGCGGGATGGACCTGGGCGAACTGGATATCGTCGCCTTCGCCAGCCTCAAGCGCGAAGTGCTCGACCTCAACAGTCACTTTCCACCGCCCACCGAATACCTGCGTCAGGGCTGGCGCTCGCTGTCACTGGTGGGGCCGACGTTTGCGCGGGTGCTGTTTGCCCACCCGGACGCACCCGATTTCTTGCGCAACAACCTGGGCCGCAGCATAGTGTTCGACGTGGGTATCAGCCTCTGATCCCGCGGACTGTAACGTGGCGCCCTTTTGCAACGTCTACCTGACGAGGCCTTATATGACCAGCCGCCTGAACCCCGACGACCAACAGCATGTCGAAGAGTACCTGCAACTCTCCCAAAACCGAGTCGAGCGCAAGCCTTTCAGGCCTTGGCTGCTCCTCGGTGTGGTGCTGACGGTGGTGATCGGGCTTGGCCTGCTGAGTCGCCTTTTGAGTTACCTGACGCTATGAGCCGCCTGGCGCTCGCGGGGGTAACTGCTCCGATTTCTTTTAGCCTTGCGAGATATCCCCATGACCCATCGTATTATTATCGTCGGCGGCGGTGCCGGCGGCCTGGAGTTGGCTACCCGCCTGGGTAAGGCCCTGGGCAAGCGCGGCACCGCCAGCATCACGCTGGTGGACACCAACCTGACCCATATCTGGAAGCCCCTGCTGCACGAAGTGGCCGCCGGCTCGCTGAACTCTTCGGAAGACGAACTCAATTACGTCGCCCAAGCCAAATGGAACCACTTCGAGTTCCAGCTGGGACGCATGAGCGGGCTCGACCGTGAACAGAAAAAAATTCAGCTGGCCGCCACCCTCGACGAAGAAGGCCGCGAACTGGTGCCTGCCCGCGTGCTGGGCTATGACAGCCTGGTGATCGCGGTCGGCAGCACCACCAACGATTTCGGCACCGAGGGCGCGGCGCAGCACTGCCTGTTTCTAGACACCCGCAAACAGGCCGAGCGCTTTCACCAGCAGTTACTCAACCACTACCTGCGCGCCCATGCCGGGCAGACAGACGTGGTGGAAAAGATCAGTGTCGCCATCGTCGGCGCCGGCGCAACCGGTGTCGAACTGGCCGCAGAACTGCATAACGCCGCCCATGAACTGGCCGCTTATGGTCTGGACCGCATCAAGCCGGAAAACATGCACATCACCCTGATCGAAGCCGGCCCACGGGTGCTGCCGGCCTTGCCGGAGCGTATCGGCGGGCCTGTGCATAAAACCCTGGAGAAACTTGGCGTCACCGTGCTGACCAACGCTGCGGTGAGTGAAGTCACCGCCGATGCTTTGATCACCAGCAGCGGCCAGGTGATTCCCGCCAGCTTGAAGGTATGGGCCGCCGGGATTCGCGCACCGGGCTTCCTCAAGGATATCGATGGACTGGAAACCAACCGCATCAATCAGTTGCAGGTGCTGCAGACCCTGCAAACCACCCGCGACGAGAATATCTTTGCCTTCGGCGATTGCGCCGCCTGCCCACAACCCGGAACCGACCGCAACGTGCCGCCCCGGGCCCAGGCCGCTCACCAGCAGGCGTCGTTGCTGGCCAAGTCGCTCAAGTTGCGGATCGAAGGCAAGGAGCTGCCGACCTACAAGTACACCGACTACGGCTCGCTGATCTCGCTGTCGCGCTTCTCGGCGGTGGGCAACTTGATGGGCAACCTGACGGGCAGCGTAATGCTGGAGGGCTGGTTGGCGCGGATGTTCTATGTGTCGCTGTACCGCATGCACCAAATGGCGCTGTACGGCTTCTTCCGCACGGCCATGCTGATGCTGGGCAGCAAGATTGGACGAGGCACTGAGCCACGCCTCAAATTGCATTAACACCACAACCTGATGCGGGAAGTGGGCTTGCTCGCTCCCGCATATGCTGCGGTACCACAAAAATCGCGGATAAAAAAAATCCCCGTATCTTTCGATACGAGGATTTTTAATATGGTCGGGGTAAGGGGATTCGAACTCCTGACATCCTGCTCCCAAAGCAGGCGCGCTACCGGACTGCGCTATACCCCGGAAAAAAAAGGCGACCTTTCAGTCGCCTTCTTCGATCAGCGCTTTTGGCCTCTGATCTTAAGATTCGATTCCAGCGTTAACTGGTCTCAAAAATGGTGGGTCGTGTGGGATTCGAACCTACGACCAATTGGTTAAAAGCCAACTGCTCTACCAACTGAGCTAACGACCCAAATATGGTCGGGGTAGGGGGATTCGAACTCCCGACATCCTGCTCCCAAAGCAGGCGCGCTACCGGACTGCGCTATACCCCGGTTTGAAATTGGCTCCGTGACCAGGACTCGAACCTGGGACCCAATGATTAACAGTCATTTGCTCTACCGACTGAGCTATCACGGAACTACATATTTCAAAGTACAACTTTTACTGCGGTGTAACCTTTCTCTTCGACCCTGTCCGTATCGCTACGTTAGCGTCTCTGAGGCGCGCTATTCTACAATCTTAAAAACCCCTGTCAACCCTTTAAATTGCTTTTAAGACAATGATTTGCGCTTCTTTCTGATTTCTTCTTAGGGAGAAGAAACCCGCGGGCTGACGTTGCTGCGGGGCGCACTTTACAAGCCTTTGCCTTACAGTTCAACGCCCTATCGAAAAAAAAGGCCCCGCGATGCGGGGCCTTCTCTTATTAGCTTGCTGTGTGAGCTCAGTGGAAGACGATTTCGTCGTTTTCCACCGTGGCTTCGACGCTCGTGCCCGGCATAAAGCTGCCCGACAGGATCAGTTGCGCCAGCGGGTTCTCGATCCAGCGCTGGATCGCACGCTTCAAAGGCCGTGCGCCATACACCGGGTCGTAACCGACCGCGATCAGCTTGTCCAACGCCTCGCGGCTCAGCTCCAGCGACAGCTCGCGCTCGGCCAGACGACCACGCAGACGGCCCAACTGGATCTCGGTAATACCCGCGATCTGATCCCGCGCCAATGGTTCGAAGATCACCACTTCGTCGACCCGGTTGATAAATTCCGGACGGAAGTGCGAGGTCAGCGCATCCATGACTGCAGCGCGCTGGGCCTCACGATCCCCCACCAGTTCCTGGATCTGCGCCGAGCCCAGGTTGGAGGTCATCACGATCACTGTATTGCGGAAGTCCACCGTACGCCCGTGGCTGTCGGTCAGGCGACCATCTTCCAGCACCTGCAGCAGGATGTTGAACACATCCGGATGAGCTTTCTCGACCTCATCCAACAGGATCACCGAGTAAGGCTTACGCCGCACGGCTTCGGTCAGGTAACCGCCTTCCTCGTAGCCGACATAGCCGGGTGGCGCGCCGATCAATCGAGCCACCGAATGTTTCTCCATGAACTCGGACATATCAATCCGCACCATGGCCTCTTCGGTGTCAAACAGGAACTCGGCCAAGGCCTTGCACAGTTCGGTCTTACCCACACCAGTCGGGCCGAGGAACATAAACGAGCCACTGGGACGGTTCGGGTCGGACAAACCCGCCCGCGAGCGGCGTACCGCGTTGGACACCGCCACAACGGCCTCTTCCTGGCCGATCACGCGCTGGTGCAACAGGTGCTCCATTTTCAGCAGCTTGTCGCGCTCACCTTCGAGCATTTTCGACACTGGAATGCCGGTCCACTTGGAGACGACTTCGGCGATTTCTTCCTCGGTCACCTTGCTGCGCAACAGCTGATTTTCAGGCTTGCCGTGCTGGTCGACCATCTGCAGGCTGCGTTCCAGGTCCGGGATAACCCCGTACTGCAACTCGGCCATGCGGTTCAGATCACCTTTACGGCGCGCAGCTTCCAACTCCTGGCGCGACTGCTCGATCTTTTGCTGGATCTGAGCGGAGCCTTGCACTTCAGCTTTTTCCGAGGTCCAGATTTCTTCGAGGTCGGAATACTCACGTTCCAGACGCAGGATTTCTTCCTGGAGTTTTTCCAGGCGTTTCTTCGCCGCTTCGTCCTCTTCTTTCTTGAGGGCCTGGGATTCGACTTTCAGTTGAATCAGGCGACGGTCCAGGCGATCGAGCACCTCCGGCTTGGAATCGATTTCCATACGAATGCGGCTGGCCGCTTCATCGATCAGATCGATAGCCTTGTCCGGCAGTTGCCGGTCGGTGATGTAGCGATGGCTCAATTTGGCCGCCGCAATGATCGCGCCGTCCGTGATGGCCACTTTATGGTGGACCTCATAGCGCTCTTTCAGGCCACGCAGGATCGCAATGGTGTCCTCTTCGCTCGGCTCTTCCACCAACACCTTCTGGAAACGCCGCTCAAGGGCTGCGTCCTTTTCAATGTACTGGCGGTATTCGTTAAGCGTGGTCGCACCGACGCAATGCAACTCGCCCCGCGCCAGGGCCGGCTTGAGCATGTTGCCGGCGTCCATGGAGCCCTCGCCTTTACCGGCACCGACCATGGTGTGCAATTCGTCGATAAACAGGATGATCTGCCCTTCCTGCTTCGACAGTTCATTAAGCAGGGATTTCAGACGCTCTTCGAACTCGCCACGGAACTTGGCGCCGGCGATCAACGCCCCCATGTCCAGGGACAGCAGGCGCTTGCCTTTGAGCCCATCCGGCACTTCACCATTAATGATGCGCTGGGCCAGGCCTTCGGCAATCGCGGTTTTACCCACGCCAGGCTCGCCGATCAGCACCGGGTTGTTCTTGGTGCGGCGCTGCAGGACCTGGATAGTGCGACGAATCTCGTCGTCACGACCGATCACCGGGTCAAGCTTGCCGTCTTCGGCGCGTTTGGTCAGGTCGACGGTGTACTTGTCCAGCGCCTGGCGCGACTCCTCATGATTGGGATCATTGACCGCATCGCCGCCACGCAGGTTGTTGATGGCGTTCTCCAGGGCTTTTTTGCTTACACCCTGGCCCAGCAACAACTTGCCGAGCTTGCTGTTTTCGTCCATGGCGGCGAGCAGCACCAGTTCGCTTGAAATGAACTGGTCGCCCTTCTGCTGGGCCAGGCGGTCTGCTTGATTCAGCAGGCGCGCCAGGTCCTGGGACATATTCACGTCGCCGGTCGGGTTTTGGATTTTCGGCAGTTGGTCGAGCTCTTTGCTCAACTCCTTGCGCAGGCTGTTGACGTCAAAGCCCACCTGCATCAGCAAGGGTTTGATAGACCCACCTTGCTGTTCCAGAAGTGCCTGCATCAAGTGCGCAGGCTCAATGGCCGGGTGGTCGAGGCCCACCGCCAAGGATTGGGAGTCTGATAAGGCCAACTGTAATTTGCTGGTTAAACGATCAATACGCATTAGTCACCTTCCTTTTGAGCAGGCCGGAGCTATAAACACATCCTGAATGAAGAAACCTGCCAGATACCCCTATAGATGGGGTGGATTCTGGAGGATTCAAGCGGGCAATGCTTGATATGGATCAGGGGAGTCTAGCGCTCGAGCCAGATAAGGGAGGCAAATCGACCGGTGCGCGGATTGCGCCGGTAAGAAAAGAAGCGAGGATCGGTCACGGTACACAAACCGCCACCGTAGACCGCCGTGACACCCCGAGCTGCCAGGCGCAGACGCGCCAGCTTATAGATGTCGGCCATGAACTTGCCGTCGTTGCGACTGGGCACAAACGCTTCGGCAGCTGCCGGCAATTGCTGCATGAAGGCACCGCGCACTTCCGGCCCCACTTCAAAGGCCTGCGGACCAATCGCCGGGCCGAGCCAGACCAGTACATCGGCAGGCGCGGTGTCCAGGCTTTCAAACGCCGCCTCCAACACGCCTGCCGCCAGCCCACGCCAACCGGCATGGGCTGCCGCGACGCGGGTACCGGCACGGTTGCAGAACAACGCAGGCAGACAATCGGCAGTCATCGCGGTGCAGGCGATGCCTGGGGTGCTCGTCCAACTGGCATCGGCTTCAGCGATGCAATCAGGATTGGCCTCGACCACGTTAACGCCATGAACCTGGCGCAACCAGGCTGGCCGAATACCAAACGCATCGGTAAGGCGACGGCGGTTTTCAAGGACGGCCTCGAGGCTGTCCTCAACATGATCACCCAGATTAAGGCTGTCGAACGGCGCCAGACTGACGCCGCCTGCACGGGTGGTGACGCAGGCCTTTACCCGAGCCGGCGCGGGCCAGTCAGGTATCAGCCAGTCACTCATCCGACAAATGCCTCGCGATCCTGCTTTAGCAACGACAGCAACCAGACAAAATCATCCGGCAACGGCGATTCCCAGCTCATGCGCTGACCGCTCGTCGGATGATCCAGCTCCAGGAAGCGTGCATGCAGCGCCTGGCGCGGGAACGTCTTGAGCGATTCGACCATGGTCTGGCTGGCCGCGGGTGGAATGCGGAAGCGACCACCGTAGGCAGGATCGCCGACCAACGGGAAGTTGATGTGGGCCATGTGCACACGAATCTGGTGGGTACGGCCGGTTTCCAGCTTGACCCGTACATGGGTGTGTGAGCGGAAACGCTCCAACACTCGGTAATGGCTGACGGCCTGCTTGCCGCCCTCCATCACCGCCATGCGCTGGCGTTGCTGGCCGTGGCGACCGATCGGCGCGTTGATCTTGCCACCGGCCACCACGACGCCGATCACGATGCACTCGTAGATCCGGCTGACGCTGCGGCTCTGCAATTGCGTAACCAGTTGCGTCTGCGCCTGAATGGTCTTGGCCACCACCATCAAGCCGGTGGTGTCCTTGTCCAGACGGTGCACGATGCCGCAACGCGGCACGTTGATGATGTCGGGAATATGGTGCAGCAGAGCATTGAGCAAAGTGCCATCAGCGTGCCCGGCCGCCGGGTGAACCACCAGGCCTGCGGGTTTATTGATGACCAGGATGTCGTCGTCTTCATAGACGATATCCAGCTCGATGTCCTGGGCGACCCATTCTCCCTGGGCTTCCTGCTCGGCAGTCAGCTCAAGAATCGCACCGCCATGAACTATGTCTCGCGGGCGGATAACCGCTCCATCCACAGTCAGGCGGCCGTCTTTGATCCAGGCGGAAAGGCGCGAGCGCGAGTGCTCAGCGAATAATTGTGCGGCGACTTGATCGAGGCGTTGGCCGCCCAATTCGGACGGCACCTCTGCGCGAAGTTCAATTTTATCGGACATGCTCAGACTAGGCGTGGCACAGCCTTTGGTTTCGGCTGCGCGCTTGTGGTTAAATACGGCGTCTTTTGCCCCGAGGCTTTCAACGGGGCGCTCATCATAACAGGACGGCCCCGCCCAAGACAGCGGCCGTCATAGGGACGCAAGCCGCCATGCAAGTGAAACACCTGCTGCTGATCGCCATCCTCGCCATGACTGCTGCTTGCTCGTCAACAAAGGAAGTCGTCGACGAAAACCTGAGCGAAGTCGAGTTGTACCAACTGGCTCAGAAAGACTTGGACAACAATAGCTACACCAGCGCCACAGCGAAGCTGAAAGCACTGGAGTCGCGCTATCCGTTCGGCCGCTACGCCGACCAGGCCCAACTCGAGCTGATCTACGCCAACTACAAGAACGCCGAGCCGGAAGCTGCCAAGTCCGCCGCCGAGCGTTTCATCCGTCTGCACCCACAGCATCCGAACGTCGACTACGCCTACTACATGAAGGGCCTGACCTCGTTCGACCAGGATGTTGGCCTGCTGGCGCGATTCCTGCCGCTGGACATGACCAAGCGTGACCCGGGCGCTGCCCGCGACTCCTATAACGAGTTCGCGCAGTTGACCAGCCGTTACCCCAACAGCCGCTACGCCCCGGACGCCAAGCAGCGCATGATTTACCTGCGCAACCTGCTGGCCTCTTACGAAATCCACGTAGCGCACTACTACCTGACCCGTCAGGCCTACGTAGCCGCCGCCAACCGTGGCCGCTATGTGGTGGAGAACTTCCAGGAAACCCCTTCGGTGGGTGACGGCCTGGCCGTCATGACCGAGGCCTACCAGCGTCTGCACCTGGACGAACTGGCCAGCACCAGCCTGGAAACCCTCAAGCTCAACTACCCGGATCACCCCAGCCTGAAAGACGGCCAGTTCGTGCCTCAGGTTGACGAAGCGGACAACCGTTCGTGGCTGAGCAAGTACACCCTGGGCCTGATCGAATCCCGCCCACCGTTGCCGCCGGGCGAAACCCGCGCCAACCAGGACGTGCAGAAGCAGTACCAGGACGCCAAGGATGCCATTCCTTCGGACCTCAAGCCCCACGACGAGAACGGCGACGTGATCGAAGAAGAAGCCCCACAGGCGCTGGGCGACAATCAGGACCGCTCGTGGTTCAGCTACATGACCTTCGGCGTGTTCGACTGATCCGTTGACGCAACGCAAAAGGGAGCCCTTCGGGGCTCCCTTTTTTGTGGGTACGTGTTATTGCGCTGTGCGCCTGTCGCGTCCTTGGCTAAACTGCCGCATTCCTTGTCGAGAAACTACCTGCCATGCTTCGTCTTCTGTTCTGGATTGCCGTTATTGCTGCCGCGGTATGGTTGTGGCGTAAATTCAAAAGCCCGGTCGCCAAACAGCAGCGTACCCGCGAGCCCGGCGCAGCGCTGATGGTACGCTGCGCTCACTGCGGCGTGCACCTGCCGCAGGACCGCGCGCTCAGCGTGCGCCAGGAGTGGTACTGCAGCCAGGCGCATTTGGAGCAAGGGCCAAAGTCTATCCAGCGTTGATCCGACCTTCGGGCGCGTAAGGCACCGGGTCGATGATCGGTGCACGGTTCAGCAACAAGTCGGCAAACAACTGGCAGGACGCCGGTGCCAACACCAAGCCGTTGCGGTAGTGCCCGCAGTTGAGCCACAACCCTTGATAACCCGGCACCTGACCGATATAGGGAATGCCTTCCGGCGAGCCTGGCCGCAAACCGGCCCAGTGCCCGACCACCTCAGCGTCTGCCAGGGCCGGAATCAGCTCCACCGCTGAAGCCTTCAGACTCTCCAACGCACTTGCTGTCGGCGTCTTGTCGAACCCCTGATGTTCCAGGGTGCTGCCGATCAGGATATGCCCGTCGCGCCGAGGGATTGCATAACGCCCCTTGGCCAGCACCATGCTCGACAGGAAGTTCGAAGCACACTTGTACAGGATCATCTGCCCCTTGACCGGCTCCACCGGCAGCACAAGCCCCAGAGTGCCAAGCAACTCACCGCTCCACGCTCCCGCCGCCAATACGACATGATCACCCTGGACCGGCCCTTCCGTCGTCTTCACACCGACGACATTGCCATCATCCAGAATAAAACCGTTCACTTGGCACTGTTCGTGGACGGTCACGCCAGGTAGCGCCAACAGCGCCGCCTTGAGGGATTTGACCAGGCGCGGGTTGCGCACGTTGGCCACGTCCGCCATATAGACGGCCTGAGAGTACCCGCCGCCCAGCGCCGGCACGGCATCATGGGCGACAGACACCTCGACCTTGCTCAGAGGTCGGCTTTCACGGGCGGCCCAGGCCAACGCCTCGGCTTCGTCGTCCAGGTCCAGCCAGTAAAGGCCGGTGGTGTGAACCTCCGGATCGACGCCCGTGGCGGCAAACAGCCGTTCAGCCAATTGCGGATAAAAATCCTGGGACCAATGGGCCAGCGCAGTCACCGCCGGGCTGTAGCGCCATGGATACAGCGGCGAAACAATGCCACCTCCGGCCCAGGATGACTCCTGCCCCACACCCGCGCGCTCCAGCAGCACCACCGCCTGACCTTGGGTTGCCAGGTTGTACGCCGTCAACAAACCGATGACTCCGCCACCGACGATCACAACTTGCTGTTGCTTAACCATCATTTGATCCAGCCGATAAATAGGAACGGGCACACCCGGCGCCCAATCGTCCAGCACTCTCATCATTGCCCCCAGCACATCTGGCGCGACATATCAGACGCCGCGCCCGGATTGCTACGCGCCCCGGCACTGGTCAGGCTGAAGTCACCGCAGGCATCGCCGGCCATACCTGCATCGGCAATCGGCGCGGCAATCAGATGGAAGTCCTGAGGGTTCAATGCAGCGGTGATTCTATAGCGATCATTGCCCGCGCTGACGCCACTGGCGTCAATATAAGTACCGTTGCGCGTATAAAAGCGCTCCAAGTGCTGGGCCTGCTCAGTCAGCAGCGCGACAATTTGCGCACGATAGACCTTATTCACGTAGCCGGCGTACCTGGGGTAAGCGATCCCGGCCAGAAACGCGATAATCGCCACGGCGATCAGTAACTCGATCAGGGTGAAACCCAGGCTGTCCTTGCCCATTTCGCTACTCCTTATTGAAGTTGCCGCCATGCCACTCGCCGAAATCGCGAGCCGCCCTCCTCTTCTACCCTCGCATACACGGTCTCCAACACTGCGCGCGACCGCCCACTGAGCCCGACGGCTGTCACGCGATATAACTCGACCGTCGCCTGTGGTGGAAAATTCGCCATGCCGGTACCAGCCCCCAGGGATTGAACACCGTAAACCCCGAAGTCGAAGGCAATCCAAGTGACTGCCGACGTTGGATTCGTCCCGGCACCAATCACTGAAAAGGCTTCGTCAGGCGGCGCACAGCGCGTGATCGACTGGCACCTCGGCATTGCCGCCCCCGTTCGCTGCACGTCCCGCTCTCCCAACCTCAAGCCACTCTCGGCACTCTGGTGTGACCTGTTGCGATGCCAGAGGCTGCCCGTAACTTTTTGCTGGGTCACCGCCTCCTGCATCGACGACACGCCAATCAACGACAACAGCAGCACAAAGACCAGGCTGATCAGCAAAACCATGCCCGCCTGCCGAGCAGAAAAGCCTTCAACGAGCATCATGAACGCCCTATCCCAGACGATTTCGCAGCGCTGCGACGACGCTGTAGGTTTGGTCTTTGACACGCCGCGCAGGGTCTTGCAGCGTCATGCGAATGCGCACGCTGCGGATCAAGCCTTCGTCTGCCGGGCTGGCGTCGTAGCGCACCACCTCGGCCGAGTCCGACTTAGCGGCCACACCGAAACTGATATCGAATGCAAGAACGTTGTCCACCAGCACCGACTTGGCGGGCGCAGCGGGGGTGCTCACCTTCAACTGACCGGTCTCGAAGATGTAGGTCAGTTGGCGTATCGCAAAACGAATCTGCCCAGGCATCGGTGTCGGCGAACTCCCAGCATAGGCGTGGGCGCTGCGGACGCAGTCGGACAGTACCGTCCAATCAGGCTTGCCACCCTGCCCGCCGATATCCGCAGTGACCAGCGTCAGCGAAGTCGATCCAGCGCCAGCACTCCAGGTCACGGGCCGATAAAACGCCGGCGGGGCGTTCTCGATAAAGGTCGGGGCCAAACACCCCAGCATTCCGACCTGCCGAATATCCTGGATCATTTTGCTCAGCACGAAGCGTGCATCGTCCTGCAGCAACATGGCCGCCTGCTGACTGGCGTGAGTCGCTCGGGAACTGATCAACACCTGACTCGCCCCAAGCAACAGCACCAGCCCTAAAGCCAGGGCGAGCAACACTTCCAGCAGACTGAAACCTCGAACCCGGTACGTCATTGCGTCACTCCAGGCTCGGCGGCAATACGACTGGTCAGGGTGAACGTTTGCCGCGCACCGGGGGTATTAGTGCCCCTGTCGTCGTCCCAACTGATGCTGACGGTGATTTCGTCGGCATGCATCGCCACCGCGCCTTTGGCGCTCTCTCCGGCGAAGCCTAGGAGATTGGCCTCGAAATCGTGCAGGTCGAGGTCACGCACGCTTGACGTGGCGGTACTGGCCGGAACTCGCTGAGTTCTCCCCCACTGGTAATCGGCGCCGGAATTGGCGCGGACGCGGTCAAGCATGTCGTAGGCAATGAAACTGGCCTGGCTGGTCATTCTCGAGCTGTCGGTGTACTTGAGCGCGTTGAGCTGAAGCACCGCTGAACCTAAAAGCCCCACGCTTAGAACCAGCAACGCCACCAGCACCTCTATCAGCGTCGCTCCGATCTGGTGTCGGGGCAATGGGCAGGCAAAACAAGTGTTGAGGCTGGCAAGCATTACCGTCGTCATCCGTGTCGAGGGCCAAAAAAACAGGCAAAGCCTGCTGTGCGACCCAAGACTAGCGTCGGTTTTTCGCCCGCGCTGTTCGCGGAACAAAGGGAAATACTTTGGACATGAAGGCCATCATTCAGCGCCTCAATCCAGGCGCTATACCTTTGACTGCGACGAATTTTGACCTGCGTCCACGGAGGGACAATCCATGCGCCAACGAGGCTTCACGTTGCTGGAACTGCTGCTGGGGCTGGTGTTGAGTGGCATTCTGGCGCATCTGGCAGTGCCCGGCTTCAAGCAGATGCTGGAGTCGCAACAACGACAGAGCGCAGCACAATCACTGGCGAGCGGACTGCGACTGGCCCGCACTGAAGCCATCGCGCGCAACAGAGCGGTGATCATTCATGCGCTCAATGATGATTGGAGCCAGGGCTGGCGGGTGATCGTGGATATCAGCGGGCGCGGTGACCAGGACGATGACAACCCAGTGGTGCTGGAGCATCAGCGCAGCAGTCGCGTACCGATAGTCGGCAATGGGCCGGTCAAGAGCCAGGTGCGTTTCAGTGGGTTGGGCGAGCCGGTATTTGCAGGTGGCGGCTTCCGGGCGGGGACGGTGCATGTGTGCGCGACGGACACGGCGCAGAGTGTCCACCAGATAGTGCTGGCACCCAGTGGGCGCATCAGCCTGCGCAGCGATAACGCGGAGCAGGCCTTATGCCGCACAGACGCCGACGCTCTGGCACTCAGAGCAGCGAACGAACCCGCAGCTCCTTGGGCATGGAGAACGTGATGTTCTCTTCACGACCGGCCAATTCATCGGCGCCGGTAGCACCCCAGGCATGCAACTGCTGGATGACGCCACGCACCAGCACTTCCGGGGCCGAAGCACCTGCCGTGATGCCTATGCGCTGAACGCCATCGAACCAGCTGCGCTGCATGTCTTCGGCGCCGTCGATCAGGTACGCCGGTGTCGCCATGCGCTCCGCCAGCTCACGCAGGCGGTTGGAGTTGGAGCTGTTAGGGCTGCCGACCACCAACACCACATCGCACTCATCAGCCAGTTGCTTGACCGCATCCTGGCGGTTTTGCGTGGCGTAGCAGATGTCGTCTTTACGCGGTCCACCGATCGCCGGAAAGCGTGTGCGCAGCGCATCGATTACGCGGCTGGTGTCGTCCATGGACAAGGTGGTCTGGGTCACGAAGGCCAGACGATCCGGGTTGTGCACCTGGAGGTTCGCGACGTCTTTTTCGTCTTCCACCAGGTAGATCGCACCGCCATTACTGGCGTCGTACTGGCCCATGGTGCCTTCCACTTCGGGGTGACCGGCATGGCCGATCAGGATGCACTCTCGGCCGTCGCGACTGTAGCGCGCCACTTCGATATGCACCTTGGTGACCAGCGGGCACGTCGCATCAAAGACTTTCAGGCCACGGCCCGCCGCTTCGGTACGCACGGCCTGGGAAACACCGTGGGCACTGAAGATAACGATAACGTCGTCCGGCACCTGGTCCAGCTCTTCGACAAAGATGGCACCGCGCGCGCGCAGGTCCTCGACCACAAACTTGTTGTGCACCACTTCATGACGCACATAGATCGGCGGGCCGAAGACTTCCAGGGCACGGTTGACGATTTCGATCGCCCGGTCCACGCCGGCGCAGAAGCCACGGGGGTTGGCGAGTTTGATTTGCATGCTGTGCCTCGTGTCTTTGTGGGAGCTGCAAGCCAGCTCCCACACAAGCCGGTACTGTTCGTCAGATCGCTTTAACGTCGATGATTTCAACGTCAAACGTCAAGGTTTTACCGGACAACGGGTGATTGAAGTCGATGGTCACCTGGGTGTCATCGAAGTTTTTGACGACACCCGGCAGCTCGGTATTCGCCGCATCGTTGAAGATCACCAACAGGCCTTCAGACAGGTCCATGTCCTGGAACTGCGAACGCGGGATGATCTGTACGTTTTGCGGGTTGGGCTGGCCAAACGCGTTTTCCGGCAGGATCTGCAGGGTGCGCTTGTCGCCCGCCTTGAAACCGAAGAGCGCGGCTTCGAACCCCGGCAGCAGGTTGCCATCGCCGACCTTGAAGGTCGCTGGGGCTTTGTCGAACGTGCTGTCGACCGTGTCGCCATTCTCCAGGCGCAGTGCGAAATGCAAGGTGACTTCCGTGTTCTGGCCGATGCGTTGCTCAACCAATACCTGATCAGTCATTGACGGTCTCTCCGGTTTTCTTACTTTTGAACATATCCAGCGCCAGCATGATTGCACCGACGGTGATTGCGCTGTCAGCAAAATTGAACGCCGGGAAGTAATGGCGGTTCTGCCAATGCACCAGAATGAAGTCGATCACGTGGCCCAGGGCAATGCGGTCGTACAGGTTACCCAGCGCACCGCCCAGCACCAGCGCCAGGGCGATGGCCAGCCAGGTGTCATCACGGCCCAGGCGCTTGAGCCAGACCACCAATACCGCGCTGACCACCAGCGCGATAACGGCGAACAGCCAGCGCTGCCAGCCACCGCCATCAGCGAGGAAGCTGAACGCGGCGCCGGTGTTGTAGGCCAGGGTCCAGCTGAAGTAATCCGGGATCACCACGATTTGCTGGAACATTTGCAGGGAGCCCTCGAAGTGAGCCTTGCTGACCTGGTCAATGACCAGCACCAGCACACTCAGCACGAGCCAGCCCAGACGTCCGAAACGACCGGCATTAGGCATAGTGGCGAACCTCGCCGTCACCGCTGATGTTGTCGACGCAACGCCCGCAGATTTCCGGATGCTCGGGGTTCACGCCAACGTCTTCACGGCAGTGCCAGCAGCGGGCGCACTTAGGGAAGGCTGACTTGACCACTTTGAGCTTGAGGCCCGGTACTTCGGTGACCACCGCATCCGCCGGTGCCTGGGCGAATGGCGCCAGGCTCGCGGTGGAGGTGATCAGCACGAAGCGCAGTTCATTGCTCAGCTTGGCCAGGTCAGCGGTCAGGCCTTCTTCGGCAAACAGGGTGACTTCGGCCTGCAGGTTGCCACCGACGGCCTTGGCCGCACGCTGGACTTCCAGTTCCTTGTTCACCGCGACCTTGACGGCCATCACGCCTTCCCAGTACTCGCGACCCAGTTCGAAGTCGGCCGGCAATTCGGTCAGGCCTTCGTACCAGGTATTGAGCATCACCGATTCGTTACGCTCGCCCGGCAGGTATTCCCACAGTTCGTCGGCGGTGAACGCCAGGATCGGTGCGATCCAGCGCACCAGCGCCTCAGAGATGTGATAAAGCGCGGTCTGCGCGGAACGGCGCGCCTTGCTGTTGGCTGCGGTGGTGTACTGGCGATCCTTGATGATATCGAGGTAGAAACCACCCAACTCCTGCACACAGAAGTTGTGGATCTTCGAGTAGACGTTCCAGAAACGGTATTCGCCGTAGTGCTCCTGCAACTCGCGCTGCAGCAACAGGGTGCGGTCCACGGCCCAACGGTCCAGGGCGAGCATGTCTTCGGCCGGCAGGATGTCGGTGGCCGGGTTAAAGCCGGTCAGATTCGACAGCAGGAAGCGTGCGGTATTACGGATACGACGATAGGCATCGGCGCTGCGGGCCAGGATCTGGTCCGATACGGCGATTTCGCCCGAGTAGTCGGTAGACGCGACCCACAGACGCATGATGTCAGCGCCCAGCGTGTCGTTGATCTTCTTCGGCTCGATCACGTTTTTCAGCGATTTGGACATCTTGCGGCCCGTCTCGTCGACGGTAAAACCGTGAGTCAAGAGTTCGCGGTACGGTGCGTGGTCGTCGATGGCGCAACCGGTCAGCAACGAGGAGTGGAACCAGCCGCGGTGCTGGTCCGAACCTTCCAGGTACAGGTCGGCACGCGGGCCGGTCTCGTGGCCCATCGGGTGCGAGCCGCGCAGTACGTGCCAGTGGGTGGTGCCCGAGTCAAACCAGACGTCGAGGGTGTCGCTGATCTTGTCGTACTGCGGTGCTTCGTCGCCCAGCAATTCGGCGGCGTCCAGCTTGAACCAGGCTTCGATGCCTTCCTGCTCGACGCGTTGGGCCACGACTTCCATCAACTCGACGGTACGTGGGTGCAGCTCGCCGCTTTCCTTGTTCAGGAAGAACGGGATCGGCACGCCCCAGTTACGCTGGCGGGAGATGCACCAGTCGGGACGGTTGGCGATCATCGAGTGCAGGCGCGCCTGGCCCCAGGCCGGTACGAACTTGGTGTCTTCGATGGCCTTGAGCGAGCGGACACGCAGGGTCTCGCCGCTGGCCGGTTCTTTGTCCATGCCGATAAACCACTGCGCGGTGGCGCGATAGATCAGCGGGGTCTTGTGGCGCCAGCAGTGCATGTAGCTGTGCTTGATGGTGTCGGTCTGCATCAGCGCACCGACTTCACGCAGTTTGTCGATGATCGGCTGGTCGGCTTTGAAGATGAACTGACCGCCGAAGAACTCCAGCGATGGCACGTAGACGCCATTGCTTTGAACCGGGTTGATGATGTCATCGTTGACCAGGCCGTACTTCTTGCAGATCACGAAGTCGTCCACGCCATAGGCGGGCGAGCAGTGAACCACGCCGGTACCCGAACCCAGCTCGACGTAGTCGGCCAGGTAAACCGGCGACAGACGGTCGTAGAACGGGTGACGGAAGTTGATCAGTTCCAGTGCCGCGCCAGTGGTGGTGGCGATCACCGAGCCTTGCAGCTCGTAACGCGCCAGGCACGCCTCGACCATTTCTTCGGCCAGCACCAGCAGGCGGTCGCCCACGTCGACCAGGGCGTAGGTGAACTCAGGGTGCACGTTCAGCGCCTGGTTGGCGGGGATGGTCCACGGGGTGGTGGTCCAGATCACGATGGCGGCCGGCTTGGCCAGGCTTGCCAGGCCGAACGCCTGGGCCAGCTTGGCGTCGTCGGCGATCGGGAAGGCCACGTCGATGGTCGACGACTTCTTGTCTTCGTACTCGACTTCCGCTTCAGCCAGGGCCGAACCGCAGTCGAAGCACCAGTTCACGGGCTTGAGGCCCTTGAACACGAAACCGCCTTTGACGATTTCGGCCAAAGCGCGGATTTCACCGGCCTCGTTCTTGAAATTCATGGTCTTGTACGGGTTGTCCCAGTCGCCCAGCACACCCAGGCGGATGAACTCGGACTTCTGCCCTTCGATCTGCTCGGTGGCGTAGGCACGGCACAGTTCGCGGGTTTTATCAGCGCCCAGGTTCTTGCCGTAGGTGACTTCGACCTTGTGTTCGATCGGCAGGCCGTGGCAGTCCCAACCCGGAACATAGGGCGCGTCGAAGCCCGAAAGGGTTTTCGAACGCAGGATCATGTCCTTGAGGATCTTGTTCAGCGCATGACCGATGTGAATCGTGCCGTTGGCATAAGGAGGGCCGTCGTGCAGGACGAATTTCGGACGATCCTTGCCAATTTCGCGCAACTTTCCGTACAGGCCAATACTGTCCCAGCGCTGCAGGATCTGCGGTTCGCGCTGTGGCAGGCCGGCCTTCATTGGGAAGGCGGTGTCCGGAAGGTTTAGCGTGGCTTTATAGTCGGTCATTTAAGGCTCTTCGGTTAGCGATGGGCGCTAGGTGCGGCTAGTGCACGGGCGGCGGCGACATCCGCATTGATCGCCGTTTTCAACGCCTCAAGGGAGGCGAAACGCTGCTCTTCACGCAGCTTCTGGTGGAAAACCACCGTCAAACGCCGGTCATATAAATCACCGGCAAAATCCAAAAGGTGAACTTCCAGGTGGGCCTTGCCATCACCTGCAACCGTTGGCCTGACGCCTATGTTGGCGACTCCCGGCCACGACTGGCCGTCGATGTCGACGCTCACCAGGTAAACCCCGGTCAGCGGCACACGACGGCGCTTGAGTTGCACGTTGGCGGTTGGCGTGCCCAATTGGCGCGCCAGCTTCTGGCCGTGCAATACCCGCCCGGCAATGCGGAACGGGCGGCCGAGCAAGCGCTCGGCACAGGCAAAGTCGGCAGCGGCCAGGGCGTTACGCACCTGGGTACTGCTCACGCGCAGACCGTCCAGTTCAACGGTTTGCGCGGCTTCGACGGTAAACCCCTGGGTGACACCGGCGCGTTGCAGGAATTCGAAATCCCCAACCCGGTCGCAGCCAAAACGGAAGTCGTCACCGACCTCCAAATGTTGTACGCCCAGGCCATCGACCAGGATACGGTCGACGAACTCGGCGGCGCTGAGGCTTTGCAGGTGCTGGTTGAAAGCCAGGCAGAGCACGCGGTCTACACCTTCTTCAGCCAGCAGTTGCAGCTTGTCGCGCAGGCGGGCCAGACGGGCCGGCGCCGTTTCCGGGGTGAAATATTCCCGCGGCTGCGGCTCAAAAATCACCACGCAGCTAGGTACGCTCAACTCGACCGCACGCTCGCGCAGCCGGGCCAGAATAGCCTGGTGACCACGGTGAACACCGTCAAAGTTGCCAATAGTGGCGACGCAGCCCCGATGCTCGGGGCGCAGGTTGTGGAGACCTCGAACCAGCTGCATAACGCGCTTCTTGCTCATAAAGTGGTCGATTATAACCACACCCGGCCCCGGACGACAGGCAACAGCGCAGGGCAAATGGATCGAATCGATAAAACTGCCGCTTTATCGCGGCAAACTCTCTAACCCAGCGACTTGCGATTGAAGTCCCGCAGGCGGAACCCCTGAAGCAGCAACATCCCGAAGTACACCACCACGCCGGCGACGACCAGTACGCCCAGACGCATGAAGCGCTCCAGCATGTGGCCCTCGTCCCAGGCGGGCATCAGGTGCATCAGGCCGAGCAACACGGCCAACATCATGCCCACCGCCACCAGCAGTTTCAGGGCAAACAGGCCCCAGCCCGGCTGCGGCTGGTACATCTGCTGCTTGCGCAACTGATAAAACAGCAGACCCGCGTTGATACACGCGCCGGCACTGATCGCCAAGGCCAGACCGGCGTGGGCCAGCGGACCGATGAACACCAGGTTGAGCAGTTGCGTGACGATCAGGGTGAAAATCGCGATTTTGACCGGCGTGCGGATGTTCTGCTGCGCGTAAAAACCTGGCGCCAGCACTTTGATCACGATGATCCCGAGCAGTCCGACGGAATAGGCGACCAGCGCGTGCTGCGTCATCAATGCATCATGGGCGTCGAACTGCCCGTACTGGAACAGCGACACCGTCAGCGGTTCGGCCAGGATCCCCAGGGCCAGGGCACACGGCAACACCAGAACGAAGCACAGGCGCAGGCCCCAATCGAGGATGCGCGAATATTCCTGGCGGTCCTTGCTCGCGTAGGTGCGCGCCAGGGTCGGCAGCAAAATGGTGCCGAGGGCCACGCCGAGCACGCCCGAAGGCAACTCCATCAGTCGATCGGCGTAGTACATCCACGACACCGAGCCCGACACCAGCAGCGAGGCAAACGCGGTGTTGATGATCAGGGAGATTTGGCTCACCGACACACCCAGGATCGCCGGCAGCATGTTGCGCATGACCCGCCAGACGCCGGTATCCTTGAGGTTCAGGCGCGGCAGCACCAGCATGCCGATCTTTTTCAGGTGTGGCAGTTGGTAAAGCAGTTGCGCCAGGCCACCGGCCAACACGGCCCAGCCCAGGGCCATCACCGGTGGATCGAAGTACGGCGTGAGGAACAGCGCAAAGATAATCATGCTGACGTTCAGCAGGGTCGGCACGAACGCCGGCACCGAAAAACGGTTCCAGGTATTGAGAATCGCCCCGGCCAGGGAGGACAGGGAAATCAGCAATATATAAGGAAAGGTCACCCGCAACAGATCGGTGGTCAGCGCAAACTTTTCCGGTGTATTGGCAAAGCCCGGGGCCGTGGCCCAGATCACCCACGGTGCGGCGAGCATGCCGATGAGGGTCACCAGCATCAATACCAGGGTCAGCAGGCCCGACACGTAGGCAATGAAGGTGCGGGTCGCCTCCTCTCCCTGCTGGGTCTTGTACTCGGCCAGAATCGGCACGAACGCCTGGGAAAATGCCCCCTCGGCAAAGATGCGCCGCAGCAGATTGGGCAATTTAAACGCGATAAAGAAGGCATCCGTGGCCATGCTGGCGCCAAAAATGCGCGCCAGCAGGGTGTCACGCACGAACCCCAAAACCCGCGAGATCATTGTGATAGAGCTGACGGCGGCCAACGATTTGAGCAGATTCATTGAAAGAGTTTGCGCCTATAGATAAAGAGCAGGCGAACAACGCGCCCACTTATGCGATACTGCGCGCCTGCAACAGCACAGAGCCAAAGCTCGCGAGTTTACAGGTCAAGCGCCGGAAATAAATCACCCGCCTCTTCAGATCGACCACTCAGCAGTTCGCATCAGCCGCCCTTGACAACACATCAAGTCATCGGCATGATTCGCGGCCTATTTTGTTTGCTATTTCCTAAAAAGTCTTTCGAGGAGCTCGACGGTGGCCAACACACCTTCCGCCAAAAAACGTGCAAAACAGGCTGAGAAGCGTCGCAGCCACAACGCCAGCCTGCGTTCCATGGTTCGTACCTACATCAAGAATGTAGTAAAAGCCATCGACACCAAAGACGCTGAAAAAGCTCAAGCAGCTTACGTTCTGGCTGTGCCAGTTATCGACCGTATGGCCGATAAAGGCATCATCCACAAGAACAAGGCCGCTCGTCATAAGAGCCGCCTGAATGGCCACATCAAGGCTCTGAGCGTTGCTGCTGCAGCCTAAGTGGTAACAACTGCAACGCGACCCAGGTTGCGAAACAGTTAAGAAATGCCCCGCACCGAAAGGTCCGGGGCATTTTTGTTTGGGCTCTGAAAGTACCAGCCTCTTCTAAGATGGCCGCCCGCCACAGAAAACAGGCAAAAAAAACGCCCCGAACAGGTCGGGGCGTTTTTGCTACCGCTTGATCAAAACATCGATCAATGGTGATGACCACCTTCACCGTGGACGTGGCCGTGAGCCACTTCTTCCTGGGAAGCGTCGCGAATGGCAACGATCTTAACCTGGAAGTTCAGGCGCTGACCTGCCAGAGGGTGGTTGCCGTCGACAGTCACGTCGTCGCCGTCCAGATCACGGATGGTGACGATCTGCATTTGGCCGTCCGGCGCGGAAGCGTGGAACTGCATACCCACTTCCAGCTCGTCGACGCCTTCGAACATGCTGCGGCTCAAAGTGCTGACCAGTTCAGCAGAGTATTCGCCGTAGGCATCTTCAGGTTCTACGGCAACAGTCAGTTCATCACCAACCACTTTGCCTTCCAGGGCCTTTTCCAGGCCTGGGATGATATTGCCTGCGCCTTGCAGGTAGACCAGCGGCGCGCCGCCGGCGGAGCTGTCGATGACCTCACCAGCGTCGTTGGTCAGGGTATAGTCGATGGAGACAGCCTTGTTAGCGGCGATCGTCATGGGGCGAGACCTTTTGCATAAGAATGAAGAACGGACAAGTCTAAACAAGGATTTGCCCGAAAGCGAACGGAACCCGGACAGACGGGGCCGATCAACGGTCACGATCGTCGGTTTTCATCAGGATGCAGATAAGCACTGGGTGGCCGAGCTGTCCTGTGGCCATACCCAGCACTTGCGCCACCAGCCGCCGTGGCAGTCTCGCGCCTGGGTGCTCGACCCCGCACAACGCCAGGAAAAAATAGGCCAGCCCTTTAACTGCGGCTGGTGTACGCAAGCGCGTGAATAGCGATAACCTTGGCGACTGATTCCCGGTAGGCACTCAGCCATAGAGTGCCACCGAAGCCATGCACCTCCAGAGAATTCGCATGCAGACTTTTTTTATCGCGCCCACCGATTTTGGTGTGGGTCTGACCTCCATCAGCCTTGGGCTGGTGCGTACCCTTGAGCGGGCCGGACTGAAAGTCGGTTTTTTCAAGCCGATTGCCCAGCCACACCCGGGCGATACCGGCCCCGAACGCTCCACCGAACTGGTGGCACGCACCCACGGCCTGAAACCTCCACAGCCCCTGGGCCTGGCCCACGTTGAGCGGATGCTCGGCGACGGCCAGCTCGATGAACTGCTCGAAGAAATCATCACGCTGTACCAGCAGGCGGCCGTCGGCAAGGACGTGCTGATCGTCGAAGGCATGGTGCCCACCCGCAACGCCAGCTACGCGGCACGGGTCAACCTGCACCTGGCAAAGAGCCTGGATGCGGAAGTGATTTTGGTCTCGGCGCCGGAAAACGAAGTGCTCACCGAACTCTCCGGCCGTGTGGAATTGCAGGCCCAACTGTTCGGCGGTCCAAAAGACCCGAAAGTACTCGGCGTGATCCTCAACAAGGTGCGCACCGAAGAAAGCATGGAAGCGTTCTCCGCACGCCTTAAAGAGCATTCGCCCCTGCTGCGCAGTGGTGATTTCCGCCTGCTTGGCTGCATTCCTTATCAACCGGAACTCAACGCACCGCGCACCCGCGACGTGGCCGACCTGATGGGCGCGCAGATCCTCAATGCCGGTGACTACGAAACCCGGCGCATGACCAAAATCATCATCTGTGCCCGCACCATGCGCAATACCGTGGAGCTGCTCAAGCCCGGCGTGCTGGTGGTAACCCCCGGCGACCGCGACGACATCATCCTCGCCGTCAGCCTCGCCGCGATCAACGGCGTGCCCCTGGCCGGCCTGCTGCTGACCAGCGACACCCTGCCCGACCCGCGCATCATGGACCTGTGCCGCGGCGCGTTCCAAGCGGGCTTGCCGGTGCTGTCGGTGAGCACCGGCTCGTACGAGACCGCCAATCTGCTCAACAACCTGAACAAGGAAATCCCCATCGATGACCGCGAGCGTGCCGAGATCATCACCGATTTCGTCGCCAGCCACCTCGATGCGCGCTGGCTGCACCAGCGTTGCGGCACGCCACGGGAAATGCGTCTGTCGCCGGCGGTCTTCCGCTACCAATTGATCCAACGTGCCCAGGCCGCCAACAAGCGCATCGTGCTGCCCGAAGGCAGCGAGCCGTTGACCGTGCAAGCCGCCGCCATTTGCCAGGCCCGTGGCATCGCACGCTGCGTGTTGTTGGCCAAGCCTGCAGATGTGGAAGCGGTCGCTCGCGCCCAGGGCATTGAATTGCCCGAAGGACTGGAGATTCTCGACCCGGACCTGATCCGCCAGCGCTATGTCGAGCCAATGGTCGCGCTGCGCAAGAGCAAGAGCCTCAACGCGCCGATGGCCGAGCAGCAACTGGAAGACACCGTGGTGATCGCCACCATGATGCTCGCGCTGGATGAGGTCGATGGACTGGTGTCCGGGGTTATCCACTCCACCGCCAATACCATCCGCCCTGCCCTGCAACTGATCAAGACCGCGCCGGGCTGCACCCTGGTGTCGTCGGTGTTCTTCATGCTGTTCCCCGAGCAGGTGCTGGTATACGGCGACTGCGTGATGAACCCGCACCCGAGCGCGGCGGAGCTGGCAGAAATCGCCCTGCAAAGCGCCGACTCGGCAGCGGCGTTCGGCATCATCCCGCGCGTGGCGATGATCAGCTATTCCAGCGGCGACTCGGCCAGCGGCGAGGAAGTGGAAAAAGTCCGCGAAGCCACGCTGCTGGCCCATGAACAGCAAAGCTCGCTGCTGATCGACGGCCCGCTGCAATACGACGCCGCCGCCAACGAAAACGTCGCGCGGCAGTTGGCGCCCAACAGCCAGGTGGCGGGCAAGGCCACCGTGTTCGTGTTCCCCGACCTGAACACCGGCAACACCACTCACAAAGCCGTGCAACGCAGCGCCGACTGCGTCAGCCTCGGGCCGATGCTCCAGGGCCTGCGTAAACCGGTCAACGACCTGCCGCGTGGCGCCCAGGTGGACGACATCGTGTACACCATCGCGCTGACTGCGATCCAAGCCGCCAACCGACCTATGGATATCTAAATGCTGGCTTTTCTACCTGCCGCCGTGCGCGGCGTGATCGCGTCGTTGCTGTTGGCGCTGAACACGATCCTGCTGTGCTCGTTCCTGTTTATTGTCGCGTTGTTTAAAGCGTTGCCGTTTGCCAAGCGCTTCAGCGAATGGCTGATGAACCACACCCACGAAGCCTGGGTCACCAACAACAAGGGCTGGATGAACCTGGTGCAACGCACGCGCTGGCACCTCAAGGGGCTTGAGGGCCTGGACTATCAGCACTCGTACCTGGTGACCAGCAACCACCAGAGCTGGGTCGACATCATGGTATTGCAATACGTGCTCAATCGGCGCATCCGCCCGCTGAAGTTTTTTCTCAAGCAGGAACTGATCTGGGTCCCGGTGATTGGCCTGGCGTGGTGGGCGCTGGGCTTTCCGTTCATGAAGCGCTACACCAAGGCCTACCTGGAGAAACACCCCGAGAAGAAAGGCAAAGACCTGGAAACCACGCGCAAGACCTGTGCGAAGTTTCGCGACAACCCGGTGGGCATTTTCAACTTTGCCGAAGGCACGCGGTTCACCCCTGGCAAGCATGCGCAGCAGAAATCGCCCTTTCGCTACCTGCTTAAGCCCAAGGCCGGTGGAATCGCGTTTGTGCTGGATGCCATGGGCGAGCAACTGAAGTCACTGGTCAACGTGACCATCCACTACCCTGCCGGGCGCCCAGGTTATTGGGATTTGCTGTGCGGCAAGGTGAAAGACGTGGTGGTGCAGTTTGAAGAAGTGCAGATCCCGGCCGAGTTCATTGGCAAAAATTATGAGCAGGATGGGGAATATCGGCTGGCGTTCCAGGGGTGGATTAACCGGCTGTGGGAAGACAAGGATGCGTTGCTGGACAGCCTGCACACGCAATACCCCGGCAGTCGCTGATCACCCCGCCCACATTTGAGCGAGTTACTTTCAAACTCCCGCAAAAAAGCCCGCCACCGAATAATCAGTGGCGGGCTCTCATCTTGTAGCTTGTAGCTTAAATCTTGCCGCTGACCCGCAACAGTTCCAGCACTTGCTTGACGCATTCGTCCAGCGACAGGGCCTGGGTGTCGAGCACCAGATCGGCAGTCAACGGCACGTCGTACGGGAAGGACTCGCCAGGAATGTTATCCCCGCCGGCCGCATACAAGCCTTGCGGGTCACGTTCGGCACACACCAGCGGCGACGCTTGCACGTACACGGTCAGCAGACGGTCGCTGCCAATCAGCGCCTTGGCCTGTTCACGGCCTTCGGCATCCGGGGCGACGAACGCCGCCAGCGTCAGCAGGCCGGCTTCGTTGAACTGGCGCGCCACGTGAGCGGCACGACGCCAGTTCTCGGTACGTCCGGCACGGTCCTGCGGCAGTCCCTTGTTCAGGTCGTGACGCAGGTTCTGGCCATCGAGTACGAACACGGCACGGCCCATGTCAAACAGCTTGCGCTCGACCGCATAGGCCAGGGTGCTCTTGCCGGCGCCCGACAGGCCGCTGAACAACACGGTGGCGGGTTGCTGGCCGAAGCGCAGCGCGCGCTCCTCGGTCGCCACATGGGCCAATTTGCCATGCTGCGCCGCGCCGCCGTGGGTCACCGGCGGTGCGATGATCATACCGGCGGCAACGGTGCCATTGGTCAAACGGTCGATGACGATAAACGCACCGGTGGTGCGGTTGCTGTCGTAACCGTCCAGCGCGATGGCGGCGTCGAGGCTGACCTTGACGCGGCCGATCTCGTTCAGTTGCAACGCACTCGCCGGGCCTTCGGCCAGGGTGTTCACGTCGACCCGGTGCACGATGCTGGTGATGGAACCCGGCACGTAGCTGGTGGCGCGCTTGATGTCGTATTTCTTGCCCGGCAGCATCGGTTCTTCGGCCATCCACACCAGCATGGCGTCGAACGCATCGGTCACTTGCGGCACATTGTCGGCATGCACCAACAGGTCACCGCGGGAGATGTCGATCTCGTCTTCCATGGTCAAGGTCACGGCCTGACCTGGACCGGCGTGCTCCAGTTCACCGTCGAAGGTGACGATGGATTTGACCCGGCTGCTCTTGCCCGACGGCAGCACCACAACTTCGTCGCCCTTATGCACGATGCCGCTGGCCAGGGTGCCGGCGAAACCACGGAAGTTCAGGTTCGGGCGGTTGACGTACTGCACCGGGAAACGCAGGTCGGTGTAGTTGCGGTCGTTGGCGATTTCGACGGTCTCGAGGATCTCCATCAGCGACTGCCCGGTGTACCAAGGCGAACGTTCGCTCTTGTTCACCACGTTGTCGCCCTTGAGCGCCGACATCGGCACGAACGCCATGGTGCTCGGCTTGAATGCGATACCGTCGGCGAACTTCAGGTAGTCGGCCTTGATCGCCTCGAAAACGCTTTGGTCGAAGCCATTGATGTCCATCTTGTTGATGGCAATCACGATGTGTTTGATGCCCAGCAACGAGGCGATATAGCTGTGGCGACGGGTCTGGGTCTGCACGCCGTAGCGCGCGTCGATCAGGATGATTGCCAGGTCACAGGTGGAGGCACCGGTGGCCATGTTGCGGGTGTACTGCTCATGGCCGGGGGTGTCGGCGATGATGAACTTGCGCTTGGCGGTAGAGAAGTAGCGGTAGGCAACATCGATGGTGATGCCCTGCTCACGCTCGGCCTGCAGGCCGTCGACCAGCAAGGCCAGGTCGATGTCGTCACCGGTGGTGCCGGACTTCTTCGAATCGCGGGTGATGGCTTCCAGGTGATCTTCGTAGATCATCTTGGAGTCGTGCAGCAGGCGCCCGATCAGGGTGCTCTTGCCATCGTCGACGTTGCCGCAGGTCAGGAAGCGCAGCATCTCTTTGCGCTCGTGCTGGCCCAGGTAGGCGAGGATGTCCTCGCTGATCAAATCAGATTGATGCGACATGACAGCCCCTTAGAAATAACCTTGACGTTTTTTATCTTCCATCGAGCCTGCGCCATCGTGGTCGATGACCCGGCCCTGGCGCTCGGAAGTTCGCGTCAGGAGCATTTCCTGAATGATGTCCGTCAGCGTCTCGGCGTCGGACTCCACGGCGCCCGTCAACGGGTAGCAGCCAAGGGTGCGGAAACGTACTTTCTTTTTGACGATCCGGGCTTTGTCTTCATCGGACAGGTGCTCGAGGATGCGGTCGTCGTCGATCATGATCAACGTGCCGTTCTTCTCGATCACGTCGCGCTCGGCGGCGAAGTACAGCGGAACGATGGGGATGCCTTCCAGGTAGATGTACTGCCAGATATCCAGCTCGGTCCAGTTGGACAGCGGGAACACACGGATCGACTCGCCCTTGTTGACGTTGCCGTTGTAGACGTTCCACAGCTCGGGACGCTGGTTTTTCGGGTCCCAGCGGTGCTTGCTGTCGCGGAACGAGTACACGCGCTCTTTGGCGCGGGACTTCTCTTCATCACGACGGGCACCGCCGAACGCGGCGTCGAAACCATGTTTGTCCAAGGCCTGTTTGAGGCCTTCGGTTTTCATGATGTCGGTGTGCTTGGCGCTGCCGTGGGTGAACGGGTTGATGCCCTGCGCAACCCCATCCGGGTTGACGTGGGTGATCAGGTCCAGGCCCAGTTCCTCGACCATCTTGTCGCGGAACTTGTACATTTCCTGGAATTTCCAGCGGGTGTCGACGTGCATCACCGGGAATGGCAGCTTGCCCGGGAAGAAGGCCTTGCGTGCCAGATGCAGCATCACGGCGGAGTCTTTACCGATCGAGTAGAGCATCACCGGGTTGTCGAACTCGGCGGCGACCTCGCGGATGATGTGGATGCTTTCCGCCTCCAGCTGTTTCAGATGCGTCAGTTTGTCGACCATGGTTACTCACGGAAAAACGATCTTATGGACGGCCAGCGGGCCGTGTTCGAGCGAGGCATGCTAGCACAGCACCTGCTTCTATTCAGGGAGCTGGCTAGATCGAAACGGTATATGAATATGCCTCCAGGTTTGGCCTTTCCCGCTCCCGCTTTTGCTTTCGCTGTGGCGGTTATATCGGGTTGGGGCAATCAATGAACAGATGCTCCAACGCGAAGCGTCGCGCCAGGTAATCGCCCAGCGCCTGCACGCCGTAGCGCTCGGTGGCGTGATGGCCGGCAGCGATAAAGCTGATGTCATTTTCACGAGCGCTATGGAAGGTTTGCTCGGAGGCTTCACCACTGATGAACAGATCGACGCCCGCGGCGATCGCGTTATCGATGTAGCCCTGGCCACCACCGGTGCACCAACCGACGCGGCGAATCATCTCGCTGCCTTCGATCAGCAGCGGCTCACGCCCCATCACATCCTGCACGCGGCGCGCGAAGTCACGCGGCGACAGCGGTTCGGCGAGGGAGCCGACCAGGCCGACGATTTTAGGGTTGCTCGGGTCCAGCGGGCCTTCGACGGTGATGTCCAACTGGCGGGCCAACTGCACGTTATTGCCGACGTCGGGATGCAGGTCCAGGGGCAAGTGGTAGGCCAGCAAGCTGATGTCGTGCTTGAGCAATGTCTTCAAGCGACGCTGCTTCATGCCGGTGATGCAGGGGTTTTCGCCTTTCCAGAAGTAGCCGTGGTGCACCAGGATCAAATCGGCCTGGGCTTCGACGGCGGCATCAAGCAGGGCCTGGCTGGCGGTCACGCCGCTGACGATGCGCATCACCTGGGGACGCCCCTCGACTTGCAGGCCATTGGGGCAGTAATCGGCAATTTTTGCACTGGCGAGGTAGCGGTCCGCTTCCTCGACAAGGGTGGTAAGGGAGACGGCCATAAAAGACTCCTAAATATCCCGTTCCGAGGCGCTCGCAGCCTCGTATAATGCGCGACATTATGGGCGCTCTCCCGCCCCCTGCAACCTGTCAGGACTTACTTGATGCTCAAGGCACTGCGTTTTTTTGGATGGCCATTGTTGGCTGGCGTGCTGATCGCGATGCTGATTATTCAGCGTTTCCCCCAGTGGGTGGGCTTACCAAGCCTTGATGTGAACCTGCAACAGGCACCGCAAACCAGCGCGGTGGTGCAAGGCCCGGTGACGTACGCAGACGCGGTGGTCATCGCCGCGCCTGCAGTGGTCAACCTGTACACCACCAAAGTCATCAACAAACCGGCGCATCCGCTGTTTGAAGACCCGCAGTTCCGTCGTTATTTCGGCGACAACGGGCCCAAGCAACGGCGCATGGAGTCCAGCCTGGGTTCCGGGGTGATCATGAGCCCCGAAGGCTACATCCTGACCAACAACCACGTGACCACCGGCGCCGACCAGATCGTCGTGGCCCTGCGTGACGGTCGCGAGACCCTCGCCCGCGTGGTCGGCAGCGACCCGGAAACCGACCTCGCCGTGCTGAAGATCGATCTCAAGAACCTGCCCTCGATTACCCTCGGCCGTTCCGATGGGCTGCGCGTAGGTGACGTCGCGTTGGCCATCGGCAACCCGTTCGGGGTGGGCCAGACCGTGACCATGGGCATCATCAGCGCAACCGGGCGTAACCAATTGGGGCTGAACAGCTACGAAGATTTCATCCAGACCGACGCCGCCATCAACCCAGGCAACTCCGGCGGTGCGCTGGTGGATGCCAATGGCAACCTGACGGGCATCAACACGGCGATTTTCTCCAAGTCCGGCGGCTCCCAGGGCATCGGTTTTGCGATCCCGGTGAAGCTGGCGATGGAAGTGATGAAGTCAATCATCGAGCACGGCCAGGTGATTCGCGGCTGGCTGGGGATCGAAGTGCAGCCGTTGACCAAGGAGCTGGCCGAGTCATTCGGCCTGACCGGGCGCCCCGGCATTGTGGTCGCGGGGATCTTCCGCGATGGTCCGGCGCAGAAAGCCGGCCTGCAGTTGGGTGACGTGATCCTCAGCATCAACGGCGAACCGGCTGGCGATGGTCGCAAATCGATGAACCAGGTGGCGCGGATCAAGCCGACGGATAAAGTGACGATCATGGTCATGCGCAACGGTAAAGAGATCAAGTTGTCGGCCGAGATCGGCCTGCGTCCGCCGCCTGCGCCGGTGAAAGAGGAAGAATAAGCGCCTCACCCAGGTGCCTGTTCGCGGGCACCTGAAGATGAATATTTAAAAGCAAGCCATTCTCATTAGACATGTTATATTGTTTCAATATCGCTATTGGAACGCTCTATCATGCCGTCTCGAAGAATCGCCCCCCTGGCTGGCCTGGCCCTGGGGTTGCTGCTCGACCCCGCCTTTGCCGAAGAAAATACCCTGGAGCTGGATGCCATCAGCGTCACCACCGACGCCTATGAATCCGCTACCGGCCCCATCAAAGGCTACCGTGCCACGCGCTCCGCCAGCGCGACAAAAACCGACACGGCCCTGCGCGACATCCCACAATCCATCAGCGTCATTCCCGCGACCGTTCTCAAGGACCTGGGCAGCACCAACGTGGAGCGAGCCCTGGAATTTGCCGGTGGCGTATCCAAGCAAAACAACTTCGGCGGCCTGACGCTCTACGAATACAGCGTGCGCGGTTTCACCACCTCGGAGTTCTACCAGGACGGTTTCAGCGCCAACCGTGGCTACCCCAGCACGCCGGACGCCGCCAACATCGAACGCATCGAAGTGCTCAAGGGCCCGGCGGCCAGTCTGTATGGGCGTGGCGACCCTGGCGGCACGGTGAACATCGTCACTAAAAAGCCCCAACCCGACGCCTTCACCACCCTGCAGACCAGCGCCGGCAGTTGGGACCGCTATCGCACCGCCCTCGACGTCAACACCCCGCTGGACAGCGACGGCCGCGTACTGTCGCGGGTCAACCTGGCGGTGGAAGACAACAACAGCTTTCGCGATCACGTCCAGAGCAAGCGCGTATTCGTAGCGCCTTCCTTCAGTTGGCAGTTGGACCCGGACACCAGCCTGTTGGTGGAAACTGAATTCGTGCGCCACAGCTCCACCTTTGATCGCGGCATCGTCGACGCGCCAGGTTTGTCGCGTTCAACCTTCCTGGGCGAGCCCAACGACGGCGACATCGACAACCACAACAACCGCATCCAGGCGACCCTCGAACACCACCTCAACGACGCCTGGAAACTGCGCCTGGCCAGCCATTACAAACAAGGCAGCCTGTGGGGCGACGCCTCGGAGAACCGGCCGCTCAGCGCCGACGGCCATACCCTCAGCCGCCGCTACCGCGAACGCTCCATGGGCTGGCACGACAGCATCACCCAATTGGAGCTGCGCGGTCTTTTTGACGTCGGCAGTTGGCAACATGAACTGCTGGTGGGCACCGAATACGAGGATTACCGCAAGAAGGAGCGCGTCACCGCCATTGCCGGCAGCGCCTATGCCATCGACATTTACAACCCGGTCTACGGCCAGCCCAAACCCACCGGCACACGTTCCGGGACTGACTTTTTCGAACAGACCAAGAGCCACGCACTGAACCTGCAAGACCAGATCATCTTCACCGACCGCCTGCGCGGCATGGTCGGCGCGCGTTTCGAGCATTTCGAGCAAAGCGTCGATGACTTCACCCGCAACACCTCACCGAGCCGGCAGACCCACGACGCCCTCACCCAGCGCGCGGGCCTGCTGTACCAACTCACGCCCGAAGTCGGCGTGTTCGCCAACGCCTCCACCTCGTTCAAACCCAACAGCGGTCTGGACGCCACCGGCAACACTTTCAAGCCTGAAGAAGGCGTGGGTTATGAAGTGGGGATCAAGAGCGAGTTGTTCGACGACCGACTGAGCGCCACCCTCGCGGCGTTCCATATCGATAAGGAAAACGTGCTGGCGCTGGACCCGGCCACCAACACCAACCGCGCCATGGGCAAGGCCCGCAGCAGGGGTGTGGACCTGCAACTGACCGGGCAGCTCACCGACGCGGTACGGGTGATCGGAGCGTTGGCCTACATCGACGCCGAAGTGACCAAGGGTGACAAGACGATCCCCACGGGAAGCCGCATTCTCGGCGTGGCCAAGCGCAGCGGCAGTCTGTTGGGGGTGTATGAGTTTCAGGACGGCGCGTTGCGCGGGTCAGACGTAGGCGCGGCGTTCACCTATGTCGGCGACCGCTCCGGTGAAGCCGGCGGCAGTTTTGAACTGCCCGCCTACCACACCGTCGATGTGCTGGCCCACTACAAGGCCACCGAAAACGTGACCGTGGGCCTGAACCTCAACAACCTGTTTGATGAAAAGTACTACGAGCGGTCCTACAGCAACTACTGGGTCAGCCCCGGTGAACCGCGCAACTTCACCGTGAGTTTGAGCCTGAGCCTATAGGGACAACGGCGCTCTTTCGCACAAGGTATTGAGCGCCGCCGCCCACTGCGGGTCGTCATTCAAGCACGGCACCAACACCAGCTCCTCGCCCCCCGCCTCGCGGAATTGCTCCCGGCCGCGATCGCCGATTTCTTCCAGAGTCTCGATGCAATCGGCGACGAACGCGGGGCACATCACCAGCAGCTTTTTCACGCCTTGCTGGGCAAGCGCGTCAAGGCGCGCTTCGGTGTAGGGTTCGATCCACTTCGCACGGCCCAGGCGCGACTGGAACGCCACCGACCACTTACCGTCCGGCAAGCCCAAGCGCTCGGCAACATCGCGTGCGACGCTGAAGCATTGCGCTCGATAGCATTGGGTGAGCACCTGCGGCGAGGCGTTCTTGCAGCAGTCGGCATCTTTGAAGCAATGCTGGCCGGTGGGGTCGAGCTTGGTGAGATGGCGCTCGGGCAGCCCATGGAAACTCAGCAACAGGTGGTCGTAGTCCTGCTCGATATAAGCCCGTGCACTCTGCGCCAGGGCATCGAGGTATTCCGGCTGATCGTAGAACGGTTGCAGGATCGAGAATTTCACATTGAGTTTCTTGTCGCGCACCACACGGCGGGCTTCATCGATCACGGTGGTCACGGTGCTGTCGGCAAATTGCGGGTACAGCGGCGCCAGCGTGACGTTCTGAATACCCTGAGCGGCCAGGCGCGTAAGGGTCGTTTCCAGAGAAGGTTCGCCGTAACGCATGGCCAACTCCACCGGTCCCTGGGTCCACTGCGCGGTCATCTGCTGTTGCAGGCGACGGCTGAGCACCACCAGCGGCGAGCCTTCATCCCACCAGATCGACGCATAGGCATGGGCCGACTGTTCGGGGCGCTTGATCAGGATCAGCGACACCAGCAAGCGCCGTACCGGCCATGGCAGGTCGATGACATAAGGGTCCATCAAAAACTGATTGAGGTAGCTGCGCACATCGGCCACCGAAGTGGACGCCGGTGAACCCAGGTTGACCAGTAACAACGCGTGATCCGTCATGCAACATCCTATCTCTAGAGGCGGCTGGACAAGTCGTCCAAAGCCGCAGGCAACTCAGTGAACTGGAAGGTGAAACCGGCGGCCAACAAACGTTCGGGCACCGCCTTCTGCCCGCCCAGCAACAGCCCCGACAACTCACCCAGGCCCACCTTCAGCGCAAAGGCCGGCATAGGCATAAATGCGGGGCGGTGCAACGCCTGCCCCAGGGCTTTGGCAAACTCGCGATTGCGCACCGGGTGTGGCGCGCACGCATTATAAGGACCACTGGCGTCAGGCTTGTGCAGAAGAAAATCAATCAGGGCGATTTGATCCTTGATGTGCACCCATGGCATCCACTGTCGACCATTGCCGATCGGCCCGCCCAGCGCCAGTTTGAACGGCAGCAACAGCCGCGACAAAAAGCCGCCCTCGGCCGCCAGCACCAGGCCGGTGCGCACCAGTACCACGCGGATGCCCAGGGCCTCGGCGCGCTGGGCGGTTTCTTCCCAGGCGATACACAACTGGCTGGGGAAATCGTCCTGCACCGGGCCACTGGCCTCGGTCAATTCACGCTCGCCACCGTCGCCATACCAGCCCACCGCAGAGCCGGAAACCAGCACCGCCGGTTTTTGCTCCAGACCCTCAAGCCAGGCCAGCAAGGTTTCCGTCAGGCTGATACGACTGCTCCACAACAGCGCCTTGCGCTTGTGGGTCCAGGGCCGGTCTGCAATCGGCGCACCCGCCAGATTGACCACCGCATCCACGGCGCCGATCACCTCTTCCAGACGCGCAACCCCCAGCACCTGCGCGCCGCACAGGGCTGCAACGCGTTCGGGGCGGCGACTCCAAACGGTCAGACGATGGCCTTGAGCAAGCCAGTGTTGGCAGAGTTGGCGACCGATCAAGCCGGTACCGCCGGTCAGCAAAATGTGCATGGGATCTTCCTCATGTAACGTTCGCCGCCGATCACTGGTCTATTTTATAAACAGGGATCAATTTTTAATCGGGCGCGACGCTGGTTTAACCCTCAGCTTTAACCTTAGGTCACGCCACACGTTCAGGCACGCCAAAACTTATACCAAAAAACAAGATTGTACAGCTATTGGTGTCGGCGTAGTCTGTACCCAACGGTAAAACGAGGCCTCCCATGACTGTCCCCATCGCGATCATCGGTACCGGCATCGCCGGTCTGTCCGCCGCTCGAGCGTTACGAGACGCTGGGCACGCCGTGCAACTGTTCGATAAAAGCCGCGGCAGCGGTGGCCGCATGTCCAGCAAACGCAGCGATGCCGGCGCGCTGGACATGGGCGCTCAATACTTCACCGCCCGCGACCGGCGCTTCGTCAACGAAGTGCAACGCTGGCAAAGCCATGGCTGGGCCGAACAGTGGAAGCCACAGCTGTACAACTTCAAGTCCGGCCAACTCACCCCCTCCCCCGATGAACAGATCCGCTGGGTCGGCACGCCGCGCATGAGTGCGATCACCCGTGCGCTGCTCGACGACCTGCCGGTGGAGTTCGGTTGCCGCATCACCGAGGTATTCCAAGGCACCCGGCACTGGAACCTGCTTGATGCCGACGGCGGCAACCACGGCCCCTTCAGTCATGTGGTGATTGCCACGCCGGCGCCCCAGGCGACACCCCTGTTGGCCGCCGCACCTAAATTGGCGAGCGCCGCCGCCGGGGTGAAGATGGATCCCACCTGGGCCATCGCGCTGGCGTTCGACACGCCGCTGGATACCCCCATGGAAGGTTGCTTCGTGCAAGACAGCCCCCTCGACTGGCTGGCGCGCAACCGCAGCAAACCTGGGCGTGACAGCAGCCTCGACACCTGGGTGCTGCACGCCACCAGCGCCTGGAGCAAAGCGCATCTGGACCTGCCCCGAGAGGCGGTGATCGAACACCTGCACGGCGCCTTCGCCGAACTACTGCACAGCGCCATGCCGGCGCCGTCTTTCAGCCTCGCGCACCGCTGGCTCTACGCACGACCGTCAAGCGCCCATGAATTCGGCGTACTCGCCGATGCCGACCTGGGCCTGTATGTCTGCGGTGACTGGTGCCTGTCCGGCCGAGTCGAAGGTGCCTGGCTCAGCGGCCAGGAAGCGGCGCGACGCCTGATCGAGCATCTGCAATGAACCGCATCAACCCCGCCAAATTGCTGCTGTCGAAGTGGACAGCGGCCCAGCCTCAGCACAAGGAAAAACACTTCCTTGTCACCGAGCTGTTTCGCGATGACGAAGGCACCGTGCTGGAAATCGAACTACAAGCGGTCATGACCCGCCGTGGCGAGCGCTTGCCGTGGCAAACCCTGCAGGACGCCGACGCCTGGAAAATCGGCTGGAAATAGCCCGCCCGCAAAAAGCTGTACAAATAATTTGACTTGTACAGCTTCAAACCTATGATGAGATTTAGTTGTACAGCGTATTTAGTTTGTACAGGAATCTTGCAGAGGTTTGCTTATGTCCAACCCCGCGAAACCGAAGATCGGCATCAGCGCCTGCCTGCTGGGCGAAAACGTGCGTTTCAACGGCGGCCACAAGCAGTCACTCCTGTGCACCCAGACCCTGGCCGACTATTTCGACTATGTGCCGTTATGCCCTGAAGTTGCGATCGGCCTGGGCATCCCCCGCGAGACCATCCGCCTGGTGGGCGACGCGGCCGACCCGCAAGCCGTCGGCACCGTGCATCGCGACCTCAACGTGACCCGGCCGCTGGATGAGTACGGGCGGCAGATGGCGCGTGAACACACCGACCTGTGCGGCTACATCTTCATGCAAAAGTCGCCGTCCTGCGGCCTGGAGCGGGTCAAGGTGTACCGCGAAAATGGAGCGCCGGTGGACGGCGGTGGGCGCGGCATCTATGCCCGGGCCTTCTGCGCCCGGCACCCGAATCTGCCGGTCGAAGAAGACGGCAGACTGAACGATCCGGTGCTGCGCGAAAATTTCCTGACCCGCGTGTTCGTCTACGCCAGCTGGCAGCGTTTATTGGCCGAGGGCCTGACGCGCCATCGCCTGCTGGCCTTTCACTCGCGCTACAAATACCTGTTGATGGCCCACAGCCCGGTGCATTACAAGCGCCTGGGCCACCTGTTGGGCAGCATGGAAAAAACCACCGACCTTGAAGCGCTGTCCAACGGTTATTTCAGTGAACTGATGACCGGCCTGACCAAGTGCGCCACCCGCGGCACTCACAGCAACGTGCTGCAGCACATCAGCGGCTACCTCAAGCAGGTCATCAGCGCCGACGACAAACAGGAAATGCAGACCGTCATCGGCCAGTACCGCCACGGCATTGTGCCGCTGGTGGTGCCGCTGACGCTGCTCAAGCACCACTTTCGCCAACATCCGGATCGCTACATCGCGCAGCAGGCCTACCTGCAACCGCACCCGGAAAACCTCAGCCTGCGCAATGCGATTTAAACCATGAAACCTGCCCTGCTGGACGAACCCGGCGAAGACATCACCCAGGCTCTCGAAGACGGCTGGTTGCCGATCCGCGAGGTGGCGCGACAGACCGGCGTCAATGCCGTGACCCTGCGCGCCTGGGAGCGCCGTTATGGCTTGATCGTGCCCCAGCGCACACCCAAGGGACATCGATTGTTCAGCGCCGACCACGTGCAACGTATCCACACCATCCTCACTTGGCTCAATCGCGGCGTACCGGTCAGCCAGGTGAAAAACCTGATCGACTCCGCCCAGGCGAGCCCCGACGACGCCGTCGAAAGTGAATGGCATGTTATGCGTCAGAATCTGGTGCAAGCCATCAGTGAGTTGGCCGAGCGCCGGGTCGACGATGCCTTTAACCAGGCCATGGCGCTGTACCCGCCGCGCACTCTGTGCGAGCAACTGATGCTGCCGCTGATCAAAGAACTGGAACTGCGTTGGCAGGGCCAGTTTGGCGCACAGATGGAACGGGTGTTTTTCCTGTCCTGGCTGCGCAGCAAGTTCGGCGCACGCATCTACCACAACAATCGCCAGTTGCACGGTGCACCACTGTTGCTGGTCAACCAGTCGGACCTGCCGCTGGAGCCGCACCTGTGGCTCAGCGCCTGGCTGGCCAGCAGCGCCGACTGCCCGGTGGAGGTGTTCGATTGGCCGCTGCCCACCGGCGAACTGGCCCTGGCGGTGGAGCACCTGCAACCACGCGCAGTGCTGCTGTATTCGAGCAAGGCCCTGAACCTCCCCGCGCTGAACAAACTGCTGGGGGGCATCGATTGCGCAAAATTGATCGTCGGACCGACGGTATGCATCCACCAGGCCGAGTTGGCGGTATTAACCCGTGACATCCCCGCATTGTTCGTCGCCGAGGACCCATTGTCGGCCCACCAGTTACTGCTCCAGCGTGGACTTCTGTAAATGCACCTGATCTGGCTGCGCACCGACCTGCGCCTTCACGACAACACTGCCCTGGCCGCCGCGAGCCAGCGCGGACCGGTGGCCGCCGTGTACCTGATCACGCCCGAGCAGTGGCTGGCCCACGACGATGCACCGTGCAAAGTGGACTTCTGGCTGCGCAACCTGCAGACGTTGAGCCAGGCGCTGACCACCTTGAACATACCGCTGCTGATCCGCACGGCACCGACCTGGGATCAAGCGCCCGGCGTGCTCAGCCAGCTGTGCCGCGAGCTGTCGGTGGAGTCGGTACACGTCAACGAGGAATACGGCATCCACGAAAGCCGACGCGACGCGGCGGTGGCCGAGGCCGTGCAGGACTGCGGCGTGACCTTCCACCGCTACCTGGACCAACTGTTCTTTCAACCGGGCAGCGTGCTGACCAAAACCGGCACCTACTTCCAGGTGTTCAGCCAGTTCCGCAAGGTCTGTTACGCGCGCCTGCACAGCGCCCTGCCGCCCATTGTCGCCACCCCAAAGGCCCAGGCAGTCCTGCAGTTGAAAAGCGACCTGGTACCGAATACGGTCGATGGTTTCGCCCCGCCCAGCGATACACTGCGTGCCCTCTGGCCCGCCGGCGAAGACGAAGCCCGACGCCGCCTCGACGCGTTCGCCGACCAGCAAATCAGCTACTACAAGGACGAGCGCGACTTCCCTGCCAAGCCCGGCACCAGCCAGCTGTCGGCGTACCTTGCCGCAGGCGTGGTGTCGCCGCGCCAATGCCTGCACGCGGCCTTGCAAGCCAACGGGGGCGAGTTCGACAGTGGCGACGTCGGCGCCATCACCTGGATCAACGAACTGCTCTGGCGCGAGTTCTATAAGCACATTCTGGTGGGCTACCCACGGGTGTCGCGCCACCGTGCGTTCCGCCCCGAGACTGAAGCCGTGGCCTGGCGCGATGCGCCCAAGGACCTGGCAGCCTGGCAAGAAGCCCGCACCGGCCTGCCGATCATCGACGCCGCGATGCGCCAATTGCTGGAAACCGGTTGGATGCACAACCGCCTGCGCATGGTGGTGGCGATGTTCCTCACCAAGAACCTGTTGATCGACTGGCGTGAAGGCGAGCGCTTCTTTATGCGCCACTTGATCGACGGTGACCTGGCGGCCAACAACGGCGGCTGGCAGTGGAGTTCGTCCACCGGCACCGACTCGGCACCGTACTTCCGTATTTTCAGCCCCTTGAGCCAGTCGGAAAAATTCGACAGCGAAGGTGTGTTCATCAAGCACTGGTTGCCGGAACTGGCCGCGCTGAACAAAAAAGAAGTGCACAACCCCGACGCCGTCGGCGGTTTGTTTGGCGTGGCGGACTACCCGCGCGCCATCGTCGACCTGAAAAAATCCCGCGAACGCGCACTGGCCGCGTTCCGCAGCCTGCCGTCGCGTCAGGAGGTGGCCGAGCATGAGTGACTTCCTGCGCCGCTTCGCCCACACCTTTGCCACGCTGGACAAGCACAACCTGCACCTGCTCGACAGCCTGTACAGCAAAGACATCACCTTCACCGACCCACTGCACGAAGTGCACGGTCTGACGGCGCTGCACGCCTACTTTGAATCGCTGTACAGCAACGTCAGCCAATTACGCTTCGACTTTCACGGCTTCGACCAAGTGGCGGAAGGGGAAGGCTACCTGCGCTGGAAAATGAGCTTCTGCCACCCGCGACTGGCCAAGGGCAAGGTCATCAGGGTGGAAGGCTGCTCGCACTTGATGTGGCGCGACAAGGTGTATCGCCACCGTGATTATTTTGATGCCGGCGCCATGCTGTACGAACACCTGCCTGTCCTGGGCCGCGTCGTCAGCTGGTTGAAAAGGAGAGTGGGATGAACGCAGTGCAGCCTCGACGTTATTGGCTGACCGGCGCCAGCAGTGGCATCGGTGCCGCCCTGGCCGTGGAACTGCTCGACAGCGGTGCCCATGTGGCCCTGAGTTCGCGCACCCAGGCGCCGCTGGACGCCCTCGCCCAACGTTATCCCGGCCAGGTGCTGGTGGTGGCCGGCGACCTGACCAACAGCCAGACCGTGCGCGAAATCGGCGAACGTATCACTCAGGTCTGGGGCTCGCTGGACACGGTGATCCTCAATGCCGGCACCTGTGAATACGTTGACGCGCGGCAGTTCGATGCCTCGATCATCGAGCACGTGGTGCGCACCAACCTGCTCGCCAGCAGCTACTGCATCGAGGCGGCCCTGCCGTTGTTGCGCGCCGGGGTTACCCCGCATTTAGTGGGCGTGGCCAGCGCCGTCACGTACCTGCCGATGCCCCGCGCCGAAGCCTATGGGGCGTCCAAGGCAGGTCTGCGGTATCTGTTCGAATCCCTGCGCATCGGCCTGTCGCCGGAGAACATCGACGTCACGGTGATCAGCCCAGGCTTCGTCGACACCCCGCTCACCGAGCGCAATGACTTCCCGATGCCCCTGAGCTGGCCGGCCGATAAAGCCGCACGGCATATCTTCGCCAAGCTGGATAAACGCCCGCTGGAAATCGCCTTCCCGGCGCTGTTCATCGCCACCTTGTGGCCGCTGTCGAAGTTGCCGAACCGCGCCCAACTGATCATCGGCAAACGCATGCTGCGCAGCCAGCCACCGAAAAAGGACGACCTGTGAAGATCGCCATCATCGGCAGCGGCATCGCCGGGCTGACCAGTGCTTACCTGCTCAGCCGCCAGCACGAAATCACGCTGTTCGAAGCGGGTGACCGCATCGGCGGGCATACCCACACGGTCGACGTCTCGGTTGACGGCAAGCACTACACCGTGGACACCGGTTTTATCGTGTTCAACGACTGGACCTACCCCAACTTCATTCGCCTGCTGGGGCAGATCGGCGTGACGTTCAAGCCCACCGAAATGAGCTTTTCGGTGCATGACGAAAACACCCGGTTCGAGTACAACGGCAACAACCTCAACAGCTTGTTTGCACAGCGGCGCAATATTCTGTCCCCTGGGTTCTGGGGCATGTTGCGCGACATCCTGCGCTTCAACCGTCAGGCGCCGCTGGACCTGCAAGAACAGCGCATAAGCCCCGAGATGACCCTGGGCGATTACCTCAAGGCCGGCGGCTACGGCGAGCGGTTCGTCCGGCACTACATCGTGCCGATGGGCGCGGCGATCTGGTCGATGTCCCTGGCAGACATGCTGGGCTTTCCGTTGCAGTTCTTTGTGCGCTTCTTCAAGAACCACGGGTTGCTCTCGGTGAACAACCGCCCGCAATGGTGCGTGATCAAAGGCGGCTCCAGTCGTTATATCGAACCGCTGACCCGCAGCTTTCGCGAACACATCCGCCTCAATTGCGCGGTACATGGCGTCGAGCGTGATGCAGACGGCGTGGTTATCCACAGCGCAGCCGGCACCGAGGCGTTCGATAAGGTGGTGTTCGCCTGCCACAGCGACCAGGCCCTGGCGCTGTTGGGCGATCCCAGCCAGGCCGAACAGGAGATCCTCGGCGCCCTGCCCTACGCCGACAACGATGTGGTACTGCACACCGACACCCGACTGCTGCCCGACCGCAAACTGGCCTGGGCCAGTTGGAACTATCGCCTGAGCGGCGCCACGCAGACCCAGGCGGCCGTCACCTATGACATGAATATCCTGCAAGGCATCGACAGCGAGACCACGTTTTGTGTGAGCCTCAACCAGACAGCCATGATCAACCCGCTGAAGATCCTGGCGCGCTACACCTACGCCCATCCGCAATACAGCCTGGCCGCGGTGGCCGCGCAGAACCGCTGGCAGGAACTGGCCGGCACTCGTCACACCTTTTATTGCGGAGCCTACTGGGCCAATGGTTTTCATGAGGACGGCGTGGTCAGCGCCTTGCGCGTAGCCCAGGCCTTTGGTGAAACCCTGTGAACAGCGCCCTGTACAGCGGCTGGATCGCCCATCGCCGGTTTGCGCCCAGGGCCCACGCCTTTCGCTACCGCATCGGCCTGCTGTACCTGGATTTGAGCGAAGAAGAGCAAGTACTCGGGCTGTCGCCCCTGGCCGGACGCAGCCGCCTGGCCCCCTTCGGCTTTCGCCAGCAGGACTACCTGCGTGAATTGACGCGCCACGGCATGAGCTTGAGCGATGCCGTGCGCCAGGAAGTCGGCAAGGCTCTGGGGCGTACACCCCAGGGCGTTATCTGCCTGCTAACCCAGGCCCGCAGTTGGGGCCTGGCTTTTAATCCCGTGAGTTTCTTCTACTGCTTCGAGGCCGACGGAAAACTGGCCGCGATCCTGTGTGAAGTGACCAACACCCCGTGGCGCGAGCGTTATCACTACGTGCTGCCGGCCCAACCCTTGAGCGCCGATGAGCACCAACACTTCGCCGTGGCCAAGGCCTTTCATGTGTCGCCGTTTTTACCCCGCGACCTGGAATACCGCATGAGCTTCAGCCCACCCGCCGCCAGGCTCGGCGTGCACATGGCCGACTGGCAGGGCGAAGTAAAAGTCTTCGACGCCACCCTGAGCCTGCAAAAGCACGCGCTGAACCGCGCCAGCCTGCACGGTTACCTGTGGCATTTCCCGTGGATGACCGCCAAGACCTGCCTGGCGATTTACTGGCAGGCCCTGCGCCTATTGCTCAAACGCACACCGATTTTTTCCCACCGCGCCGCCGATGGCGCCTCTCGCACAGCAGTTGGGTACACCAAGGATCGCCGCCATGAAATCCCCTAGCTTATCGGTCAAGGCTAACCGCCTGAACGTCAATGGCATGACCACCGCGCTGCTGCGCAAGGGCGTGCTGCGTCAACTCAGCCAATTGCGCCACGGCCAACTCGTGGTGATCGAGGATGGCGAACGGCAGGTCTTCGGCGCACGGGAAGCGCACCTGCTGGGAGAAATCCAAATCCTCGATCCGGCCGTGTGGGGCCTGGTGGCGGCAAACGGTTCCATCGGCGCCGGCGAGGCATTTATCCACGGCTACTGGACCAGCCCGGACCTGACCGCGGTGGTGCGTGTGATGGTCAGCAACCTGGATGTCCTCGATGCGATGGAAGGTGGCCTGGCGCGCCTGGCGCGGCCGTTCACCCAAGGGCTGCACTGGCTCAACCGCAACACGCGCAAGGGCTCGCAGAAAAACATTGCGGCCCACTACGACCTGGGCAACGACCTGTTCGAAGAATTCCTCGACCCGACCATGATGTACTCGGCGGCGCAATTTCTGTCGCCGGACGACACGCTGGAACAGGCGCAACTGAACAAACTGGAGCGCATCTGCCAGAAGCTTGCGCTAAAGCCCACCGACCACCTGCTGGAAATCGGCACCGGCTGGGGCAGCATGGCGCTGTATGCCGCGCAGCACTATGGCTGCAAGGTCACCACCACGACCTTGTCCAAGGAGCAATTCGCCTACACCGAACAGCGCGTCCAGGCCCTGGGTTTGCAAGACCAGGTCACCTTGCTGCTGAGCGACTATCGCGACCTTACCGGCCAGTACGACAAGCTGGTGTCGATCGAGATGATCGAAGCGGTGGGCCATCGGTTTCTGCCGACCTATTTCAAACAATGCGCGCACCTGCTCAAGCGTGACGGCCTGATGCTGCTGCAAGCCATCACCATTCGTGAACAGCGCTACGAACAGGCCAAAAACAGCGTCGACTTTATCCAGCGCTACATTTTCCCCGGCGGCGCACTGCCCAGCGTGCAGAACATGCTGCACATCGTCAGCCGCGACACCGACATGAACCTGTTGCACATGGAAGACTTCGGCCTGCATTACGCGCGAACGTTGCGTCTGTGGCATGAGAACTTTCGCCGCGCACACAGCCGTCTGACGGAATTGGGCTACGACGAATACTTCCTGCGGCTGTGGGAGTTTTACCTGTGCTACTGCGAAGGCGGCTTCATGGAGCGCACCATCGGCACCGCCCAGTTGTTGCTGGCCAAGCCGTCAGCCATTAACCCTCCGTTGCTCGGGCGCTTCAATGCTTAAAACCCTGGCCAATGCCGCGCTGTTCCAGTGCGCGTGGTTTGCCTGTGTGCTGGGCGGCGACAGCCCATGGCTGCTGGTCGGGCTGGCCGTACTGGCCGTTCACCTGCTGTGGATAAGTTCGTGGGCCGACGAAGGCCTGCTGATCATCAGCGTCGCGCTGGCAGGCACGCTGGTGGACACGGTGTTGCGTACCGTCGGAGTGTTCCAGTTCAGCGAGCCAGGGCCGTTGATTCCCTTTTGGCTGATGCTGCTGTGGGCCGTACTGGCGACCACATTGCGTCATTGCCTGGCCTGGAGCGCCCGGCCCTGGTGGCGCGCCGCCCTGCTTGGGGCGGTGGGCGGGCCGTTGTCGTATTACGCGGGGAGCCAATTGGCGGGGGTGCAGTTCGGCTATGCCCTGGGCCCGACGATGGCCGGGTTGGCGGTGCTGTGGGCGGGGCTTTTTGTCGGGCTGCACCGCTTGGCACGCTAACGTCCGTCAGAGCATTCATACGCCTATCACCGGCTTGCCTTACACTGCGCGCCTATGACCAATATCCCTCACACTCAAATCACCGAGCCCGCCGTCACCTGTTCAACGTGCGCCGCGTGCTGCTGCCAGCTGGAAGTGATGCTGATCACCGACACTGGCGTGCCGGAGCGCTATATCGATACTGACGATTGGGGCGGCGAAGTGATGCTGCGCCTGGACGACGGCTGGTGCGCGGCGCTGGATCGGGACACGATGATGTGTACGATCTATGAGCGTCGACCGCTGATCTGCCGGGAGTTCGAGATGGGCGCGCCGGAGTGCCTGATCGAGCGCGAAGGGATTGCGACCGCGTATCGCTGATACCAGACAGGTCAGCAACCGGCTGCTGTGGTGAGCGGCTTGCCCCGCGCGAGGCAAGCTCGCTCACCACAGCGTTGTGCATCAGAGATACGGTTACAACGGCATGGTGTAGTGCAGCGAGTAGCTCTCTACCCCGTCGTTGTTGCTGCTGATCCCGGCATTGGAATAGTGCGTGGCGCGAATGCCCACTTCATGTCCGCCGGTAAACCGCAAGCCGAAACCCAGGCGGTCTTCGAACTGAAAGGCCTGGCCGATGTTGTTGTCTTCCAGTTTGGTACGCGAGAACACCGCGACGCCGATCCCGGCCTCAATGTAGGGTTTGACCGACTGCCCGGCAAACTCATACACAAATACCGGCGAGAACGACAGGCTGCTGGCGCTGGCGCGCTCATCCCCATCCCAGTAGGTGTAGGCACCGCTCCAGTAGCCGGTCAACCGGCCCACATCGCTCTGCCACCAGCTTTTGTCCCAATCGGACGTCAGCCCCAACCGGTACGTCATGGTGGAGTCGCTGGTGCTGCCCACGCCAAATTCCAGGCCGGCAGCCTGGGCCGAAACCGAGTGTCCCACCACTACGGCCGCAAATGCGGCCAAACAGAACAAGCGCTTCATAAGAAACAGTCCTTTGAAAACGAGTATGTATGATTTTTTTACAGACAATCTCGCTATAGAAGCTGACTCACAGCCAGAAGTTCAGCGAATTTTCACGAAATTTTCACGCGCCAAAGCTTCGCACAACTCCGGGATGTTTCCATAGTGTCGGTAGGATATTTCTTAAGTGACACGCATCACCGCTGGTCCAGAACCGTGCAGGCTCAGGATTGCCATCGGCCAACAGGTCGCGTTCGCCGAGCAAACGCTTGAGCTGACGGGCCACGGCGGCGCCAGTGTCGATAAGAATAATGCTGGGGGGCAGCATCTGCGCCAGGAGCGGCTTGAGGAAAGGATAATGCGTGCAACCGAGAATGATGGTGTCGCAACCGGCGCTGAGCAGAGGGTCGATGTAGCCCTGCAATAACTGACGCAGGGCCGGGCTGCTCAGGTCGCCGGTTTCAATCAGCTCCACCAGTCCAGGGCACGGCTGGGTGATCACGCTTACATCGGTGGCGAAACGGTCGAGCAAGGCGGCGAATTTGGCGCTTTGCAGGGTACCGGTGGTGGCCAGCACCCCGACCACGCCACTGCGGGTCGCCGCCGCCGCAGGTTTGACGGCAGGCTCCATGCCCACCAAGGGCCAGTCGGGGTAGTCCTGGCGCAAATCGGCCACGGCCGCGACGGTGGCGGTGTTGCAGGCAATCACGAATGCCTTGGCGCCTTGGGCACGCAAAAACTGCGCGACGCAACGCGAACGCTCACGAATAAAGGCCGGGGTTTTCTCGCCATAAGGGATATGCCCGCAATCGGCGACATACAGCAGTGATTCGTGGGGCAATAGCCGCTGGATTTCATCGAGCACCGACAAACCGCCGACACCGGAATCGAACACACCAATCGGTGCATCCTTAACCATGCTGCGTCCCGCAGACGCTGCAACCGGGGTCGCGCTTGACGCGCAATTCGCGAAAGCGTGTGGTCAAGGCATCAATCAGCAACAAGCGCCCCACCAGCGGCTCACCGAAACCTGCCAGCAGTTTCAACGCCTCCAGGGCCTGCAGGCTGCCGACCAGCCCCACCAACGGGCCTACCACGCCGGCTTCGCTGCAGGTCAGTTCCGCGTCACTGCCGTGCCCATATAAGCAGTGGTAACACGGGCTGTCGGCGCGACGCGGGTCGAAGACCGACAATTGCCCCTCAAGGCGAATCGCCGCACCGCTGATCAACGGCGTGGCGGTCGCTACACACGCGGCGTTGACGGCCTCACGGGTGGAAAAGTTGTCGCTGCAATCGAGCACCACGTCCACGGCCTGCACGGCCGCCGCCAGCGAGTCGGCGTCCAGCGCGGTGCGATGGGGGATAAAGGTGATGTCGGGGTTGATCGCCGTCAGGCGGCGCAGGGCCGAATCGACCTTGGTCTGCCCGATGCTGTCGGTGTCATGGATGATCTGGCGTTGCAGGTTGGTCAGGTCGACGGTGTCGAAATCGGCCAAATGCAACTCGCCCACCCCGGCAGCAGCCAGATACAACGCAACCGGCGCGCCCAGACCACCCAGGCCAACGATCAATGCGCGAGCGTTTTTCAGGCGTAATTGGCCGTCGATGTCGACATGCTGCAACAGAATCTGTCGGCTATAGCGCAACAGCTCCTGATCGGTCAGCACGGGCGACGTCCCAAGGTGATGCGCTCATGGCCACCCAGATCAATTCGGCTGTGCACCTGCTCAAAGCCCTCGCCCAGTAACAGGTCACGCACAGCGTGGGCCTGGTCGTAGCCATGCTCGAGCAACAGCCAGCCGCCGGCATTCAAGTGGGCCGGGGCCTCTCGGCTGATCAAGCGCAGGTCATCCAGGCCATCGTGGCCGGCCACCAGCGCGCTGGCCGGTTCAAAACGAACATCGCCCGCCACCAGGTGCGGATCGTTGTCTGCAATGTAGGGCGGGTTACTGATGATCAAGTCGTAGGTGTGGCCGCCCAGGGCAGTGAACCAATGACTGTTGAGCACCGTGACGTTGTGCAAGTGCAGGCGCTGACGATTGCGCTCGGCCAGGGCCACGGCTTCCAGCACACGGTCGACTGCCGTGACCTGCCAGGTCGGGCGCTCGCTGGCCAGGGCCAACGCGATGGCGCCGCTGCCGGTGCCCAGGTCAAGCACGCTGGTGGCCGTGGCGGGTAACAATTCCAGGGCCGCTTCCACCAGCAACTCGGTGTCCGGGCGTGGGATCAGCGTGTGCGGCGCGACTTCCAGGTCGAGTTTCCAGAAGCCTTGCTGACCGAGAATGTACGCCACCGGCTCGCCGGCACGGCGACGTTGCAGGTAGCCGGCAAAGGTCAGCGCATCTTCGCTGCTGACGATTTTTTCGGGCCAGGTGTGCAAATAGCTACGGGATTTCCCCAGGGCCGCCGCCAGCAACAATTCAGCGTCCAGACGCGCAGTGGGCGAGTCCGGCAGGTCGGCGGCGCGCAACAGACTGGCGATGATGGTCATTTATTCACCTATCGCCGCCAATTGATCGGCCTGGTATTCGGCGAGCAACGGCTCGATCACCGCATCAACGCCCCCGGCGAGGATCTCGTCGAGGGAGTAAAGGGTGAGGTTGACCCGGTGGTCGGTGACCCGGCCCTGGGCAAAGTTGTAGGTGCGAATGCGCTCGGAACGGTCGCCCGAGCCCACCAGCAATTTACGCTCGCTGGCAATCGCATTGGCCGCCGCGCTGGTCTGCTGGTCATTGAGTTTGGCCGACAGCCAGGACATCGCCCGCGCACGGTTCTTGTGCTGCGAACGCTCTTCCTGGCACTCCACCACGATGCCGGACGGCAAGTGCGTGATGCGGATCGCCGAGTCGGTTTTGTTGACGTGCTGACCACCGGCGCCCGACGAGCGGTAGGTATCCACCCGCAGGTCGGCCGGGTTGATCTCGATGGCTTCCTGCTCGTCCGGCTCGGGCAACACGGCCACGGTACACGCAGACGTGTGGATGCGGCCCTGGGACTCGGTCGCCGGGACCCGCTGCACGCGGTGGGCGCCGGATTCGAATTTCAGCTTGCCGTAGACATTCTCGCCTTCGACCCGCGCGATGACTTCTTTATAGCCGCCGTGCTCGCCTTCGTTCTCGGACAGGATCTCCACGCGCCAGCCACGCCGTTCGGCATAGCGCGAATACATGCGGAACAGGTCGCCGGAGAAAATCGCCGCCTCGTCACCGCCGGTACCGGCGCGGATCTCGAGGAACACGTTGCGTCCGTCGTTGGGGTCCTTGGGCAGCAGCATGCGTTGCAGGTCGCCTTCCAGCGCGATCAGTTTGTCTTTGGCTTCGCGGACTTCTTCCACGGCCATTTCGCGCATGTCCGGGTCGCTGTCTTTGAGCAACGCCTGGGCACCTTCAAGGTCGCCCTGGGTTTTCAGCCATTGGCCGTAGGTGGTGACAATTGGCTCAACTTCCGCGTATTCCTTGGAATAGGTGCGGAACTTGGTCTGATCGGAGATGACTTCGCCATCGCCGAGCAAGGCGGTCAGTTCTTCGAAACGGTCCTGGAGCACGTCCAGTTTATTGAGCAGTGACGCTTTCATTGCGGTTTTTTATCCGAAGAGCTTTCTGACGCGCCCTCACCGAGGGCAAAGAGTTCCTGGGCCATGGCCAGCGCATCGAGGCGGCCTTCGGCAGTGAGCTTTTTCAATTGTACGCTGGGCGCGTGGAGCAGCTTGTTGGTGAGGCCGCGGGCCAGTTGCATCAGCACCTCCTCGGCGCTGCTGCCGTTGGCCAACAAGCGCTGGGCCTTGAGCAACTCCTCGTCGCGCAGGCGTTCGCCCTGCTGACGATACGCCTTGAGCACGTCCACCGCTGCCAGTTCACGCAGGCGCACCATAAAATCTTCGGCGCCAATGCTGACCATCTCTTCGGCCGCCTGGGCGGCACCCTGGCGGCTCTTGAGGTTCTCAGCGACCACTTCGTGCAGATCGTCGACGCTATAGAGGTAAACGTCGTCCAACTCGCCGACTTCAGGCTCGATATCCCTTGGAACGGCGATATCCACCATAAAGATCGGTTTGTGCTTGCGCAGCTTCAGCGCACTCTCCACCGCGCCCTTGCCCAGGATCGGCAACTGGCTAGCGGTGGAACTGATGACGATGTCGCTGCGCACTAACTCGGCCGGGATATCAGCCAACAGCACCGCGTGCGCGCCGAACTGCTCGGCCAGGATGCTGGCGCGCTCCAGGGTACGGTTGGCCACCACGATACGCTTGACCCCCAGGTCGTGCAGGTGGCGGGCCACGAGGGTGATGGTTTCACCAGCGCCGATCAGCAGCGCCTGGCTGCGCTGCAAGTCGCTGAAAATCTGCTTGGCCAGGCTGACGGCAGCGAACGCCACCGACACCGGGTTTTCGCCGATCGCGGTATCGGTGCGCACTTGTTTGGCGGAATTGAAGGTCGCCTGGAACAGGCGGCCCAACAATGGACCGACGGTACCGGCCTCACGCGCCACCGCGTAAGCCGACTTCATCTGCCCAAGAATCTGCGGCTCGCCCAGCACCAGCGAATCGAGACCGGACGCCACGCGCATCATGTGACGAACTGCCGCATGATCTTCGTGCACATAAGCACTCGCACGCAGGTCATCGAGGCTTAAATGGTGGTAATCCGCCAGCCAGCGCAAGACAACATCCGCTGAAAGATGCTCCTGCTCTATATAAAGCTCGCTGCGATTGCAGGTCGAAAGGATTGCAGCTTCGCGGCTGTCGGTGAGCCGGCAGAGCTGCTGCAAGGCCTCAACCAACTGCTCTGGCGTAAACGCCACGCGCTCGCGCACGTCTACGGAGGCAGTCTTGTGGTTAATACCGAGTGCGAGGAAGGCCATTCAATATCGCTGATGATGTCGGGAAGCCGACAATTGTCCTACTTCGATAGATTCAGAACAACCACCGTCGTCTATTGTCCTAATGCCTTGTGTCTATAAAGGCATCCATTGAGACTCGGTTATGTTTGGCCGAAGGCTTGTGTCATGATGATCCGACCGCAGGTTAGTCGTCCTCTTCCTATATGAATAGATCTTCCGCGTTGCTCCTTGCTTTTGTCTTTCTCAGCGGCTGCCAGGCCTTGGCCCCGGTGTCGCCGGACGGTACCCCGCCGGTGGAAGACAGCACCCCCGCCCCTGAAAAGCCCAAGGTTTATTCCTCGTTCAGTGAAGAAACGATCTTCAGCCTGCTGAGTGCCGAACTGGCCGGCCAGCGCAATCGCTTCGATATTGCGCTGGATAACTACGTGACCCAGGCCATCAACACCCAGGATCCGGGGATTTCCGAGCGGGCGTTTCGCATCGCCGAGTACCTGGGGGCCGATCAGGCCGCACTGGATACCTCGCTGATCTGGGCGAAAAACGCGCCGGACGATCTGGAAGCGCAGCGGGCAGCCGCCATTCAACTGGCGCGCGCCGGGCGGTATGACGACTCTATGGTCTATATGGAGAAGGTGTTGCAGGGCAAGGGCGACACCCATTTCGATTTTCTTGCGCTGTCGGCCGCCGACACCGACCAGGACACACGCAACGGGCTCATGAAGAGTTTCGACCGCCTGCTGCAAAAACATCCAAAGAACAGCCAGCTGATTTTCGGCAAGGCGTTGTTGCTGCAACAGGACGACGAAGCCCAGGCCGCGCTCAAGCTGCTTGAGCAGAACCCGCCGGATGAGGGCGAGATCGCGCCGATCCTGCTGCGCGCGCGCCTGCTGCAAAACCTCAATCGCGGCAAGGAAGCGATTCCTCTGCTGGAAAAAAGCATCAAGAAATACCCGGACGACAAGCGCCTGCGCCTGACCTATGCGCGCATGCTGGTGGAGCAGGACCGCATGGAGGACGCCAAAGTGCAGTTCGCCAATCTGGTCCAGCAGTACCCGGATGACGACGAGCTGCGCTATTCCCTGGCACTGGTATGCCTGGAAGCCAAGGCCTGGGACGAGGCCAAGGGCTATCTGGAAGAGCTGATCCAGCGCGAGAGCCACGTGGACTCGGCGCACCTGAACCTGGGCCGTATCGCCGAAGAACGTAACGACCCACAGGCCGCCCTGCTCGAATACGCCCAGGTCGGCCCGGGTAACGACTACCTCCCGGCGCAGTTGCGCCAAGCCGATATTCTGATGAGCAACGGTCGCACCGACGAGGCCGAAAAACGCCTGGCCGCCGCCCGCGATGCCGAGCCGGATTACGCGATCCAGTTGTACCTGATCCAGGCCGAGACCTTGTCGGCCAACAATCAGGGTGAGCGCGCGTGGAAACTGCTGCAGCAAGCCTTGCTGCAATTCCCCGATGACTTGAACCTGCTGTACACCCGCGCCATGCAGGCGGAAAAACGCAACGACCTGGCGCAGATGGAAAAAGACCTGCGCCTGATCATCAAGCGCGATCCGGACAACGCCATGGCCCTTAACGCCTTGGGTTACACCTTGTCCGACCGCACCACGCGGTACGACGAAGCCAAGGTGCTGATCGAGCAGGCCCACAAGCTCAACCCCGAAGACCCGGCCGTCCTCGACAGCCTGGGCTGGGTGAATTACCGCCTGGGCAACCTGGACGAAGCCGAACGGTTGCTGCGCCAGGCGCTGGAGCGCTTCCCCGATCAGGAAGTGGCGGCCCACCTGGGCGAAGTGCTGTGGGCCAACGGCAAGCAGCGCGAAGCACGCCAAATCTGGGAAAAATTCCTCAAGGAACAACCCGAAAGCCCTATTCTGCGCGGCACCATCAAGCGCCTGACCGGATCCGAGACCCTTTAAGCTTATGTTCTTGCGCCACGTTGTAGTGTTCAGTCTTATCGCCCTGCTCGCTGGTTGCGCGGGCATCGGCAGCCGAGAATCCGTTGAAGGCCAGGGCAATCCGGCGCAATGGAAACAGCACAAGGACCAGCTCAGCAGCATCGACGGCTGGCAGATCGAAGGCAAAGTCGGGGTGCGCGCGCCGAAAGACTCCGGCAGCGGCACCCTGTTCTGGCTGCAACGCCAGGACTACTACGATATTCGCTTGTCGGGCCCACTGGGTCGCGGCGCAGCACGCCTGACCGGGCGCCCGGGGCAAGTCAGCCTCGAAGTGGCCAATCAGGGGCGCTACGAAGCCACCTCGCCGGAAGCGCTGCTCGAAGAACAAATCGGCTGGAAGCTGCCGGTGTCGCATCTGGTGTGGTGGGTGCGTGGCTTGCCCGCGCCAGACAGCAAGAGTCGCCTGAGCCTCAATGGCGACAGCCGCCTGGCCACGCTGGAGCAGGACGGCTGGCAGGTCGAATACCTCAGCTACGTACAACAAAGCGGTTACTGGCTGCCCGAGCGCATCAAACTGCATGGCACCGACCTTGACGTCACGCTGGTGATCAAGGACTGGCAACCGCGCAAACTGGGGCAATAACGTGACCACAGAACGCCTGACCCTGCCCTCCCCCGCAAAACTCAACTTGATGCTGCACATTCTCGGGCGCCGCGAAGACGGCTACCACGAGTTGCAGACGCTGTTTCAATTTCTCGACTACGGCGATGAACTGACCTTCGCCGTGCGCGATGACGGTGTGATCAAGCTGCACACCGAATTCGAAGGCGTGCCCCACGACAGCAATCTGATTGTCAGGGCGGCAAAAAAACTTCAGGAACAATCGGGCTGTTCCCAGGGCATCGATATCTGGATCGATAAAATCCTGCCCATGGGCGGCGGAATCGGTGGTGGCAGCTCGAATGCCGCGACGACCTTGCTGGGTCTCAATCACTTATGGCAACTGGGTTGGGACCATGATCGCCTGGCAGCGCTGGGCCTGACGCTGGGCGCCGACGTCCCGGTTTTCGTGCACGGGCACGCCGCTTTTGCTGAGGGTGTGGGGGAGAAACTCACCCCGGAATACCCCGAAGAGCCGTGGTATGTCGTACTTGTCCCGCAAGTATCTGTAAGTACAGCAGAAATTTTTTCAGATCCGTTGTTGACACGTAACTCTTCTCCCATTAAAGTGCGCCCCGTTCCCAAGGGAAACAGTCGAAATGACTGCTTACCGGTTGTAGCAAGGCGTTATCCAGAAGTACGTAACGCTTTGAATTTGTTAGGTAAATTTACCGAAGCAAAATTAACCGGAACTGGAAGTTGTGTGTTTGGGGGCTTCCCAAACAAAGCTGAAGCTGATAAAGTCTCGGCCCTTCTTACAGAGACCCTTACAGGGTTTGTAGCAAAGGGAAGCAACGTTTCGATGTTGCATCGCAAGCTGCAAAGTCTGCTCTAAAAGGAATCGAGTACTGGGTACTCGTTGCAACAGATACAGGGGCGTCGCCAAGCGGTAAGGCAGCAGGTTTTGATCCTGCCATGCGTTGGTTCGAATCCAGCCGCCCCTGCCATTTTCTAATACTCATCCAGGTTACCCTCAGCCTCTAGGTACTGCGCGTGTCCAAGATGATGGTCTTTACGGGGAACGCCAACCCCGATCTGGCTCGACGTGTCGTACGTCAGCTGCATATCCCTCTCGGTGACATCTCTGTCGGTAAATTCTCCGACGGCGAAATTACAGCCGAGATCAATGAAAACGTTCGCGGTAAAGACGTCTTCATTATTCAGCCGACCTGCGCTCCGACCAACGATAACCTGATGGAACTCGTCGTGATGGCTGATGCCTTCCGCCGCTCCTCAGCGACTCGAATCACAGCTGTAATCCCTTACTTTGGTTATGCCCGTCAGGATCGCCGTCCGCGTTCCGCACGTGTAGCTATCAGCGCGAAAGTCGTTGCTGACATGCTGACCGTGGTAGGTATCGACCGTGTTCTCACGGTTGACCTGCACGCTGACCAAATCCAGGGGTTCTTTGATATTCCGGTAGATAACATCTACGGCTCCCCAGTATTGGTGGACGACATCGAAGACCAGCGCTTTGAAAACCTGATGATCGTGTCCCCGGACATTGGTGGCGTCGTGCGTGCACGTGCGGTTGCCAAGTCCCTGGGCGTGGACCTCGGGATCATCGATAAACGCCGTGAAAAAGCCAATCACTCTGAAGTGATGCATATCATCGGTGATGTCGAAGGGCGTACCTGTATTCTGGTTGATGACATGGTCGACACCGCCGGCACCCTGTGCCACGCGGCAAAAGCCTTGAAAGAGCACGGTGCAGCAAAAGTCTTCGCCTACTGCACACACCCTGTGCTGTCGGGCCGAGCGATCGAGAACATCGAGAATTCCGTGCTGGACGAACTGGTGGTGACTAACACCATCCCGTTGTCCGCCGCCGCTCAAGCCTGTGCGCGTATCCGTCAACTGGATATCGCACCGGTAGTTGCAGAAGCGGTTCGCCGCATCAGCAACGAAGAATCGATCAGCGCGATGTTCCGCTAAGGGTCAAACCTTTCGGAACACCTCACTGACGAAAAGCGCCCCGCCCCAACACTCTGTTGGGGCGGGGCTTTTTTGCCCATATCGCCTTTAGCGCTGGTCGCAAACGCTGGGGCGAATGTGGTTATTTTGGAGATACAACATGAACGATTTTACTCTGAATGCTGAAGTGCGTTCCGACCTGGGGAAAGGTGCGAGCCGCCGCCTGCGTCGTCTCGCAAGCCTGGTTCCAGCTGTAGTTTACGGTGGCGAAAAAGCCCCTGAATCCATCAGCATGCTGGCTAAAGAAGTTGCCAAACTGCTCGAAAACGATGCTGCCTACAGCCACGTTATCGAACTGAACGTTGGCGGCAAAAAGCAGAACGTTATCATCAAGGCTCTGCAGCGCCACCCGTCCAAGGGCCACGTACTGCACGCTGACTTCGTACGCGTTGTAGCCGGTCAGAAACTGACCGCTATCGTGCCTGTGCACTTCGTTGGCGAAGAAGCTCCAGTCAAGAAAGGTGGCGTTGTTTCTCACACCACTACCGAGCTGGAAGTAAGCTGCCTGCCGAAAGACCTGCCTGAGTTCATCGAAGTCGACCTGTCGGCTGCTGAAATCGGCACCATCATCCACCTGTCCGACCTCAAGGCCCCTAAAGGCGTTGAGTTCGTTGCACTGGCTCACAACGACGACAAGGCTGTTGCCAACGTCCACGCGCCACGTGTTGTAGCAGAAGATGAAGCCGGCGAAACCGCTGCAGAGTAATACACTCTGCAACGAAGGAGCTTGAGGAAACATCGCGGACCGAAACATAGCGAGAAAGCGGGCAACAACGCGAAGTTTATCTCTGGATAAGTGAGCTCCTGTCGTCCCCTTTCGCCGCACGCTGGTGTAGCGATGTTATCCACAACTCCAAAGGAAGGGCCCCTGTCGTGACTGCCATTAAACTGATCGTTGGCCTGGGAAATCCAGGCGCCGAATACGAACAGACCCGGCATAACGCGGGGGCCCTTTTTGTTGAGCGCATCGCCCACGCCCAAGGTATAAACCTTGCGGCCGATCGCAAATATTTTGGCCTGACCGGGCGCTTCTCGCACCAGGGTCAGGATGTTCGTCTGCTGATTCCCACCACCTACATGAACCGCAGCGGCCAGGCTGTCGCGGCACTTGCGGGCTTCTTCCGGATCAAACCCGAGGAAATCCTGGTGGCCCATGACGAACTGGACCTGCCACCTGGCGTTGCCAAGCTCAAGCTGGGCGGCGGGCATGGCGGGCACAACGGGCTGCGCGACATCATCGCGCAGTTGGGGAATCAGAATAATTTTTACCGTCTGCGGCTCGGCATTGGCCACCCAGGCGTCGCCAGTATGGTTTCAAATTTCGTCCTGGGTCGTGCGCCACGCGCCGAACAGGAAAAACTCGATGCCAGCATCGACTTTGCCCTCGGCGTGCTGCCGGATATCTTCGCCGGGGAATGGAACCGCGCGATGAAAAACCTGCACAGCCAGAAGGCCTGACTTTTTTCCGAGGGGAAACACCATGGGATTCAATTGCGGCATCGTCGGCCTGCCCAACGTCGGCAAATCCACCTTGTTCAACGCTTTGACCAAGTCCGGTATTGCGGCGGAGAACTTCCCCTTCTGCACCATCGAACCCAACAGCGGTATCGTGCCGATGCCGGACCCACGCCTTGAAGCGCTGGCGGCCATCGTCAATCCCAAGCGTATCCTGCCGACCACCATGGAATTCGTCGACATCGCAGGCCTGGTTGCCGGCGCATCGAAAGGTGAAGGACTGGGCAACAAGTTCCTGGCCAACATCCGCGAAACAGATGCCATTGCCCACGTGGTTCGCTGCTTTGAAGACGAGAACGTGATTCACGTCTCCAACAGCGTCGACCCGAAACGCGACATCGAGATCATCGACCTGGAACTGATCTTCGCAGACCTCGACAGCTGCGAAAAGCAACTGCAGAAAGTCGCGCGTAACGCCAAGGGTGGCGACAAGGACGCCGTGGTCCAAAAAGGCCTGCTGGAGCAGTTGATCGCTCACTTCACCGAAGGCAAGCCTGCGCGCAGCCTGATGAAAAGCATGGGCGCTGACGAGAAGGCCGTGATCAAGGGCTTCCACCTGCTGACCACCAAGCCTGTAATGTACATCGCCAACGTCGCTGAAGACGGTTTTGAGAACAACCCGCTGCTGGATGTGGTCAAGGCCATCGCCGACGAAGAAGGCGCCATCGTGGTTCCGGTGTGCAACAAGATCGAAGCGGAAATCGCCGAGCTTGATGACGGCGAAGAGAAGGACATGTTCCTGGAGGCCCTGGGCCTGGAAGAACCTGGCCTGAACCGCGTGATCCGCGCCGGCTACGAAATGCTCAACCTGCAGACCTACTTCACTGCCGGTGTCGAAGAAGTCCGCGCCTGGACCGTCAAGGTGGGTGCCACCGCGCCGCAAGCGGCCGGCGTGATCCACACCGACTTCGAAAAAGGCTTTATCCGCGCCGAAGTGATCGCCTATAACGACTTCATCCAGTTCAAGGGTGAGGCCGGTGCCAAGGAAGCCGGTAAATGGCGCCTGGAAGGCAAGGAATACATCGTCAAGGATGGCGACGTCATGCATTTCCGTTTCAACGTGTAAATAACACCCGCGGTTTACCCCGCATTTAAAAAGCCGATGCCTTGCATCGGCTTTTTTATGGGTAATTGTTTAACACCTCGCCTTAGCAATTAGGCACAACAAAATATAAAGCTGTCTAACTTCTCCTACATCATTCGCGTAAGTTCCTACTTCAAGGTCCGCGCGAGAAACCTATAATTTTCACGCCGGTGAAGGCGTGGCTGATCACGGCTTTCTCAATAGCAAAAATAATGGAGCACCCCGTCGATGTCGAATGCCTGTCATGGGGAAGTTGAAACGGATACGTCGTTCCTGAAAGACCCAGACATTGAAAATACGCTTCACAGCACCGCGAAACTCAACATAGATATTTTATTACTGGGAGAAACCGGTACCGGCAAGGACACGTTGGCCCAACGGGTTCATCGCTTATCGGGACGCCGCGGTAACTTCGTTGCCGTGAACTGCGCGGCGATCCCCGAAAGCCTTGCGGAAAGCCAGTTGTTTGGAGTCAACAGCGGCGCCTTTACGGGGGCGGTGCAGTCGCGGGCAGGCGTGGTAGAAGCCGCTCATCTGGGCACACTTTACCTCGATGAGATCGACAGCATGCCTTTGAACCTGCAGGCCAAACTGCTGCGGGTACTGGAATCTCGTGGCGTGGAGCGCCTGGGCTCAACCCGTTTCATCCCGGTGGATATGCGCGTCATTGCCTCAGCCCAGCAGTCGCTGCACCAGATGGTCGAATCGGGCACCTTCAGGCGTGACCTGTACTTTAGACTGAACATCGTCAGTCTCCAGCTTCCCGCCCTGCGCGACCAACGCGAGCGGATTATCCCGTTGTTCATCAACATGGTCCGGCAGGAAGCCGAACACTTCCAATGCCCTGCCCCAACCCCACCTGCCCAGTTGTTGCAACAACTGCTCTGCCATTCCTGGCAGGGAAACCTTCGTGAGCTACGTTCGACCGCCAAACGCTTCGTATTGGGCCTGGCGCCGCTCACAGTGCCGGTAAGCGACACACACGGTAGCGAATTAGGCCTCAAGACGCGCCTGCAACAAATTGAAAAAGCCCTGATTGAAGAATCACTGCAGCGCAATGACCACTGTGTCGATAGCGTGGCGATTGAGTTGGGGGTGGTAAAGCGCACGCTCTATTACCGAATGAAACAACTCGAAATATAACGCCGCAGCACACATCGAAATAAATTTAAATATTTATCGCGCAATAAAATGGAACGCTTCATTTGCAACAAACCACCTAAAGCCCGAGCAACTACGAATTCGCTCAACATGCACAGATAGCGGATGAATTGCTATCGGTCTTTATTTAAACTTTGAAAGGTGTTCTATGATCTCTAATCTTGGTGGTAGCGCTGGTAACCAAGCTCAGCTGGATGCAATCAACGCGGAAAAAGAACGCAAAGTGGTTGAAGAAGCTAAAAAAACAGCTGAGCAGGAACTGACCACTGCTAAAGCGGGCCGCACTAAATCCTTGCGATTCGCATAAGTAAAACAACCTCCCCGCCCCGTAAGGACTGGGGAGGTTTTTACGCTCACTGCAAGTACAGCACCTGATTCATTCGATGGAGGTTCACATGGATATCACCCATACCGGGTTGCGCAAAAACATGTCCATCGCTGCCCACGCCGACATGCCAGACGCGAACAACGCGGTTTCTGACATTAGTTTTTTCAACGCCCAGCTCAACCCCGCCGAACCGTCCGGTAACGGCGTTGCGCCCGTCACGGCCTCTGCTGCATCGCCCTGGGACGCCACTGAGTCGCAAACCCTATCCAGACGCGTATCCAAAGGGTTTCGGGAGGCCAGCCAGAACAAGAAGACCAAAGACGCGAACGAGTTTCCCCAGGCGCTCGCCGAGGCGCATATAGAAGTGATGTCACGCGTCAAGGTCATTGGCGCAATTGCAAAAGGCATCGACAAAATTTCAAACCTGGGGTAGCTGCATGTATCGCCACCTGATAGCCCTAGTGTTTCTGTCGTCGGCGTTGATGCTGACTGGCTGTGGTGAAAGCGTAGAGCTTCATCGCAACATCTCTGAGCAAGAAGCTAACGAAGTCATTGCAGAGCTGGCCAACAAACAGATTCGCGCTCAGAAAATCCCGGGTAAAGACGGCGTTGCCGTTCGCGTGAAGGCCAGTGACATAAGTCGAGCGGTTCGTACTCTGGACGCTGCGGGGCTGCCCAGGCTGGCCCGTTCAACATTGGGTGATGTATTTCGCAAGGAAGGCGTCATCTCCACACCACTGGAAGAGCGTGCGCGTTACATCTACGCACTGTCCCAGGAGTTGGAGTCGACCCTATCGAATATAGACGGTGTGATCGTCGCCCGTGTGCACGTGGTGCTCCCTGAGCGAGTCGCGCCAGGCGAGCCGGTACAGCCGGCGTCCGCCTCGGTATTCATCAAACATGACCCGCGCCTGGACCCGGACAAAATCAACCCGCGCGTGCGCAGGATGGTGGCCAGCAGCATCCCCGGCATGGCTTCAGCCATCGACAATACCGTCAAGCTGACCGTGATTTTCGTACCGGCCACTGCCTATAAGGAAGAGCAACAGCTTGTCTATTTCGGCCCCTTCCTGGTGCCGGAGCATGACCTTGGGTTTTGGCGTGCCAGCGTTTTATTACCTCTGATCGCCCTCATCCTGGGCGGCGCTGGCTGGCGGCTCTGGCGCCGCTGGAAGTTGTCCAACCTTGCAGAGCCTGCAATGGCACAGGCTCATGAGTGACGATCTGAGTTGGGTAAAATGGTGGGCCTTCCCGTGGAAAAATGCCCACATCGATTGGCTCACCCAAACGGGCTTTGTTGAAGCAGCAGCACTTTCACGCAGCCATCATCGCCGCGTGAGCGACCTGTTCGGCATTGAGCCCGGGCTGCCCCCGGCCGCTTCTTCGGCATTGTTACAACTCGTGCTGAGCAGCACGCAGCAACGGGACCTTGTGCTCATCCTTATCAATGAGGTGTACAAGGCGCCCCATGACGAGCGGCTGAATCAGGAACAGCTGCTTTGGTGCCAGCGCCTGGCCAAGGCGCTGCCACCTGGCCCGGCGTCGACGAACATCGACGATCCCTTGCAATATCTGCGCGCTTGGGTCGCTCCTGATATCTGGCAGCGACTGCGCTTGTGCTTTGCGCGTCCAAGGGTGCTCGAGCTGGAGCTGCATCCCAAACCGGCGGACCCCCACGGCCGCCTGGATACCCTCTGGCAAGCCACTGTCTGGCGTGCGACCTCTCCCACCGTCGATAACACCCTGCGCGCCTCCCAGGAGAATTCCCAGCATGTTTTGCGCCCACAAGATTGAACTGAAGACCCAGCCCCAAGAGTTGCCGACGGCGCTGATTCCCAGGCAAATGCTTGCTGAACACGCCCAGGCGCAACACTTGCTTGATCACGCTCAAACCCAAGCGCAAGTACTCATCCGCCAAGCCCAGGAGCAATGCGAGCAGATGCTCGAACGGGCCAGTGAAGCGTTCTGGCAGCGTGCCAACGCCCAACTGCATCGTTGGGAGTCTGAGCGCGAGATGATGATCAACCATCTGGAATACGCCGCGACCTCCGTCGTTAATACCGCCATTCGAACCCTTCTCGATGAGACCGTACCCGCCCAACGCCTCAGCGCACTGCTCAATAAGCTGGTGGCGGCCCAACTGCCTGCGGTCGAGGCGAACCTGATGTGCAACCCACAGGACCGCGAGCACGTCGAGCTATGGCTCAATCTGCACTGCAGTGTGCCCTGGACGCTTCAAGTTGAGGACGGGCTCGCCGCCCAGTCACTGCTGCTTGAGACAGACGAAGGTGGGTTTCATATCAACTGGTCTCATACCCTCGACAATCTGGTGACGATCCCGCCCAGGGCAAAGACCAGGTAACAACTTTTATCGGTGAAAGCCTTTCTTCTTTTAATAAGTCAGTCGGTCGATGGAACTGGCCATCACTCAGGCACCACACAGGAGCAGAACCCCACCGGAGATCAAGCGATGAATACCGACTCACGCATATCCAACAGTCTCTACAGAGAGCAAATACGTTCCGAAAAAAGGCTCGAGCAGATCGGTACCGAGGTCAGGTACAGCGAAGACAGCGCAGAGTTTGCACGGCTCTTCGAACAACTCAATGAGGAAAAGTCCGCCCTTGTGACCAACCTCGCGGTGAACTCGACCTATCTCAGCTACAAACACGAAACGCTTAAATCCGCCATCAATGTCGTCTAGCGCCTGGCAGCCAACGCCGGCTGCCTGGGCGAGTGGCCCACGAGCACACACTCCGCCGAAGCCCTGGTCTCAACTCGATCAGCCCAGCCTGACGAGTTCCCCGCGCCCACGGCCCTGGCGCACGTCAAACGCCACGCCCGGCGGGCGCAACGCCAGCCCTGGGATGGCATGAATACTCCCAAGCACTTTCCAACCACCGCGATACCTGGCGCAGCGTAACTGCGCGCAGAACAAGGCCGGGCGGGAATCTGCGCCCACCTCATTTCGTAAGCTACGGCACTGAAACAGAGAACCTGTCATGTATAGCAAAATTAACAAGCACACCGGCTTGCGTTTAAACCCGCCCCCCGCGCCAACAAAAAGCCCTCACTGGCGCTGCCTGCTCGCCCTGCCCTTTTTGTTGGCGCCGCTGCACAGCGCGCTTGCCGCCATTCCCGCCGAATGGAAAAACACCGCCTATGCCTATGAAGCCGAGCATAAGCCCCTGCAAGAAGTGCTGGAAGACTTCGCTCAAACCTTTGGGATACAACTGCAGATCGACGGCCTGCTGGACGGCAGCGTAAATGGCAAGATACGCGCCAATACCCCCCAGACGATGCTCGACAGGCTGGCGGTAGAGCACCGTTTCCAGTGGTTCCTGTACAACAAAACGCTCTATATCAGCACGCTGGATCTGCAGGAATCCGCGCGGCTGGAGGTGTCCGCCGAGACCGTTGCCGACCTCAAGAGGGCGCTGACCGACATCGGTCTGCTCGATAGCCGTTTCGGCTGGGGCGAATTGCCGGATGAAGGGGTAGTGCTGGTGTCTGGCCCCAAGCGTTACATCGACCAGATCAAGCAGTTCAGCAGCCAGCGTAAAACGCCCGACGAAAAACAGAGTGTGCTCAGCTACCCGCTGAAATTCGCCAACGCGGGAGACCGACAGATAGACTATCGCGGCGAAAAACTCACCCTCCCTGGCGTCGCCAGCATGCTGCGTGGACTATTGGAGCCTCGGGCCACGTCCTCCCTCTCCACCCTCAACCCGCGCCCCTCCTCATCCCAACCCTCTCCCATCACGCCGAACTTTCCCCGGCTGAGCAACCCTATGCTGGGGCAAATGCTCGGCCAGACGACGAACCCTCGAGAGTCGGGAACGGGAGCGACATTGACCCCCAGGGCTCCGGTTTCTGCGGGCAAAATCCGCGTCGAGGCCGATGTGCGCAACAACGCCGTGCTTATCTATGATGTTCCGGAACGCCAGGCGATGTACCGCGAGCTGATTGCCCAGCTCGACGTGGCGCGCAAAATGGTGGAAATCGATGCAATCATCCTCGACATAGAGCGCGAACAACTGCGGGAATTCGGGATCAACTGGGGCAGTCGTCATTTCAGCAGTGACATGAGGCTGGCACCGGGCAGCTCTTCGCAGCTTTCGATCGAAAACCGTGACCGGTTCTTTGCCAGGATACGTGCACTGGAGCAACGCGGACTGGCGACCATGGTCTCCAACCCCTCAGTGCTCACCTTGGAAAACCAGCCGTCCGTGATTGACTTCAACCGCACCCAATACCTGACGGCGGGTACAGAGGTCGCCACCGTGCTGCCCATCACAGTAGGCACCAGCCTGCAAGTCGTGCCCAGGGTGATTACCACCCGTGGCACTCATCAGGTGCACCTTCAGGTGGATATCGAAGACGGGAACTTCGACGAATCCAACCCTGACCGCCTGGGGCCCGATGTACGCCGCGGCAACGTCAGCACCCAGGCGGTCATGGCGGAAAAGCGCTCACTGGTGGTGGGTGGGTTTCATGTCACCGAAAGCATCGACAAGCGCAACAAGATTCCCCTTCTAGGGGATATACCGTTGCTGGGCAAGGCGTTGTTCTCTTCCAGCGAACGCCAGAACAATCGTCGCGAACGCCTGTTCATCCTGACCCCACGCGTGATTGGTGATCAAGCCGACCCTTCGCGCTACTTGCCACAGGACGATCAGGTCGAGCTTCAGGCCGCGCTCAAGCCATTGGCCAGGCGTTATGCCGAACACGAGCCGGTGATCAAGCGCAGTGACATCACCAGCACCCTGGCTCATCTGGTGACGGGGCAGGTGCCCCAGGCATTCAAGGCGGCCCCCATGCCGCTGGGGCTGGAGACCTTGTGCAGCACCCGCGAACTACTGGCCATGAATACCGAACACAGCCAGTGGTACGCCGGCCCGCAGTTCAACGTGGCCGTGGTCGTGCTGCGCAATCAGTTCAAGCGCAACGTGCGCATCGACGAAAAAGAATGCAGCAATTCGCAAACCCTGGCTGTGACCGTATGGCCGCGTGCCTGGCTCAAACCAGGTGAAGAAGCCGAGGTGTTCATCGCCATGCGCCCGATCGTCAAAGATGAACACCTGAGCGTACCCCGCCCCTCCTTGATCACTCCCGTTCAGAAGGCCACCCCATGAAACACCGCTCGTTGTGCCTCACCTTGATCAGCACAGTACTGCTCATCACCGGCTGCAGCCCCACTTGCAAAGGGGACTCCTGCTCACGCCCGCAAGCGACCAAAGATACCATCGTGATCTGGTGGCCACCGCAGATGCGAGTCGAGCCCGGCCCATCCGGCGAGCGCGCGGACTACCAGACGATCTCGCTGGAACGATGAGCGCTCAGTAGCGCTTCAATAGCCAACGCCCCTGGCTATCGGGTGAGCGCCGCTGCCGCTCACCTGCTCTCGACCCTGGGTATCCGAGCCTGACACAACGCGGACAGGGCGTTGATCAGCGTAACTCCAGCTCCGGCAACTCCAAGGTTTCACGCTTGGCCTCATCATCTAGCTCGCGCAACGTACGATAGATCAACGCTACAGCCTGCAAAGTCTCGCGGGGGATACCGGCCCCCAGTTTGTGCGTGTAGAGGGTACGGGCCAACCAGACACACTGAATCACCGGCACCTCGGCCGCCTTGGCCTGCCGGATCAATTCGCGGGCCTCATCGTCCGTGCCTTTGTTGACCAGCACAGGCAGCGGTGTGTTGCCGGGCCGGTAGTACAGGGCCACGGCAAAGTGCGTCGGGTTGACGACCAGCATGTCGGCCTCTTCCAACTTGGGCAGTTTGACCTTGGGTTCTTCCTGAGCCAATTGATAGGCCAACGAGCGGCGCTGGCTCTTTACATGCGGGTCGCCCTCCATGTCCTTGTATTCTTTGACGACCTCGACCTGGGTCATGCGCATGCTCTTGGCGAAAAAATGCTTTTGCATCGCCAGGTCAATGAGCGCCAGCACCAGCAGCAACCCCAGGCAGACATGCAGCAAATGGCGGAACAGCGTGATCAGCGCGACGATATACGTTTGCAGGTCACTGTTGGCCAGGTTGATCAGCGTGCCCAATGACGGCCTGATCACGACGTACAAAACCACACCCAGGAGCACTGCCTTGGCAATGCTCATCAGCAGATCCGTGATCGCTTTGGCCGAGAACATCTGCTTGAGTTGCTTGAGCGGGTTGAGGCGGTTGAAATCGAGCTTCAACGTCTCTGGAGCGAACAGAAATCCAAACTGCATCCAGCCGCTGATCAGCTTCATGAGGATCGCCGTTCCGGCCATTAACAGCGCAAACGAGAAAAACACCTTAAGCCCTTCGAACAGCACTTCTTCCAACGCCCGTGCGAAGGGCTGCGCCATGCTCGACACGGACAGTGCAATCAGTTGCTCAAAGCGTTGCATACTTGTTTCGGCAGTGAATAACGCAATCTCACTGATGGCCGTGAGCACCAGCAACTTGCCGACATCCTTGCTTTGCGAAACCTGACCTTTCTTGCGTTGATCGCGCAACTTTTTGGCGGACGCCGGGTGTTTCTTTTCCCCCGAATCACTCATGGCATCGAGACCTGAAACATCAGCCCGAGTAAGTGTTTGAGGTCGCCCAGCAGGGTCAGGCGCCCGACGATCAAGTCCTGCAGCAATGCAAAGTACAGCAACAGAACCGCAATACCCGCGAGGCTCTTGACCGGTGGCGCCAGGGTGCTCACCTGCAGTTGCTGACTGTAAACCCCCAGCAGTGCGATACCGAACTCCAGGAACAGGAGCACCGCAACAAAAGGTGCAACGTAAAGCATCATGTGGTTGAAGGTATCGCTGAGTATGCCCAGGAAAATGCCGAACCCATTGATGGCTGGCAGCGGCACCCAGGCCGTGGCCGGCCACAGCCGGTAACTGTCCCAGATCACTTGCGTGAGAACGCTCAGGCCAAGCACGGCGATCAGCAAGTAAATCACCAACTGCTTGAACAGGTGCCCAACGGGCGTTGCGTCCGGCCCCAGTGAAGGGTTGAGTTGCCCCCCCGCCAAGGCGCCACGCTGGTTGTCCAACAGTGCGCCGACTGACTCGAACATCCAGAAAGGCATCGCCAACAGGACACCCAGCAAACTGCCCAGGGCCGCCTCCTTGAGTATCAACCCGAGGATCATCAGCGCAGAGTAGTCCTGGCCCGCCAATACCGCGTGGATACCTGGCGCAGGAATGAACGCCAGGACCATCACGATGGCGTGCCGGGACAGGCCGCGAACATGCTGAAAACAGAACGCCGGCACCAGAATGGCGCAGGGATAGATACGCGCCATGGCGATCAGCAGGCTGGGCAAAAGCTCGAGATAAAGCGTCACGTGCAGGCCCTCAGTTGAGGGCCGAGCGGGCGATCATGTCGAACATCAGGTTGATCAGTTGAATCAACTCCACACCGATCCAGCGTCCCGTCAATATCAGTGTGACCCCCACGGCAACCAGCTTGATGCCGAAGGGCAGCGTCTGGTCCTGTATCTGCATCAGGGCTTGAACCAGCGACGTCAGCACGCCAACAATCACCGCCACGATCAACGGCGGTGCCGACAGCACCACCACCAACAACATGCCTTGCTTGAACAGCACGATCGGTTCCATGGGGCACTCAAAGGTAAGAAAGGAAAAGGCTGTCGAGCAATCGCGACCATCCGGAAACCATGACGAACAACAACAGCTTGAGTGGCAAGGAAATGGTCATCGGCGACACCATCTGCATACCCAGCGCCAATAGCAGGTTGGACACAATCAGATCGATGACGATGAACGGAATGTAGATCAGGAAACCGATCTCGAACCCGGCCTGTAACTGCGACACCACAAATGCCGGAATCAACAGGATCAAGTCTTCGCGCTGGGTACCTTGCGCCATCTCAGGCGGCCACATACGCACGCTGTTTTCCTGCAGATGGGTCAACACATCCGGATCAGTGTTGCGCTTCATGAATTCGCGTAACGGTTGCATGGCCCCCAGGCCGGTCTCTTGCATCGTCTGCACGCTGTTCATGTTCAGGGGCGTGCCCTGGAGGTTTTCGGCGATCTGATAGCCCACGGGCGCCATGACAAAGAGCGTTGCCGCCAGCGCTATGCCATTGATCGCCATGCTGGGAGGCACCTGCTGAACACCGATAGCGTTGCGGGTAATCATCAGCACAATGACAATCTTCAAGAAAGCCGTGCAGACCACCAACAGCATCGGCAGCAACGACAGCGCACCGAAAAACAGCGCCAGGACAACGGGGTCGACGCCCTGGAATATCATCGGGAGAACACCACGCGCGACAACTGCAAGCCGAGCCGACCGTTGACTTCCACCAACTGCCCCTGCCCAATCGGCCGGTCTCCGTAATACAGGCCGGCGATACCAGGGGCATAGCCGGTGATGCCCAGCACAGCTCCGGGCGCCAGATTGCGCAGTTCGCCCAGGGTCAGGTTCAAGACGCCACAGCGCACGGTCAGCGCCATACTCAAGTCATCAAAGGGTTCCCGGCCAAAGACATCCTCCATCGGCTGATCGACCTCTTCTTCTGCATATTCCTGTATTACAAACTCTTCGTTCACGCACGTTTCCTTTATCGCAATAAGGTTCAGGCACCACCGCCCGGATTCATCATCAATACGCCCTTGCAACCGATGACTGCCGATATGCAAGTGGCCATGGCCCTGTACATCGAAAAAGGGCTGCTCGAGTACCAACACATCACCCGCACGCAAGCCGCGCACTTGCGCAACAGGCAGGCTCAAGCGGCCCAGGGACGCCGCTATGACCAACGGAAAAGCCACAGGCAGCGGATCGCCCGCAGGCTCCCAGGCGCCGGCCGCATACGCAGCCAGCAAGCTCTCCGGAGCCATCCACAGGTAACCTGCGACCCTGGAAGGCCCCAGCGTCACCGTAAAACGACAACCAAAATTCAGTTTCCTGGGCGCGGACAGCAAACGCAGATACCCAAACAGCGCCAACACCTGCGGGCTAAGGTGATGCTGGAACAGCTCCCAGAACCAGGATGTGGGGTCGTTGCCGGCCTCTGCCAGGGTCACCGGGCATTCACCCATCAGACTGAACATCGCCTCCGGATCGGAGAACGCGAGCACACCCAGGGCGCTCTCGAAACACAACGGACTTGCATCGGCAGGGGCGCAGCCGGGCTCGAGCGTAAACGTGCCTTGCTGATCACCCAGCGCAAACGGCATGCGTAAGCCGCGCCCAAGCCGATGCAGTGCCGCCACCCTTGTTGCTTCAACCAAGGGCAGTGTTAACGCGGACAGGATCATGCCGGGGTCACGCACACATCGACAGCCTGCCCCAACGCTTCGCTCAGCCTGTTTTGAAGGCTTGTTCTCACCGCGCCGAGCCATCGTGTCGCGTGCTGTTCTTCAGCGTGCAGGCCGATGTTCCATACGCCCGATTGCCTCTGGACACACGCGTTGATTCGCCCTTTTCCTCGCAGGTAAAGCACCGCCAGCAGGGGCCATTGCACGCTTGCCTGTATTCGCGGCGCCAACTGCTCGGCCAGCCCCTCGATCATCAACCTGTTCGCCAACGACTTCGGCGCAGGAGCGCAGGAAACATAGCCGCCCACGCCACCGGGATTGACCAGCAGCCGGGCGAACACGCGCATATAGTCCAAGGACGGCGCACCGCCAATGCCGGGGTCATCATCTCCGCCATACCCGCGCGCACCCGGCCGCTCGGACTTGCCTTCAGATATTTTCCTCATGTCTCTTCCTGCTGCACTAACCGGGATAATTCCAAAAGCTTCTCGACCTCACGCAAGCGTTGGGTGACCTGCTTTTGCGCAGTGTCGACACGGGCCACCTGCTGCTCTTGCTGTCCGTGCAACCCACGCACCTGCGCTTCTTCGCGCAACGTGCTGGCGGACAACGAGCGTTCCTGCGTATTCCACGATTTGAGTTCCTGAAAAGAGATCACTTGCCCTTGATGCTTGCTCAAGAGCTGCGCCCCTTGCTGGGCTTCCTGCAGTCGCGTTTGCTCAAGAACCTGCTGCGCCTGCTCGACTTGCAATTGCAGCGCTCGCTGATGCCTTTTAGCCTCACCCAGGACGCGCTCGGCACGGTCCGCTCGATGCTTGCGCAGGCGCCGCAGGGTTTCCAACTCAGAAAGGGACATAGGCCGTCAGCTCCGTCAGTTGTTCCAGGGTCGTCTCTATTGCCGAGGGCCCGCGCAAGTCCTGACGCAGAAAACCATCCACCGCCGCGCGACTGTCCACCGCCAGGTCGGTCAGCGCGTCACTGCCGGCCTGATACTCACCCAGCTTGAGCATCAACTCGATCTGCTGGTACGCCGACAACAGGCGCCGCAGTGCGGTACCAGCATTAATATGCTCAGGCGTCGCGACATTGCTCAGAATTCGCGAAAGGCTGGCCAGAACGTCAACCGCCGGGTAGTGACCCCGCTCAGCCAGTTTGCGCGACAGAACAATATGACCATCCAGCAGCGAGCGGACTTCATCCGCCACCGGGTCACTCATGGAATCCTGCTCGATAAGCACGGTGTAGATCGCGGTGATCACGCCGTCGCGAGTCAACCCGGCGCGCTCCACCAACCGCGGCAGCAAGCTGTATACCGAAGGCGGCAAGCCGCCACGCCCCAAAGGCTCACCGGCCGCCAGACCGATTTCCCGCTGGGCGCGCGCAAATCGGGTCAAGGAGTCGATCAATAGCAGCACCCGCTTACCTTCACGGCGATAGCCCTCGGCCAGCGCCGTCGCAGTGAACGCTGCGCGGGCTCGCTCCATGCTGGACCGGTCGGACGTCGCGCACACCAGTACGGCCTTGGCCCGCAATTGCTCATCCAGCTCATGGTCGAGAAACTCACGCAGCTCCCGGCCGCGCTCGCCGATCAGGCCGAACACAATCACGTCGCACTCGACGTTCCGGGCAATTTCCGCCAGCAAGGTGGTCTTGCCACAGCCCGCACCAGCAAACAGCCCCACACGCTGGCCCTCGCCAAGCGTCAACAACCCATCGATTGAGCGCACCCCGGTCGCCAGGGCCCGATGGATCCTCGGCCGGTCGGTCGGCAACGGGGCCTCGCATAACACCATGCTGGCATCGGGGCTCTCGGTCTCGACAAACGCGCTGGGGCCAACGCCCGTAATCGGTCGCCCGAAGCCATCCAGCACCTGCCCCAACAACTCATCACTGACCCGCACCTGATGCGACACGCCCAGACGCTGCACACCAGCGCCCACGCGTACCCCTTCAAGATTGCCCAAGGCGCTGAGGACGGCGTCCTGCTGATCGAACCCGATGATCTCGGCCAGCATGTATTCGTCGACAGACTTTTCAACCTGGCACAGATCACCGATACGCGCGCCGGGCAACCGGCATTGCAGCAACATGCCGTTGACGCGCTGGACTCGACCGCGCATCGTCACCGGTAAAAGGTTGCTCAGTGACTGGGTCTGGCGCCGCTCCCAGGCCTCGAGGCGCGCCCGCAGTTCTTCACTCACCAATGCACCTCATAACGCTGCGCGCCATCGAAGACCACCTTGGTATTGTCGATCAGCACTAACCGCAAACTTTCCACCTCGTCACCGACAAACAGCCGACTGCCATCTTCCAGAACCACATGGCCGTTCGGCCCGCCGACGATCTGCACAATCTTGAACGGCAGCGTCCCATCGCGCGTACGCACGCGACTGATCACCGGCACGGCGTTGTCGAACAACTCACCAAAACGGTTGAGCATCCGCGACACCAGCTCCACATCGTCCACAGAAACCGCGCCGTTGAGCACGATCTGGCCGTTGATCACTTCCAGGCTGACCCTTTGGCTCAATTCACGCTCGGCGAGCATCTTCAGCAATTGCTCCCGCACTTCATACGCAGAGGCCAATAGCGGTTTGGCTGCCCCGGGCGCCATCAAGGAGGCCTGGGCATCCCGCTCGCCCGGGGAAATCATGCCGACGACCGCAACGATCACCGCAACCACCAGCACTGCACTGATCAGGCGTTTTTGCTGCACGTGGGAAAGGGACGACAACGGTAACGCCCGCGGCGCCTCATGGGTCCGTTGCGTTGGAGTGGAGGCAGGCCCTTCAGGCCATGGCTGATCGGCCAGGGCGACAGACAGACGAATGGCCCCGACTGAAAACGGCATGTTCAGGCTCAGGCTCGCGATCTGCGCCAGCACCTGCCCCCCGGCGTCATGCAGCAGCCCGGCTTCGGCCTGCACTGACCAATTCGAACCGATCAACCGCAACCGCGCGTGCTGCTCGGCAATGCCGGGATCATTCAGCACCAGGTCCGCGTCAGGCTGAGCACCAATGCTCCAGGTCTCACCAAACAGCGGCAACGCGGCCCCCTGACGCAGACCATTGAGCACTCGCAGCTCAAACATCAGCGAGCCCTCCCGCGCGCGGCATCGCCCAAGGGGATCATGCCGCCGTACCGCGCATCAGTTGATCCTGACTCAGATCAAAACGCCCCAGCACTTTTACCTTGGATGAACTCCCCAATTCCGCAAAGGACAACACCGGTACATGGTTGAACTCCTCCAGCAACAAGGTGCGCAATGGACTGCGCAGGTCCTGCGCAACCAACATCACACTTTTACGTTTGGCACGTAAGGTAAAGGCCTGGTTGAGAAGGTTGATCAACGCGGCACTGGTTTCGCTATCCAGTGCGAAGAACACCCCGGTCTGGGTCTGGCGCAAGGCATCGCGCAAGACGTTCTCGCTATGGGGAGACAACAACCAGGCATGCAGACCATCTTCTTCGCTGTACTGGTGGAAGATCTGCGCCTTGAGGGCAATGCGCGCATAATCGGCGAGTGCGTCAGGCTCGCGCTCATGCTGGCCGTACTCGACCATCGCTTCAACAATCAGCCGCACGGCTCGAAGCGGCACGCCTTCACTGGCCAACCGTTGCAACACCGCTGAAAACCGCGAGAGCGGCATGATGCGCTGCAACTCCTGCACCAGTTCCGACTGGTTGTGCTCAAGCCAACTGAGGATCGCCTTGCTCTCCTGAATCCCCAGGAACTGCGGCCCGCTAAGCATCATGGCCTGCCTCATGCGTTCGATGATCAGGCTCGTCGCGGTAAAGCGTTCCAACTGTGGGTCATCCAGCAGAGGATCATCGGCCGGCAACCAGAGCCAACCCTCTTCGTCACGCTCGGCCAGCCCCGGTATTGCGTGCGCAGGCTCTACGGTGAAGGCCTTGCGGTCAACGGCCAGATGGGTGACGACCGAGGCCTTGATCATCGGTACTTCATGCACGCAAAAGCGCATTTCGTCGGCGGCCAGTGCCTCATCGAGTTCGACCTCGAACGGCGGCAACGTCAGGCCGATATTGGCGACCAGCGAATTTCGTGCCTGGCGAATCCCGTGAATAAGATCCGTCACCTCAGGTGTGCCCCGCAAAGCCGAGGGAAACTGCAATAGATAAGGCCGCGATGGATCGAACCCACGCAGATCCTCTTCGCCGTTCTCTTCGGGGCGGACGGCGTGAGCGTCTTCATCCTCGGCCGGGGCCTTGCCCTGACGCTGACGCATCAAGTAATACCCCAAGGCACCGGTTGCCGCGGAGATCAGGATAAACACCAGGGTCGGCATGCCGGGCACCACTGCAAATGCGAGCATCCCTACCGACGCAATCATCCAGCTCTTAGGCTCGCTGGTCATTTGGCGGGCAATTTCGGCGCCCATGTTAGTGATGCCCTTGCCCCCGGCCGGCGCCACACGCGTGATGATCATGCCGGCCGTAAGGGAGATCAGCAGCGCCGGAATCTGCGCAATCAGGCCGTCGCCGATGGTCAGCACCGAATACAGTTGGATCGATTCGGCGGCGCTCAGATCGTGTTGAAACATTCCCGTGGTAAAACCGCCCAGCAGGTTGACCACCACGATAATCAAACCGGCGATGGCGTCGCCCTTGACGAACTTCATGGCCCCGTCCATGGCGCCGAACAGCTGGCTCTCACGCGATAACTGGTCGCGCTTTTCCCGCGCTTGGATGCCGTCGATAAGGCCGGCGCGCAAGTCGCTGTCGATGGACATCTGTTTGCCCGGCATCGCATCCAGGCTGAACCTTGCGGCTACCTCGGCGACCCGCTCCGAGCCCTTGGTGATCACCAGAAAATTGACCAGGGTCAGAATCAGGAAGATCACCATCCCCACCGCCAGGTTGCCCCCCACCACGAAATTGCCGAACGCCTCGACGATGTCGCCGGCGTCCTGTTCCAGCAGGATCAGGCGCGTAGTCGCGATCGACAGCGCCAGACGAAACATGGTGGTCAGCAGCAAGATCGAAGGAAACGAAGAGAACGCCAGGGGCCCCGGCAAATACAGCGCCAGCACGATCAATAGGCAGGAGATGCAGATGTTGACCGCGATAAGAATATCCACCAGCCAGGTGGGCAGCGGCACGATAAAGATAAACACAATGCCCAGGACAACCACGGCCCCGAGTACTTCGGCACGCTGCGCCGCTTTTAGCAGCACATTGTTGAGGGTAGACAGCACGGTCACACCGACGTCCCCAGACTACCGGCAAAGCGTATGGGGCCGCGCTCAACCCGGTCCAGCTCTCCCATGACCGCCAAAAAGCTATCCAGGGCGCTCTGACGCACTCGACTGTCCGGCCATAACGCCAGGGGCAACTGCCGAATCAGAGGGAAAAGCGCGTTAAGCAGTACCACCTGCTGGGTATCCGGCGCGCTGCCCAGATCATGCCCAAGCCGCAGGACTTCACCCGCATCAATCCCGCTGCCGGCGTAGCCCAGCAGGCGCTGCAACAGGCTCACGGCGTCACCATCCAAACCTAGACGCCCATTCAGCGCCTCGCAATCGGCCAACACACTGCTCAACTGACCACAACTTTGCAGGGCCAGCAGCAAGGTGCGCAGTCGAGGGGTCGCCATTGAAGAAACCCACACCGCGATGTCGTCAGCCAAGGCTTTACGCATGCTGCCGAGCCGCGCGGAAAACGTATCGCCACCGTATACACCCAGCAGCGCCTGCATCATCGTCGCCAGGGATTGGCGCGTGGCCACGCTGGCGTAGTAGAGCGCACGCAGCGCCTGGCGCTCTTGCGCATCACCGCCGGCCTCCAGCAACGCCGTGGCGAATTTAAGGCCCGCCTGGATTTCCCCTTTGAAGCCGATGCTCATCGTGGCAATGGCATCCCGCGCCTTGGCCGCTTCAGACGAGCGCGCCTCACTGTCCGCCTGGACCTCCAGATACCGGAGCACCACGAACGCACGCGCCGGGTCCCCCTCGACAAGCTCCAGCAACCTGTCGGCGCTGGGATTGTGCTGCAACTGCTGCCTGAAACGCCGAGAAATAGCCGCGAACGACTCCTGGGCCGGATGGCCAAGCTGATCATAAAGTTGCGCAAGTTGATCGACAGGCGGAACGCGTATCGACGTCGCCCGCAGCACTCGGTTATTGGCCACCACTTCCTGGTCGAAGAGCTGGGCAAGCTCCTCGACCTTGGCCGGCTCTGGCGTAGAGACGCGCGCAACAGCGGATTGATCCAGGCGTTGGGATGATGGCAAATCGTTAAGAACTTCGACTTTCATGAGCATGCCAAGACGGGAAGAGTGTGTCCCTATGTGGCAATGCCCGCCGATACGGTTCCATCAAAGTTTATCCGTCGATGGTCTTGAAAAGACCGACACAAATCATCGATGCCTTTTGCAAGAAGTTGCACAAAAACGCTCTATTTCAATATATTTTTTTATATAAATCAGTAAGTTGAAGGTTTTTTCCATTTGGCATAGCCAGTGCTAAAGGGGTTCTCGTCGAAAACTTTTCGACAGTGTCTACCCTGAGGAAAACACCGTGAATATCCCTATTGATGCTTTAGCGCACCTTGTTGGCGGCTCGCCTCAATTCATGCTCGAACTGACGGACGACCAACAAAAAAAGCTCCGCCGCTTTATTCACAAACGCGTGCTTAACCACGAGGATGCAGACGACATCCTGCAACTGACGTACCTGGAGGCATGGCGTAACAGGGAACGTTTCAGTGGCCAGGCCGCCCTCAGCACCTGGATGTGCGGCATCGCGCAAAACCTGATCCGCAACCACTTCAGACGCCTGTATGCCAAGCCGGTGCATTGCGAATTCGACGAGTCGCTGTGGCACGGCCAGGAAGAAAACAAAAACCTGGACTGGGAGTTCGAAATCAACCGCCGCCTGGAAAATACCCTGAGCGCCATTGACCACCTACCTGCGGAAATGCGCAAAACGCTGTACGCCTCACTGGAAACCGATGGCAGCTACCAGGACACTGCCGACGTGCTGGACATCCCCATAGGCACCGTTCGCTCACGCCTGTCGCGGGCACGCGAACAACTCAAGCGTGTCACTCACAACTCGATATACCCATAAGCAAAACCAAGTGTTGGGCGGCAGGGATATTGCCCAACTCGATCACGACTTTTGCGTACGCGGCTGCGAGACCGCAGCGACCCGAAGCCCCCCCCCGGCAATCATCCTCATATTGCCCGCCCCCACGCCTGCGCGCAGACCATCGACTGCCTGCCTCCATGCATCTCTCGTGACGACGGGTTCAACCCCTGAGGCGAGCGAGTAAGCTCGCGTTGGGCTATGCAGCCCCCAAAAACCGGCGTTTTCGGTTAAACAGTTGAAAGCGCAGATAAAAATTAAAAATAAACGCTTGACGCATTCCCGTTCTGCGCGAATAATGCGCGCCACTTGGCTACATAGCTCAGTTGGTTAGAGCATAGCATTCATAATGCTGGGGTCCGGGGTTCAAGTCCCTGTGTAGCCACCAAGTACTAAAAACGGCTTACCGAAAGGTAGGCCGTTTTTTTATGTCCGCAAAAAAGTCATCCCCCAGCGTTGCTCCAGACTGCTGTTAGTATCCCCCACTCCCCAACACTCAAAGGACTCAGTGTTCGATGCCCCGCCCCCACCTGATCGCCACCCTCGCACTCTGCGCACTGCCTCTCTTGGTACACGCGAATGAAGGTAAAAGCCCGATCGAAGGCGCCACGCTGGCCAGCATCGCGCTCCCCTTCCTGACGGTTTTCGCCACGCTGGGCACTACCAGCCATCCCGTCGAGATGCTCAAGTCCGCCAAAAGCGACGCGCTGGCCTTTGTCGGCTCGGACGGCGACATCCGCACCGCGCACTTTGAACTGGCCGTACGCACGTATCACACGGCCTACCCGGCGCCGCACATGAGTGACATGCAATTGGCCCAGGCGATTGCGGTGACGCATTGACAGATCCGCTCAAAAGCAAGGTGGCAAGCGTCGCGGCCAGTTACGCTGCGCGCTCAAGGGCGACCGGGTGATTATTTACCGCAAGGCGGTGCTGTTCCTCAAAGGCACGATTTACCTGTAAAAAAACAGTCCCCGGCCCAACAGATCATTCTCAAAACGAACGGAGTTCAGCGCGTGTTTTCGATTTCCCGCCGGCAGTGGTCGGTCATAGCCACAGCCCTCGTCCTAACGGCCTGCCACTCCCCGGTCAGCGAACAACCACCGGCACCGGAGCTGGGTTCAGGCTATCGCACGGACCTCACCACGCAACATGCCGAACGCCACATGGCCGCTGCCGCCAACCCACTGGCAGCCGAGGCCGGGCGTGAAATGTTGCGTCAAGGCGGCTCGGCCATTGATGCGGCGATTGCCATGCAGGCGGTACTGACCCTGGTGGAGCCGCAATCGTCCGGTATCGGTGGCGGCGCGTTCATCATGCTGTGGGACGGCAAAAAAGTGCATGCCTATGACGGTCGCGAAACCGCACCGGCCGGGGCGACCGAGCGGTTGTTCCTGAAACCCGACGGCACGCCGATGGCCTTCACCGATGCGCAGATTGGCGGGCGCTCGGTGGGCACACCCGGCGTGCTGCGAGCGTTGCAAATGGCCCACAAGAAGAGCGGCCGCCTGCAATGGGCCAAACTGTTTGAACCGGCGATCCGCCTGTCCGAGCAGGGTTTTGCGGTTTCTCCACGCTTGCACAGCCTGATTGCGGCGGACCGCTTTATTCCCAAGTCACCCGAAATGGCAGCCTACTTCCTGAATGCCGATGGCACGCCCAAAGCCACGGGCACGCTGTTGAAAAACCCGGCGCTGGCGGCCGTATTCAAACGCATCGCCAAGGAGGGGCCGGACGCGCTGTATCAGGGCCCGATTGCCGATGAAATCGCACGCAAGGTGCAGGGCCATCGCAATGCGGGCAGCCTGTCCCAAACGGACCTTAAGGGGTACGTCGCCAAGGAGCGCGAGCCGCTGTGCACCGATTACAAACGCTGGAGAGTCTGCGGCATGCCGCCACCGTCGTCGGGAGGCATTGCGGTTGCGCAGATCCTCGGCACGTTGCAGGCGCTGGAAGGCCGTGACCCGCGTCTGGCCATCGCCCCGATGACGCCGATCAAAAGCGCCTCAGTTGCCGGCCTGGAACCGGTGCCCGAAGCCGTGCACCTGATCGCCGAAGCCGGTCGCCTGGCCTTTGCCGACCGTGCGCTGTATGTGGCCGATACGGACTTTACGCCAGTGCCGGTGGCCGGCCTTGTGGCGCCAGATTACCTGGCCAGGCGCGCCTCGCTGATCGGCGAGCGCAGCATGGGCGTCGCAAAGCCGGGCCAACCTGCGGGCATTCAAGTGGCCTACGCGCCCGACCGTTCGCCGCTGCGCATCTCCACCTCGCAAGTGGTGGCGGTGGATGATTTGGGTGGCGCGGTGTCGATGACCACCACGGTGGAGGCTGCGTTCGGTTCACATGTGATGGTGCAAGGCTTTTTGCTGAACAACCAGATGACCGACTTTTCCTTTATCCCCGAAGAAAATGGCCAGCCGGTGGCCAACCGCGTGCAACCGGGCAAACGCCCGCGCTCGTCGATGGCGCCCACGTTGGTGTTCGACCGCCAGAGCGGTGAATTGCTGGCCACGTTAGGCTCGCCGGGCGGCTCGCAGATCATTGAGTACGTGAGCAAATCCCTGGTGGCGATGCTGGACTGGAACCTCGACCCGCAAGCCGCCATCAGCCTGCCCAACTTCGGTAGCCGCAATGGCGCGACCGAATTGGAAGCCGGCCTGTTCAGCCCAGGGTTGAAACAGGCGCTCAGGGACAAGGGTCACCGGCTCAGCGACATTGATATGACCAGCGGAATTCAGGCGATTGTTCGCACGCCAAATGCTCAGGGCAACGTGACGCTGAGCGGCGGTGCGGACCCTCGACGTGAAGGCGAAGCGCTCGGCGACTGAGCACTTGCAGAGGGCGCCAGGGCCGATCAGCGACTGATCTTCAGGCCCTTGCGCCCCGCATGCCGCTGCAGCGCCAGTTCGATCAAACGGCTGACCAACTCGCTGTAGCTCATTCCCGCCGCCTGCCACAACTTGGGGTACATGCTGATACGGGTAAAACCGGGCAGTGAGTTGATCTCGTTGATCAGTACTTCACCGTCATCGGTCAGGAACACGTCGACCCGCGCCAGACCTGCACACCCGAGCACCTCAAACGCCTCAATGGCCAACTGGCGAATCCGCTCGCTGGCCTCATGGCTGATAGCCGCCGGCACCACCACTTGAGCCGCCTGTTCGTCGATGTACTTGCTGTCGTAGGAATAGAAGCCGCTGCTCACCACGATCTCGCCGCAACCGCTGGCGATGGGGTCTTCATTGCCCAGCACCGCGCATTCAATTTCCCGGCCGCGCACGGCGGACTCCACCAGCACTTTTTTATCGAAGCCCAACGCCAGCTCAACGGCGGCGTGGTATTCAGCCTCGTTTTCGACCTTGCTGACACCCACCGAAGACCCCTGGTTGGCCGGTTTGACGAACATCGGCAGGCCAAGGGTGTTCACGGCAGCTTCAAAGGGGGTGCGCGCGGCGTTGCGGCGGGTCAGCGTGATGAACGGCGTGACGCCAATGCCTGCATCGCGCAGCAGGCGTTTGCTGACATCTTTGTCCATGCACACCGCCGAGCCGAGCACGTCGGAGCCGACGAAAGGCAAATCCGCCATGCGCAGCAAGCCTTGCAGGCAGCCGTCTTCGCCGAGCGTGCCGTGGACGATAGGGAAGATCACATCGATATGTTCCAGCACGCCCTGGCTGGAGGTTTCCACCACTTGCCGGTTGGCCTTGCCGGGCACGACTGCCAATTCGCGGTTGGACTGATTAAGGGCAATGAGCGCCGGGTTTTCCTGGTTGATCAGGAAGTTCGAGGTGTCGTTGAGGTGCCAGTGGCCGGCCTTGTCGATGCCGATCAGGATCGGCTCGAAGCGCGAACGGTCCAGCGCATCGACGATATTGCGCGCCGATTGCAGCGAGACTTCGTGTTCGGCCGAACGGCCACCAAAAATAATACCGACGCGCACCTTGCTCATGACCCGACCTCACTATTGAACGTAAGGCTTCTTACCACGGCCCCTCAGCGATTCGCCACCAGATGTGCGCCGAACAGCACATAGCAAGTGCCGGCAAAGCGGTCGATCCACTTGCGCGAACGGCTGTAAAGGTTGGCCATGCGCTGGCTGGAAAACACCAGCGCCACGCAGGCATACCAACTGAACGACAACGTGGCCATGGTGATCACGGCCAGGGTCAGCAACATCGGCGAAGGCGACAGCGGCATGGTGGACGCAAAGACGGTGGCGACGAACAACGCCGCCTTGGGATTCGACAGGTTGCCCAGTAACCCCAGGCGCCAGGCAGAGAACAGCGAACGCCGGGGCTCATCCGGCAACAGGCCTTGGCTCATGGCGGGGGCCGAGCGCTTGAACAGCTTCAAGCCCAGGTAAATCAGGTAGCAACCGCCGATGATTTTGAACGCCAGGTACAACATCGGCGCGGCGGTAAACAGCGACTTGATGCCCAGGCCCGCCGCCAGTCCCCACATGATGGTGCCAATGGCCGCGCCCGCTGAGGCCATCACGCCATGGCGGCGCGAACAGCTCGCAGCCAGTTGCGCCGTGTTGAAAAAGTTGGGCCCGGGCGTGACCACCGCGACGCTCCAGAGCAGGGCCAGGGAGACCAGCGGCGCCACATAGGCGGGGTTGAATAGTTGCATGGGGCTGCTCCATCAGGGCCAGGCACGAGCCAGGATAATAGGCCTCGCCCACCGCCTGCACAATCGTACAAGACCCCGGCAGACAAGGCCTGCAGACTGGGTTAACGTGTTTCCACTTCTTTTTGTGACAAGTCACCATGGGCAACCTGACCCACACCCTCGACTGGCTGCACCGCGCGCCCCATACCAGTGGCGTGGACCGTATCGAAGCGTACTTTTCCGGTTTCGCCTTCGATCCGCATCGCCACGACACCTACGCCATCGGGCGCACTTTGTTCGGCGTGCAGAGCTTTCACTACCGCGGCGCCATGACCCACAGCCTGCCCGGCGCGACCATGGTGATTCATCCGGATGAGACCCACGACGGCCATGCCGGCAGCGAGGAAGGCTTCAAGTACCGGATGATCTACGTCGAACCGGCGTTGATCCAGCAGATCCTCGGCGGTAAGCCGCTGCCGTTTATCCCCGCCGGTCTGTCCACCGACCCGAGGCTGTTTCGCGCCAGTGAAGTGCTGCTGCAAAGCCTGGATTGCCCCATCGACCCGTTGCAGGAACAGGACGCCATGTTCGACCTGGCCCAGGCGCTCAGTGATGCCTCGGGAGCGATCATCACCCGCAAGACCTTCGATTACGTCGCCGCCGAACGCGCCCGGGAATTTATCCACAGCGCCCTGGGCCGCAGCATCACCCTCGACGAAATGGCCAACCATGCAGGTCGCGACCGCTGGGCCCTGTCGCGGGATTTTCGTGTGCTGTTCGGCACCAGCCCCTACCGCTACCTGACCATGCGCCGGCTGGACCTGGTGCGAAGCCTGTTGGCTCAGGGTGTGTCATTGGTGGATGCGGCGATGACCGCCGGCTTCACCGACCAGAGCCACATGACCCGGCAATTTCGCAGCACTTACGGCATGCCACCGTCGCGCTGGGTGAAGATGCTCGGGCGCTGAGTGGCCAAGCCGAACGACCATCCTCCTGCAAACTTGCGCGGGCCAGGCTTAGAGTTGACGCCCGACCAGCGGCTGGCCGATGGTGAGAAAATTGCCGCCGGCGACATGGTGCAAGGTGCGCAACTCATCGTGGCCTTCGAAATGCCAGTGACCTTCGCTGAACACGCGCTCGTCGGCATAGGCCGCGACCACTTCGCCCAGGAACAGGTCATAGGTGTGCTGGTTGTGAGGCTCGGGCAGCAGGCGGCATTCCAGCCAGGCGACACACCCCTCCAGCAACGGCGCGTCGGTGTGTTCCCCGTTGAAGGTATGCAGGTCATAAGTAGCGAATTTGTCGATTTCGGCACCGCCCGTGTTGCCCACCGTTTGCACCACATCTGCCTGGGCGGCGCAGGGCACCTGGAGCACGAAGGTCCCGGCGCCTTCGAGCAGTTGGCGGGTCCAGGTGGCCTTGTCCAGCACCACCGCGACCTTCGGCGGTTCGAAGTCCAGCGGCATGGCCCACGCGGCGGCCATGATGTTGCGCCGGCCATCATGTGCCGTGCTCACTAATACAGTGGGGCCGTGATTGAGCAAGCGGTAGGCCTTGGACAGTGGAACGGGGCGGCAGTGGGCAGGGCGCATGGAGTGGCTGCTCGTCAATGAAAAAACCTACGATACCTCAAGCACGCGCCCTTCGGGCTCAGGTATGCTTTTCGAGCAGGAAACAAAAAGAAACAATTTCCTAAAATCTGTTCGATAAGGAGTCCCGCTTGGAGTTATCGACTGCTGCATGGGTAGTTCAAGACACCCGCCTTATGGGCTGCGTACTGCTGGCCATCGCCAGCATCATCGTGCTGATCAGCGCGACCAAGCTACCGCCGTTTCTGTCGATCCTGATTGGCACGTTTATCGCCGGTGTGGGCGCGGGGCTGCCCCCGGAAGAAGTGGCCAGGGCCTTCAGCAAGGGCGCCGGGGCGATCCTGGGTGAAGCAGGGATCATCATCGCTCTGGGCGCGATGCTGGGTGCGCTGATGGCCGAATCCGGCGCGGCCGATCGCATTGCCACGACCTTGCTCGGGCTCGGTAAGGGCAAGTTACTGCCGTGGGTGATGGCGCTGGTGGCAATGGTGATCGGCCTGCCGCTGTTCTTCGAAGTGGGCCTGGTGATGATGGTGCCGATCATCTTTGTGATGGCCAAACGGTCGAACCAACCGCTGCTGAAAATTGCCATTCCGGCCCTGGCGGGCATGACCACCCTGCACGCCTTGATGCCGCCGCACCCTGGACCGTTGATTGCGGTCGGCGCACTGCACGCCGACCTGGGCCTGACCATGTTGCTGGGCTTTTGCCTGGCGGTGCCGGCGGTGATTCTCGCGGGGCCGATCTATGGCAATTGGCTGTCCAAACGCTTGCACGTGGATGAACCGGCGGACATCGGCGCACTGTTCAGCGCCCCGCCAAAGGCCCCTCGCCAGCCGAGCTTTGGCGTGTCGCTGCTGATCATTCTGTTGCCAGTGATTTTGATGCTCGGCAGCACCTTGGCCAAAGTCGCGCTGCCTTCGCAAAGCACGGTCGGCCACACGTTGAAATTTCTCGGCGAACCACTGATCGCCCTCGGCCTGGCCGTGATCGCCGCAGTGGCCTGTCTGGGATGGGCCGCCGGCATGCCGCGCGCCGATGTCGGCAATACGCTGCGCAAAGCCCTCGCCCCCATTGCCGTGCTGCTGCTGACGATCGGCGCCGGCGGTGGCCTCAAGCAAACCCTGCTGGATGCCGGCGTCAGCCAGACCATCAGCAAGGTCGCCGAAGGCGCCCACATGCCCTACCTGCTGCTGGCCTGGCTGATCGCCGTGGCGTTGCGCCAGGCCACCGGTTCGGCAACGGTCGCCACGACCACGACGGCGGGTATTCTCGCGCCGATGATGGCGGGTTTGGCGGCCACGCAAAGCTCACTGGTGGCACTGGCGATTGGCGCCGGCTCGGTGTTCTTCTGTCATGTCAACGACGCCGGGTTCTGGATGGTGCGTGAATACTTTGGCTTGCAGCTCAAACATACCATCTGGGTCTGGTCGGTGTTGCAAACGATTGTGTCGATCGTCGGTTTGGTGGGGACGTTGCTGCTCTGGCACTTCCTGACCTGACGAGGACTAGGTCGCCAAGGTGTGGCGCTTACCAAACAGCGCCACACTCCCCACCCCAACTGCGCCCATCACCACGCAGTAGCCCACACAGATCCACGGGCTGGTCGGCATCAGCGCAATCAGCATCAGCGGCGTGGTGCTCGCCCACAGCGCATAGGCGATGTTGTAGGTGAAGGAAATCCCCGACACCCGCACCGGCGCAGGAAACAGCCCGACCATCACCGACGGCACCGCGCCCACCACGCCGCAACTCAGTCCCGCCACGGCGTACGCCGCGCCCAGCCACACGCCACCATTGATCAGGCTGGCATACAGCAGCGCTATCCCCATGGGCAGCAACAGGCTGTAGACCTGTACCGCGCGCCACGCGCCGATACGGTCCACCAGCAGACCGGCGAGGACGCAGCCAATGTTCAGGAAGACAATGCCCAAGGCGCTCAGGGCGAAGGTGTCGCTGGGGCTCATGCCGAAGGTTTTTTGCATCATGGTCGGGGTGATCACAACGAGCACCACCACGGCGGACGTGAGCACGCAGGTGAGGATCATGGCCGGCAGCAGCACCGCGCGGTGGTCGCGCAGTACCGTGCGCAGCGGCAGTTCGGCGGCGGCCTGGCGGCGCGCCTGCATCTCGAGGAACACTGGGGTTTCGCTGAGCCAGCGACGCAGCCATACGCCGATAACGCCGAACACACCGCCCAGCAGGAAGGGCAAGCGCCAGGCGTAATCGAGAATTTCGGCCGGGGTGAAGACTTGCGCGAGCAGCGTGGCGGTCAGCGCCCCCAACAGGTAGCCGAAAGTCAGGCCGGCTTGCAGGAAGCCCAGGGCATAACCGCGGTGATGACGTGGGGCATGCTCGGCGACAAACGTCCAGGCGCTGGGCACTTCGCCGCCCACCGCCGCGCCTTGCAGCACGCGCAGCACCAGCAGGATCAACGGTGCGAAATAGCCGATTTGCGCGTAGGTCGGCATGATGCCGATCAGCAGGCACGGCAGCGCCATCATCAGGATGCTCAGGCTGAACACGCGCTTGCGTCCCAGGTGGTCGGCAAAATGCGCCATCAGGATGCCGCCCAGCGGGCGCGCCAGGTAGCCGGTGACAAAGATGCCGAAGCTTTGCAGCAGGCGCAGCCACTCAGGCATTTGCGGCGGGAAGAACAGTTGGCTGAGGGTCAGCGCAAAAAACACGAAGATAATGAAGTCGTAGATTTCCAGGGCGCCGCCCAGAGCGGCCAGGCCCAGGGTTTTGTAGTCGGAGCGGGAAAAGCGCTGCGCCTGTGGGGAAAAGGTGGCAGTCATGTGCAAGCTCGGCAGACAGACAAAATGGCGTGCAGGTTATGAGCTGAGCCGGGGGATGGCAATCGCTGCAGATATATTTGTTTTCCTCATGGATCGATGAAAATAACTGCATTCCCATATCAATCCCCGAGGAGGAACATGCGCGAAAACTGCCGCCCCCCCTAATAAATACAAGAGGTACGACTCGTGGCCGATGCTATCGAAGAAAGCCGCTATGCCCGATTTGCCCTGCGCTGCTCCAACTTCGCCGAGCGTTGGTTCCCTGACTCCTGGGTGTTCGCCGCCCTTGCGGTGATCATTGTCGCTGTGGCGACCCTGGGCATGGGCGCAGCCCCCACCGAGGCAGCCAAGGCGTTTGGCGATGGGTTTTGGAGCCTGATCCCGTTCACCATGCAGATGGCCTTTGTGGTGATCGGCGGTTACGTGGTCGCCAGTTCGCCACCGGCGGTGAGGCTGATTGACCGCCTGGCACGTATCCCAAAAAACGGCCGCTCGGCCGTCGCGTGGGTGGCGTTGATTTCCATGGTCGCCTCCTTGCTCAACTGGGGCCTGTCCCTGGTGTTTGGCGGCTTGCTGGTAAGGGCACTGGCCCGTCGTACGGATTTGCGCATGGATTACCGCGCGGCCGGCGCCGCGGCTTATCTGGGGCTGGGCGCCGTATGGGCGCTGGGGCTGTCGTCGTCCGCCGCGCAATTGCAGGCCAACCCGGCCAGCTTGCCTGCATCGATTTTGTCGATCACCGGGATGATCCCGTTTACCGAAACCATCTTCCTGTGGCAATCAGGCGTGCTGTTGCTGGCGCTGATCGTGGTGTCGCTGATTATCGCCTATGCCACCGCGCCCGGCCCCAACAGCGCGCGTGATGCCAAGGCCTGCGGGGTCGATCCGGCCTTCAACCTGCCAAAACTGCAAGCACCGAGCCGCCCTGGAGAATGGCTGGAGCACAGCCCGTTGCTGACGATTTTGTTGGCGCTGCTGGCGGCCGGCTGGCTGTTCCATGAGTTCTCGACCAAGCCGGCGATCAGCGCCATCTCGGGGCTCAATACCTATAACTTCCTGTTCATCATGGTCGGCGCGCTGCTGCACTGGCGCCCGCGCAGTTTCCTGGATGCCGTGGCCCGCGCGGTGCCCACCACCACCGGCGTGCTGATCCAGTTCCCGCTGTACGGCTCGATCGCCGCGCTGATGACCGTGGTCAAGGGCGGCGACGGCCAGACCCTGGCGCACCATATCTCGACCTTCTTCACCTCCATCGCCTCCCATGACACCTACGCGTTGCTGATGGGGGTGTACTCAGCGGTGCTGGGCTTCTTTATCCCGTCGGGCGGCGGCAAGTGGATCATCGAGGCGCCTTACGTGATGCAGGTGGCCAACGACCTGCAATACCACCTGGGCTGGTCGGTGCAGATCTACAACGCAGCCGAGGCACTGCCCAACCTGATCAACCCGTTCTATATGCTGCCGTTGCTGGGAGTGTTGGGGCTCAAGGCACGGGACCTGATCGGCTTCTCGTTTGTGCAGTTGCTGGTGCACACGCCGCTGGTGCTGTTTTTGTTGTGGGCACTGGGGACGACGCTGAAGTACCTACCGCCCGTGATGCCTTAGAAGCAGCGAAAAGCCGCAGGGTGTCGGCTTCAAGCGTGCCGCTTGAAGCTTGCGACCTGCGGCTGCCTTAATTCCGTCACATTGCATTGCTACCGTCCTGCGAAATATCTTGCAACATATCGCCAAGGACTCCGCCGCAATGAGTGATAAGCCCGAAGACCGCCCTTCCGCCGACTCCATCACCCCGCCACCGGTAGACAGCAGCCGCCGGCGCTTCCTGGGCGGCGCGGCGGTGCTGGGGGTGGGCGCGACGTTAAGCGCTTGCGGCAATCCCAGCCAGACGCCGGGCAAACCGGAGCCGCGGGCACTCACCCCGCAAGAGCTGGATAAAGCCTTGCGCGACCAGGTGAAAACCGTGGTGGTGATCTACGCCGAGAACCGCAGCTTCAACAATTTGTTTGCAGACTTTCCGGGCGTCGAGAAACCGCTGTCGGCGTTGTCCGCTGCCGAGACTCAGCAACGCGACCGCGATGGCAGCGTCTTGCCAGCCCTGCCGCCGGCCTGGGGCGGCGTGCTGCAAGTCGGCCCGCAAACGGTGGATGGCGTGACCTACGCCAGCGAAGTGCAATTTCAAGACAACTTGCCCAACGCCCCCTACGCCCTCAAAGGCCCGAATGGCGAAGACCTGCCTCTGAGTCTGGTCACCCGTGACCTGTGGCACGTGTTCTATCAGAACCAAATGCAGATCAATGGCGGCAAGAACGACGGTTTTGTCGCCTGGGCGGACGCCGGTGGCTTGGTGATGGGGCATTACGCCCAGAGCCGCTATGCCCTGCGCCTGTGGGACGTGGCCAAGGAATTCGTGCTCTGCGATAACTTCTTTCAGGGTGCGTTCGGCGGCTCGTTTCTTAACCATCAATACCTGATCAGCGCCACCGCGCCGGTGTATCCGAATGCCGCGCAGTCAGTGGCCAAGGCGCAGATCGCCACGCTGCAAAGCGATGACCCGACCGACACACGCCTCAAGCCCCTGGGCACATCCCCGGCCAGCGCCATGAGCGGCCCACCGCAGTTCGGCCCCAGCGCGCTGACCCCGGACGGTTACGCCGTAAACACCCTGGCCCCGCCCTACTGGCCGACCTGGATCCGCGACCCGCAAAACCCGGATTACGCCAAGGCCGACCTGCCCAACGTGCTGGTGCCGCAGACCCACGAACACATCGGCGACAAGCTGTCGAAGAAAAACGTCGACTGGGCCTGGTACGCCGGCGCCTGGCAGGCGACGCTGGAGCAGTTCAAGGACTCGGGCGGCATCCCAAAGATCCCGAACTTCCAGTACCACCACCAGCCGTTCAATTACTTCAAGCAACAGGGTCCCGAGAACCGCACGGAGCGCGACAAACGCTTGCGTGATGGCGGCTTGGGCGATGAGTCCAGCACCAATAAATTCTTTGCCGATGCCCAGGCGGGCAAGTTGCCGGCCGTGACCTTCTACAAGCCTCAGGGCAACCTGAACATGCACGCCGGTTATGCCGATGTGGCCTCGGGCGATCGCCACATCGCCCGCGCCTTGAAGGTGCTGCAAGAAAGCCCGCAATGGAAAAATATGGTGGTGCTGGTCACGGTCGACGAAAACGGCGGTTGGTGGGACCACGTAGCGCCCCCTAAAGGTGATCGCTGGGGCCCAGGTTCGCGCGTGCCTGCGCTGGTGGTGTCGCCGTTTGTGCGCAAAGGCATGGTGGACCACACGGTGTATGACACCGCGTCGATCCTGCGCTTTATCACCCGAGTCTTTCAGCTTGAAACCCTGGACGGCCTCAAGCAGCGCGATGACGCGATGATCGCCCGCGGCCAGCAACCCATGGGCGATTTGAGCAATGCATTGCAGTTCAACGTGTAGGACGCTTATCCAATAGCGACATGCCTGGCGATTTCGCACGCGTTTTTCCTGGTCAACCGCTACTGTGTGCCAGTGGCTTTCAACCCGCGCAGACGGGCTTTCGCTGACAAGGAATTAACTATGTTCAAACCGACCAAGCTGTCCCTGGCCCTGGCCGCGCTGATGACCAGCGCGGTCGTACAGGCCGACCTCGAGGTGCCGCTGGGCAGCACGCAACGTGTCACCCAGCTGTTCGCTTACCCCAATAATTGCAACGTGATTTGCTTTCGGCCATGGACGCTGGAGCAGACCGCTGAGCACTATCTGAACCAGAGCCTGCAGCGTGACGGTTACAGCCGGGCCAAGGTCAGCGTCAAGCGCCACGACGACCAGGTAACGGCGACCTTCAGCGGCGTGCCGGACAGTTATGGTCACCCCCTGACAACGCTACTCAATACCGCCGACCTGGCTTATCAGGGCGCCAGCAAGCTCAACAGCGACGGGAAATGGGCCTTCAACTGGTACCTGTTCTTGCCGTTGGGCATGGCGCTGGAGAACCGCAAAAGCATTGAGTTGATGCACTTTCCGCCGGACTACTCACTGACCCAGGCCCAGGACTATCTGGAGTCGAAAACCACGGATCGCTGGGCCGACTTGCTCACCACCAACGGCGTGCCGGCCACCGAAACCCCGGCTTACCAGACCATGATCGACATCGCGCCGATTGCTGCGCCCGCTACCGCGGGTAAAGACCTGGAAGGCGTCTACAGCTATTTCACCGATTACCAGACGCGCATGGTCAAGGAGTTGAGCCTGCTGCCCAACGGCTCCCTGCCTATGGTCGCGTTCGGCGCGCCGGTCCGTAACTGGATCAAGCAGCAATACGGGCAGTCCGTGGCGGTGCTCGGGCTGGCACAGATCAGCCCGGCCGAGGGCAGGCGTGTTTCGGTACTGGGCTCCAACCACCCCAGCTACATCTGGTATGCAGCAGACCCAGAGAGCTATGGCGGCGACGAGCAGAAGGCCGACGAGGCCGGGTTGAAGGTCATGGGCCAGGACTTGAGTGCGGCCTGCTGGCAGGCCGGGATGGGCCAGAAACCGGCGAGCGACCCCAATGTATTGCTCAAGGCCTGCATGAATACTTGGCAGGTCACGCGCAAGGAACAAACCTGTGAGCTGTTCTACACCTCGGTGCGCAATCTGAGCGCCGAACAGGCCAACGCCAAATGCGCCACACCGACGATCAAAACTCAGTTGAAGCAGTTGAAGAGCGCCGCGCCAGCCCCTGCCATCATGGCTCCGGTACTGTAGGCGCACAAAACCCGGTCGGTTTCTACTGTCATATATGACAGTAGAAATCCCATCACACTTGATGCGAGCCTTGAGCTGTACCCATCCGCTGCAAGACTGGAAGTCAGCCATCACCCGCAGGTCGATGCAGCCTACCAAGGAGAGTTATGAAAACTCAGGCCATGGATAAGGCTAAGAACGCTGTGAGTGAATGCCTTTACCCGTTCCAGCTCGGCTCGGGCTACCCCACCACACAACAGTTTGCGTTGGTGCAAACGCCAGACGGCAAGGGCGCCGGCATCCAGGCACGCGTCGCGTTTGACAGCCGCGTGCGTATCGCCAAGGTGTCTGGCTACGCCCTGAGTGAGCGGCGCTTGCACACCTTGCAACTGTCGTCACGCATCCACTTGTATGATTGTTGGTTCAGCGGGATGTTCTTGCATTCCTGCACCCCTAACGTGTTCCTCGACCTGCATTACCTGGAAGTCTGGACGCTGCGCGAAATATGCGTCGGTGACCTGTTGACGATGGATTACGCCAACACCGAGGACGTGCTGTTCCGGCAGTTCGCTTGCCAATGTGGCGAGCTGAACTGCCGAGGGTGGATCACCGGCAGCCAGGAGCCTTTGAACGCCGAAGGGCAGGCGTTCATCGCCCAGTGGCGGCTGCGCAAACGCCCTTAGGCTTCGCCCAACGGGCGCAGGCGGTACTGCGGCGGCAACTGTTCGAACCCACTGATGGTGGTGTTCAAACTTTTCCAGCGGCCATCCTTGATGCCGTAGATGCAGCCATGGATCGACAGGTTCTGCCCCCGGTGCCAGGCGTTTTGCACAATGCTGGTATGACCGACGTTGGCCACCTGCTGAATCACGTTCAGTTCGCACATGCGGTCCACGCGCTCCTCTTCAGTGGGCAGTTGGGCCAGCACGTCACGGTTTTCGTAGTACAGGTCGCGGATGGTGCGCAGCCAGCCATCGATCAGGCCGAACTGGCGATCCTGCATCGAAGCACGCACACCGCCGCAGCCGTAGTGGCCGGTGACGAGGATGTGCTTAACCTTGAGCACGTCGACCGCGTACTGGATCACCGACAGGCAGTTAAGGTCAGTGTGCAGCACCACGTTGGCCACGTTGCGGTGCACGAACAAGTCACCGGGCAGCATGCCGACGATCTCGTTGGCCGGAACGCGCGCGTCGGAGCAACCGATCCACAGGTATTCCGGGGTTTGCTGGCGGGCGAGCTTGGCGAAGAATTCGGGATCTTCCTGTTTGATCGCATCCGCCCAGCGTTCGTTGTTATCAAGCAGGTCTTGTAATTCGTTCATCAGGGAAAGCCTCAGGAATGATGCGCAGGTGTGTGACTGTCGCGCCTTCGTCCAGGTCACGCCGAGCGTTAATTAGCTTGAATCTTTGGGTCGCCGTGCCTGTCCACACACTATAAGCCCCACAGTATGAGGATTGGCCATGACTGAATCACGACGTCCCTACGGTGCCGAACAGCCCGAACCGATCGATGACAACGAGGACCGCATGGGCTCGATGCGCGAGCTGGACTTTGACGAGCCCGACCAGACTGCGGAAATCGGCGATGAACTGCCGCGACGCGAGCGCGACCATCTGATGCCCGACGAGCGGGTGCGTGAGGCCGGGCTGACGGGCGCCTCGACCGATGATCATGAGTCGACCGACGACGATATGAGCCCGGAAACGCTCATCCATGAGGACGGCGCGCGGGATGCGCGGGAGGAAGGTGAGGAAAACGCCGCGGACTACGACTTGCGCGTTGTCGGTGAAAACGATATTGGCGGCGGCAATGGGTTGGATGAGGCGGAGTTGGCTGATCTGGATCCACTCAACGGCAAGCGCTGACACTACGTGCTTCCAGTGTGGCGAGGACAAGTGCCCGCCACATCGGTTCTGTGTGGTTAATCGACGAGCGTGCAGGCCATGACGACCGCATCTTCGCGACCACCGACTGCCGGGTAATAATCCCGGCGACGGCCAATCTCGTTGAAACCGTAGCGCTCGTAAAGGCGGAACGCGCCCGTATTGCTGTCGCGCACTTCCAGGAAGCACTCGCGGGCATTGGCGGCATACGCCCGGGACATCAGATGCTCCAGCAGCGCCAGGCCCAGGCCACGGCCCTGATTTTCCGGTTTGACGGTGATGTTCAGCAAATGCGCTTCGTCGAGGATGATCTGCACCACGCCGTGGCCGACTTGCTGCTCGCCTTCGAACATCAGCCAGATCTGGTACTTGCCCAGCCCGTCCAGGAAGATGCCGCGGGTCCAGGGGTGACTGAACGCCGCGTATTCGATTTTCAGCACGGCGTCGAGGTCGGCCTCGGTCATCGGGCGGAAGGATAAAGCCTCACTCATCGGTTGTTTTCCAGCGCGCCATCAGCCGGCGCATGGCTTGCCAGACATCAGCCTTACGCTGTGGCTCTTCCATTAATAGTTCCAGACCCGGCAGGGCCCATACCGAACCCAGGCCTTCGACCTGAAGTTCGCGGTACCAGGCTTCGGCGTTGGCTTCGCCTGCAAACCGCACGGCGGGCAGGCCGATAAGCCACAGGCACACACAGGGTTCGTCTTCCAGGCGTGCCGAGACAAAACCCTGGACAAAATCACGCGCCGCTTCCGGGCCCTGGTCCATGGTGCCGCGCACCAGTAACGGCCAGCGCACCGGGTCACCGACGATTTGCGGGCTGTCGGGCAGGCCGGCGGCGCGCAGCATGTCTTTGAGTAACATGTAGGCCGGATCGCGGGTCTGGAAGCGCTCGCCGGTGGGCAGTTCCACCAGCAGCAGGCAACGCCCGGCCCGCAGCAATTGCAAGGCAAAGCGCGGCGGTGGCACCACCACGGCCTTGGCCACCGGGGCCGCGACTTCGGCGGCGACAGGCTTGGCCATGGGCGTCGGGCGCGGGACTTCAACCTTGACCCGCTCGACCGCCGCACGCACCTGGGGCTCAGGCTTGACCACCGCCACCGGAGCAGCCGCTTCCTCGCCCGAGGTCTCGAACGCCTCATAGGGCTCAAGCGCCTCCAACAGCTCAGGCCGCGAGGGCGCGGCGAAGGGCAGTTCGGTGCGGGGCAACCAGTTGACCACCTGCATGGCGGCCAAGTAAGCGCGGCGTCGGGACTCGATAAGCACAGCTCGGTCACTTGTGGATAAGTTAAGAGCGGGGATTCTACCGCTGTTCGGTAACAATCGCCCACTGCGCACTGACCGGCTGTGGATAAATCCCGCGCCTGATGCAGTACAATCGCGACTTTTAATCGCCAACCAGCCGGCCATTCCCATGATCGAACCCAAGCGCGTCCTGCGCGCCCTCGCCGAACACTGGGCCTTACTTGAGCCACTGTGCGAACACTTCGACCAAGGCACCCTGAGCCTTGGCGAGCTGCGCGCTCAATTGGCCGCCCAACAATTGGACAGCACGCCCCAGGACATCACCAGCCTGTTGGACGTGTGGATTCGCCTGGATATCCTGGTACCTGTGGCCAAGAGCCCGAATCGTTTCGAGCTCAATGCGCAGATCCACGACTTCCTGGCCTATCTTCGCAAGGAGCACCGGCTTGGCCTGTGCCTGGAAATCGAAGCCTACCTGCGCCACCTCGAGCGTCTGGCCGGCTATATCCAGGACGCCTTCGACATCCGTGATGGCCACGACCTGGCCCGCCAACTGCGCCTGCTGGATATGCGCGTGCGGGATGTGCTGAAAAAGCTCGCCAACGACGAACAGGCCCTCGTGGCGGTGGCCGACCGGGCCAAGACCAGCGACCGGCAGATCCCGTTGCGCCAGCGTTACGCCGAAGTCCTTGCGACCTGGGACGAATACGTCGAACCGATGATTCAACTGGTGAACGCCGACGGCGCCTTCGAACAAGGCGTGCGCAAGGTCGAAAACGTGCTGCTGCGCCTGCTCACCGAGCAACAGCGCCTCGGCCACCTGGTGGACGACGATATGCTGCTGCGCACACACGCGCGCATCCTCGAGATGCAGACCAGCGCCCAACTGACCTTGCGTCATGCGCGCGAACTGCTGCTGCCGTTGCGTGAAGAAGCGCGTCGGCACAACGCCGTGACCCGTGGCGCGGCGCTGGCCCTGTCGGCCATCCGCCGCAAAGGCCTGGACGCGGTGCCGCAGGCGGCGATGCCGATGTTCACCCGGCCGCAAAGCACGTTCCTCGGCAGTGCCAGTCAGGTCGAGGCCTATGTGTATGCCCTGGCCAACTTCGAGCCCAAGCCGGCACGTTTCCCCAAGGCGCATAAATCCCACAAGGGCGAAGCCCAGCGTGCACCGCGTACGGTCAAGGAAATGCTCGAACGCTGCGAGGACGCCTTGCCGATGCCGGACCTGATGACCTGGCTGCTGGAGCAGGAACCGGACGGCGCCACCGACGAATTGCTGTACTGGTTCTCGCGCCTCTCGCGGGAAAAACGCTTTAAGCGCGAACGCCTGGAACGCCGCGATTACCTCACACACGAGCATCAGGTCAGCCTGCGCTCATTCGCCCTGCTCCCGGCCAAGTCTGACGTGGCCGAGCACTCTGCGAGTACACCCAATGCATCTTGATCTATCCGAACTGTCCCAACTGGCGCCGATCTTTCGCGAGCTGTTCAAGGGTTACCACGTCAGCCGCCGCGACCCGGAGCTGTACGCGCAACTGTCGAACTTCCAGGACCAGTACCGCACGCTGTTCAAGGCCCTGGGCTTTGAGCTGGTGTGCGACACGCGGGGTTTCTACTATTTCGTGCCGGATTCGGCCATCGCCAGCGCGCAGGTGAACAAAACCGCGCAACGCCTGGCGCTCTTCACCTTCATCATCGTCGAGCACCTGGCCGACCAGGGTCGCGACCCGATCGCCGTGCTTGACGGTGGCAGCCTGGGCCGCGATGAGTTGCCATCGCTGCTGGATAAATACCGCGACCTGTTTATCCAGGCCGAAGTACAGACCCAGGAAGAACTCGAAGAAAAAATCATGCGCCGTATGACCCAACTGGGTTTTGCCAGCGAAGACAACGGCATCTATCGCTTCCTCCCGCCGATGCACCGCTTCCTCGACGTGTGCCTGTCGGTGCAGCAGGACCGCGACCTGGCGGCCAGCGTGCACAGCGTGCTGCCACTGCCGGCACCGGTGATCATCGACGAAGACAGCGATGAAAAACTGCTGAAGACCGATGACCCGCTGGACCTGAGTGACTTTGCCGACGAAAGCGAAGAAGACGCCCTGGCTCGCGCCATTGCCGAAGAACAGGAGACCGATGCATGAGTCAGGAACGCTACGGCATCCGCCGCTTCGCCCTATTGAACACCGCCGGTTACAGCCTGGGCCTGTTCCCGCTGGAAGAACCACTGTCGGTGTATGGCGCCAACAACCTGGGTAAATCCGCGTCGATCAACGCCTTGCAGTTTCCGATTCTGGCGCGCATGTCGGACATGAGTTTCGGCAAGTACACCCTGGAACAATCGCGACGCTTCTACTTCGCCACCGACACCAGCTACATCCTGGTAGAAGTCTCCCTGCCCCACGGCCCCCACGTCATCGGCGTGGTCGGGCGCGGGCCAGGCGGCGGTTTCGGTCACCAGTTCTTTGCCTACGCCGGCAAACTCGACCTGGCTCACTACCAGAAAAACGACACCTGCCTGCGTCAGAAAGAGCTGTTCACCAACCTTGAGCGCGAGGGCCTGAAAGCCTACGAACTCAAGCCCGACGAGCTGCGCCGCTTGCTGGTGGGCGGCCACACATCGATCCCGCTGGACCTGACGCTGATCCCGCTGCGCTCCACCAGCGAACAGAGCCTGAAGACCTTCCGCGCGCTGTTCATCAACCTGCTGCACATGCGTGAAATCACGGCGGCCAAGCTCAAGCAACTGTTCCTGGATGCGTTCGAACACAGCCTGCGTTCGGGCAGCGTGGATTACATTGCAGCGTGCGAAGAAGCCTTCCGCGATGTACGACGCATGGAGCAGGACTACAACTCCCTGGTCGCCGCCGGCCCGCTGGTCGAAGCCCTGGCCAACGGCGTCAGGCAGCGCGACATCTTGCGCGGCAAATTGCATCGCCTGTCGCCACTGCTGGACTCATTGCTCGGCACCTGGTCGGACTACGCCAGTGCGCGCAAGGAAGAACTGACCGTCCAGGCCGAGCACTACCGCAACGAGCAGGACGCGCTGCAGAACGACCAGCGTGGCGGAACCCAGGAGCTGATGCGCCTGGAGCGTGAAATCAGTGGCATCCAGCGTTGGTTGGGCGAGCTGTCGGTGCTCAAGCATCGCTTTGCCCTGGTCGATGACGTCAAGGTGCTGGAGCAGCAACTGCTCGCGGCCAAGGATGCTCACGATGAACTGGCGGGCGCTTTGGCGCAGTCGCGCCAGTTCAGCGCCGAGGACCTGGACGAGCGTCTGCGCGATCTGGAAAAACGCCTGAAGTCGGTCAAGCAGCAACTGGATCACGCGGACAACAACAGCTACGCCAAACTGCGCGAAGAGTTTTCGCAACAGGATGTCGAGCGCCTGATGCGCTTGTTCAACAGCTCGTTGTTCAGCCTGCCGTTGGGCGAGCATGGCATCACGCTGGACGAGGACGGTCAGTGGGTAAAATCCCTGGAGCATATCCTCGATGGCTTCAAGGGTGAGCGCTTTGAAGTGCCGGGGCTGTCCATCGACATCTCCCACATCGAGCCGCCAGCGTTGCAAGCCTTGGCGGACCGCGCCGCGTTGCGCGACCAAAAGGAACGCCTGGAAAAAGAACTCAAGCAGCTCAAGACGCAGCAGGCCGTCGCCTCCGACCGCGCGGCGAGCAAGACCCAGACCGAAGCGCTGTACCAGCAGGTGCTGGACGCGCAGAAGGCTCTGGAAGATTTCCGCCGCGCGCAAACCCTGAGCGCGGAAGAAGGCGAGAAACTGGAAAACCTGGCGCAGATGGAGGCGGCGCAGGATGAGTTGAAACGCTCCAGCGATGCCTTCACCGAGCGCGTCCAGCAGCTGTCGGCCAAGCTGCAACTGGTCGGTCGCCAGATCGCTGATATGGAAGCCAAGCAACGCACGCTGGATGACGCCTTGCGCCGTCGTCAGCTGCTGCCGGCAGACCTGCCGTTCGGCACGCCGTTCATGGACCCGGTCGACGATTCCATGGACAACCTGCTGCCGCTGCTCAATGACTATCAGGACAGTTGGCAGGGCTTGCTGCGCGCCGATGGCCAGATCGAAGCGCTGTACGCCCAGGTGCGCCTCAAGGGTGTGGCCAAGTTCGACAGCGAGGATGACGTTGAGCGTCGCCTGCAACTGCTGATCAACGCCTATGCACACCGCACTGATGAGGCACTGACGCTCGGCAAGGCACGCCGCGCGGCTGTCACCGATATCGCGCGCACCTTGCGCAATATCCGCAGCGACTACGACAGCCTGGAACACCAGTTGGCGTTGTTCAACCGCGAGATCAACAAACGTCAGGTGTCCAACCTGCAGAGCTTCCGTATCGTGCTGGCTCCAAACAAGGAAGCCCTCAGGCATATCGACCAGATCATCCACAGTGCCGGTCAGTATGAAGAAGGCGAAACCCTGTCGGTGTTTGACTTAAGCCAAAGCGCCGAGCAAGACAACAAGAACGAGGAAGCCAAGGAGTACCTCGCCCGCCTGGTGGCCGCCAACCATAACCAACTGGGCCTCAAGGACCTGTTCGAGTTGGCCTTCGAGATCACCAAGGTGCATGGCCAGCCGGTGATTCACACGGACATCGATGGTGCAGCGTCCAACGGCACCACCATGACCATCAAGGCGCTGACCAACATGTATTTGTTGCTGCACTTGATGGACCGCGACCAGGCCGGGCGCGTACGTTTGCCGTATTACCTCGACGAGGCGGCGGACATCGATGAGAAGAACCAGGCTGCGTTGCTGGAAACCAGCTTGCAGCTAGGCTTTGTGCCGATTCTGGCGAGCGTGAAGCCGCAAGTGTCCGCCCAAGTGGCGATCGACCTCGAAGGCGGCAGTGGGCCGAACGGCATCTATATCGATGAGGCGGACTGGAAGTACATCCGTCGTCGCGATGTCGTAAAAGCTACCGTGAATGTGCAGGCGGATGAGCCGGAACTCGATGAGGTCTGAGTTTTTTCTCTGAAACGCAAAAGGCCGCGATCCTATGGATCGCGGCCTTTTTTGTTGGCTGGGTTTTGTGGTGCTTTCGGGTGCCTTATCGCGGGCAAGCCCGCGCTGGGCGCGCCTGGGTTTATTTACCCAGTGAAATCTTGGGCGCCCAGGTCAGCCACTCATCTTCAAATTTGTCGAACAACGGGAACGTCTGCTGCGGCCGTGCGGCGCTGCCCATCCGTTCACCGTCCGGGGTGGCGAAGGCGATGCCCCCGGCGACCAGGGTCTCCAGAGACTCAGTGCGCACAGTCGCGCCCTTGAACAGGCCGAAGTCCAGACCGAAGCCGCTGGTGTTCCAGAAACGGCTGCCCCCGCGCACCAGGGGCGCGTATTTGGGCTCGATCAGGATGTGGATCAATACACGGTCAGCGGTCTGTCCCAACTCATAGCCCGTGACCTTGCCCACGGTGACTTCCCGGTAGGTGACCGGCACGCCTTCTTTCAGCGAGCCACGACGGGCGGCGCTGAGGGTGAGGCTCAGGCCTGCTTCCTGGTGGACGGCTTCAGGTGGCTGGTCCAGCGCGACGAAACTCTTTTGCGGGCCTGCGTTTTTCGCCGCCGGCTGTACCTCAATATATTGCCCGGTAACCAGGGTTTCCAGGTTTGAGGTTTTCATCAGGCCCAGCTCGGGCTTGACCACCCAGAACTGACTGCCGACACGCGCAATGCGATCAGCAACCTGGGTGATACGCGCGCTGAGCAACACCGACTGCATGTCGGCACTCAGGTCGACGCTCTCGATCTTGCCGACGTCCAGGCCTTTGAAACGCACGGGCGTGCCGGGGCGCATGCCATCAGCGCGGTCGACCTTAATGGTCACCAAGGTGCCGTGCTGATTGGCCGCTTCGCGATCAGGGAACAGGCGGAAGCGTGGAATGCGTTTTTTCAGCGGTACGTTCGGTTGCGGGGTCTCGAAGGCAATACCGCCGGCCATCAAACTGGCCAGGGACTCACTCTTGACCTGGATGCCGCCCGTCAGGCCGCCGGTCAGGGTGACACCGCTGGCGTTCCAGAAACGCGTCGAACCGTTGACCAGATTTTCGTATTCTTTCTCGATGTGTACGCCGATCACCAGTTGCTTGTTTTTGCGCGAGAACTGGTAACTCTGCACCGAACCGACTTTGACCTGCTTGTAGAGAATCGGACTGCCGACATCCAGGGAGCCGAGGTTATCGGTGAACAGCACCATATGCAGGCCAGGGGAGCGCAAATCCAACGGCGGCGCCTTGGCACGGGCGACAAATTCACGTTGCGGAGCACTGCCTTTGTCGCCAGGGCGAATGGCGATGTAGTTACCTTTTACCAAGGCTTCCAGGCCGGTGATGCCTGCCAGGGAGATGGACGGTTTGACCACCCAGAACTGAGTGTCCTGCACCAGATAATCTTCGGCCAAGGGGTCGAGGGTCAACTCGGCGTTGGCGCTGGACAGGTCTGGATCAATCTTCAGGGTTTTCAGGCTGCCGACCTGAATACCTTTGTACATGACCGGTGTGCGCCCGGCTTGCAGGCCTTCGAAATCAGTGAGCTTGACTTTGACACGAATGCCAGCGGCAGCGGCGTCGAAGTCTTCATATAGACGGAAGGGCAGGCTCGGATCGGTTGGCGGGCTGTCCTTGCGATTTTCCGGCGTGGCGAAGGCAATACCACCGGCGACAATGCTGGAAAGGGACTCGCTGCGCACCTTTACGCCGGAGAGGTTGGCGTCAATGCTGATGCCGCTGGCATTCCAGAAACGTGTGTGTTTGCGCACCAGGCTGGCATACGTGGGCTCGATGTAGACCTTGATTTCGACCGTGCTCTGGTCCTCGGACAGCAGGTAGCTTTTGACCTGGCCGACTTGGATCTGCTTATAGAACACCGGGCTGCCACGGTTGAGCGAGCCGAGACGGTCGGCCTTGATCGTCAGGTGCAGGCCGGGCTTGGCGTCGGATAACGGTGGCTCTTCGGAAAGTGCCTTGAATTTGCGTGTGGGTTCACCATCGCCAGGGCTGGCGGCGATGTAGTTACCCGAGACCAGGGTTTCCAAACCGGTGATGCCAGCGAGGGTGACACTGGGTTTGACCAACCAGAAGCGCGTATTGGTCTTAAGGTATTGATCGACGTCCTTGTTCATCTCGATGGTGGCGATCACCCCGCGATTGTTTCCCTCGTCGTCCAGAGCGAGTGCCTTGACCTTACCCACAGGCATGCCTTTGTAGACCACCTCAGTCTTGTTGACCTGGATCCCTTCGCCGCTTTCAAAGCGTACTTGGATCTCGATGCCCTGCTGGGAATAGGCGCGCCATCCCAACCAGCCGCCGATGATCAGGGCAATCAGGGGTAATACCCAAATGGCTGACCAGTTGGAGGCTGGGCGGGTTTTAGCTTTAGGTAGGTCACTCATGGTCGTCATCCGACTCCGTGTTATCCCAAATCAGTCGGGGATCGAAAGTTACAGCGGCAAGCATCGTCAATATCACCACACTGGCGAACGCCGCAGCGCCGAGGTTGGCCTCGATACTTGCAAGTCGTCCAAAGTTAACGACCGCCACCAGGATGGCGATCACGAAGATATCCAACATGGACCAGCGCCCAATGAATTCGATAAAGCGGTACATCACAATGCGCTGTTGCGCAGAAAGCGGTTGGTGACGCTGCACCGAAAACAGTAGCAGACCAATGCCCACGAGCTTAAAGGTCGGCACCAGAATACTGGCGATGAATACCACGGCGGCGATGGGGTACATCCCATGCTGCACCAACTCTATGACGCCCGCCATGATCGTACTGGGAGAGCCCTGGCCGAGGGTGTTGATCGTCATGATCGGCAACAGGTTGGCAGGGATGTACAAAATCGCCGCGGTGACCAGCAAGGCCCACGTTCGCGCGAGGCTGTTGGGGCGACGGGCGTGGATCAACGCACCGCAACGGGTGCAGATTTGCTCATCGGTGTCCGGTTCCTGCTTGTTCAACTCGTGGCATTCGGTACAGATCAGAATACCCGCATCAATCGCCCGCATGATCATCGTCCCCTGACAGTGCTTGCCAGATCTGGTGCGGCGACATTACCACTTCAAGCAGAACCTGAACCATTAATAGACTGACGAAGCAGACCAGACCGAGACCAATCGTAATTGAGGCCATATCGGCTAGTTTTACGATCGCCACCAGCACGCCCATCAGATAGACCTCCAACATCCCCCAATCCTTCATATAGTGGTAGATGCGGTACAGCAACAGTCCGTAGCTGCGGCCAATCTTCCATCTAATACTGAGCAACACGGCTAGTTGGCAGAGCAACTTGAGCAAGGGAATACCCATGCTGCACAGAAACACTACCGCGGCGACTCCCTGCATACCGGTATCGAACAAGCCGACAACGCCACTCCATACGGTGTCCTCTGAGGACTGCCCGAGTAGATTGAGTTGCATGATGGGTAGAAAGTTCGCAGGGATGTATAGCAGCAGTGCAGCAAGTACCAACGCGAGACTGCGCTCAACGACGTTGTGGCGGTGAGCGTAGAGTTCGTAACCGCAACGCGGGCACTGGGCTTTTTCGCCGAGGGCAAGCACGGGTTTGCGCATCAGCAAATCACACTCGTGGCATGCCACCAGGTCTGCCAGTGGTAAATCCGACATCTCGAGGGCATCCACCGGATCGGACATAAATAGGGCTCTGGCTCTAAAAAAGGTTAGGTGCCTATTCTAGTGGTCTGGTTCAGAAATAACTGTGCAAATTTGTCGGTCACTAAAGGGTCGTTGCTTTCCGAGCGCCCAAAACAAAACCCCTGTCTGCGTGAGCAAACAGGGGTTCTGGAATTTAATCTTGACGATGACCTACTCTCACATGGGGAAACCCCACACTACCATCGGCGATGCATCGTTTCACTACTGAGTTCGGGATGGGATCAGGTGGTTCCAATGCTCTATGGTCGTCAAGAAATTCGGGTACTGACTCGTGACCAAACGGCCTCGCTTCAGCAAATTGGGTATGTGACAGCTTTCGGTGTTTTGCGATCTACAAACTTTCGGTTCGTCTCGTCTTCACACACCGCAATCTGATGCCTTTTCAGGTTCTCAAATTGCTTGGGTGTTATATGGTCAAGCCTCACGGGCAATTAGTATTGGTTAGCTCAACGCCTCACAGCGCTTACACACCCAACCTATCAACGTCGTAGTCTTCGACGGCCCTTCAGGGAACTCAAGGTTCCAGTGAGATCTCATCTTGAGGCTAGTTTCCCGCTTAGATGCTTTCAGCGGTTATCTATTCCGAACATAGCTACCCGGCAATGCCACTGGCGTGACAACCGGAACACCAGAGGTTCGTCCACTCCGGTCCTCTCGTACTAGGAGCAGCCCCTCTCAAATCTCAAACGTCCACGGCAGATAGGGACCGAACTGTCTCACGACGTTCTAAACCCAGCTCGCGTACCACTTTAAATGGCGAACAGCCATACCCTTGGGACCGGCTTCAGCCCCAGGATGTGATGAGCCGACATCGAGGTGCCAAACACCGCCGTCGATATGAACTCTTGGGCGGTATCAGCCTGTTATCCCCGGAGTACCTTTTATCCGTTGAGCGATGGCCCTTCCATACAGAACCACCGGATCACTAAGACCTACTTTCGTACCTGCTCGACGTGTCTGTCTCGCAGTCAAGCGCGCTTTTGCCTTTATACTCTACGACCGATTTCCGACCGGTCTGAGCGCACCTTCGTACTCCTCCGTTACTCTTTAGGAGGAGACCGCCCCAGTCAAACTACCCACCATACACTGTCCTCGATCCGGATAACGGACCTGAGTTAGAACCTCAAAGTTGCCAGGGTGGTATTTCAAGGTTGGCTCCACGCGAACTGGCGTCCACGCTTCAAAGCCTCCCACCTATCCTACACAAGCAAATTCAAAGTCCAGTGCAAAGCTATAGTAAAGGTTCACGGGGTCTTTCCGTCTAGCCGCGGATACACTGCATCTTCACAGCGATTTCAATTTCACTGAGTCTCGGGTGGAGACAGCGCCGCCATCGTTACGCCATTCGTGCAGGTCGGAACTTACCCGACAAGGAATTTCGCTACCTTAGGACCGTTATAGTTACGGCCGCCGTTTACCGGGGCTTCGATCAAGAGCTTCGCGTTAGCTAACCCCATCAATTAACCTTCCGGCACCGGGCAGGCGTCACACCCTATACGTCCACTTTCGTGTTTGCAGAGTGCTGTGTTTTTAATAAACAGTCGCAGCGGCCTGGTATCTTCGACCGGCATGAGCTTACGGAGCAAGTCCTTCACCCTCACCGGCGCACCTTCTCCCGAAGTTACGGTGCCATTTTGCCTAGTTCCTTCACCCGAGTTCTCTCAAGCGCCTTGGTATTCTCTACCCAACCACCTGTGTCGGTTTGGGGTACGGTTCCTGGTTACCTGAAGCTTAGAAGCTTTTCTTGGAAGCATGGCATCAACCACTTCGTTAACTAAAAGTTAACTCGTCATCAGCTCTCGGCCTTAGAATCCCGGATTTACCTAAGATTCCAGCCTACCACCTTAAACTTGGACAACCAACGCCAAGCTGGCCTAGCCTTCTCCGTCCCTCCATCGCAATAACCAGAAGTACAGGAATATTAACCTGTTTTCCATCGACTACGCTTTTCAGCCTCGCCTTAGGGACCGACTAACCCTGCGTCGATTAACGTTGCGCAGGAAACCTTGGTCTTTCGGCGTGGGTGTTTTTCACACCCATTGTCGTTACTCATGTCAGCATTCGCACTTCTGATACCTCCAGCAAGCTTCTCAACTCACCTTCACAGGCTTACAGAACGCTCCTCTACCGCATCACTTACGTGATACCCGTAGCTTCGGTGTATGGTTTGAGCCCCGTTACATCTTCCGCGCAGGCCGACTCGACTAGTGAGCTATTACGCTTTCTTTAAAGGGTGGCTGCTTCTAAGCCAACCTCCTAGCTGTCTAAGCCTTCCCACATCGTTTCCCACTTAACCATAACTTTGGGACCTTAGCTGACGGTCTGGGTTGTTTCCCTTTTCACGACGGACGTTAGCACCCGCCGTGTGTCTCCCATGCTCGGCACTTGTAGGTATTCGGAGTTTGCATCGGTTTGGTAAGTCGGGATGACCCCCTAGCCGAAACAGTGCTCTACCCCCTACAGTGATACATGAGGCGCTACCTAAATAGCTTTCGAGGAGAACCAGCTATCTCCGAGCTTGATTAGCCTTTCACTCCGATCCACAGGTCATCCGCTAACTTTTCAACGGTAGTCGGTTCGGTCCTCCAGTTAGTGTTACCCAACCTTCAACCTGCCCATGGATAGATCGCCCGGTTTCGGGTCTATTCCCAGCGACTAGACGCCCTATTAAGACTCGCTTTCGCTACGCCTCCCCTATTCGGTTAAGCTCGCCACTGAAAATAAGTCGCTGACCCATTATACAAAAGGTACGCAGTCACCCAACAAAGTGGGCTCCCACTGCTTGTACGCATACGGTTTCAGGATCTATTTCACTCCCCTCTCCGGGGTTCTTTTCGCCTTTCCCTCACGGTACTAGTTCACTATCGGTCAGTCAGTAGTATTTAGCCTTGGAGGATGGTCCCCCCATATTCAGACAAAGTTTCTCGTGCTCCGTCCTACTCGATTTCATGACTAAGAGATTTTCGCGTACAGGGCTATCACCCACTATGGCCGCACTTTCCAGAGCGTTCCGCTAATCTCAAAGCCACTTAAGGGCTAGTCCCCGTTCGCTCGCCACTACTAAGGGAATCTCGGTTGATTTCTTTTCCTCAGGGTACTTAGATGTTTCAGTTCCCCTGGTTCGCCTCTTGCACCTATGTATTCAGTACAAGATAACCATCTTATGATGGCTGGGTTCCCCCATTCAGACATCTCCGGATCAAAGTCTGTTTGCCGACTCCCCGAAGCTTTTCGCAGGCTACCACGTCTTTCATCGCCTCTGACTGCCAAGGCATCCACCGTATGCGCTTCTTCACTTGACCATATAACCCCAAGCAATCTGGTTATACTGTGAAGACAACATTCGCCGAAAATTTGTAATGAATCACAAATTTTACCTTAGCCTGATCCGTTACCAGTGAAAGTAACGTTCAGTCTATCTTTCTATCACATACCCAAATTTTTAAAGAACGATCTAATCAAAGACTAGAAATCAATATTCAGAATCGAATATTCATTTCTAAACTCTAACGAAATAAGCCGCCTAAACGCATACCTATCGTCTTCTTCAATGAATCAAGCAATTCGTGTGGGAACTTATGGAGCAGCTGATGTCGTCGATTAAGGAGGTGATCCAGCCGCAGGTTCCCCTACGGCTACCTTGTTACGACTTCACCCCAGTCATGAATCACACCGTGGTAACCGTCCTCCCGAAGGTTAGACTAGCTACTTCTGGTGCAACCCACTCCCATGGTGTGACGGGCGGTGTGTACAAGGCCCGGGAACGTATTCACCGCGACATTCTGATTCGCGATTACTAGCGATTCCGACTTCACGCAGTCGAGTTGCAGACTGCGATCCGGACTACGATCGGTTTTGTGGGATTAGCTCCACCTCGCGGCTTGGCAACCCTCTGTACCGACCATTGTAGCACGTGTGTAGCCCAGGCCGTAAGGGCCATGATGACTTGACGTCATCCCCACCTTCCTCCGGTTTGTCACCGGCAGTCTCCTTAGAGTGCCCACCATTACGTGCTGGTAACTAAGGACAAGGGTTGCGCTCGTTACGGGACTTAACCCAACATCTCACGACACGAGCTGACGACAGCCATGCAGCACCTGTCTCAATGTTCCCGAAGGCACCAATCTATCTCTAGAAAGTTCATTGGATGTCAAGGCCTGGTAAGGTTCTTCGCGTTGCTTCGAATTAAACCACATGCTCCACCGCTTGTGCGGGCCCCCGTCAATTCATTTGAGTTTTAACCTTGCGGCCGTACTCCCCAGGCGGTCAACTTAATGCGTTAGCTGCGCCACTAAGAGCTCAAGGCTCCCAACGGCTAGTTGACATCGTTTACGGCGTGGACTACCAGGGTATCTAATCCTGTTTGCTCCCCACGCTTTCGCACCTCAGTGTCAGTGTTGGTCCAGGTGGTCGCCTTCGCCACTGGTGTTCCTTCCTATATCTACGCATTTCACCGCTACACAGGAAATTCCACCACCCTCTACCACACTCTAGTCAGTCAGTTTTGAATGCAGTTCCCAGGTTGAGCCCGGGATTTCACATCCAACTTAACAAACCACCTACGCGCGCTTTACGCCCAGTAATTCCGATTAACGCTTGCACCCTCTGTATTACCGCGGCTGCTGGCACAGAGTTAGCCGGTGCTTATTCTGTCGGTAACGTCAAAACAATCACGTATTAGGTAACTGCCCTTCCTCCCAACTTAAAGTGCTTTACAATCCGAAGACCTTCTTCACACACGCGGCATGGCTGGATCAGGCTTTCGCCCATTGTCCAATATTCCCCACTGCTGCCTCCCGTAGGAGTCTGGACCGTGTCTCAGTTCCAGTGTGACTGATCATCCTCTCAGACCAGTTACGGATCGTCGCCTTGGTGAGCCATTACCTCACCAACTAGCTAATCCGACCTAGGCTCATCTGATAGCGCAAGGCCCGAAGGTCCCCTGCTTTCTCCCGTAGGACGTATGCGGTATTAGCGTCCGTTTCCGAACGTTATCCCCCACTACCAGGCAGATTCCTAGGCATTACTCACCCGTCCGCCGCTCTCAAGAGAAGCAAGCTTCTCTCTACCGCTCGACTTGCATGTGTTAGGCCTGCCGCCAGCGTTCAATCTGAGCCATGATCAAACTCTTCAGTTCAAACATCTTTGGGTTTTTAAGAAACCCTAAACTTGGCTCAGCAATCGTTGGTTACATCTTTGATTTCTCGCGGAGTAACTTGTGATGCTGATAATCTTGTTGACTATCAGTCTGACTCCACAAGCACCCACACGAATTGCTTGATTCAGTTGTTAAAGAGCGGTTGGTTAAGAGCTTTCGTCTCAACCGAGGCGCGCATTCTACAGCAGCCTCACTTGCTGTCAAGTGATTATTTTCAGAAGCTTTCGAAGATTTCTTCAACAACTTCAACCACTTGCGCTTCAGATCTCTCTTCAGCGGGAGGCGAATTCTACAGCGTTACACGCTGCTGTCAACACCTCTTTTTCAACTTCCTTTTGGCTTCGATGAACTGAAGCACCTTACTGCCGAAAACCGCTTAACTCATTGTTTACCAAAGAGTTTTCCGTTTCGACCGCGCCGGAAGTGGGGCGAATTATAGGCTTCCAGAATCTGGCGTCAACCTTCTTTTTCATATTTCTGTCATGTGGGTCAAAAAAGCCCCATAACGCGAAAAACCGGCCCCACAGGGACCGGCTTCTCAGTTGCCGAGCCTTATAGGCTAGGAAAGGCGAACTGCGACGCCTCATGGCTGGCACGCTGGGGCCAACGCTGGGTAATCGCCTTACGACGGGTATAGAAACGTACTCCATCCGGCCCATAAGCATGCAAGTCACCAAACAATGAACGCTTCCAGCCGCCAAAACTGTGATACGCCACTGGCACCGGCAATGGAACATTCACCCCGACCATGCCAACTTCAATCTCGTCACAGAACAGACGCGCCGCTTCACCGTCGCGGGTGAAGATGCAGGTACCGTTGCCATATTCGTGATCGTTGATCAGTTGCATCGCAGCTTCCAGGCTCTCCACCCGCACCACGCACAATACCGGCCCGAATATCTCTTCTTTATAGATGCGCATCTCAGGCGTCACACGATCAAACAAGCTACCGCCGAGGAAGAACCCCTCTTCATGTCCGGCAACACTCAAACCACGACCATCAACAACCAACTCTGCGCCCGCCGACACACCTTCTTCTATATAGCCACTGACCTTAGCCCGTGCCTGCCCCGTCACCAATGGCCCCATATCCAGGCCGCACGAAGTACCCGCGCCGATCTTCAGCGCCTTGACCTGCGGCACCAGCTTGGCGATCAACGCGTCCGCCACCTGGTCGCCCACGCATACAGCTACCGAGATCGCCATGCAGCGCTCACCGCAAGAACCATATGCTGCGCCCATCAAGGCACTGACTGCATTGTCCAGGTCCGCATCCGGCATCAGCACCGCATGGTTCTTCGCACCACCCAACGCCTGCACGCGTTTGCCACGCTTGGTCGCCTCAGCATAGATATACTCGGCAATCGGCGTCGAACCCACAAAGCTCAGCGCTTTGACTTCGGGCGCTTCGATCAAGGCATCCACCGCTCCCTTGTCTCCGTGCACCACACTCAGCACACCTTTGGGCAGGCCAGCCTCCTGCAGCAACTGCGCGATCAATAATGTTGAGCTCGGATCACGCTCGGAGGGTTTGAGGATGAAGCAGTTACCGCACACGATCGCCAGTGGATACATCCACAACGGCACCATCGCAGGGAAGTTGAACGGTGTAATACCGGCCACTACGCCCAATGGCTGAAAGTCCGACCAGGCATCAATGTTCGGCCCAACGTTACGGCTGTATTCACCTTTGAGAATTTCTGGCGCCGAGCACGCGTACTCCACGTTCTCGATCCCGCGCTTTAACTCACCCGCGGCGTCTTCCAACGTCTTGCCATGCTCTTCGCTGATGAGTTGCGAGATACGCGCCTCGTTCTGCTCCAGCAACTGCTTGAAACGAAACATCACCTGAGCACGCTTGGCCGCTGGCGTATTACGCCAGGCTGGGAAAGCCTCCTTGGCCGAGTCGATTGCACGCTGGATGGTTTCACGACTGGCCAATGGCACTTGATGAATGACCTGCCCAGTGGACGGGTTGTACACGTCGGCACTACGACCGTTATCGTTGACCAACTCACCGTTAATCAAATGCTGGATAAGGCTCATGCAGGGCTCCTGAAAAGTTGTTCTATATAGAAAGAGAAATCAGTCGATCTTGTTCAGCACTTCGCCGACCGCATCAAACAGGCGATCCAGGTCCTGCGCCTTGCTGTTGAAGGTTGGCCCGAACTGCAAGGTGTCGCCGCCAAAACGCACGTAGAACCCAGCTTTCCACAAGGCCATACCGGCCTCAAATGGACGCACGATGGCATCGCCGTCACGGGCGGCAATCTGGATTGCACCAGCCAGGCCGTAGTTACGAATGTCGATCACGTTCTTACTGCCTTTCAAACCATGCAGCGCATTCTCAAAGTGCGGGGCGACTTCAGCGACGCTCTGCACCAGGTTTTCTTTCTGCAACAGGTCCAACGCTGCGAGGCCTGCCGCGCACGCCACCGGGTGCGCCGAATAGGTGTAGCCGTGGGGGAATTCCACCGCGTACTCCGGCGTCGCCTGGTTCATGAAGGTCTGATAAATCTCGCTGCTGGCAATCACCGCGCCCATGGGAATCGCCCCGTTGGTGACTTGCTTGGCGATGCACATCAGGTCCGGGGTCACGCCGAAACTGTCGGCACCGAACATCGAACCGGTACGGCCGAAACCGGTGATAACTTCGTCAAACACCAACAGGATGTTGTGCTGATCGCAAATTTCACGCAGTCGTTTGAGGTAGCCCTGTGGCGGCACCAGCACGCCCGCGGAACCGGCCATCGGTTCGACAAACACCGCAGCGATATTCGACGCGTCATGCAGCTCGATCAGCTTGAGCAACTCCTCGGCCAAAGCGATACCGCCCTGCTCCGGCATCCCGCGGGAAAACGCATTGCTCGCCAGCAAGGTGTGCGGCAGATGATCAACATCCATCATCGCCTGACCAAACATCTTACGGTTACCGTTAACGCCGCCCAAGCTGGTGCCGGCGATGTTCACACCATGGTAGCCACGGGCACGGCCGATCATCTTGGTCTTGGTGGCCTGGCCTTTCAGGCGCCAATAGGCACGCACCATTTTCACAGCGGTATCGGCGCATTCGGAACCTGAGTCGGTGAAGAACACGTGGTTCAGGTTACCAGGGGTCAGGTCGGTAATTTTTTCCGCCAACTGGAAGGACAATGGATGACCGTATTGAAAGCCTGGAGAGTAGTCCAAAGTGCCCAGTTGCTTGGCCACGGCCTCCTGGATTTCCTTACGCGTATGCCCGGCGCCGCAAGTCCACAGGCCCGACAACGAGTCGTACACCTTGCGTCCCTTGTCATCGGTCAACCAGCTGCCTTCGGCGGCCACGATCAGACGCGGATCACGCTGAAAGTTACGGTTGGCGGTGTAAGGCATCCAGTGCGCGTCCAACTTCAGTTGGCTGGCCAGGGACGATGGGGCGTTTTCGGGCATGTTCATCAGCAAAACCTCGCAGGGCAAACGGCAGCGTCGGGATTGAAAAGCGTTCTTGCAGCTAAATTGCCACGACGATAAAGTCTGTGAAATTCAACTCTTCTAACCTTCAGTCAGGCCGTCACTAAACTATGAACAGCCGTCGACCCGATCCCCTGGCGCAAGTCAGCGACTTTGATATCCGCCTTTTGCGCATCTTTCGCAGCGTGGTGGAGTGCGGCGGCTTCTCGGCGGCCGAGACCGTTCTCGGCATCGGCCGCTCAGCCATCAGCCAGCAGATGAGTGACCTGGAGCAGCGCCTCGGCCTAAGACTCTGCCAGCGCGGCCGCGCCGGGTTCTCCCTGACCGAAGAAGGCCGCGAGGTCTACCAATCAGCCCTGCAGCTATTAAGTGCGCTGGAAAGTTTCCGCACCGAGGTCAACGGTCTGCACCAACACTTGCGCGGCGAACTGATCATCGGCCTGACTGACAACCTGGTCACCCTGCCCCACATGCGCATCACCCACGCCCTGGCGCAATTGAAGGAACGGGGCCCGGACGTGCAGATCCAGATCCGCATGATCGCGCCCAATGAAGTCGAACAAGGTGTGCTCGACGGTCGCCTGCATGTTGGCGTGGTGCCCCAGGCCAGCGCGCTCTCGGGGTTGGAGTACCAACCGCTGTACAGCGAACGCTCCCTGCTCTACTGCGCGGTCGGCCACCCACTGTTCTATGCCGACGACAAGCAACTGGACGACGCGCGCATCGACAGCCAGGACGCCATCGCCCCCACCTTCCGCCTGCCCGCCGAAATCCAGGCTCGCTACCAGGCGCTCAACTGCACCGCCAGCGCGTCGGACCGCGAAGGCATGGCGTTTCTGATCCTCACCGGGCGCTACATCGGCTACCTGCCCGACCACTACGCCAGCCTGTGGGTGCAACAAGGCCGACTGCGCGCGCTGAAACCGACTACACGCTTTTACGATTTAAGCCTGGCATCGGTCACGCGCAAGGGTCGTCGCCCTCATTTGGTGCTGGAAAGTTTCCTGGAAAGTTTGGCCGCAACCCGCTAACTCGCGGCTTACGCAAAAAGCTGAGCAATTGGACAGTTTTTTGCAGGAGCACAAGGACCTAGAACCGTCCGCCTCGAGTTTGCCCACCATGCCACCAGAATCTTCCAGCCCCAGCGACCTGATCTACGGCCTCAACGACCGTCCTAAACCCGCGCCGGCCTTCTTGGCCGCCCTGCAACATGTGCTGGCGGCGTTCGTAGGCATCATCACGCCACCGCTGATCATTGGCTCCACCCTGGGGCTGACTGCGCATTTGCCCTACCTGATCAGCATGGCGTTGATGGTCTCCGGTGTCGGCACCTTCATTCAGGCACGCAGGCCGTTTGGAATAGGCGCGGGAATGATCTGCCTGCAAGGCACCAGCTTTGCGTTTCTCGGCGCCGTTCTGTCGGCGGGTTTCCTGGTAAAGCAACGCGGCGGCAGCCCGGAAGACATCATGGCGATGATCTTCGGCGTGTGCTTTTTCGGCGCGGTGGTGCAGATCGTACTCAGCCGTTTCATCGGCCAACTGCGCCGTGTGATTACGCCGCTGGTGACCGGCATCGTGATTACGTTGATCGGTATCAGCCTGATCAAAGTTGGCATCACTGACCTGGGCGGCGGCTTCAATGCCCCTGATTTCGGCGCACCCACCAATCTGGCGCTGGGCCTGTTCGTGGTGTTGACGATCATCCTCCTCAATCGCTCGAACACGCCGTGGGTACGCCTGTCGGCCATCATCATCGGCCTGGCCCTCGGCAGCGTGGCCGCCTGGTTCAGTGGCAAACTGGTACCGCAGGCCCTGCCCGATCTGCCTCTGGTCAGCCTGCCGATCCCGTTTCGCTTCGGGTTCAGTTTCGACTGGAGCGCTTTCCTCCCCATCGCGCTGATTTACCTGATCAGCAGCATCGAAACCGTCGGCGACCTCACTGCCAACTGCATGATCGCGCGCCAGCCCATCAGCGGCCCCGCTTATATAAGCAGGCTCAAGGGCGGCGTACTGGGTGACGGCGTAAGTTGCATGATCGCCGCGACCTTCAGCGCCTTCCCCAACACCACCTTTGCCCAGAACAACGGCGTGATCCAACTCACCGGCGTGGCCAGTCGTTACGTCGGCTTGTATATCGGCGCCGTGCTGTTTTGCCTCGGTCTGTTTCCGTTGATTGGCGCAGTACTGCAGCAAATTCCCAAGCCGGTCCTGGGCGGCGCGACCCTGGTAATGTTTGGCAGCGTGGCCGCCGCCGGCGTGCGCATCCTCGCCCAGGCACCGCTGGATCGACGCAGCATGCTGATTATCGCGACCTCATTCGGCGTAGGCCTCGGTATCGCCGCGCAACCGAACCTGTTGCACCTGATGCCGACGCTGGTGCAGAACCTGTTCGACTCGGCCATCACCAGCGGCGGCTTGACCGCCATTGTGTTGTGCCTGTTATTGCCGGAGACCAAGGCTGCCCGCACTGACGCAATCCACGCGCCGGAAAGCGACACTCTGGAAACGCTTTGACGCTTTTATTGCATCGGGACTTGTCTGAGGCTTGAGGGTGGGTTATCTGTGCACACGTCGTCTCTATCGATCAGCACGGTATTCTCCATGAGCCTCGAAGTTCCTGCCCACAGCAACCACGCCGGTAAGCCCGCCAGTCGCATTCGGCAAAAGAACGAACAAGCGATTCTCCAGGCTGCTGAAGATGAGTTCGCGCGCCATGGCTACAAGGGCACCAGCATGAACACCATTGCTGCCAGCGCCGGGCTGCCCAAGGCCAACTTGCACTACTACTTCACTAACAAGCTGGGCCTGTATATCGCAGTGCTGAGCAATATCCTCGAACTGTGGGACAGCACCTTCAACACGCTGACCGCCGAGGACGACCCCGCCGTGGCCCTCACCCGTTACATCCGCACCAAGATGGAGTTCTCGCGGCGCCAGCCTCAAGCGTCGCGGATCTTCGCCATGGAGATCATCAGCGGTGGCGAATGCCTCACCGAATATTTCAGCCAGGACTACCGCGCCTGGTTCAGCGGCCGTGCCGCCGTGTTCCAGGCCTGGATCGACGCAGGCAAGATGGACCCCGTCGACCCCGTCCACCTGATTTTCCTGCTCTGGGGCAGCACCCAGCACTATGCCGACTTCGCCACCCAGATCTGCCGCGTCACCGGTCGCAGCAAGCTGACCAAGCAAGATATGGAAGACGCCGGTACCAACCTGATCCACATCATTCTCAAAGGCTGTGGCATCAAGCCGGCCCTCTAGACGAAGCAACTTATGCCTTTCACGCTTACCGGCCTGTGCGAGTTTCGCGAAGAAATACGCAAAAGCCGCTTTATCACCCTGGCCACACCGATCACCAGCACCCAGGACGCCCAGGCGTTTTTCGAACACCACAGCGACTTGAACGCCACGCATAATTGCTGGGCCTGGAAGCTGGCCGACCAGTACCGCAGCAATGACGACGGCGAGCCTGGCGGCACCGCAGGCCGGCCGATTCTGGCGGCCATTGAAGCCCAAGGGTTTGATCAGGTCGCCGTGCTAGTGATTCGCTGGTACGGCGGCATCCAACTGGGTACCGGCGGCCTTGCCCGCGCTTATGGTGGCGGTGCGAACAAGTGCCTGCAAAACGCCGAGCGTATCGAACTGATCAGTCGCGTGCCATTGAGCTGCGGCTGTAGTTTCTCGGAGCTGAACCTGGTGAAGCTGCGCGTCGCCGAACTGGGCGGACTGGTGGTCGAAGAAACCTTCACCGCCAACGGTGTCGAACTGCAATTGGCCCTGGGCCAAGCGCAAATCGACACCCTGCAAACCCAACTGGCCGACCTGAGCCGTGGGCGCATCCTGCTGCAACGTTGAAACTGCTACTGTTGCCCACCGCCCACCCTGAACCGCGACGTTAAAGGAAGCTTTTCATGCCTACGCCAAAAACCGCATTGATCATCGGCGCTTCACGTGGCCTGGGCCTTGGCCTGGTCAAGCAATTGCTTCAAGACGGCTGGGACGTGACCGCCACCGTGCGTGATCCAAACAAGGCCGACGCCCTTGAAGCCTTGGGCCCGACGCAGATCGAGAAGCTTGACATGGACGATCAGCAAGCCGTGATCGCCCTGGCCCAACGCTTGAAAGACCACACCTTCGACCTGCTGTTCGTCAACGCCGGCGTCAAGGGCCCGGCCAATCAGGAGCCTGGCCACGCCACCCTGGCGGAAGTCGGCCAACTGTTCTTCACCAATGCCGTAGCGCCGATCAACCTGGCGCAACGTTTTGTCGGGCAGATACGCAAGGACAGCGGTGTACTGGCGTTCATGAGCTCGGTACTGGGCAGCGTGACCATCCCCGACGGCTCCGACCTGGCTCTGTACAAGGCCAGCAAAGCCGCGCTCAATTCCATGACCAACAGTTTCATCACCCAATTGGGCGACCATAAACTCACCGTGCTGTCACTGCACCCGGGCTGGGTCAAGACCGACATGGGCGGCGAAAACGCGCACATCGATGTCGACACCAGCGTGCGTGGCCTGGTGGATCAAGTGAATGCCTACACCGGCAAAGGCGGCCATCACTTCGTGGACTACAAAGGCGATACGATCGCCTGGTAAGCAACCACGAGCGTTATCGACCGATTGCCGTCGATAACGCTGCGCGCGTAGACTGCCCCCTCGCCCTCCAAGGCGACCCTGGATCAGCAGACAGGGCAACACTGAGCTGGCAAACCTGAACCCATCATTCAGAGGAGCCGGCCAATGCCCGCGACCCGTATCTGGTTAAAAAACCCCCTCGCGATTTTCACGGCCAATGGCCTCGACGCCCGTGGCGGCCTGGTGCTGCAGGACGGCGTGATTCGCGAACTGCTCGCCCTCGGGCAAGCCCCCACGCAACCCTGTACCCAGGTGTTCGATGCTCGCGAGCATGTGGTCCTTCCGGGGTTGATCAACACCCACCATCATTTCTATCAGACCCTTACCCGCGCCTGGGCGCCGGTGGTCAACCAACCCTTGTTCCCCTGGCTGAAAACCCTGTACCCGGTATGGGCGCGGCTGACGCCCGAGAAGCTGGCCCTGGCGACTAAAGTGGCCCTGGCCGAATTACTGCTCTCTGGCTGCACCACCGCCGCCGATCACCACTATCTGTTCCCCGACGGCCTGGAAAATGCCATCGATGTGCAAGTCGCCAGCGTGCGCGAACTGGGCATGCGCGCCATGCTCACCCGAGGTTCCATGAGCCTGGGCGAAGCCGACGGTGGCCTGCCGCCGCAGCAGACCGTGCAACAGGGCCAGGTTATCCTCGATGACAGCCAACGCCTGATCCGCGCATACCACGAGCGTGACGATGGTGCGCAGATTCAGATTGCCCTGGCGCCCTGCTCGCCTTTCTCGGTCACCCCCGAAATCATGCGCGCCAGTGCCGATCTGGCCGCAGACCTGGATGTGCGCCTGCACACCCATCTGGCCGAGACCCTCGACGAAGAAGACTTCTGCCTGCAACGCTTTGGCCTGCGTACCGTGGATTACCTCGACAGCGTCGGCTGGCTCGGCCCGCGTACCTGGCTGGCCCACGGTATCCACTTCAACCCGGATGAAATTGCACGTCTCGGCAGGGCCGGTACCGGTATCTGCCATTGCCCAAGCTCAAACATGCGCCTGGCCTCCGGTATCTGCCCGACCCTGGATTTGCTCGCCGCGGGCGCACCGATCGGCCTGGGCGTGGACGGCTCCGCGTCCAACGATGCGTCCAACATGATCCTCGAAACGCGCCAGGCTCTATACATCCAGCGCCTGCGTTACGGCGCAGAAAAAATCACCCCCGAAGGCGTGCTCGGCTGGGCCACCCAAGGTTCGGCGCAGTTGCTGGGGCGTACGGATATCGGTGAGTTGGCCGTTGGCAAACAGGCTGACCTGGCGCTGTTCAAACTCGATGAACTGCGTTTTTCCGGCAGCCATGATCCGATTTCCGCGTTGCTGCTGTGCGGCGCGGATCGTGCGGACCGGGTGATGATCGGCGGCATATGGCGGGTCATCGACGGGCAGGTCGAAGGCCTGGATCTGAAAGGCTTGATCGCCGATCATAGTCAGGCCGCCCGCCAGTTGATCGCCGGAACCTGAGCCCACTAAAGTTTGGGCATAATTCCTATTTCAGAATTTTGCGTTGAGGAATGCTTGCTGCCCATGCCGTTCAGCCCTAACTGTTTCAGGCTGTTTAACCTCGCCACGGGGCATGGGCCAAGTGCTAATCTCTTACCTTTTAAGTGCCCCAAGGACATTGATGACCAATCATCAAGCTAAAGCTGAAACCCCTAGAGCCGCCGCGATTCTGGCTCGCTTCCTATCGTCGGAATCCGCTGGCGGTCTTGTGCTGATGGGCGCTGCACTCGCAGCCCTGATTGTGGCCAACTCGCCTCTCTCGCAAGGTTATTTCGCAGCCCTGCACAGTGTGTGGTTGGGCATGTCTATCGAGCACTGGGTCAATGATGGCCTGATGGCGATCTTCTTCCTGATGGTCGGACTCGAGATCAAAAGAGAGGTTCTGGCAGGCGGGCTCTCCACTTGGGGACAGCGCGCCTTGCCTGGGTTTGGTGCTGTAGGCGGCATGATTGTGCCCGCGCTGATCTACGTCGCCATCAACTGGGGTAACTCGCAGACCTTGAAGGGCTGGGCTATTCCTGCCGCTACCGACATCGCATTCGCCCTGGGCGTGCTGTCGCTACTAGGTAAGCGAGTCCCGACTTCGCTTAAGGTTTTTCTCGCCGCACTGGCGATCATTGACGACCTGGGGGCAGTGGTCATCATCGCCTTTTTCTACACCACTGGTCTTTCCATGCCGATGCTACTGGCATCGCTCGCGACCCTGGGGATTTTGATCGCAATGAACCGACTGGGGGTCAAACGATTGTTCCCGTACTTGCTGGTCGGTGGTGTGCTGTGGTTCTTCGTGCTGCAGTCGGGGGTGCATGCCACCCTTGCGGGTGTTGCCGTTGCACTGTGTGTCCCAATGGGTAAGCCGGAAGAGGAAGCCAGATCTCCACTGCTCTTCCTGGAAGAGAAGTTGCACATGTGGGTAGCGTTCGCTGTGGTGCCGATTTTCGGCTTCGCCAATGCTGGTGTTTCACTTGCCGGCATTTCCATGGAAAACCTGGTCGATCCGGTTCCGCTGGGTGTGGCGCTCGGCTTGTTGGTGGGTAAGCAGGTTGGCATTTTCCTATTGGCTGCTCTGGCCATTCGTATGGGCTTGGCCAAGCTCCCGGAAGGCAGCAGTTGGGCACAGCTTTACGGTGTTGCGCTCTTGTGTGGCATCGGCTTCACCATGAGTCTATTCATCGGAAACCTGGCGTTTGCTGGATCAGCTCACCTGATCGATGAGGTAAAAGTCGGTGTATTGATCGGTTCGACCCTGGCTGCAATCGGTGGTGTCCTGATTTTGCGACGCAGCGCTGCGCCTGCCGCCGCGCCCACTACGATTTCCAGTTAAGCGTAAGCGAGCCGGCCACAGGCTTTGTCCCTGATAGACATCCTGTGGCCGGAACATCGTCTGGTGAAATCGGTCATCGTGCTTTACGCCAACGCTACCGAGATGTCTTCTTAACCGCGAATCGGCACCCACAACTCGAGTTCAGGCAGACGACGTTGAGGCTTTACCAAAGATCGTGGTGAAGCCTTTGACGATAAGTACCGCAAGCATGCCTACGAACGCACCTACCAAGCAGTGGATACCTAGGGTTGCGACCGTTTCCCACGCCCCTGCCGCTTCGACCGCCCTCTCGGCAACATGCTGCATCGGCGCAATGCCTTCTGTGATAAACGCTCCGCCGACCAAAAACATCGCAACAGTCCCAATCCATGAAAGTGCTTTCATGAGCTTTGGTGCAGCGGACAGCAGCCATCCCCCGACGGTCCTCACCACAGAACCCCATGTACCGGTAGCTTTAGATTTTTGGAGAATAAGGCCTGCATCATCCAAGCGCACGATCCCCGCGACCAATCCGTAAACGCCCACTGTCATGACCACCGCGATCAGCGCTAACGTCAAAACCTGCTGGAGCATCGGGGCATCAGTCACGATATTCAGGGTAATAACGATGATCTCGGCGCTCAGAATGAAGTCCGTTCGTATAGCCCCTGCAATCTTGCGCTTTTCATATGCTGCAAGCTCTTCAGGTGTCTTGGGCTTGGGTTTCTTCGGTTGCCCAGTGCCATCGTCTCTACCAGTCGTGAGCTTGTCCTTGATAGCTTCAAACCCCTCGTAACAGAGATACGCGCCCCCAATCATGAGCAGCCAATGAACGGCCGCAGGCAACAGTGCATTCAACACCAAGGCACAAGGCACCAGGATTGCCTTGTTTCTCAACGACCCCTTGAATACAGCCCATACCACCGGCAGCTCTCGGTCTGCTTTCATGCCGGTAACCTGCTCAGCATTCACAGCAAGGTCGTCGCTCAGGACACTGGCCGATTTCTTTGCAGCGACTTTGCTCATGAGCGAGATGTCGTCCAGCAGTGTGGCAATGTCATCCAATAGTGCGAACAAGCTGCTGCCAGCCATCTAAGGCTCCTTGAGTTGATTAATTCTGTTCCCCGTCACCTCAGGCATACCGGGCCAATGCCCCCGTATACCGCCCCTGCGCAGGCGCAGGATTGCCCTGTCGTCATCGGGTTACGGGAAGCACCTTTCTAGACCATGGGCACATCCTGCCGTTCATCCTTGAATAGCCGTAGGCCTCAAGCAGTTCGCTGCCGACCTTGCGCGAATAAAACGAATACTCTCCTGCCGGTCAGGTTTTACCGATTATTTCAGCCATGCCCTGTAGAATGCCGCCATTGCACCTGATGAGATTTTAGCTATGTACGATTGGCTCAACGCCCTGCCCAAGGCTGAACTGCACCTGCACCTGGAAGGCTCGCTGGAGCCTGAGTTGCTGTTCGCCCTGGCCGAGCGCAACAAAATTGCGTTGCCCTGGAACGACGTCGAAACCCTGCGCAAGGCTTATGCCTTCAACAACCTGCAAGAGTTTCTCGACCTGTATTACAAAGGCGCCGATGTGCTGCGCACGTCCCAGGATTTCTACGACCTGACCTGGGCCTACCTGCTGCGCTGCAAAGAACAGAACGTGATCCACACCGAACCGTTCTTCGACCCGCAAACCCACACCGACCGTGGCGTGCCGTTCGAAGTGGTGCTTAATGGCATCGCGGCTGCGCTCAAAGACGGCGAACAGCAGCTGGGGATCACCAGCGGTTTGATCCTCAGCTTCCTGCGCCACCTGAGCGAAGACGAAGCGCAGAAAACCCTCGACCAGGCACTGCCCTTCCGTGATGCATTCGTGGCCGTGGGCCTGGACAGTTCGGAAATGGGCCACCCGCCGAGCAAATTCCAGCGCGTGTTCGACCGCGCCCGGCATGAAGGCTTCCTTACCGTAGCCCACGCTGGGGAAGAAGGCCCGCCGGAATACATCTGGGAAGCCATCGACCTGCTGAAAATCCAGCGTATCGACCATGGCGTTCGCGCCATTGAAGATGAACGTCTGATGCAGCGCATCATTGACGAACAGATCCCGCTGACCGTATGCCCGCTGTCCAACACCAAACTTTGCGTGTTCGACGACATGGCCCAGCACAATATCCTCGACATGCTCGAGCGTGGCGTAAAAGTGACAGTGAACTCCGATGACCCCGCGTACTTCGGCGGTTATGTCACCGAAAACTTCCATGCCCTGTATACCTCCCTGGGCATGACCCAGGACCAGGCCAAACGCCTGGCGCAAAACAGCCTGGATGCGCGACTCGTAAAACCCTGAGGCAATAGACCGGAACGGGCCGCAGTAACGTGCGGCCCGCGCCTATAGCCTGGCCAACCCGACGATCTGCTCCAGCCCAATGTCGGTGACCATTACCGCTTGGGACTCATTGACCAGACTGATCCAGTTCGACTGCAGGAACAATTGCAGCAACCCCGCACCAAGCGCACCGCCCAGATGCGGTTGCTGCTGACTCCAGTCAAAACAATCGCACACCAATGGCGGCACCAGCGCCTGGACATAGATACCCAGGCGCGCCAAGTGCTGCGCGCCCTTGACCGTCACGTCGATGCGACTCTCTTGGCGTTCGACCCACCCCGCGACCATCATCCGCTCATACAGCCCCGCCGCCAGTTCGCCGCCAAGGTGGCCGTGGCACAGACGCGCCTTGCGTAAAGAGGGAGGCGCCGATACGACCGGTGATGACACCTCCGGCGTGCTGCGTACCGCACTGGCCAGGGTCGTACTGGCCAGGGCGTCGATGGCGGCGCTGACATCGGCGGCCGCCACGCGAAACAGCCGCTTGCCACATCGCGCCTCGATCCGCAGCAAACCACTGCCCGTCAACCGGGCCAGATGCGCATTGGCCGAGGCCGCCGACAACCCGGCAACTGTCGCCAACTCCTGGGACGACTTGGCCGAACCGTCCATTAAGGACCAGAGCATGGCGGTACGTTTTGGCTCAGCGAGCAAGCTCGCGATCTGACTGATGCACGGTGCTTCTTCCATCTGTTCACTCCCTGTCGAGCTATTTTGGTACTGCAGTTGGGGCCAAAGTATAGGTGCCCCAACTGCCGGTTCCGTGGCGTCTGACACCAGGGATAGGGACAGGATGTGAGTGAATTTTCCTGAGATGTTGGAGGTTATTGCCCAACGCCCACACAAGCCGGCAACTGCGCGGTCAAGGTCGCACAGCGAGCCACGAGCATTTCCCGCAGCAACTTGACGGGTTTACTCAACTGAGCACGATGGGCACACAGCAGATTGAGCGGTGTCGGCTCCCCGCGCAGCTCCGGCAGGATCAAACGCAAGCGTCCGGCCAGCACATCGGTGCTCACATCCAACCAGGACTTATAGGCAATCCCCACACCCGCCACCGCCCAACGCCGAACCACGTCCGCATCGTCGCTGAAACGGTCGCCGGACACCGTCAGGCTGACTTCTCGCCTGCCGTCGTGGAACGTCCAGTGGTCGTGGACGCGGCTGGCCAGCATATACAGCAGGCAATTATGCTGGGCCAATTGCTCCAGATGCCGGGGCTCGCCATGGCGCGCGAGGTAACTGGGGGCGGCACACAGTACGCGAACGTTGCTCGGCGCCACCGATAACGCGATCAGGCTGGAGTCCTCAGGCTCTCCGTAGCGCAGCGCGATATCCACCGGCTGGCGGAACAGGTCGGCGATACGATCGCCAAGCAACAGGCGCACGTTGAGCTGGGGATGCTGCTGCTGAAATTCGTCCAGCCACGGCAACAACTGGTTGCGGCCAAAATCCGAGGGCGCCGACAGTTGCAGCACACCGCTGACGTGGTCCTGGCCGCTGGCCAATAAACGTCGCCCCTCATCCAGTGAACTCAGCGCGGCGCGGGCGTACTCCAAAAAGCCTTCGCCCTCCGCCGTCAGCCGCAGGCTGCGCGTGGAGCGTGCCAGCAAGCGCGTCCCCAGTTGCTGTTCGATGCGTTTGAGTGCGGCGCTGGCTACGGCCGGCGACAGGTCCATCACTCGCGCCGCAGCTGACAAACTGCCCAGGTCGGCAGCACGCACAAACAACTGCAAATCATCAAAACGCAGCATCCGCGCCTCCATTATCAAAATTCCGTTGAAACAGAGTGCTGTTTTAGCCGCTTTTATCGCGGGCGGAAATAGCCAATGATCTGCCCAACCTGCCCATTACGTGCCTGGAGTTGAATATGTCCACTGCCTTTAACGTCATTGCCACACTGATCGCCAAGCCTGGCCAACAAGCGACCCTGGAGCGATTGCTGCGCGGCCTGCTGGAACCGACTCGCCTCGAAGCCGGTTGCCAGCAGTACGACCTTTACCAGGACCAGCAACATCCCGAGACCTTCTACATGCTCGAACGCTGGAGCGACGACGCGGCGCTGGCCGACCACGACAGGAGCGCGCATATCCAGAGTTTTCGCGCTCAGGCGGCTGACGTGATCGAACACTTCGAACTCAAGCGCCTGACATTTCTTGCCTGATCACTGTCCTTTTACGGAGCCACCATGAAAGCCATCGCCTACTACGCATCCCTGCCGATCAACGACGAAAAATCTCTGCAAGACATCGAACTGCCGGAGCCGGTCGCCGGCCCGCGCGATTTGCTGGTGGACGTCAAAGCCATCTCGGTCAACCCCGTGGACACCAAGGTGCGCCAGAATGTCGCTCCGGAAAACGGCACCGCCAAAGTGCTGGGCTGGGACGTGGCCGGCGTGGTCAAGGCCGTCGGCAGCGACGTGAGCCTGTTCAAGGTCGGCGACAAAGTGTTCTACGCCGGCTCCCTGATACGCCCAGGTGGCAACAGCGAGCTGCACACCGTGGACGAGCGCATCGTCGGCCATATGCCCAAGAGCCTGGGTTTTGCCGAAGCCGCCGCACTGCCGCTGACCGCCATTACGGCCTGGGAACTGCTGTTCGAGCGCCTGCAGGTGCGCGAAGGCCAACAGGACGAAGGCCAGAGCCTGCTGATTGTCGGCGCCGCCGGTGGCGTGGGCTCGATCTTGACCCAATTGGCCAGCCAGCTCACCGCCTTGAAAGTGATCGGCACCGCTTCGCGCCCGGAAACCCAGGAATGGGCCAAGGCGCTCGGCGCCGACCTGGTGATCGACCACAGCCAACCGCTGAGCGAAGCCTTGAAACAGGCCGGCCACCCTCAAGTGACTCACGTCGCCAGCCTGACCCAGACCGATCAGCATCTGGACCAGTTGGTAGAGGCGCTGCAACCCCAGGGCAAGCTGGCATTGATTGATGACCCCAAGGTGCTGGACGTGAGCAAACTCAAACGCAAGAGCCTGTCGCTGCATTGGGAGTTCATGTACACGCGCTCGATGTTCGAAACGCCGGACATGATCGAACAGCACAACCTGCTCAATCGCGTGGCTGAGCTGATCGATGCCGGCACCTTGAGAACCACGGTGGGCGAGCACTTCGGTGTGATCAATGCGACGAACCTGCGCCGCGCCCATGCACTGCTGGAAAGCGGTAAGGCCAAGGGCAAAATCGTACTGGAAGGCTTCTGAAAATAACGTCTGTCAGTGTCGTCTGTTATTGATGTAAGTAACGGACGACACCGCTAGTCAGAGAGTTGACCTTTGTCATATTTGCCAGCGTATTCAGGTTTATATTGGCCGCCTTTGCCACGATTCTTTTACGTGAGGAAGTCAGCAATGAAGATCCTGATAAAAGCGTTAGCAAAATCGCAGTGGGAGGTCCGTCTGGACCAGAAAACCATCATTTTCCACACCGAGGCCGAGGCTCGCGCCTTTGCCAATACCCTGCAAGCGCGCATCCAGGCGCCGCATCGTTTTCCGATCAGCCAGCAACAATCCGCCGCTGGCTGACCCGTCCTTCAGACCTGCGCTTGCAGGGCCCTGGCCCGTTGCAGGCGCTGGGTCATCACGGCCACCGTCACCGCCAATACACCGCACAGGCTGATGACCATCGCCATCGGCATGGCTGTGCCATCGTGCAGCATCCCGACCAAAGACGCCGCCCCCGCCGCCACACCGAACTGGATGCACCCGAGCAATGCCGAGGCACTGCCGGCCCTGGCGCCCTGCCCGCTCATGGCGCAGGCAGAGGTGTTGGGCAAAATGCAGCCCAGACTGGCGATGCAGATAAACAGCGGCACCAACAACGGCCACAGTGCATCCGTGCGCAATGCCGTGATGCCCAGCAACGTCAGGCCCGCCAGCAGATACACCCACACCGAACGCGACAGCAAAAACGCCGGGCCACGCTTGGCCAGCAGACGGGCGTTGAGTTGCGCCACCAGGATAAAACCGGCGGCATTGGAGCCAAATACCCAGCCGTAATGCTCGGCGGGCACGCCGTAGAGTTTGATAAACACGAACGGCGAGCCGGCAATGTAGGCGAACATCCCGGCAATCGACAGCGCGCCGGTGAGGGCATAGCCGAGGTAAACCCGGTCCGACAGCAGTCCGAAGTAGCGGCGCAGCGAGCCTGACAAGGGCTGGCGCGGCTGGTGGGCCGGGAAGGTTTCCGGCAGGCCGAACGCCACGGCGACGGCGGCCATCACGCTGAAGAGGGTCAACGCCAGGAAGATCGACTGCCAGCCCCACAACCCAACCATCACCCCGCCGGCCAGCGGCGCGAGGATCGGCGCCAGGCCGGTCACCAGCATCAATTGGGAAAACACCTTGGCCGAGCCCACCGCATCACACTTGTCGCTGACCACGGCGCGGGAAATCACCATGCCCGCACAACCACCCAGTGCCTGTACGAAACGCGCGCCGATCAGCCAGTCCAGAGACGGTGCATAGGCGCAGGCGAAAGAGGCCAGGGTGAATAAGGTCACGCCACTGAGCAGCGGCCCGCGGCGGCCGAAACGGTCTGCCAGTGGTCCATAAATCAATTGGCCAATGGCAAGCCCTGCGAAGTACACCGCCAGGGTCAGCTGGATATGCTTTTCATCGGTGGCGAACGCCGTGGCCATCGCCGGGAAGCCCGGCAAGTAAAAATCGATCGCCAGCGGCGCGAAGGCGCTTAAGGCGCCCAGAATCAGAATTATGCGAAGGTTCATCAGGCACCCAAGTGAGTCGGCAGCCCGACAGTCTAGCCGGGGCTGGGTGCCTTGAACATTAAGATAGCTCGCTAACTATCAAAATCAGGCGAGCTTGGCGCTGTAACCTTCTTCGCAAATCAGGCGGATCACCTCCTCGGCAGACAAACGGCTCTCCACACCGACTTCCCTGGCGGCCAGATCAACCTTGACGCTGGCGGCCGGGTCCTGGCTTTGCACGGCCTGGGTCACCGCCTTGACGCAATGGCCGCAGGTCATCCCTTCTACGCTGAATACTTGCATGACATGACTCCTTTAATGAGGTTAAAACCAGTTTCGACCTTGCCACGATGGCAAGGTCAAGTTCTGAAAACATCGGCCGGGCTGGTATTCGGTGGCACTGTCGGCCAAGCTTGAGCCCTCTTTGATTCAAACTTGGAGCATTCACCATGCGCTGGTCGTTTTTTGGCCTTGTCGGCCTGATGAGTTTGTCTGCCATTGCCCCACAGGCCGGCGCCGCTGAAGACTATGCCGTGCTGATCATTTCCCGGGAGCGCCTGGAGGTGCCGACCAATTGTGAGATTGGTCTGTACCTCAATGACCAACTGGCAGGCCGGCTGTTCCAGGAACAAGCGACGTCATTCAACCTGGCGCCCGGTAACGTATCGTTGCGCCTCAAGCTGCTGCCGGGCCAATCGCCGGGCTGTCTGCCCGGCCTGCTCGCACCGCCTGCGCAGAACATCACACTCAAAGCGGGGGATGTGCGCAAGTTGCGTATCGCCCAGGGCCAGGACGGTATGTACCTCAAGCCCGCCGCACTGGAATACTGAAGGCACTTGACCTTACCCATAGGGCAAGGTTGATCCTAAGGGCCACTTCTCCTGGAGGACTGCCCCATGAATGGATCGACCACCTTCGACCTGCCCATCAGCGGCATGACCTGCGCCAGCTGTGCCGGGCGTGTCGAGCGCGCTCTGGGCAAAGTGCCGGGGGTGCAAAGCGTCAGTGTCAACCTGGCCAACGAACGGGCGCATGTTCAAGTGCTCGGCCAGATCGACCCGGCTGTCTTGATCGCCGCCGTCGACAAGGCCGGCTACACCGCCACCCTGCCCCAAAGCGAAACCGCCACCGACGCCAACCAGGCCCAGCGCCTGCACCGTGAACGTTGGGCACTGCTGCTGGCCATCGCGCTGGCGCTGCCGTTGGTACTGCCCATGCTGGTACAGCCCTTCGGCCTGCATTGGATGCTGCCCGCCTGGGTGCAATTCGCCCTGGCCACCCCCGTGCAGTTCATCTTCGGTGCACGCTTCTATATCGCCGCCTGGAAGGCCGTGCGCGCCGGCGCCGGCAACATGGACCTGCTGGTGGCCATCGGCACCAGTGCCGGCTACGGGCTGAGCCTGTATGAGTGGCTCACCGCCCCCGCCGGCAGCATGCCGCACCTGTACTTCGAAGCCTCGGCCGTGGTGATCGCGCTGGTGCTGCTGGGTAAATACCTGGAAAGCCGCGCCAAACGCCAGACCGCCAGCGCCATCCGTGCGCTGGAGGCCCTGCGTCCGGAACGGGCGATTCGTGTGCGGGATGGTCGTGAGGAAGACGTCGCCATCCATACCCTGAAGCTCGACGACCGGGTGCTGGTCAAACCCGGCGAGCGTTTCCCGGTAGACGGTGAAGTGATAGAAGGCCAAAGCCACGCCGACGAGGCGCTGATCAGCGGCGAAAGCCTGCCGGTGCCCAAACAACCCGGCGACAAAGTCACCGGCGGCGCCATCAATGGCGAAGGCCGCCTGCTGGTGCGTACCACCGCCCTGGGCGCCGAAAGCGTATTGGCGCGAATCATCCGCCTGGTCGAAGACGCCCAGGCGGCCAAGGCGCCGATCCAGAAACTGGTGGATAAAGTCAGCCAGGTCTTCGTGCCCACCGTGTTGGTGCTGGCGTTGATCACATTGCTGGGCTGGTGGCTGTATGGCGCATCCTTGGAGACCGCGATCATCAATGCCGTGGCGGTGCTGGTAATCGCCTGCCCCTGCGCCCTGGGCCTGGCGACGCCGACTGCGATCATGGCCGGTACCGGCGTCGCCGCCCGCTACGGCATCCTGATCAAGGACGCCGAAGCTTTGGAGCGCGCCCATGCAGTCAGCACCGTGGTGTTCGACAAGACCGGCACCCTCACCTCCGGCACGCCAAAAATCGCCCACCTGACCGCTGTCGATGGTCACGCGTCTGTGCTGCTGCAACAGGCCGGCGCGCTGCAACGCGGCAGCGAGCACCCGCTGGCCAAGGCCGTGCTGGATGCCTGCCGCGAACGGGGCCTGACGGTAGCGGATGTCAGCGCCAGCCAATCCCTGACCGGGCGCGGCATCGCAGGCACCCTCGACGGCCGTCAACTGGCCCTGGGCAACCGCCGCCTGCTCGAAGACAGCGGCTTGAGTGCGGGCGACCTGACAGGCTCAGCCCAAGAGTGGGAGGCCGAAGGCCGCACCTTGTCCTGGCTGATTGAAACAGGCGCGCACCCCAAGGTGCTCGGGCTGTTCGCCTTTGGCGACACCCTCAAGCCCGGTGCGCTGGAGGCGGTTGAACAACTCAAAGCCCGAGGTATCGGCAGCCATTTGCTCACCGGCGACAATCGCGGCAGCGCCCGCGTGGTGGCGCACGCCCTGGGCATAGCGGATGTTCACGCCGAAGTACTGCCCGCCGATAAAGCCGCCACCGTCGCTGAACTGAAAAAAACCGGGGTCGTGGCCATGGTCGGCGACGGCATTAACGACGCCCCGGCCCTGGCCGCCGCGGACATCGGCATCGCCATGGGCGGTGGTACCGACGTGGCAATGCACGCGGCCGGGATCACTTTGATGCGTGGCGACCCGCGCCTGGTGCCTGCGGCGCTGGAGATCAGCCGCAAGACCTACGCCAAAATCCGCCAGAACCTGTTCTGGGCCTTTGTGTATAACCTGATCGGTATTCCCCTGGCCGCGTTCGGCCTGCTGAATCAGGTGTTGGCCGGCGCCGCCATGGCGTTGTCCAGCGTCAGTGTGGTGAGCAATGCCTTGTTGTTAAAAACCTGGAAACCAAAGGACGTGGAGGATCAACGCCCATGAACATCGGCCAAGCCGCGCGCCAGAGCGGGCTGAGCGCAAAGATGATTCGTTACTACGAGTCCATCGGCCTGCTCAAGGCAGCACACCGCACAGACAGCGGCTACCGCGTGTACGGCCCGGAAGATCTGCACACGCTGGCGTTTATCAAACGCTCGCGAGATTTGGGGTTTTCACTGGAGGAAGTCGGCAAGCTGCTGACCCTGTGGCAAGACCGGCAACGGGCCAGCGCTGATGTAAAAGCCCTGGCGCGCCAACACATCGATGAGCTGAACCAGAAGATTCTGGAGCTGGGGCAACTGCGCGACACGCTGCAGGACCTGGTGGAGCACTGCCAGGGGGATGAGCGACCGGATTGCCCGATCCTCAAGGAGTTGGCTTCAGGCACTTGCTGTACATGACAGGGGTTGCACAAGGCAACCGAAGGCTCATGTGGTGAGCAGGCTCACCACAACAAGCCCCTTTCCATTTCAGCCCGTCACTGCATCCAGGGCGGCGGCGGTTCTTCGGCCGTCTTGGTGGTCGGTGCATCATCCGCCGCTCGAATCGCCTGCTTGCGCTCTTCATCCAACCGCGCCGCTTCGATCTCGCGGATCACGCCGCCCACATCGGCCAGCTCTTCCGGCTCGTCGAACTCGCCGGTCAATACGCTGGCCGGGTGCAAGGTGCCGGCTTCGTAGAGTGCCCACATTTCCTTGGCGTACTTGGTCTTCTTCAATTCCGGGGCGAAGCGACCGAAGTAGGAAGCCATGTTGCCCACATCCCGCTCAAGCATGCTGAATGCGTGGTTGTTACCCGCCGCATCCACCGCCTGGGGCAGGTCGATGATCACAGGGCCGGTCGGCGTGAGCAGCACGTTGAACTCGGACAAGTCGCCGTGCACCAGGCCGGTACACAGCATCAGCACGATCTGGGAAATCAGGAAGGCGTGGTATTCGCGCGCCTGGTCCGGCTCCAGTACCACGTCGTTCAGACGCGGCGCCGCATCGCCGTACTCGTCGGCCACCAGTTCCATCAGCAGCACGCCTTCAAGGAAGTCGAACGGCTGGGGCACGCGAACGCCCGCACCGGCGAGGCGGAACAACGCTGCAACTTCAGCGTTCTGCCAGGCGTCTTCGGTTTCTTTCTTACCGAACTTGGAACCCTTGGCCATGGCCCGGGCCTGGCGGCTGTTACGGACCTTACGGCCTTCCTGGTATTCAGACGCCTGACGAAAACTTCGTTTATTCGCCTCCTTGTAAACCTTGGCGCAACGCAATTCGTTGCCGCAGCGCACCACATAAACAGCTGCTTCTTTACCACTCATGAGTGGGCGCAGCACTTCGTCGACCAGACCGTCTTCGATCAGGGGTTCAATGCGTTTAGGAGTCTTCATCAGCTTTTATTGTGGGTCCTTTATTACCAAATACGCGTATGGCACTCGTTATACGGCAATCGGCTCGCCGGTGGGAGGGGCTACCGACCTCTGACCACTCAAGAATGCATCCTATATGCCAGTTTCGGCCGGAATCAACGTTCAATAATCGCCGTCACGCCTTGGCCGCCCGCGGCGCAGATCGAAATCAGCCCGCGCCCCTTGCCCGCCGCATCCAGCAATTTAGCCAGATTAGCGACGATGCGCCCGCCGGTGGCAGCAAAAGGGTGCCCGGCGGCCAGGGAACTGCCCTTCACATTCAGCCGGCTGCGGTCGATGGCGCCCAGTGGCGCGTCGAGCCCCAGACGGGTCTGGCAGTAGTCGGCATCTTCCCAGGCTTTCAGTGTGCACAACACCTGAGCCGCGAAGGCTTCGTGGATCTCGTAGTAATCGAAGTCCTGCAGCGTCAGACCATTCCTGGCCAGCAAGCGCGGCACGGCGTAAACCGGCGCCATCAACAGGCCTTCGGCACCGTTGACGAAATCCACCGCAGCCGCTTCTCCATCGCGCAGATACGCCAGGATCGGCAAACCGCGAGCCTTCGCCCAGTCTTCGCTGCCCAGCAGCACCAGGGAGGCACCATCGGTGAGCGGCGTGGAGTTGCCGGCGGTGAGCGTAGCCTTGTCGCTGCGCTCAAACGCAGGCTTTAGCGCAGCGAGTTTTTCCAGGGTCAGGTCGGGGCGCAGGTTGTTGTCGCGGGTCAGGCCCAGAAACGGCGTGAGCAAATCGTTGTGCCAGCCTTCGGCGTAGGACGCGGCCATTTTCTGGTGGCTCTCCAGAGCCAACTGGTCCTGCTCGGCGCGGGGGATCTGCCAGGTCTGTGCCATCAATTCACAGTGCTGGCCCATGGAAAGGCCGGTGCGCGGCTCGCCATTGCGCGGCAGCTCGGGTTTGAGGTGATGGGGACGCAGTTGCAGCAGGGTTTTTAATTTATCGGCCATGGACTTGCCGCGGTTGGCTTGCAGCAGGATTTTGCGCAGCCCCTCATTCACGCCGATGGGCGCGTCGGAGGTGGTGTCCACCCCACCGGCAATCCCACAGTCGATCTGGCCCAGGGCGATCTTATTGGCCACCAACAAGGCCGCTTCCAGCCCAGTCCCACAGGCTTGCTGCACATCGTACGCAGGGGTTTGCGGCGACAGACGCGAGCCCAGCACGCATTCGCGGGTGAGGTTGAAGTCTCGGGAGTGCTTGAGCACCGCACCGGCGACCACCTCACCCAGGCGCAGGCCATGCAGGTTGTAACGCTCGATCAGGCCCTCGAGGGCGGCGGTCAGCATCGCCTGGTTGCTCGCCGTGGCGTAGGGACCATTGGAGCGGGCGAACGGAATGCGGTTACCACCGATGATCGCCACGCGGCGCAATTGAGTCATGGAAAGCTCCCTCTGTCTGTTATGGGCGTGATCAATGAGCCTAGTCGAACGACTGCTACCCTGGGATGGTCAACCCTTTGAACCCCAGCCTTCGGAGAGCGTTCCATGTCTGACCGTTATATCGACTTCGCCAACTCAAGCCTCGGCCATCGCCTGGTCGCCGCCCTTGGCCTGCCGTCACCGGTACGCCTGGAACGCTGGCAAGCCGGGCGCCTGCGCCCTGTGGAAGGCGCCCTGCTGCTGGGCGGCGGCCCGCTGGTAACAAAGGTGCAGGCCTTTGCCCACAAACTCACCGAAGCGATTTACAGCTACGGCGCCGAGACGTCCACCTGGATCCCCGGCCACGGCCCCAAGCTGAAGGCGGTGGTATTCGACGCCAGCCACTTGCAGCACACCGATGAACTCAAGCAACTGCGCGAATTCTTCCAGCCGCTGCTGAAAAACCTCGACAACAGCGCCCACCTGGTCATCCTTGGCCGCGCGCCGGAAAGCCTCAGCGACCCGTTCGCCGCCAGCGCCCAGCGGGCCCTGGAGGGTTTCAGCCGCTCCCTGGCCAAAGAACTGCGCAACGGTGGCGTGTTGCAGTTGCTCTACGTCGGCGACGGCGCCGACGATCAGTTGGAAGGTGCGCTGCGGTTCTTCCTCTCGCCCAAAAGCGCGTATGTCTCGGGCCAGGTGATTCGCCTGCAAGCCTGCGTCACGCCCGTTGAAGACTGGACCCGACCGTTGGCCGGGCGCAAGGCACTGGTCACCGGTGCCGCCCGTGGCATCGGCGCGTCCATCGCCGAAACCCTGGCCCGTGACGGCGCCGACGTGATCCTGCTGGATGTGCCCCAGGCCAAGGCCGACCTTGACGCGCTGGCCGCGCGCCTGGGCGCGCGCCTGGGCGCGCGCACGGTGGTGCTGGATATCTGCGCCGAAGATGCCGCCGCTCAATTGATCGAGCACCTGCCCGATGGCCTGGACATTTTGGTGCACAACGCCGGCATCACCCGCGACAAGACCCTGGCCAATATGACCCCGGAGTATTGGGACGCGGTACTGGCCGTCAACCTCAATGCCCCGCAGTTGCTGACCCAAGCCCTGCTCGACAGCGGCACCCTGCACGACAACGCCCGCGTGGTGCTGCTGGCGTCGATCAGCGGCATTGCCGGTAACCGTGGGCAAACCAACTATGCCGCCAGCAAGGCCGGATTGATTGGCCTGGCCCAGGCCTGGGCGCCGCTGCTCGGCGAGCGCGGCATCAGCATCAATGCGGTTGCCCCGGGTTTTATCGAAACCCAGATGACCGCGCACATTCCGTTTGCCCTGCGTGAAGCCGGGCGCCGCATGAGTTCGCTGGGCCAGGGCGGCGTACCTCAAGACGTCGCGGAAGCAGTGGCGTGGCTGGGCCAACCCGGTTCCGGTGCGGTCAGCGGGCAAGCGCTGCGTGTGTGTGGGCAAAGTCTATTGGGAGCGTGAACCATGCAATGGCAGACCTTGAGCAGCCCCCCGTTTCTGCCGCCGCTGTATTGGCGCGCGGCACTCAAGCGCAAGATCACCGGCACGGCCCTGCCTGAACAGGGCGTGCGCTGCCGGGTCAGCGTCAATCCCAGGCAGGTGGCGGCCTATCGCAAAGTCTGCGGGTTTGCCGACAGCCCCATGCTGCCGGCCACCTACCCGCATATCCTGGCGTTCGGCTTGCAGATGCAGCTGCTCACCGATCACGCCTTTCCTTTCCCGCTGTTGGGCTTGATCCACCTGAGCAACCGCATCCGTATCCACCGGCCTTTGGGCGGTGTGAGTGAACTGTCCATCGCCGTGCACGCGCAAAACCTGCAGCCACACCCCAAGGGTGCGACGTTTGACGTGGTGACCCGCGTCGAAGATTCCCTCGGCCTGTTGTGGGAAGCCGAAAGTCGCATGCTGTGCCGAGGCGTGAAACTCGACGGCGAAACGGCGCAGGCCGTGCAAGCCGCCCCCACTCAAACCGGCGAAATCACCCGTTGGAAAGCCCCGGCCGATATCGGTCGCCGCTATGCCCGTGTGTCGGGCGACTACAACCCGATCCACCTCAGTGCCTTCACTGCAAAACTGTTCGGCTTCCCCCAGGCCATCGCCCACGGCCTGTGGAACAAGGCGCGCACACTCGCCGCACTGGCTGAGCATCTGCCAGGGGCCAATATTGAACTAACGGTCGAGTTCCAGAAGCCCGTGCGCCTGCCCAGTGAAGTGGTATTGCTTGCCAGTGCTGCCGGTACCCGTGGCGAATTGATGTTGAAAGGTGCGGGCGACATTGAACATATGCGGGGTAAATGGCAGCCGATCACGGAACGGCACTGATTAATTGTATATATACGCAAAAAGTTATAGCGGGCCTGATCAGGCCCGCTTCTGTTAATTAAGCTTCTGATTTAAAACACCTATACATTTTTGATACTCGCCCGCCCACATCCTTTTGATTAATCATTAAGCCCCTTCCGAGCCGCCCTATATAAATCGTTAATACCAAGTTGAGCATTGAGAGAACACGCCTCCGGGTCTGTGATGAGCACACGGACAAACGCATCGTTATCCGAAGAAATAACCAGCGTTTGATGACAACTCAGGTTGTACAGGTGCAAGGAACTCAATCATGAATACTCAACGCGTGTTTTGGAAAACCAGTACCGCATTGGCCCTGGCAGTCGCAATGACGCTCGGCGGTTGCAGCAGCGGTGGCGGCGGGCATCACAGCAGCGATTCTGCGTCCTCGGACACCGGCACCAGCGGTGGTACTGCCGGTGGTGGTGCCGGGGGCGGCACCGGTGGTGGCACTGACGGAGGAGGCACTGGTGGTGGCGGCACCGGCGGCACGCTGGTCACGGCCGATGTGGTTGACACCGCCGGCGGCACTGTCAGCGACCTGGGCGGCACTGTCACAAGCCTGGGCACCACCCTCGGCAGCCTGCCAATCGTAGGCGCCAGCGCACGCAGCCTGGTCACCGCCACCGGTACGGCCGTGAGCAGCATTGGCGATGGCCTGTCGGAAGGTCTGGGCTCATTGGGCACAGACAGCAACGCGTTGGGCATCACCGTTGCCGGGGTGGGCACAGGCGTTGCCGACCTGGGGGATGGCGTCACTGCCACCGGAAATAACGTTACCACCCTGCTGGGCAAAGTGCCGGTGGTACGCACGGCCGCACCGGCGGTCGGCGGTGCGGTAAACAAGGTCGGCAGTGCCGTGACCATGCTCGGCGACACCCTGAGCATCGCCAGCACCACTGGCCCACTGGGATCGGTCACCGATGCCGTAGGCGAACGCGTTCTGGTGCCCGTCGTCTCCCTGGTGGAGAACACCACTGGCAAAGTCGGCACAAGCACCGGGCTCAACGACCCTGTCGGTGGCCTGCTGCAAAAGGTAGGCGAAACCGCGGACAGCCTGGGGGATAAAGTCGCCGGCGCAGGCGGTACCGGCAACCCTGTGACCGGCGCCGTGGGTAATGTGCTCAATGGCATAGGCACCGTCGTCGGCAAGACCAGCGGTTATGTCGATCCGAACGGCGGCAGTTCCGGCGGCAGCGCCGGGCGACTGGGTCTGGCCGAGTCGATCGGCGGGGTGATCTCCGGCGCCGGCAGCGGCCTGAATGCAGGCAGCACCAACGGCGTGGTCAGCGCGATTGGCATCACCGGCGTCAAGGGTGGTACCACCGTGGCGTCCCTGGGTACGCTGCTCGGCGGCAGCGGCACGCCGAACATAAAGGCAGGCGCCGCGATCGCGCCCGTCACCAACACCCTCGGCGGCGCCTTGAACCCGGTCACCAGCGGCGTGCAAAACCTCACGCAAACCATCGGTGGCAGCACGGGCCTGGGCAGTCCGGTGAACGGCCTGGTCACCAACATCGGCGCTGCCGTCGGCAACCTGGGCACCACCCTCAGCGCCACTGGCAGCAGCCCGATCACCAATGCCTTGGGCGGTACGGTCAACGCCGTGGGCGGCACCGTGGCGTCGGTCGGTGGCTTGGTCACCGGCGGCACCACCTCCAGCAGCAGCGGCTTGCTCAGCGGTGGTCTGGGCCTGAATGGCAGCGCGTCCACCTCCGCCACCACCACAACCAACACGGGCGTACTCGGCGGAATCCTGGGCGGCCTGACCCGAAACTAGCCTTGCACCTGGCCGATTAGTCGGCCTCACCTACAGCGCCTACGCTTGGTTGAGACGAGAGACCGCATCAGTCTCTCGTCTTTTTTATGGACCGCTCAATAGCACCTGCAAGCACCCGAACCGTGCCCCAAGAGCCCGGCGGGTATCTGCAAAACGTCGCTGCAGTTTTGACCATGGAGTGTCCTATGCGCGCTTTGACGCCGTTGTTAGTGCTCACCCTTAATGCCTATGCCCACGCTGATACCCTGCCCAGCTTCCTCAACAGCAACGACACCATCCGCAACCTGCCGGTGCCCAACCTGCCAGCCGATGCCTACCGCCCTGTCACCCCGCAGACGCAGTTGCCGGTACCCGCCGCCACCGCCGCACAACCCTTGCTGATGGACACCAAGGTGACCATCAGCAAGTTGCAGATCGAGGGCGGCACGGCCTACGCGCTCAAAGACGTCGCCCAGGCATTCGAACCCTTGATCGGCCGCGAGACCAACCTGGCGCAGTTGATCGAAGCCACCCGCAGCATCACCCGGCGTTACCAGGAGGACGGTTATTTACTGTCCTATGCCTTCCTGCCGGAACAGCGCTTTGAGGGCGGGCTGGTGCGCGTGGTACTGGTGGAAGGCTACATCCGCGATTACCGGCTGGAAGGCGACATCGGTGCCGTCTCGTCCTACGTCGACAAGCTCGCCGAAAAACTCAAGGCCGAACGTCCACTTACCCGAAAGACCTTCGAACGCTACACCACGCTGATGAGCGCCATTCCTGGCGTGACCGTGCTGGCTCAAGTCCCGCCGCCCGGCACGACCGATGGCGGCACCCTCATGAACATCACCGCCAGCCGCAAACCCTTCACCACCAGCATGAACATGACCGAGGCCAGTCGTGGCGGCACGCAGGCGCTGCTGACGGCCACCAGCAATTCGTGGACCTCCCTGGGCGAGCAGCTGAGCATCAGCGGCCTGTTCCCGCCGGGGGACGACAAAGAACATTACTACCGCGCGGCCTACAGCCAATTCATCAATGCCGAGGGCACCCAGTTGTCGCTGGCGGGCGAACGCTACCGCGCCGATCCAAGCACCCACCTGCAACTGGGCGATGGTTTGGAGCTCAAGCCGCACAAGGCGGTCGATCGCTACTCCATCGGCCTCAGCCACCCGCTGATCGCGTCGTCCAACGAGTCGTTGAGCCTGGGGACGCGCCTGTACGCGGTGGACCAGACCACGGGCTATAAGCTGGTGGGTTTCCCACTGCGGTTCGACATCGAAACCGACCTGCGCGCCCTGGCCTTCGAGGGCGACTGGCGCAAGGCCGACAGCACCCAACTGCGCATCCTCAGCGCCGGCCTGTACCAAGGCATCAACGGCCTGGGCGCTAAAAACCGCACAGACTTCGGCGGCCTCAAGCCCGACCTCGACTTCTTCCGCCTGCGCCTGTCAGGCGTGCAGAGCAATACACTCTTCGATAACTGGCAAGGCGTGCTCTCCGGCGCGCTGTACTGGAGCAACGACACGCTGCCCGACAGCGAGCGCGCCACCTTCGGCGGGCAGAGCTTCGGCCGCGGCTACCCCGATGACCAGGGTTCGGGCGACAAGGGCTGGGGCATGGCTTACGAGATCAACTACAGCCACAATCGCGCCGGCGACTGGGTCAGGATCCTGCAACCCTACATCGTGCTCGACCGCGCCAAGACCTGGTTCAACGACCTGCCCGTCAAAGGCAACAACCTGTCATCGGCCGCCGTGGGTCTGCGCTTCGGCGACAACAAGTACTACAACATTGCCCTCGAAGCGGCCAAACCGATGTCGGACGAAGCCCTCGACAGCCTCAATCGCAAGCCGCGGTACTCCTTGAGTTTCAGTTATCAACTCTAACCATGGGCGGCGAACAGCGTCATGGGGCAAACGGGGTGACGTGGCAAGCCGGCGTGTGTGATGAGCGGGCTTGCCCGCGCCGGCCTGAAGGGGCGCCCTGCTCACCGGCATCTACCTATAACGCTGATTAACCGGAAACAGACTGTCCAAGGTATCGATCAACCGCACCAGGTAGATAGGCTTGCGAAACAGGTCCAGTACCTGCAACCGCAGCATGTCACTCACATCATCCATTTCGGCATGACCGGACATCACAATCACCGGCAGGTCTGAGCGGGAAGTATGTTCGCGCAGACGCTTGATCAAGGACATACCGCTTTCCTCGGGCATGCGCAGGTCAGTGATGACCAGGGCGATATCGGGGTGCAGGGTCAGCTCCTGCAAGGCGAAGGTCACGGAGGTAGCGGTAAAGCAAATGAATCCCTCATTTTCGAGGGATTCGGCGAGTTCGACCAGGGCGTACTCTTCGTCGTCCACCAATAGAATTTCCTGGCGGGAGAATGACGCGCCGTTCATGAGTGGTCCCTGCTAATAGTTAATCGCCCCCATCAATGCAGCGCGGTGCCTTAGTACCTGGCATTAACTACCGCTGGGCAGCCCGTTGGAAATCGAATTGAAGACGCCTTTGATTTTATCGCCAAGGCCCGTGCCGACACCGAGAATAACCAGTGCAACTATCGCGACGATAATTACATATTCAATCGCTGATGCACCCTCCTGACGCCGGAAGAATAATTGCGTCTTTACATACAGTTTCAACATCAGATCAAGGAACATAAGACTTCTCCTTAAAACGCCACACAAAGCCGGTACGGCTCTAGCACGGAGGCTCGCGGCGTGCCACTAGAGCATTGTCAACAAACCCCGGGCTCACAACTGTAATAACGGATTAATCACAAAGTATTAGTCGCCTCCTCGCGCCGCAAACCTCCCTATATTTAACTGGCGCCAGTTAAAAGGCTTGTAAATTTTCCGGCAGTTAATGGCGTTTTGTCCTAGCTGAGCTACCGTCAAATAGCCAAATCGTTAGATGTTCATCACAGCCACGGTTGCGTATTCACCCGTTTGGATTGACGGGTCAGCAGTGCACCGGGAGAAGGAGAGCCGTCATGAACAGTCGCATCAGCCTGGCACTGGCCGGCTTGCTACTTATCGGGGCACTGACAGCAGGGTACTGGGGGCTGGTGTTGAGTCGCGCACCCGAGCCCGCTGCCGTCCCTGCCGAACCTGTCGTTTCTGTTGAAAACACCGTCGCCGCCGTCGAAGACCAAACCCGCCAGCCGGTGGTGGTACTGGCGCACAACGTCCCGGCTTTTGTGCCGCTCACCGCAGCCGACCTGGCCGTGGAAAAACTGCGCACCGTACCCGCCGGCAGCCTGACTCAACTGGACCAGGTCATCGGCCGTATCCCTCTGCGGGCACTGGGCGCAGGCACGTGGCTCAACGAAGAAAGCTTCACCGCCGGCGGCCCGCTGGCCCGCATGATCCGGCCCGACGAGCGCGCCCTGGCCGTTGCGGTGGATGACGTGATCGGCGCCGGCGGCCAGTTGAGCCCCGGCGATTACGTGGACGTGCTGCTGTTTCTGCGCCAGGACGCGTTCAACGCCGAACAGTCGGCCCAGATCGTGATTCCGGCCATGCGCCTGCTCAGTGTCGGTGAGCAAATGGGCCTGGCCAGCGACGGCCAACCCGCCGTCCCGCCGCCGGCCACGGCCGAAGAGCGCGCCCAGGCCGTGCAACGTCGGGCCGCCGCCCGCACCGTGGTGCTGGCGGTGCCGGAGCCTTTACTGAGTCGCCTGATGCTCGCCACCCAAGCCGGCACCTTGCGCCTGGCGGTGCGCAGCGCAGACGAGCAGTTGCTCAGCCGTTACTGGGCCGGCGAAAACGACTCACCGGTCACGCTGGAAAAGGCTGACCGCGACCTCTACCAATTCACCCAACTTGCCCTGGTCGGCCCGCCCAAACGCGTCGCGCAGGTTGTTACGCAGCCTGCCGTGCGCCGTGGCATTGAAGTGATACGCGGTGCCCAGGCCACTGAACAAACCCCGTGATTGAGCAAGGATGCCTTGAATGAGCCATCGCTACGCAGTTGTGTTCGCACATGTGGCCTGGGCCCTGATGCTGTTGGGCGTGCCGTTAGGCACGGCGCTGGCGGCACCCGGCAATTGCAGCGCCCTTGGCCAACTGCCCGCGGTGGTCGAGGTGGGAGAAGGCCTGCAACAAGCGATGCAATCGCCGGTCCCCATTACACGCCTGGCCATCGGCGACCCCAAAATCGCCGACGTGCGGGTCAACGGCGACCGCAGCTTCCTGCTCACCGGCGTCAGCAGCGGCGCCACCAGCCTGATGGTCTGGACCGCCTGTGCCAGCGCGCCACGCCAGAGCATGGTGTTCGTCAAAGGCAAGGCCACCTCGGCGCTCACCCGCTTATCGCTGTCGCCATCGGACGATCCGTTGTTGCCCAGCCAGGTTCAGACCGACATCCGCTTTGTGGAAGTCAGCCGCACCAAACTCAAGGAAGCCAGCACCACGATCCTGGGCACCGCCAAAAATGCGTTTTTCGGCAGCCCCAACCTGCTCTTCCCAACCCCCACAACCCAAGCCCTGCCCATCAGCGGCACCAGTTTCAATATCGGCTTCGGCGGCGGCCGCGTTTCGGCGATGATCAACGCCCTGGAGCGCAGCGGCTTTGCCTATACCCTGGCGCGTCCAAGCCTTGTGGCCATGAGCGGGCAAAGCGCGAGCTTCCTCGCGGGTGGTGAAGTGCCCGTACCGGTGCCCAGCGCCGGCAGCGACACCATTTCTATCGAGTACAAAGAATTCGGCATCCGCCTGACCCTCACCCCGACGGTGATCGACCGCAACCGCATCACCCTCAAGGTGGCGCCGGAAGTCAGCGAACTGGACTACAGCAATGCCGTGCAGATCCAAGGCATCCAAGTGCCGGCCCTCACCGTGCGCCGCACCGACACCAGTGTGTCCCTGGCCGATGGTGAAAGCTTTGTGATCAGCGGCCTGATCAGCAGCAACAACCGCTCCACCGTCAGCAAGTTTCCTGGACTGGGGGATATCCCGATCCTCGGTGCGTTTTTCCGCGACGCCAACATCAGCCGCGAAGAAAAAGAGTTGCTGATGATCGTCACCCCGCATCTGGTCCAGCCCCTGGCCGCCAACGCCCAACTGCCATCCTTGCCTGGGGAAAAACTACGCAGCTACGACCCCAATTGGTACCGACTGTTTTTCCTCGAAAACGGCAATTTCGACCGCCGCAGTGGACTGTCCCAATGAGCGATAGCCTGAGCCAGACATTTCTGGCAATCACCCGTAACAGTATCGACCTGGAGTGGCTGCAGGGTGCATTGGCGCCGCTGGGGCAAGTGGTCAGCGCCGGCGGCGGCAGCCTTGATGAACTGCTGGCCCTGGTCGACGTGACCTTCGCCAATCTGGTCTTTGTGGGCCTGGACCGTGAACATATCGTGGCCCAGAGCGCATTGATCGAGGGGGCGCTGGAAGCCAAGCCGATGCTGGCGATCGTCGCTCTGGGTGACGGCATGGACAACCAGTTGGTGCTCAACGCCATGCGCGCCGGCGCGCGGGATTTCGTTGCCTACGGTTCGCGCTCCAGCGAAGTGGCCGGGCTGGTCCGCCGCTTGAGCAAACGCCTGCCGCCCGCCGCATCCAATGCGCACCTGGGCGGTCTGACCGTGCTGTATGGCACCCAAAGCAATGCCGACGGCGCGCTGCTGTCAAGCCACCTGGCGATGGTGGTGCAAAAGAGCGGGCAACAAACCCTGCTGCTGGATCTGGGCCTGCCGCGCGGTGACAGCCTTGCACTGCTGGGTCTGGAAAGCACCTTTAACTTTGGCGATGCCCTGCGCCATCTCAGACGCCTGGACACCACGCTGATCAACAGCGCCTTCGCCCGCACCGAAGACAACTTGCGCATCCTCGCCTACGCGACCACCGACGAACCACTGGAGCTGACCAGTGCCGCGGAGCTGTACATGCTGCTCAGTGCGCTGCGCCAACACTTCCAGCACATCGTGGTGAACCTCACCGGGCAAACCGACAGCGAAGCCCTGCGCACCTTTGTCAGCCACTGCGACAAGCTGTTGTGGTACACCGACCAGAGCGTGCTCGACTGCCGCCGCAACCTGGCGGTAATCAACCTGTGGCGGGACAAAGGCATGAAGCTCGAACACGCCAAGCTGCTGGTGGACCGCTACCTCAAAGCCTGCGCCCCCGGCATCGAAACCTTGGAAAAAAGTTACGGCCTGGCGTGCGTCGCCGTGCTGCCAATGAGCGCCGAACTGCGCCTGAACGCCAAGAACCAAGGACAAACCCTATTTGCATTGGCCCCGCGCGAACCCTTGACCCAAGCCTTGCGCACCCTGGGCGAACGCCTGGCCAAGCGTTCCGAAGGCATGGAAAAACCCTCGGCGCGCTGGTTCGAGCGCTTGTTGGGGACGGGGAGATGAACGGCGAAAAACTGTTCGGCGGGCCAGCAAGCAGCGCCGCCGGAAATAACGATCACGATGGCCTGAAACTGGTGCTGCACCGCTACATCATCGATGCCATCGAGGAGTCCGGCAAAAACCTGTTGGAAGGTTCGCGCCAGTCCCTGGCGCAATTTGTCATCGACAAAGTGTCCGAATACATCACGCGCATGCACTTGGCGATTTCCCGCTATGAGATGGAACGCCTGGCCGAAGAGATCGTCGACGAACTCACCGGTTTCGGCCCGCTGGAAGTGCTGCTGCGCGATCCGTCGGTGACCGAAATTCTGGTCAACGGCCCGCACCGGGTGTTCATCGAACGCGACGGCCTGCTGCACCACAGCGACCTGCGGTTCATCGACGCCCACCATGTGGAGCGGGTCATGCAACGCATCCTGGCGCCGCTGGGCCGGCGCCTGGACGAGTCTTCGCCGATGGTGGATGCACGGCTACCCGATGGCAGTCGGGTCAACGCAATCATCCCGCCGATTGCCCTGGACGGCCCCTGCCTGTCGATCCGCAAGTTTCGCAAGGACATGCTCAAGAGCAGCGACCTGGTGGCGATGCAAACCATCGACCAGAACATCTTCGAGTTCTTCCAGGAGGCGGTGGGCAAACGCTGCAACATCCTGATCAGCGGCGGGACCGGCACGGGTAAAACCACGCTGCTCAACATCCTCAGCCAGTTGATCACCCCGCACGAGCGGTTAGTGACCATCGAAGACGTCGCTGAACTGCAATTGGGCCACCCGCACGTCGTGCGCCTGGAAACCCGCCCGCCGAATTCCGAGGGGCATGGCGAGGTCAAGGCCAGCGACCTGATCCGTAACGCCCTGCGCATGCGCCCCGACCGCATCATCCTCGGCGAGATTCGTGGCGTGGAGGTGCTCGACGTGATGACCGCCATGAACACCGGTCACGACGGTTCCATGAGCACGGTGCACGCCAACAACGCCCAGGATGCGCTGCTGCGCCTGGAAACCCTGGTGGGCCTGACTGGCCGTGTGGTTGCGGAAAAAACCCTGCGGCAAATGGTCTGCGCGGCGCTGGATGTGGTGATCCAACTGACCCGCCTGCCCGATGGCCGACGCTGTGTGAGCGAGGTCGTGGAAGTGGTGGGCGTCCGCGATGACGTGTATGTCACCAACACCCTGTTTCGCCTCGACCGGCGCACCGGCTGCGGTTTCCTGCGGGATGCGATCAACCCCGCAGGTGACAAACTGCGCCGCGAAACGACGCTGTCGCTCTAAGGAGACGCACCATGACCGGCCCGATCCTGCTACTGACCTGCATCATCCTGGTGGGCCTGTCATTGAGTCTGTTCAAGAATGGCTTGCGCCGGGCCAGCACCGACCGGGTGTTGGAGCGGCTTGCCGAAGGCCAGCCGGTAGCGGCGCAAGCCGTTGCCGGATGGGATGGACTGGAGCGCATGTTCCAGCGCGCCGGGCTGGGCAAACCCACCGACCGTCTGGGGCTGTGGCTCACCGGCTGGGCATTGGGCGCGCTGCTGGGCCTGGTCGTCGCCGAGTGGCTCGGCCTGTTGCTGATGATCGCTGTGCCGCCGCTGGCGCTGCGCGTGTATATCGCCTGGCGATATCAACACCGTGTGCGCCGCATGATCGAACAACTGCCGACGCTGCAGGACCACACGGTGCGCAGCCTCAAGTCGGGACGCACCTTGGCGGACGCGGTGCTGGGCGGCATCAACGCCAGTGAGTACCCGCTCAAACATGCCATGGGCCGCGTTCAGCGCAACGTGCAACTGGGCGTAAGCCTGCCGGATTCGATCCACGATTTTGCCGAGCTCTATGAGCGCGACGAATTCCGCCTGTTCGCTCTCGGCTTGAAGGTGAACCATCGTTACGGCGGCAATGCCAGTGAACTGCTGGAAAACCTGATCAAGATGATTCGCGAAAAGGAACAGGGGCTGCGCCAACTCAAGGCCATGACCGGCGAAACGCGGATGACCGCCTACGTACTGGCCGGGTTGCCGATCGGCATGGTGGCGTACTTCATGTTCGCCAACCCTGGTTACCTGATGACCATGTGGAACGACGAATCCGGTCGCTACCTGCTGTTCGGTGCGGCAGCCATGGACCTGACGGGCACCTTCGCCATGTGGCGCATGTTGCGGAGTATTTGAGATGGTCCTGCTCGCCTGCGCACTGATGATGTTGGCGGCGCTGGTGCTGATCGGCGGCCAACTGCTCGAACAACGCCGACGCCAACGCCTGGTCAACAGGCGACTGCAGGGCCAGATGATCCGCGAAGCCAAATTGGGCAGCCTGATGCGTCATCTCGGCACCAGTGCCCTGGCCCAGCGCTCGGTGAACCTGGACAACGAAACCCAAACCCTGCTCAATCGTGTCGGCTGGCGCAAAGCACAGCAACGCTCAATGTATGCCGCCTTTCAACTGGGTACGCCGCTGGTGCTGCTGGGCGTGACCCTGGTGGGGCAGCAGTTGCTTTACCCGCATAACGCCTCACCGTGGCTCGCGCCTTTGATTGCCCTGGGTATCGGTTACCTGTTGCCCAAGCGCATCCTCGCCGCCACGGCCAGGCACCGTCAGCAGCGTATCGCCGTGGAGGTGTCGACCTTTATCCCGCTGCTGCGCATTTTGTTCGAGTCAGGCATGGCGGTTGAGCAGGCCCTGCGGGTATTGAGCAACGAAGGGCAACGCCTGCTGCCGGAGTTGACCCGCGAACTGAGGCTGATCCTCAGCCGTGTCGATTCCGGCCTGGAATTGGCTGAAGAGTTGGGCAAGACCGCCCGCTTGCTGGCCGTCGATGAGTTCAATGACACCTGCACCATCCTTCAGCAGTTGATCTCGCAGGGCGGCGGCGCGATGAAGTCACTGCTGGCCCTCAAGCAATTGCTCGACGACCGGCGCCTGACACGCCTGCAGGAATACATTTCGAAAATGTCGGCAAAAATGTCGGTGGTCATGATGGTTTTCCTGTTTCCCGCCTTGCTGATCGTGCTGGGTGGGCCGGCGTTTATTGCCATCGCCCGCGCCTTGAACCACTTTTGAGGAGACCTCGATGAAAGCACTGATCACCGCACTGACGCTGTTAACGCTTGGCGGCTGCGCCACCTATGGCCAGTCGCCCTGGACGGCGCTGACTTCGCCCGCAAGTTGCGCCAAACCCAGCGCCGATCAGGACCTGGCGCTCAACGTTGCCGATGACATGGCCAACGAAGGCAAGCTGCACGCCAGCCTGGCCAACCTGCAAAGCCTGCCCGACGCCCTGCCCCAAGTGCGCCAGCGCAAGGCCCGCGCCTATCGATTGCTAGGGCGCGCCGAAGCCGAGCCGCTGTATCGCAGCCTGCTGGGCAGTTGCATGACCGCCGAAGGCGAACACGGCCTGGGGCAACTCGCCGCCGCCAAAGGCGACAACGCGCAGGCCATGGCCCATATGCAACGGGCGGCGCGGCTGGCGCCCACCGACGAAAAAATTCGCAATGACCTGGGCGTGATCTACCTCAACCAACTGCGCCTGGAAGAAGCGCGCTTTGAATTCATGACCGCCATCGAGCTCAAGCAGAGTGATGCCCTGGCGGCCGTGAACCTGGTGACCCTGCTGATTTATCAGGACGACTGGAGGCAGGCGGCCAACGTCGTCAGCCAACTGGGTCTGAGCCCCGAACAAGTGACCGCGGCCCAGGCCCGCGCCGAGCAACTCAAAGGCTCCGGTGCAGCGGCACGCAACGTAGCGGCGGTCAGTGATGCCCTGCCGGCCACCATCGAGTAAGGAGTCATTGATGAAAAGCCATTACCTGATCTGCCTGGCATTGCTGCCATTGACGGCATCGGCTATCCCAGCGGGGCCGTCATCACCGCAGCAAGCGGAAACCGAAAACTGGATGGCGCTGCAGGTCAGTGGACGCGCCGCCTCGCCCACGCCGCAAAGGGCCTCGCCCTACGAGCGGGAGCAGGCCTTGCAGCGTTGGCTGGACAGCAACAGGCATCCAATTCCGGATTTTTTCGACGAGAAGGCGGGGGGCGCAAGCGGCGGCCAGGGGCGCCAGTGACGCCCTGCCCTTCAGTGCGCCGTGACCGGCTGGCGCATCGCCAATTGGCCCGGCGACAGGGCCAAGGCCAACTGGGTGCGGTTATGCATGTGGGTCAGGCGCAGCACCTGGGACACGTACAGCTTGACCGTGTTTTCAGTGATCCCCAGTTCACAGGCGATCTGGTAGTTGGTCTGGCCCTTGCCCACCAGACGCGCGACATCCAACTGACGCGGGGAGAGCTTGTTGAAGATGCTCGGTATCGGCGCCGACACGGCGTCTTCGGCCATTGATTCAGTGTCATCGGCCGGCGCTGGGGTTGGGCTGCGACGGACTTTGTCGAGGTCGTGATAAAGGTCATTGATGGATTCGGAGAGGTACTGCAACTTCAGGTTCAAGTGCCCCAGATGCAGCTCTTTTTGCCGTTCCTGCAACGCCGCTTCCTGGCGCTGTATGCCTTCCAGCAATTCGTCGAGGTTGATCGGTTTCTGGTAGTAGTCCGAGATTCCCGCGCGCAGCGCCTTGATCACGTCCTGCTTGTCGGAACGCCCGGTGAGCATGATCGCCTCGAACGCACGCTGTTTGCCCGCAACCTTTTGCATGGCCTGGACCAGCTCGATGCCGTCCATGTCCGGCATGTGCAGGTCACACAGCACCAGACCGATCTCGGCGTCCTCACCGAAGCGTTGCAAGGCGTGGCGGCTGGATTCGCACGGTACACAGCGGTACCCGCTGCTCTCGAGAAATTCGCAAAGTTCTTCCACGATCAAGGGTTGATCGTCGACCACAAGCACTTTTACTGCCGATGTCAGCTTGTTCACGCGCTACTCCATGCCTGGCAAGCCAAAGGGCGACCTATCCATTTTGACAAACAAATCGTTTACAGATGCTTCATAGAAAGTAGACGTAGTTTCCGAGTCTGTACATAGCGCAGCGCCAGGCCTGCGACTAGTGGATCCAAAGCCAATACAGCGCAAAACCGACCCATACAAAGGGGGCAAAAGGTTGTTTGGTTGACGCGTGATCTGAAGGGCGCCGCGCAGGCCGTGCAAGCCATTGATGGATAAGAACCCAGGCCCCCTGGGCAACGGCGGCACCGATCAACGACCACAGCACATGATCCACCGCACTGGCCAGCGCCAACGCGCCGAGCAACTTCACATCCCCCGCGCCAAAGCGGCCCAGCGCGTAGCCCGGCAGCGTCAACAACACAGCCAGCGCCAAGGCCCAGCCACCCTGGCCGGCAGGCGCGCCCAGCCAGGTGGTGCCGGTCCACAGCAGGTAGATCAACGCCAACAGCGCAGCGCCCAGGGTCAAGCGGTTGGCGATCTGCCGCTGCCGCATATCCTGCAGCGCACAGAGCCCCAGCCACAGCAGTACCACCACGCCATGGATCACGTAAAAAACATCCCTTTTCGTTGAATGATTCTATGCTGATATCAGGTAGTAGCCGTCAGGGTAGACGCAGTCATGAAAACAGGCCTCCCCAGAAAACAAAAAGGTGCCGCCGCGATCGAGTTCGCCTTGGTTTTCGGCATTTTTTTTGCGGTGTTCTATGGGTTGATCAGCTACAGCCTGCCTCTGCTGTTGATGCAATCGTTCAACCAGGCGGCCGCGGAGGCCGTGCGCCAGGCCATGGCGGTGGACCCGGTGAGCGCCGGCAGCGCCTACGGCACACAGGTCACCCAGCGCGCAAAAAATACCGTCGTGACGCAACTGAGCTGGATCCCCGCCGGTTTCAAATTCAAGAGCGAATACGTCAGCGCGACCTACGTCGGCACCACACTGACGGTGGCGATCACCTACCCCACGACCAACCTCTATTCAGTGTTCCCGGCGTTGGTATTGCCGGGCGTGGGTACCGTTCCGAAACTGCCCGTCAACTTGTACGCCCGCTCGAGCCTGCAGTTTTGAGCCCCACTGATAACCTCTTCGGGCGCCTGTTAGGCCGCCCCGGCGCACTGGACCTGGCGCCCCCCGCCGCGCCCGGTATGGGCTTGCACCTGCAATTGGATCAACGGGGTCACGTTCTCAGTGTCAGCGGCAGCCTGCGTATGCAGCTCGCTCCGCGTGTCCGGAATGAGCCTCCCCCGCTGCTGCGTGAACTGGTGTGCCGCGACAGCGCCTTGTGTATCGAAGGCCACCCCGCCGACTGGCAACAACAAAGCCTGGATCTGGATTTCCTGGGCCTCGCCGACCAGGTTCTGCACACCCGTGGTTGGGTCGAGCCAAACGGTGCCAACTGGGCCCTGCACCTGCTGGACATCAGCGACCTGCTCGGCGGCAAGCGACGGGCCCAGGACCGCGAACAAAACCATCAATTGGCCTGCCAGATGAGTGAGCAACTGCGGGTGTGCAGCCTCAGCCGCTTGCCGGAGGTATTCAACGAGCATCTGCGCAGCCTGGCCCAGCGCTGGCACATTCCGTGTGTCGCGCTGGCCTTGCTCGATGAAGAAGATCAAGGCTGGCGGGTCTACAGCGGGTATGCCGCCCACGACGCGCCGGCCCTGTGGCAGACCGGCCAACACCTCGGCACCTGCCTGGACAGCGCCAATGGCAATGCAACGTTGCGCATGGATACGCTTCGAGGGCGCAGCGACAACCCGCGCCTGCACAGCGTGTTTGGTAACACCGAAGGGTTCCTGGTGCCGTACCGCGATGGCCAGGGCGTCGCCGCCTGGTTGCTCTGCGGTTTCTATAGCGGCCAGCCGCACACCGGCGACCGCGACTGGCTGAACCTTGCGGCCGCCCTCGCCGCGCCCCTGCTGAGCCGCCTGCGCGAGCAACGTCACCATCAACAATTGGAGCGGGTCGAAGCCCTGCAAGGTTTGCTCGGCACCGGCTGGTGGGAGCTGCTGCCCGCGACCCGGGAAATCCAACTGGCCCCACAGTTGCTGCACAGCCTCAGCCTGGAAGACGGCCCCACCCGCCAGGCGTTGGCCCAATGGCTGCAATTGATCCACCCGGCCGACCGCCAGGCACTCAATAGCCGCCTGCACGACCTGCAAGCACTCGGTAAACCGTTGTTGACCAGCGTGCGCCTGCAACGCAGCGACGCCGATCACACCCCCATCTGGTATCGCGTACAAGGCCAGATGCTGGACGGCGACGACAGCCGACGCTGGATAGGCTTCATGCTCGACATCAGCGACATCAAAAACCAGCAACTGGAAACCGCCGCCGCCCATGCGCGCCTGGATAACCTGATCGCCAGCTCGCCGGCGGTGATCTATGTACAGCGTTACCTCAGCGGCGCTCTGCACCCGACGTTCTTCAGCGACAGCCTGATGCCGCTGCTGGGCTGGACCCTGGCCGAATGTAATCACGACAGCCTGGCCTCACTGATCCATCCCGACGATCGTGACCTGTATTTTGAACGCAGCCGCCAACTGCTGCGTGAGGGCACGGTGCGCAGCCGCTACCGCGTGCGCGACAAACAGGGCCATTACCACTGGCTGCTCGACGAAGCCAAGTTGCTGCGTGACGACCTGGGCCTGCCGGTGGAAGCTGTCGGCCTGTGGCTGGACGTGACCGACGCGACGCTGGCCGCCGAACAGATCAAACAAAGCGAAGAGCGCTACCGCATCCTCGTGGAAGATTCCCCGGCGATGATCTGCCGCTACCGTCCGGACCTGACCCTGACCTTCGGCAATACGCCGTTGGCCAACCATCTGGAGCGTTCGCCCGCCGACCTGCCGGGGCTGAACCTGGGCCATTGGCTGTCGGACGAACAGCGCCAGGCCTTCGTGCAGCGCATCAACCAACTGACGCCGGAGTTCCCGGTAAGCACCGCCGAAATCAGCCTGGAACTGCCAGGTCGCGAACACGCCTGGTGGGTATGGTCCGACCGAGGGGTGTTCGACGAACACGGCACACTCCTGGAAGTGCAGGCCGTGGGCCGCGACAACAGCGAAGTGCGCCGCTCCCAGCAACAACTGACCCAGAGCGCGAAAATGGCCACCCTCGGCGAAATGGCCACCGGCCTGGCCCACGAGATCAACCAGCCGCTGAACGTGATGCGCATGGCCATCGTCAATGTGCTCAAGCGCCTGAGCAACGGCACTGCAGACGCCGCCTACCTCACCGAAAAACTCCAGCGCATCGACGCTCAGGTGCAACGCGCGGCACGGGTGGTGGACCACATGCGCGTGTTTGGCCGGCGCTCGGAAATCGAGCAGCAGCTTTTCGACCCCTCGCAGGCGGTGCACGGCACGCTGTCGCTGCTCAGTGACAGCCTGAAGGCCAAGGGCGTGGAACTGCGCATCGTCCCGACGGACTTTACGGTGCAGGTCAAAGGCTATGTCGACCAGTTGGAACAAGTGCTGATCAACCTGATGGTCAATGCCCGCGACGCCCTCCTGAGCCACCGGGAAAAGCACCCGCAACTGCAGCCATGGATAGCCCTGCATTGCGAACACGACAGGTGTCATGTGCGCATCTGGGTCGAGGACAACGCTGGCGGCATCGACCCGCGGTTGCTGGAGCGGATCTTCGAGCCATTTTTTACCACCAAGCCGATCGGCGTGGGCACGGGGCTGGGGTTGTCGGTGAGCTACGGCATTGTGGAAAACATGGGCGGACGCTTAAGCGTCGCCAACGCCGAGGAAGGCGCGCGATTTTGTGTGGAACTGCCGGTGGTGGGGGGTTAGATCACCAGGTAGGCGCGGCCCATGTGGCAGGTCAGGTTGGCACCGACTTCGGCGTTGCCCAGGGTGATGCCCAAGCTGCCCAATATCGTATTCACGATAGGGTCCAGTACTGGCGACAAGAGATTCTGTATCGCACCCACCAACGTCGTGGTGATAGTCGTGAGCAGCCCCGCGACGCCAGCAAGCGCACCACTTGAAACATTGCCGCTGGGGGGGGCATACGTGACTTGGATCCCCCCGAGTGTATTGACCAAGCTGTTAACCATGTCACTGCTGGGCAAGGCTTTCTGGTAGGTGGGGGCGGCATTCATCTCACTCACTGGAGCGAACAGCATCGTGGCGTCAGTCCCGCCGACTGTCGAATGCGCAAATTGCACCAACAGACTTCCTCCCACACCCGGCTGGCGCGCAGCGCAGCCGAATATTCCCTTACACGTCTGCACACCGATATCTACAAGCGGGACAGGCTGGACGCTGACAGCTGCCGAGGAAGAAAACGCATCTGTCGCATTGATTTTGCCGATGGACAAATCAGCCAGCGATGTCTTGGTTTGGACCGTCAGCGATTTTGCAGCGCTGCTTGCGCAACTGAAGTCTTTAACATAGCTCTCGGCGCTCACCGCTTCTAAATTGATATCCAGCCTGGAAAACAGTTGAGGATCGGTATGATCGCAGGGCTTCAAAACGAGACAGAGCAATGGGTCCAGCGTACCGACCAAGTTCAGATGCAACAGATTATTCACGACGCCAGTCACCGGGGTGGTCAGCGCTGTGACGGCTGACGTCAATTGGGACACACCTTTAAGTACCGGAAGATCAATAGAGACCAGCGTTCTGACTTGAGCGGTACGCACAAAAATTTGATCCGTCTTGGGCGTATTGTTCAAACCAGCCTTTGCCAGCGCAGGGTTGCCTATCGCCGACAACTGGGGCGGCTGGATGACTTTGGTCTGGATCGATACGTTGCCCACCAGCGGAATATTGAGCTGGACAGCCGTGCTCACCGCACTTTTACTGCTGGACAATTGCGCCACCGCCTCCAGCAATTGAAACAACTGCAGGTTGGTATTGAGCGCGGCGGACGGCGTTCCGGTGGCCACTTTCAACAAATCGCCGACCTTCAACAAGGGGGCATTGGGAGCGACGGCTTTGAGTGAGAGCACATCGTTGATCACCGCCGCGGCTGCACCGTTTTTTTGCAGGACCTTGGCCGCCGCGTTGATCAGTTGGGCAGCCGATACATTGGTATTGAGCAGCGCTTCGTAATCACCTGCCTTGACCGTCAAATCAATCGCCAACTGATCCAGGTAGCCGAGCAGGTTAACGTTGCTCTGCAACAAGCCATTCCAACCCGCCGGGGTGAGCGACAAGCTGCCCCCCAGCAAATTGCCGATGATCATGTTCAGGGCCGGGGACTTGGAAGAGTCAACCGTCGCCAGGCTGCTGCGAATAGTCAGTTGCGCCACCGGCGGAGCATAAGCCGCAACCGCCGTCGCACTCATCACCGTCTGCACTGCCGGCCCATTGCCGCTGAACATGCCCCAGATGCCACTGGCGACACTGCTCGTCACGCGCTGCGTCGCCACTACCCGAATCGCATCGTTCCTGCTGGCATCGGCGGTGAATACGCGGATATTGGCGGCGTTGGTCGCCAGTGTGCCGCAGCTCACGGTCAAGCCACGGCTGGCGTCGCCGGCGACGAGGGTAAAGCCGTTACGTGCGGCGTTCTGCCTGGCGTAGTCGTTGGCGGTGGTGGTGGGCGTGCACAGGCCGCCACGGGCGGCGGCTTCCAGGGCGGAGGTGTCGGCGATGGATTGCAGTTTGCGCTTTTCCAGGTACAGGCGACCGCTGTCCACGGCCAACAGCAGGAACACCAAGGCCAGCGCCAGGGTACCCGCCGCCATCAAGCCAATCGCACCACGCTGCTGGGAACGGAATCGGGGAGACATCAAGGCACTCCAAAGCACTTACTCTCCGTAGATGATCTGGAGTGTAGACAAGGCTTAGGGAGTGCGCTGGCCAGTCGCCATAGGAGCGACTGGCGGAAATTCAATGGGGCGGATAGCTGGAGAGCACGCGGCTCACGGTGGTGCGAATGGCTTTGTCGCGATCCTGGGGGTTGGGCGTGCCGCTCATCATTTGTTCATCACTGCCGCGCCAGACCAGCTTGCCGTCCTTGCCGTCGAGCAGGTCGATCTGAATCGTCGCGACCTTGTAGGTGATGTTGCGCGTTTCGTTGTACATCGGCCCGCCCCAGTAGCCATTCCAGGGACCACCCCAGGCACCACCGTAGTGGGTGGTGACTTGTTGCTGGCGGTCCTCGACGATCAAGTAGGCCTGCACGTTCAGGTCGGCCCGGCTACCGGCCGCCGCTGGGCGCAGGCCGCGTTGGTCGAGTTGTTCGCCCACGGCCTGGCGGATACGTTGTTCGGTGAGGTCGCTCTTGATACGCGGGTCATCGGGGCGGTATTGCAGGGCCGGGTCTTTCCAGGCCCAACTGCGGTAGGCGCCGAAGTCTCGGCTGGCGTCAAAATCGTGGTTGACCTGGTTAGTCTGGCAACCGCCCAGCAGCACAACAAAAGCAAGCGTAGCGATGCGACGAAACATGGTTGATCTCCAAAAAACGAGCCGTGCGTCAGATGAGAATAGCGGTTAACTCGGTGGGTAGGCCGTCATCGCCTTTTGCACCGCCTTGCGCAACGCATCGGCCCGCTCGCTGAGGCTGCCCTGGCTGCCGGTTTCGGCGCTGGCGCTCCACACCGGCTGACCGCTGCGGGCGTCGAACAAATTGACGCGAACCACCACCACCTGCACTTCATAGGTGCGCACGATCGGCGCGGAGTTGTACATGCCGTAACCGTTGCCATAACGGTTGTAGCCGCCGTAACCGTAGCCGTAGTCGTCCTGAACTTGCTTGAGACGCTTCTCCAGGCGTACGTCGGCGCTCACTAACAGGTCGGGGGCGCGGTTGTCATGCAGCGGACGCAGGCCACGCTGGTCAAGGGCACCGCTGACCGCCTCCGCCACCTGGGCCGAATCCGCCCAGGCGGTGCCCGCCGGCAACTGGCCGTTGCGCCAGCCCCACGTGCGGTAGGCGCCGTAGTCGCGCACCGGCGCCGGGTAGGCGCTGGCGTCAAAGGTGTTGGCAGACTGGGCCGGCGCCGGTGGCATCGGGGCCGAGGCAGCGACATAAGGATTGGGGCTGGAGCACGCGCCCAACCCTAACGACAACAGGATCAAACAGAGACGACGCATTTCGACCTCCGCAGACTGGCCCGCTTAAACCGGACGGCAGATCCAGTGCAAATAACGCCCAAGTCCGGCAAAGCTTGGGTGACGACGATGAGCGAGTTCCATCTCAACCAGGTCCTGTAACGGGGCGCGGGCCTGGAACTCCACCGGCATATAGTCGTGGAACACGCGCACGCCACTGTGGCTTTCGACCTGCCACAGCCCGTCGAGTTGCGCCGCCAGTTCACGCGGGTCCAGCGGCTGTTGCGGGGTCAGGCTCTGCTTTTCGCCGGCCATGTCGTTCTTGCGCATTTTGCGAAAGTGGCCTTTGAGCAGGTTGCGGTAGATCAGCGCATCGCGGTTGTAGAACGCCAGGGACAGCCAGCCGCCGGGCACGGTCAACTGGTGCAGCACCGGCAGGATCGCATGGGGTTCGGCCAGCCACTCCAGCACGGCGTGGCACAGCACCAGGTCGTAGGGCTCGGTGAGCTGACCGAGCAGTTCCTGCCAGGGCGCGTGGATAAACGTGGCGGTCTGCCCGGCCTCGGCGAACCGCTGGCGCGCGCCGTCGAGCATCGGTTCGGCAGGTTCGGCCAGGGTCACCTGATGACCGCGCTCGGCCAGCCACAGCGACATATGCCCCAGCCCCGCGCCGATATCCAGCACGCGCAAGGGCCGCTCCGGCAGCGCTTCGGCCAGGTCGGCCTGGAGCACCGCCAGGCGAATCGCGCCCTTGGCGCCGCCATAGATCTTCTCGGCAAAGCGGGTGGCCAACTGATCGAAATGACGGTCACTCATGGGCAAACCGCCGTTCGCTGTCGGCCAGTTTGGCGCGCACCACCTCATTCATGTCCAGCCCCAACTCACTGCACAACAACAGCAGGTACAGCACGATATCGCCGACTTCCTGCCCGGCGTGGGCGAGTTTGTCGGCCGGTAACTGGCGCGATTGGTCTTCGCTGAGCCATTGGAAAATTTCCACCAGCTCGGCCATCTCGACGCTGGCGGCCATGGCCAGGTTTTTCGGGCTGTGGAATTGCTTCCAGTCGTTGGTATCGCGAATACGGTGCAGGCGTTCGGTGAGGTGTTCGAGGTTCATGCGGGGCTCCTGAAGGTGTGTAGCTTCCGGCGGATCAGGGACGAAGGCAAGTGAAGACCATCTAGTCGACCACGCTGAATTCAATCCGGGCGGTTTGGCCGGCTTCATCGAGGACACTAAGCTGATAGCGGCCCAACCGCTCGAAACTGGCGTTGATGAAGTCCTGGCTCGCGCTGTCCCCCAACGGCGCGCCATTGAGGAACCACCAGCGCCGGCCGCTGCCGCCCAGGGCGGAGAGTTTCAGGCGCAAGGCCTGCTGGCTGGCGGCGGGCAGGCGCAGTTGGTCGCCGTCACGCACGCCGACGATCGACAGCGGCGACGACGCAGCCAGCGCCGATAGCGGGCAGTCCGGGTCAGGCGCCGGGATACGTGCGTCACGACGTTCCGCCCGTGGCAGCCAAGGCTCAAGGGGCGCCGGCCACAGCGCGATGTGCCTGGCGACGGCTCCGGGGCAATGGGCGTCCACCCGCAGCCCCTTGGCATTGACCCAGACACTTTCCATCAAGCCCACGCTCAACGGTTGATCCAATGCCTGCAAAGTCGGCGGCGTGGTGTTGTCCAGCGTCCAGGCAAAGCGCTGGCGTCGGCAATTGGGATCACTGCGGCTCATGGGCTGGCCCAGCGGCCAACAGATCGCCGCCACGCCGACGTTGGCCGGTACCGGTTTAACCGGCGCACTGATGCCGCGCTGGCTGTCGCGATTGGTCAACACGTCGTGCACCTGCAACATCAACGGCGCCGCCGAGGCCAGGCCGAACTGACCCGGCACCGGCGTGCCATCCGGCCGCCCGATCCACACGCCGATCAAATAGCGCGGGCCCACGCCGATCGCCCAGGCATCGCGAAAGCCATAACTGGTGCCGGTTTTCCAGGCGAGCACCGGGCGCTGCACCAGTTCAGCACGCGGGTCGCGGTCCGGGCGTGCCTGGCCGCTGAGGATGCGCCGCACAATCCAGGCGGCGCCGGGCGACAATAACGGCCGCTCGCGGAGCGTGTCGTCCGGCTGAAGGCGCAGGGTGGCACTCTTGCCGTCGCGGGCGAACGCGCTGTAGCCGCTCACCAAGTCTTCCAGGCGGCTGCCGGCGCCGCCCAGAATCAGCGCCAGATTCGGCTCGGCCAGCGCCGGTAATGCCAAGGGCACGCCGCCGATACGCATCTGCGCGGCAAAACGCTTGGGCCCATAAGCCTCCAGCAACTGCACCGCCGGCAGGTTGAGTGAACTGGACAGCGCCGTACTCGCCGGCACCGCGCCGGTAAAGCCCATGGAGAAGTTGCCCGGCCGGTAATCGCCGTAGCGCCTGGGCACGTCCTGGAGCAGCGATTCGGAGTGAATCAAGCCCTCGTCCAGGGCCATGCCGTACAGGAAGGGCTTCAAGGTCGAGCCTGGCGAACGCAGCGCGCTGATCATGTCCACATGGCCAAAACGCTTGGCGTCGTTGATGTCCACCGAGCCCAGGTACGCGCGCACGGCCATGGTTTCTGCTTCGACCACCAGGATCGCGGCGCTGGTGTGCTCAGGCAATCGCGCGCGCCAACCCAGCAGCAGGTCTTCGAGGCGACGTTGCAAGGTGGCGTCCACGGTGGTGCGGATCAGCGGCGGGCTGTCGGGGCGGTTGAGGCGGCGCGCGAGCAACGGCGCCAGGCTCGGCTCCAGACGCGGGGCGAGCAACAGTGGTTCCTGCAAGGCTTCGTCGACGGCCGCTTGCGGCCAAACCTGATACTCGGCGAGGCGGCGCAGAACTTTGTCGCGGGCCTGCTGGGCGCGCTGGGCGTGGCGGTCCGGGCGCAAGCGGCTCGGCGCCTGGGGCAACACCGCGAGCAACGCGGCTTCGGCGCGGGTCAGTTGCGCCGGGGATTTACCCATATACGCCCAACTGGCGGCCGCTACGCCCTGCAACGTGCCGCCAAACGGCGCACGGTTGAGGTACAGGTTGAGGATCTGCTCCTTGGACAGGTGCCATTCCAACTGCGCGGTACGCCACAGTTGGCGCAGCTTGCCATGGAAGGTGCGCGAATGCGGGTCGAGCAAGCGCGCCACCTGCATGGACAAGGTACTGCCACCCGAGACCACGCGCGCGCCGGTCAGGTTCTGCCAGCTCGCCCGCGCCAGCGCCAATGGGTTTACGCCAGGATGCTGGTAGAACCAGCGGTCTTCGTAGGTCAGCAGCGCATCGAGGTAATACGGCGAGACCTCGCTGGTGTGCACGGGGTAGCGCCACACGCCCTGGGCATCGGCAAAACGCCACAACGGCGTGCCATCCTCGGCCAGCACCACCCGCGCCTGGTCATCCGCCGGCAGGGGCAAGGGCCAGAGGTGGTCGGCCAGCCACAGCAGCGCAATCACCAACGCGATGGGCGCCACCACCCAGCGTAGCAAACGCGAGCGCGCGCACCCAACGATGATTAATCGAAAACTCAAACCGGCAAACCTCTATGCTTGTAGGGAACTAGCCTGTCGTAATAACAACCAAAGACACAGATTCGCCCACCTTCTCATCAGGACGCACACATGCAGGTAGAAAGCTTTTTCGAATGGTTGGGCCAGGCGCTCGGTTCCATCATCCGTTTTATCGTCGACGGCCTCAGCGGTCTGTTCGGCGCGCTGACGAATGCGGGCGGCAACTTTGTCGAAGGCCTGTCCCGAACGTTGGGCATGGACACCTCGATCATCAGCATCATCACCCTGATCATCGGCCTGATGTTGTTGTACTCGGCGGTACGCGCCTTTATGCGAGCGTCGATCATCATGGGCATTATCTGGTTGATACTGGGGTTGTGGTTATTGAGTTGGGTGGTGCATTAAAAAGCGGGGCCATGATCAACATGGCCCCGCTTTTCATTACCGGCCCTTGATCACCAGGTCGGCCGGAGTATCGCCCACCGCTTGCCAGTTCGGCCGATACATCGACTCCACCTGCGGCGGCGGCACCCGGTAAGTGCCAGGGGTCACCGCACGCGCCAGATAGAGCAAATGCGTGGTGCCGTCGCTGTCGAGGTTGATCGCCGCCACGTAGCGATCATCGCGGAACTCCTGATGCTTGAGTGCCGCGTTCTGCATCGACTCACGCCACTCCTTGACCTGGCTGCTGGCGTTTTCCAGGCTGGCCGCGCTTTGTGCCAGGTTCTGGTTTTCCAGCTCAAGGCCTGCGGGCAGCAGGTCGACCACCAACGCATCCGGCACACGCTGCCTGGCGCTGACCGCCAAATGCACCAGCACCAGGTCGCCGCTGTTGAGGTTGCGCAGGTTCAGCGGTTGGCCGTTCATGCCCAGGTATTCGCGGCGGATGCTCAGATTCTCGCCGCCCGCTGCCGGTGGCACCTGTGGATAGCCCGAAACGGTGAGTTGCTGGTACACCGGCGTGTCGCCCTGATTGCTCAGGCTCAAGTCGCCGGACAGCCATTTTTGGTCCAGTTGCAGCGTCGATTGCTGATTGTTCAGCTCCCGCACGCCGCCGTTGCCGGTCAGTGACACCTGCCAGTTCGCCTCAGGCTGGGCGAACCCAAGCCGCCCGGCGAGGAACAGCGAATTACGCTCCTGGGTCGACAGGTAGGGGCTGGCGGCCAACTGGTCCGAGAGGCTGAACAAGCGCTCCTCGCGTTTGCCCTTGGCCAGATCGTTTTCTTCCAGCAAGGCCAGGATCATCGCCTGGTCACGCAGCGGGCTGCCATAGTCGGCCAGCCACTCCCTGGCGCTGCGCTGGGCCGCCAGACCGGCCTGCAAGGCTTGGTCGGCACGGGGTTGGTCGCCCATTTTTTGCAGGGCGATCGCCAGGTGCACCAGCGGCAGCCCGGAACGCGCATCGCTGCGCCGCTCGAAAATACTGCGCAACGCGCCCAGCGGCGCCTGCTGACTGCGCGCCAACACCATGCCCGCATAAGCCTGCACGGCAAAACGGGTGTGCTCGGCGTTGTCGCTGTAGTCGACGTCGATCAGGTTGCGCTCCTGCACATACCGCAGCAGGCGCTCGCTGGCCTTTTTCAAAGCCTCGGACGGCACGGCAAACCCTTGGTCGCGGGCGCGCAGCAGGAAGTCCGTGACGTAGGCGGTCAGCCAGTACTCTTCCTCGCCATCGGCGCCCCACAAACCAAAGCTGCCGTTGTAGCGCTGCATGCCCAACAAGCGTTCGATGCCCAGTTCGATCTTGCGTTTGCGCTCGGCATCCGGCTCGCCCTTGATGCTCAGGCGCTTGAGCAACGCATCGTCGGCATACAGCGACGGGTACAGGCCGCTGGCGGTTTGTTCCAGGCAACCGTAGGGGTAGGCCTTGAGCGCCTTGATCTGTGCCCCAAGATTGAGCGGCGGCCGGCTCGACAGACTCAACAGCGCTTCGCGCCCCGAGGGATCGAACTGATCGAGGGTTGCGCCAGGCAAGCTCCACGGCTCGCTTTTCAGCACCGCGCGATACTGCTTGAGCAACGCCGGGTAGGCAGGGCGTACACCCAGGGTCCATTCACGGCTGAACGGCGGCAGGTTTTCACCGGGCAGCTCCAGCCCGTTTACCGTCACTTTCACTTTGCCTTGACCCAACCCGCCCCAGGCCTTGACCGGGATGCGCAGGGTGGTGCGCTGACCTGCCTTGAGCTCGACGGTTTGCGCGCCAGCGTTGACCAGTTCCAACTGGCCGTCGGCGCTCAGTTGCACATCGAGTTTCTGCGCCTTGCCCGACAGGTTGGACAGGTCCAGCGCCAGGGTGGTCTGGTCGCCTCCGGCGAGGAAGCGCGGCGCCGACAGCTCGGCAATCAGCGGCGCGGCAATCACGGTCTTGGCTTCGGCCATGCCATAGCGGTCATCGCTCCAGGCTTGGGCCATCAGGCGCAGCTCGCCATTGAAGTCAGGAATATTGACGCTGACTTCGCCCTCACCTTTGTCGTTGAGCACCACCGGCGCGCTTTGCAGGGCGACGATGGTTACGCTGGTGTCCGGGCGCTTGCCGCCCTTGGCCAGCGCCGCGTCACCGCCGTAGGCCAGGCTGGCCAGACGGCCCTGGCCGGCTTCGATCAGTTGGCCATAGATGTCGAACTGGTCGACACCGTAGGCCTTGCGGCCGAACAGGCTGGAGTACGGATCAGGGGTCGGGTATTCGGTGATATTGAGGATGCCCACGTCCACCGCCGCGACCAGCACATGCACCTGTTTGGGCACGCTGCCGTCAGCATTTTTGGCGGCGACCTTCACCGTCAGCGGTTGGTTGGGGCGCATTTTTTCCGGCGCGGTCAGGGTCACGCCAAGCTTGCGCTGGGAGCGGTCCAACGGCAGGTGCAACAGGCCCACCGCGCGTTTGGGGGTGATATTGGCTTTGCGCTCACCGGGACGGATCACCAGGGCGCTCACGTACAGGTCATGACGCGACCATTTCGGGTCGAGCTTCACCGCGAAGCTTTTGCCTTCAGCCGGTACGTCGATTTCCTGCCACCACAGCGGCCCTTCGGCGGACTCCACCAACAGGTAGCCTTTGCCGGCCGCGGGTGGTGTTACGGTGACATTGGCCGTATCGCCGTCGCCATAGGCCGGTTTGTCCAACGCCAGCTTGACCTGATCGGGGCGCACGGCGCCGCCTTCGGTGTTGTCCTGGGCCTGGTAGCCGGCCCAGAAGCGCAGGCTGCTGATCAAGCCGGTCTGCGGGTCTTCGACTTCGACGCGGTACGGGCCCCACTCCACCTGAAAACTGACCTTGGCGGTGTCACCGGCCTTGATGTTGAGGGTCTGCTCGTCGAGGTTGAGGAATTTTTCGTTGAAGTGGTAGCTCCAGCCGTCGTTGTCCGAGTAGTTCCAGTAATAGTCACGGCGCTCGCGCACCAGGCGCACCTTGAGGTGTTGCGCGGCGAGTTTCTGCCCGTCCTGATTGGCCAGCAGCACTTCGAATTCCGCCGGGCCATCACCATTGGTTTCGGTGCCGTCAAACAGACCACGCAGCCCCGGCAACTGCTTGGCCGGCCAGATCGGCTGCACCAGGCGCCGGGTGATCGGCCGGCCGCCCGACTCTTGCAGGCTGGCTTGCACGATCAATTGCAACGGTGATTTGGCCTCGGCCCATTTGCTCTCCAGGGTGATTTTTTCCTGGCCCTTGGCATCCAGCACGCTTTCGTCCAGCTCGAAATCCTGGCTCAGCTCTTCTTCGGTGACGGAACCGAACTGGTAACCCGGCAGCGCCTTGACCGCCTCTCGCAGCGGCCGCACGTACACTTGCCCGCTGATGCGATTACCGGACGCCGGCGCGCCATAGAGGTAACGGCCGTCGACCTGGATCACCGGGTTGTCCGTCGGGCTCAGCGCCGTGTCGCTGCCCTTGAGTTCAAGCGCCAGGCGCTCGGGCAGGAAGTCCTCGACCAGAAACTCATACAGCTGCGGTTTGCCGTCGCCCAGGTCGAACACCAGTTGCCAGCGCCCGGTAGGCGCTTCACCGGCCAGTTGCAGTGGGTATTGATAGAGGCCGGACGCGTCGGCATCCCACACAAATTTGCGGCTTACTTGCTCATCCGGGCGACGCACTTCGACGCTCACCGGTTGCGGTTTGACGGCGTTGCCGTCCTTGTCGCGCAACAGGGCGTTGAGCAGCACGGTTTCGCCGGGGCGATACAGGTCCCGTGGGCCGAACACAAAAAACTGCAGCGGGTGCGACGGCTGGCCGCCGATATCGAACTCGGCCAGGTCCAGCGCCGCACTGTCCAGGCGCAACAGACTGGTCTGTTCGCCCTGTTTTGCCAGCAGCACCTGGGCTTTTTTCGGCAATGGCAGCTCGGCATGGCCACCCTTCTCGGTCTTGCCCTGGCCAAGCACACGGCCATCGGCATCCAGCACCTCAAGGTCCACGCCATCCAGCGCCTTGCCGCCTTCGAGGGCCTGGGTAAACACGTCCAGGCGATTGGCATAACGGTGCACCGACAGGCCGATGTCACTCAAGGTGAACAGCGTCGCCGGTTGCGAATAGTTGTAGGTGCCCGACGCGCGCATCACCGCCAAGTACACACCCGGCTGCTGCAGTTGCTTGAGGCCGGCGATCGGCAGCAGCAAGGTTTCGCGGGTGTTGCGCGCCGGATTCAGGTCAAAACGCCCGCCATAGACCAGATCTGCCAACGGCAGCAGTTCGCGCGACTCATAACTTTGCAGGCTGGTATTGCGCCCCCACTGCGCCAGGAACGCAGGCAGGGATTCGGGCTTGATGCGGAAGAACTCGACGTCGATTTTGTCGACATTCAGCGCGATCACCGGCAGGCCTTCGGCCAGGCGCGTCGGCAACAGGGTGCCACGGCTGGCAAAGCCGACCGTGGCTTGCAGGTCACGGGTTTCCAGGCGGGCGACGTACTCGGCGGCGAGTGTGTTCTCGTTGACCGCTTTCACCCCGGCATCCACCGTGAGCACCAGCTTGCGCTGCGGCTCCAGGTGGCGCAGGCGCAGTTCCATAAGGTTATCGGACAGCTCCCACGCGCCGTCGACCTTGCCGGACTTGCTGTCCACCAGATGGAGCCTGTCGGCGAATTTCTGATCGGGGTCCAGAGGGATGGAAAAGCTCACCGACAAGGTGCTGGCCCCGTCCAGTTGCACCTCGGACACGTCCACCACGCTTAATTCACGCCCGGCATAGCGTTGTTTCAACGCCGCCACATCCACCGCCGCCTTGACCGGTTTTGGCGCAGCGGTCGTGGCCGCCACAGGCGCGGAAGGTGCAGCGGGTTTATCGGAAGAATCGCAGGCGCTCAGCAGGGCCAGCGCGCAGGCCAGGAACAGTCCTTTGTTAAGCATGGGGCACTCGTCGTCAGAGGTAACCGGGGGAGTGAACTATATATCAGCCGGGGCGGGGCCGATGAGGTGCTGGTCACATTGACCGACGGAGGGTGGCCGGGTTCACAGCGCGTGGGAACGCTCAGGTTACGTGGTTACAATGCCGCTCCCTCAAGGAGACTGCATGCCCACCTTACTCACCGACTGGCGCGACCGCCCGACCCATCGCCGCGTATGGGCCCTGGCAGCGCCGATGATTCTGTCGAACATCTCGGTGCCGTTGGTCGCGCTGGTGGACAGTATGGTCATCGGCCACCTGCCCCATGCCCACCAACTGGGCGCCGTGGCGGTGGGGGCCAGCCTGTATACCTTCCTGGCCTGGGCCATGGGGTTTCTGCGCATGGGCACCACCGGTTTCGCCGCCCAGGCCGCCGGGCGCAATGACGGCGCGGCCCTGCGGCAAATCCTGCTGCAAGGGTTGCTGCTGGCGCTGGGCCTGGCGATGCTGCTGGGCACCGTGGGCATTCCCCTGAGCCATCTCGCACTGGGATGGATGCAGCCCTCGCCCGAACTGAACCAACTGACCCGCGATTTCTTCCACACTCGCCTGTTCGGCCTGCCAGCCGCGCTGGCCAGCTATGCCTTGGTCGGCTGGTTCCTCGGCACGCAGAACGCCCGCGCACCGCTGGCGATTCTGCTGAGCACCAACGCGGTCAACATCGCGCTCAACCTGTGGTTCGTGCTCGGTTTGGACTGGGGTGTGGTCGGTTCGGCCCGCGCCTCGGTGATCGCCGAATGGACCGGCGCCCTGCTCGGCCTGGCGCTGACGCAAAAAGCCCTGCGCGCTTATCCTGGGCACCTAGTCTGGGCCGCGCTGAAGGTCTGGCAAAACTGGCGCCCATTGCTGGCGGTCAACCGCGATATCTTTATCCGCAGCCTGGCGTTGCAATCGGTGTTTTTCATGATCACCGTGCAAGGCGCACGCCTGGGCGATGCCACTGTCGCGGCCAATGCGCTGTTACTCAACGGCCTGCTGCTGACGGCCCATGCGTTGGACGGGTTGGCCCACGCCGTGGAAGCCCTGTGCGGCCACGCCATTGGTGCCCGTGACCGCCAGTCCCTGCGTCGTTCACTGGTGGTGGCCGGTGGTTGGTCGCTGATCGCCAGCCTCGGTTTTGCCCTGCTGTTCAGCGTTGCCGGGCACCTGTTTATCGCCATGCAAACCGACATTCCCAGCGTGCGCGAAACCGCTGACATCTACCTGCCTTACCTGGCGGTGCTGCCGCTGATTGCGGTATGGAGTTATTTGCTCGATGGCCTGTTTATCGGCGCCACGCGCGCGCGGGAGATGCGCAACGGTATGCTGTTGACGGTGCTGCTGGTGCTGCCGATTGCCTGGGCATTGCAGGGGCTGGGCAACCACGGATTGTGGATAACCTTCCTGCTGTTCATGGCAGTGCGCAGCCTGACGCTATGGGCGATTGCGTGGCGTCTGAATCGGCAAGGGCTGTGGCTGGGAGGCAACTGAAGCCTCACTGAGGCAACGCCATCGCGGGCAAGCCCGACTCCCGCACGGGAGCCGGGTCACCTCATTTACGAGGACAGGTACGAAGACCGCGTCAGGCCCAGGCGCAAGGCATCCAGGAACTGGGTGCGCTCACTGGCGCTGATTTTCGCGCTGGCGCACTTGTCACGGTAGTGAGTCATCAACTCCTCGGGCGACAAGTGCACGTAGCGCAGCATGTCTTCGATGGTGTCGTGGGTCTCGATCCCGGCGCTGTACACCGAACCGTCTTCACGCTGGTAGATGTTCACCGAGTCGGTGTCACCGAACAGGTTGTGCATATCGCCGAGGATTTCCTGGTAGGCACCGACCAGGAAGATGCCCAGCAGGTAGTCTTCGCCCTCGTTCAAGGCGTGCACCGGCAGGCTGGTTTCGATGCTCTGCTCGTCGACGTATTGCTTGATCTTGCCGTCGGAGTCGCAGGTCAGGTCTTGCAGCACGGCGCGGCGCAGCGGCTCTTCGTCGAGACGGTGCAGCGGCAGGATCGGCAGCACCTGGCCGATGGCCCAGGTGTCCGGCAGGCTCTGGAACACCGAGAAGTTGCAGATGTACTTGTCGGCCAGCTTGTCGTTGAGTTCGTCCAGCACCTGGCGGTGCGAGCGCTGGCGGGCTTTCAACGAGTTGTGCAGGCGGCGGCATACGGCGAAGTAGCACTGTTCGGCCAGGGCTTTCTCGGCCAGGGTCAGTTTGCCGTCGGCGTACTGGGTGGCCACGTCGCTCATGTAGTGGGTGGCGCGCCAGTAGGTTTCGGTGACCATCTCGATGTCGGTCGGGCCGAGCAGGTCCACCAGCCACTGCACGGTTTCCGGCAGGCTTTCCTTGTTTTCGATCTTTGGGATTTCGTCGTTGTGTTTCTCGACGTCGGTCACCTGCACCACCAGCATGGCGTGGTGCGCGGTCAGGGAACGGCCGCTTTCGGAGAAGATATGCGGGTGCGGCAGGCTCTGCGCATCGCAGAATTCCTTGAGCATGCCCACGACCACGCCGGCGTAGTCGTCCATGTCGTAGTTGATGGAGCTGGCGTTACGCGAGTGCGTACCGTCGTAGTCCACGCCCAGGCCGCCACCGACGTCGATGTGATCCACCGGCAGGCCGAGGTTGCGCAGTTCGCCGTAGTAACGAATGGCTTCCTTGAACCCGTGCTGGTAGTCGGCCAGGTTGGCGATCTGCGAGCCCATGTGAAAGTGCAGCAGGCGAATGCCCTGATCCAGGCCCGCCGCGCGGAAGCGCTCGACCACGGACAGCAATTGCGCCGCCGACAAACCGAACTTGGACTTCTCGCCGCCGGTGTCCGCCCACTTGCTCGACGCCAGGGACGACAGGCGCACACGCAGGCCCACCTGTGGCTTGACCTTGAGGCTGGCGGCCTCTTCGATCACCAGGCCGACTTCGGATTCTTTCTCGATCACGATAAATACGTTGTGGCCAAGCTTCTGGCCCATCAGCGCGAGGCGGATGAACTCACGATCCTTGTAACCGTTGCAGACGATGGTGCCGCCCTTCGGCGCCAGCGCCAGCACCGCCAGCAGCTCAGGCTTGGAGCCGGCTTCCAGGCCGATGGAGACGTTCTGGGTGGCGATGATGTTTTCGATCACCGCTTCCTGCTGGTTCACCTTGATCGGGTACAGCGCGGTGTATTTGCTCTGATATTCCAGGCGTTCGATGTTGGCATCGAAGGCGCCGGTGAGCTGACGGACACGGTCCTGCAGGATGTCGGGAAAGCGCACCAGCAAGGGCAACGACAGGCCGCTTTTGCGCAACTGATCGACCTGCTCGTAGAGGTCGACAGGTGTGCTGTTCGGGCCGTTCGGACGGACTTCAACGCGACCGGCGTCATTGATCGCGAAATACCCGGCCCCCCAATGGCGGATCCCGTAAACACTGCGGCTGTCCGCAACTGTCCATTGGCTGCCATCGTCTTTGCGTGTGCGTCGTACGGACATCGAAGTCCCCTATAAATGAAGGCGAAGGCGCCACCTCTCGTTCGAGGCTGGCGCAGTCTAAAGAATGAAAATGACGATTTGCCTGCAAGGGAGGTAGACCTCACGCGCAGGGCAGAGTTTAGACACAGGTCGGGAAGAGGCTTTCAGCCGCCGGACTTCTTGGCCTTGTAACCGAGCTTGATCAGCTCGGCCAACAGCAACTCGACGTGATCGCCCTGGATCTCGATGACCCCGTCCTTCAACGCGCCACCGGTGCCACAGCGCTTTTTCAGCGTCGTGGCGAGGTCCTTGAGCGCGTCTTCGGCCAACGGCACGCCGGTGATGGTGGTCACCGTCTTGCCGCCACGGCCCTTGCTCTCGCGTCGCACGCGGGCAATACCGTCGCCTTGCGGGATCAGCGTCTGTTTGCAGGTGCATGAGTCCACGGGCTGACGACAGTCCGGGCAATGCCGACCTGCGTCGGTGGAAAATACCAGGCCACCGAGGGCGGCGAAGGATGCGGCTTTTTTGGCCACCGGCAATCCTCTTGGGAGGATGAAGACTGATCGGCGCGCTTATCCGCCACCGACCGCGAAGCCCCACTCAGGCAGGGGCAGCGCTACCGAACCGCCAAGGCGGCTCGGGTGAAAAGTCGCGCAGTGTAACGGCAAAAAGCTCAGTTGCTAAGAGCCAAATGGCGCCAATTTATGCAACTTTAGCGACGCGAGGCCAGATAGCGCCGCAAGCCCTCTTGAGCGTCCGGGCAGTAGGGCTTTTGCTCAGCCTCCTGCAGGACCGTTTCAATCGGTAAAAAGCGTGCCTCCATGACTTCTTCGGGTTGCAGACACAGGGGACCATCCCACACGGCCACAGACGGCTGTCACCATCCTCGAAGTAGAAATGATCATGCTCGATCAATTCCACCCCGCTCACGCCCAGCTCTTCAGCCAGTTCGCGCTGCGCCGACAGGGCATAACTCTCCCCCCGCGCGACCATGCCACCGGCGGCCGTGTCCCAGAAACCGGGGTACAGCGCCTTGCTCAAGGTGCGCCGATGCACACACAGCTCGCCTTTGGTGTTGAACAGGAAGATAAAAGTGCAGCGGCCGATCAGACCGCGCTGGCGAAGGTCGGACCTGACCAGGTGGCCGAGCAGGTTGTCGTGCTCGTCGACCCAGCAGATCAGTTCAGCATCGGAGGCCGCGCGGTGGGCGGCCTCCTTTTGAGTAGCGTCCATCATCAACCCTGATTGAGGAGCTGACGCAAATCGATCACTGCAGCGTTGGCTCGGGAAATGTAGTTGGCCATCACGAGCGAATGATTCGCCAGTACACCGAAGCCACTGCCGTTAAGAATCATAGGACTCCACACCGGTTCCTGCGAGGCTTCCAGTTCACGAATGATCTGGCGCACGCTGACGGTGGCGTTTTTCTTGGCCAGTACGTCGGCAAAGTCGACTTCAATGGCACGCAGCAGGTGGGACAAGGCCCACGCCTGGCCACGGGCCTCGTAGAACACGTTGTCGATCTGCATCCAAGGGGTTTCCACCACTTCTTCATCGACTTGCGGCGCTTGACCCGGTGCCAGTGCTTCGGTCTTCAGCGCGGTGTTCAATTTGACCCGACCGACACTGGCCGACAGGCGCTGGGACAGCGAGCCCAGGCGGGTGGCGACATCGCCCAGCCAGTTGTTCAGGTTGTCGGCACGAGCGTAGAACAACGCGCCGCGCTGGTTCGGGTCGGACAGACGGGCTTCATAGCGGCTCAGGGAATTGATGCCTTCCTGGTATTCCGACTCGCTGGAAGGCAGCACCCAGCTCTTGTTGTCGAAGTTGAAGCGCGGCTCGGCCTTGGCCAGGTCAGCGTCTTCGGCCGACTGCGACTGGGAGCGGGCAAAGTCTTTGCGCAAGGCGCGGGTCAGGTCACGTACCTGCACCAGCACGCCGTATTCCCAGCTGGGCATGTTGTCCATCCACAGGCCCGGCGGGAAACGGTCATTGGAAATATAGCCACCGGGTTTATTCAGCAAGGTGCCGGCCACGGTTTTGAGGGTTTCGACGGTGGTGTAGCCCAGCACCATTTGCTTGCCGTCTTTCTCGGCAGCAATTTGCGCATTCTGCTGGACCGGGAACAGTGCCGGCTCTTCGCTCCAGTACCAACCCAGGGCACCGGTGGCCAACAGGTACAGGCCGAGGACGCTGAGCACCGCCCGGCTCATCAGCACTGTACGAAAATAGCTGCGGTTGGCCGACTTGGGCTCAGGGGCGGGGCCTTTGGCGCTGCCTGCACGGTTTTTCCAGTCCAGCATGGCGATATCCTTTCAATCACTTGAGTTCATGCACTTGAATTGATGGCGTGCGTTCAAACATTCCGACCGCAACCCTACCCCATCGTGCCCGCCAGTGCGGGGCTTTTAATCAAACTGGCGCGCGCGGGATGTTCGACTATAAAGGATGCACGCTGTTTATGCTGCGCGACCGCCTGGTCATTAACTGAATGTCAGGGACTCGCAGTTAATTGATGTATGACACTCATACGATCGAAAAGAGGTGCTAGCATAGAGCCATCAGTTCGACCTCTGCATGCCCCCCAAACTAGTAGTCAGGATATGAACGAGCCAGAAGACCCCAGCCGTGAGCGCCTCAAGCAACATTTTGCCCAGCGGGTGATTCATCAGGCACGTCAAATTCTTGAGATCTGGCAGCGCCTGCAGCGCAGCGAATGGTCAGGCGCCGACCTGTCCGAACTCAGCGAAGCAAACTTGCGCCTACTGCGCTTTGCCGAGCGTTTTGAACAGCCCGAGCACGGCAAACTGGCTCAGCATATCGGCGAGTCGCTCAAGGCAGTGGATGAAAACCGCGGCCGCCTCAGCAGCCAACTGATCACCGAACTCAACCGCTTGATGCAGCGCTTGTCCCGCACCGGCCTGCGCCAGGGCGACTTGCTCGAACAAACCTACCTGCCGCCGATGCGTAAGCCGATCTACGTGATGCTGGCCGATCACGACCGTGCCGAGCGCCTGGCCAAGCAACTCGAATTCTTTGGCATGAGTGCCCAGTCCCTGGACAGCGTGGCGGCGTTTCGTGCCTCCATGGCCGAGCGTTTACCTTCAGCCATTGTGATGGACGTGGACTTCTGCGGTGCCGGCCTGGGCCTCAAGCTCGCCGCCGAAGCCCAGGAAGGCCTGGAACATAAGCTGCCGCTGCTGTTTTTCAGCCTGCATGAAACCGACACGCCTACCCGCCTGGCCGCTGTGCGCGCTGGCGGCCAGGAGTTTTTGACCGGCACCCTGGAAGCGTCCAGCCTGCTGGAAAAAATCGAAGTGCTCACCTGTATTGCCCAGTACGAGCCTTACAAAGTGCTGATCATCGACGACTCGCGGGCCCAGGCCCTGCATACCGAGCGCCTGCTCAACAGCGCCGGCATTGTCACCCGCACCTTGATCGAGCCGATCCAGGCCATGGCCGAACTGGCGGACTTTCAGCCCGACCTGATTATCCTCGACATGTATATGCCGGCCTGTACCGGTACCGAGTTGGCCAAGGTGATACGCCACAACGACCGCTATGTCAGTGTTCCGATCATTTACCTCTCGGCCGAAGACGACCTGGACAAACAATTGGACGCCATGAGCGAAGGCGGCGACGACTTCCTCACCAAACCGATCAAGCCGCGTCACCTGATCACCACCGTGCGCAACCGCGCGGCCCGCGCCCGCCACCTCAAGGCGCGGATGGTGCGCGACAGCCTGACCGGGCTGTACAACCACACCCATATCCTGCAACTGCTCGAAGACTGCAGCTTCCGCGCGCGCCGCGAGAACAAGCCGTTGAGCTTTGCCATGCTCGACATCGACCACTTCAAGCGCGTCAATGACAGCCATGGCCACCCCATGGGTGACCGCGTGATCAAGAGCCTGGCGCTGTTCCTCAAGCAGCGCTTGCGCAAGACCGACTATATCGGGCGCTACGGCGGTGAAGAGTTCGCCATCGTAATGCCCGACACCGACCTGGAGTCGGCCTGCCAGGTGCTCGATGAGATCCGCGGGCGCTTTGCCGAAATCCACTATCCGGCCCAGCCGCAGGATCTGTGGTGCACGTTCAGCGCCGGGGTGGTGGAACTGCGCGACGACTCCGACAGCCTGATGATGGCCGCCCAGGCCGACGAAGCGCTGTACCGCGCCAAGGGGGCCGGACGCAACCGCGTGCAAGCGGCACGCACATCAAAGCAAAGTGCCATCTTTTCACCGGAATCCACTGAGTCCGTCATAACGCTGTAACAGAAACGCAATAACTTCAGGCACTTATCTTCTGCCGTCGGTTGAAACCACGCATGCGCCTGAAGCTGCTGACCAATCTCAACACCCTTCTTCTGGTGGCCGTGTGCCTCGCACTTGGGGCCACACTGTGGTGGTCGCAACGCGCGCTGGAACGCCCCTATTTACTGATGGAACGCTACCTGTCGCTGTCGCAGACCTTCCAGAATCAGGCGGCCCGCAACATCAACGACTACCTGGCCAGTGGCGATGCCCTGCGCTTGAGCAGCGCCAGTCAAAGCCTGGAAAGCCTGCTGCAGCACTTGGATGAACTGCCCGCCGACCTGGCGCAAAACCTGCGCCCCAGCCTGGCAGACCTGGAGGCCTTCAGCAAGACCGACCTGCTGGCCGCTGGCAAGTTGGCCGGCGACCCGCAAGCCCTGTTGCTGCAAGCCGAGCGTGAACTGGGCGCGAACCTGGAACAGTTGAGCGGGTATGCCCTGGGCGTGAATACGCCTGAGGCCTCGCGTTATCTGCCGCCGCTGCTGGCGGCATCCCAACACTTGAGCAAGCTGTCCCTGGCCCGCGACAAATTGGTAAGCAGCGGTCGCGCTGAACTGGCCGACGATGTAGAGCGCGAAGTCGGCACTATCCGCAGCCAGGCCGATTTGCTGGAGTCGTTGCCATTGCTCGGCGTCAAGGCCAGCACTGAATCCAACACTGACGATTTTTCCGCGCTGATGGGCCTGGAAAACACCGAGAAAGCCGAAGTCCAGGACTCCGGCGTTGACCTCAAGCGCGAACTCAACAGCCTGTTGACCCGCTACCCCGCTGAACTCAAGCGCACCCGCGAACAGATCCAGAAGCGCGCCGACCTGGCGGCCGCCACCCATCTGAAAATAAACGCCGTGCAACAGGCCATCGCCGGTCTTGAACCGGTGGTGCGCGCCCAACACGCCATCATCCAGGGCGAAGTGCGCATGATGCAGGTTGTAATGATCGGCCTGATCCTGCTGATTGCGCTGCTGATCGACACCCTGCAACGACGCCTGGCGCGGGTGTTGACCAACCTGGCGCCAGCGCTGTCGACCTGGGGCGAAGGCGACTTCAGCCAGCCGATCGCCCTGGGCAAAACCAATCGCGAATTGCACGATATCGAAGCCTCTCTGAACCGCTTGCGCGCTTATCTGGTGGACTTGGTGGGCACTATTCGCGGCAATGCGCAGGAAGTGGCCGGCAGCAGCCGCGCCCTCGCCGAACTGAGCAGCGGCCTGCACGATGGTGCCGGACGCCAGGCCGCAGACACGGCGCAGATACGCGACTCCCTGGGCGAACTGGAAGCCACCATCCAGCAAGTGGCTGGCGATGCCAGCCAGGCCGCCGGCGCCAGCCGCAGCGCGGGCCAGGCGGTCGAGCAAGGCCAACGGGTGATCGGCCTGAGCCTCACCGGCCTGCATGCGTTGGTAGGTGAGGTGCAGCAAAATGCGCAGATGATCGAAAAACTCGCCGAAGAGTCCGCCACCATCGGCGGCGTTCTTACGGTGATTCGCTCGATTGCCGACCAGACCAACCTGCTGGCACTCAACGCTGCCATCGAGGCCGCCCGCGCCGGTGAAGCCGGGCGTGGCTTTGCCGTGGTCGCCGACGAAGTACGCACCCTGGCCCAGCGCACCGCGGGCGCCACCGCCGAAATCCAGGGTTTGATCAGCAACCTGCAAAGCGCTGCCCACCGGTCTGTGGAAGGCATGCGCGCCCAGGTCGAACACGCCGAAGCCACCGCTCAGCAGGCGCAAGCGGCGGACGGCGCGCTGGATGAAATCGTCGGGGCGATCCAGACCATTGCCGACACCGCCGTGCGGATTGCCGATGTCACGGCGCAGCAAAGTGGCGCCGTCAGCGAAATTCGCGATAACAGTGAGCGCATCCACCAACTGGGTGAGGACAACTTGCTGCGCATCGGCCAGGGCCGCAGCCAGGGCGAGCGCCTGCTGGTGCTGGGTGGGCAGCTCAACACGGCGGTGCAGGCCTTCCGCGTCTGACGCGATCGCCACCCATGGGACGATCAAAATGTGCGGGCTTGCGCTCGAATGCAGCGGATCAGTGAGGGGCGCAATGGCTGACCCGCTGCATTCGTGAGTGCACCCACCCCAACATTTCAGAACCGGACAATCAATGACCGGATCACTGGCCCCGGTCACAAATTTCGCGCAATCCTCGCTAATCGTGCTGCCTACTGCATAGAACTGGACAGTCACAAAGGCTTTGCGGCATAGTCGCCGGGTTCTGCCGTACTCCCACCAATAACAAGGAACAGCCGATGGCGACCTTACTGGTTCTTCACGGACCCAACCTGAACCTGCTTGGCACCCGCGAACCGGGCGTCTACGGGGCGGTAACCCTGGACCAGATCAACCTCGACCTGGAACGACGGGCGCGTGAAGCCGGCCACCATTTGCTCTACCTGCAAAGCAATGCCGAGTACGAACTGATTGATCGCATCCATGCCGCGCGCGGCGAAGGCGTGGACTTTATCCTGATCAATCCCGCCGCTTTTACGCATACAAGTGTTGCATTACGTGACGCGCTGCTGGCGGTGAGCATCCCATTCATCGAAGTGCATTTATCGAACGTGCACAAACGCGAAGCTTTCCGCCATCACTCTTACTTCTCCGACGTAGCGGTAGGAGTGATCTGCGGCCTTGGCGCCAGCGGTTACCGACTGGCCCTGGAGGCCGCCCTGGAACACGTTGAAGAACAGGCTAAACGCCCCTGACCGACCCTTGGGAGTTGATGATTCATGGATATCCGTAAAGTTAAGAAATTGATCGAACTGCTGGAAGAATCCGGTATCGACGAGCTGGAAATCAAGGAAGGCGAAGAGTCCGTACGGATCAGCCGTCACAGCAAGACCCCGGCACAACAGTTCTACGCACCGCAGATGCAAGCACCGGCTCCAGCTGCTGCTCCAGCTGCCGCGCCTGCCGCCGCCGCTCCTGCTGCCCCAGCCGCGCCTGCGCTGAACGGTTTCGTGGTCAAGTCGCCAATGGTCGGTACCTTCTACCGCACCCCGGCACCGACTTCGCCAGCCTTCGTTGAAGTCGGCAAGACCGTGAAAGTGGGCGACACCATCTGCATCGTTGAAGCGATGAAGATGATGAACCACATCACTGCCGAAAAAGCCGGCGTCATCGAATCCATCCTGGTAGAAAACGGTCAGCCGGTTGAGTACGACCAGCCGCTGTTCACCATCGTTTGAACCGCGGAGCGCCTTCGATGTTGAAACCTGCGAAGAAACTGCAAAAAGTCCTGATCGCCAACCGCGGCGAGATCGCGCTGCGTATCCTGCGCGCCTGTAAGGAAGAGGGCATCAAGACCGTCGCTGTTTACTCGACGGCCGATACCGAATTGATGCACGTGAAACTGGCGGACGAAAGCATCTGCATCGGCCCGCCACTGGCCACGAACTCGTACCTGAAAGTCTCGAACATCATCGCGGCCGCTGAAGTGACCGGCGCTGATGGCATCCACCCCGGCTACGGCTTCCTCGCGGAAAACGCCGACTTCGCCGAACAGGTGGAAAAATCCGGGTTTGCCTTCATTGGCCCGAAAGCCGAAACCATTCGCCTGATGGGCGACAAGGTATCGGCCAAGGACGCCATGATCGCGGCCGGCGTGCCGACCGTTCCAGGCTCCGACGGCCCACTGCCTGAAGACGAAGAAACCGCTCTGCGCATCGGTCGCGAAGTCGGTTACCCGGTGATCATCAAGGCCGCCGGTGGCGGTGGTGGTCGCGGCATGCGCGTGGTGCACAAGGAAGAAGACCTGATCGAAGCCGCCAAGCAGACCCGCTCCGAAGCGGGCGCCTGGTTCGGCAACCCGATGGTCTACCTGGAGAAGTACCTGACCAACCCACGTCACGTGGAAGTGCAGGTACTGTCCGACGGCCAGGGCCACGCCATCCACCTGGGCGATCGCGATTGCTCGCTGCAACGCCGTCACCAGAAGGTGCTGGAAGAAGCACCGGCTCCGGGCCTGGATGAAAAAGCCCGGCAGGAAGTGCTGGCTCGCTGCGTCAAGGCGTGCATCGACATCAACTACCGTGGCGCCGGCACCTTCGAGTTCCTCTACGAAAACGGTCGTTTCTACTTCATCGAGATGAACACTCGCGTGCAGGTAGAGCACCCGGTGTCGGAGATGGTCACCGGTATCGACATCGTCAAGGAAATGCTCAGCATCGCCGCTGGCAACGTGCTGTCCTTCACCCAGGACGACGTGAAGATGCACGGCCACTCCCTGGAGTGCCGTATCAACGCCGAAGACCCGAAAACCTTTATCCCAAGCCCTGGCCTGGTCAAGCATTTCCATGCGCCAGGCGGCAACGGCGTACGTGTGGATTCGCACCTGTACAGCGGCTACAAGGTTCCGTCCAACTACGACTCGCTGATCGGCAAGCTGATCACCTGGGGTGCCACCCGCGACGAGGCCATGGCCCGTATGCGTAATGCCCTGGACGAAATCGTGGTCGACGGCATCAAGACCAACATCCCGCTGCACCGGGATCTGGTTCGTGATGAAGGCTTCTGCGAAGGTGGTGTGAACATTCACTACCTGGAACACAAGCTGGCCAACCAGTAAGTGCTCCACCCAACAGAGCCGCCTTCGGGCGGTTTTGTTGTTTCCGGGCCCTGTGTTTTGAAGGTGTACACAGATCAAATGCGGGAGGGCGCTTGCCCCCTGCCACATTTGCTCTGTGTCTGTCGTCTTCTGCCCGCCGCTGGCGTAAACTTGCGCCCTTTCGCAGCCCCACCCCGCTGCACACTCATTCTTTTCAAAGGTGCCCGCCATGCCTTGGCTGCAAGTCCGTCTCGCCATCAGCCCAGAACAAGCCGAAACCTACGAAGACGCGTTCCTCGAAGTCGGCGCGGTATCGGTGACGTTCATGGACGCCGAAGACCAGCCGATCTTCGAACCGGAACTCAATACCACGCCGTTGTGGTCCCACACCCATCTGCTGGCCCTGTTCGAAGACGGCACCGATGCCACCGCCGTCCTGGCCCACATGGAATTGCTCACCGGCAGCCCGCTACCGGAACATCACAGTGAAGTGATCGAAGACCAGGACTGGGAACGCAGCTGGATGGACAACTTCCAGCCGATGCGTTTCGGCCAGCGCCTGTGGATCGTGCCGAGCTGGCACGCCGCACCGGAGCCCGACGCGGTCAACCTGCTGCTGGACCCGGGCCTGGCGTTTGGTACCGGCACCCACCCCACCACCGCGCTGTGCCTGGAATGGCTGGACGGCCAGAACCTGACCGACAGCCACGTGCTGGACTTCGGCTGCGGTTCAGGGATCCTGGCGATTGCCGCGCTGCTGCTGGGCGCCAAAGAAGCGGTGGGCACCGATATCGACGTGCAGGCGCTGGAAGCCTCCCGCGATAACGCCGGGCGCAACCATATCCCTGAAGGCAAATTCCCACTCTACCTGCCTGAGGACCTGCCTCAGGTGCAGGCCGATGTGCTGGTGGCGAACATCCTCGCCGGACCACTGGTGTCGTTGGCGCCGCAATTGTCGAGCCTGGTCAAGCCTGGCGGACGTCTGGCGCTGTCGGGCATCCTTGCCGAGCAGGGCGAAGACGTCGCTGCAGCGTATGCCAAGGATTTCGAGCTGGACCCGATCGCCAACCGCGACGGCTGGGTACGCATCAGCGGACGTCGGCGCTAGAATGAGCGCTTGCCTGAATCGGATGGCCGCATGACCGACAGTTTCGTCACCCAGTGCCCGCATTGCCACGCACGCTTTCGCGTCAACCACGCTCAATTGAGTGTGGCCCGCGGCGTGGTGCGCTGCGGCTCATGCCTGCAAGTGTTCAATGCCGCTCGCCAATTGCTGGAGCAGCGCGCCCACGCGCCTGCACCGGAACAGCCGGCCGCCACTGAGCCGACGCCCCAGGCAACGCCCGAGCCAGAGCCACAGCGCGCGATCAGCCAGAAGCAGTGGACCGCCGAAGAGCTGGACCTGGACAACCTGGACCTCGACGAGGAACTGGCCAAGCTCGAACGCCGCGAGATTCAGCACACCCTGCCGGCGGGCGCGGAGCGTCGTCAGCCCGGCGCCGACCGCCGGCAAAAAGAAGACACCCTCAGCGCCAGCCGCGAAACGGTCAAGGCCGAGGAAGAAAAATGGGCCACCAGCCTGTTCAGCGAACCGCCGCAGGAGCGCCCCAGCGCCGCCGAAGACGAACCTGAACCGCCTCAAGCCTCTGCGGCCAATCAGCGCACCGAACCGTCCATGACGCTGCACGCCAACGCGATTGACGACGAACCGCCGTTGCACGCCGCGCCGGACGATGAAGACCGCGACCCGCCCTTCACGCCGCTCACCCTAGCAGCAGATGAGCCGGAACACGAAGAACGCCCACAACCGCGTCGCAAACGCCTGCGTCCGGAGCCTGGGGTGCACGACGACGTGCTGCAGGACCTCGAAGACGATCCCTTGCACCTGTACGCGCAAAAACGTCCGTCGGGCTGGGGCCGTCGCCTGATTTGGATCCTGCTGGTGCTGATCGCGGCCGCCGGCCTGGCCGCCCAGTACATCGCCTACCAATTCGACGACCTGGCGCGCCAGGACGCCTACCGCCCATGGTTCCAGCAACTGTGCCCCACCCTGGGCTGCACCGTGCCATCGCGGGTCGATATCTCCCACATCAAGAGCAGCAACCTGGTAGTGCGCAGCCACCCGGAGTTCGCCGGAGCGCTGGTCGTGGATGCCATCATCTACAACCGCGCAACGTTCTCCCAGCCCTTCCCCCTGCTGGAGCTGCGCTTTGCCGACCTCAATGGCAACCTGATTGCCAGTCGTCGCTTCAAACCCGCCGAATACCTGAGCGGCGAATTGGCCGGTGTGAGCGAAATGCCATCGCAGACCCCGATTCATATCTCCCTGGACATCCTCGATCCAGGCAACAAAGCCGTGAATTACAGCCTGAGCTTCCATTCCCCGGAATGAATCGACCCACGCGCAGAAGCTTGACGGTGGATTATTGACCCCACGCCACCCAACCAAACCGGCGGCGATAAAGAAATAACTGTTCAGATTTTATCCAATTCAGCCTTTATCCAGTCATCGAGAGCGGGTATCATGCCAACCCTTTTTCGAACTCTAATGATCCGGCCCCACAACAGGGAAGTCCTATGTCGGCGGTACGCATCGGCCCATATACATTGCACAACGGCTTGATTCTCGCCCCGATGGCGGGCGTCACCGATCAGCCCTTTCGTCAGCTCTGCAAACGTTTGGGCGCGGGTCTTGTAGTCTCGGAAATGGTCACCAGCGACATGAGCTTGTGGAACACCCGCAAATCGCGGATGCGCATGATCCACGAAGGTGATCCCGAGCCCCGCTCGGTACAGATCGCCGGTGGTGATGCGCAGATGCTGGCGGATGCGGCCCGAGCCAACGTGGAGTTGGGCGCACAGATCATCGACATCAACATGGGCTGCCCGGCCAAGAAGGTCTGCAACAAGGCCGCCGGTTCCGCCCTGTTGAAAGATGAGCAGTTGGTTGCCGAGATCCTGCAGGCCGTTGTCGCCGCAGTGGATGTGCCGGTGACCCTGAAGATTCGGACCGGTTGGGACCGGGACAACAAGAATGGCCTGACGGTGGCGAAGATCGCCGAACAGGCAGGCATCACAGCGCTGGCGGTGCATGGCCGCACCCGCGCCGATCTGTACACCGGTGAAGCCGAGTACGACACCATTGCCGCGATCAAGCAGGCGGTTTCGATGCCGGTCTTTGCCAATGGCGATATCGACTCAGCCGAGAAAGCCCGGCGCGTGCTGCACGCAACCGGTGCCGATGGTTTGTTGATTGGCCGGGCCGCCCAAGGGCGGCCGTGGATTTTCCGTGAGATCGAACACTTTTTGCGTACCGGCGACGTGATGCCGGCGCCGGAGCTGGTCGAGGTGGAACGTATTCTGCTAGAGCATCTGGCTGCCCTTCACACCTTCTATGGCGATGTGATGGGCGTGCGCATCGCTCGTAAGCATGTGGGTTGGTATCTCGCAACCCTGCCGGGCGCCAGGGAGTTTCGCGCCGGCTTCAATCGTTTGGATGAAACGCAAGCACAGGTCACCGCCGTTCGAGAGTTTTTTGCCGAACGAGACAAGAGCCTGAGAGCAGGGGACGGAAAAGGGGTGGCCGCATGACGATGATGACCGAGACTTTAGTGAGTGGAACAACACCCGTGAGCGACAACATCAATTTGAAACAGCACCTCAACACGCCGAGCGAAGAAGGCCAGACCCTTCGCGGGAGTGTCGAGAAGGCGCTGCACAATTATTTCGCCCACCTTGAGGGTGCTTCCGTCACGGACGTGTACAACCTGGTGCTCTCCGAAGTCGAAGCGCCCTTGCTCGAAAGCGTGATGAACTACGTCAAGGGCAACCAGACCAAAGCCAGTGAGCTGCTGGGCCTCAACCGTGGCACCTTGCGCAAAAAGCTCAAGCAATACGATTTGCTGTAAGCATTCAATCAAACCAGAAAGGCGCCCGCGTAAAACCGGTCGCCTTTTTTGCTGACTCCTTTGCTTTTGATGGAAATTGAAATGACCGACCAGACTACCCGCCTGCCGATCCGCCGCGCCTTGATCAGCGTCTCCGACAAGACCGGCATCCTCGAATTTGCCCGGGAGCTGGAAGCCCTGGGCGTGGAAATTCTCTCCACGGGCGGGACCTTCAAACTGCTGCAGGACAACGGCGTGGCCGCAGTAGAAGTCGCGGACTACACCGGTTTCGCGGAAATGATGGACGGTCGGGTCAAGACCCTGCACCCGAAAATCCACGGCGGCATCCTCGGCCGTCGCGGTATCGACGACACCATCATGGCCGAGCACGGCATCAAGCCGATCGACCTGGTGGCCGTTAACCTCTACCCCTTCGAAGCCACCATCAACAAGCCAGGCTGCGACCTGCCGACCGCCATCGAAAACATCGACATCGGCGGCCCGACCATGGTGCGCTCGGCGGCCAAGAACCATAAAGACGTGGCCATCGTGGTCAACGCCAGCGACTACGCCCAGGTGCTCGAAAGCCTGAAAGCCGGTGGCCTGACCTACGCCCAGCGTTTTGACCTGATGCTCAAGGCGTTCGAACACACCGCCGCCTACGACGGCATGATCGCCAACTACATGGGCACCGTGAACCAGGCCGCCGACACCCTGAGCACTGAAGGCCGCAGCCAGTTCCCGCGCACCTTCAACAGCCAGTTCATCAAGGCGCAGGAAATGCGCTACGGCGAGAACCCGCACCAGAGCGCGGCGTTCTACGTGGAAGCCAAGCCGGCCGAAGTCGGGATCGCCACCGCGACCCAACTGCAAGGCAAGGAGCTGTCCTACAACAACGTGGCCGACACCGACGCCGCGCTGGAATGCGTGAAAAGCTTCGTCAAACCGGCCTGCGTAATCGTCAAGCACGCCAATCCATGCGGCGTGGCGGTGAGCCCGGACGCTGAAGGCGGCATTCGCCAAGCCTACGAACTGGCCTACGCCACCGATACCGAATCGGCCTTCGGCGGCATCATCGCCTTCAACCGTGAACTAGACGCCGAGACCGCCAAGGCCATCGTCGACCGTCAATTCGTTGAGGTGATCATTGCACCAAGCGTCAGTGAAGAAGCCCGCGCCATCGTTGCCGCCAAGGCCAATGTGCGCCTGCTGGCCTGTGGCGAATGGTCGGCGGAACGCGCCGCTGCCTGGGACTACAAGCGCGTCAATGGCGGCTTGCTGGTACAGAGCCGCGACATCGGCATGATCGGCAGCGAAGACCTGAAAGTGGTCACCAAACGCGCACCGACCGAGCAAGAGATCAACGACCTGATCTTCGCCTGGAAAGTGGCCAAGTACGTTAAGTCCAACGCCATCGTCTACGCCAAGAACCGCCAGACCATCGGTGTTGGCGCCGGCCAGATGAGCCGCGTGAACTCGGCGCGTATCGCCGCGATCAAGGCTGAGCACGCCGGTCTGCAGGTTGTGGGTTCGGTGATGGCATCCGACGCGTTCTTCCCGTTCCGTGATGGCCTGGACAACGCCGCCAAGGCCGGCGTGACCGCCGTGATCCAACCGGGCGGTTCGATGCGCGACGCAGAAGTGATTGCCGCGGCTGATGAGGCAGGCATCGCGATGGTCTTCACCGGTATGCGCCATTTCCGCCACTAAGCCACTGCGTAAAGTAGCCCGCTTATCGCTGCAAGCGCCAAGCAAGAGCAGACCAGAGTCGCTTTTACTTTCGCTTGCAGCCTTACTCATTCAAGGCTGCGCAACGCAGGGTGGAGCAATACAAATTGCTTTTAACTTGCCGCTTGCAGCTTGCAGCTTTTAACTTCCCTCGAAGGAGTCTGACTTGAACGTCCTCATCATTGGCAGCGGTGGCCGTGAACATGCCCTGGCCTGGAAAGTTGCCCAGGACCCGCGCGTCCAGAAAGTTTTCGTAGCCCCCGGCAACGCCGGCACCGCAATTGAAGCCAAGTGCGAAAACGTCGCCATCGACGTGTTGGCCCTGGAACAACTGGCGGACTTCGCAGCGCAGAACGTCGCTCTGACCATCGTCGGTCCGGAAGTGCCGCTGGTTGCCGGCGTTGTGGACCTGTTCCGCAGCCGTGGCCTGGATTGCTTCGGCCCAACCGCCGGTGCTGCACAGCTGGAAGGCTCCAAGGCGTTCACCAAGGACTTCCTGGCGCGCCACAAGATCCCGACCGCCGACTACCAGAATTTCACCGAAATCGAGCCGGCCCTGGCTTACCTGCGTGAAAAAGGTGCGCCGATCGTGATCAAGGCCGATGGCCTGGCCGCGGGCAAAGGCGTGATCGTCGCGATGACCCTGCAGGAAGCCGAAGACGCCGTACGCGATATGCTCGCCGGCAACGCGTTCGGTGATGCCGGCTCGCGCGTGGTAATCGAGGAATTCCTCGACGGCGAAGAAGCCAGCTTTATCGTGATGGTCGACGGCAAGAACGTATTGCCGATGGCCACCAGCCAGGACCACAAGCGCGTCGGCGACGGCGACAGCGGCCCGAACACGGGCGGCATGGGCGCATACTCCCCTGCCCCAGTGGTCACCAGCGAAGTGCATCAGCGCGTCATGGACCTGGTGATCTGGCCAACCGTTCGCGGCATGGCCGACGAAGGCAATGTCTACACCGGTTTCCTCTACGCCGGGCTGATGATCGACAAGGCCGGCAACCCGAAAGTTATCGAGTTCAACTGCCGCTTCGGTGATCCGGAAACCCAACCGGTAATGCTGCGTCTGCAGTCGAGCCTGGTACTGCTGGTGGAAGCCGCCCTCGCCCAAGCCCTGGACAAAGTTGAAGCCCAGTGGGACCCACGCCCGAGCGTCGGCATTGTGCTGGCGGCCGGTGGTTACCCTGCCGACTACGCCAAAGGCGATGTGATTAAAGGCCTGGACGCGGCGGCGACCCTGGAAGGCAAGGTGTTCCATGCGGGCACCGCCCTCAAGGATGGCCAGGTCGTGACCGCCGGTGGCCGCGTGCTGTGCGCCACCGCAATGGGTGACAGCGTCGATGCCGCGCAACAACAGGCGTATAAGCTGGCCAGTAAAATCGATTGGAACGGCTGCTTTTATCGCACCGACATCGGCTACCGCGCCATTGCCCGTGAACGCGGCGAAACGCAGTAACACTAACTATCCGTTCGGTTAGGCAAGGGCCTCTGGCCCTTGCCGTATACAGGCTCCCCGCGCATAGTTAACCCGTGCATCAACCTACGAAGGGATTTCGCCGTGCGCTGGCTCAGGATCGCCATAGGTTTCACTGTCAGTCTGCTGACGCTGCTCTGCCTGTTCCCGGCCCAGGCCGCCGCACAGGGCAGTGGCTGGGCAGTATTGCTTGATGAACAGGCCGACCTGCAACTGAGCGACATCCGCTCCCCCCGCTACACCAACCAATTCAGCCCCATCGAACTGGACCGCATTACCGCCGCGCAACCGGACGGCGCGTTGTGGGTACGTTTCAAGCTGCAACCGGGCAAGCACGAGCAAGTACTTCGGGTATTCGCCCCGGACCTGTCCCACCTGAGCCTGTATGTCCTGGACGGCGACACTCTGGTGGAGCAACAAAATACCGGCACCCGCCAGCCCCAGGCGGAACGCCCGTTGCCCAGCACCGACTTCATGCTGCCGATACCCCAGAGTCAGAAGCCCCTGGAAGTCTATCTGCGCCTGGTATCGGAACACGAGCTGCGCCCCTATATCACCCTGGAACCGGCCGTGCTCGCCGCCGCCGACCAGACCCAGACGCTGATCTACGGCCTGCTGTTCGGCTGCCTGATGATGCTGATCCTGCATAACCTCTCACGCTTTGCCTACCATCGCTCGCGCAGCAGCCTGTGGCTCGCGGCCTGCGAAGTGCTGTTGATGCTGAGCCTCGCGCTGTTGCTCAACCTGGTGGGCCCGTGGTTGCCGAACTGGCACGCGATCCAGACCCCAGGCGCCTACCTGGCGCTGCTCATGACCGCGCCATGCGGGCTGATGTTCGCCTACCGTTTCTTCATGCCCCTGGGGCCGCACCCGCTGAACAAACTGTTGATGGCCGACATCCTGTTTATCGTGCTGTCCGGCCTGTTGCTGTTGTTCGTCAACACCCTGCCGCTGAACATCATCACCTACGCCCTGGTAGCCCTGGCGGGCCTGAGCATGTTGTTTGTCTCGGCGTATCACTGGCAGAAAGGCTATCGGCCGGCGCGTTTATTCGTGGCGGGCATGGTGGTGTTCAATATCGGCACGCTGATCATCCTCCCGGCGCTGCTGGGCCTGACCATGATCTCGCCCCAGGGTTTGATCGTCACACTCCTCGCGTTCATCTGCCTCAGCGGCCTGCTGATGAGCCTGGCCCTGGGTGAGCGCCAGCGCGCTATCGTCGAGGCGCGCTTCAGCCTCAGCCGCGACCTGGCCGCCAGCAACGCCGAGATCGCCGCCAAGGCCGAGTTCCTGGCCAAGATCAGCCACGAAATCCGCACCCCCATGAACGGCGTGCTGGGCATGACCGAACTGTTGCTCGGCACCCCGTTGTCGGTGAAGCAGCGCGACTACGTGCAGACCATCCACAGCGCCGGCAACGAACTGCTCACGCTGATCAACGAGATCCTCGACATCTCCAAGCTCGAATCCGGGCAGATCGAGCTGGATGATGTGCAATTCGACCTCAATGCGCTGATCGAAGACTGCCTGAGCATCTACCGCGCCAAGGCCGAGCAGCAGAACGTCGAGTTGATCAGCTTCATCCAGCCTCAGGTGCCCCGCGTCATCAGCGGCGACCCCACACGCCTGCGCCAGGCGCTGTTGAGCCTGCTGGAAAACGCCCTGCACAAAACCGATGAGGGTGAAGTGCTGATCGTCGTCGCCCTGGACGACCGCAGCACCAAGCCGCGCCTGCGCATCGCCGTGCAAGACAGCGGCCTGCCCATGGACGCCGCCGAGCGTGATGCGCTGCTGCACAGTGAACTGCACAGCAAGAACTTCCTGTCGGCCACCCGTTTGAGCGGCCATCTGGGCCTGGTGATCGCACGCCAGCTTATCCTGTTGATGAACGGCGAGTTCGGCGTCAAAAGCGGCAGCCATCAGGGGAGCACGTTGTGGCTGACCCTGCCCCTGGACCCGGAACGCCTGGAACACCCGACCTCCGACCTCGACGGCCCGCTCAAGGACGCGCGCGTGCTGGTGGTGGACGACAACGACACCTGCCGCAAGGTGCTGGTGCAGCAATGCACGGCCTGGGGCCTGAATGTCAGCGCCGTACCGTCGGGCAAGGAAGCCCTGGCGTTGCTGCGCACCAAGGCGCACCTGCGCGACTACTTTGATGTGGTGCTGCTGGACCAGAACATGCCCGGCATGACCGGCATGCAGTTGGCGGCGAAAATCAAAGAAGACCCGAGCCTGAACCACGACATTCTGCTGATCATGCTCACGGGCATCAGCAATGCGCCGAGCAAGATCATCGCACGCAACTGCGGGATCAAGCGCATCCTCGCCAAGCCGGTGGCCGGCTACACCCTCAAAACCACCCTGGCCGACGAGCTGACCCAACGCAACAAAGGCGGCGTTGCGCCACGCGCGATGCTCAACCCGCCGGTGGAAGTGACCGTGCCCAGCGATTTCAAGATCCTGGTGGCCGAAGACAACAGCATCTCCACCAAAGTGATTCGCGGCATGCTCGGCAAGCTCAACCTTAACCCGGACACCGCCAGCAATGGCGAAGAAGCACTGCAAGCCATGAAAGCCCAGCGCTACGACCTGGTGTTGATGGACTGTGAAATGCCGATCCTCGATGGCTTCTCGGCCACCCAGCAACTGCGCGCCTGGGAGGTCAGTCACCAACGCATTCGCACCCCCGTGGTGGCACTCACCGCGCACATCCTCTCGGAACACAAAGAACGCGCACGCCAGGCGGGCATGGATGGGCACATGGCCAAACCGGTGGAATTGTCGCAGTTACGTGAGCTGGTGGAGTTCTGGGTGGCGCAACGCCAACAGAAACAACAACACAGCCCCGTGTCCTGACTGCTACAGGACCTGAAGGCCTGATAGACTCCCCCACGACTTCTCCTGCCACGAGCCGCCCCCATGCTCCACGTGTTGTTCAGCGTTTACCTGAAGATGCTCGTGCTCTATAGCCCGTTCTTCGTGCTGTCCTGCTTTATCAGTCTGACCCGCGGCTATTCCAGCAAAGAGCGGCGACGCCTGGCCTGGAAGGTGGCGTTGGCGACCCTGGTCTCGAGTGTGTTGCTCTACCTGTTCGGTCGGGTGATTTTCAGTGTGTTCGGCATCACCGTGGATGCGTTCCGCATCGGCGCCGGCAGTGTGTTGTTCATCTCCGCCCTGGGTATGGCCCAGGGCAAGTCGGCGGTGCAGACCGACAACGTGCAGCAGGACGTGACCATCGTGCCGCTGACCATCCCCCTCACCGTCGGCCCCGGCACCATCGGCGCCTTGCTGGTGATGGGCGTCAGCCAGCCACACTGGGATGACAAGCTCACCGCCATCCTCAGCATCGCCCTGGCCAGCCTCACCGTTGGCGTGGTGCTGTACCTGTCCAATCGGATCGAACGCATCCTCGGCGACCAGGGCTTGCAGATTGTCAGCCGGTTGATGGGCTTGTTCGTGTGCGCCCTGGCCGCGCAAATCATTTTTACCGGCGTGCGCGGTTATCTGGTGCCTTAAATCCGGTACCTGGCAATGGCCGACTGCACCTTGTCCCCAGCACTCTCGCGCATCAGTTGCAGGGTCTTGTCGTTGACCATCGACGTATTCAGCACCAGACAGGTCTGCCCGCTGAACGCCTCAACCGAGCCACTGTCCCACTCCAGGAACGGCAACCCCACCTGCTTGCTCACGCCCTGAGTGCTGTAAGTCACCAGCACCATCATCAGTTCACCGTCCGCCTCGGCACAGGACGCCAGGCCGAAATCACCGCCCTGGTGCAGTGTGCTGTTGCGCTTGAACAGTTCGAAGGACGTCGGCTGCTGCTTCAACGCTTCCAACGCATCCGCCGCGAGTTTCGGCAGCGTCGCCACCAAAGGCCCGGACAACGACATCGAGGCCCACAGCGCCGCGATGATATTCAGCGCCGTCAGTTGCACTGTCAGGCCCTTGCCGTGACTTGAGACCCGTTCGAAACGGCTGCGCACCGGCACCCAGCCCAGGCCTGTCATCACCTTGATAAATTCCTCATACCAGGCCTCGCTACCGCGAGGAATGTTCAGCACATCACTGACGTAGCTGCTGGCCAGCAGATAGCTTTTGCGGATGTACTCCCGGTTCACACCGGACAGCCCCTGCGCAAACGAAATCACGCTGTTGTTGACCACCGCCGCATCGCATTCCTCCTCAGTATCGAGCGGCAAGACGGCCTGTTCTGCAGATGTCTTCGGCAGTCGGTAAGCCGCAATCAACTTGCGCCTTTTGGTCGTGTTGATCCTTCTGTGATATCGCTCCATTTTTCGTTCTCCACAAGCACCCCACATGGGGCTTGCTTGCACCCTAATCCAGCGTTCGGTGAGCTTGCCAGACGATAAACATCGCTTGGCCCAGCCCCTCCAAAAACACCGCCCAGCAATCGTTGGGGGCAGCACCCGCCCTTCCGGTTTTCGACGATAAAAAAAGAAAAAGCCCCGAATAACGCCCGATGTTTACCAGGCGCTATTCGGAGCTTTCGTGCCGCTTCAGCCGACGGGTTTTTCGCCGTACCAGCGCGGCGTATACACCCACTCACCACCTCCGGCACGGGGGAATGTGCAGGTGGTGGACGAGCCGATCAGCACCATGGTGCGCATGTCCACCTGCTCCGGGGTCAATTGCCCCAGGGTGGTGACCCGCAGGGTCTGGCCTGGGCGACCGATGTCGCGCCCCAGCACCACCGGGGTGGCGGGCGCGCGATGCAACGCGACGATTTCCAGCGCACGGCCCAACTGCCAGGGCCGCGAGCGGGAGATCGGGTTGTAGAACGCCAGCGCCAGGTCGGCCTGGGCAGACAGGTCCAGACGCTTTTCGATGATCGACCAGGGCTTGAGGTTGTCCGACAGCGACATCACGCAGAAGTCATGCCCCAGCGGCGCACCGGCCTGGGCGGCAGTGGCCAGGGAGGCCGACACGCCCGGCAGGATCTGCAGGTCGACCAGATGCCAGGCCGGGTCGTCGGACTCATGCAATGCCTCGATCACCGCCGCCGCCATGGCAAATACACCGGGGTCACCGGAGGACACCACCACCACCGAACGGCCGCTGGCAGCCAGTTCGAACGCATGGCGCGCACGCTGCATCTCTTCGCGGTTGTCGGTGCAGTGCTGCACCTGGTCGTCACGGAACGGCCCGGCCATGCGCACATAAGTTTCATAGCCCAGCACATCGGTGCAACGCGCCAGTTCGGCTTTGACCGCCGGCACCATCAACTCGGCAGCGCCAGGGCCCAGGCCGATCACCGCGAGGCGACCACGGGGGCGCCCGACTTGCGACACATCCAGCGGTTGCTCGGCCATCTCGATGACGATATCGGCGTCCTGGGTCACGCGGCCAAAACGCAGCGGCACCGCCAGCGCCAACGCCGCTTCATGCAGCGAAACCTCAGCCATGTGCAGGTCGCCCGCCAACAGGCACGCCAGGGATTGCACGGCGATCCCGGCCTCCTGCAATGCCACGCGCACGCGTTGCGCCAAATCCGCCCCCGGCTTGCACGTAACACATACGTTCTTCGGATAAATCAGCAGCTCGTTGACCACCGGCACCCGCTCGGCACTGCCCACATGGATGGCCAGACGCGCGTGCGGGTCCTGGGGCAGGTTCGCTTGATCCAGCCACGGCGCCGCGCCTTCGATGCGTACGCTTTGACCGGCCAGCAGGTCCGAGACGAAGCGCTTGCCCAGCTCCAGATCGGCCAACTCATAGCCCGTCGGCGGGTTGAGCAGGCAGGTGCCGAAGCGCAACTCGCCACTGGTGGTGATCGCCGCGGCGACGTTGAGCGCCGCCGCGATGTTCCGCGCCATCCCATTAACGCCGCCCAGTCCACCGAGCAGCGGCACCACGGCGCTGCCGTCTTCGGCCACGGCCAGCACGGCCGGCTCTTCACCTTTTTCCAGCAACAGCGGCGCCAGGGTGCGGATCACAATACCCGCCGCGCACAGGGCAATCAGCGGCGTGCCCTGTTGATACAGCTGACGCACAGTGACGCCGAACTCGGTGTAGGCCAGGTCCGCGCCCTCAACCCGCCCGAGCAAACCGTGGATCAACGCGCCGGGGTACAGCTGCTGGATCTTGCGCGCAGTGGCCAGGCTGCCCTGCCCCAGAATGACAATCGCCGGACGCGTCATCCTTGCCACCGTTCACCAGGCACGATGATCAGCGAGAAATACGGCGAGGACGACGGGTCGACCTGATCCAGCGGCACGATCTTCTGATTGACCATGGTGGCGCGTTCCACGTACAGCGCGCGCTCGGCCAGACCGAGCTCTTCCAACACCTGGCGCACCTTATGGAAGTTACGGCCCAGCTTCATGATCACCGCCGCGTCGGCATCCGCCAGGCGGCGCTTGAGATCGTCATGGGGCAGCACGCCCGACAGCACCGACAGGCTCTGGTTGCGATACACCAACGGCGCGCCCAGCACCGAAGCGCCGCCGAGCATCGAGCACACGCCAGGGATGACCTGGGCTTCGTAGCGTTCGGCCAGGCGGTCATGCAGGTACATGTAGGACCCGTAGAAGAACGGATCGCCTTCGCAGATCACCGCCACATCGCGACCGGCATCCAGGTGCGCGGCCACCTCGACGCTGGCGCTGTCGTAGAAATCGCTGATCACTTGCTCATAGGACAAGGGCGCGGGCAGCGCTTCGGTGGTCACCGGGTACACCAGCGGCATCAGAGTTTGTTGCGCCACCAGGTGGTCTTCGATGATGCCGAACGCGTTACCTTTCTTGCCCTTGGCCACGAAGTACGCCACCACCGGCGACTCGCGCAGCAGGCGCAGCGCCTTGAGGGTGATCAGCTCGGGATCGCCGGGGCCCACGCCCAGGCCGATCAAACGTCCGCGTGCCGGCATCATTCGACCTCCGTGGCGAGCGCATTGACCGCCGCCGCGGCCATCGCACTGCCACCCAAACGGCCCTGCATGATCACGAACGGAACGCCACGGCTGTCGGCCGCCAGCATCGCCTTGGATTCGGCGGCGCCGACAAAGCCGACCGGGAAGCCGAGGATCAGCGCCGGCTTCGGCGCACCGGCATCGAGCATTTCCAGCAGGTAGAACAGCGCGGTCGGCGCGTTACCGATCACCACCACACTGCCTTCCAAATGCGGGCGCCACAGCTCCAGAGCGGCAGCCGAGCGGGTATTGCCCAGCGCCTGCGCCAGCGCCGGCACGCTGTCGTCGCGCAAGGTGCAGATCACTTCGTTGTTGGCCGGCAAGCGGGTGCGGGTCACGCCTTCGGAGACCATGCGCGCATCACACAAAATCGGCGCGCCGGCGGCCAACGCGTCGCGCCCGGCCTTGCCTGCGCCTTCAGAGAATTGCAGGCCGTCGATGGCATCGACCATGCCGCACGCATGAATCACCCGCACCGCGAGTTTTTCCAGGTCGGCCGGGATGCGGTCCAACTTGGCTTCCGCGCGAATAATGGCAAAGGAGTTGCGATAGATCTCCTGACCGTCGCGGATGTAATCAATCATCGGTGTTGCTCCGTGGGTGAGCGCGCAACAGGGCGCCCGCCGCTTCAATGGAAAGGGTGCGCGCGTGCAGCCGGCCGAACCCTGGGTGGGCTGCATCGCGAAAATAGAGGTCGTAGTGGCCGGGGCTCACCGCCAGCAGGGTGACGGGCGCGGTGTGCGCCGCAGCGCAGGAGCGCGGGCAACCGGACAAGTGCACGCTGTGGGCGGTTCGCAGCGCCGCCAGCTGCACGGCGTCGGCCTTGGTGTCGGCCAGGGCTTTGCCGCAGCCGCGGGAGCCGGTGCAAGCGGTCAAACGCGCCAGGGGCTGGTCGATGGAACACAGAAAACCCAGTTGCGCCAGGCGCTCGGTCACGGCGTGAGGTTTCTCGACGTAGGGCAGCAGCACGCCTTGCCAGGGGGTGAAGCGCAACGTGCCGTCGCCATAATCGTCCGCCAGCTGTGCGGCGCCCTTGAGCATCGTCGGATCCAGTCGACCCAAGGGGGCGGCGGCGGCGACATAAAACTGATTCTGTTGCGACTGTGGATAAGTGCCGAGATGCAGCAAAGCCCCGCTGAGTGGGCGTTTGAACCCGTCGACCGGCAGCAGCGGCAAGCGCAGGCGGCTCAGTAAGTTATCCACAGGCAACTGGCGCATGCGCGTCTGTTCGGCGGTGGCGAGGTCGAGAAAAACCTCCAACACCGCCACCACCAGCGCGTGGCCCTGATCCAACGGCACCGCGGCCAAGGGCGCATTCAGCCCCGGACATCCGGCCAGACCGAACGCAAGTAACGTCTGGCCATTACGCACGAACGCCGACAGCCACAGGTCATGGTGATGCTCAAGCATCGCCAGCGCCTCGCCGCCATCCACTTGCACGGCGAACTTGGCCGACAACTCATGAAAACGCGGATGGGTTTGCAGGGTCGCGAGGATCTGAGCGGCCAGCGGACGCGTGTCGAACAGCATTTGCGGGTCGATCCCGGCGCTGGGGCTGAGCATCAGGTTGCGCACATCGTCACCGGCGGCGTTGCTCGGGCCCAGGTCTGCGGCCAGCAGCCTGGCGATCAGGGCGTCCTGCTCGGCGCCGATTCCGCGGATCTGCAGGTTGGCACGGTTGGTCGCCTCGATCACCCCACCGGCATACGTCTGGGCCGCGTCCGCCACGGCGTTGGCCTGGGCGGCGGTGATCGAACCACCGGCCAGTTTGATCCGGCAGATGCCGCCATCCAGCGCCTGGACGATACGCAGCAACCCCGGACAAGCCGAGGGGCGCAAGGTATTCACAGCGGGCGTTGGATTCACGGGGCTACCGGTTGACGGGTAAAGGCGCGGTATTATGCCTGCTTTGTCCGGCGGCATGAAAAGCCTGCCCGTCGGATGTCGTTCAAGGAATTGATATGTCGCCCTGGCTGACGGTTGTAGGCATCGGTGAAGACGGCTTCAAGGGGCTGGGCAGGAATGCCCGGCATGCCCTGTTGCGCGCCACGCGGATTATAGGTGCGCAGCGCCAGTTGGACCTGTTGCCGGTGTGTATTCGTGGCGAGCGCCAGCTGTGGCCGAGCCCGTTTTCCCTGGAGCCGGTGCTGGCCACACCGGGCGAACCGGTGTGTGTGCTGGCCAGTGGCGATCCGATGTTCTATGGCGTGGGGGCCAGTTTGGCGCGGCAGGTGGCGGCTGAAGAATTGCTGATTCTGCCCGCGCCTTCGTCGGTGTCCCTTGCCGCCGCGCGTTTGGGCTGGCCGTTACAGGACGTGGTGACGTTATCCGTGGTGGCCCGGCCCGTCGCGGCAATCAACGCGCATCTGGCCAGTGGTGTGCGCTTGTTAGTGCTGAGTAATGATGGTGGCAGCCCTGCGTTGATCGCCGCCGTGTTGACTGAGGCCGGGTTCGGACCGAGCCGATTGACCGTGTTTGAACACTTGGGCGGCGCCAATGAGCGGCGTATTGACGGCCTGGCTGCGGAGTGGCAGCACCACTCGGCCGCCGATCTGAATCTGGTCGCCATCGATTGCCTCGCCTCTCCCGACACCCCACGTCTGTCGCGCCTGGCAGGCCTGCCGGATAGCGCCTTCAAGCACGATGGCCAACTGACCAAACGCGATGTGCGCGCCATGACCCTCGCCCGCCTGGCCCCCATGCCGGGCGAACTGTTGTGGGATGTGGGTGCAGGCAGCGGTTCCATCGGTATCGAATGGATGCGCGCCCACCCCAGTTGCCGTGCGCTGGCGATTGAAGCCGACGCAGGCCGCCAAGACTTGATCGAACACAACCGCGACGCCCTCGGCGTGCCTGGCCTGCACCTGGTACGCGGCACCGCCCCGGACGCCTTGCACGGTTTGCCGACACCCGACGCGATCTTCATCGGCGGTGGCGTCACCCGCGACAGCGTGCTCGACACCTGCTGGCAACAGCTGCGCCCTGGTGGTCGCTTGATTGCCAATGCCGTGACCCTGCAAAGCGAAATGACCTTGATGAACTGGCGCGCGCAGCACGGCGGCGAACTGACCCGCATCCACGTGGCCCAGGCGCAGCCGTTGGGGGAGTTCGATACCTGGCGCCAGGCGCTGCCGATCACCTTGCTTGAAGTGACCAAGCCGCTATGAAACGCATCCTGCTGCTGGGCGGCGTGACTGAAGCGCTGGCCATTGCTCGCACGCTGGGCCCGGAACATATCTACAGCCTGGCCGGTGTCGGCCGCGTGCCCACCGACCTCTCCTGCCAGGTGCGCGTCGGGGGTTATGGGGGAGCCGAGGGGCTGGCGCAGTTCGTTCGCGATGAGGGGGTTAGCCTGATCCTCGACGCGACCCATCCGTATGCGGCGCAGATCAGCCGCAATGCCGCCGAGGCGGCACAGTTGAGCGGCGTGCCCTGCTGGGCACTGCGTCGCCCGGCGTGGCAGCCGCAGGCAGGGGATGATTGGCGCGAAGTGAGTGATTGGGCCGAGCTGATCGCGGCGCTGAAACCCTTCAAACGGCCATTGTTTACGCTGGGCCGCGAACCGCTGCAACACCTCGAAGAGATCCCCGCAGACCAGTACTGGACGCTGCGCGCACTGGACGTATATCCGGGCAATGAGCGCTGCGAAGTCATCGGCGCACGCGGGCCGTTTTTGATCGACGACGAGCGAGCGTTGTTTGAGCGGCGGCAGATAGATGTGCTGATCAGCAAGAACAGCGGCAGCACCGCCACCGAGCCGAAGCTGGAAGTGGCGCGGGAACGAGGGGTGCCAGTGCTGGTGTTGAAACGGCCGGTGTTGGCGGCCGTGGACCGGGAGTTCCCGACCGTCGCCGCGGCATTACAGGCAATCACCCTTCTCTAAACACCCCGTTCCACAGTTAAAACCGCGTCATCCAGCGACGGCTGTCGTGCGCCCGACGCCGTCATGCACGCGATCGGCCAGCAACTGCGCCAGCTCGATCAACTGCGCGACGCCGAGCAATTCCTCGCGTTTCGGGCATTCCAGGTCAAAGGCCAGATCACAACTCAGTGCATTGGCCGAGGCCAGTGTTTCGCTGAGGTTGACCAGCAGGTCTTCGGTGCTGAATCCGTCAGCCACGGTGAATAGCCGGATGGGGGGATTGGGGGTGGGTTTGATCATTGTGAAGTCCCTTAATCTAAGTGGAGCTGCCACTGATCGCCGCGATGCGATGGGGTGGCAGCTGTGCGCAGGTTCGCGGACCGGAGATTAAGGAAACCGGCATACCCGAAGGCATCCCGCGCACAGCCACCATAACGCCGCACAGTAGACGATAAAAAAGCGTCAACTGAAAGGAGGCAGTACTTAATCAAGCCGGGCCGCGACGCCCGTCCGCTGCATTTGCAGCGGTGTACGGAGACTAGAGACCGAGTGTCCTAGGGACAACCTCAAATCCTTGTCGGAAATTTCTGTTTGTACGAATAGCCAGCCGGGCGGCTAGCTACCAAGATCGTTCCCACGCTCCCGCGTGGGAATGCAGCCCGTGACGCTCCGCGTCACCTGTGCGCAGTAGCCGAAACTTGCAGCGCTTGGCGGGACGCGGAGCGTCCCGGGAGGCATTTCCACGCAGAGCGTGGGAACGATCAAAAAAAGGAGTAACTCATGAATGAATTCACTGACTTCGACGTGGCAGAGCACCTAAAAACCCCGAGGATATGGCCGAATATCTTGAAGCGTGCTTCGAAGAAGATACGGGTGACGGCCTGCTGATCCGTTCAGCGCTCAACAACATCGCCCGCGCCCAAGGCATGACCCAAGTCGCCCGCGACGCCGGCCTCGGACGAGAAAGTCTGTACAAAGCCCTCTCCAGCACTGGCAATCCCGAGTTCGCGACTATCATGAAGGTCATGAAAGCGTTGGGTCTCAAGCTTCACGCCAAGGCGGTCTGATTCCACTGCGACACCAAACCACACCGCCCCTTTTTACTTCTGCGCACCGATAAGGCTAAATACCCGCCTGATCGATTAACCCTACGGATTGTCCGCCATGGCCCGTCAACGCTTTGCAATTGCCTGGATCGCCTGCCTTGCAGTGCTGTTCAACGCGTTTGCCATGCCGATGGCCGGTGCGATGCAGCAGGCGGACGATCCGGTCAAGCGCCTGATGTGGGGCGGTTTCTGCTCTTCCAACGGCACAAGCCTGAAGACGATTGCCCTGGGCAAACTGGAAATCCCAACGCCGCAACAGGACGATCATTCCACCATGCAGCATTGCTGGTGTTGCTCGGGCTCGGCGCCATTGGTGGCGCTTCCGGGGCATGTGCCGCAGTTGTATGTCACGCAGTTCGAGGCGGTCGAGAGCCTGCCGCCGCCGTCAGCAGCACCGCCGACCCCGCGCCAGCAATGGCCGAGCCTCAACCCCCGCGCCTCTCCAACGGTTTGATTGCCTTCGCAAGTGAACTGCGTTTAGAACCGTTCTGGAGAACTGCCATGCTTAAATCTTCCCTGCTTCTGGCCGCGTTGTTGCTGCCGGTGTTCAGTGCCGCCAATGCCGAAGACTACAAGGCCGGCGACTTGCTGGTCAGCGATCCCTGGTCCCAGGAATTGCCGCCCAATGCCCCCACCGTCGCCGCGTACTTTGTGATTCATAACACCGGCGCCACGCCGGATCGCCTGCTCAGTGCCGAAACCCCCTTGGCGCAGAAAGCCGAGTTGCATGAGCATGTGATGCAGGGCGATTTGATGAAGATGCAGCAAGTGCCCAGCGTGGCCGTACCGGCCAAGGGTGAGCTGACCTTCGCGCCCATGGCCTACCACGTGATGTTGCTGGGCCTCAAAGACCGCAGCCTGTTGGCCGACGGCAAGCAGTTTCCGCTGACCCTGACCTTCGAAAAAGCCGGCAAGGTCGAGGTGCAAGTGTCGGTACAAAAAGTCCCGCCGATGGCCAATCACGAGCATAAACACGCTCAATAGGCCACCGCTCGATGGGCGCCCCCCGCGCCAGGCTCTCTGCACACCGCCGCGTGAAGCGCGGCAGTTGGGTCAGCCTGTTCGCCATGCTGATGATTTTTATCGGACCGCTGATTTCCCAGGCGATGCCGATGGATCATCACGCCGGTATGTCGATGCCGATGAGCATGTCCATGGACATGCCCGGCGACCATGGCGAAGATCATCAGCCTAAAGCCCCCAGCGAACATCATGCACTCTGGGCCAAGTGCGGTTATTGCGACCTGCTGTTCAGTTGCCCGGCCCTGCCCGGCAATGTGTCATTCGTGGCCCTCGGTTCCCCGCCGCCGGCCAATGCCCTCACCCCCGCCACGCGCCTGGGCCATGCCCGGCAGAGCATCTTCCCCGGCGCGCGCAGCCGTGCACCGCCCATCGCCTCGTAGCCCCTTAGCACCGTTACTTCACCCCGGCCGACTTTAGACAGACAGCCGCAGGCTGCTGGCCGTGTTGTTTACGAATGATTGATGGAATTTGTCATGTCCAGGTTTTCTGCTGACACCCGTTTGGGAAGTACCCCTGTGCTCGCGGCCCTGTGCGGCGCTTTACTCGCGCCCTGCGCTCAGGCCGACGAACACGCCGAACATGAGCTGAGCCCCACCGTGATCACCGCGATCGCGCCCAGCTCACCGCTGACCGCTGTCACCAACCCGAAAGATCCGCGCCAACCCGTGCCCGCCAGCGACGGCGGCGACTACCTCAAGACCATCCCCGGCTTCGCCCTGGTGCGCAACGGCGGCACCAATGGCGACCCGGTGCTGCGCGGCATGTTCGGTTCGCGCCTGAATATCCTCACCAACGGCAGCATGATGCTCGGCGCCTGCCCAGGCCGGATGGACGCGCCCACCTCATACATATCCCCGGAAACCTACGACCGTCTCACCGTGATCAAAGGCCCGCAAACCGTGCTGTGGGGCCCTGGTGCCTCGGCCGGCACCGTCCTGTTCGAGCGCGAGCCGGAACACTTCGGCGAACTGGGCACCCGGCTCAATGCCAGTGTCCTGGCCGGCTCCAACGGGCGCTTCGACAAGGTCATCGATGCCGCCGCCGGCGGGCCATTGGGCTACGTGCGGGTGATCGGCAACCAGGCCCATGCCGATGACTACAAGGACGGCAATAACGACACGGTCGCCTCGCGTTACGACAAATGGAACGGCGACGTCGCCGTGGGTTTCACCCCCGACGCCGACACCCTGCTGGAACTCACCGCCGGGCGTGGCGATGGTCAAGCACGCTACGCCGGGCGCGGCATGGACGGCTCGCAGTTCCTGCGCGAAAGCCTGGGGCTGCGCTTCGAGAAATCGAATATCGGCGAGGTGCTGGATAAGGTCGAAGCCCAGGTCTACTACAACTATGCCGACCACGTGATGGACAACTACAGCCTGCGCACGCCCTCAGGCACCGGGATGATGGCCGGGCCGATGGCGTCGAATGTCGACCGGCGCACCCTCGGTGCACGCATCAAGGCCACATGGCGCTGGGCCGATGTGCAACTGATCGGCGGCCTGGACGCGCAAACCAATGAACACCGCGCGCGCAGCAGCATGGGCGTCGACACCTACAAGGACCTGCCGCGAAACAAGGACGCCGACTTTCACAACTACGGCGTGTTCGGCGAACTCACCTGGTACGCCGCCGACCGCGAGCGCCTGATCAGCGGCGCGCGCCTGGACCGTGCTTCGGCCAAGGATTTTCGGCAAACCACCGGCTCGGGCATGAGCACCCGCGCCAACCCCACCGCCGGTGACACACGCGCCGATACCCTGCCCTCAGGTTTCATGCGCTACGAGCACGACCTGGCCGACAGCCCCACCACCCTCTATGCCGGCCTGGGTCATGCGCAGCGGTTCCCGGATTACTGGGAGCTGTTCTCGCCCAACACCGGCGCGAGCGGTTCGGTGAATGCCTTCGACGGGGTGAAGCCGGAGAAGACCACCCAGCTCGATGTCGGCGCGCAATACAAAACCGACGATCTGGAGGCCTGGGCCTCGGCCTACGTTGGCCAGGTGCGTGACTTCATCCTGTTCGACTACCGCGCCGGCATGATGGGCACCACTTCCCAGGCGCGTAACGTCGACGCCCGTATCATGGGCGGCGAACTGGGCGCGGCGTACAGGCTGACGCGCAACTGGAAAGCCGACGCGACCCTCGCCTACGCCTGGGGCAAGAACAGCAGCGACGGCAAGGCCCTGCCGCAGATGCCACCCCTGGATGCACGCCTGGGCCTGACCTACAGCGAAGACGACTGGAGCGCCGGCGCGCTGTGGCGGGTGGTGGCTGCGCAACACCGTATCGACCAGAACAAGGGCAACGTGGTCGGCAAGGACTACGACAAGAGCGCTGGGTTCGGCGTGTTCTCGCTGAACGCGGCGTACCGCATCAACAAAAATTTCAAGGTCAGCACCGGCGTCGACAACCTGTTCGGCAAGGCCTACGCCGAGCACCTGAACCTGGCGGGCAATGCCGGGTTCGGCTACCCGGCCAGTGATCCGCAGGCCATCAAAGAGCCAGGGCGCACGCTCTGGACCAAGGTGGACATGAGCTTCTAAAAGCCTCGCAAGCAAGCCCCGCCGACCGTTGGAATGCATTCCAAAGATCGGAGGGGCCTGCCTCCCGAGGCTGCCTGACCCCACTAAAAAAATTCAAGCGTTGCGGAGCATCCCTGATGAACAAGCAAAAAATCTCCTTCTACAACCTGGCCTGGCGTTGGCACTTTTACGCCGGCCTCTTCGTCGCCCCGTTCATGGTGCTGCTGGCCCTCACCGGCATCATCTACCTGTTCAAGCCCCAGCTCGACCCGCTGATGTACGGCCACCTGCTGACGGTGCCGGCCGCCGAACACGCCTTGAGCGCCGACGAGCAACTGCAACGCGCCAAGGCCGCCTTCCCCCAGGCCACCCTCAGCAAATACCTGCCGCCGGCGGACGCCACCCGCAGTGCGCAGTTCGTCATGCATAAGGATGGGCGCGAGGTGACGGTGTTCGTCGACCCCTATCGCGGCACCGTGCTCGGCGAACAGGACGCAAAATACAACCTGCAAGCCATCGCCCGCGCGCTGCACGGTGAGCTGATGATCGGCACCACCGGCGACCGGCTGGTGGAGCTCGCCGCCGGCTGGGGCGTGATGCTGGTGGTGTCGGGCCTGTACCTGTGGTGGCCGCGTGGCAAGTCGTCAGCTGGCGTCTTGTGGCCACGTTTTAACAGCCGTGGCCGGGTGTTCTGGCGCGATCTGCACGCGGTCGCCGGTTTCTGGGGCGCGGCATTTTTGCTGGTGATGCTGCTCAGCGGCATGACCTGGACCGGCTTCTGGGGCAAGCAATACGCCGACCTGTGGAACACCTTTCCGGCGGCGATGTGGAACAACGTGCCGCAGTCCGATCAACAGGCGCGAGTGCTTAACACCGCCACCCAACAGACCGTGCCCTGGGCCATGGAAAACACGCCGATGCCGGTGTCCGGCGACCATGCCGAGCACATGAACCACGGCGCGATGCATGCAACGCCGGCCGCGCCTGCCATCAGCCTGCAACAGGTGGTCGACCTGGCCACCGCGCGCAAGGTCGAGCCCGGCTACAGCATCACACTCCCCACCACCGCCGAAGGCGTGTTCACCGTCTCGGTGTTTGCCGACGACCCGCGCAACGACGCCACCCTGCACGTGGACCAGTACACCGGCAAGGTGCTGGCGGATGTGCGCTGGGAGCATTACAACCTGGTCGCGCGGGCGACCGAGACCGGGGTGATGCTGCACGAGGGCAAAATGTTCGGCTGGGTCAACCAACTGATCGTGCTGGTGATCTGCCTGATGATTCTGCTCAGCGCCGTCAGCGGCGTGGTGATCTGGTGGAAGCGCCGGCCCCAGGGTGGACTGGGCGTTCCGCCGTTGCGCCATGACCTGCCGAAGTGGAAAACCGCGATGGCGATCATGCTCGGCCTGGCAATCATTTTCCCGCTGGTGGGCGCCTCGCTGATCGCGGTGTGGGCGTTGGATCGGTTGGTGTTGGCGCGTTTCTTTGGCCAGCGCGCGCCCTCCACGGATCAGGCATAAGCCTGGCAATGCCAATCACCGCCTGACGCACCAGCACGGTGCCCGCTGCGCACCATCGCCAGATCCAGGCGCCGTATCGGTGCAGGGACTGGCGCAGATCGCGGTGCGCAGCGCCGCATTCAAAGGCCGGTCCAAGCAGGCACAGCCTTTGCAATCATTCCAGTATCTGACCCATAACAACACTCAGGCACTCGGAGATCGCACCATGAAGCGTCGCAGCTTGATCAAGGCTTTCACTTTGTCGGCATCCATTGCCGCTATGGGCATGACCTGGACGGTCCAGGCCGCCGAGACCATCAAGGTCGGCATTCTGCACTCGCTGTCCGGCACCATGGCCATCTCCGAAACGTCCCTCAAAGACATGGCGCTGATGACCATTGATGAGATCAACGCCAAGGGCGGCGTAAACGGCAAGATGCTCGAACCGGTGGTGGTGGACCCCGCGTCGAACTGGCCGCTGTTCGCCGAGAAAGGCCGCCAATTGCTGACCCAGGACAAGGTTGCCGTGGTATTCGGCTGCTGGACGTCGGTGTCGCGTAAATCCGTGCTGCCGGTGTTCGAAGAACTCAACGGCCTGTTGTTCTATCCGGTGCAGTACGAAGGCGAAGAGATGTCGCCGAACGTGTTCTACACCGGTGCCGCGCCGAACCAGCAGGCGATCCCGGCGGTGGAGTACCTGATGAGCGAAGAAGGCGGCAGCGCCAAGCGTTTCTTCCTGTTGGGCACCGACTACGTGTACCCGCGCACCACCAACAAAATCCTGCGCTCGTTCCTGCATTCCAAAGGCGTGGCAGATAAAGACATCGAAGAGGTCTACACCCCGTTCGGCCATGCCGATTACCAGACCATCGTGGCCAACATCAAGAAGTTCTCTGCCGGCGGCAAGACCGCGGTGATCTCCACCGTCAACGGCGACTCCAACGTGCCGTTCTACAAAGAACTGGCCAACCAGGGCCTGAAGGCCACCGACGTACCGGTGGTGGCGTTCTCGGTGGGTGAAGAAGAACTGCGCGGCATCGACACCAAGCCGCTGGTGGGCAACCTTGCCGCGTGGAACTACTTCCAGTCGGTGGAGAACCCGGTGAACAAAAAATTCGTCGCCGACTGGAAAGCCTACGCCAAGAAGCACAACCTGCCGGGCGCCGACAAAGCCGTGACCAACGACCCGATGGAAGCCACCTACGTGGGCATCCATATGTGGGCGCAGGCGGCCGAGAAAGCCAAGTCCACCGACGTCGACAAAGTGCGTGAAGCCCTGGCCGGCCAGACCTTCGCCGCGCCGTCGGGCTTTACCCTGACCATGGACAAGACCAACCACCACCTGCACAAGCCGGTGATGATCGGCGAGATCCAGGCCGACGGGCAGTTCTCGGTGGTGTGGCAGACCCAGGAGCCGATCCGCGCGCAGCCGTGGAGCCCGTACATCCCTGGCAATGACAAAAAGCCGGACTACGCCGTGAAAAGCAACTAAAGCCCCCCAGGCCAAATGTGGGAGGGGGCAATCCTCTTCCCACACTGTCCGGCACGACTAGGACATTTGTTTATGCCCGCTGCCCTCCATCGCTATTTCCTGGCACTGCTGCTGTTACTGCCTTTGGCGGTACACGCAAGCGACGCCGAAGACTTCCTCGCCGCCAACCCGGCGCAACAAGCCAAACTCCTCCAGGACTGGGCCGCCAACCCCGACCCGGCGCGCATCGAGCTGGTGGACGCCCTGGAGCAAGGCCAGCTCACGCTCAACGGCGAAACCAAAACCGTGCGCCTGAACAACCGCCTGCGCGGCCTGATCGATAACGTACAAGCCAGCCAGCAACTGCTCGCCGCCGATCCCAAGGTCCGTTTGACCGCCGCGCGAACCCTGCAAAAAAGCGCACAACCGGCGCAGCTCAAATTCCTCGACCAGCGCGTCGCCGCCGAAACCGACGAAGGCGTGCACACCGCGCTGAGCCTGGCCCTGGCCAACCTGCAACTGGTCGACCCCGACCCGGTCATACGCCTGGCCGCCGTGCGTCTGCTCGGCAGCACCGGCGACCCGCTGGCCCGCACGCGCCTGGAAGCCTTGCTGGCCCCCGGCATCGAAACCGATGCCGGCGTGCACACCGCCGCCGAAACCAGCCTGGCCCAGGTCAAACGCAAATTGATGATGGGCGAGATCCTCGGCCAAGCCTTCAGCGGCATGTCCCTGGGGTCGATCCTGCTGCTGGCCGCGCTGGGCCTGGCGATCACCTTCGGCCTGCTCGGCGTGATCAACATGGCCCACGGCGAGATGCTGATGCTCGGCGCCTACTCCACGTACGTGGTGCAGTTACTGATGCAGCGCTACGTACCCGCAGCCATCGAGTTCTACCCGCTGGTGGCGCTGCCGGTGGCGTTTTTTGTGACCGCCGCCATCGGCATGGCGCTGGAACGTACGGTGATCCGCCACCTGTACGGCCGCCCCCTGGAAACCCTGCTCGCCACCTGGGGCATCAGCCTGATGCTGATCCAACTGGTGCGCCTGGTGTTCGGCGCGCAGAACGTCGAGGTGGCCAACCCGCAATGGCTGTCCGGCGGCATCCAGGTGTTGCCCAACCTGGTGCTGCCGTACAACCGCATCGTGATCATTGCCTTCGCACTCTTTGTTGTCGTGCTCACTTGGCTGCTGTTGAACAAGACGCGCCTGGGCCTTAACGTGCGCGCCGTCACCCAGAACCGCAACATGGCCGCCTGCTGCGGCGTGCCCACCGGGCGTGTGGACATGCTCGCGTTTGGCCTGGGTTCCGGCATCGCGGGCCTGGGCGGCGTGGCGCTGAGCCAGATCGGCAACGTCGGCCCGGACCTGGGCCAGAGCTACATCATCGACTCGTTCCTGGTGGTGGTGCTCGGCGGCGTCGGCCAACTGGCAGGGAGTGTCACCGCAGCGTTCGGCCTGGGCATTGCCAACAAGATTCTTGAACCGCAGATCGGTGCCGTGCTCGGCAAGATCCTGATCCTCGCGCTGATCATTCTGTTTATCCAGAAACGCCCGCAGGGACTCTTCGCACTGAAAGGACGGGTGATCGACTGATGAACCAGCCATTGATGCTCACGGCCGCGCAAAAGGCCGGTCCCAAGGCGACGGTTGCCGCCGGTGCGATCATCCTGATCCTGCTGCTGGCCTTGCCGTTGTGCTCACTGCTCACGCCGGAAAACCCGCTGCATGTGTCGGCCTACACCCTGACCCTGGTGGGCAAAATTCTCTGCTACGCCATCGTCGCCCTGGCCCTGGACCTGGTGTGGGGTTATGCCGGGATGCTGTCCCTGGGCCACGGTTTGTTTTTTGCCCTGGGCGGTTACGCGATGGGCATGTACCTGATGCGCCAGGCTGCCGGCAGTGAGTTGCCGGCGTTCATGACCTTTTTGTCGTGGACCGAACTGCCCTGGTACTGGGCCGGCACCGATCACTTCCTCTGGGCGCTGTGCCTGGTGGTGCTGGCGCCGGGTTTGCTCGCATTGGTGTTCGGTTTCTTCGCCTTCCGTTCGCGGATCAAGGGCGTGTACTTCTCGATCATGACCCAGGCCCTGACGTTCGCCGGGATGTTGTTGTTTTTTCGCAACGAGACGGGCTTTGGAGGCAACAACGGCTTTACCAACTTTCGCAGCATCCTGGGCTTTGGCATCACCGAGCCGGGCACGCGCGCCGTGCTGTTTACCGCCACGGTATTGCTGCTGGTGGCGAGCCTGTACATCGGCTGGCGCCTGGCGCAAAGCAAGTTCGGCCGCGTGCTGACCGCCCTGCGTGACGCCGAAAACCGCCTCATGTTCTGCGGCTACGACCCGCGCGGTTTCAAGCTGTTCGTGTGGGTGTTGAGCGCGGTGCTGTGCGGCCTGGCCGGGGCGTTGTATGTGCCGCAGGTGGGCATCATCAACCCCAGCGAAATGTCGCCGACCAACTCCATCGAAGCCGCCGTGTGGGTGGCCCTGGGCGGGCGCGGCACACTGATCGGCCCGCTGCTCGGCGCCGGCGTGGTCAATGGCATGAAGAGCTGGTTCACCGTGGCCTTCCCGGAGTACTGGCTGTTCTTTCTCGGCGCGCTGTTCATCATCGTCACCTTGTACCTGCCCAAGGGCGTCATCGGCCTGTTGAAGAAGTGAGGAACGTCATGCTTGAACCTATCTTCGACGCCGGCAGCGGCCGCGACGCCATCGGCCTCGGCCAGGCCGCCGGCAAGGGCCTTAACACGCGCCATGGCACGATCCTGACCCTGGAAGACATCAGCGTCAGCTTCGATGGTTTCAAGGCGCTCAACGACCTCAACCTGTACATCGGCGTCGGCGAACTGCGCTGCATCATCGGCCCCAACGGCGCGGGCAAGACCACCCTGATGGACGTGATCACCGGCAAGACCCGGCCCAGCCACGGCAACGCCTGGTTCGGCGAAACCCTGGACCTGACCAGCCTGAGCGAAGTACAGATCGCCCAGGCCGGTATCGGCCGCAAGTTCCAGAAACCCACGGTATTCGAAGCCCTCAGCGTGTTCGAAAACCTGGAACTGGCGCAGAAGACCGACAAGTCGGTGTGGGCCAGCCTGCGTGCACGCCTGAGCGGCGAACAGAAAGACCGCATCGATGAAGTGCTCGACACTATTCGCCTGACCGCATCCGTGCATCGCCCCGCCGGCTTGTTGTCCCACGGCCAGAAGCAGTTCCTGGAGATCGGCATGCTGCTGATGCAGGACCCGCAACTGTTGCTGCTGGATGAACCGGTAGCGGGCATGACCGACGCCGAAACCGAGTTCACCGCCGAGCTGTTCAAGCGCCTGGCGGGCAAGCACTCGTTGATGGTGGTGGAGCACGACATGGGCTTTGTCGGCTCGATTGCCGACCACGTCACCGTATTGCACCAAGGCAGCGTGCTGGCCGAAGGGTCGCTGGAACAGGTGCAGGAAAACGAGCGCGTGATCGAGGTGTATTTAGGACGGTGATCGTTCCCACGCTCCGCGTGGGAACGCCGTCTTGGACGCTCCGCGTCCCGCTGCGCAATGGTGATGCAGAGCGTCACGGGATGCATTCCCACGCTCCGCGTGGGAACGATCATTGAGGAGGTTTTGAGAATGCTGCAAGTCGACAAGCTGCACCAATACTACGGCGGTAGCCACATCCTGCGCGGGCTCTCGTTTGACGTGAAGATCGGCGAAGTCACCTGCCTGCTCGGCCGTAACGGCGTGGGCAAGACTACGCTGCTCAAGTGCCTGATGGGCTTGCTGCCGGCCAAGGAAGGCGCGGTGAACTGGGAAGGTAAAGCCATCACCGGTTTCAAACCGCACCAGCGCGTGCACGCCGGCATTGCCTACGTGCCCCAGGGGCGGGAGATTTTCGGGCGGCTGACAGTGGAGGAAAACCTGCTGATGGGCCTCTCGCGGTTTCCCGGCAGCGAGGCCAGGGAAGTGCCCGCGTTTATCTACGAGCTGTTCCCGGTGCTGCTGCAGATGAAACATCGGCGCGGCGGTGACTTGTCCGGCGGTCAGCAGCAACAGTTGGCCATCGGCCGCGCCCTGGCCAGTCGCCCGCGCCTGTTGATTCTCGATGAGCCGACCGAAGGCATCCAACCGTCGGTGATCAAGGAGATCGGCGCCGTGATCAAAAAGCTCGCCGCCCGTGGCGACATGGCGATTCTGTTGGTGGAGCAGTTCTACGATTTTGCCGCTGAATTGGCCAACCAGTACCTGGTGATGTCCCGAGGTGAAATCGTGCAGCAGGGCCGTGGAGAAAATATGGAAAGCGACGGTGTGCGCGGTCTGGTAACCATCTAATCTGTAGCGTCCTGACAATAAGCACACAACCATGAATTTGCCCGTAACCCCTGCCCTGTTCACCCCCAACTGGCATGCCGAACTGGAACTCGGCTACGCGCGTTTCGGCGACACCACGCGCCCGGTGATGCGCCGCCACATCGGCCCGCTGCGTGTGCAAAAGCACCTCTACGCCGAGGGCCCCGAGGTGTGCCAGCACATCATCGTGCACCCGCCCGGCGGAATTGCCGGCGGCGATCGCCTGGATATAACCGCCCATGTCGCCACAGGCGCCTGGGCGCAATTGACCAGCCCCGGTGCGGCCAAGTGGTACCGCGCCGGCGGCCCGGCGTTCCAGCAACTGGCGCTGACTGTCGAAGCCGGCGCCACTCTGGAATGGCTGCCCCAGGAAACCATCGTGTTCAGCGCCGCCCAGGCCGAACTCACCACCCGCATCGACCTGCACGGCGATGCCCGCCTTTTCTACTGGGACGTGGTTGCCCTCGGTCGCCCGGCCAGCGACGAGCGTTTCGACCTTGGGCACTTTCAATCGCACCTGGATATCCGCCGCGACGGCCAGTTGCTCTGGCACGAACGCCAGCGCATCGTCGGTGCCGACGGGTTGCTCGACTCGCCCATCGGCCTGGACGGGCAACCGGTGTTCGCCACCCTGCTGGTCACCGGCGAGATAGGCCCTGACCTGCTTGAACACTGCCGCGCGCTGCCGAACGCCGTGCGCGGCGACCTGACCCAACTGCCCGGCCTGCTGGTCGCGCGCTGCCTGGCCAGTGAAGCGTTGCTGGCACGGGCATGGTTGATTGATTTATGGCGGCTGTTGCGCCCGGCACTCCTTGGCCGCGAAGCCGTTTCACCACGAATCTGGAGCACCTGATCCATGGATTTAACCCCACGGGAAAAAGACAAACTGCTGATCTTCACCGCCGGTTTAGTCGCCGAGCGGCGCCTGGCGCGCGGTGTGAAGCTCAACTACCCGGAAACCATCGCCTACATCTCCGCCGCCCTGATGGAAGGCGCGCGCGATGGCCGCACCGTGGCCGACCTGATGCACTACGGCACCACCCTGCTCAGCCGCGAACAGGTGATGGAAGGCATCCCGGAGATGATTCCGGATATCCAAGTGGAGGCCACCTTCCCGGACGGCACCAAGCTGGTCACCGTCCACCAACCGATCGCCTGAGGCTCGGCCATGATTCGTGATGCAACCGAAAAGGACCTTCCCGCCATTCGCGATATCTACAACGACGCGGTGCGCAACACCACGGCGATCTGGAACGAGCAACCGGTGGACCTGGCCAACCGTCTGGCCTGGTTCACTGCGCGCCAGGCCCAGGGTTACCCAATCCTGGTGGCGGTGGAAAACGATGAAGTCACCGGCTACGCCTCTTACGGCGATTGGCGGCCCTTTGAAGGCTTCCGCTACAGCGTCGAGCACTCGGTGTACGTGCACAACGACCAACGCGGCAAAGGCCTGGGCCCGCGCCTGATGAACGCGTTGATCGAACGCGCGCGCGCAGGCGGCAAGTACGTGATGGTCGCCGCCATCGAAAGCGGCAACCAGGCCTCGATCCGCCTGCATGAACGCCTGGGGTTTATCACCACCGGGCAGATGCCCCAGGTGGGCATCAAGTTCGGCCGCTGGCTCGACCTGACCTTTATGCAACTGGCCTTGAACCCGGGCGCCGAACCGCCCAAGGAGTGAGATCGATGAGCGCTGCGCAACTGCGTCGAGTCAATGCCGAGAGTTTTGCCCATTACCGCCAGGGCCTGATTGAGCTGTTGCTGGACGCGGTCAAGCACGGCGCCTCGGTGGGCTTTATGGCCGACTTCGATGAAGCCCAGGCCCGCGCTTACCTGAGCGGCGTGCAGGCGGGAATCGAAGACGCCAGCCTGTTGCTGTGGGTGGTGGTGCGCGATGAACAGGTGCAGGCCAGCGTGCAATTGGCGCTGTGCCAAAAGGCCAATGGCCTCAACCGCGCCGAGGTGCAAAAGTTGCTGGTGCACAGCAGCGCTCGTCGCCATGGCCTGGGCCAGCAACTGATGCACACCCTGGAACTCGCCGCGCGCCAGCACAAACGCGGCCTGCTGTACCTGGACACCGAAGCCGGCTCTGCGGCCGAAGCCTTCTACCAGGCGCTGCGCTACACCAAGATCGGCGAACTGCCCGATTACTGCCAAAGCCCGGACGGGCGCTACAGCCCGACCGCCATTTACTTCAAGACCCTGGGGCAACCTGCATGATTCCTGGTGAATATCAGATCCAGCCTGGCGAGATCGAGCTCAACGTCGGCCGCCGCACCGTCACCTTGAGCGTGGCCAACAGCGGCGACCGGCCGATCCAGGTGGGTTCGCACTACCATTTTTTCGAGACCAACGACGCGCTGACCTTCGACCGCGCCGCCAGCCGCGGCATGCGCCTGAATATCCCTGCGGGCACGGCTGTGCGGTTTGAGCCGGGGCAGGCGAGGACTGTCGAGCTCGTCGACCTGAGTGGGTTGCGGCGCGTTTATGGGTTTGCCGGAAGAGTCATGGGCGAGCTTTAGGTCGACGGCAAGCCATCACCTGCAAGCGGCAAGAAAGAGCGGCTTGCGGCGCCCCATTTGCTTTTACTTGAAGCGTGCAGCGAATAACGTGCAGCGCATATCCGAGGACCCAGGTTATGAAAATCGATCGTCAGGCATACGCCGACATGTACGGCCCCACCGTCGGTGACAAGGTCCGCCTGGCCGACACCGAGCTGTTTGTGGAAGTGGAACAGGACTTCACCGTCTATGGCGAAGAGGTCAAATTCGGCGGCGGCAAAGTCATCCGCGATGGCCAGGGCCAAAGCCAGTTGCTCGCCCATGAAGTGGTGGACACGTTGATCACCAACGCGCTGATCATTGACCACTGGGGCATCGTCAAAGCCGACGTGGGCCTGAAAAACGGCCGCATCCACGCCATCGGCAAGGCCGGCAACCCGGACATTCAGCCCGGTGTGACCATGGCCATCGGCGCCAGCACCGAGGTGATTGCCGGTGAAGGCATGATCCTCACCGCCGGCGGTATCGACAGCCACGTGCATTTCATCTGCCCGCAGCAGATCGAAGAAGCGCTGACCAGCGGCGTCACCACCATGATCGGCGGCGGCACGGGACCGGCCACCGGCACCAATGCCACCACCTGCACCTCGGGCCCATGGCACCTGGCGCGCATGCTGCAGGCCAGCGACTCGTTCCCGATGAACATCGGCTTTACCGGCAAGGGCAACGCCAGCCTGCCGGAGCCGCTGATCGAACAGGTCAAGGCCGGCGCCATCGGGTTGAAGCTGCATGAAGACTGGGGCACCACGCCCGCCAGCATCGACAACTGCTTGAGTGTGGCCGACGACTACGATGTGCAGGTGGCGATCCACAGCGACACGCTCAACGAGTCCGGTTTCGTCGAAACCACCCTCGCCGCGCTCAAGGGCCGCACCATCCACACCTACCACACCGAAGGCGCCGGTGGCGGCCACGCGCCGGACATCATCAAGGCCTGCGGTTTCCCCAACGTGCTGCCCAGTTCCACCAACCCGACGCGGCCGTTCACGCGCAACACCATCGACGAGCACCTGGACATGTTGATGGTCTGCCATCACCTGGACCCGAGCATTGCCGAGGACGTGGCCTTCGCCGAAAGCCGTATCCGCCGAGAGACCATCGCCGCCGAAGACATCCTGCACGACCTGGGCGCGTTCTCGATGATCAGCTCCGACAGCCAGGCCATGGGCCGCGTCGGCGAAGTGATCACACGCACCTGGCAGACCGCCGACAAGATGAAAAAACAACGCGGCGCCCTGCCCGGCGATGGGCCCGGCAACGACAATTTCCGCGCCAAACGCTACATCGCCAAGTACACCATTAACCCGGCGATCACCCATGGCATCAGCCATATCGTCGGCTCGATCGAGGTGGGCAAATGGGCCGATCTGGTGCTGTGGCGCCCGGCGTTTTTTGGGATCAAGCCGACCTTGATTCTCAAGGGCGGCGCAATTGCGTCGAGCCTGATGGGCGATGCCAACGCCTCGATTCCCACGCCACAACCGGTGCATTACCGCCCGATGTTCGCCAGCTTCGGCAGTTCGCTGCACGCCACCAGCCTGACGTTTATCAGCCAGGCCGCATTAGCGGCCGGGCTGCCGGAGGCGCTGGGGCTGAAGAAGCAGATCGCGGTGGTCAAGGGCTGTCGCGAGGTGCAGAAAACCGACCTGATCCACAACGATTACCTGCCGGATATCGAGGTCGATCCGCAAACCTATCAGGTCAAGGCCGATGGGCAGTTACTGTGGTGCGAGCCGGCGGACGTGCTGCCGATGGCCCAGCGTTACTTCCTGTTCTAAAGGCCGCCCGCGCCCGGCCACCCGGCGGGCCAGGCACGGGCGGGCACCTCAACCGGCGACGCGCCCCATCATCTGGTCCGTCAGCGTCTGCAACAGGGTTTTACGCTGTTGCCACAGGTTGTCCAGCTCAGCGTCATAGACCTGCTCATCCATCACCGCGCCGGGGCTGACCTCGCTGGGCGCCTTGCCCAGCAACACGGCGTGCGCCTCGATCCGTTCTTTCAGCGCCTGCTTTTCCTGAGCGGCCAGCCCGCCATCGGCGCGCCATCGTTGCTGCGCCTCCTGCAGATCAGCCAAGGCGTCCACCTTGGCACTCATGGCATCGAAGGCCTGTGGGTTAGCCGCCTGGACATGGTCGACCCAGAACGGCTGTTCGAGCAGATTGTCGCGCAACAGGTCACCGGCCTCCAATGCCTCGACGCGCTTGGCCGCCCCCTCCAGCATCGGCTCGGTCACATCCGGTTCGGCGAAGGTCATGCTGCGTGACTGCCAGGGCAAATCCAGGCGTGCGGCCAGCCGCGTGGCATAAGCCAGATGGATCTCCACTTCGTCAATGCTGCGAACCGCGTTGCCCTCTTCGTCGAACTGGGTGATGACGGCGCCCTCGTCATCGTAGATTGGAAACTTGCGCCCCTGAGAGAGCAATTCGCTGACCCTGGCCCTGGCGATCCGGCTCAGCTCGTCCAGGCGCGAGCGGCCCTTGGCCAGGTCCAGCAGCTCCAGGGTTCGCAACGCGAGGGGTTCGATCGCGCTGGCTTGGTGCACCAGTACCTCGACGCCCATGGCATTGAATAACTGCGCCCCGGCGTCAACGCAGGTGGTGGGGGCGGCAGCCATCTTGAACAGCCGCTCACGCAACACCGTATCGGCCGCCATGGCCTCGAGCATGCGCCAGACTTTGCCGGTCAGTTCCTCTTTGTACCCCTTGGTGCCGGCATCGGATGAGGTGCTGAGCTTGCGCAGCTCATTGAAGAACGGCTCACTGCCTTCGGCCTCTTCGAGGGCATTCCAGGTCTGCTGCTTGTGCAAGAACTGTTCGGGAGTCAGTCCGGTTATCCAATCGATACTGTCCTGCAGGCCCCTGGGTGCTGTGTGGGACGCGGGATCCAGGCCCACCGATTCGATATAGAGGCTGAGTTGGCTGAGCACATCCGGCGCCAGTTGCTCGCGGCTGACCTGCGTCCTGGCCAGGAGCATGGCGCGGTCGGAGCCGGGGGCGACATCGGGGATCTCGCTCAGCGGGTTGGCGCCCAGCTCAAGGATGAACCCAGGCGGTCGGGGCTTGGCGAACAGCCCAAGTGGCCAACCACTGAGTTCACAGCCGGCCAGGTACAACGCACGCAGTTCGGCCATGCGACTGACATCCGGTGCGCGCCCCAGCGGATTGCCCTCCAGGGACAGGGTGTGCAGGCGCGTCATGTTCCTGATGTAGCCTGCCGTGTGCTCGGTCAGTTCGATCTCGTTGTCCGCCATCGACAGGAAATCCAGGTACGGCATCTGTTCAAGGGCGGCAGGCAACTGGGTCAGCTCGTTGTCGTCCAATTCCAGCTCGCGCAACCTGGGGAACTTCGCCAGGAAGCCGACCGACTCATCAGTGAGCTGACAATTGTTCAGCGATAGGCTGGACACATGGTCAAAGTTGCCGGGCAGGCTCGGCAGGGTCTCCAGGTGTTCACCGAGTTCAATCCCCGTCAGCATGATTTTCTGCCCGACGTAGCGATTGCCGGCGTCAAGATCCCGCTCGCCGCTGCGCCGCCAGGCATCGATCAATACCGCTTGGACGTCCTGGCGAATCTGCAACGACGATGCGTCCCTGGGGCCGGTAAATACCCAGGTGCGCAACGTGCTGTCCAACGCCCTGAACTCTGCCTCCAGCGCGCGCAGCCAGCCGTCGTGTTCAAGGTCGCGGTCCTGCAGGTAGCCCTGCAGTTCCGCATCGCTGATGCTGGGGTACAGCGCGCGCACGCGCGCCTTCAGCCCGTCGCCCCGACGGCCGGTGCCACGGCCACTCAATGGGTATCCCAGGCGCTGGCCGGACAATCGCCGCGGCGATCTGAAAAAAGGCAGCGCTTGCGGCTGCATGCCCAAGACCTTGCGCAACGCCTCAGGGGGCAAGGCCTTGGCAGCGATCAAGGCCCTTAACTGCTCGCCCTGCCCCACATGCGGCAGGCCAATCGAAGTGCGATGAGCGTCGGTCAGCGCATGCTGCAACGCGCCGTACAGATCACTGGCGCCATGCAGCCCATTGCCCAGCTCATCGAACGCTTCATAGCGCCCGTCTGCCAGGCGAACCAGAACCTTACGACTGGACGCCGTCAGCTCACCGAAACGGGCGCGCAATGGGCCATGGAACGCCCCTTCACGTACTTCAATACACAGGTCGTCACGCCAGCCTGGGAGGTTTTCCAGGCTGTGCAGCACCAGCGCTTCGGTGTCCGGATTGTCCAGGGCGTCCAGGTACAGGCCTTCGTAGGCGCGTACCAGACGCATGTGCGATTGCGCCTTGCGTGCCTGCTCGGCCAGGCGCAGGGGCAGCCGTTTATGGGTGGCGATAAACGCCAATTCGTCGTCGGTGGAACTCGCCAAGACCTCACCCGCCACTCCCGTGGGAACGCCTTTGAAGTCGCGCTGCACAATCTGGATCGGCAGACTTTTTTGAGGTTGTTGCTCGGTGTACAGGCTGCTGAACAATCGCGTGCGCTGCTCCTTGGCATACAGGGCCAGACGCGCAGTGAGTGTCTCGACCTGGCGCATGCTGTCCGTCACCAACTGCTTGCCCAGCAGGGTCTCACGCTGCGCTCTGTCGAGGTTTTCCACCACGCGGGCCGACAAGCGCCCCTGCATCAGGTCGCGGCGACTGATGCGAATCAGGTCATCGCCCGACGCGCTGGCCGAGCCGTAGCGAGCGACAGCCGGTGTCGGCGCGGCGGTTTCATACACCTCGATCCCTTTGCTGGCGGGCCAACCGTTCAACTCCGTCATCATTGCCGCGGCGTAGCCATACAGCCCGTCCGACAACGCGCCCGCCGCGATCTGCTCGCTGACGCTGACCGCATCCGCATACGCGCGAAATTGCCGGGCGGTGTCGAGCAACACCGCCGGGGTCGGAAGACCGTCGGCATGCACCCTGCGCAATGTATCCTCGTTGACGCCGCAGGCCATGCGTATCTGCTCAAGCTGGGTGTCACTGAAGCCCTCCATCGCCGGGCCCAGGCGGCGCATCAGTGTCGCGCCGGCCCAGGTGCCGGGCTGCTCTGCCTCGTGCACCCAGGCCCCCTGGCCGTTATGCCGCACCCACGGCTGGTAAGCCTCTGTGCGGGTCGGATGCTGGATTCGATAGGTCTCGGGCAGTGGGTCCTGGGCCACCACAAAATGCTCGCCGTCCAGCGGCAGGACGCGTTGACCGTTGTGCAGGTGCAGACCGTCGCGGCTTGGGCCAGAGCCCGGCGCCAGGCTGATGTCACGGGCGTACGGCTTGAGGTCGGGCTTCCACAGGCGCGTCTTGCCATTGGGCAAACGCACCGGTTTCATGTTCTCGATCAGCGGTGACACGGTGAAGTGGAACGCCACCCCTCCCACCACCAGCATCGCCAGGTTCTCCAGCACATCCATGATGTGCGACCAACCGGCTTCGCGGTCGCCCTCGCCCAGTTCAACCGTGCCCTCCAGCACCTCGTATAACAACTGCCCGGCGGTCGCCACCGCCATGACCGCACCCAAGGGCGGAATCGCCATGGACAGCGCGGTCAACACCACACCGCCGACAAAGATCCCGACGTTGAGGTAATGCGCCAAGCGTCTGGAGCGGCTGGCGGCGTCCGTGTCTGCTGTGGAAATGGCCAGCGTGCGGGCGTCGTCGAACACCCGCGTGAGCATGCTTTCGTACAACTCATCCCACAGGTCGACTTCCTGCTAGAGCCCCTTGATGGCATCGGCATTGATGTCCAGATTCGGCCCTTCGATGGGCTCCCGACGGGTGTAGTACGGCTGGCCAAGGATCGACTGCAGCGGTGTCAACACAAGGGAGGGCGCCAGGGTTTTGGCCCAGAAAGCGCCCTGCTCGGAACGTAACCAGCGTGCCAGCCAGGATTCGGAGGGCGCTTTGATCACGGTCTCGGTAAACCGACGGTAGTAGTAGGGACGGTCCTTGTGCGCGATAAAGCGGCTGAAGAAGCGCTGGTAATCAGGCACGCCGGTCTGGGTGCGCAGGCTGCCGCCGAGCGCCGGCCACGCAGTGAGCTGGCGGGTCAGCTCACTGCGAAACGCCGCAAAGGACTCGTAGCGCTTGATCGGGTGTTCCGGGTCGTCCGGGATATACACGATGAACCAGTCCGAATACTGGTGCGCAACGCAGGGATCGATAATCACGCAGCCCTGCAGGTGCAGGTTCATCAGGCAAGGCGTGCGATACCAGACCTGCTTGTCGCCGAGCCGAATATTCTGTTCGCCACTGGCCACGCGCATCAGCAGGGCAAAATCGTCCTCGCCGATATCGCCCTTGAGCAAGGCCAGGTGCGCGGCCGCCTTGAAGTCATCCTTGCGATTGGTGAGGTAGCGGATACGCAGCAGTTGCCGGGCCACTTCGTTGTCCGGGCGCAGGAGCCTGTCCAGGTAGGCCTGGTATTGCGCGCCCAGGTCAAGCCGACGGCACAGTTGGGCAAACTCTTCGATCTTGAGAGGGGTCGAATGCCGGTCGAAATGGCCGCGCGCGTCGGGCAAGGTGATAAAACCCGAGGCTGCGTTGAAAAAGCCGGCCTGGGCTTCCGGTTCCTCAAAATTGTTCAGGGCCGCTTCGAGCAGTGTCAGCGTCTTGGTGCGGTAGCCGTTGGTGCGGCGGCCGAAAGCATCGTCCACCGGCACATACAAACGCAGGCACACCCGATCGACATCCAGCTCGTGGCCAGCGGCCTTCAGCGCTGCGGTGAGCAGCGGGTGGGCGAACGCATTGACCTCCTGAACATTGGCCATCAACTGGTCGAGCTTGTTCTGGGAGTCGCACCGGGCGTTCAGGCTGCGATTGAGTTGCTCACGCTGCTCGGCAGTGGCGGCGGCATACCAGTCGGGGATGGTCGCCGGGGTTTGGCGCAGTGCCGTACGCCGCTGGGGCGCAGCACGGGTGAGGCAGGCTGGGATCGCCTGTTTGATAAGGTCATAGTGCTGCCCCTGATCTCCCGGTACGGGAATATCCGGGGCAGCTGGATGTGGTTCGCTCATGGGTTGATACCTTGGCAGAAGAACAAGGTATCAACCTACTGGGGGCACGCCGGGCTCAGGCCGTAACTATTTAGCCGTTACCCCTCACACGCTTCAGAAGTGCTCGCGCGGGTTGAAGTTGGCCTTTTTCGCCAGCGCCTGCCACAACGCGATGGTCTCGTCGTCCGCCTGCTTGGGCATCACGGCCTTGAGCTGCACGTACAGGAAACCGCGCTCCCCGGCCTTGTTCAGCAAGCCATGGCCCTTGGCACGCATGCGCTGGCCGTTCTGGCTGCCGGCCGGCACCTTGAGGTTGATCTTGCCGGTGAGCGTCGGCACCGCCACTTCCGCACCCAGGGCCAACTCCCAGGGCGCCAGGGGCAAGGTGATCACCAGGTTTTCGCCTTCCACTTCAAACTTGGGGTGCGGCGCAAACTTGACGATCAGGTACAGGTCGCCATTGGCTCCGCCACCAATGCCCGGTGCGCCCTGGCCCTTGAGGCGGATACGCTCACCGTCGGTCACGCCGGCGGGGATCTTCACGTTCAGGCTCTTGGTGGTATTGCTGACGTGTCGGCCCGACGCGTCGTATTGCGGCACCTGGAAGGTGACCTGCTTGGACTCGGTGGACAGTGTCTCCTCCAGGAACACCGAGAGCTGCATCTCCACGTCCTGGCCTTTACGCCCGGCAGGACGACGCTGGCCGCCACCAAAGGCGTCGCCACGGCCACCGAAGATCGAACTGAAGAAGTCAGAAAAATCGCCCGCGTCCTGGCCGCCGCCAAAGCCGCCACGGCTCTGCCAGCCCGGTGGTCCCTGGAACGGCTGGCCATGCTGGCCGTATTTGCGCAGTTCGTCGTACTCGGCGCGTTTGTCGGCGCTTTTAAGCGCTTCATAGGCTTCGGACGCGTCCTTGAACTTGGCTTCGGCGTCTTTTTCCTTGCTTACATCCGGGTGATATTTGCGCGCGAGCTTGCGATAGGCGGCCTTGATTTCCTTGTCATCGGCGCTCGGCTCGACACCCAATATCTTGTAGTAGTCTTTGAAATCCATCGGCTGTTCACCATCCTTAATCGAGATCGCACAGCCCGGGGCACAACGTGCGCTGCTTTGCACCTGTTGAGTGGTGTGGCCTGGGGGTGCGTCGGAGTGTTATCGGCACTTGCCGTATGCACCAGATGTGGGGGCGAATCGCGCCGTTTCAAGCACGATTTAACGGATGGTCGGCCTACGCATCCGCGCTCGACTGACATACACTGCGCGGCCGTTTTTCGACCGGAACCCGATAGACATGAAAAACCCATCCCCAGCCCGTGCCTGCGGCATCGACTTCGGCACGTCCAACTCCACCGTCGGCTGGATCCGCCCCGGCATGGAAACGCTTATTGCGCTGGAGGACGACAAAATCACCTTGCCGTCGGTGGTGTTCTTCAACTTCGAGGAGCGTCGCCCGGTGTACGGGCGCCTGGCGCTGCACGAGTACCTGGAAAACTACGAAGGCCGCTTGATGCGCTCGCTCAAGAGCCTGCTGGGTTCCAAGCTGATCAAGCACGACACCAGCGTACTCGGCACCGCGATGCCGTTCACCGACCTGCTGGCGCTGTTTATCGGCCAGCTCAAGAGCCGCGCCGAAGCCAACGCCGGCCGTGAGTTCGAAGAAGTGGTGCTGGGCCGCCCGGTGTTTTTCGTCGATGACGACCCGATGGCCGACCAGGAAGCCGAAAACACCCTGGTCGACGTGGCGCGCAAGATCGGCTTCAAGGACATCTCGTTCCAGTACGAACCGATTGCCGCGGCCTTCGACTACGAGTCCACCATCGAGAAAGAAGAGCTGGTACTGATCGTCGACATCGGCGGCGGTACGTCGGACTTCTCCCTGGTGCGTCTGTCGCCGGACCGTCGCCACAACGACAACCGCCACGACGACATCCTCGCCACCGGCGGTGTGCACATCGGCGGTACTGACTTCGACAAACAGCTCAGCCTGCAAGGCATGATGCCGCTGTTCGGCTACGGCAGCCGTATGAAAAGTGGCGCCTACATGCCCACCAGTCACCACATGAACCTGGCCACCTGGCACACCATCAACTCGGTGTACTCGCAAAAATCCCAACTGGCCCTGGGCAGCATGCGCTACGACATCGAGGACACCGGCGGCATCGACCGCCTGTTCAAGCTGATCGAACAGCGCGCCGGGCACTGGCTGGCAATGGAAGTGGAAGAGACCAAGATCCAGCTCACCCACGAAGACCACCGCCACGTGGCGCTGGACCGTATCGAAGCGGGCCTGAGCGTCGACCTCAGCCGGGCGTTGTTCGAGTCGTCCATCGATGCCTTGCTCGAACGCGTGCGCGGCAGCGTGACGCAGTTGCTCAACGACGCCTCGGTGAGCGTGGCGCAGGTGGACACGGTGTTCTTTACCGGCGGCTCCAGCGGCATCCCGGCGCTGCGCCACAGCATCTCGGCGATGCTGCCCAATGCGCGGCATGTGGAAGGCAATATCTTCGGCAGTATCGGCAGCGGCCTGGCGATTGAGGCGAGTAAGCGCTACGGCATCTGACAGGCGGTTGCAGTGAGCGGGCTTGTCCAGCGCGAGGCAAGCCCGCTCACTACGACAGCCCAGGCAACCCCGTGCTTAAACCATCCCACCGAGCTTGAGCTCACTCTTCAAGTACGCATAGTAAATCGGCCCCGCCACCACCCCCGGCAAGCCGAATGCGGCTTCAAACACCAGCATCGCCAGCAGCAGCTCCCACGACTTGGCACTGATCTGCCCGCCGACGATGCGCGCATTGAGGAAGTACTCGATCTTGTGGATCACGATCAAATAGCCCAACGCCGCCACGGCCACCCAGATCGACAGCGACAGCGCGACGATGGTGATCAGGGTGTTGGACATCAGGTTGCCGATCACCGGCAACAGGCCGAGCAGGAAGGTCAGCACGATCAGGGTTTTGGTCAGCGGCAGATGGATGCCGCACAACGGCAGCACCACGGCCAGGAACACTGCGGTAAACGCGGTGTTGAGCGCGGCGATTTTGATCTGGGCGAAGACGATGTTGCGAAAGGCCTGGACCAGCAGGTGCAAGCGGTCGAACAGCGCGGCGGCCAGGGGTTTGCGCTTGGTCAGGTCGGGGATGCGCTGCAGGGCAATGATGGCGCCGAGCACCATGCCGATCAGCAGGGTGACGAACATGTGCGCGGCGTCTTTGCCGACCAGTTGCAGTTCGCTCAGGTGCTTGCTCAGCCAATCGCCGATGGCCACGCGGAACTCGGCCGCGCTGGCGGGCAGGTAGGCATCGAGGAACGGCGGTAACTGCCCGCGCGCACGATCGACCACGCCCATGAATTTGTCGAGGGAGGCCCCTGGGTTTTCCGCTTCGTGAAGCAGGAAGCTGATGGCGCCGGCGAAAATCAGGGTCAGCACGCTGACGATCAACGTGCCCAGCAACGCCACTGCCAGCCAGCGGGCGCGGCGGCCTTCGATCAGCCGTTGCAGCTGGGGGGTGAGCATGTTGACCAGTTCAAAGACCAACAGGCCGGCCAGCAGGCTGGGCAACAACTTGAGCGGCAGCACCAGCAGCAGTCCGCCGAAAATGATGATGTAGCTGGCCAGCAACAACACATGACGCTGAGAAAACGTTGGCATACAGCCTCAAAACGAACGGCGTTAAAGGATGGGCAGTCTGCCAGCCTTGAGGGAATCAAGCGAGGGGGGACGTGTTGTGAATGCGATCACGTGTGGCAGGGGGCTTGCCCCGATAGCGATGTGTCAGTTCCGCATGAGCTGGCTGATGCACCGTTACCGGGAGCTTGTCCCCTCTCGCAAGGGGATTGCCCTACTCAGTTGCCCTTGAGGCAGGTGCTCATGAATGTCTTGCGCGCATCACCGGCCAGCGCCTTGGTTTTGGCCGACGCGTTGCAATCCTTCATTTTCTGCTGCTGCGGGGTGAGGGTCTTGGCGTCATTCGCCGCCGGGGCAGACAGGCAGGTTTTCATGAACGCTTTGCGCTCGTCGCCTTTGAGCGTTTTGGTGGTGGCTTGAGCATTGCAGGTGGTCATTTTGGTTTGCTGGGCGGTGGCGGCATAGCCCTGGGCGCACAGCAGCAGGCCCGTCATCAACAACGCAACACGCGACATTTTCATGGCGTTTTCTCCCTGTTACCGCGCCGAGGGGCGCAGCCTATGGGGCAGTGTAGTCAAAGCCTGTTACATCTTCATCCACGACGGATATTCGTCCGCCGATATTGCTCCGGGGTGCAACCGGCATGGCGCTGGAACATGGCGATAAACGCCGAAGCAGTGCTGTAACCCAGGTCGAACGCCACCTGCTGCACGCTATGCGCGCTGTCCAAGGCTTCGATGGCGGCCAGGTAGCGCAGGCGCTGGCGCCATTCGCCGAAGCTCATGCCCAGCTCACGCACAAACTGCCGCGCCAGGGTGCGTTCGCTCACATGCACCTGCCCGGCCCATTGCGCCAGGGGGCGGTTGTCACCGGGGTCGGCCTGCATACCTTCCAATACGCCAAGCAACCCGGCGTGGCGGGCGTAGGGCAAGAAACCATCGTGGATCGGCGCTTGCCGGAGTTGATCGACCAGCACCTGGGCCAGGCGGACATCGGCTTCGCTCTGCGGAATATTCACGTCACGCCGGGCAAAATCGCGCAGGATCGCCTTGAGAATATCGCTGATCGCCAGGGTGCAAGGCTGCTGCGGCAGTTGCTCGCACAGCTCAGGCGCCAGGCCCACCGAGTGGTAGACAATCGCCTGGGCGTTGTAGGAACTGTGCTCGGTGTTCGGCGGGATCCACACCGCGTATTGCGGCGGCGACATGAAGCGCTTGCCTGCCACTTCCATGCGCATCACGCCACTGGCGGAGTAGTCCAGCGAACCCCAACCATGCCGGTGCGGCGTGCACTCGGTGTCCGGGGCGAAGTCGGAATAACGGAAGTACACGGGGCCGGGCAGGCTGTGGAAATCGGCGAGGCGTACGGTGTGTCTGGCCATATTGTCTGGATGCAGAGGTCTGTTGTCTGGATCGCAGTATAGGCTTCGATCCGGACAGGGGATAATCCCGGCTCATCAACACGCCTGGTTTCTTTCGATGCAATACGCGTATCCCCTGCTGGCCATTTTTATCTGGGCCGGTAACACCGTGGTCAACAAACTGGCCGTGGGCTCGATCTTTCCCTCCGAGATCGGCTTTTACCGCTGGCTGCTGGCGGCCTTGCTGTTCACGCCGTTCATGCTCAGGCCAGTGATCGCCCACTGGCCGCAGATTCGCCCGAGCCTGGGCAAAATCTTCGTCCTCGGCGTGCTGGGCATGGCGGTGTACCAGAGCCTGGCGTACTACGCCGCGTCGCTGACCAGCGCCACCAACATGGGCATCATCCTGTCGCTGATGCCGTTGATGGCACTGACGGCGGCGATCATCAGCCTCGGCCAGCGCCTGACCTTCGGCGCCCTCACCGGGGCCGGACTGTCGTTTGCCGGCGTGGCCGTGGTGGTCTCGGCCGGTAGCCTGGGCGCGCTGCTGCAACATGGGGTCAACCTGGGTGACGGCATGATGCTGGTGGCGACACTGGCCTACGCCCTCTACAGCACGCTGCTGAAAAAATGGCAATTGCGCCTGCCGCCGTTGGTGTTGCTGTATTTGCAGATCCTAGTGGCGGTGGTCGTGCTGTTTCCGCTGTTTGTGTGCTCGGCAAAGGCCGGCCTGGGCTGGGCGAATATCCCGTTGGTGTTGTACGCCTGTCTGCTGGCCTCAATGCTGGCGCCGCTGGCCTGGATGCATTCGATCAAAACCCTGGGCCCCAGCCGCACCACGCTGTTCTTTAACCTGCTGCCGTTGGTGACTGCGCTGATTGCGGCGCTGGTCTTGCAGGAAGAGCTGTCGTCATACCATCTGGTGGGTGGTTTGCTGACCTTGGGCGGAGTGATTGTGTCGGAGCGCTGGACCACGCCGGTGCGCCGCCAGGCTTAAACCCCGGCGGCTTTCAAGCGCTGGGCATGTTCGACAAACAGGCGGATCGGCTCGGCCCCCTTACCCACCAGGCCCAGGGACTGATTGACGATGTCGAAATGGTCCAAGGCAAAGTCATCGCCAATCACCGTGCCCAAGTGCGAACTGTAGCGCCCGACCATGCCGTCACAGTGGCCCTTTTCGCGCACGAAGCTGCGGGCGAACAAGCGACAACTGCGATGGGTACCGTCGAACAGGTTGCGCCCACGGTCGGTGATGCCCGGTTGCAACGTGCCGGACCACGAGTAATAGCGCACACCATTGACCAGTTCCGCGCCCTGCCCGCCCCACGTGTCGGGCAGCCCTTGGGGATATAGACGATTGAACGCAGCCACGCCTGCGCTCGTCAGGGAATGGTGCGATGCATGCAGATCCGCCTTAAAGCGCGGCCCGCGATAGCCGGTCTCCAACAGGCCCATTCCCCAGGCAGCCAGGTGGAACAGCGCGCTCATGAGGCGACCCTTGGCGCCGTCGATGGGGTAATGCAGATGAATATGGTCGGCCAGCTCCGAGCCGTGGTTAGGCCCGGCCACCGAGGTGACCGACGCCACCCATTCAGGCCGTTTGGCCGCGGCATAGCGCGCCGTCAGTGCGCCTTGGCTATGACCGATCAGGTTGACCTTTTCGGCACCACTTTCGCGGCGAATCCGCTCGATCTGCACCAGTAACTGCTCGCCGCGGACTTCACTGGCGTCCAGCGGCGCCACCTGCACCGGGAACACCTGCGCCCCCCCTGCCCGCAACGCAGGAACGATGCCATACCAATAGGGAAAAAAGCCCAGGCGCACGAAACCCAGCATGCCGGGCACCAACACCAAGGGATAACGGGTGGCTAACCACTGCGACATGACGCGAACGTCCCTGATCGAGAAAAAGTACGTGCAGCATAGCCGCGCCCCGCGACGCACTCATGACACCTCCCGTCAAATCCGATAAAACTTTTTGCGTTGCCCGGTACTCACAACTTGGAGCGATCACGCCGGCAGAGCGTGGCGCAAAACCGGATTAGCACCAGGAGATTGAGATGACCGAAGCACATTTGACCGACGTTGCGACCCTGCGCGCCCGCGCCCGCCAAAACGTCGAAAACGGCGCCGTCACGGAAGGCTACGATGCCGACCGCGAAGAAATCATCCGCCTGCTCAACACCTCACTGGCGACAGAACTGGTGTGCGTGCTGCGCTACAAGCGTCACTACTTCATGGCCAGCGGCCTGAAAGCCAGCATTGCCGCCGACGAATTCCTGGAACACGCCACCCAGGAAGCCGAACACGCCGACAAACTGGCCGAGCGCATCGTGCAGCTGGGCGGTGAGCCGGAGTTCAACCCGGACCTGCTGTCGAAGAACTCTCACGCCCAGTACGTGGCCGGCAACAGCCTGAAGGAAATGGTCTACGAAGACCTGGTGGCCGAGCGGATCGCAGTGGACAGCTACCGCGAAATCATCCAGTACATCGGCGATAAAGACCCGACCACGCGCCGCCTGTTTGAAGAGATCCTGGCGCAGGAAGAAGAGCACGCGGACGATATGGCCGACATCCTCGAGAGTCTGTAACTCGAGCGTAAAAAAGGGCGACCCCAGGGTCGCCCTCTCTGACAATCTCGACGTTCAACCCTTCACCGTCTTCGGCGCCTTGCCTTCCTTCATCTGTTGCAGCAGCGGCGCGCACTCATTGGGCTCGCCGCCGCTCGGCGCCACCAGCGCCAACAACCCCGCCGCAGGGCCGGCGATTACGCCCAGCGCCACCATGCCTGCACCACGCAGCGCCAGCGGGATGGCTTTGACTCCGGCATTAGGCTTGATGAACGGGCCGTTGACGTACAACGGCGAGCGCAGCGAGAACAGGCGGAAGCCCTTGGACTCAGGGGTGATGGTCAAGTCCAACTGTTCCGTGGCCATGTTCGCGGTGCCATCGATGTAGATGATGGCGTTCTCGGTGTCGAACACAAACAGCCGGGTCGTCGCCAGACCGGTCTTGATGCCGAAGTCGGCCGCCGCGCAGTTGATCTTCACTTCCTTGTCGCCGAACAGTCGGCCCACTACGTAGTTGCCGACGTTGAGCCCGGCGATTTCCATCAGGCCACGGCTGATGGCGCCGTCATTGATCAGCATCTTCAAGTCACCGTTGGAACTGCCCAACAACGCCGCCACGGAGTTGCCGCGCCCGGCGATATCAGCGTCGCCATTGAGCTCGCCGAAGCTGGTTTTCATCGGTTCGAAGGTGGGGAACAGCTGCTTGAGTTTGAAGTTGCGCGCGGTGAGTTTGGCGCGACCTTCCATCGGCGTGATGCGGCCGTTCAAGCGAATCTGCGCATCGAGTTTGCCGCCGGCCACGCCAAAGCGCAGAGGCTCAAGGCTCAGTTCGCCGTCATTGAGCACCAGGTGGGTGTAGAGGTCGGTGAAGGGCAAGTCGGCGCTGTGCACGATGCGTTTGCCGGTGAATTCCACGTCGGCATCCATGTCGCGCCAGCGCTCGGTGCGAAACTCTTCAACCGGCAGCACTTTGGTCGCGGGCTGCTTGCTTTCACCGCCACGGGCTTTTTGCCTGGCGTTGGAATCGGCGCCGATCAAGGGCGCCAGGTCAGTCATCAGCAACTGGTTGGACACCAAATCGCCGCTGAGCTTGGGCCGTGGCTGGCTGGCGAGGTAGGCGAGGTTGCCGTGGATATCGCTGTTGCCGATCTTGCCGTTGAAGTTTTCGTAGCGAAAGGAGGCACCGCCGGCTTGGTGCAAGTTGGCGATCAGGTGACCGTCGGTGGCGTAGGCCGGCGAGTCCGGCAGCGTGACGCCGGTGAGCGGGTACAGGTTGCCCAGGCTGCTGCCGGACAGTTTCAGGCGCAGGTCAAGGGCGCCGAGGTTAAGCGGGTCGGTCAGGGTGCCGGCCAGGGCGATGCTGGTGTCGGCGATCTTCACCTGGGCCTGCATCGGGAATGGCTTGGCCGCGTCCTGCAGGGCCAGCAGGCCGCCGATCTTGCCGCTGCCATCAAGTTTCTTGCCGTGGTACTGGCCTTGGACTTTAAGGCCGAAAGCATAGTCTTGGGGCGCCGAGCCTTTTTCCAGCGCCTTTTTGGCATCGGCATCGCCGACGATTTCCCCGAACGGGATCGGCTTGCCCAGGGGGTCGATGATCACATCGAGCTTGGTCTTGAGCGTTTGGTCATCGAGGGTGACGTGGCCCTTGTCGAAGCCGATGGCACCGATGTCCACCACCCAGTTGGAGGGCTCGGCGTTCGGGTCCTTAGGGTCGAACGTAAAGGTCCAGTTGGCGCGGCCGTCGGCCAGGCGCTGCAATTGCGCACTCGGCTCGGTGAGGTCGATACGCGGGATCACCACGCGCTGCACCAGCAAGGCCAGGGGCGAAATGCGCAGCTCGACCTTTTTGAGCGTGACCATCTGCGGTTGTTTCGACCAGTCGGGGTTACCCAGCGTCAGGTCTTCGGCGATCACATGGGGCCAGGGTACCCAGGCACGCCAACCGCCTTCATCGGGCTCGCGTTGCCACACCACGGCCAGGTTGCCATTGATGGCGAAAGGACGATGCAGTTCTTCGGAAACTTTGGCATTGAGGGGCGGTTTGATGCGGTTCCAGTCAAAGAACACCAGGACCAGCACCACCACGGCGATGAATAGAACGAAGCTGGCGCAGCTCCAAGCGATGATTTTACGAGTGCGCGTCATTGCACAGAACTCCTCAACACGACTAGCTGAACTCCAGCTCATAAGGGTACGACTGGCAAACCGCCTGCGGGTTTAACCCCGCCGCCAATTTAGTCGCAAAAAGCCATTTTTCTGATCATCCAGACAGATTCGATCATCGACGACGCACCATTGTTACCCAGGTTCGTGTCGAAAATACCCACCTCGGTGCAAAACCGCGTGCTTGAGAGGCGCGTGCTAGAGCCCCCGCGACGAACAATCAATTCCGTTGATTATTACCATTGTGTTTATGAACTTTTATATCGACTTATCGAGAGTAGCATTAGCCCCGTACCCACTTTATCGCCCTCCCAAGGAGCAACCGATCATGAAACGCCAAATACTCGCTACCGCCCTGTTGTCTATCCTGGCTTCCAGTGCTTTTGCCCTGCCAGCAGCCGAACAGGTTACCCCACAAGTCAAAGCCGACGCCGTGCATTTGAGCCAAACCCTGGCCCGCAGCGGTTCGCAGGAAGACGAAAACCGCGACTACGCCAAGGGCGCCGTTGCCGAAAATGGTTCGCAGCGTGCCAACGAACGCGCTTACACCGAAGGCCTGACCGAAAACGGCCGCAATCGCCTGGAACAGAAAGGCCTGGTTGAAGGTGGCGCTGATCGTCTGCAAGAACGCAATGCCGTGGCCGAAGGCGGTTCTGAACAAGCCAACGACCGTGCCTACGCCCAGGGTATCGCTGAAGGCGGTGCTGATCGTTTGCAAGAACTGCATCAAGCACAGAGCTAAGCCTGTGGTGACCCAGAAAAAAGCCCGATCCGTCGATCGGGCTTTTGACTTTTTGTAGCACCGGTCACGCAACGTCTCCCGCCAAGTTCGACGCCAACGAAGCGGTTTTGCTAGAGTGCTTCGCTGTACTTGCCGACAAAGCTCACCCGCCCATGCTGCCCCGCGCCGAACAGAAGCAACAGACCCGCCTCGCCCTGATGGACGCTGCCCGCCATCTGATGGAGTGTGGCCGTGGGTTTGGCAGCTTGAGCCTGCGCGAAGTGGCCAAGACGGCCGGCATTGTTCCCACCGGGTTCTATCGCCACTTTGCCGATATGGACCAACTTGGCCTGGTGCTGGTAAGTGAAGTCGGTCAGACCTTTCGCGCCACCATTCGACTGGTGCGTCACAACGAATTCGTGATGGGCGGCATTATCGATGCCTCCGTGCGGATCTTTCTTGATGTGGTGTCGGCCAACCGTTCGCAATTCCTGTTCCTGGCCCGCGAACAATATGGCGGTTGCCTGGCGGTGCGCCAAGCCATCGGAGCTCTGCGCGAAGACATCACCCGCGACCTGGCGGCCGACCTGACGCTGATGCCCAAATTGCAGCACCTGGACCCCGAAGGCCTGCATGTGATGGCCGACCTGATCGTGAAAAGCGTGTTCGCCACCCTCCCCGACATCATCGACCCACCGGCCCAGGCGCTGCCGGCACACCTCACGCCCCAGGCCAAGATCACCCAACAATTGCGCTTTATCTTTATCGGCCTCAAGCACTGGCAAGGCCTGGGCAGCACCGAATAAGCCAATCACGCCCCAGGATGAAAGCGCTTGGCGCCGGTGTAGTGTTTTTTCCAGTAGCGGTTACTCAACGAGTCGATGCGCACACGCTTGCCGGTGCTGGGCGAATGGATAAATTGGCCGTTGCCTATATAAAGGCCGACATGACTGACCCGGCCGCGCCCATTGCCCTTGAAGAACACCGCATCGCCAGGCTTGAGCGCCTCTGGCTGCACTGTCGTGGCACTCGATCGGTGCATCGCCGCTGTCGTGCGCGGCAAACGGATATTGGCTTCGGTCTTGAACAGATAGACCAGGAAACTGCTGCAATCAAACCCTTGCTCCACGGAGGTACCGCCGCCCTTGTAGGGCGTGCCGATCAACGCGTGGGCGCGATCGATCACATGGCTGATGGACGACTGCCGGGCAGTGCCAGCGGTCGCCGCCGCCGAAACGTTGGCTGAGGCGGTTGGAGCCGCGAGGACCAGACCGCCAATGGCCAGGCAACAAAATAACTTAAACATGATAAACGTCGCAGTGAATGACACACGGCGCAAAGCCTAATGAATGCACGCGTAACGCGATGAAAGTCGAATCGCTATATGGCGTAGGACAAATCCGAAAGCGCTCACAGCAGGTGCGCGAAACACCAAACAGCACCAATTTGGTGCGCAGCAGCCATTCAGCGACGCCCTGTTTAGTGGCATTGGAGTGCCTGCCTACAGGTAATTCCTACTCACCGACGGGGTTGGCAAGCCCCTTGCTCTAGCGGTTGTATCGCTCATAGCTGGAAGCTTTCTGATGCTGGTGATCCACCGCCGAATCGCCCCCCAGGCCCTCTGGGCCGCCGAGTTGCTGCTGAATTTCGAGGCACGCAGCAAAAGCCGCCTGCGCTGTTTCAGTGCCGACGGCGAAGACGTCGGCCTGTTCCTGGAGCGCGGCCAGCCACCGCTGCACGATGGCGAATTCCTACAGGCCGAAGACGGACGTGTCGTACGCGTGTGCGCCCGGCCTGAACAACTGCTGCACGTCACCTGCGCCAGCGCCTTCGAACTGACCCGCGCCGCCTATCACCTGGGCAACCGCCATGTGGCGTTGCAGGTCGGCGATGGCTGGTTACGCTTGCTCGATGACTACGTGCTCAAGGCCATGCTCGAACAACTGGGCGCCCACACCGAAAGCCTTGAAGCACCGTTCCAGCCGGAACACGGTGCCTATGGCGGTGGTCACCACCATTCGCGTCACGGCGATGAGGACTTCAATTACCCGCCCAAGCTGCACCAGTTCGGCGTGCGTCTATGAACCCAGCCTGGGCGCTGCTGCGTCTGGCCAGTCCGCAATTGCCGATTGGCGGCTACAGCTATTCACAGGGCCTGGAAATGGCCGTGGACAATGGTCGCGTCAGTGATGCAGCCAGCGCTCGCCGCTGGATCAGCGACCAGTTACGGCTCAACCTCGCACGCTTCGAGGCGCCGCTGTTGCTCGCCCATTGCCGCGCCGCTGCCGAGCAGGATTGGCCGACGCTGGCGCAATTATGCGAAGCACACCAGGCCAGCCGCGAAACCCGCGAGCTGTATCAGGAAAGCCGGCAGATGGGCTATTCGCTGCAGCAGTTGCTCAACGGCCTGCCGGAGCTGGACAGCGCCGCCCGTGCCTTCCTCGAACAACGCAGCGAACCCCATCTGGCGCTGGGCTGGGCCCTGGCGGCTCGCGCCTGGCAGATCAGCCCCGACGACGCCCTCGCCGCCTGGTTGTGGAGCTGGCTGGAAAACCAATTGGCCGTGCTGATGAAAACTCTGCCCCTGGGCCAGCAAGCCGCCCAACGCCTGACCAGCGAACTGCTGCCGCTGCTGCAGCAGGCCCAGCAGGACGCCGGCCGCGTCACCCCCAACACTGTCGGCAGCGCCGCGTTCGGCCTGTCCCTGGCATGCATGGCCCATGAGCGCCAGTACAGCCGCCTGTTCCGTTCCTAGGAGAAACACCACATGAACACACAACCCCTGCGCGTCGGCATCGGCGGCCCGGTCGGCTCCGGCAAGACCGCCCTGACCCTGGCCCTGTGCCTCGCACTGCGCGACCGCTACAACCTGGCGGTGGTCACCAACGACATCTATACCCGTGAGGACGCCGACTTCCTGGTCCGCAACGAGGCTCTGGCGCCCGAGCGTATCATCGGCGTGGAAACCGGCGGCTGCCCGCACACGGCCATTCGTGAAGACGCCTCGATCAACCTGGAAGCGGTGGACCAGCTCAACCGCCGCTTCCCCGGCCTGGACCTGATCCTGGTGGAGTCCGGCGGGGACAACTTGTCGGCCACCTTCAGCCCCGAGTTGTCGGACCTGACTATCTACGTGATCGACGTGTCCGCCGGCGACAAACTGCCGCGCAAAGGCGGCCCCGGCATCTGCAAATCCGACCTGCTGGTGATCAATAAGATCGACCTCGCGCCTCTGGTCGGCGCCTCGCTGGAGCTGATGAACAGCGACACCCAGCGCATGCGCAACGGTAAACCTTTTGTCTTCAGCAACCAGAAAACCGGCGTGGGCCTGGACGACATTGTTGCCTTCATTGAACGCCAAGGCCTGCTGACCGCCGCCTGATCACTCCAAAAGGAACCTGTTTATGACCCTCAATAAACTCTTGGCCGCCGCTGCGCTGCTGCTCACTCCGGCTCTGGCTTTCGCTCACCCTGGCCACGGCGACAACGGCCTGATAGCCGGGATCAGCCATCCGCTGGGCGGTATCGACCATTTGCTGGCCATGCTTGCGGTCGGCCTGTGGGCGGCGCAGCAAAAAGGCGCGGCCCGCTGGGCGCTGCCGTGCACCTTCGTTGGCACCATGCTGATCGGCGGCGTGCTGGGTTTTGAAGGCCTGGCGCTGCCGGCACTGGAAAGCGGGATCGCCGCGTCGGTGCTGGCCCTGGGCCTGGCCGTGGCATTGGCGGTGCGGCCGCCGCTGTTTATGGCCGTGGGTGCGACGGCGCTGTTTGCACTTTTCCACGGTGTGGCCCATGGCCTGGAGTTGCCGGACATGTCCAGCCCTTGGGCATATGCGGCCGGGTTTGTCGGCGCGACAGCTGCGCTGCATGCGGCCGGTTATGCGCTGGTGCGCTTCCTGCCGACAGCTGCCGCGCCGCTGGTGAGAATTGCCGGGGCAGCTTCGGCGGCGACTGGGGTGTGGCTGCTCGCCAGCTGACCGTCGCAAGCGACAAGCGGCGAGTAAAAACCGAACGGCTCTTACTTGCCGCTTGCAGCTCACAACTTAAAGCTGCCCCTCTGCTACCATGCGCGCCTACGCCCCAGCCGTGACGACGCCAGCCAATGCCCATCGCTTCCCCGCCTTCCTTGAATACCGTGCTCACGCACTTCCACAGCCTGATCGTGCCGCTCTGGCAGGGGCCAGGCTGGAACGCCGAGTTGGCGCTGCCGTATGAGGCACTGGGCGCCGATCACCAGCCGTTGCCCCCGCAACGCTACCGCGCCATGGCCTGCGCCCGGCAGTTGTACCTGTTCGCCAGCCTGATCGGCGAGCCCGGTGCGACCTTCGCCGAAGCCCGCGCGACAGCGTTGTTCCGTTCCCTGCAGCAGCACTTCCACGACGCCGAGCACGGCGGCTGGTTCTACAGCATCGACCCGGCCGGGCAGCCGCTGGATAAACGCAAAGACCTCTACACCCACGCCTTCATCATCTTTGCCTGTGCCCACTACTGGGCCAAGGTGCGTGAGCCGTTGGTGGAATCGGTGCTCAATGCCGCGCTTGCCGTGGTTGCCGAACGCTTCGCCACGGGCGACGGTCTGTACGAAGCGGTGCTGGAACGCAACTGGTCGTCCCTCAAGTCCGGCCCTTTGCAGAACCCACTGATGCACCTTGCCGAAGGCTTCCTCGCCACACTGGCCGTGCGTGAAGACGCCGTCACGCGGGACACGTTGCTGGACTTGGCCAGCGCACTGCAAAAGCGCTTCATCGACCGCCAGCACGGCGTGATGATGGAAAAACCACTGGGCGCGGTGGATAACTGGTTCGAGCCGGGACACCAGTTCGAATGGTTCTTTTTGCTGGAATCCTCGAATGTGCTGCGCGGTACGCCGCTGCATGCCTCGCTGAACCGGGCATTTGCCTACGCCGAGCAAAAGGGTGTGGATAAGTTAAGCGGTGCGGTCAGCGGCATGCTCGCCCTCGACGGCAGCGTGCGCGACGGCACTCAACGCATCTGGGCCCAGGCAGAATACCTGCGGGCCTTGACCCTGCGTCCCGGCAGCGAAGCGGTATTGCAACGTCAATTGCTGGCACTGCAAAACAACTTCCTGCACGACAAAGGCTGGCACGAATGCCTGGACGCCAAGGGCGCCGTGAGCCGACGGGACATGCCGTCGACCACGCCGTATCACTTGGCGACCTGTTATCAGGGATTGATCGAGCATCTCGGCTGAGGGTCAGAGCCTTTTGCGAGCACGCCCTGCACTCATTGCATCCTTTGGCCCCTCACCGTCCTCCCCCGGTGGTGAGCGGGCTTGCCCCGCGCGGGGCAAGCTCGCTCACTACAAAAATCAGCCTTTGGCACCCCGCTCAATCGCAAACCCGGCCCAGGTCTGGCTCACCGGCATCAGCTCCAGGCGGTTGATGTTGACGTGCGCCGGGGTGTTCATCACCCAGAAGATGGTGTCGGCAATGTCCTGCGGCTGGATCGGCTCGGCGCCGGCGTAGGTGGCGTCGTAGCGCGCCTGGTCACCGCCGAAGCGCACCAGGGAAAACTCGCTTTCGCACAGGCCCGGCTCGATGTTGGTCACGCGCACGCCGGTGCCTTGCAGGTCGCAGCGCAGGTTCAGGGAGAATTGTTTTACGAACGCCTTGGAGCCGCCATACACGTGGCTGCCGGGGTATGGGTAGCTGCCGGCGATGGAGCCCAGGTTGATGATGCCGGCGCCACGGCCGTGGGCGATCAGGCGCGGCAACAGCAGGTGGGTGGTGGTCAGCAGGCCTTTGATATTGGTGTCGACCATGGTTTCCCAATCGTCGAGTTCACACTTGGGAGCTGGGTCCGTGCCCACTGCCAGCCCGGCGTTGTTGATCAGGCCGCGCAACGTGGCGAACGACGGCGGCAGGTTGGCGATGGCGTCTTCCATGCCCTTGCGGTCACGCACGTCCACGACCAGGCCATGCACCTCGGTTTGCTTGGAAAGCTCCTCGACCAACGCATTCAAACGCTCGGCGCGACGACCGGTGAGCACCAGTTTCCAGCCGGCTTCGGCAAAACGACGGGCGCAGGCTTCGCCAAAGCCTGAAGTAGCGCCAGTGATAAACAGCGTGTTGGACATGGTGTTCTCCTTACGGGCATCGGTAAAAAATCAGCCAGCAGAATGCCCTTACGCCGCCGTTGCGGCAACCGCCGTGCACACACCTTCGCGCATAACTGGCTGTTTTTTAACCACTCGACGCGACGCCTTACAAACCGTGGCCTGCAGCCATATGCGCGCAGGTTATCCACAACTGCGCCCACAGTCTTTGGGGGCAAGTGCAAAACAGCTCAGGCCTCTATCCACAAGGCCTGCAGGCGATTTTAGAAAGTTTTTTGCTTGACCTCAGTCGGGCTGTATGTACGCGCGCGACAAGAGGAAAAATCCGAACGATGGCTCCAGGCCAGTTAATCCGGCCTCTGCGGCACTCTTTCCAGAGTTTAATCACAGACTTATCCACAGGCTTGCTGGACATATTCCGGTCATATACCTGTGTCTTTAAACAGGTTGACAAACCCCTTGGCCAGTCACCAAAAAACCGCTGATCAAAAATCAACCGCTGCGCTGTAAGCCACGTTTTTAAAGGCTTTCAGCCAGCTACTCCCACGTTACCCACAGCCGGTTCCACAGCGAATGGGGACAAGTCAAAACTGTGACAAAACAGGGATTTGCGGCGGCTATATGTCGCGCTTTGGAGGGTAGCCGGATTTGTTTTCCACAATTTGGGATTGCCAGGGTGGATGGCACAAAAACAACTGTGGGAGGGGGCCCTCCCACAGGGATCCTGCGTTTTAGATCAGTGCCCGCCCAGGTAGGCGTTACGCACCTCTTCGTTCACCAGCAACTCTTTGCCGGTGCCTGTCAGGCGGATCTCGCCGTTGACCATCACGTAAGCCCGGTCCGACAAGCGCAGGGCGTGGTTGGCGTTCTGCTCCACCAGGAAGATGGTCATGCCGGTGGCTGCCAGCTCGCGCAGGGTGGAAAAGATCTGCTTGACCACAATCGGTGCCAGCCCCAGGCTCGGCTCGTCCAGCAGCAACAGCTTGGGCCGGCTCATCAGCGCACGGGCGATGGCGAGCATTTGCTGCTCACCACCGGACATGGTCATGGCGCGCTGGTTACGCCGCTCCTTGAGCCGTGGGAACAGCTCGAACATGCGCTGCATGTCCTCGGCGGCGAACTTGTCGCCAATGGGGATGGTGCCCATCAACAGGTTTTCCTCGACAGTCATGTCAGGGAACACCCGCCGCCCTTCCGGCGACTGCGCGATGCCGTTGGAAGCGATGTAGTGGGAGGACTTGTGGGTAATCTCGACGCCGTTGTAGAGGATCTGCCCCGACTCGGCCCGCGGCTGACCGAAGATCGACATCAGCAGCGTGGATTTGCCCGCGCCGTTGGAGCCGATCAGGCTGACGGTTTCACCTTCGTTGATGTGCAGCGAGACTTTTTTCAGGGCCTGGATCGGGCCATAGAACACGTCCAGGTCTTTCATTTCGAGGATAGGTGCACTCATACCAGCTCCTCTTCGTCAGCGCCCAGGTAGGCGGCAATCACTTTCGGGTCGTTGCGGATCGCCTCCGGCCCGCCCTCGGCGATCACGTTGCCGTGGTCCAGCACCACGATGTGGTCGGAAATACTCATCACCATGCCCATGTCGTGTTCGATCAGCACCACCGTGAGGTCGTGTTCGTCGCGCAGCAGGCGAATCATCGCACTGAGGGCTTCGGTTTCCTGAGGGTTGAGGCCGGCTGCCGGTTCGTCCAGGCAGATGATCTGCGGCCGCGTGCACATGGCGCGGGCGATCTCCAGACGGCGCTGCTGGCCGTAGGAAAGCTCACCGGCCAGGCGGTTGGCGCAGTCCACCAGGTCCACCACTTCCAGCCAGTAGAAGGCGCAGTCCAGTGCATCGCTTTCGGCCTTGCGGTAGCCCTTGGTGTTGAGGATGCCCGCCAGCATGTTGCGGTTGACCCACATGTGTTGGGCCACCAGCAGGTTCTCCACCACCGACATTTCCTTGAACAGGCGAATGTTCTGGAAAGTCCGCGCCAAACCTGCACGGTTGACCAGATGGGTGCCGCCGAACATCTTGTAGTACACGCGGCTGAGGAAGCTCTTCGGCGACACGAAGTCGGTGGCCTGGAAGCGCTCGCCCAACAGTTGGATCACGTCGGTTTGCTTGCCGCGCACGTTGAGCTGGATCTTGCCGCCACTGGCTTTGTAAAACCCGGTGAGGCAGTTGAACACCGTGGTCTTGCCGGCGCCGTTGGGGCCGATCAGGGCGAAGATCGAGTTGCGTTCGACCTTGAGGCTCACATCGCTCAAGGCCTTGATGCCACCGAAGTGCATCATCAGGTGTTCCACGCAGAGGACGACTTCCTTGCTCATGGCGCCACTCCTTTACGTGGTGTCACACCGGTACGGCTGATGCGGATCAAACCGCGTGGTCGCCAGATCATCATCACCACCATCAACACACCAAACAGCAGCACGCGGTACTCGGAGAAGCTGCGCAGCAACTCCGGCGCAACGGTCAACACGAACGCGGCAATCACCACGCCCACCGTGGAGCCCATGCCGCCCAGCACCACGATGGCCAGAATCAGCGCCGACTCGAAGAAGGTGAACGACGACGGGTTGACGAAGCCCTGATAGCTGGCAAAGAACACCCCGGCCAAGCCAGCGGTGGAGGCACCGATGGTGAACGCCGAGAGCTTGACCAGTACGTGGTTCAGGCCCATGGAGCGGCAGGCGATCTCATCTTCACGCAGCGCTTCCCACGCACGGCCGACCGGCATGCGGGTCAGGCGATGCTTGATGTACAGCACCAGCAGCACCACCAAAAACAGCACGATGTAGATGAACATGAATTTGATGTTGGGGTTGTAGTCGATGCCGAAGAACTCGTGGAACGGAATCCCGCCATCCTTTGCACGCCTGCCGAATTCGAGGCCGAGGAAGGTCGGTGATGGCACCGGCATGCCGTTCGGACCGCCGGTGAACGACAGCCAGTTGTTGAGCACCAGGCGGATGATTTCACCAAAGCCCAGGGTCACGATGGCCAGGTAGTCGCCGTGCATGCGTAACACCGGGAAGCCGAGTATGCACCCGGCCAACGCGGCCGCGATGGCCGCCAATGGCAACACCGTCCAGAATCCCAGGCCCAGGTACTGGTAGCCCAGCGCCAGGCCATAGGCACCGATGGCGTAGAACGCCACGTAACCCAGGTCGAGCAGGCCCGCCAGGCCCACCACGATGTTCAGGCCCAGGCCCAGGAGTACGTAGATCAAGCCGAGGATCACCACGGTGAGCAGGTACTTGTTGGCGAAGATCGGGAACACGATGGCGATCACGATCAGCGCCGGAATGATCCAGCGCAGTCGCGATTTGTAATCGGGTTTGAGCACATGCACGCCCGAGCCTGAGCTTTCAAAGCCCTGCAGAATCTTCACGCCCTTGGGGGTTTGCAGAAACAGGCTCATGGCAAAGCGGCCGACCATCACGATGGCCACCAACAGGCCCACGCGGGCCGGTTCCAGGTTGAAGCTGTAGCCGTCGAGGACCACGCCGACGATCGGACCGAACACGATCAACGAAATCAGCCCGGCAAGGATCGTATCGACGACACTTTTCTTGATATCGATAGGTTTGGCAGCAGACATGTTTACACCTTCGCCACGAGTGGGCGACCAAGCAGGCCCTGGGGACGGAAAATCAGAATCACCACCAGCAGGGAGAAACTGAACACGTCTTTGTAGTCAGAGTTGATCAACCCCGAGAACAACGACTCGGAGATACCGAGGATGATCCCGCCCAACATCGCCCCAGGCAGGGAGCCGATGCCGCCGAGTACCGCTGCGGTAAACGCCTTGATGCCGATGATGAAGCCGGCATAGAAGTCAAAGGTGCCGTAGTTGAGCGTGATCAGTACGCCGGCCAGTGCGGCCATGGCGGCACCGATGACGAACACGTAGGAGATCACGCGGTCGGTGTTGATTCCCAGGATTGAGGCCATCTTGCGGTCTTGCTGGGTGGCGCGGCACATGCGTCCGAGCTTGGTGTACTTGATGATGTAAGTCAGCAAGGCCATGCCGGCGAAGGCGGCGACCAGGATGAACACTTTGGTGTAGGTGAGCTGGACGAACCCGCTGCCGATATCGACACGCCAGGCCCCGGCCAGCAGGGTCGGAATACCTTGTTGCTTGGCGCCCTGGGCGATCTGCGCGTAGTTCTGCAGGATCAGGGAGATACCGATGGCGCTGATCAGCGGAGCCAGTCGGGTGGAGTTACGCAACGGTTTGTAGGCGACACGCTCAATGACCCAACCGTACACGCCGGTGACGACGACGGTGAAGATCAAGGTGCCGAGTATGAGCAGCGGGAAGGATTCGATGCCGAAGTAAGCCAGCAGTGCCAGACTGATCGCCGCGAGGTAAGCGGAAATCATATAAACCTCGCCGTGGGCGAAGTTGATCATGCCAATGATGCCATAGACCATTGTGTAGCCGATGGCGATCAGGCCATAGACCGACCCGAGGGTCAGGCCGTTGACCAGTTGCTGCAGGAAAATACCATCCATAACGCAATCTCACGCGGTGAGCACCTGCACACCGGTGGGTGTGCGGCGCTTCTGGAGGAAAAGACAGATCTTGATCAGAACATGGTCCCCCTGTGGGCGGGGGCTTGCCGCCGATTGCGTAGGATCAGCTGAGCATCGGGGCTGACACACCGGCATCGGGGGCAAGCCCCTCCCACAGTCGGACTCAGGCGCTATGCCTTACTTCTGCTTTTCCAGCTGGTGGTATTTGCCGTCTTTATCCCACTGGTACACCACGTAGTCGGAGATTTTCAGGTCGCCCTTGGCGTCCCAGGTCTTCTCGCCCATGACGGTCTTGACCGGGTGGGCTTTGAGCCACTTGGCGGCGTCTTCACCCTTGTTGGACTTGGCGCCATTGAAACCTGCGGCCAGCGCCTGCAGCGAAGCGTAAGCGTAAAGGGTATAGCCTTCAGGCTCGTAGCCGGCCTTGCGGAACTCTTCCACCACCGCCTTGCTGTCCGGTAGCAGGCGCGGGTCAGCGCCGAAGGTCATGTACACGCCGTCGACGTATTGCTTGCCGCCTGCGGTCGCCACCAGCTCATCGGTCACGATGCCGTCATCGGACATGAACTTGACGTCCTTGAGACCGGCTTCACGGATCTGGCGAACCAGCGGACCGGCTTCGGGGTGCAGGCCACCGAAGTACACCACGTCAGCCCCGGTGGAACGGATCTTGGTGACCAGGGCGCTGAAGTCTTTCTCGCCACGGGTCAGGCCTTCTTCAAGCACCGGCTTGACGCCGCGCTTGGTCAACTGAGCAGCGGTGGCATCGGCCAGGCCTTTGCCGTAGGTGTCCTTGTCGTTGATCACCGCGACTTTTTTGCCCTTGAGCACGTCGACGATGTAATCGCCGGCGACGATGCCTTGCTGGTCATCACGGCCGCACATGCGGAACATGGCGCCCAGGCCGCGTTCGGTCACTGCCGGGTTGGTAGAGCCTGGGGTGATCGCGATGATGCCCGCTTCGTCGTACACTTCAGAGGCCGGGATGGTGTTGGACGAGCAGAAGTGCCCGACCACACCGATCACTTTTTCCTGGTCCGCCAGGCGGTTGGCCACAGCCACAGCCTGCTTGGGCTCGCAGGCATCGTCGCCGGCGACCAGCTTGATCTGCTCACCGTTGATACCGCCGGCCTTGTTGATGCTATCGGCTGCCGCCTGGGCACCCTTCATGTACTGCTCACCGAACGATGCGTTGGCGCCCGTCATCGGCCCCGCCACGCCGATCTTCACATCAGCTTGAACAAACGTAGAAACACCCAGCGCCGCAGCAACGGCGAGGGCCAGAAAACCTTTCTTGTAAAACGTCTGGGACATGAGTGGTGCTCCGATATTTTTGATTTTTGGCACGACAACTTGCATTCAAACCTTTCACCGAAAGCTCAGAGCAAGCGTCGTGCCAGTACGTTTTTATTCTTCAAAAAGACACGGTGTCATTGTAATTACAGGCGTTTCGCCACCGCTTGCCAGCACGTGCAACCCCCTAGCTCACGGAGGTACAACCAGCCGCCTTAAAAAGTACAACCCTGGCAGGTCGCACCTGCAACCGGATGTACAAACGACTCTTCCTACACGTGTTACAACATGCGTAACGGAAGTGCACATTTACAGTGCAGGACTGCTACGACTTGCACCAATACAGATGGGTAGCCGGCTAAGAAAATGCAGGCTTTTGTGCGGTATTTCGCTGATCAGATGACGATCCTCAGGCATTGGCCGGCGTGATACAGCGAAAACCCAGCCTCATACAAGCAACTGCGCAAGCCAACGCCGGCCAACGGCTGCATCGGCGCGAAGGGAATCGGCAGTGCCTGGGGATTCTGGTGACACAAGTAGTCGGCAAACGCCTTGCCGACCACGCTGCCGGTGGTCACGCCGCGCCCGTTATAACCGGTGACGGCGACCAGGCCGGGGGCCGGCTCGAACAGGCGCATCAAGTGGTCGGGGGTGAAGGCAATGCAACCGGTCCAGGTGTATTCCCATTGCACCGATTTGAGGTACGGAAAGTAGTGCTGCTGCACCCGATCGGCCCACGCTTTGAGGAACCAGGCCGGTTTCTGGTTGCCGTTGCCCAGGCTGCCAAGCAACAGACGGCCATCGGCATCGCGGCGGATGCTGCTCAACACCTGGCGCGTGTCCCACGAGCCCTGGCCGCCTGGCAGAATCTGCCGGGCGGCTTCATCGGTCAGCGGGGCCGACGCGACCTGATAGTAATAACCGGGGAAAAAGTTACGCCGCAGTTCGGTCCATTCGCCTTCGGTGTAGGCGTTGGAGGCGATCACCACCTGTGCCGCCTGCACCGCGCCGTGCGGGGTCTGCACCGACCAGCGCGCGCCCTGGCGCTCCACCTGGGTCACCGGGGAATGATCGAACAGTTGCCCGCCGAGGCCGAACGCCGCGTTGGCCAGGCCCGAGGTGTAGGCCATCGGGTTCAACGTACCCGCCCGCCTGTCCAGCAACGCAGCGGCGATTTTTTTAGTGCCGGTAGCGGTCTCGCAGGCCTGCCCGGTGAGCAGTTCGACCGGCGCACCACGGCGCTTCCATTGTTCTTCACGACTGCGCAAGTCCGCCTCGCCACGGGCGTTGTGCGCCATGTGCAAAGTGCCCTCGCGGCGCAATTGGCAATCGATGTTGTATTTGTCGATCAGGCTGAACACCAGTGAAGGTGCCGCGCCCAACATGCGGTTGAGCTGGCTGCCCACCGCTTCGCCGAAACCGGCTTCGATGTCATCCGGGGGAATCCATAAACCGGCGTTCACCAGCCCGACGTTGCGCCCCGAGCCGCCGTGGCCGGTGCGATGGGCCTCCAGCACGGTGACGCTTTTACCTTGTTCCAGCAAATGAATGGCCGCCGACAAACCGGTGATGCCGGCGCCGATCACACACACGTCCACCTGGACTTCGCCCTTGAGCGCAGCACGGTCCGGCCGGCTGGGAGTGAGGTGTTCCCACAAACATGTTTCACGTAGTGCCATTGCCAGACTCCGATGAGACCCAACAAACCTCTAACTGCAAATGCGCTCAGCGGTGGGAGGTGGCATGCCCCCTCCCACACTCATCTCACTGCGACTTCAGGTATCAGTCGAAGGTAATGCCCTGGGCCAACGGCAACTCCAGTGAATAGTTCACGGTGTTGGTCTGGCGACGCATATACCCACGCCACGCATCCGAGCCCGACTCACGCCCGCCGCCCGTCTCTTTCTCACCGCCAAACGCGCCGCCGATTTCCGCGCCGCTTGGGCCGATGTTGACGTTGGCGATGCCGCAGTCGCTGCCCACCGCCGACATGAACTGCTCGGCCTCGCGCACATCGGTGGTGAAGATGCACGACGACAGGCCTTGGGGTACGGCGTTGTTCAGGCGCAGGGCTTCGGCGAAGTCGGTGTAGCCGACCACGTAGAGAATCGGCGCGAAGGTTTCGGTGCACACCACGTCGCTTTGCTCAGGCATTTCCACGATGGCCGGCGACACGTAGTAAGCGTTAGGGAATGTGTCTTGCAACTGGCGCTTGCCACCGAACACCTTGCCGCCTTCGCTCAGGGCTTGCTCAAGGGCGTCCTGCATGTTGTCGAAGCCGTGCTTGTCGATCAGCGGCCCGATCAGGTTGCCTTGCAGCGGGTGGCCGATGCGCACTTTGGAATAGGCCGCTTTGAGGCGGGTGACGATTTCTTCCTTGACCGACTCATGGGCGATCAGGCGGCGCAGGGTGGTGCAGCGCTGGCCAGCGGTGCCGACGGCGCTGAACAGGATGGCGCGCACCGCCATGTCCAGGTCGGCGCTTGGGCCGAGGATCATCGCGTTGTTGCCGCCCAGCTCAAGGATGCTGCGGGCGAAACGTGCCGCGACTTTGGGTGCCACTTCGCGACCCATGCGGGTGCTGCCGGTGGCGCTGATCAGGGCCACGCGGGGGTCATCCACCAGCGCAGCGCCGGCATCGCGGCCGCCGATGATCACCTGGCTCAGGTAGGGCGGCGCGTCACTGAAGTCCTTTAACACGCGCTCGAACAACGCCTGGCAGGCCAGGGCGGTGAGCGGGGTCTTTTCCGACGGTTTCCAGATCACCGCGTTGCCGCACACCAGCGCCAGGGCGGTGTTCCACGCCCATACGGCGACCGGAAAGTTGAAGGCGCTGATCACGCCGACCACGCCCAGGGGGTGCCAGGTTTCACGCATATGGTGGCCGGGGCGCTCGGAGGCGATGGTCAAACCGTACAACTGACGCGACAGGCCAACGGCGAAGTCGCAGATGTCGATCATTTCCTGCACTTCGCCCAGGCCTTCCTGGGTGATCTTGCCGGCTTCCCAGGACACCAGCTCGCCCAAGTCGGCCTTGTATTGGCGCAGCACATCGCCGAATTGGCGTACCAGCTCGCCGCGACGCGGGGCCGGGACTTTGCGCCAGGCCTCGAATGCATGCTCGGCGCGACTGACCTGTTGCTCGACCTCGGCGGCACCTTCCCAGTGCACATTGCCGATACAGCTGCCATCAATCGGCGAATGCACGGGCTGTTTGCCCGCCTGGTACAGCGCCGGGTTCACCCCGAGACGATCAAGCAATGCGGCAACCATGGGTCACTCCTTCAATCTGCAAGCAAAAAATCGCACCGCGCCATGCACGGCGATCCAGGGCTTATTTGTAGCTGGCCCAAGACTTGCCAACAAACGACGATTAGGCGAGATATCATTCCGTTTATTCATGCAAAGCATAAAAAGAGGCACGCCGTGCTGAACAAAAGACATTTGCCCTCGATCACCGCCCTGCAGTGTTTCGAAGCCGCCACCCGCCACCTGAGCTTCACTCGCGCCGCCGAGGAACTGAACCTCACGCAAAGCGCGGTGAGCAAACAGGTGGCGCAGTTGGAAGAGTTGCTGCAGCACCTGCTGTTTCGCCGCGTGCGCCGACGCTTGCAGATGACCCCGGCGGGCGACCTGTACCTGGTGGAAGTGCGCAAGATCCTCACGCAGGTGGAGATGTCCACCCACTACCTGCGCTCCTACGGCGGCGAGACTGAAGTATTGCGCGTGTCCACGCCCTACACTTTCGGCGCGCGTTGGCTGGTGCCGCGGCTCAAGGGCTGGCGGCTGCGGCATCCACAGATCCATCTGGACCTGTGTAACGAGCAGGAGCCGGACGAGTTGCTGCAAGGCAAGGCCGACATAGCCTTCTATTTCGGCCAGGGCGCGCGTCCCGGCACCGAGAGCCGGAAGCTGTTCAGCGAGGAGCTGGTGCCGGTGTGCGCCCCCGAAAGCCTGCCGACAACGCCTCTGACCGACCCCACCCAACTGAGCCAACTGGTGCTGCTGCAAAACGCTTCACGGCCCCAGGGCTGGCACGACTGGTTCGCCAGCCAGGGTTACCAGACCGAGCACAGCTACCACGGGCCGCGCTTTGACACCTTCTATATGTGCATTCGCGCCGCACAGGTGGGCTGTGGCGTGGCGCTGTTGCCACGGTTTCTGGTGGAGGAGGAACTGGCCGACGGCAAGCTGGTGATTCCCTGGCAGCACGCGATGCCGAGCCAGGACGCTTATTACCTGGCGTATCCGGAACATTCAGCGGAGGTGCCCAAGGTGCGCGAGTTTGTGAAGTGGATGCTGGCTCAGGTCTGACTTTGGAATGCACTCCAAGTGTGGGAGGGGGTTGCTCCCGATAAGGCCAGCAGCCTCACTGAAAAAATCACTGGCAAAAACCCACAAAGCTGGCGCAGTCCGCTATTGCCGCGCTCAACAGAAAGAATGTAAGGACGTCTTGATCTTCCAGTAACCGCCCTGCGAGCAAGGTTTGCCGCTGGAGCAGGTCGGCCCGAGAAAACTATTCTCGCTGAAGGCGGACGAACCCGGCATGGGTTTGCCCGTCGCCGGGTCGAGGACCATTGCCTTGGCCAACTGCCTGATCAACGACTCGCTGGGCTTTTCTGGCGGGATATTGGCCAGGCGTGCTTCCAGCCATTGCAGCTTGCCGTCCCAGGCGGGCAGTTCTGCGGGAGGTAGCGGGAGGATTTCGTTGATTTCGGGGACTTTGGGGTCGGCGTAGGAGTAATTTGCGAGAATTCGCCAGATTTTTTCATAGCGTTCGGCGCGTTCGAGGTCTTGCTGCTGGTTGAGGTAGTACAGCGTATCGGAGGGAAGAGGACCGCGAAATGCCTCTTCTAGTCGACCCGCAGAAGTTTCATCACCAGCAGCCACTCCCAATTGGAATACCTCAAGAGCAGCCTTGTATTCGCCCTCGATTTTGAGGCCAATACCTAAAGAAACTGCTGCCTCACCATTGCCCTGTTCAGCCGCGCAGCGTCGCATTTGCCGAGCTATATCTGGTGCAACTTTAATCGGCGCCAACTTATCTCCGACGACTTTCTGAGCCACGGCACTGCCCTGATCTGCGGCCTTACGGAAGTAGCGCAACGACATTTCCTCGTCTTGCTTCAACCCCGCGCCCCCCTGCTGCAGGAATATCCCGACAAAGTAATAACCTGTCGCCACACCCGCATCGATCAGTTGCTGACTCAGGCGCAGATGTTCATCGCCACGGAGCTTGAACTTTCCACGCATCGCGCCGTTCTGCAGATTGATATTGGCCTTGTAATGTTTGTTCTCGGCAGCAATGCGATACAGCCGCTCAATTTCGGCATCGACGGTCTTGTCTTGTTTGAGCTGGTTGTTTTTTTGCAACCAACGGGCGTATTGGAATAGCACATCGGCTTCCCTGGATGGATCGGGAATGGTTTCGTGCACACAGGTAAAGGTCGGTTTTTTCTTGGCCTCAGTAATCGGATTCATTGGAATGTCCTGACTCAGCTGTGTTAGGGGGCCGCCGTTGTTACAGGCCGCCAGCAGCAAGCTTGATAGCAGAAGGGCTGGGCGCATCAATTGAGGTCCTTCAGGGTGGCTTTTTCGTAATAAAAACCGACGAGCGCAGATTTAGGTGTCAACTCTTTCGATTGGCGTTTTTTGTTTTCCTTGATGATGCCCGTGCAATCGGGTCGCGTTGTTCACTGCGTTCAGATAAACCTGCTCGGTATCACGCAGAAAGAAACTACCGCAAACTCGGCATGCCCGACCGCGGCGCAGACAGTCCTGCAAAAATTACTGGCCCCCCCGCAAAGCTGGCGCAGCCTGCTATTGCCGCGCTCAGCAAGAATGTAGGGGCGTAGCCCTTCATCCGAGCAGCCCCCATGTCACGCCTCTATCCGATTGCACGTATTTATCCGGCAGGGGCCAACACCGTGGCCGGTAGAAGTCCACCAGGGCCTGCGGCATGATCTCGCCCTGTTCGAAATAGCGGGGCGCGTTTCTTTCCACCAGTTGATAAAACGCGTCAACGCCAGACCACTTGATCTTCCAGTAACCGCTCTGCGGGCAAGGTTTGCCGCTGGAACAGGTCGGCCCGAGAAAACTATTCTCGCTGAAGGCGGGCGAGCCCGGCATGGGTTTGCCCGTCGCCGGGTCGAGGACCATTGCCTTGGCCAACTGCCTGATCAACGACTCGCTGGGCTTTTCTGGCGGGATATTGGCCAGGCGTGCTTCCAGCCATTGCAGCTTGCCGTCCCAGGCGGGCAGTTCTGCGGGAGGTAGCGGGAGGATTTCGTTGATTTCGGGGACTTTGGGGTCGGCGTAGGAGTAATTTGCGAGAATTCGCCAGATTTTTTCATAGCGTTCGGCGCGTTCGAGGTCTTGCTGTTGACCGAGATAGTAAAGCTGATCGGACGGTGGCGGATTACGAAAGCCTTTGTGCAAGCGGGACGCCGAGGTACTGGTACCTGCAGCCACTCCCATTTGGAATGCTTCGAGGGCATTTTGGTATTCACCTTCAATTTTAAGGTCAATACCTAAAGAATTTGCAGCCTCACCATTACCCTGGGCAGCAGCGCAGCGGTACATTTGAAGTGCAACTTTCGGGGCGATGTCGATAGGCTCGAGCTTTTCTCCAATTAAGTATTGAGCCAGGGCACTGCCCTCATCGGCCGCCTTACGGAAGTAGCGCAACGACATTTCCTCGTCTTGCTTCAACCCCGCGCCCCCCTGCTGCAGGAATATCCCGACAAAGTAATAACCTGTCGCCACACCCGCATCGATCAGTTGCTGACTCAGGCGCAGATGCTCATCGCCACGAAGCTTGAACTTCCCACGCATCGCGCCGTTCTGCAGATTGATATTGGCCTTGTAATGTTTGTTCTCGGCAGCAATGCGATACAGCCGCTCAATTTCGGCATCGACGGTCTTGTCTTGTTTGAGCTGGTTGTTTTTTTGCAACCAACGGGCGTATTGGAATAGCACATCGGCTTCCCTGGATGGATCGGGAATGGTTTCGTGCACACAGGTAAAGGTCAGTTTTTGCTTGGCCTCAGTAATCGGATTCATTGGAATGTCCTGACTCAGCTTTGTAAGGGGGCCGCCGCTGTTACAGGCCGCCAGCAGCAGGCTTGATAGCAGAAGGACTCGTCGCATTAGTCGAGGTCCTTCAGGGTGGCGTTACCGTAATAAAATTCGATGAGCGGAACGCTTGGAGTTATTTTTTTTGATTGGCGTTTTTTGTTTTCGGTAATGATGTCTGTCCAAGCCTCAAACGCATCCTTTGGATCATCCTGCGCCCCCCTCCCATCCGTATGCAGATCCCACAACCGCCGCCTCAACGCCTGCGTCACACTCATCCACTCATGGGCAATATTCAGCTCGCTATCGACCTGCATGCTACGAGTGTTGATATTCGCCGAGCCCAAGGTGGTAAATACGTCGTCGACGATCATCAGCTTGGAATGGATGTACACCGGCACCCACGGCTTGCCGGCCGGCGAATCAGGTGCCACCAGTGAGCAGATGTGAACCTTCAAGCCCGGTACCTCCTGCGCAATAATCGTGCTGTCCTCAATTTCCTTGATTTTCTGATCCAGTTCGGCCTGCCACTTGGCCAACTCCCTCTGCCCGACGTGATCGCGCGGATCAGGTGTCGGCCTGGGCGGTGCGGCGCCTTTTACCTGTTCGAGACGCCGTAGTTTGGTTACGTTCGCAATCGTGTCGGCGCGCCCCAGGCTTTCAAGCATGCGCTGGGTATTCACCGTGCCCGCCCCGATGCCGTCATCGGTCGCATTGGTGATCACGAACAGGTGCAAAGCGCCATGCACACCCGGATCGCGCCCCCCGCCGGTCTGATCCGACGCCGCCTTCTTGATAGCCTCGGCCAACGGCGGCCAGCGAAAGTACTGGTTCTCGATGTAGATAAATTGGGTCGCGTTGTTCACTGCGTTCAGATAAACCTGCTCGATATCGCGCTTGCCCGCTTGCGCCTGAGTGCGCAGCACTTGGGCCATTTGGCGAGTGACGCCGGGGCTGCATTGCAGTTGCGGCCCGATTTGCTTGGCTTGGCGAAGATCAAGCAGATCCTCGCCGGTCTCCTTAAGCCAGGCGCTGGCGAAGTTATGGTGCAGGTGTTCCAGAATCGGCCCACTGACCTGGCTGGAAATATCCTGGCGCGGGGTGGCACCTCGCGGGCCGCGATTGGGTGCGGGTTTGCTGCCCTCTGAGCGGTTCAAAGCCGAGTGTTTGTCCGTGTCCCAATATGCATCGAGCATGTTGTGGCCCATGACAAAGCCAACAGCTCGATCCGGCAGTTCGTAATCGACCAGCACGCTCTTTTGGTGATGGCTGGCCGTCCACCTCAGCGCATGACGCATCCTTGTACTTTTACCGGGCAGGTTCGCCTCGCCCGCGAAGCCGGCAGAGTTGAGCGGCATTTCCCACACCAATACGCGAACCTTGACCCCTTCACGAGCCTTGTTTTTGAGCAGTTCACCGATGCTAGGGGCAATGCCATTGCGGACAAAGTACATCGACGGTTGGAAGCCCCAGCAGATGATGTCGACCGTTTTGGTGGCCTGGGCGATCGCTGAATGCACGGCCTTGAAGGTTTCTTCGCCATTGATCAGAGGTTGATAGGTGGCTATCGCGGGCGGGTATTCAGTGTTCTGCACGTACCAGCGCGGGGCGCAGGTCACTTGCTGGGTATGTCGCAGCGCGACGGGGCTAACGATGTCGGGTCCATTCATTGCTCTGTTCCCTGGACTTAGTGAAAGCCCAGAGAGTAAAGAGAGGTTATCCGTGACGAATGTCAGACGGTTCGCCTTTCCCAGCGGGACGCGTCTCGATTCTTAATGTTTGACGCGTTTATCTTGCTGAGGGAATAGCCCATATCAGAAAGAAACTACCGCAAAACTCGGCATGCCCAACTGCGGCGCAGGCAGCCATGCAAAAAATCACTGGCAAAACCCCACAGGTCTATGCGCCACTAGCCCCCTTCCCTAATCGTGCGTAAAGGCTGGCGCCCAGCGCCGACCCGTCTGGAGATTCCCGTTATGAGCGAGAGTGTGTTTGCCGATCGCATCGTGCAGAACCTGCTCGACACCGACTTCTACAAGCTGACCATGATGCAGGCGGTGCTGCACAACTATCCCAACGTGGAAGTTGAATGGGAGTTTCGTTGCCGCAACAGCGAAGACCTGCGCCCGTACCTGGCGGAGATCCGCTACCAGATCGAGCGCCTCGCCGAGCTGAGCCTGAGCCCGGATCAGTTGGGCTTCCTGGAACGCATCAGCTTTATGAAGCCGGACTTTTTGCGCTTTCTGGGGCTGTTCCGCTTCAACCTGCGCTACGTGCAGACCGGTATCGAGAACGGCGAGTTGTTCATCCGCCTGCGCGGGCCGTGGCTGCATGTGATCCTGTTCGAAGTGCCGATGCTGGCCATCGTCAGCGAAGTGCGTAACCGCTACCGCTATCAGACCGTAATCCTCGAACAGGCGCGCGAGCAGCTGTACCGCAAGTTCGACTGGCTGACGGCCAATGCCGGCAGCGATGAACTGTCGGAGCTGCAAGTCGCTGACTTCGGCACCCGCCGGCGTTTCTCGTACCGGGTGCAGGAAGAAGTGGTGAATGTGCTCAAGCACGACTTCCCCGGTCGCTTCGTCGGCACCAGCAACGTGCACCTGGCCCGCGAGCTGGACATGAAACCCCTGGGCACCATGGCCCACGAATGGATCATGGCCCACCAGCAACTCGGCCCGCGCCTGATCGACAGCCAGATCGCCGCCCTCGACTGCTGGGTCCGCGAGTACCGTGGCCTGCTGGGCATCGCCCTGACCGATTGCATCACCACCGACGCGTTCCTGGGCGACTTCGATTTGTACTTCGCCAAGCTGTTCGACGGCCTGCGTCACGACTCCGGTGACCCGGTGCAGTGGGCCGAAAAAGCCATCGCCCACTATCACAAGCTCGGGATCGAGCCGATGAGCAAGACCCTGGTGTTCTCCGACAGCCTGTCGCTGCCCAAGGCCCTGGAGATTTTCCGCGCGTTGCGTGGTCGCATTAATGTAAGTTTTGGCATCGGCACCAACCTGACCTGTGACATTCCAGGGGTGGAACCGATGAGCATCGTGCTTAAAATGACCGCCTGCAATGGTCAGCCCGTCGCGAAAATCTCCGATGAAGCGGGCAAGACCCACTGCAGCGATCCGAATTTTGTCGCCTATTTGCGTCACGTTTTCAAAGTACCTGCCATCGCCAGCAAGGAGTGAATCATGCAAGCCGTACAGCGCGAGATTGCGCAGCAGCTCAAGGTGCAAGCACCGTTCAAAGACCAGGCCGCCCTTGAGGCCGAGGTGGCCCGGCGCGTGGCCTTTATCCAGGACTGCCTGCGCAACTCCGGCCTCAAGACGTTGGTGCTGGGCATCAGCGGCGGTGTCGACTCCCTTACCGCCGGCCTGTTGGCCCAGCGTGCCATGCAGGAACTGCGCGCCAGCACCGGTGACCAGGCGTATACATTCATTGCCGTGCGCCTGCCCTACGAAACCCAGTTCGACGAAATCGACGCCCAGGCCTCGGTGGACTTTATCGATCCGGACGAGCGCCATACCGTAAACATCGGCCCGGCGGTGAAAGCCCTGGCCAATGAAGTGGCGGCGTTTGAAGGCAAGGCCGCGGTGTCGCGGGACTTCGTGCTGGGCAACACCAAGGCACGCATGCGCATGGTGGCGCAGTACACCATCGCCGGCGCGGCCGGTGGGCTGGTGATTGGTACTGATCATGCTGCGGAAGCGGTGATGGGCTTTTTCACCAAGTTCGGTGATGGCGCCTGCGACCTGGCACCGTTGAGCGGGCTGGTGAAAAACCAGGTGCGCGCGATTGCGCGTCACTTTGGTGCGCCGGAATCGCTGGTGGAGAAGGTGCCGACGGCCGACCTGGAAGATCTGTCACCGGGCAAGCCGGACGAAGCGTCACATGGCGTGACCTACGCCGAGATCGATGCGTTCCTGCACGGTGAGCCAGTACGGGAAGAAGCGTTCCGGATCATCTGCGAGACGTACCGCAAGACCGAACACAAGCGGGTGATGCCGTTTGCGCCGTGAGGTGAGCCAGATCGTTCTGTGTTGATTGTCAGATAGCATTCGCGAGCAAGTCGAAGCGTCGGCTTGCTCGCGACACACCATAACGCGGTGTTACTTGATGACCACAGTGCCTTTCATCATCGAGATGTGGCCTGGGAACGAGCAGAAGAACATGTAATCGGTACCGGCAGCCAGCTTCGACACATCGAAGGTCACCGAGTCTTTTTCGCCGGCACCGATGATCTTGGTATGGGCGATGATGCGGGTGTCACCTTCTTTCAGGTAGTTCTTGTCGATACCGGCAGCCATGCCGTCAGTGGCCACCGGCTGCATGTCGGCAGCGCTGGTCAGCACCCAGTTATGGCCCATGACGTTCTTCGGCAAGCTGCCGGAGTGTTCCAGGTTCACGGTGAACGTCTTGCAGCTTTTGTCGATCGTGATTTCTTTGGTGTTGAAAGACATTTGGTCAGTGGAGTCGACAGTCACTTTGCACTCTGCAGCAAGCAACTGGCCGCTCGCCAGAGTCAGCAGGGAAACAGCAACGAGTTTGGCAAACATGTGAATCTCCAAGGCAGGGTTTAAAAAACGCGGATTGCGGTAGGGTGCCTCAAGCAGGCTTGAATTCTTATGATCTGAATCAACAGATTGTATACAACTTTAGGCTATCAGACTTATCAACACAATCTACCAGCCAAAGTCGCAGGACCCGCCTATGATCGGCCCATCACCCACCGGAGCCTGAGCCATGCACTTCAATCAATTCTTCAACGGCCTGCTGGCCGCATATGCCTGCGGTAAGTGAAGGCCAAGCGCGCTGCTAAGCTGCTACCATAGCGACCCAAGGCAGCTGCGCGCCGCCACCCTCACCTTCGACCCTAGAGGATCGCCCATGGCCAAACCTAATTACTCCTTCGCCAAACGTCAGAGAGACTTGGCCAAGGAACAGAAGAAAGAGGAAAAGCTGCAACGCAAGAAAGCCGCTGCTGATGAAGAAGCCGGCGCACTGAACGCAGACGTCGATGCTGAAGAAACGAGCGACGAGACAGAAACACCAAAAGATCCGGCTGAATAATTTCTTGATGGTGAGCGGGTTGTCGAATCGTCGCGCCGCCCGCTCGCTATAAAAACCTCCACAGAAACGGCTGCGCCGCGTGGGTCACTCCAGTGGCATCACCGTCACCCGCACTTCCGGGTCATGGCTGCCGCCCCCCAGAATCACCCCGCGCAACGGCGACACATCGGAAAAATCCCGGCCCCAGGCCAGGGTGATGTGTTCCAGTGCCGGCTGCACGTTGTTCGTCGGGTCAAAATCCACCCAGCCCGCCATTGGGCAAAACACCGAAACCCATGCATGGGATGCGTCGGCGCCGATCAGCCGTGGCTGGCCGGGCGGTGGCTGGGTGAGCAGATAACCGCTGATATAACGCGCCGCCAGGCCCCGTGAGCGCAGGCAGGCGAGCATCAGGTGGGCGAAGTCCTGGCACACGCCACGTCGGCGCTCCAGCACTTCCACCAACGGCGTGGCGACCTGAGTGGCCTCGGCGTCGAAGGTGAATTCGCTGAAGATCTTTTGCATCAATGCCTGCACGCCCACCAGCAAAGGCTCGCCGGGCGGAAAGCAGCTTTCGGAGAACTCGACGAAGGTTTTCTTCAGGTGCACGTAGGGCGATTCGAAGCGATAGCGGCAGGCTTCGATCGCCTCGGGTGACAGCGGCTGGCTGCTGTAGGTCAGGCTGTCCCGGGTCTGGTCCCAAGGCGGCGACTGCTGAAAGTCCAGCACCGGCCGCGCCAGCACTTCTACGGTCAGCGCGGCATTGACCAGCAATTCATCATGGGGCCGCTCGAACGCCAACCGCGTGATCGGGTTGCCGAACACATCCAGTTCATCCCGGCGCGACGACGGCAGCGGGCTGATATCCAGCTGCTGAGCGCTGCAACGCTGCCAGGCGCAAGGGCGCGGCCACAAGTGCGCCAATTGCTGGGCCAGGGACACCGGACTGTCGTAGTGGTAATGGGTATCGTGAAAAATCTGGTAGCGCGCACTCATCACAACGACACCGTTTGCTGGCTGACATCATCCACATGGGCAAAATGGCGCAGCGCCAGGCGATCCGACACTTGCCCGCTTTCATCGGCGACCGCTTGCAGCAGGTCGGCCAGGCCATCCAAGGCGGCGTGTACGCTGACCTCGCCAAACAGCGCGTTCTCCAGGCAGCCCAGGTCGAAGCGCGCCAGGCGCTCCACCAACGGCGCCAGGCCGGTCTCACGGGGTACGCCAAAATCATCATTGAGACGACGCAGGGTGCGATTGACCAGCTTGAGCTGGAACAGCACCGCATGGGGGTTCTGCTCGTCAAGCAGCAACAGGTCGAGCACCGGGATCAACTGTGGCACCGCCAGGTAGCGTGAGCGGTAGGTGATGCTGCTGTTGCCCAGTTCCAGCAACCACTCCAGCCCGGCCTGATCGAACACGGCCACGCCGCGCAGGAACGCGGCCAGGCTGCTGCTGAGAAACTGCAGGCGCTCGATGCGCCGGCCCATCATCAAAAAGCGCCAGCCTTCGTCGCGGGTCATGTCATCCAGGGCAAACCCGGACAACGCCGCCAACGACATCACCAGGCGGTTTAAAAAGTCGAGCAACTCGCCAAAGTCCGGGGCTTCGCTTTCCAGCTCCAGGGCTTCTCGCTGCAACTCAACCAGGGCCTGCCAGTTCTCACGGGACAGTTTGCCGCGCACCTGGGAGGCGGCCCACTGCAAGCGTTGCAGGTTGGCGCGCAGGCTTTGCGGCCAGTCATCACCGAGCAACGCAGCGAGCAGGCGCTCGGGCAGCTCACCCTCTTCCGGCAACAGGCGCAGGTTCTCACCCAACTCCACCGCCGCCTGCAACGCCAACGGGTCATCCCCGTCGACATACCGCGCCAGCACAATGCGCAACCAGCGCGCGCTGTCATCGCAGCGCTCGCAATAGCGGCCGAACCAGAACAGATTTTCCACCACCCGCGACGGCAGATAGGGATCGCGGCGCACCAGGTCGTGGGCGCCGATCGTGCGCTGGGCGCGCCACTGCTCACCACCCGGCGCACGCTCGCCGAGCACCCAGGTGTCCTTGCTCGCGCCACCGCGCTGCATCGACACCACTTCGGCGTCGGCCTCGGCCGCCACACGGGTCAGGCCCCCCGGTAACACTCGGTAGCCGTCGGCGCTGGCCACGGCGTACACGCGCATGCCAATGGCACGGTGCTGCAAGTGGTCATCCACGGTGTGCCAGACCGGCGCCTGGGACAATTGCGCCAGCTCCTGGGCGACATACGCGTAAGGCCGCGCCCGCATGCGTTCGGCCAGGGCCTGGCGCTGCTCATCGTCGAGGTCGCGCCCGAATACCGGAGCGAAGCTTTGCGAGGGGAATGCCGGTTTGATCAACAACTCCGGCAGCTTCTCCAAGGCTTCGGCCAGTACCGGCGCTTCACCGCACCACCAGGTGGCGATGGACGGCAGGATCAGTGCTTCGCCAAATAAAAACTCATTGATCTTCGGCAGGAACCCCAGCAGACCGGGGGATTCGAGCACGCCGCTGCCCAAGGCGTTGGCCACCAGCACATTGCCTTGGCGCACGGCATCCAGCAGGCCGGGCACGCCGAGGGCCGAGTCGGTGCGCAGCTCCAACGGGTCGCAGAAGTCGTCGTCCAGGCGCCGCATGATCGCGTGCACCCGACGCAGGCCGCTGAGGGTTTTGAGGAACACGGTGCTGTCGCGCACGGTCAGGTCGCCGCCTTCCACCAACGGGTAACCGAGCTGGCGCGCGAGGTAGAGGTGTTCGAAATAGCTTTCGTTGAAACGGCCGGGGGTGAGCAGCACGATCAGCGGCGGCTGGTTATCGTGCGGCGCCTGGCGGGCCAGGGTTTCCTGGAGTGTGCGGAAGAAGCCGGTGAGGTGCTGCACTTGCAGGTCGCGGTACAAATCCGGAAAGGCACGGGACACGATGGTGCGGTTTTCCAAGGCATAACCGGCGCCCGACGGGGCCTGGGTACGGTCAGCCGTCACCCACCAACGACCGTCCGGGGTGCGCGCCAGGTCCACGGCGTACAGGTGCAAAAACGCCCCATCCGGTGGCTGTATGCCCTGGCACGGCCACAGGAAATTGTTATGCCCGAACACCAGCTCCGCCGGCAGCAAGCCTTCTTTGATCAGGCGTTGTGGGCCGTAGAGGTCGGCGAGCACGGCATTGAGCAGGCGCGCACGCTGGGCGATACCGGCCGACAAGTGCTGCCATTCATCAGCCGCCAGCACATGGGGCAACAAATCCAGCTCCCACGGGCGGTCGGCGCCCTTGGGGTCGGCGTAGACGTTGTAGGTCACACCGTTTTCCTGGATCTGCCGCATCAGCAGCGCCTGGCGCTGGGCCAGTTGCGCGGGGGTACTGCGTTGCAGGTGATCGAGCAAGCGCCGCCAATGGGCACGCACCGCGCCGCCGTCATCCAGCAGTTCGTGATAGGTGCCCGCGGTCAGCGGGTAACGGTCGAGCAAGTCGGACATGGAACGCTCGGCAGGGCAAAGGGGGCTCAGATTAACTCAACAAACACTGCAAATCCCCGTGGCCTCCAGGCTTTTGTGGTGAGCGGGCCGGCCCCGCGCGAGGCAAGCTCGCTCACTACAAAGGCCTGAGGCCACAGTGAGATGGCGTTCAGTCTTTTTTATTGGGGAAACGTCGCAGATCCAGAGTCATCGGCAGCTCGTCGTTAATCTCAAGGGCTGGCACAGGTAATTTTCCAGGCGTATGCCCCAACCGGAAGAACCGTGCCATGCGCCGGCTCTCGGCTTCGTTGGCGTTCACCGGCAAGCTGTCGTAGTTACGCCCGCCCGGATGCGCCACGTGATACTGACAGCCGCCCAGAGAACGTTGCATCCAGGTATCGAGCAGATCGAACACCAACGGTGCGTGCACCGCGATGGTCGGTTGCAGGCAGTTGGCGGGCTGCCAGGCGCGGTAGCGCACACCGGCAACGAACTCGCCCACGCGGCCGGTCGGTTGCAGCGGCACCGGGATGCCGTTGCAGGTCAGCAGGTAGCGCTGCGGCGGCAGGCCGCTGAGTTTGACTTGCAGCCGCTCCAGGGACGAATCCACATAGCGCACCGTGCCGCCCACCGCACCCTCCTCGCCCAGCACGTGCCAGGGCTCCAGGGCTTGGCGCAGTTCCAGTTCGATACCGCTGACGGTGTAGTCGCCGACCTTGGGGAAGCGGAACGCCAAGTGCGCCGCAAACCATTCGGCACGCAGCGGGTAGCCTGCGGCGTTGAGTTCGACGATTACGTCGGCGAAGTCCTGCTCGATAAAATGCGGCAGCAAAAAGCGGTCATGCAGCTCAGTGCCCCAGCGCGCCAGTTTCGGCGGTGCGTAGGGTTCACGCCAGAAGCGCGCGACCAGCGCCCGCAGCAACAGTTGCTGGGTCAGGCTCATGCGCGCGTGGGGCGGCATTTCAAAGGCGCGCAGTTCGAGCAGGCCCAGGCGGCCTGTGGCGCCGTCGGGCGAGTAGAGCTTGTCGATGCAGAACTCGGCGCGGTGAGTGTTACCTGTCACGTCGATCAGCAGGTTGCGCAGCAGGCGGTCTACCAGCCATGGCGGGCATTCTTCGCCGGGCGCGGGCATTTGGGCGAAGGCTATTTCCAGCTCATACAGCGCATCGTTACGCGCTTCATCCACCCGTGGCGCCTGGGAGGTCGGGCCGATAAACAAGCCGGAGAACAGGTAGGACAACGACGGATGGTTATGCCAATAGCTGATCAGACTGCGCAGCAAATCGGGACGACGCAAGAACGGTGAGTCCTTTGGCGTGGCGCCGCCGAGCACAAAGTGGTTACCGCCGCCGGTGCCGGTGTGGCGCCCGTCGATCATGAACTTTTCGGTGGTCAGGCGGGTTTGCCGCGCCTCTTCGTAGAGGAATTCGGTGCGCTCAACCAACTCGTCCCAGGTTGCGGACGGCTGCACGTTGACTTCGATCACACCTGGATCCGGCGTGACCCGGAAGTTACTCAAGCGCATGTCGAAGGGTGGCTCGTAGCCTTCGAGCAGCACCGGGCACTGCAGCTCTTCGGCAGTGGCCTCAATTGCGGCGACCAGCTCCAGGTAATCCTCGACGCGCTCCAGGGGCGGCATGAACAGGTACAGGCGCCCTTCCCGCGCTTCGGCACACAGCGCGGTGCGCGTGAGCCAGTCGGCGGACTCATCCACCTTCGGCACGCGCTCTTCGCTTGGCGCCGGCTCGGCGTGATTGTGCAGTTGCGCGGTGCTCGGCAATGGCGCCTGATCCTGGTTCGGATCAGTGGGGTGCACGAACGGGTATTCCGCCGCCGTCACCCAAGGCTGCGAGGCCAAGGGCAGGCGATAGCCCAACGGCGAATCCCCCGGCACCAGCCGGCAATGGTTATCGCGCAGGTACCAGCGGCCACTTTGCCAGCGGTCATTGGCCGCGGTGCGGGCCAGCGGCAGTACTTGGCCGATGACTTTATCAAGGCCCTGGCTGAACACTTTACGCAGGCGTTCGCGCTCCAGGTCATCGCTCAGACGCGGGTCCTGGGCGGTAACGTTTTGCGGCAGCGCGCCTTCGCGCCACAGGTAGTAGAAGTTGTCTTCGAACGCCGGGAATACAAACCGCGCAGGCAGTTTGAGGCGCTCGGCGACGCCTGCGAGGAAGCGCCCGGCCATGACGCCATCGGCGCCGTAGTCCTGCTGCTCATCGGCGATCAGCGCGCTGTTGTGCCAGATCGGCTCGCCGTCGCGGCGCCAGTAACAGTTGAGGGACCAACGCGGCAGTTGCTCGCCGGGGTACCACTTGCCCTGGCCGAAGTGCACCAGGCCCTGGGGCGCGTAGTGTTTGCGCATGCGCTGAAACAACTCGGCCGACAAACGCCGCTTGTCCGGGCCGAGCGCGGCGGTGTTCCATTCGGCGCCGTCGGGGTCGTCGATGGACACGAAGGTCGGTTCGCCGCCCATGGTCAGGCGCACGTCGTCCTTGAGCAGGTCGGCGTCGATCTGCCGGCCCAGGGCCTGGATCGCCAGCCATTGCTCTTCGGTGTAGGGCTTGGTGACGCGCGGCGCCTCCCAAATGCGCTCTACCGACATCTCGTGGGTGAACTCACACTCGCACGGCTCCACCAGCCCGCTGATCGGCGCGGCAGACGAAGGATCAGGGCTACAAGCCAACGGAATATGGCCTTCACCGGCAAACAACCCCGAGGTGGCGTCCAGGCCGATCCAGCCGGCGCCGGGCAAATACACTTCGCACCAGGCGTGCAGGTCGGTGAAGTCCACTTCGGTGCCAGACGGGCCATCGAGGGCTTTGACGTCGGCCGTCAGTTGGATCAAGTAGCCGGACACGAAACGTGCCGCCAGGCCCAGGTTGCGCAGCAATTGCACCAGCAGCCAGGCCGAGTCGCGGCAGGAGCCGGACGCGTTTTCCAGAGTGAACTCCGGGGTTTGCACGCCCGGCTCCATGCGGATCAGGTAACCGATGTCGGCGGCCAAACGCTGATTGAGCCCCACCAGAAAATCCACGGCGGGCAGCGGCGTGCGGTCGATGCCGGCCAGGTAAGCGGCGAACTTCGGCGTCAGCGGCAGGGTTTCCAGGTACGGCGCCAACTCGCGCTGCTCATCGGCGGCGTAGCTGAAGGGGATTTTTTCAGCGTAGGGCTCAAGGAAAAAGTCGAACGGATTGAACACCGCCATCTCGGCGACCAGATCGACTTCGATGCGTAACTCGTCGGTTTTTTCCGGGAACACCAGGCGCGCCAGGTAATTGCCCTGGGGGTCCTGCTGCCAATTGATGAAGTGCTGCTCGGGCAGCACCTTGAGTGCGTAAGACAAAATCCGCGTACGGCTGTGGGCCGCCGGGCGCAAACGCACGATTTGTGGGCCGAGTTCGACAGCGCGGTCATAGCGGTAATGCGTAACGTGGTGCAACGCGACATGAATCGACACGGCGGCCTCCTGCTAGCCTGGGCATGGGCACAACGCGCGCAAGACTTATGCCAGAGCGGAGGTCATTGCGCTTTATCGTCAGACCCGGTGCAGTAGAGCACCAAAACGGCGCCAATGTACCTACCCTGGTGCAAGAGCTGCACATATTTGTGGCGCAGGGTGGCGAATCTACCCACCTAGCGTGCTTTGTGTGTCGCGATGATGGCTTCGCGCAGCCGTCTCACTTCAACGAGTTTCTGGCGCATTTCGCGGTGACGCTTACTGTTGAGCAGCAGCAACCCCAACAGCGGGAACAGCAGGCTCAAGCCATAGGAAAGCGGATGCGGACCAAATGCGATGGTGGGCAGTACCCCCAGCACGCAGAGCGCAAGCAACGTCACCAGCGGCCAGACCCATTGCGGCCGCCCGCGCGCGATCATGAAATTGCACTGCACGATGCCCCACGTCAGCGCGAGGCCACCGAGGAAGGAATACTTGAGGTTGTCGTCCATCGGCAAGCGCGGGAAATAACTGTCGAAAATCAGTGGCACCGCAAACACCAGGCTGAACACCGCCGCGAAAATCGCCCCCATGAACACCGGAAAGTACTGCGCCAGAAAACTGCGAATACCGGGTAGCTCATTCATTGCTCATTTCCTCATACAGTCCCACGGCAATCGTGCGCACATTCCCCGAGATTGCACTGCCGGTGAAGCCGATGGCCGCGCCCAGGGCATCCCGTATCTGGGTCACCGTTGCATGCTTGACCTGGGCGGGGGTAAACCGCTTGGTCGCCTCGCCGGACAGTTGCTTCAACTTGAGCATTTTGGCGGTCATGCGCGGGTCCTGGATGCTGAGCAGCTCCTTCGTGAGCTTGGCGCGCTCTTGCCGGGTCAATCCTCGCAATACGTCCCGCACGCTTTTGCCGGTGGTGGCCTGGTTCAGCCGCACCAGCTTTATCGTGGTCAACGTCGATGCGCCGACCCCGATCAACGACGCCGCATCCAGTGCGATCATCGTGTACTGATACCACTCCGAGCTGTCGAGCTTGTCGTTTTTGGACGGGTCACTGATCTCATTGCTGACGCGATAGCCACTGGCAAAACACTGCAACGTGCTGGCCGTGGCCGCGGTATAGCCGATGGCCGTGATCACGCTGCTGGCGCCCGCCGTGAACGGCACGGCGACGGTGCCGCTGAGCACGACGATCCAACCGATGATCGCGCCTGCGCAGGACAGCGATGTGTTGATCGCCTCTCCCACCAGGCGCGATTCGCGAGGGTTGTCCTGGACCTGTTGCGCAAACTGCGCCGGGGCAATGTACTTCTGCGCTTCACGCAAAATAATGCGTTTGGGCGCGATGCTGCAGATCGGCTGGAACTCACGCAGGGTGACCACGTTGAAATCGGCGTCGATGTACACCACGCCCGCGCCGACAATACTGGGGTCGGCGTCGATCGCCGCAAACAGGCGTGGCAGGTTGATCTGGCTCTCGATGCGCTGGCGCGCCATGAACTGCGAACGGTTGGAGTCCATGCCGATGCCGGCCAGGGGGTTGCCCATGGGGGTGATCTTCCTTGAAATGGGTGATGACTGAACTGACGCCACCTTAACAAACAGGCTACCCACCGACTAGAAAGCAAAACGCCAGCACGAGGCTGGCGTTTTGTATTTCAGGCGGCGATCAACGCGGCACGACGGGCTTGCGTGCAGGCTTGCCGCCCTTGCCCTTGGCCGCATCACTGCGCTCTTTGGCCGCCTGTTTGTTACGTGCCTGCGCCGCGGCCTTGGCTTGTTCGCGCTTGTCCCACGGGTTGCTGCCGTCGCTGCCACGGGGCGGCAAACCGGTGTGCTGGGTGAGGATTTTGGTAGTGGTTTCCTTGGCGACCTTGTGGCTGCCGGCCGGCGTCGAGTTTTTACGACGGGCGCTCTGGTAGCTGTCGGTGCTCGGCTGGTGCAGCGGGATCAACTGGTCCTTGCCCGGCCCGATCAGGTCCGCGCGGCCCATGCGGGTCAACGCTTCACGCAGCATCGGCCAGCCTTTCGGGTCGTGGTAGCGCAGGAACGCCTTGTGCAGACGGCGCTGCTCTTCGCTCTTGACGATGGTCACCGCGTCGCTCTTGTAGGTCACCTTGCGCAGCGGGTTCTTGCCCGAGTGGTACATCGCGGTGGCGGTGGCCATCGGCGACGGGTAGAACGCCTGCACCTGGTCGGCACGGAAACCGTTGCCCTTGAGCCACAGGGCCAGGTTCATCATGTCCTCATCGGTGGTGCCGGGGTGGGCGGCGATGAAGTAGGGAATCAGGTACTGCTCTTTGCCCGCTTCCTTGGTGTACTTCTCGAACATGCGCTTGAACTTGTCATAGCTGCCGATGCCCGGTTTCATCATCTGGTTGAGCGGACCTTCCTCGGTGTGTTCCGGGGCGATCTTGAGGTAGCCACCAACGTGGTGGGTCACCAGCTCCTTCACGTATTCCGGCGACTCAACAGCAAGGTCATAGCGCAGGCCGGAAGCGATCAGGATCTTCTTCACGCCTGGCAATGCACGCGCGCTGCGGTACAGCTGGATCAGCGACGAGTGGTCGGTGTTCAGGTTCGGGCAGATACCCGGGAACACGCATGAAGGCTTGCGGCACGCGGATTCGATTTCCGGGCTCTTGCAGGCGATGCGGTACATGTTCGCGGTCGGGCCGCCGAGGTCGGAGATCACGCCGGTGAAGCCTGGCACCTTGTCGCGGATCTCTTCGATCTCGCGAATGATCGACTCTTCTGAACGGTTCTGGATGATGCGGCCTTCGTGCTCGGTGATCGAGCAGAAGGTACAGCCGCCGAAGCAGCCACGCATGATGTTCACCGAGAAGCGGATCATGTCGTAGGCCGGGATTTTTTCCTTGCCGTACGCCGGGTGCGGAACACGTGCGTAGGGCATGCCGAACACGTAGTCCATTTCTTCGGTGGTCATCGGGATGGGTGGCGGGTTGAACCACACGTCCACTTCACCGTGCTTCTGCACCAGGGCGCGGGCGTTGCCTGGGTTGGTTTCCAGGTGCAACACGCGGTTGGCGTGGGCATACAGCACCGCGTCGCCGCGCACCTTTTCCACCGACGGCAGACGGATCACGGTCTTGTCGCGGGTCATGCGCGGGCTGGCCAGGATCTGCACGACCTTGGCTTCTTCCGGATCATCCACCGGGCCTTTCTCTTGCTCGATGGCGCAGGCCTGGGTGTCCTGGGTGTTGACGTAGGGGTTGATGATCTTGTCGATCTTGCCCGGACGGTCAATACGCGTGGAGTCCACTTCGTACCAGCCCGCCGGCGTGTCACGACGAATGAACGCAGTGCCGCGCACGTCGGTGATGTCTTCGATTTTGTGGCCCCACGACAGGCGCTGGGCGACTTCGACAATAGCCCGCTCGGCGTTGCCGTACAGCAGGATATCGGCTGTGGCGTCGATCAGGATCGAGTTGCGCACCCGGTCCTGCCAGTAGTCGTAGTGAGCGATACGGCGCAGCGAGGCTTCGATGCCGCCGAGCACGATCGGAACGTTCTTGTAGGCTTCCTTGCACCGCTGGCTGTACACCAGGCTGGCGCGGTCCGGGCGTTTGCCGGCCATGCCGCCAGGGGTGTAGGCGTCATCGGAGCGGATTTTCTTGTCGGCGGTGTAGCGGTTGATCATCGAGTCCATGTTGCCGGCCGCGACGCCGAAGAACAGGTTCGGCTCGCCGAGCTTCATGAAGTCGTCTTTGGACTGCCAGTTCGGCTGGGCAATGATCCCGACGCGAAAGCCCTGGGACTCCAGCAGCCGGCCGATGATCGCCATGCCGAACGACGGGTGGTCAACGTAGGCATCACCGGTGACGATGATGATGTCGCACGAATCCCAGCCAAGCTGATCCATCTCCTCCCTGCTCATGGGCAGGAATGGCGCAGGACCGAAACATTCGGCCCAGTACTTGGGATAGTCAAATAACGGCTTGGCTGTTTGCATGACGGTGACCGGTGTTGAGATGAAAAATCGCGGGCGCGGAATATAGCACAAAATTTAACCAATTCCGACGGTAATGGTCGGAATTAAGCAGCTGAGTTATTCGTCGTCGTCAAAGTTGTAACTGCCCGGCGCCAGGTTCTCGAAGCGCGTGTACTTGCCGATGAACGCCAGCCGGATAAACCCGATCGGGCCGTTCCGCTGCTTGCCGATGATGATTTCGGCAATGCCCTTGTGTTCCGTTTCAGGGTGGTACACCTCGTCGCGGTACACGAACATGATGACGTCGGCGTCCTGCTCGATCGCTCCGGATTCACGCAAGTCGGAGTTCACCGGACGCTTGTTGGGGCGTTGCTCCAGGGAACGGTTGAGCTGGGACAGGGCCACCACCGGGCAGTTGAACTCCTTGGCCAGGGCCTTGAGGGACCGGGAAATCTCGGAAATCTCGTTGGTTCGGTTGTCACCGCTGGAACCAGGGATCTGCATCAACTGCAGGTAGTCGATCATGATCAGCGCGATATCACCGTGTTCACGCACCAGACGCCGGGTACGCGCACGCATCTCGGAGGGGCTGATGCCCGCGGTGTCATCAATAAACAGCTTGCGGTCGTTGAGCAGGTTGACCGCCGAGGTCAGGCGCGGCCAATCGTCGTCTTCCAGCCGACCGGCACGCACCTTGGTCTGATCGATACGGCCCAGCGACGAGAGCATACGCATGATCAGCGATTCGCCTGGCATCTCCAGGGAATACACCAACACCGTCTTGTCGCTGCGCAACACGGCGTTTTCCACCAGGTTCATCGCAAAGGTGGTCTTACCCATGGACGGACGGCCGGCGACGATGATCAAGTCGGACGGCTGCAGGCCACTGGTCTTCTCATCGAGGTCGGTATAGCCGGTGGAAATACCGGTGATGGCGTTGTCGGTGTTGAACAAGGTGTCGATGCGGTCGATGGCCTTGGTCAGCAAGTCGTTGACGCTGACCGGGCCACCGGTTTTCGGACGAGCTTCGGCGATCTGGAAGATCTGGCGCTCAGCTTCGTCGAGAATCTCTGCGGCAGTGCGGCCTTCGGGGTTGAAGGCGCTATCGGCAATTTCAGTGCTGATGCCGATCAACTGGCGCAGCGTGGCGCGTTCGCGGACGATCTGGGCATACGCCTTGATGTTGGCGACGGACGGCGTGTTTTTCGCCAGCTCACCGAGGTAGCCGAGACCGCCGACCTGGGAGGTCTGGCCTTCTTTGTCCAGCTGTTCGGCGAGGGTCACCACGTCGATCGGCGAGTTCTGATCGGCCAGCTTGGCAATCGCGCGGAAGATCAGGCGGTGGTCATGACGATAGAAGTCACCGTCCGAGACTTGATCCAGCACGCGCTCCCAGGCGTTGTTGTCCAGCATCAAACCACCGAGCACGGCCTGTTCGGCCTCGATGGAGTGCGGCGGCACCTTCAGGGCAGCGGTTTGCAGATCGTATTGCTCAGGAGCTGAAATATCGTTCATGGCCACTTGGAATTAGGGGATTGTAGAAAAACAAAAGGCACGACCTGTAAACAGGATCGTGCCCGATGTTAACCGTCCGACACGCGAGGTGCCAGCCGGTTAGGTGCTGCTTAAGCTGCTACCACGACAACGCGTACGGTGGCTTCAACTTCAGCGTGCAGGTGCACGGCTACGTCGAATTCGCCTACGTTGCGGATGGTGCCGTTCGGCAGACGAACTTCGCTCTTCTGCACTTCAACGCCGGAGGCGGTCAGTGCATCAGCGATGTCGTGAGTGCCGATCGAACCGAACAGCTTGCCTTCGTCACCGGCGGTGGCAGTGATAGTCACTTCCAGCTCAGCCAGCTGGGCAGCGCGAGTTTCGGCCGAAGCTTTTTTGTCTGCTGCTGCTTTTTCCAGCTCAGCGCGACGCTCTTCAAACGCAGCCAGGTTGGCAGCGGTTGCAGCGGTGGCTTTGCCGTATGGCAGCAGGTAGTTACGACCGTAACCGGCCTTAACGTTCACTTTGTCGCCCAGGTTGCCCAGGTTGGCGACTTTTTCCAGAAGGATCAGTTGCATGTGAAAATCCTCTAACTTTTAACCTTCACCGTTCGCGTTATCGGCGTCTTTCGGCGCCAGACGACCGCGAAAATCAATCAGGCCGTCGACAATGGCCAAAACCACGAGTAACGGATAGATCAGCTGCATGAACAGCAACAGCGTGACGTACAACCCCACCAGCCAAAACCTGGCCAGGCGCTTCTGCGCGGCGAGCCCATGAATCAGGGCCAGCCCGGCAAACACCAGCGGTACGCTGCAAATCGGCGCCAGCAAGGCCATCTGTGGACCGAAGTTCGGTCCGACAACCATGCACGCCAGCAGCAATATCGCGGGGCCCACGGGGATTCTGATACTGCGAAACTCGCGACCAAAACCACCCGGGTTGTACAACAACGCCTGCCAATAACGCCCAAGAATCAGGCTCAGCACGCTGACGATCTGCAGCAACGCCGCAATCAGGCCGGTCAGGACCGGGGCAATCAGTGACGCAAACCGCGCTCGCTCATCTACCGACAATTGCTGGTAGAGATCCCCGAGGGCCAGGGGCAGGATCTTGACGATCTCCTGCGCCAGCGCCTCGATTTGCGGGCGGAAAGCCGCGCCAAGCATCACTGAGTACACCAACCCCAATGCCACGCTGACCAGCAGCGTGCGGACCCAGGACTCACTTGCGCGTAAAACCAACGCAAGGCTCGATGACCCCAGCAGTACCAGAAGTACCCGTGGATCACCCATTTGCAGCCACCAGATCAAGGCCGGCAACAATCCCAGGGCAAGAACGCCAAGAGCGTCCTTCAAACCGCGCCGCAGGAGCACAAGGCAACCTGCGGCAGCACCCAACCAATAAAGCAACGGCAATGCCGCACATACAGCCACTACCAGAGTGGCCTGCACACGACCGCGCATGATGAACTCAGCTAAGGCGCGCATGCATTCAATCCCTTACTACTTGTCGACTGCCCGGTCTCAGCGGCCGTGGCTGTCGGTGTAGGCCAGCAGGGCCAGGAAGCGGGCGCGCTTGATAGCGGTAGCCAGCTGACGCTGATAACGTGCTTTAGTACCGGTGATACGGCTTGGAACGATTTTGCCGGTCTCGGATACATAGGCTTTCAGAGTGTTGAGATCTTTGTAATCGATCTCCTTCACTTCTTCAGCGGTGAAGCGGCAAAACTTACGACGACGGAAGAAACGTGCCATTTGATAGGCTCCTTAATAAGGTCCGTGGATTACTCGTCAGCGTTATCGCTGCTGTCGCTGTCATCACTATCAGCGCTATCAGCGCCTTCGTGCTCAGGACGGTCGCGACGCTCACGGCGCTCACTGCGGTTTTCTTCAGCCTTGAGCATCTCGGATTGGCCGGTAACGGCTTCTTCGCGACGGATGACCAGGTTACGGATCACTGCATCGTTGTAGCGGAAGTTGTCTTCCAGCTCGGCCAGGGCCTTGCCAGTGCACTCAACGTTCAGCATCACGTAGTGAGCCTTGTGAACATTGTTGATTGCGTAGGCCAGTTGACGACGGCCCCAATCTTCCAGACGGTGGATTTTGCCGCCGTCTTCTTCGATCAGCTTGGTGTAACGCTCAACCATGCCGCCGACTTGCTCGCTTTGATCCGGGTGGACCAAAAAGATGATTTCGTAATGACGCATGAATGCTCCTTACGGGTTGTAGCCTGCCGCTCAAAAACGGTCAGACAAGGAGTGAATGACACTTATGGATCTTGCCGCAGGGGAGGCACATGCGTGCCTGCCGAGTGGGCAAGGGGCGCAATTGTAGAGAAGGGGGAGAAAGGGCGCAAGGTGATTGGTGATTATTTGAACAATCTCTCAGACACCACAGAAACAACTGTGGGAGGGGCTTGCCCCCTCCCACAGGTTGGATCCATGCCAAGCCTGATTACTTCTTGGCCTTGCCCTTGGCGCCACGCTGACGCTGGGCTTCGAACAGGCACACGCCGGTCGCAACCGACACGTTGAGACTGCTGACGCTACCGGCCATCGGCAGGTGCACCAGGTAATCGCAATGCTCACGGGTCAGGCGACGCATACCCTTGCCTTCTGCGCCCATGATCAGGATGGTTGGGCCGGTGAGGTCCTGGTCATAAATGCTGACCTGCGCCTCCCCCGCCGTGCCCACGATCCACAAGCCGCGCTGCTGGAGTTTCTCCAGCGTGCGCGCCAGGTTGGTCACGGCTACCAGGGGAATCACTTCCGCCGCGCCGCAGGCCACTTTACGCACGACGGGCGTCAGGGTAGCCGACTTATCCTTGGGCACGATCACCGCCAGCGCACCGGCCGCATCGGCCGAACGCAGGCAAGCGCCAAGGTTGTGCGGGTCGGTCACGCCGTCCAGCACCAACAGCAGCGGAGCACCCTCGGTACGATCGAGGAGTTCATCGAGCATCGCCTCACCCCAGACCTGGCTTGGACTGACGTCCGCAACCACGCCCTGGTGAACGCCTTCGACCCACACGTCCATTTCCCGGCGCTCGGCCTGGCCGATGGCAACCTTGTTTTGGGTTGCCAGCTCGACCAGCGCTTGTACGCGTGGCTCGCTGCGCCCTTCGGCCAGCCATACTTGCTTGACGCGTTTTGGGTGGTGACGCAGCAGTGCTTCTACGGCGTGTACGCCGTAGATTTTTTCCAGACTCATGACTTGGCCTTAGGTTTGCGTGACCCGCCGCTTTTCGCGGGGGCCGAACCCGCTTTAGGCGGGCCTTTACGATGCTTACTTGGCTTGCTCGACGGTTTTTCCGCCCCTTGGGACTTTCCCCCAGACGCCGCTTTACCACCGCTTTTGGCTTCGTTGAGCAACTGCTGCTTCAACTCGCGGCTCTTGCGTAGCTCGGCGTTTTTTGCCGCTGCGTCGCTCGGCCGGTAGGCCTCCGGGGCCTTGTCCTTGGCAGACGAACGGCGACCGGCTTTGGCTGGCTCAGGCTCTGCTGCTTTTGCCGGCGCACCCTTGCCCTTGGTCGCAGGCGCTGCAGTTTCGCTGCCACGCTTTTTACGGCCAACGGGGGCTTGTGCAGGCTTGTCAGGCATACCGAAGTCGATCTTGCGCTCGTCAAGATCGACACGCATGACCTGCACTTCCACGGTGTCGCCCAGGCGGAAGCTGCGACCAGTGCGCTCGCCCGCCAGGCGGTGGTGCACAGGGTCAAAGTGGTAGTAGTCACCCGGCAACGCGGTGACATGCACCAGGCCTTCGACGTAAATATCGGTCAGTTCGACGAACAGGCCAAAGCCGGTCACGGCGGTGATCACACCCGGGAACGACTCGCCCACGCGGTCCTTCATGAACTCGCACTTGAGCCAGTTCACGACGTCACGGGTGGCTTCGTCGGCGCGGCGCTCGCTCATGGAGCACTGCTCACCCAACTGTTCCAGGGCCGCTTCGTCGTACGGGTAGATACGCGCCTTCGGAATGGTCATGGCACCAGCACGCTGGACGTGCGGGGTGTTCTGCTTGGAATGGATCACGCTGCGGATGGCGCGGTGCGTGAGCAAGTCCGGGTAACGACGAATCGGCGACGTGAAGTGGGTGTACGCCTCGTAATTCAGGCCGAAGTGGCCTTGGTTATCGGCGCTGTACACCGCCTGACTCAACGAACGCAGCATCACGGTCTGAATCACGTGGTAATCCGGACGATCCTTGATGCTTGCCAGCAGTGCCTGATAGTCCTTCGGCGTCGGGCCGTCCTTGCCTTTGTGCAGGGACAGGCCGAGTTCGCCGAGGAAGGCACGCAGTTTTTCCAGGCGCTCCGGCGGCGGGCCGTCGTGCACGCGGTACAACGCAGGAATTTCGTGCTTTTTGAGGAATTCAGCAGTGGCTACGTTGGCTGCCAGCATGCACTCTTCGATCAGCTTGTGCGCATCGTTGCGGGTCGTCGGAGTGATCGCGGCGATCTTGCGCTCGGACCCGAAGACAATCCGGGTTTCCTGGGTCTCAAAATCGATCGCGCCACGGGTATGACGAGCGCCCAGCAGCACTTTATACAGCGAGTAAAGCTGCTTGAGGTGCGGCACGACACCGGCGTACTCGGTACGCAGGGCTTTAGCTTCGCTGGTCTTCGGCGTTTCCAGGATGGTGCTGACCTTGTTGTAGGTCAGGCGCGCCTGGGAATGAATCACCGCCTCGTAGAACTGGTAGTCGGTCATTTCGCCGGTTTTCGAGATGGTCATCTCGCACACCATGGCCAAACGGTCGACTTTCGGGTTCAGGGAGCACAGGCCGTTGGACAGCTGCTCAGGCAGCATCGGGATCACCCGCTCAGGGAAATACACGGAGTTGCCGCGTACCTGAGCTTCATTATCCAGGGCCGAACCGATCTTCACGTAGCTGGACACGTCGGCAATCGCGACGAACAACTTCCAGCCGCCGGAGAACAGGCGCAGTTTGCCAGGCTTGGCTTCGCAGTAAACCGCATCGTCGAAGTCGCGGGCATCTTCGCCGTCAATGGTGACGAACGGCAGATGACGCAGATCGATGCGCTTCTCTTTGTCTTTATCTTCGACTTCCGGCTTGAGCTTGGCGGCTTCTTTGAGCACAGCCTCAGGCCAGACGTGAGGAATATCGTAGGTGCGCAAGGCAACATCGATTTCCATGCCAGGCGCCATGTAATTGCCAACCACTTCGACGATATCGCCCTGTGGCTGGAAGCGCGCAGTCGGCCAGTGGGTGATTTTCACCTCGACGAACTGACCGACCTTGGCGGCGCCATTGCGCCCAGGCGTGATCAGCACTTCCTGCTGGACCTTTGGGTTGTCCGGCACGACGAAGCCGATACCGCCTTCTTCGAAGTAACGGCCGACGATGGACTCGTGGGCACGGGACACCACTTCAACGATCACGCCTTCACGACGACCGCGACGGTCCAGGCCGGAAACGCGCGCCAGGGCACGGTCGCCATCGAACACCAGACGCATTTGCGCCGGGCTCATGAACAAGTCGTCACTGCCGTCGTCGGGGATCAGGAAGCCGAAGCCATCACGGTGACCGGCGATGCGACCGAGGATCAGGTCGAGCTTGTCTACCGGCGCATAGGTGCCACGGCGGGTGTAGATCAGTTGCGCGTCGCGCTCCATGGCACGCAAACGGCGGCGCAGGGCTTCGAGCTGGTCTTCGGTGGTCAAACCGAACTCTTCAACCAACTGCTCACGGCTAGCAGGCGAACCCCGATCGGCGAGGTGCGCCAGGATCAGTTCGCGGCTAGGAATAGGGTTTTCATATTTTTCCGCTTCACGAGCGGCCTCGGGATCGAGGGACTGCCAATCGGCCATTAGAGAGTTTTCACCTTGTCTATATGCGGGTTAGTTTGGCATACGCGTATTGAAACGGGAAATTTCAGGCTTCAACAAGCCTTTTAAAGCCCTTTATGACCCTCTGAGCGTACCTTGCACGACCATTGGCGAAATTTTCCAGCCTTTTTTGATGCCGGGGGTTTACAGCGCAAAAGCTGCTCCGTATAGTGCGCGCCATCGACGACGGCAACGTTGTTTGATAATGCCCAGGTGGTGAAATTGGTAGACACGCCAGCTTCAGGTGCTGGTGATCGCAAGGTCGTGGAAGTTCGAGTCTTCTCCTGGGCACCAAATTCAGATCAAACCCGCGAAAGCGGGTTTTTTCGTTTCAGGCCTTTGATTTTTAACGTGAATCTCGATTTATTTTTTTGAATCAGGGGTTTACATATCAAAAAGCCCGCCGTATAGTTCGCCACATCAACAGCGGCAACGTTGCTTGATAATGCCCAGGTGGTGAAATTGGTAGACACGCCAGCTTCAGGTGCTGGTGATCGCAAGGTCGTGGAAGTTCGAGTCTTCTCCTGGGCACCAAATTCAGATCAAACCCGCGAAAGCGGGTTTTTTCGTTTCCGGGGTTCAAAAACGCCGGCAGCAATTCCCCCCTCCTCCGCACTTGAGAAGTTTTATCGTTTATCCTTGCAATGATTTGTTGCACTCAAGTGAGGAAAACCCCGGATGATGATCCGCGATACCCGTTCCAAGACATCCCTTCTGCGTGGCCTGACCATCACTCTGCTGGGCCTGACCCTGCTCTCACCCACCGCCTATAGCGCCGACAAGGTTTCCCTGACCCTGTACAACGGCCAACATAAAGAAGTCGGCGATGAACTCGCCAAAGCCTTCGAAGCCAAGACCGGTATTCACGTCAACGTGCGCAAAGGCAGCAGCAACCAGTTGGCCAGCCAGGTCGTCGAAGAAGGCGAGCGCTCACCCGCCGACGTGATCTACACCGAAGAATCGCCGCCACTGAACAAACTCGGCGAGCAAGGCCTGCTGGCGAAGATCGACGCCAGCACCCTCAACGTCCTGCCCAAGGATTACGTAGGCCGCAACGGCGACTGGATGGGCGTGACCGCACGCACCCGCGTCGTAGCGTTCAACCCCAAACTGATCGCCGAAAAAGACCTGCCCAAGTCGGTGCTCGATTTCGCCGGCCCCGAATGGCAAGGCAAAGTCGGCTTCGTACCCACCAGCGGCGCATTCCAGGAACAGGCCGTGGCGATCATCAAGTTGCACGGGCGTGAAGCGGCCGAAGAATGGCTCACCGGCCTGCGCGCGTTCGGCAAGGTCTACAGCAACAATATGGTCGCCCTTAAAGCCGTGGAGAACGGCGAAGTGGCTACCGTACTGGTGAACAACTACTACTGGTTTGCCCTGAAGAAGGAAAAAACCAACCTGGACTCCCAACTGCACTACTTCACCGGCGGCGATGCCGGCGGCCTGATCACCGTGTCTTCCGCTGCTGCACTCAAATCCAGCAAGCACCCCAAGGAAGCCCAGCAACTGCTGGCGTTCATGACCAGCGAAGAAGGCCAGCGCGTCATCACCAACACCTCGGCGGAATACCCGCTACGCAAGGGCATGGAGTCCAATCGTGGACTCAAACCGTTCAATGAACTGCAGCCGCCGAAAGTCACCCCGGCGGACCTTGGCAACGCTGAAGAAGCCTTGGATCTGGAACGTGAGGTTGGCTTGAACTGATGAACCCATCGCTACCCGCCCCCGCCCTGCGCGGGGGTTTTAGTCCGCGACGCAAGCACCCATCGATCTGGCTGCTGTTGCCAGTACTGTTTCTGGTGGGCTTGAGCCTGCTGCCACTGGCCTATGTCGGCCTTAAGGCCTGGCAGGCAGGGTGGCAAGAGGCCGTACATTTGCTATGGCGCCCCTATGTGTTCGGATTGTTGCGCAACACCCTGGCGCTGATGGTCGGCGTAACCGTGACCTGCGGCGTGATCGGCTTGTCCCTGGCCTGGCTGCTCGAGCGCAGCAACCTGCCAGGGCGGCGCATCTGGGGGGTGATCCTGTGCCTGCCGTTTGCGGTACCGGCGTTTGTCAGCAGTTTTACCTGGGTGTCGCTGAGCGCGTCCTTCGAAGGGTTGGGCGGCGCGATTCTGGTGATGAGCCTGTCCAAATACCCGCTGGTGTTTTTGCCGGTGGCGGCGACCTTGCGCAATCTTGACCCCTCCCTGGAAGAATCCGCCCGCACGCTGGGGCTGAATCGCTGGGGCGTGTTCCGACGCATCACGCTGCCGTTGCTGTGGCCTTCGTTGCTGGCCGGTGCGCTGCTGATCGCGTTGCACATGCTGGTGGAGTTCGGCGCGCTGTCGATCATCGGCCTGCAAACCTTCACCACCGCGATCTATCAGCAGTTCGAATTGGAATTCAGCAACGCCAACGCAGCGATGCTCTCGGCGGTGCTGCTGGTGATGTGCCTGACACTGCTGTGGCTGGAGCTGCGTGTGCGCGGCAAGAGCCGTCATGTGCGTATCGGCCAGGGTGCGGCGCGGCATGCCGAGCAGGTCAAACTGGGCAAGTGGGCGCCCGTGGGCCAGCTGTATTGCCTGGCGTTGGCTGTTATTGGCAGCGGCATCCCTCTGGCGATGCTCGGTTATTGGCTGGCGGTGGGTTCGTCCGCCGCGTTTCCCGTGGCCCAGATCACTGAAGCACTGTTGTCCTCGCTGGCGTTGTCACTGGGTGGCGCCGCGCTGTGCCTGGTGCTGGCAGTGCCGGTGGGACTGCTGGTGGTGCGCTACAAAGGCCAATTGGCGATCTGGGCCGAACGCTTGCCGTACCTGCTGCACGCCCTGCCCGGCCTGGTGATCGCTCTGACACTGGTGTATTTCGCCCTGCATTACGTGCCCGCGCTCTACCAGACGTCAGGCCTGCTGCTGATCGCTTACGCGCTGCTGTTTCTGCCGCTGGCCCAGGCGCCGATCCGCACCGCATTGAACAAAGCGGCGCCGCAATTGGAAGAGGCCGCACGCACATTGGGCGCGTCATCATTCAGCGCGTTTTGCCGGGTGACCCTGCCGATTATCTTCCCGGCATTGGGCGCGGCGTTTGCGCTGGTGTTCCTGGACGCGATGAAGGAATTGACGGCGACGCTGCTGCTCAGTCCGACCGGGTTGAATACCCTGGCGACGGCAGTATGGGCACACACTTCGAATGTGGAGTTTGCGGCGGCAGCGCCTTATGCGGCGCTGTTGATTCTGGTGTCGGGGCTGCCGGTCTATTTGCTGACGACACGGATGTACCTGAGTCGCTGAAGGGGCTATCGGAGGCAAGCCTCCTCCCACATTTTAAATGCCTTTCAACCTGTGGGAGGGGCTTACACCCGATAACGACGCTAGGCCCTGAACTGCCCCAGGCTCGCCTTCAACTGCGCCGCCAGGCCATCCAGCACCTTGCCACTGGCGCTGGTCTCCACCACCGCCTGGGCCGCGCGCTCGGCCTGGGCGTGGATCACCTCAACCCGGCCACGCACCGCGTGCGCGCCCTGGGCCTGATGCTCAGCGGCGCGGGTAGCCAGGCCGATCGCGGCATGCACTTGCTCCACCGATGCCTGCACCGTCTGCTGCAAACGCACGCTGTCACGCAACACCAATAACCCTTCGTTCGCCTGCCGCCCGGCTTTGCCGATGGTCTCTACCGCCTCCCGCGCGCCTTGCTGCAAAGCGACGATATGCGCCTGGATATCTCCGGTGGAGCTTTGAGTTTTGCTCGCCAGCGCCCGTACTTCGTCGGCCACCACTGCAAAGCCGCGTCCGGTTTCACCGGCACGGGCCGCCTCGATGGCCGCATTGAGGGCCAGCAAATTGGTTTGCTCGGCGATGCCATGGATGACCGTCAACACCACCTCGATCTGTTCGCTTTGCTGGGCCAGGCGCTCGATCACCTGAGACCCTGCCTGAACCTGCCCCGCCAGCGCTTCGATCAATCCACCGACTTCAGCCGACGTGCGCGCGTTTTCATCCGTTGCCTGGCGGATATCCACCACCTGCTGCAACGCGGCCTGCATGGCATGGCTTTCGGCCTGGGCCTCGTCGGCCATTTGCGACAGCGCGCGCAAGCTTTCGGCTACTTCGTCGCGTTGCAGGCCCGCCGCCGCATCAGCCCCCGAATTGCGCAGGGTCATGGCGCCGATTTCCACACCGGTACGCTGAGCGACATCCCCGGCTTCACGCACGATCGGCTGCAACTTATCCACAAAGCGATTGACCGCCGAGGCCATATCGCCGATTTCATCCTTGCTGCTGATCTGCACACGCTTGGTCAGGTCGCCCTCACCCGCCGCCAGGTCATCCATGGCCGCGATCAACAGTTTGAGACGGTTGACCACACGACGACCGAGCACGACCGCGATCAGCAGCAATACGCCGAAACCGACCACGGCCAGCCCCATTCCGATGCGCCAGCGCAAAGTGCCCGCAGCCTCCTGAACGGCACCGGTGGTGTTGGCGGCCATTTGAGTGGCGGTGGCTTGCGCCGATTGCAGACGGGCCCCCATCGCCGCCGCGCTATCTGCCGCGGCGCCCTTGAGACTGTCACCGACCAACTGATCACCACTGGCGATCAGGGCGGCGAAACGCTTGTCCAGCGCTTGCAGGTCCGCCTCGACCGACGCGGTCGACACGCCCATCAGCACCTTGCCAATCTCTACGCCATTGGGGCTGATGGACGCCTCGACGTAAAACACCGAAGGGTCGTTTTTGGCAGCACTGAGCACCTTGTCCAAGGCGCGGTCGCCCTGGCCTTTTTCCAGCAGTGCCTTGTTGATCGGATTTTCGCGATTCAGGTAGCGGGTCAAATGCTCACCCGCCGCGTCGTCGTAGACCACAAACAACACGTTGGGGTTGCGCTGGGCACGCCGGGCAAACTCCGACAGGGTCGGCACGTCACTGTCCCACATGGCACGGGGCGCCACCGAGGCCAGCAACTGCGCCATGTCGTTGGCGGAGTCTTGCAGGTCTTTCTCCAGCGTCGCACGCAACTGCTTCTGCTCTTGCTGCAAACGCGTGGAAAGCCCGGCGGTCAGACGCTGCCGGGTACTGGCGGACAAGCTGTCCAGACTGGAGGTGACTTCCTTGCCGGCTTGGGCCAACTCGCCCGACAACTTCTGGCTATCGATACCCAGGCGACTGCCCAACTCTGCTTCCAGTGCAGTGACGGTGCTCCGGGTTAGCGCGACCGCGACCAGCACTTGCACCAAAAGGGCGATACCGAGGGTAACGAACACAGGCCGCAACAGACGGCTTTGTAACAATGAAAGAACGGCAGACATCGGGAATCCCTCCACCACGGGTGCCAGTAAATTGATAGCACCGCGAAAAAGAGAAACACAGCAAGGGTCGTGCCGCTTAGTGAGCGACTACGAAAAAGGGCTCCCGAGGGAGCCCTTTTGCTATTTACATCAACGGCTTATTAAGCGAACGGATGACGCAAAACGATGGTCTCGTTGCGGTCCGGGCCCGTCGAAATAATGTCAATCGGCGCACCGATCAGCTCTTCGACACGCTTGATGTAGGCACGCGCATTGGCCGGCAGCTCTTCCAGGGTTTTGGCACCCACGGTCGACTCGGTCCAACCCGGCACTTCTTCGTACACAGGCTGCAGGCCCACGTAGCTGTCAGCGTCGGTCGGCGCAACGTTGTTGCCTTGTGCATCTTGGTAGCCGACGCAGATGTTGATGGTTTCCAGGCCGTCGAGTACGTCCAGCTTGGTCAGGCAGATGCCCGAGATGCTGTTCACATCGATGGCACGACGCAGGATGACAGCGTCGAACCAGCCACAACGACGAGCACGGCCGGTGGTCGCGCCGAATTCGTGACCCTGCTTGGCCAGGTGCGCACCGACGGCGTCGAACAGCTCAGTCGGGAACGGGCCCGAACCTACACGGGTGGTGTAAGCCTTGGTGATGCCGAGGATGTAGTCCAGGAACATCGGCCCCACGCCCGAACCGGTCGCAACGCCACCAGCAGTAGTGTTGGAGCTGGTCACGTACGGGTAGGTGCCGTGGTCGATGTCCAGCAACGAACCCTGGGCGCCTTCGAACATGATGTCTTTGCCGGCGCGGCGCAGGTCGTGCAGCTCGGCCGTCACATCCAGCATCAGCGGCTTGAGCAGCTCCGCGTATTCCTTGCACTCGGCCAGGGTCTTGTCGAATTCAATGGCCGGTTCTTTGTAGTAACCGACCAGCATGAAGTTGTGGTAATCCACCAGTTCACGCAGTTTGTCTTCAAAACGCGGCATGTTGAGCAGATCGCCCACACGCAGGCCGCGACGAGCCACCTTGTCTTCGTAGGCCGGGCCGATACCGCGACCGGTGGTACCGATCTTCAGCTCGCCACGCGCCTTTTCACGGGCCTGGTCCAGCGCAACGTGGAAGGACAGGATCAGCGGGCAAGACGGGCTGATACGCAGGCGCTCGCGCACCGGTACGCCTTTCTCTTCCAGCTTGGTGATCTCGCGCAGCAGGGCATCGGGCGCAACCACCACGCCGTTGCCGATCAGGCACTGCACGCCTTCGCGCAGCACGCCCGACGGGATCAGGTGCAAAACGGTTTTTTCGCCATCGATGACCAGGGTGTGGCCAGCGTTGTGACCACCTTGGTAGCGCACTACGGCGGCAGCATGTTCGGTCAGCAGATCAACGATCTTGCCTTTGCCCTCATCACCCCATTGGGTGCCCAGGACTACGACATTCTTACCCATAACACTTGTCCTCATTCGCGCAAACTTGGTGCCGGCGATGGCCGGCAGGAAAACTCAAGAAGCCAGTGGCGTTACTTGCCAAAGCCCGTTCTGCAGAATCAATTGCTGGTCGCAGTCCGCTTCACGGGCGGCGGCCAATGGCTGACCAGGCAAGGCCTGGACAACACGTTGACCCTCACTGCGCAACTGGCAAACCTGCTGCCAGAGTGCTGCGTCCGTACTGTCGGGCATCCAGATGCCACCGGACGGCAGCTCGACCTCAGCACGCCCCAGGGTCACCAGGGTTTTCAAATCGGTGGAAAAGCCAGTCGCCGGACGGGCGCGCCCGAAGTCGGCGCCGATATCGTCATAACGACCGCCTTGGGCGATGGCCTGGCCAACACCCGGGACAAACACCGCGAACACCACACCGGTGTGATAGTGGTAGCCGCGCAATTCGCCCAAATCAAAGTACAGCGGCAACTGCGGGAAGCGTGCCGACAGCCGCTCGGCAATCGCCAGCACATCGTCCAGCGCAGCCAGCACCGGCGCCGGCGCGTTAGCCAGGCGCTCACGGGCAGCCACCAGCACCTCGCGGCCGCCGCACAGGTTCACCAGTGAACGCAGCATGCCGGCCAGGTCGGCAGGTACGCCTTCGGTCAACGCGATGACTTCATCGATAGCCTTGCGTTGCAGAGCATCGAACAACTGTTGCTCCACTTCACCGGACAAACCGGCCGCACGGGCCAGGCCACGGTAGATACCAACATGGCCAAGGTCCATGTGGACATCGGGCACGTCGGCCAGTTGCAACATGGCCAGCATCAAGCTGATCACTTCAACATCGCTGCTCGGGCTGGCGTCGCCGTACAACTCGGCGCCCAGCTGGATCGGGCTGCGGGAAGACGACAAGGCACGCGGCTGCGCATGCAACACGCTGCCGGCATAGCACAGGCGGCTCGGGCCTTCACGGCGCAAGGTGTGCGCATCAATGCGCGCAACCTGCGGCGTGATGTCCGCACGGAAACCCATTTGCCGGCCCGATTGCGGGTCGATGACCTTGAAGGTGCGCAGATCCAGGTCCTGGCCCGCGCCGGTCAGCAGGGATTCCAGGTACTCGATATGGGGGGTCACGACAAACTCGTAACCCCAGCTCTGGAACAGATCCAACACCTGGCGGCGCGCTACTTCAATGCGCGCAGCTTCCGGTGGCAGTACTTCTTCGATGCCATCTGGCAGCAGCCAGCGGTCTACCGTTGCCATTACGCCATTCCCCTATGATCCGGGCGGCCAGCCCTCGGCCGAGCCTTGAGTGAAGCAGAAAATACCCGCCACCTGCATAAACCACGCGCAAGAGCGACGTGACGAACGACCTGTAACCGGCCTCGTCGGGCACTTTCCTCGAAAAACCTGTCACGCCTGCCGAATCAAACATGCAGACGCAAAAAAGCCGGGAATTTCCCGGCTGCCGCATCATACACCCGTTTTCTGAAAGGATCACCCCGCCAGGCGTTTTAGCCGCCCGACGGAGTGCGTCCTACACAGTGACGAGCTGATTACTTGGATTTTTCCAGGTAGCGGAAGAAGTCGCTACTTGGGTCCAGCACCATGACGTCGGTTTTGTTCGCGAAGCTTTCACGGTAGGCACGCAGGCTACGATAGAACGCATAGAACTCCTGGTCCTGACCGTAAGCCTTGGCATAGATAGCCGCGGCTTGAGCATCACCATCACCACGGGCCTCTTCAGACTCGCGATAAGCCTCTGCCAGCAGGACACGACGCTGACGGTCAGCATCCGCACGGATACCTTCGGCCAGTTCGTTACCCTTGGCGCGGTGCTCACGAGCCTCACGCTCACGCTCGGTGCTCATACGTTCGAACACACTGCGGTTCACTTCTTTGGGCAGGTCGATCGCCTTGACCCGGACATCGACCACTTCGATACCCAGCTCTTTTTCAGCCATCGTGTTCAGCGAACGCGTGATATCAGCCATCAGCGCGTCACGCTCACCGGATACCACTTCGTGCAGGGTGCGCTTACCAAACTGGTCACGCAGGCCCGACTCCAGACGGCGCGACAAGCGCTCGTCGGCAATCTGCTTGAGGCCGGAGGTCGCGGTGTAGAAGCGCTCGGCATCCTTGACGCGCCACTTGGCGTAGGCATCAACCATCACGGCTTTCTTTTCCAGCGTCAGGAAGCGCTGTGTCGGTGCATCCAGGGTCATCAGGCGAGCGTCGAACTTGCGCACCTGGTTGACGTAGGGGACCTTCACGTGCAGGCCTGGCTGGACATCCGCCTGGACCACGCGACCGAATTGCAGCAGCACCGCACGCTCGGTCTGAGCCACGATGTAGAAGCAGTTCCAGGCAGCGATGACCACGACGACGCCCACAATCAGGGCGGTCAGCGATTTATTGCTCATCAACGACTCTCCCTGGTACGTGTTTGCTGTTGCAGCAAGTCAGCGGCCGCACGGGCGCTCGCTTCATTGGCAGCGGCATTCGAACCGGTGGACGGCGCGCTGGTGCCGCTACGACCACCTTCGATCATCTTGTCCAGCGGCAGGTACAGCAGGTTGTTCTGCCCACCTTTGCTGCCGGTCACGAGGACCTTGCTGGTGTTACTGAAGACTTCCTGCATGGTGTCCAGATACAGACGCTGGCGCGTGACTTCAGGGGCCTTGCGGTACTCCACGACCAGCTTGGTAAAGCGATCCGCCTCACCTTTGGCACGGGAGACCACTTCGTCGCGGTAACCGTTGGCATCTTCAATGATGCGCTGGGCCTGACCACGGGCTTCGGGCACGACGCCGTTGGCGTAGGTTTCAGCCTGGTTACGCGAACGCTGCTCGTCTTCACGGGCGCGGATCACGTCGTCGAAGGCTTCCTGCACTTCACGCGGTGCGGCTGCGCTCTGTACGTTCACCTGGGTCACGGTGATACCGGTGCGATAGGTATCGAGGAACCGTTGCAGGCGCTCCTTGATTTCGCTGGCCATCAGTTCACGACCTTCGGTCAACACCTGGTCCATGGCGGTGGAACCCACCACGTGGCGCAAGGCGCTTTCGGTTGCGTGTTGCAGGCTGATTTCCGGCTGATCAACGTTCAGCACGAAGTCCTGCAGATTGCTGATCTTGTACTGCACGGTCAGCGGCACTTCGACGATGTTCTCGTCTTCGGTCAGCATCTGGCCCTGCTTGGTGTAGGCACGCTCACGCGTGACGTTCTCCATGTACTTCTTGTCGATCGGCGGGAAGTAGATGTTCAGGCCTGGCCCGACCGTCTCGTAGTACTTGCCGAAGCGCAGCACCACGGCCTGCTCCTGCTCGTCCACCACATAGACGGCGCTGTACAGCCAAACGGCCGCCAGCACGACAAGACCAAGGCCCAGCAGGCCATAGCCACCGCCCTTGCTTGTGCGACCGCCGTCGTCACCACCACGTTTTTTCCCACCACCGAACAACCCATTCAGGCTTTCCTGCAGCTTTCGGAAGGCCTCGTCGAGATCTGGTGGCCCCTTGCGGTCGCCATTATTGCGGCGCTTACCACCCCAAGGATCCTGATTATTCGAGTTGCCACCCGGCTCATTCCAAGCCATAGCGCTCTCCATCTGATAAAGCAAAGACGCACCCACGGCGCGCCGACCAATGCTACAGAATGCCTGCTACTGCGGCACAACCGCTTTAGGAGGCTTTTATTGCAAAGTGTGTTGTTCGATGAACTCTGTCGGTACAACGCCTTCGCGGCTGACCAGCCGATTGAGCTCCGAGCGCGGCAATCGAACGGCCAGCAAGCTGACACCTTCTTCGTCGTGTTCTTCTTTCTGTACCGCGCCCAGCTCGAAAAACTGTGCACGCAGTCGAGCAAAACGCTGAGGCAAGCGCAAGGTGCCGACAAACAAATCGCTGCCGAGCAATTCGGCAATGGCCTGTTCAAGCAGCTCCAAACCACTGCCATCTCGCGCCGACAGCCAGACCCGCTGGGGTTTGCCGTTCTCGTCGCGCTGGATTTGTGGCTCAACGCCTTCAAGCAAATCGAGTTTGTTATAGACCTCAAGGATCGGCAAGTCCTGGGCGCCAATCTCGCCCAGCACCACCATGACCTGTTCAATCTGCAGCATGCGATCCGGTTCGGCCGCATCGATCACGTGCAACAGCAGGTCGGAATTGCTCGACTCTTCGAGCGTAGACCGAAATGCCTCGACCAGCTTGTGGGGCAGGTGACGAATGAAACCCACGGTATCGGCCAGAACGATCGGCCCCAGGTCGTCGATGTCCAGACGGCGCAAAGTCGGGTCGAGGGTGGCAAATAATTGGTCAGCCGCGTACACGTCGGACTTTGTCACGTTGTTGAAGAGCGTGGACTTGCCAGCGTTGGTGTAGCCCACCAGGGAAACGGTAGGGATATCCGCACGGGAACGTCCACGTCGCGATTGTTCGCGCTGGCTGCGCACTTTTTCCAGGCGACCCTTGATCTGACGCAACCGGACCCGCAGCAGACGCCGGTCGGTTTCCAGCTGGGTTTCACCCGGACCACGCATGCCGATACCGCCACCCTGACGCTCAAGGTGAGTCCAGCCGCGAACCAGGCGGGTGCTCATGTGATCAAGCTGGGCCAGTTCGACCTGGAGCTTGCCTTCATGAGTACGGGCGCGCTGGGCGAAAATATCGAGGATCAGGCCAGTACGGTCGATCACGCGACACTCGAAAACCCGTTCGAGGTTACGTTCCTGACTCGGCGTGAGGGTGTGATTGAAGATCACCAGATCGGCTTCTTCGGCGTGGACCAGGTCGCGCAGTTCCTCGACCTTGCCGCTGCCAATCAGAAATTTAGCGGTTGGCCGATGACGCGGCACGTTAAAAAACGCAACGGTCTCGGCGCCGGCCGAATTTGCCAACTCCTGAAACTCCTGCGGATCTTCGCGCGCCTCAGGGTCCTGTCCATCCAAGTGAACGAGGATGACTCGCTCACCACCACCGTGGCGCTCAAAGAACAAAGGAGACTCCTATCAGGCGTTACCTGGCTCAGCGTCACCTTGTTCGTCGCCCGCTGCGCTAGGCAGACGGATTGGACGCACTGGGACTACTGTCGAGATAGCGTGCTTGTAAACCATCTGGCTTACGGTGTTTTTCAGCAGGATCACGAACTGGTCGAACGATTCGATCGTGCCTTGCAGCTTGATACCGTTGACCAGATAGATGGAAACCCCCACTTTCTCTTTACGTAAAGTATTCAAGTAAGGGTCTTGTAGCGAATGCCCTTTTGACATGTGCCGCACTCCTTTAAGGATCAATAATAAAAAATCGGAAAATAGGTAGCTTATGGCCGTCACACCCCCAAGGATAGACGGCAATTGCAAGGACTCAGCTCAATATGGAGACCGTTCCCAAGTATTTCAAGGCGCGTGACAGATTGTCGCTGTCCAGGCTGTCCAACCAGTGCAAATCGCTCCAGCTGCGCAACCAGGTGAACTGGCGTTTTGCCAATTGGCGCGTGGCAATGATGCCGCGCTCCTGCATTTCGGCTGACGTCAGCTTGCCATCCAGATGATCCCAGACTTGGCGGTAGCCTACAGCACGTATCGAAGGCAACCCCGGATGCAGGTCACCTCGTGAACGCAGTGCTACGACCTCGTCGATAAACCCCTGTTCCAACATAATTGTGAATCTTTGCGCAATTCGTTCATGCAGCACCTGGCGATTTGCCGGAGCGATGGCCAGATTCGCCACAGTATAGGGCAATTGTGACTGTCCAGATGCGCCTGGATCAGCACTTTGCGCAGATTGTTTCAGCCGCAGTTCAGTCATGGTCTGACCGCTGACGCGCCAGACTTCCAACGCGCGACTCAGGCGTTGAGGGTCATTCGGGTGAATCCGCGCAGCCGACACCGGATCTACCGCCGTCAACTCGTCGTGGAGGGCTTGCCAGCCAAGACGTGCGGCCTGCTCTTCAAGCTCGGCGCGGACCTGGGCGTCAGCCGGCGGCATATCCGCCAGGCCGTCCTGCAAAGCCTTGTAGTAGAGCATCGTGCCGCCCACCAGCAGCGGAATATTGCCCCGCGCGGTGATCTCAGCCATAGCCGCCAGGGCGTCGGTGCGAAAGTCGGCCGCAGAATAGCTCTGGGCTGGATCGATAATGTCGATCAGCCGATGCGGATGCTGGGCCAGCAGTTCTTTGGACGGCTTGGCCGTGCCGATGTCCATGCCCCGGTATACCAGGGCGGAATCGACGCTGATCAGTTCGCACGGCAACACCTTGGTCAGCTCGATAGCCAGGTCGGTCTTGCCGGCGGCAGTGGGGCCCATCAGGAAAATAGCGGGGGGCAAGGCACTCATCAGCGGCCGCGCAAGAACAGTTTGTCCAGATCGTCCAGGCCCATTTGGGTCCAGGTCGGTCGGCCATGGTTGCATTGCCCGCTGCGCTCGGTGTTTTCCATGTCGCGCAGCAGGCCATTCATTTCCGGCAAGGCCAGGCGACGATTGGCGCGGATGGCGCCGTGGCAGGCCATGGTGCCGAGCAGTTCGTTGATGTGCGCCTGGATACGGTCACTGGTGCCATATTCCATCAGGTCTGCCAGCACGTCAGCCACCAGCCGGTTGGCTTCGGCTTGCTTGAGCAGCGCAGGAATCTGGCGGATCGCCAGGGTTTCCGGACCCAGCCGCTGCAGCTCGAAACCCAGCTTCTGGAACACGCTGTGGTGCTCTTCGGCGCAGTCGGCTTCACGCTGGCTGACCGCCAGGGACTCCGGCACCAGCAGCGGCTGGCCGCTGAGGCCTTCGCTGGCCATGGCGATCTTCAAGCGTTCGTACATGATCCGCTCGTGGGCGGCGTGCATGTCCACCAACACCAGGCCATGGGCGTTTTCGGCGAGGATATAGATGCCTTTGAGTTGCGCCAGCGCATAACCCAACGGCGGAATATCACCGCCGCCTTCCGGCAAGGCCGCGGCAGCGCCGGACTCAGCCCCCGGCAATGGCGCAAAGAATTCGCGATAGGCCGCACGGGCCTCGGCCACCGGCACCGCCGATTGCGGGCGCGGCGTGTATTGGTATTGATAACCCGCACCCGCACCGGAACCCGGCGCCGTATACGCAGGCTGCGGAGGCGGCGATTGCAGCAAGTTGCCCGCCAGGCTCATTTCGCCTTGAGGACCAAACTCACCGGCCTCGGGGCCGCTCGGGCGCACCACCGCTGTGACGATCGGCGCCGCCAGTTGGTCATCTGGGCGCACGTCACCCAGGGCGCGGTGCAAGGTGCCATAGAGGAAGTCATGCACCATGCGCCCGTCGCGGAAGCGCACTTCGTGCTTGGTCGGGTGCACATTCACGTCGACCACAGCCGGATCGACTTCAAAAAACAGTACAAACGTCGGATGCCGGCCATTGAACAGCACATCGCGATACGCCTGGCGCACCGCGTGGGCCACCAGCTTGTCGCGCACCGCGCGACCGTTCACAAAGAAATACTGCAAGTCCGCCTGGCTACGGGAGAACGTCGGCAACCCGACCCAGCCCCACAAGCGCAGGCCATTGCGCTCGATCTCGATCGGCAGCGCCTGCTCCAAAAAGCCCGCGCCGCAGATCGCCGACACACGCCGCGCGCGCGCCGCGTCGTCATGGGCTTCGTGCAGGCTGAGAATGGTCTTGCCGTTATGGCGCAGGTGAAACGCCACGTCGAAACGCGCAAGGGCCAGGCGTTTGATCACTTCCTGCAGGTGATCGAATTCGGTTTTTTCGGTTTTGAGAAATTTGCGCCGCGCCGGGGTGTTGAAGAACAGGTCACGCACCTCTACGGACGTACCCACAGGGTGCGCCGCCGGTTGAACTCGAGGCGCCATGTCGCGGCCTTCGGTTTCCACTTGCCAGGCCTGGTCGGCGCTGCGGGTGCGTGAGGTCAGGGTCAGGCGGGCCACGGAGCTGATGGAGGCCAGGGCCTCACCGCGAAAGCCCAGGCTCATCACCCGTTCAAGGTCTTCCAGGTCGCGGATCTTGCTGGTGGCATGGCGGGCCAGCGCCAGCGGCAGGTCATCGGAGGATATGCCACTGCCGTCGTCACGCACCCGCAGCAGCTTGACGCCACCCTGCTCCACGTCGACATCAATGCGCTTGGCGCCGGAGTCGATACTGTTTTCAAGCAGCTCCTTGATCACCGACGCAGGACGCTCGACAACTTCGCCAGCGGCAATCTGGTTGGCCAGGCGCGGACTGAGCAGCTCAATGCGCGACCCGTTATTCAAGGTTGATTCGCTCATTACTGCGCCGCCAATTCAGTGCCGGGGATAGTCAACACCTGGCCCACTTTCAGCTCATCGGTCTTCAGGTTATTGGCGTTGCGCAAGGCTGCCGCCGACACCTGGAAACGCACCGCCAGCATCGCCAGCGTGTCACCGGGCTGTACGCGATGGTCACGCGGGCCCTGGGCGATTTTGCCGGAGTCACGCAGCCAGGCGATGTAGGTGCCCGGCGGTGGATTCTGCTGGAAGAACTGGCGCACACCGGCGCTGATCGAGCGCGCCAACGCCTGCTGGTGACTGGCACTGGCGAGCTTGGACGCTTCGTTGGCGTTGGAAATAAACCCGGTTTCCACCAGGATCGACGGGATGTCAGGCGACTTCAGCACCATAAACCCGGCCTGCTCCACCCGCTGTTTGTGCAGCGAAGTCACACGGCCGATGTTGCTCAGCACCTTTTGACCCACGTTCAGGCTGGAGGTCAGCGAGGCGGTCATCGACAGGTCGAGCAGTACCCCGGCGAGCATCTTGTCCTTGTCATCGAGGGACACGTTGCCGGCGCCGCCGATCAAGTCGGAACGGTTTTCACTGTCGGCCAGCCAACGAGCGGTCTCGGAGGTGGCACCGCGATCAGACAAGGCAAACACCGAGGCGCCGAACGCAGCGGTGGACGGTGCGGCATCGGCGTGGATCGAGACAAACAGGTCGGCGCCCTTCTTGCGGGCGATTTCGGTACGCCCGCGCAGCGGAATGAAGTAGTCACCCGTACGGGTCAGCTCCGCGCGGTAGCCTTTCATGCCGTTGATCTGGCGTTGCAGCTCACGGGCGATGGCCAATACCACGTCTTTTTCATGCTGGCCGCGCGAGCCGGAGGCACCCGGATCTTCACCGCCGTGGCCGGCGTCGATCACCACGATGATGTCGCGTTTGCCGGCCGGGGCTGGTGGCGGTGGTGGCAACTTGACCTGGGGCTGCGACGGGTTGACCGGCACGGCCGGCACCGTCGCCACGCTCGGCGTCGGCGCAGGCGGCGGAGCGGCATCAGCGGCGTTGTCGAACAAGTCGACCACCAGGCGATTGCCATATTGGGCGTTTGGCGCCAGAGAGAAGCTCTTAGGGGTCACGACCTTTTTCAGATCGATGACCACCCGCAGGTCGGTCGGCGTGCGCTGGGCCGAGCGCATGGCAGTGATCGGGGTATTGGCGGTGGACACCTTCAGCGGCGCGGCCAGGGTCGCACCGTTGATATCGATCACCAGGCGATCGGGCGCCGTGAGGGTAAAGACGCTGTGCTGGACCGGGCCAGACAGGTCGAACACCAGTCGCGTGTTATCCGGCGCTCGCCACAGGCGCACACTTTTCACCTGTGAAGCAGCCAGAACATTGACAGTCATTGCCGCAAGCAACACCCCTACGACAGCAACCAACGCGCGAAAGCGCATACCTAACCCCACCAATTATTTGAATTCCAATGCCAAAGCGGCGCACCACGACTGGCCGCGCGCGCTCTGGGGCAACAACTTCAACTGACGTCCTGTTTCATGCGGCGTAATGGTAATGGTCAGGTCCGGCTTTGGCAAAAAGCCTGTGCCTTTATCTGGCCACTCGATCAAACACAGCGCGTCTTCGTCGAAGTAATCACGGATACCCATGTACTCCAGCTCTTCAGGGTCTACCAAGCGATAGAGGTCGAAGTGAAAAGCGCGCACGCCGTCAATTTCGTAGGGTTCAACTAAGGTAAACGTGGGGCTTTTCACCGCGCCTGTATGGCCTAACCCACGAATAATCCCCCGCGAAAGCGTGGTCTTGCCGGCGCCAAGGTCGCCCTCCAGAAACACCAGCCCCTTACCTTTCGTGGCCTGGGCAATACGATTACCAAACGCCACCATGGCTTCTTCATCGGCCAGAAAAAGGATTACTTCAGACACGGAGACTGCTCCTCCAACAATTGACGAATGGCAGGTATCAGATCACTGGCAGCCAGGCCGCGCCCCGAGAGCCCCTGGCGCTCCCCGGCGGTGGCGTGCAACCACACGGCCAGGCAACTGGCCTCATAAGCCGGCATGCCCTGGGCCAGCAACGCGCCCACCAGGCCGGCCAGCACATCGCCAAGACCCGCCGTCGCCATCGCCGGATGACCCTGGTCACAGCGGGCGACCCGCCCGTCCGGGCTGGCAATCAAACTGCCAGCTCCCTTGAGAATCGCGACGGCGTTGAATCTCTGGCTCAACGCGCGCGCCACCTTAAGGCGGTCGGCCTGAACTTCGGCTGTCGACACCCCCAACAGTCGCGCAGCCTCGCCTGGGTGCGGGGTAATCACGCTGCCGGCGGGAAGGCTCACGCAGCCCTTGGCCAACTGATTCAAGGCATCGGCATCCCACACCTGGGGTTGTTTCGTATTGGCAGCAAGCGATAACAGGCTTTTGCCCCAAGCGGCCTCGCCCAGGCCCGGACCTATGACGATGACCGAAATCTTCTCCAGCAAGCCCATCAACTGGTTAGCCGAACTCACGTCCACAGTCATGACCTCCGGCAAACGCGCCAAGGCCGCCGGCACGTGCTCAATACGAGTTGCCAGCGACACCATGCCCGCACCCGCGCGCAACGCACTTTCGGCGCTCAGCAACGCCGCGCCACCCACGCCGCGGTCGCCGCCGACGACCAACAGGTGGCCGAACTGACCTTTGTGGGCGCTGGCGGAACGTGCAGGCAGTTGTGGCAAATGGCCAGGCAACAGCGACTGAACGTCGGTTATTTCGTGTTTTGTCTGCGGCATGCGTCTTCAAGCTCCGATGTCTGGCAGAATTATACGCATCTCACCTGTGGTTTCCCGCGTCTCATGCCTGCTATTACCTCCGATCTGCCCGCCCTCGCCCAATCGATCAAAGACTGGGGCCGCGAGCTGGGCTTTCAACAAGTCGGCATCAGCGGCCTGGACCTGGCTGAGCATGAACAGCATCTGCAACGCTGGCTCGACGCGGGCTACCACGGCGAGATGGACTACATGGGCGCCCATGGCAGCAAGCGCTCCCACCCCGAAGAGTTAGTGCCAGGCACACTGCGCGTGGTGTCGCTGCGCATGGATTATCTGCCAGGCGACACGCAAATGGCGCAGTTGCTGGCACAGCCGGATAAAGCCTACATCTCGCGCTACGCCCTGGGCCGCGACTACCACAAGCTGATCCGCAAGCGCGTGCAGCAACTGGCCGATCGCATACAAGCTCAGATCGGCCCGTTTGGCTTTCGTGCCTTTGTCGACAGCGCACCGGTCCTGGAAAAAGCCATTGCCGAGAAAGCGGGGCTGGGCTGGATCGGTAAAAACACCCTGGTGCTCAATCGCAAGGCCGGCAGTTACTTCTTTTTGAGCGAGCTGTTTGTCGACTTGCCGCTGCCGGTGGATGCTCCCCACAGCACCGAACACTGCGGCCGCTGCACCGCTTGCCTGGACATCTGCCCGACCAATGCCTTTATCGGCCCCTACGTGCTGGACGCCCGGCGCTGCATTTCATACCTGACCATCGAACTCAAGAGCGCGATCCCTGAAGACCTGCGCCCGCTGATCGGCAATCGGGTATTCGGCTGCGATGACTGTCAGATCGTTTGTCCGTGGAATCGTTTCGCTCGCCCCACCACCGAAAGCGATTTCAAACCACGGCATAACCTGGATAACGCTGAACTGGCCGAGTTGTTTATGTGGGATGAGGATAAATTTCTCAGCAGCACCGAAGGCTCCCCCCTGCGCCGCGCCGGTTACGAGCGTTGGCTGCGTAACCTGGCGGTGGGCCTGGGCAATGCGCCTTCGAGTATTCCGGTGCTGGAAGCCTTGAAGGCGCGCAGGGACTATCCATCGGAGTTGGTGCGCGAACACGTGGAATGGGCGCTGAACAGACACGCTACGCGTTAGTGCACATCATCGTTGTAGACGAACTTGGGCATTTCCCAGTGAAAGCGGATCGCCAGCAGTCGCAATAGAAAGCCGCTGAACAGCGTCAGCAGAATCGCCTGCTCGCTGGGCAACTCCAGATAAAGGCACAGCAAGTAGAACCACGCAGCGAGGAACGACACGCTGGCATACAGCTCACGACGGAAAATCAGCGGAATGTCGTTACAGAAGATATCCCGCAGGATGCCGCCGAACACCCCGGTGATCACACCGCTGACCGACGCCACCAGCATGCCGTGGCCCATTTCCAGGGCGGTCATGCAGCCGATCAGGGTGAACGCCACCAAACCCACCGCATCCAGCGCCAGGAACAGCGAGCGCAGATGCCGCATCAGCGGCGCAATAAAGATCGTCACCAGCGCCGCGACCGAGGTCAGCACCAGGTATTCCGGGTGCTTGACCCACGTCAACGGGTAATGCCCCAACAACATATCGCGCACCGAACCGCCACCCAGTGCCGTCACGCAGGCAATCAACACCACGCCAAACCAGTCCATGCCGCGACGCCCCGCAGACAGGGCCCCGGTCATGGCTTCGGCGGTGATGGCGATGAGGTAGAGCATCAACAGCATGAAGGCGATCCTTGCGCAATTGTCATGGGCCCGCTCAAGACCGCAAGGCCGCTCATTAAGAAGGCGCGCATCATGCCTTGATGAAATGCTTGCGGTAATGCTGCAGCTCGGCGATCGACTCGCGGATATCGTCCAATGCCAGGTGAGTGCTGCCTTTATGGAAGCTGTCTTTGACTTCCGGGGCCCAGCGCGCCGCCAGCTCTTTGAGCGTGGACACGTCCAGATTGCGGTAGTGGAAGTAGCTCTCCAACCCCTTCATGTGGGTATAGAGAAAGCGACGATCCTGACAAATGCTGTTGCCGCAGATCGGCGACTTGCCCTTGGGCACCCATTTTTCCAGGAAGGCGATGGTTTGGGCCTCGGCCTCGGCCATGCTGATGCGGCTGTCGCGTACGCGCTGGGTCAGGCCGGAGTTGCCGTGGGTGCGGGTGTTCCACTCATCCATGGTGGCGAGCACGGCATCGCTGTGGTGGATGGCGATCACCGGACCTTCGGCCAAAGTATTGAGATTACTGTCGGTGACAATCGTGGCCATCTCGATGATGACATCGGTGTCGGGGTTCAGACCGGTCATTTCCAGATCGATCCAAATCAGGTTCTGTGGGTTTTGCATGGCTTGATTCTCTTGGCACCTTGGCGTAGCTGCGCAGTTTAGCAGGCGGGGGCGTGCTAGACTCGCGACCGTTTCACCCAACCTTTGCATTATCGACACGGAACACCAATGGCCAAACGCCAGCTCAATCGTCGCCAAAACTGGCGCATCGAAAAGATTCAAGGTGAGCGCGCCGCACGCGCCGCCAAACGTGAGTCCTCCGCCGTGGAAGCGCTCGAGGGCGGCGACCTGGGCCCCGAGCAGACAGGCCTGGTGATCGCGCACTTTGGTGTGCAGGTCGAAGTCGAGGCGCTGGAAGGCGAGCTCGCCGGCTCCGTTTCCCGCTGCCACTTACGCGCCAACCTGCCTGCGCTGGTCACCGGCGACAAGGTGGTCTGGCGTGCCGGCAACCAGGGCATCGGCGTGATCGTCGCCCAGTTGCCGCGCACCACCGAACTGCGCCGCCCCGACAGCCGTGGCCAACTCAAGCCGGTCGCGGCCAACGTCGACATGATCGTGATCGTGTTCGCGCCGCTGCCCGAGCCCCATGCCAACTTGATCGACCGCTACCTGGTGGCGGCCGAGCATGCCGGCATTCGCCCGCTGTTGCTGCTGAACAAATTCGACTTGATCGACGAACAGAACGCGCCGGCGCTCAACGCGCTGCTGGCGGTCTACCGCACCCTGGGTTACCCAGTGCTGGAAGTCTCCGCCCATCACGGCAATGGCATGGAACAGCTGCAACAGCAGTTGGACGGGCGCATCAGCGTGTTTGTCGGCCAGTCCGGCGTGGGCAAGTCATCGCTGGTCAACAGCTTGCTGCCTGAGGTCGACACCCGTGTAGGCCCGCTGTCGGAGCTGTCCGGCCAGGGCACCCACACCACCACCACCGCACGGTTGTTCCACTTCCCAGGCGGCGGTGAGCTGATTGACTCCCCTGGTATTCGCGAATTCGGCCTGGGCCACGTGAGCCGCAGCGATGTGGAAGCGGGTTTCATCGAGTTCAACGACCTGATCGGCACGTGCCGCTTCCGCGACTGCAAACACGACCGCGAGCCGGGGTGTGCGTTGCTCAAGGCCCTGGAAGACGGCCGTGTGCAGCAGCAGCGGATGAACAGCTATCGGTCGATTATTGCGAGCTTGCCGGAGAGCAGTTACTAAACTGCATAGATGGCCTGTGGCGAGCGGGTTGCCCGCTCACCACAACCAACCCTTCCATCAGAGCACCTTAGGAACCCGCCTTAGGTGCCGTAGGGTCTTTCACCCCACCATCATCAAACAGATTCAACTTCTGACGCAGTTCGTGGGCCGGCAATGGTTCCTGACCCGGCGGGATCGCGTTCGGGTCGGCCGGCACTTCGCCTGGTGCACCGGCACCTGGGGTCGGTTGCGCTGGCGGCTGGTCACCTTCAATCGCGCGCTGGGCCTTTTTGGTCAGCACGACAATGTCGATGCGCCGGTTGGCCGGGTTGAACGGGTCTTTGTGATCAAACAACTGCGATGAGGCAAAACCCACTACCCGCGCGACTTGCGGATCCGGGTAGCTGCCGGCCACCAGTGCACGGCGTGCAGCGTTGGCGCGGTTGGCCGACAGCTCCCAGTTGCCGAAATCGCCCTGGCCTGCATACGGTTTGGCGTCAGTATGACCACTGATGCTGATCTTGTTCGGCACCGTCTTGATGGTGTCGGCCATGGCCAGCAGGATGTCTTCAAAGTACGGCTTCAAGCGCGCGCTGCCAGAGTCGAACATCGGCCGGTTGGCGGCATCGGTGATCTGGATGCGCAAGCCTTCGGGCGTGATTTCGAACGAAATCTGGTCCTTGAACTTGAGCAGCTGCGGGTTCTCCTCGACCTTGTTCTGCAACTCCTGCAGCAGCAATTCCAGGCGTTCCTGCTCGACCTGCTCGGCCATGGCCTCGACCGTGTCGCGCTCGATCGGGATTTTTTCCTGTGGTGCTTCAGTCTTGACCTCGGGGTTGATGGTGCGCTCAGGCGCCAACTGCGGCGAGCCGCCCAGGTCGATCACAAAAGGCGTGCCGCTTTCGGAAAAGCCAATCGGGTCTTTGAAGTAACCGGCGATGGCGATTTTCTGTTCGGGCGTGGCGGTGGACATCAGCCACAACACCAGGAAGAACGCCATCATCGCCGTCGCAAAGTCGGCGAAGGCGATTTTCCAGGCGCCGCCATGATGCCCCGCAGCGAAGCGCTTGACGCGCTTGATGATTATCGGCTGGTTGTTTTCCATGACTTAGCGACCGCGAACCGCTTGTTCCAGCTCGGCGAAACTTGGGCGGTGCTTGGGGTACAGCACTTTGCGACCAAATTCCACTGCCAGCGACGGCGGCATGCCGGACGCGGACGCCACCAGGCTGGCCTTGATCGACTCGTACAGGTTGATTTCTTCCTTGGCATCGTGGGCCAGGGAGGTCGCCAGCGGGCCGAAGAAGCCGTACGCCGCGAGAATACCGAAGAAGGTACCCACCAGCGCCGCACCTACGTGCATGCCGATCGCGGCCTGGTCACCTTCGCCCAGAGAAGCCATGGTCACCACGATACCCAGTACCGCCGCGACGATACCGAAACCCGGCATGCCGTCAGCGATACCGGTAACGGCATGGGACGGGTGCTCCAGCTCTTCCTTGAGGCTGAACAATTCCATGTCGAACAGGCCTTCCAGCTCGTGAGGGGCCATGTTGCCGGAGGACATGATGCGCAGGTAATCGCAGATGTAGGCGGTCATGCGCTCGTCTTTGAGCACGGCCGGGTACTTGGCGAAAATCGGGCTGGCAGCAGCGTCTTCGATATCGGCCTCGATCGCCATCATGCCTTCGCGGCGGCTCTTGTTGAGGATCTCGTACACCAGGCCCAGCACTTCCAGGTAGAAAGTGTGGGTGAAGCGCGAACCAAACATGGCCAACGACTTCTTGACCACGTGCATGGTCATGTAGCCGGGGTTGGCCTGCAAAAAGGCACCCAGTGCCGCACCGCCAATAATCAACACCTCGAAAGGCTGGACCAGTGCCGCAATTTTACCGTGGGACAGGACGTACCCGCCGAGCACGCTCGCGAAGACGACGATGATGCCGATAATTTTAGCCATAGGAGATGAGTACTTGCGCCGTCGGGTTCATGGACATATTTGGGGGAACTGAAAAACTCTTGTTCTACTTATCGGCAAAACTGCGCCAGACTATAGCCCGTTAAGGCGAAAAGCCAGTTCGGCCCACTCCGGGCGTGTTGACCGCAAGTGATGATCGCGCCCCAATCATGGCTAATGAAACGACAGTCCCAACTGCAAAACCCACTTCTCTGGCCGCTTGGATCAAGCGCCTGGACGATGTGCCGCTGCCTGTTCCCCAGGCCAGCCACGACCGTGTGTGCAAGGCAATCCGCGACAGCCGCAGTTCGTTGCGAGATATTGCCGAGCTGATGCAAGACAGCCCGGCGCTGGTGCTCAGCGTGATGCGCGAAGCCAACAGCCATACCCATGGCAGCCTGGCCGAACCTGCGGAAAACCTCGAAGTGGCGCTTAATCGCCTGGGCCTCAAGCGCGCTGAAGAACTGCTGGCGCGCCTGCCCTCGGTGCCTGCCCAGGAGATTCCCGTTGCGTTGCGCCAGTTGTTGCTGGTGAGCCAGCATGCGTCGCAACAAGCCAACGGCTTGTTCGGCAGCCGCCTCGCACGGCTGTGGCAAGACATCCACTGGGGCAGCCTGCTGTTTTTGTCGCCGCTGTGGCCGATGGCCGTTGCGTACCCCAAGCTTCTTGAAGAGTGGGAGCTGCGCGTGATCCACAAAGGCGAGTCGGCGCGCAAGGTCGAGCAGGCCTTGTTCGGCGTGCGCCTGCTGGACCTGTGCCTCGGCCTGACCGAAGCCTGGCATTTGCCGATCTGGGTTTCCCAGGGCTACACCCTGCTGTTGAACGAGCAACGTTTGCTGGTCAGGGCGCTGCATATCGCCCGCGAAGACGACCCGTTGCGCCACCAGCAATTGCTCGATGCGGAACCCAACCTGCGCCGCTGGCTGAACCAGCCGGCCAATACCGTGCTGCTGGCCAACGGCCTGGCGATGTCGGCCCAGGAGTCCTGGACCTGCCCGCACACCCAGCGCTGGCAGTACCTGACCGCCCTGTATTTGCAGCAATCGCTGGCTGAGGTGCAGCAACAATCTCACCAGCAAGCCGTCACCAGCGCTCGCACTACCCTGATGCCCGACCTCTGGCACCCGGCGCTGTCGCTGATCTGGCCGTGGCATGTGCAAAAGGTCCATCGAGGCTTGCTGCCCGCACCGCCCCCCACTGCCGAAGCCCTCGCGGTCTGGCGCAACCGCTGCACCGAACTGCTGGAAGAGCCGAGCCGCTTCGCCAACGCCATGCATTTGACCACCTGCGCCAAGGAAGCCCTGGTCGCCAGTGGCATGCAGCGGGTCCTGTTGTTCATGGCCGATCGCGCCCTGAGCACCTTGCGCGTACACCAGGCCGACGGCCTGCCCAAAGACGCCACCAACCTGAGCCTCGACGTGGTCAACAGCACGCTGCTGCAGCGCCTGCTGGAGAAATCCGCTCAGGTGCGCCTCACACCCGACAACCACGCACAGTTCTCAGCCTTGCTGCCGCCGATCCTGCGTCGCCTGTTCAATGGTGAACACCTGTTGTTGCGCTCCATGAGCTGCAACGGTCGCGTGGTGATGGTGATGGTTGCCGACCAGGGCGGTGGGCCGTTCTCGGAAACCACCGTGCAAGCCTTCGGCAAAACCGCCCAGTGCATCGAGAAAGCGCTGCACAGCTTTACCAACCGCAGCGTCTGATGCTTGCGCTACAATCGCCGTCCTTTATCGCCAACATTTGTGCCCAGGAGACCTCACATGCCTGACTTCTCTGGCTTGCCGCTGGTGATCGAATCTGCCGACCTGCTGAGTCGCCTGGATGCCGAACACCTGATTGTGGTGGACCTCACCAGTGCCGCCCGCTACGCCGAAGGGCATATCCCCGGCGCGCATTTCGTTGACCCCAAGCGCACCCAATTGGGCCAGGCGCCGGCACCCGGACTGCTGCCCCACCAGGCAGACCTGGAAAAACTGTTCGGTGAAATCGGCCACACCCCAGATGCCACCTACGTGGTGTACGACGACGAAGGCGGTGGCTGGGCCGGGCGCTTTATCTGGATGCTCGACGTGATCGGCCACCCGAAATATCACTACCTCGACGGCGGCCTGCTGGCCTGGCTGGAGGGTGAGCATCCGGTTTCCACCGAGGTGCCCGCTACCGTCGGCGGCCCGGTCAACCTCACGCTGCACGATGGCCCTACTGCCACCCGCGAATACCTGCAAAGCCGCCTCGGCGCCGCCGACCTGGGCATCTGGGATGCGCGCGGTCCGCTGGAATACTCCGGCCAGAAGGTGCTCGCGACCAAAGGCGGGCACATTCCCGGCGCGGTGAACTTTGAGTGGACCGCCGGCATGGACAAGGCGCGTAACCTGCGTATTCGCCGCGACATGCCGCAGATCCTCGAAGACCTCGGGCTGACCCGCGATAAAGAAATCATCACCCACTGCCAGACTCACCACCGCTCTGGCTTCACCTACCTGGTGGCCAAGGCGCTCGGTTATCCGCGAGTCAAAGGTTATGCCGGTTCCTGGGGCGAATGGGGCAACCACCCCGACACCCCCGTTGAGATTTAAAGTTTAAGGACAGTTATGAAAAAGCAGTTGTTTATCCTCAGCCAATACTTGCTGCCGCACCACTTGCTGTCGCGCCTGGCAGGCTGCATTGCCGAATGCCGTGTGCGCTGGTTCAAGAACGCGTTCACCACCTGGTTCGCCAAGCGCTATCAAGTGGACATGTCCCAGGCACTGGTTGAAGACGTGACCGCTTACGAGCACTTCAACGCCTTCTTCACCCGTGCTCTCAAAGACGGCGCGCGGCCGCTGGACCAGACCCCAGGCGCGGTGCTGAGCCCCGCCGATGGCGCGGTCAGCCAACTGGGTCCAATCGAGCACGGTAGAGTATTTCAGGCCAAGGGCCACAGCTTCAGCGTGCTGGAATTGCTGGGCGGCGATGCGGCGGTCGCGGCACCGTTCATGGGCGGCGACTTCGCCACCATTTACCTGTCGCCGAAGGACTACCACCGCGTGCACATGCCACTGGCTGGCACCCTGCGCGAAATGGTCTACGTGCCCGGCCGGATCTTCTCGGTCAACCAGACCACCGCCGAAAACGTACCGGAACTGTTTGCACGTAATGAGCGTGTTGTCTGCCTGTTCGACACCGAACGCGGCCCGATGGCCGTGGTGTTGGTGGGGGCGATGATTGTCGCGTCGATTGAAACCGTGTGGGCCGGCCTGGTGACACCACCGAAGCGCGAGCTGAAAACCTTCCGCTACGACGAAGCCGCTCGTGCACCGATTCACTTGGAAAAAGGCGCCGAACTGGGCCGCTTCAAGTTGGGTTCGACCGCGATCGTGCTGTTCGGGCCGGATCAGGTGAAGTGGGCTGAGGAGCTGGTAGCGGGTTCGCCAGTACAGATGGGCCAGGGCATCGCACTGCCGAAAGCCTGATTCCAGGTCTGCAAAGACCCAAATGTGAGAGGGGGCAATCCCCCTCCCACATTTCTTCAACTACAGCTGACCGTCGCGGTCGCGAAAGCCCAACAGATACAACACCCCATCCAGCCCCAGCGTTGAAATCGCCTGCTTTGCCGACTGCTTGACCAGCGGCTTGGCACGGAACGCCACCCCCAACCCGGCAATCGCCAGCATCGGCAAGTCATTCGCCCCGTCGCCGACCGCAATGGTCTGCTCCAGACGCAAACCTTCCTTGTGGGCCAGCTCCTTGAGCAAATCCGCCTTGCGTTGTGCGTCGACAATCGGCTCGACCGCCACGCCGGTCACCTTGCCATCCACCACTTCCAGCTCGTTGGCGAACACGTAGTCGATGCCCAGCTTGGCCTGCAACTGCTTGGCAAAGTAGGTAAAGCCACCGGATAGGATCGCGGTTTTGTAACCCAGGCGCTTGAGCTCGGCGAACAGGGTTTCGGCGCCTTCGGTCAGGCGCAGGGACGCGCCGATGGAATCCAGCACGCTCACATCCAGGCCTTTGAGCAGCGCCAGACGCTCTTTGAAACTGGCGCGGAAATCCAGCTCACCGGCCATGGCACGTTCGGTGATCGCGGACACCTGCTCGCCCACGCCGGCGGCCTTGGCCAGTTCGTCGATCACTTCGGCTTCAATCAGGGTGGAGTCCATATCGAATACCGCGAGGCGACGGTTACGACGGAACAGCGAGTCTTCCTGGAACGCGATGTCGACATTCAGTTCCTGGGCAACGCTGAGAAACTCGGCGCGCAGGGCCTGCGGGTCGGCCGGTTCGCCGCGCACGGAGAACTCGACGCAACCCTTGCCCTGGTCAGCCGGCGTGTCCAACGGCATGCGCCCCGACAGACGGTCGATATGGTCGATGTTCAAACCGTAGTGCGCGGTGATCGAGCTGACACGCTGCAATTGTTCGGCGGTAACCTTGCGGGTCAACAGCGTCACGATGTGGCGTTTCTTGCCCTGGCCAGCCACCCAGTGCTGGTAGTCCTCTTCGGACACCGGAGTGAAACGCACCTGCTGGTCGAGCTTGTACGCCGTAAACAGGATGTCCTTGAGCACGGACGAGGCCTGCTCGGTGCTCGGAATTTCCACCAGGATGCCGAACGACAGGGTGTCGTGAATCACTGCCTGGCCAATGTCGAGAATGTTCACACCACCCTGGGCCAGAACACCGGTAATGGCGGCGGTGAGACCCGGACGGTCAACACCGGTGATGTTTATCAGGACAATTTCGCGCAAGGCGCACCCCCAGGCTGGAAAAAAACCGCATTCTACCCACTTTCAGTGACCATCGGGCACAGCCAGCGCTTTGCCGGTCTTGGGCCTGTCGCTATACTGCGCGTCAACTTCACGGACCGAGAGCCGAGCGCAAGTGAACCGGCCCACGCCAGTAAAAACCGATAACTTCTTCCTGCTGATCTTCCGGGCACTGCGCCACCGCCGTGTACCGATCGCATTACGCATCGCCAGCCATAACGTGATCCTGGTCGCCCTGGCCCTGGTGATCTATGCCTGCGTCATGGGTTTGCAGTTCAAACAGGCCATGCACGAGCAAGCCGACGCCCTGGGCGAGAGCTTGACCACCCAGACCGCCACGTCGGCGACCGAGCTGTTGGTGTCCAACGACATCCTCAGCCTCAACGTGCTGCTCAATAACCTGACCAAGAACCCGCTGGTGGCCCACGCCGCCATCTACAGCGTGGACAACCGGATCATGGCCGAAGCCGGGCAACGCCCGAAAAACGGCCTGCTGGGTGAAGCCGAAGGCCTGTACCAGAGCAACATTACCTTTCAGGACGTAAAGGCCGGCCAGTTGCGCATCAGCCTGGACATGCAACAGTTTCAGCAGCCGATGACCATCAGCCTGCAAAGCATGGGCATTCTCAGTGCGATCCTCCTGGCACTGGCGCTGGCCTTGAGCCTGCGCCTGGGTCGGCATATCTCCACGCCGTTGATGCAACTGCGCATCTGGCTGCGGGACATCGACGAACACACCCCGGCCACCGATCGTCAGGACGAAATCGGCGACCTCGCCCGCCAACTGCACGCCAGCTTCGCCCCGGAGCCGCAGGTACGCGTGGTTGAGCCCGAGCCGGAATACGACGACAGCGACGACGATGCCCCCGAATTTGAAGTGCGTGACCTGCGTGAACCTGGCTTCGACGAGAGCGCCCCGGTTGCCGGCCTCAAGCCTGCAACCCGCAAGGTCATCAGGGCCGAAGAAGACGAGCTGGATGACGAAGACCCCTTCGCCGACCTGCGCGACACCTCGACCAACAGCCCGGCTGTCGCACCTAAAGCCGTGCCGGTCAGGAACGCCGAGCCCCAGCACAGCGCCGTACTGGCCGTGCAACTGGGCGCTCAGGACCAATTGCGGCGCCTGCCTCGCGCACGCCTGACTGAGCTGCTCGAGCGCTACCGTGATTGCCTCGACCAGGCCGCTTCGCTGTACCAGAGCGAACTGCACACCCTCAACGATGGCAGCACATTAATGCTGTTCCACAGCGAGGACAGCGGCGAGGACTACCTGACCAACGCCATCTGCTGCGGCGAGTTACTACGTGCCCTGGGCCACGCGCTGCAGATTGAAGTGGCCGACAGCGGCATTACCTTGCAACTGCAGCTTGGCTTGACGGTGGGTGACGACCTGTTTGGCATGAGCCAGATCGATCTGCTGCTGACCGAGATCGCCCAGGACGCCCTGGCGCTGTCTCAACACAGCCGCAACCTGCTGCTGGTGGAGCGCAAGATCAGCGAAGACACCTTGATCCGCCAGCGCGCACGTATCCGCCCGATTGCCAGCCCTGAGGGCGCAAGTTGCGTAGAACGGCTGATGGAGCCGTATCCGTCGATGCTGGAGCGGCAACTGGCGCGGATGCATGAGACACGCGCCAAGCCCTGAAGCACACCGCCAGGTCCATGTGGAATGTGGGAGGGAGCTTGCCCCCTCCCCCAATTGGATCGCCACAGGCTTCAAGTAAATCGCGCACAAACAAAAGGCCCGCTGAGTAAGCGGGCCTTTTGTTTGTGCGCGATTCGGATCAGAACCTGAACACTTCCATATCCGTGCGGATCGGCGTGGCCATCGGCATCTTGGGACGCTGCGGTTCGGCAGGCTTGGTCTGTGCCGGAGCACTCTGCTTGCGCGGGGCCTCGGCAATAGGCGGTTGGTTGGCCAATGGCTTGAGCGCCACCGACAACTGCTGCGCCAACTGCTGCAACAACACGCCCTGGGCCTGAACCTGGGAGGCGGTGGTGCCGGCGTGCTCTTCCTGCAAGTGCACGATACGGTTGTCACGCACCTGACCACGGCGGTCGATCAGGCGCCATTGCGCATCAAGGATCGCTGGCTGCGACGTACCGGAGTCGAGCCGGGTAATGGTCAGCAAGACCTGCACATCCGGGATGAAACCCGCAGGCGCAGGCGAGAGGACCACCCGCTGGCTGTCCAATTGACCGGCCACCTGGCGCAACATCAGTTGGTTGATGTCGGAAGACAGGCTGCCCGCCCAACGACCATCTGTGGCACCTTGCAGGCTGCCGTCATTCTGACGTTGCAGCAGGGTTTCGCGTTGCAGGTAGTCAGCGACGACCACGGGCCCCAGCAACACAGCCATACCGGCGGCCTGTGCGGGTTGAGCCGGACTTCCGCTGTCCAACTGGTACAGCGACACAGGTTGGTGTGTGCTGCAACCCGCCAGCCCCAAAAGGCCAGCGAGCATGAAAATAAAAGGAAGGCGTGGAGCAGTCATCATCCCATCCAGGTGGCTGCCACAAGGCGAACCACAATGTAATACTAAAAATAACCTAAACACGCTCGGCCACGCCGGCGCTGGAAAGGCCATATCATCCGTGAATATGCGCCATGACTCCAGCGCGAAAGCGCCGATCTACGCGTTAAATCGTAGATCGAGCCCTCTAAACCGCGTTAAACGGGCGCTTCAACCAGCAATGCATCGACGCGCTGGAAGCCACGTGGCAGCTTGTTACCCCGCCGACCACGCTCGCCCTTGTAGTGCTCCAGGTCGTCAGGCCGCAGCGACAGCGTGCGTTTACCGGCCTGAAGTACCAATGTAGCGCCTTCCGGGATTACCGCGATGTCGGTCACATACTCTTCGCGACTGGCCACCCGCTCCCCTGGAATACCAATAATCTTGTTGCCCTTACCTTTGCCCAACTGCGGCAAATCGCTGATCTTGAACACCAACAGGCGCCCCTCGGTGGTCACCGAGGCCAGCCAGTTGCTCTCGCGGTCATCCACCGGTCGCGGCAGGATCACCTTGGCGTTGTTCGGCAGGCTCAACAGCGCCTTACCCGCCTTGTTCTTGGCCTGCAGGTCTTCACCCTTGACCACGAACCCGTACCCCGCATCCGAGGCAATCACGTACAGCGAGTCATCATCGGGCAGCAACACACACTCGAAATTCGCCCCCGGCGGCGGCGTCAGACGCCCGGTCAACGGCTCGCCCTGCCCCCGAGCGGACGGCAAGGTGTGCGCCGGCACCGAATAGCTGCGCCCCGTAGAGTCAATAAACACTGCAAACTGGTTGGAACGCCCGGCTGCGGCGGTCTTGAAACCATCGCCAGCCTTGTACGACAAGCCAGTGGCGTCAATATCATGCCCTTTGGCGGAACGAACCCAACCCTTTTCCGACAGAACGACGGTAATTTTCTCGTTAGGCAACAGTTCGGTTTCTGTCAGGGCCTTGGCTTCGGCACGCTGGACAATCGGCGAACGGCGGTCATCGCCATAGGTTTCGGCGTCTTTGATCAGCTCGCTGCGTACCAGCTTTTTCAGCTTGGTTTCGCTGCCCAGCAGGGCTTGCAGCTTGGCTTGTTCCTTGAGCAGCGCGTCCTGTTCGTCGCGCAGCTTCATTTCTTCCAGTCGCGCCAATTGGCGCAAGCGAGTGTCGAGGATGTAGTCAGCCTGGATCTCGCTCAGCTCGAAACGCGCGATCAGTTCGGCTTTCGGGTGCTCGGCGGTGCGGATGATGTGGATCACTTCATCCAGGTTGAGGTAGGCGATCAGCAAACCGTCCAACAGGTGCAGGCGGCGCTCGACCTTGTCCAAGCGGAATTGCAGGCGACGACGAACGGTCCGCACCCGGAACTCAAGCCATTCCACCAGCAGGTTGCGCAGGTTTTTCAGCTGAGGCTTGCCGTCCAGGCCAATGATATTGATGTTGACCCGGTAGCTGGACTCCAGGTCGGTGCTGGCGAACAGATGCTGCATGAGGACTTCGTGATCGACCCGGCTATTGGTGGGGATGATCACAATGCGGCAGGGGTTTTCGTGGTCGGACTCGTCACGCAGGTCGGCAACCTGCGGCAATTTCGACGGCTTGGCCTGCATCAGCGCGGCGATCTGTTCCAACACCTTGGCACCGGACACCTGGTGCGGCAGCGCGGTGACGATAATGTCGCCGTCTTCGATGTGGTATACGGCGCGCATGCGCACAGAACCCTTGCCGGTCTCGTACATCTTCAGCAGGTCAGCGCGTGGCGTGATGATTTCCGCTTCGGTCGGGTAATCCGGGCCCTGGATATGCTCACAGAGCTGCTCGACCGTGGCCTTGGGCTCATCGAGCAAGCGCACGCAGGCCGTTGCGACTTCGCGCAGGTTATGCGGCGGCACATCGGTGGCCATGCCCACCGCGATCCCGGTGGTGCCATTGAGCAGAATATTCGGCAAACGAGCCGGCAACACCAGGGGCTCGTCGAGAGTGCCGTCGAAGTTCGGCCCCCAGTCGGCAGTGCCCTGCCCCAATTCGCTGAGCAGCACCTCTGAGTAACGCGACAACCGCGCCTCGGTGTATCGCATCGCGGCAAACGACTTGGGATCGTCCGGCGCACCCCAGTTACCCTGGCCGTCCACCAGCGTGTAGCGGTAACTGAATGGCTGGGCCATCAGCACCATGGCTTCGTAGCACGCCGAGTCGCCGTGGGGGTGGAACTTGCCCAGAACGTCACCGACGGTACGCGCCGACTTCTTGTGCTTGGAATCGGCGTCCAGGCCCAACTCACTCATGGCGTAGATGATGCGCCGCTGCACGGGCTTGAGGCCGTCGCCGATATGCGGCAAGGCACGGTCCATGATCACGTACATGGAGTAGTTGAGGTAGGCACTTTCGGTGAAGTCAGCCAGCGACCGGCGTTCTACGCCGTCTAAGCTGTCTGCGAGGATGTCACTCATGCGGGCCTCATCAATGTTTGGTAAGGCGCAGCGGAAAGGCCGCTGCGCTGAGTCAATTCAAGGGGTTGATCATTCATGGCTGGGCACTCCAGCCACCGACCGGGGCGGCAAAACGATAGACCACCGGGCGTTTTTCACCATCGGCACGCGGGCCGAAGTTGTTGTCGATGCCCAGCCAGGCACCGTCGGCATCCACCACCAGGGCTTCGGCCAAGCCATAGGGCTGAGCGTAACGCCGCTCGGGCGTCAGGGTTTCATCGGCAAACGACCAGCACAGTTCGACCTTAGCCGTGACCGCATCACGCCGACAGATCTGGAACGCATTGCGCTCCAGGGTAAACAGCTTGCCGTCGAACAGGGCCAGGTCGGCAAAATCCTTGGAGACCGCTTTTGCGTTGGCGAACTTGGCTGGCTGCATTTCCTGGCCGGCCTCGCTCAGTAACACGCAAGGGCCATCACAATCCCACACGCTTTGCGCACGCTTGATGGAGATCAGCCCACGCCGCTCACGTTCTGCAGCCAGCCAGATCTGATTGCCCTCGGGGTTTACCACCAGGCCTTCGAACAAGGCATTAAAGTGCAGCAGCATGCCACTGGCGCGCGCCTCCCGCACCATGCTCGGCGCGATCTTCAACCACTCGGACGCGCCCGTGGCCGGCACCTGCAGCACCGCCGCATGGGCTTCGCTGACGATGTAGCGGTTATCCGCGGCATCGCAGGCGATGGCTTCAAAATCCAGGTCGCCACCGCGAATGAACGACGCAGCCTTGGTGCGCGAACGCAGCCCCCAGGGCAACCCGGATTCCGGCACCGGCGGCACCTCGATCTTCACCGCCTCGGCCTGCCAGGTCGGCGCGCTTGTATCCAGGCGGTAGATCTGGTCATCGTCACGGTCGGAAACCGTCCACAGCCGGTTGCCACACAGCGCCAGGCCCGACAGGTTGCCGCCGCGCATGCCGTCCACCGGGTGTTCGGACACCAGCTTAAGCTCAGCCACGGGCGCGGCGATCACCTGGGTGCTCGCCAACCCGCTCAACATCAGGATCGCCAGGGCGACACCTGTGCGCATCAGCCCAGAACCTCGGCCAGGTTGCCTTTGGACTCCAGCCAGGACTTACGGTCCGGCGCACGCTTCTTGGCCAGCAGCATGTCCATCATTTCCGAGGTCGCGGCATAGTCTTCCAGGGTCAACTGCACCAGGCGCCGGGTGTTCGGGTCCATGGTGGTTTCACGCAGTTGCGGCGGGTTCATCTCACCCAGCCCCTTGAATCGCGTGACCTGGGGCTTGCCGCGCTTTTTCTCGGCCACGAGGCGGTCGAGAATGCCGTCACGCTCGGCTTCGTCGAGGGCGTAGAAAATCTCTTTGCCCAAGTCGATGCGGTACAGCGGCGGCATGGCGACGTAGACGTGACCGGCATCCACCAACGGGCGGAAGTGCTGCACGAACAGCGCACACAGCAAAGTGGCGATGTGCAGACCGTCGGAGTCGGCGTCGGCCAGGATGCAAATTTTGCCGTAACGCAGTTGGCTCATGTCTGCCGCGCCCGGGTCGACACCAATAGCCACGGCGATGTTGTGCACTTCCTGGCTGGCCAGAACTTCGCTGCCATCGACTTCCCAGGTGTTGAGGATCTTGCCGCGCAACGGCAGGATTGCCTGGAATTCCTTGTCCCGCGCTTGCTTGGCGGAACCACCGGCGGAATCGCCTTCCACCAGGAACAGTTCGGAGCGCATCGGGTCCTGCCCGGCGCAGTCAGCCAGCTTGCCAGGCAATGCCGGGCCCTGGGTGATGCGCTTGCGTTCGACCTTTTTGCTGGCCTTGAGGCGACGGCCGGCGTTGTTGATCGCCAGCTCCGCCAGGGCCAGGCCCAGCTCCGGGTGCTCGTTGAGCCACAGGCTGAAGGCGTCTTTGACCACACCCGAAACAAATGCTGCGGCCTCGCGGGACGACAGGCGCTCCTTGGTCTGACCGGAAAACTGCGGCTCCTGCATCTTCATCGACAGCACGAACGCAATGCGCTCCCACACGTCTTCCGGCGCCAGCTTGACGCCGCGCGGCAGCAGGCTGCGGTATTCGCAGAATTCGCGCATCGCGTCCAGCAAGCCCTGACGCAAACCGTTGACGTGGGTACCGCCCTGGGCGGTCGGGATCAGGTTGACGTAGCTTTCCTGCACGCTGTCGCCGCCTTCGGGCAACCACAGCAGCGCCCAGTCGACGGCTTCTTTATTACCGGCCAGGCTGCCGCAGAACGGTTCGTTGGGCAGACGCTCGAAATCGCTGACGGAATCTTCCAGGTAGGAACGCAGACCGTCTTCGTAATGCCACTCGACCTTTTCGCCGGTGCCTTTGTCTTCAAAGGTGACCAACAGGCCCGGGCACAACACCGCCTTGGCCTTGAGCACGTGCTTGAGGCGGCTGATGGAGAATTTCGGCGAATCGAAGTATTTAGGGTCCGGCGCGAAGTACACGCTGGTGCCGGTGTTGCGCTTGCCAACGGTGCCGATCACTTCCAGGTCGGTGGCTTTGTAGCCATCGGCGAACGTCATCTGGTACTCATTACCGTCACGCTTGACCTTGACCCGTACCAGGGTCGACAGGGCGTTGACCACGGAAATGCCTACACCGTGCAAGCCACCGGAGAACTGGTAGTTCTTGTTGGAGAACTTGCCACCGGCGTGCAGCTTGGTGAGGATCAGCTCGACGCCCGACACGCCCTCTTCGGGGTGGATGTCCACCGGCATGCCGCGACCATCGTCGGACACTTCCAGGGAATGGTCAGCGTGGAGAATGACGTGCACCGACTTGGCGTGCCCGGCCAAGGCTTCGTCGACACTGTTGTCGATGACTTCCTGGGCAAGGTGGTTCGGCCGACTGGTGTCGGTGTACATGCCGGGGCGTTTGCGCACCGGGTCGAGGCCCGAGAGGACTTCGATGGCGTCGGCGTTATAAGAGCTAGCGCTGGGAGTGGCCATGGGGTCTCGTCGTGAGTCGTTCGATTAAAAAGTAACCTGCGGTTTTCAAGGCAATTACAGTGCCGAAAAGTCGAAGGATTGATACTGGTCTGCGCTAATGCCGGCAAAACTCAAAAGCGCCGGCAATTGCCCGGCGAACCCTTGGTAACCATGGTCGCCACCGGCCTGGATGCGCAAGGCACAGGCCCGGTAGTACTGCTGGGCGAGGCGATAATCCAAGGTTTCATCCCCGGTCTGCAACCACACCTGATAGCGCGCAGCGTCCTGGGGTGCGGGCACTTCCAGCTCGGCCAGGGTGGTGACGTGGTCGTGGGTCAGTTCCCAGGTTTCATCGGTGTAGAGGTTCTTCTGAGTACCCAGGTAACCGTCGAACATCCGATGCGGGCTTACCGCCGGGTTGACCAGCAGCGCCTTGAGGCCATGGCGTTCGGCAAGATGGGTTGCATAGTAGCCGCCGAGTGAGCTGCCGACCAGCAGTGGCCGGCCCAGTTGCGCAATCGCCTCTTCCAACTGAGCAATTGCCTGGCGGGGATGGTGATGCAAGGCCGGTACGCGCAATTGATCGGCCAGGCCAAGGGCGTCCATCACCCGGATCAACTGGCTGGCCTTGTTGGACGCAGGCGCGCTGTTGAAGCCGTGGATATAGAGGATCGAAGCGGACATGCCGGGCTCTCCGTGCTTGCGCCAAAAGGGCGCAGTTTACAGGTAAATCTCAGTAGCCGTTGCTACCGTAATCCACCGTAAACGCGAAGCCGACCAGCCGCTCTACGCCGGTCTCCAACCGCCCGTCGGCATGCAGGCGCAGCCAGCGATAACCCGGCGCCTGCTCGCTGACCTTGAAGTCTTCGCTGCCGGGCGCGAACTGGATACAGGTGGACGGTGACGCTAGCAAGCGCACCCCGCCACGCTCGCCATCGATTTCCTGGTGCACATGGCCCCAGAGCACCGCCTTGACCTGGGGGAAGCGATCCAGCACGGCAAACAGCGCCTCAGGGTTGCGCAGGCCGATGGGCTCCATCCAGGCACAGCCGATGGGCACCGGATGATGGTGGAAACACACCAAATGATGCCGGTTCGGCGCTTCGCTCAAGGCTTGAGCGAGCAATTGCAGTTGCGAATCCTGCAGGTAACCCGGCACGGAGCCCGGGACGGCGGAGTCCAGCAGAGTGATGCGCCAGTGGCCCACGTCCACCACCGGCTCCAGCAGGTCGCTGTGCGCTGCGGCGAGTTCCATGATCTGCGGTTCATCATGATTGCCGGGAATCCAGCGCGCGGGAGCACCGATGGCCGCGGTCATCTCGCGAAACAGCTGGTAAGACGCCAGCGTACCGTCCTGGGACAGGTCGCCCGTGGCCAGCATCAGATCGATCTGCGGCTGTTGTCGACGCACCAACTCAATCACCCGTTGCAGGCTCTCACGGGTGTTCATGCCTAACAACGTACCGTCGGCCTCGGCGAACAAGTGGCTGTCAGACAGCTGCACCAGCAGCGCAGCGTCGGGATTCACGGCGGATACGCTCGGCAAGGCGCTCTCCCAGGGCAATCACAGGATATGGACAAGTGCGGCGATTATGCTGGGGCAGGACGCAAAGAGGAAACCCAAGTAAGCAGACGCAGTTCACATCTACCGCACGACTTCAAACTCGTGGCCCAGAGCCAGGCAGTGACTCAACCATTCACCGAGGAACACATTGAGCTGTGCTTTCTCATCGGGCTGGTGCATGAACACATTCGGATAAGGATAGATGCTGCGAAAGCGCCGCGCATGTTCGGCGCTGATCACTTCGGCCATGCGCGCGTCGTGGTACACCTGCACTTCCAGTTGCGGCACCGGCAGCCAAGGCAGGCTGTGCTCCTGGCGCACGCGCAGGGTGGTGGTGTACGGGCAGTTGACGATGACCTCCAGGGCCAGCACGCCAAGCATCTGGTCGCCATGGGTCACGCCGATACGTCGCGCCTCGGGCGCGTGGCGCATGTCGGGCAGCAGTCGCATCAGCCGCGCATAGTTGGCCTCGCAGGCGGCTTGCAGCCCGATCAGGTCGACTCGATAACGTTCCCGTGCCTTTACTGCCATAACCCCCTCACTTCCGCGCGGTTAAGCGCAAGCCATTGCAGGGCGATAATGCTGGCTGCGTTGGAAATCTTACCGTCACGTACGGCTTGCAGGGCGTCTTCAAAGGCCCAGACCGTCACGCGGATGTCTTCCGCTTCTTCTTCCAGCCCATATACGCCTCCAGCACCGGCGCTGTCGCAGCGGCCCAGGTACAAGTGCACATACTCGGTACTGCCACCGGGCGACGGGAAATATTTGGTGATCGGCCATAAGGCAGAGAAGGTCAGCCCAGCTTCCTCCTCGGCTTCGCGGTGTGCAACCTCCTCCGGCTGCTCATCCTTGTCGATCAGGCCGGCGACCATCTCGATCAGCCAAGGGTTATCGGTACGGCCCATGGCGCCGACACGAAACTGCTCGTTCAACACCACTTCGTCGCGCTGTGGGTCGTAAGGCAGCACACACACCGCGTCGTGACGGACGAAGACTTCGCGGTGGATCACACGGCTCATGTCGCCATTGAATTTTTCATGGCGCAGCTTCATGTGGTCGAGTTTGTAAAAACCTTTATGGAGATTGTCGTGCTGAACAACTTCAATCTTGCTCGGCGTCGATTTTGCAAAGTCCGTCATATCCCTTCCTCGTTATGCCTGGCAATTCGCGCCATCCTAACGCGCCCGCGTCGGTTGGTGCAGCCCCTTTCCGGTTGCCGGGATAGACGGCGGCGGTCAAACTCACTCTAATCAGCTTAGTGGCGAACTGACTGCCTTGCCGGTAGTCGAAGCTGCACAATTTCGCTCTTATCGATAGACGAAGGACATCCATGTCGCTTTTAAAAATCGCCTCCGTGGCCTGCATCGCCTTGACCCTCGGCGCCTGCCAAAGCCTGTTTCAACCGAACTGGAGCACCCCGCTGGAAGCCAGCCGCGACACCAGCGAGCAAACCCGGCCCGGCTGCGCCAGCGCCGATTGCGCGCTGGTGAATATCGACACCGTGCATTTCGCCAAAGAACCCAAGCTGGACGCCCTGATCGAACAGCGCCTGCTGGAAATGACCGGCGCCAACCCGCTGCCGACCAGCCTTGAGAGCTATCGCGAGCAATTCCTGCAAACCGCCGCGCCGAACAACAGCATGTATTTGCAAGCCAAAGTACGCGAACAGCATGACGGCTTGGTGATCATCGAACTGTCCAGCTACCTGGATCAGGGCGCCACCCATGGCGAGCCGGGCCGCGCGTTCATCAACTACTCGCGCCAGCAACAAAAGGCGCTGTCGTTGAGCGACATGCTGCTGCCGGGCAAGGAAGATGCATTCTGGAAAGCCGCCCAGGTGGCGCATAACAGCTGGCTGATCAGCACCCGCCTAAGCCTGGAGCCGACGTTCGTAAAAACCTATCCGTTCCAGAAAACCCCGAACGTGGCGCTGACTTACGGCGGTGTGATCCTCAAGTACCCCACCACCACCATCGCGCCGTACGCCCTGGGCCACGTCGAACTTCAGATCCCCTACTCACGCCTGGAAGGCATCCTCAAGCCTGAGCTGGTGCCCGCACGCCGTTGAAAGCCCGCGCCAGGATGAACTGCAACAACCCTGCCAGCACCAACGCCGGCAGGGTCGCGCCGACATCCGGGTACAGGTTGGCCAGCAGATGGTAAGTGGCAATGCCGCCCAGCCAGGCCAGCAGTGCCGACCAACGCAAGCCGGTAACGACGCCCTGGCCACGGCGTCGCAGGACGAAATGATCCACCAGCACCACGCCGAACAGCGGCGCAAATACCGAACCGATCAACAGCAGGAAGTTCTGGTATTGCGCCAACGGTGCGAAGCAGGCAATCAGCGTGCAGATCACGCCAATGGCCAGCGCCAGGTGTTCAACTTTCCAGCGACACAGAATCCCGCTGGACACCGCCGCCGAGTGAATATCGGCAAAGGCGTTCTCCGACTCGTCCAGCAAAATCAGCAACAGCGGAATTCCCAGGCCCGCACCGGCCAGCGCCAACAGCAGCGCATTCACCTCACCACTTGGCGCAAACGCCAGGGTGTAGGCCACGCCCAGGCTCATCAGCCAGAAATTACCGATAAAGAACCCCAGCGCGGTGCCCCCGAATACGCTTTTGGCGCGCTTGCCGAAACGTGAGTAATCGGCGATCAACGGCAACCACGACAGCGGCATGGCGATGGCGATATCGAAACCCACCGCAAACGGCATCGAACCGTCGCCGGCCTGGGCCCAGAGCGCGGCCAGGTCAGCCTTGGCGAACAGGTTCCAGGTGAGCCACAGGCAGGCCGCCAGCAACAGCCAGATGCCCCATTTGCGCAGGATCTGGCGCACAAAGGTCAGCGGACCACTGACCGCCAGCAAGGTCGCCAGGCCACCGAAAAACAGGGTCCACAGCAGCGGGCTGGCCCACAGGCTGGCGTCACTGAACGCCCGCGTGCCCAACAGGCTCGCAGCATCACGCATCACGATGATTTCAAATGAGCCCCAGCCAATCAGTTGCAGCAGGTTCAGCAACGCCGGCAGGCTGGCGCCTTTGGCGCCGAGGCTGAGTTTGAGCGCCGCCATGGCAGACAGGCCCGTGTCACTGCCGATCACGCCGACAGCGGCCAACAGCAGCACGCCGACCAGCGTACCGAGGAAAATCGCCAGCAACGCGCCGGACAAGCCCAGGCCCGGCGCCAGCAAGGCGCCGGTCTGCAGGACCATCAGGCCAATGCCGAGGGAGAACCACAGGGAAAACAGGTCGCGGGCGCCGAAGACACGTTTGTCGCTCGGCACCGCGGTGTCAGGAGAGTAGGTACTCGGTTGAATGCTCAAGGGGGGTATCTCTGAGGGGCATGGGTGGTTGGGGAGATGGCGATCGGGGGCAAGCCCCCGATAAGGCCGGTGCAGGCACCGGCCACCCTGGATCAGACCTTCTTATAAAGCTGGCTGCCTTCCTGCTTGAACCGCTCCGCCTGCTCGGCCAAGCCCTTGGCCACATCCACATCCACCGCTTCAATGCGCTGGTTGGCCGCGTATTCGCGCACTTCCTGGGTGATTTTCATCGAGCAGAACTTCGGCCCGCACATCGAGCAGAAATGCGCGACTTTGGCCGAGTCCTTCGGCAGGGTTTCATCGTGATAGGACCGCGCGGTGTCCGGGTCCAGTCCGAGGTTGAACTGGTCTTCCCAGCGAAACTCGAAGCGCGCCTTGCTCAAGGCGTTGTCGCGGATCTGCGCGCCGGGATGGCCTTTGGCGAGGTCGGCGGCATGCGCGGCGATCTTGTAGGTGATGATCCCGGTCTTCACGTCATCCTTGTTCGGCAGGCCAAGGTGCTCCTTGGGCGTGACGTAGCAGAGCATGGCGCAGCCGAACCAGCCGATCATCGCCGCTCCGATGCCGGAGGTGATGTGGTCGTAGCCCGGCGCGATGTCGGTGGTCAACGGGCCCAGGGTGTAGAAAGGTGCTTCGTCGCAGCACTCGAGCTGCTTGTCCATGTTCTCCTTGATCAACTGCATCGGCACGTGGCCGGGGCCTTCGATCATGGTTTGCACGTCGTGCTTCCAGGCGGTCTTGGTCAGCTCACCGAGGGTTTCCAACTCGCCGAACTGTGCGGCGTCGTTGGCATCGGCAATCGAACCCGGACGCAAGCCATCGCCGAGGGAGAAGCTGACGTCATAGGCCTTCATGATTTCGCAGATTTCGTCGAAATGCGTGTAGGTGAAGTTCTCTTTGTGGTGCGCCAGGCACCACTTGGCCATGATCGAGCCGCCACGGGAAACGATCCCGGTGACACGCTTGGCGGTCAGCGGCACGTAACGCAGCAACACGCCGGCGTGGATGGTGAAGTAGTCAACGCCCTGCTCGGCCTGTTCGATCAGGGTGTCGCGGAACAACTCCCAAGTCAGGTCTTCAGCGGCGCCGCCGACTTTTTCCAGGGCCTGGTAGATCGGCACGGTACCGATCGGCACCGGCGAATTGCGGATGATCCACTCGCGGGTTTCGTGGATATGCTTGCCAGTGGACAAGTCCATCACGGTGTCCGACCCCCAGCGAATGCCCCAGGTGAGTTTCGCCACTTCTTCTTCGATGGACGAGCCTAGGGCGCTGTTGCCGATATTGCCGTTGATCTTCACCAGGAAGTTACGGCCGATGATCATCGGTTCCAGTTCGGTGTGGTTGATGTTGGCCGGGATGATCGCGCGGCCACGGGCGATTTCTTCGCGCACGAATTCGGGGGTGATGATCTTCGGCACGCTGGCACCGAAGCTGTGGCCGGCGTGTTGCTGGTCGAGCAGGCCGCTGGCGCGTGCCTCTTCAAGCTTCATGTTCTCGCGGATGGCGACGTATTCCATCTCGGCGGTGATGATGCCTTTGCGCGCGTAGTGCATCTGGGTGACGTTGGCACCCGCCTTGGCGCGGCGCGGGTTTTTCACGTGGGCAAAACGCAGGGCGGTCAGCTCGGCATCGCTCAGGCGCTGTTGCCCGAAGTGCGAACTGAGGCCCGACAGGCGCTCGGTGTCGTTACGCACTTCGATCCACGGCGAGCGCACGTCGGCGAGGCCTTTGCGCACATCGATAATCACGTTGGGGTCGGTGTAGGGGCCGGAGGTGTCGTACACGGTGACCGGGGCGTTGATCTCACCGCCGAAATCGGTGGGCGTCACGTCCAGGCTGATTTCGCGCATCGGCACGCGAATGTCCGGACGGCTGCCCTGCACGTAGATTTTTTGCGAGCGGGTAAACGGCTGCACGGAACCGGAATCGACTTTGGCCGACTCACTCAAATGCACGGTGTTTTTTAGTTTTGTCGTCATCACGGGCTCTCCAACTGATCCAGGCGGTGGATTTTTGTCGGAGCGAACCTGTGACGGATGGACGCACTGGAGGCAGTGCTGTGCTTGACGCACGAGGGCTGTTCGATTGTCGAACAGCATCCCGGACGAAGCACAAGAGGACTCGCCGGGTGACGAGAAATCTTGTTCCCTACGCAGGCGCTAACCTGATCAGGTTCAACGGGATCCGGTATTTACCGATCTCAGCCTTCCAACAAGGCACCCCGACAAGAACGCGGCCAGTCTAGACCATGGCGTGGGCAAATTGCCAACGCTGGAGCATTCAGCGTGATGAATGGCGTAATCGCAGGATTGTTGAGCAGTGGAACCGCCACTACACTCGCCTACTGCTTAAGGCTTGACGCTCTGAAACAGTCGCCGTAGCCTTGGCCGACAAATTATCGCCGTAATATTTACTCAGGGATCGCCTCATGCTGCGCAAACTCTCACTGGCTATTGCCGTGTCTTGTGCGACCAACGCAATGGTCTGGGCAGCTGAAGCGCCCTTGTCCGCCAGAACCGACCTGGTCAGCGTCTACCAGGAAGCGGTGGATAACAACGCCGACCTGGCCGCCGCCAGGGCTCAGTACGGCGCGCAAAAAGAAGTGGTGCCCCAGGCCCGCGCCGGCTTGCTGCCCAACCTCTCGGCCGGTGCCGATATCAACAATGTGCGCACCCAGATCGACACCCCGGCGGCGACCGCCAACCGCGATGCCCACTCCTGGCGCGCCACCCTGAGCCAGCCGCTGTTCCGCGCCGACCGCTGGTTCCAGTTGCAAGCCGCCGAAGCCGTCAACGAGCAGGCTGCGCTGCAACTGTCGGCCACCGAACAAAACCTGATCCTGCAAAGCGCCGAGAACTACTTCGCCGTGCTGCGCGCCCAGGACAACCTGGCCTCCACCAAGGCCGAAGAAAATGCCTTCAAGCGCCAACTGGACCAGTCCAACGAGCGCTTCGACGTGGGCCTGTCGGACAAGACCGACGTGCTGCAATCCCAGGCCAGCTACGACACGGCGCGGGCCAACCGCATCCTTGCCCAGCGCCAGGTCGACGACGCGTTTGAAGCCTTGATCACCCTGACCAACCGCCAGTACAACTCGATCCAGGGCATTGTCCACACGCTGCCGGTGTTGCCGCCGCTGCCCAACGACGCCAAGGCCTGGGTGGAAACCGCCGGCCGCCAGAACCTGAACCTGCTCGCCAGCAACTACGCCGTGACCGCCGCCGAGGAAACCCTCAAGCAGCGCAAGGCCGGCCACGCACCCACCCTGGATGCGGTGGCGCAGTACGAAAAAGGCGACAACGACGCCCTCGGTTTCAGCAACCCGAACGCCTTCGGCACGCCTTACCGGGGCGACGTCGAGCAACGCACCATTGGGCTGCGCTTGAGTATCCCGCTGTACAGCGGCGGCCTGACCAGCTCACAAGTGCGTGAGTCCTACTCGCGCCTGGGCCAGACCGAGCAGCAGCGCGAAGGCCTGCGCCGCCAAGTGGTGGAAAACACCCGCAACCTGCACCGCGCGGTGAACACCGATGTGGAACAGGTACAGGCGCGCCGCCAGTCGATCATCTCCAACCAGAGCGCGGTGCAAGCCACGGAAATCGGTTACCAGGTGGGGACGCGCAATATCGTCGATGTGCTCGACTCCCAGCGCCAGCTCTACGCGTCGGTACGTAACTACAACAACAGCCGCTACGACTACATCCTCGACAACCTGCGCTTGAAGCAGGCGGCCGGCACGCTGAACCCAGGGGATCTGCAGGACCTGGCGCGCTACCTCAAGGCGGACTACAACCCGGACAAAGACTTCCTGCCGCCGGACCTGGCCAAAGCCGCCGCCGAACAGTTAAAAGCCCGACCGGGTTACTGAGTCAGACCGGCAGGGGGCCAGCTTGCCCGCCCCCACCGTTGGTCCATGTCGTTCAATGGCTAATCAGCCTGTCCAACCCGTCCAGCAAGCGCTGCAAAGCCCCTTGATTGGCCCGCATCACCCTGAGCCCCGCTTCGGCCATCCTGCGCGCATCCTGCGGCAGCTCGAACAACTGACGCACGGCTTCAGCCAAACCTTCGGCGTCATCCACTTCGCGCAACGCCCCGGCATCCCGCAGCATCGCGGTGATTTCCAGGAAGTTGAACACGTGCGGCCCCATGATCACCGGCTTGGCCAGCGCCGCCGGTTCCAGCGGATTGTGCCCGCCGGTCGGCACCAGGCTGCCGCCAACGAACGCACTGTCGGCCAGGGCGTACAGAAACAGCAGTTCCCCCATGGTGTCGCCGAGCAGCACTGAAGTGTGCGCATCGACGGGTTCACCCGCGGAGCGGCGCACCGTGGCAAACCCTTGCTGCTCGCACAGTTCGTACATCGGAGCAAAGCGCTCCTGGTGGCGTGGCACCAGGATCAGCAACGCATTGGGGTAGTTGGCGAGCAACTGACGATGCGCCGCCAACACCACTTCATCCTCACCTTCATGGGTACTGGCGGCGATCCATACCGGGCGCTCGCTGGCCCCCCATTGCTCGCGCAAGGCGGCCGCGCGCTCCAGTAGCTGCGGGTCGATGGTCAGGTCGAACTTGATCGAGCCGGTCACCTCTATGGTGTCCGAGCGAGCCCCCAGGCTCAGGAAACGCTGGGCTTCGGTCTCGGTCTGTACCGCGAACAAACTCATTTGCGAGAGCATCGGCGCTGTCAGTTTGGCAAAGCGCGCGTAGCCCTTGGCCGAACGTGCCGACAACCGTGCATTGGCCAGCGCCACCGGAATACCGCGCATGGCGCAGGCATGGATGTGGTTGGGCCACAGTTCGGTTTCCATGATCACAGCGAGCGTGGGCTGCACACGGTCGAGAAAACGCTTGGCCGCGCACGGCAGGTCATACGGCAAATAGCAGTGCTGGATGCGCGGCTCGTTGGCGAACAAGGCCTGGATACGCTCGGAACCGGTGGGCGTCATGCAGGTGACGGTGATCGGCAGCTGTGGATAACGCGCCAGCAGCTCACGAATCATCGGCGCCGCCGCGATGCTTTCGCCCACCGACACCGCATGCACCCAGATCCCTCCGGGCTTCATCGCCGGCAAGCCGTACGAAAACCGCTCGCCCACGCGCCTGGCATAGGCCGGCGCCTTGCGCGCACGCAGCCATAGACGTAAAGCCACCAACGGCAGCGCCAGGTAAAACAGACAGCTGTAGAGAGTTCTATTCATGGCGGCGGAGTTTATCGGCTTTTTCAATCTATCGCCCGCAGGCACTCGGCAAAACGTTCGGCAAGAAACTGTGCGGCAGGGCCCAAGGGTTCGTCACGGCGCCACACCAACTCGACCACCAGGGCTGGCGGGGTCCATTCGCTGTCGAGTTCGACCATCTGGTTTTGGTAGGCCGGGTATTGCACCACATGCCGGGGCAACCAGGCCCAGCCCAGGCCGCGGATCAACCATTCGGCGAGCACGTAGAAGCTGTCGGCCCGCCACACCTGCGGGCTGGCGGCCTCGCTGCCGGGATACACACTGGTCTGGGTCGACATCAGTAACTGCCGAAACTGCGCCAGGCGCTGGCAGTCCACGAAGCCCTGCGTCGCCAAGGGGTGATTGCGCCCACAGACGGTGACCATCTCGACACTGCCCACCACCCGGCGCTCCAGCGCTTCGGGGATCTGGTCGTGATAGAACAACAGGCCCAGGTCCGCCTTGCGCTCGACCAACTTGCGTGCGACGTCGCCTTGAGCAGCGCTGGAAAGCTGTACTTCCAGGTTCGGAAATTTCCCGGCCAGGACATCCAGGCTGTCGAGCACAGGCTGGTACAGCATCGCCTCGTCCTGGGCCAGGCGCAGACGCGCTTCTTCGCCGCGCATCAGCGACAGCGCGCGGCCGTTGAGGCGCTCGCATTGACGCAACACTTCCCTGGCTTCTTCGAGCAGCACCGCGCCGGCTTCGGTCAAGCGCGGCTGGCGGCCACTGCTGCGTTCAAACAGGCTTACGCCCAAGTCCGCCTCCAGCAAGGCGATGCCATTGCTCACCGCCGATTGCGCCTTGCGCTGCCCGCGCGCTACCGCCGAAAACGAACGCTGTTCGGCAACGCTCACAAACAGCCGCATCTGCTCCAGGTTCCACTGCACACTCATGGCATAACCCATCTTTAAATCGGATAGGTAATGACTTTACCCCATCTGGGCAACGCCTAGAATAGCGGCCATATCAAAGAGTTCCACACCGAGGATTGACGCCATGAACGCTGCTTACTACTACCTGGCCATTGCCATTTGCTCGGAAGTGATCGCCACTGTGTCGATGAAAGCCATCAAAGGTTTGAGCACGCCTATCCCGCTGTTGCTGGTGATCGTCGGCTACGGTGTGGCCTTTTGGATGCTGACCCTGGTCGTGCGCACCGTGCCGGTGGGCGTGGCCTACGCCGTGTGGGCCGGCATGGGCATTGTGATGGTCAGCATTGCGGCGTTGTTTATTTACGGGCAAAAGCTCGACCTGCCGGCAATGCTGGGCATGGGCCTGATTGTGCTGGGCGTGGTGGTCATCCAACTGTTCTCGAAAACCGCCGGGCACTGACCGTCACTCAACAGCCTGTATACTGCGCCTCTTGTCTTGAACACTGAGGTCGCCCATGCCATCCGTTATTTCCACCGACGTTCTGATTGTCGGCGCCGGGGTTGCCGGCCTCTGGCTGAATGCGCGCCTGCGCCGCCAGGGGTTTTCCACGGTGGTGGTGGAAAGCGCCACCTTGGGGGGAGGGCAAAGCGTGAAGTCCCAGGGGATCATTCACGGCGGTGCGAAATACGCCCTGCACGGCGCCCTTACCGGCGCCTCCGAAGCCATCGCCGATATGCCCCGCCGCTGGCGCGAAGCCCTGGCGGGTAACGGCGAACTGGACCTGTCCGGCGTGCGCGTGCTTTCGCAAGCTCATTACTTGTGGTCCCCCGGCACGATCGCCGGCAACCTCACCAGTTTTTTCGCAAGCAAGGCCGTGCGCGGCCGGGTCGATCAGGTCAAGGGCGACGAACTGCCACCCGCACTGCAAAACCCTCGCTTCAAGGGCAAGGTCTATCGCCTGGCCGAACTGGTGGTGGACGTACCGAGCGTCATTGAACGCCTGGCGCAGTTGGCCGGCGACGGCTTGCTCGCCGGGCAACGCATTGAACCGCTGCGCGACGGCGACACTCTGGTGGGCTTGAAGGTCGATGGTCGCGAGATCCGCGCCCAGCGCATCGTGCTGAGCGCCGGCGGCGGCACTGCAGAGCTGCTCAGCGCCCTGGGCCTGAGCCAGCCGGCCATGCAAACACGCCCGTTGCATATGATCATCGCCAAGGGCCCCGGCCTGAAGCCGCTGTACGCCCACTGCCTGGGCGGCGGCACCAAGCCACGCATCACTGTGACCACGCATCCGGCGGCCGACGGCAATTGGGTGTGGTACATGGGCGGCGACATTGCCGAGGCCGATGGTGTGGCGCGCACGCCTGAACAACAGATCGCCACTGCCCGAAAAGAGCTGGCGCAACTGCTGCCCTGGATCGACATGGGCCAGACCCAATGGGCGACCTTGCGCGTCGACCGCGCCGAGCCGCTGCAGTCGGGCCTGAGCCGCCCCGACAACGCTTTCCTCGCCGAAGATGGGCGCCTGTTGGTTGGCTGGCCGACCAAACTGGCCCTGGCGCCGGACTTCGCCGATCGGGTAATCAACAGCTTGGAACGCGACGGCATTCACCCAAGCAACGCGGGGCCGCTGCCGGAGCTGCCAAAACCGGCCATCGGTGTACCGGCCTGGGAGCAACTGCTGCCATGAGCCTGCCAACCCTGCACGACCTGCTCCGCCCCTTGGGCAGCACCGGCCTGCTGGTTTCGCCGCTGGGCCTGGGCACCGTCAAACTGGGCCGCGACCAAGGTGTGAAATACCCCAACGGTTTTCAAATTCCGGATGACGACGAAGCGCGGATGCTGCTGCGCCAGGCGCGCCAGTTGGGCATCAACCTGATCGATACGGCGCCTGCCTATGGGCGCAGCGAAGAACGCCTGGGCCCGCTGCTGCGTGGCCAGCGCAAAGACTGGGTGATCGTCAGCAAGGTCGGCGAGGAATTCGAGGACGGCGTTTCCCGCCACGACTTCAGCGCAACCCACACTCGCCTGTCCATCGAGCGCAGCTTGAAACGGCTTGAAACGGATTTTATCGATCTGGTGCTGGTGCATTCCGACGGCAACGACCTGCACATCCTCAACGATTGCGAGGTTTACCAGACCCTGGCAGCGCTGAAACAAGAGGGCAAAATTCGTGGGTTCGGCTTCTCCGGCAAAACCGTTGAAGGGGGCGTGAAAGCGCTGGAACAGGGCGATTGCGCAATGGTTACCTACAATTTGAACGAACAGGCCGAGAAAACCGTCATTGATTACGCAGCGGTGCACGGCAAGGGCATTCTGGTGAAAAAGGCCCTGGCCAGCGGCCATGTTTGCCTGGAGCCTGGAATGGATCCAATACACGCGAGTTTCATGCTGTTGTTTGCGCAAACCGGCGTGGCCAGTGCTATTGTCGGGACCATTAATCCGCTGCACCTGGCCCATAACGTGGCGACCGCTGCCAAGGTCATCCGTCAACTCTGATGCCGCCGACGCGGCCGACCCCGTCGCAAAAAGGAGCCGACATGCCGCGCACGCTCATAAGAAAAAACCCCAGTAACTTTAAAACACTGCCGCTGCACGTCGAAGCCACACCCGAAGGCCTGAGTTACCAGAGCGTGGGCATGCCGCTCAACTTTGCCCAGACCCTGCAACGGCGCAAACCGGTGGAAGCACCGGACGCCGAGCGATTCGTCCTGGAACTGGCGAACCTCGGTGTGTCGGTACGACTGACCCTGCATTGGCAGAACCGCGATTACTGGGTACTGGTACGCCAACGCCGCCAGGACCGTGGCGACGTGGTACTCAAGCTGATCTCGGGCTACGTCCCGGCCCACGAACTGAACCTGCCGCTGCACACCGCCATCCAGGAAATTGCCGAAGAGTGCCTGCTGGAAACGCCCGAAGGCTGGCTCGGCGGGCGCTTCAACGATACCTGGCTGCCCGCGCCCTACTCGGCCGCGCTGCATTACCGCGAAGCGCTGCCGTTTCGCCTGAGCCCCTTGTCCGGCGCCGCCCGCCCGGTGCGCTGCGCAACCACCCAACTGATCGAACGCCCCAGGGCCTACGTGCACCTGCCCACGGCGTCGCTGCAACTGATTTACGACCTGCGCCTGGAAGTGCCGAAGGAAGCCAAATCCCTGAGCCTGTTCCATGTCGACGAGCGCCTGGAAGGCGACCAGTTAGTCGCACGCCTGGACCGCAAGCGTCCGGACCTGTACTTGATGCCGCTCAAAGACGGCCAGCCTCTTCCCGAGTTGTACACCCTGAAGAAAGACCAACTGTACCCGGCCAGTACGCGGGGTTTATACCTGGCAGAAAGCTTTGCCCAACAGGAAGGCTGGTTGGTACGCGAAGAACGCATTCGCTGGAAGGATTGGTTACGCCAGCAAGGCTTGGCGGAGCCTGAAAAAGAATCAAAGTTGAAGGGATTGGCGCGGCGCGTGTTGCGCAAGATCGTGCCGAAGAAAAAGGTCAAGGGTTGATGGAGTGGGCTGCTTCGCAGCCCGGCGCAGGGCAAGCCTGCTCACAGTAAACCTGCCAACCATAGCAGGCCCCCTCACCGCAGAAAGCCTGCTGAACCGGGCAAGCCCGCCACCACCCTGGATTGCGGCTAGCCGTTAAGCAGGCGCTCCAGACCGACTTTTAACGGTGTAGGCTCCGGCAATGTGAAGTTCGCCAACAGCCGCTGGTTATTCGCCCGCGAATGCCGGATGTCCCCCGAACGCGCCGGCCCGAACGTCACGGCAGGCAGCGAGCCCAGCGCCTCTTCCAATGCCTGCAACACCTGCTTGAGGGTAGTGGTGCGGTTCCAGCCGACGTTGATCGCCCCCAGCGGAGCCTCCGGCGCTTCGATGGCCTGCACCAACACGTCCACCAGGTCTTCGACGTACATAAAGTCGCGGGTCTGCTCGCCATCGCCAAACACGGCAATCGGCAAGCCCTGCCGGGCCCGTTCACTGAAGATACTGATCACACCGGAGTACGGCGATGACGGATCCTGGCGCGGCCCGAAAATATTGAAGAAGCGGAAAATCACCGGCTCCAGACCATGCTGGCGGCGGTAGAAATCAAAGTAGTGCTCACCCGCCAGTTTGTCGGCGGCATAGGGCGTCAACGGCGCCTTGGTGGTCTCTTCGTCGATCGAAGCACCTTCACCGTTGTTGCCATACACCGCAGCGCTCGAGGCGTACAGCACGCGCTTGACGCCCGCCCTGCGCATGGCTTCGCAGACGTTCAAGGTGCCGACGAAATTGCTCTGGTGGGTGCTGACCGGATCATCCACCGACGCCTGCACCGACGCCACGGCGGCAAGGTGCACCACCGCCGTTGCGTCAGCAGCGGCATGCGCCACCAGCTCGGCATCGGCCACATCACCTTCAAGCAGCTCGACGCGCGGGTTGTCCAACGGCAGATTGCTGCGCTTGCCTGTGGACAAGTTGTCCAGCACGCGCACGCCATAGCCCTTGGCGAGTAACGCATCGACCAGGTGCGAACCAATAAAGCCGGCGCCGCCGGTGATCAGGACCAACGGGGCAGCCTTACTCATTGTTGCGGATCTTCTCGACGATTGCCGTGGTCGAGCTGTTCTCGACCAGTCCCAGCACTTTGACCGTGCCGCCGTAGGCGCTGACGATATCCGCCCCCACCACCTGGTCGACGGAATAGTCACCGCCCTTGACCAGTACGTCCGGCTTGACCTGGGCCAGCAGGTTTTCCGGGGTCGCTTCAGGGAAGCTGATCACCCAGTCCACCGCGCCCAGGCCGGCCAGTACGGCCATGCGCCGCTCAACGCTGTTGATCGGGCGCCCGGGACCTTTGAGGCGGCTGACCGACGCGTCGTCGTTGACCGCGACGATCAGGCGATCGCCTTGGGCCCGCGCCTGCTCCAGGTACGTCACGTGGCCGGCGTGCAGGATGTCGAAACAGCCGTTGGTGAAGACGATGCTCTCGTTGTGGGCACGGGCATCGTCAATCGCCAGCAGCAATTGTTCGATGGTCAGCACGCCACGCTCCGAGCCTTCGGAACGCTGGATCGCTCGGCGCAGCTCAGGGGCGCTGATGGCGGCGGTACCCAGTTTGCCCACCACGATGCCCGCCGCCAGGTTGGCCAGGGCCACGGCGTGGGGCAGTTCCTCGCCAGCGGCGATGGACGCGGCCAGGGTGGAAATCACGGTGTCGCCGGCGCCGGTGACGTCGAACACTTCACGGGCACGTGCCGGCAGGTGCATGGCCGGGTGGCCGGGACGCAGCAGGGTCATGCCGTGCTCGCCACGGGTCACCAGCAAAGCGCCCAGGTCGAGGTCGGCCATCAGGGCAGCGCCCTTGGTCACCAGTTCGTGCTCATCGGCGCAACCGCCGACAATGGCTTCGAATTCGCTGAGGTTCGGCGTGATCAGGCTGGCGCCTCGATAAATCGAGAAGTCCTTGCCCTTGGGATCGGCCAGTACAGGGATACCTCGGGCCTTGGCCGCCTGGATCAGCACCTGGTGGTTTTTCAGTGCGCCTTTGCCGTAGTCGGACAGCACCAGCACCTTGATGCCTTCGAGCAGCGCGTCGACCTGACCGCTGAGGGCCAGCGGGTCGGTGGTGAACGGCTCTTCGAAATCAATACGCAACAATTGCTGGTGACGGCTCATCACCCGCAGCTTGACGATGGTCGGCTGATTAGCGATGCGCTGGAACAGCGCACGTACGCCGGCGCCGCGCAGGCTGTTGGCCAGGCTGTCGGCGGCTTCGTCGTCGCCCGTCACACCCACCAGGGAAGCAGGGGCGCCGAGTGCGGCGATATTGAGGGCAACGTTGGCAGCGCCACCTGGACGGTCTTCGATTTGCTCGACCTTGACTACCGGTACCGGTGCCTCAGGGGAAATCCGTGAGGTACCGCCATGCCAGTAACGGTCGAGCATGACATCGCCGACCACCAAGACAGGGGCTTGATCGAATCGCGGCATGGACAACTTCATGGAGCAACCCACATACAAAATGAACAGGGGCGCGATATTAGCACAGGGTGAGCGCCGCCTAGTTCGAGAGCTTTATCGGCGATGCATCACAGGCAAAAACTGCTCATTTTTTAAACAGAGCCGCCAGAATATGGTCCACAGCGCGGGTCAGTTCGACCTCATCGGTATTGATCACGCAGTCAGCCTGCTGCGGCGCCTCATAGGGACTGTCCAAACCGGTAAACGAGTGAATGCGCCCTTCCAGCGCTGCGCGATACAGCCCCTTGGGGTCGCGGCGTGCGCATACGTCGAACGGCGTGCTGATGTACACCTCAAAGAACTGCCCCGGCCCGAACAGTGCCCTGGCGCTCGCGCGGTCGGCGCTGAACGGCGAGATCGCCGACACGATCACGATCAACCCCGCATCGACCATTAACCGCGCCACTTCGCCGATCCGCCGGACATTCTCCTTGCGCGCCGCATCGCTCATCCCCAGGTCGCTGCACAGGCCGCCCCGCACATTGTCGCCATCAAGCACGAAGGTGTGCCGCCCCTGCTCGTTGAGCTGTACTTCCAACGCGTTGGCCAAGGTCGACTTGCCTGACCCGGACAACCCGGTCAGCCAAACGCAGCAAGGCTGCTGGTGCTTGAGCGCCGCCCGCGCGGTCACCGACAACGACAAGGCAAACGGAGTGATTGCAGCAAAACCGCCGCAGAGCGACTGACTATTCATAGCCCAGGACCTCGTAATCACGCTGATAGGCGCGCCTGACCAGGCGCCGTGTACGCAGGGTGCAAAATTCGCGCACTGGCTCGCTGCTGCGACCCAGTGACACATTCAAATGGGGCAAGGATGAGGCCACGCCAAGGCGTTCGCACACTTGCTGGAAGTCTTGCTGCAACGACTCCTGGCGCCCGAGAAAATCCATGGCCATTTGGCCCATCTGGTCGACCAGAAAGTCGGTCTGGGGCGCAAAGTGCAGCTGGCGGCGCAGGTTGTCCGGGTGCAGCCAACCGGCGATGAAATGGTCGAAGTCGCGATAGCGGGCGACCAGCGCCTGGGCTTGCAGGTCACGGGCACCCATGTGGTTACTACGCAAGTAGGTATAAGCGGAGTAAGCGCGCTCCAACGGGTCACGCACGAAGGCGAACTTGAAGGCGCGTTCGCAATGCTGCGCAAATTGCTGCTGGTACCAGTAATACGGCAGATGCCCCGGCCAGCGCCCATCCAGCAGCGCAGAGCAAACGCTGCTGCCGGCGCATTTGGGCACATGGATAAACACGCATCGATGCCGCTCGAAGGCGGGGTTGAGCGTGATCACCCCAGACAAGGATTTGTTCACCGCCTGGCGATCCACCACGGACAAACGCCCCAGCAAAAACACTCTCTGGTGCTTGGGAAGCAATTTCCAGAACAGACGTTGCAACATTCCATTACCCACGCAAGAAGGTTAGCCCTCTCGTTCGTCATTCGAATCGAGAGGGCCAACATAACAAACGACAGGCGGTGAATTATTTTGCTTTGGTCAAGCTGTGTAAGGAGCTTGATACAAACACCAGGGCGCCTTGCGCGCCCAGGCGGTCAGGTGATGTCGTTGGCGACCGGCTCGTCCAGCCCCATGGCGTGCAGGCGCGAGTAATAGCCGCCCTTGGCCAGCAGCTCGACGTGCGTACCGCGCTCGACAATTTCACCGTGGTCCATCACCAGGATCAGGTCAGCCTTCTCGATGGTCGACAGGCGGTGTGCGATCACCAGCGTGGTACGGCCTTTCATGACCTTGTCCAACGCCGCCTGGATGTGCCGCTCGGATTCGGTATCCAGCGCTGACGTCGCTTCATCGAGGATCAGCAGCGGAGCGTTTTTCAACAGTGCACGAGCAATTGCCAGGCGCTGACGCTGACCACCGGAGAGCAGCACGCCGTTCTCACCGACTTCGGTGTCCAGACCTTTTGGCAGCTCCGAAATGAAGTCCATGGCATAGGCGTCGGCGGCGGCCTTTTCGATATCGGCACGCGGCGCGTCAGCCAGGTCACCGTAGGCGATGTTGTTGGCCACGGTGTCGTTGAACAGGGTGACGTGCTGGGTTACCTGGGCAACGTGCCGGCGCAGGTTGCGCAGGCGGTAGTCTTCGATTTCGACCTCGTCCAGCAGGATCTCGCCGGTTTCGTGGTGGTAGAAACGCGGGATCAGGCTGGCCAGGGTCGACTTGCCGCTGCCCGAACGTCCGACCAGGGCGATCATCTGCCCAGGCGCGGCGCTGAAGCTGATGTTCTTCAGCACTTCGCGCTCGGCGCCCGGGTAGGTGAAGCTGAGGTTGCGCACGTCCAGACGACCGCTGACGCGGTCACGCTCCACGGTGCCGGCGTCGACTTCAGGCTCTTCGTCCAACTGCTCGAAGATGCTCTCGGCACCCGCTACGCCCTTCTGGATGGTCGAGCTGACTTCCGACAGCTGACGAATCGGCTTGGGCAGCAGGCCGGCAGCCGTAATGTAGGCCACCAGGTCACCCGCCGTGGCTTCGCCGCGCAGCAGCAACACCAGGAACATCAAGGCGGCCATGGCGGTGTAGATCACCAGTTGCAGCATGGGGGTGTAGACCGCGCCGGTCTTGTTCATGCGCAGTTGTTTGTCGGTGTTGCTCTGGCTGGCGGCGGCAAAGCGGCGCTGCTCATAGCTTTCGCCACCGAAGCTGCGCACCACGCGATAGCCCTGGATGGTCTCCGAGGCCACGTGCGTCACGTCGCCCATGGCCACTTGGATTTTCTTGCTCTGCTTGCGGAATTTCTTGCTGGTACTGCCGACCATGATCGCGATCAACGGCAGGATCGCCAGCATCACCAGGGTGAGTTTCCAGTTCATCCACAGCAGGTAGCCGAACAGGAACACCACCGTCAGGCCTTCGCGGATGACGACCTTGATCGCATCCGTGGCGGCGCCGGTGACCATGGTCACGTTGAAGGTGATACGGGAGATCAGATGCCCCGAGTTATGCGTATCGAAATAGCGGTTCGGCAGCACCAGCAGCTTGTTGAACAACTCAACGCGCAGGTCATGCACCAGCCCCAGGGAAACCTTGGCCAGGTAGTAGTTGCCAAGGAACGAGCCCAGGCCCTGCCATGCGGCGATCAGGATGATCAGCAGCGGCACCGCCATCAGCAACTTCAGATCTTTGAACAACGGGAACTGGGGCAGGAACACCACGTCGGGATTGCTCAGGCCATCCACGAAGTACTTGAGGATCCCGGCGAGCATCGGTTGGGTCGAAGCAAAGATCACGAAGCCCACGATACTCAGCAGGAACATGCCCAGATACGGTTTCACATAGCCCAGCAGCCGGAAGTAGATCTTCAGGCTGGATTCCTGGTCCGCTTTTGGCGGTGCGTCACTCATGTGTCGAGCTCACTGATTGGGTAGGACGCGAACTTTATCACACGCGTCGGGTTTGGCCCGAGCCCAGACCAAAACACTGGCCAGCGCAATCGGCAGCCAGGAGATGAACCACTCGGCCCGCGGCGTGCCCGTCAGGCTGGCGGCGTCGAACTGCATGGCCAGGAACGAAAACACCCACATGCCGATGATGCCCTTGCCGTACAGCGTGTCGCGCACCTTCCAGGCTTGCCACAGCACACCGAACCACAGGCCGCACCACAGCAGCAGGCCCGGCAGGCCCAACTCCAGCGTAATGTGGGTGAACAGGTTGTGGGAGTGGTCAAATAACAGGTTATCGGCAAACACCTTGTAGTCGCCGCCCAACCCCAGGCCGGTCCACGGGCGCTCGCCGATCATCTGCACTGCAGCCATGAAAATCTGCGGACGGTATGACACGCCACGGGACAGCATCAGCGACTGCATGGCGAAGAACACCGCCAGCGCAGCGAGCACCGCGCCAAGTGCAATCACGCTGGAACGACGGTCACGGCACCAGGCGGGCATGGCCACAATGGTCAACAGCAACGCCAGCGCGGCGCCACGGCTTTGGCTCAACACCACGAACAGCCCAAGCAGGCCGACCGCCAGCGCCCACCCCACTTGCATCCAGCGGCCACGCGGCACCCAGTGCAGCAGCCAGATCGCAGCCAGGCCGATCACATAGGCACCCAGAATCGGGTGAGACAGTTGGCCCAAGCCTTCAAGGCGTGCATACCAGGCATTATGTTCCAGGCCATAAAACTTGATGATTGCCACCAGCGCCGACAACGCCAGGCCAAAGCCGCCCCACTGCATCACACGCATCACGCGCTCGGTCTGCCCACAGGCAAACACCGGGAAAAACAGCAGGAACACGCCGATGTACAACAGACGCTTGGCCTCGCGCGAAGGGTCGTGGGCATTGGTCCATGACAGGCTGATTGCGCCCCAGACCGCAAGCGCCGCGACCATCAGGCACAGCCAGCGCTGCGCGTGCCAGACCTCCTTGAGGCGCTCGCGGGCAGCCCAGGCAAACACCATGGCCGGCAGCCACAAAAACAGCGTCAATCCTTGTTGATAAATCTTATTGGTCGGCGCAAAGGCAATTGCCAGCAGAAACCACAACAACCCCAACATCATCCATACCTGCGCCCAACGACTAGCTTGCATCACCTGCTCCTGAATACGTTCAACCTGCCAGCCCGGCATGGTTAAAACCCAAAACTTTCGGCATTATTGCCGATCACTGTGCCCGCGACTCCCACAAGGCTTTCCGACGATGCAATGTTCAAGGCTTCCCCAAGCCGATTTAACCGCAATGATTGAAGGTGCCAAAATCCTCGAAAAGGACAGCTACGGCGCCAAAGTCTACCTGCTGACCGACGGGAATATCCTCAAACTGTTTCGTCGCAAGCGTTTGTTTTCGTCTGCGTTGTTTCGCCCTTACTCCAAACGGTTCATCGACAACGCAGCGCAACTGCAACAGCGTGGCATTCCTACGCTCACCGTACTGGCGTTCTACCAACTGCAGGCGCCCGGCATGACGGCCGTGTTGTATCGCCCGCTGCCGGGGGAAACGCTGCGCCAGATTTCCAGCCAGGACGGTTTTGACTGGAACACGAACCTCGACCCGCTGGTGGCGCTTATTCGCCGCCTGCATGACGCGGGGATCTACTTCCGGTCGCTGCACCTGGGCAATATCGTGGTCACGCCAGACAACCAAATGGGCCTGATCGACGTGGCCGACATGCGCTTTCTGCGCGCGCCGCTGAAGCCGGAACTGGCGCGGCGCAACCTGCAGCATTTCGCCCGCTATATTGCGCGCGAGAAGCTGAACGAGCGCTTTCCAATGCACGCACTGGAACAAGCGCTGCTAGCGGCATGAGAACAAGCGCTGAGTGGTTTGCGTGAAGTCGTCCCACGCTTGCTCCGGCGCCAGCGCCCGCCATTGACTCTCGACCACCGCCTCGCCGGACGCCGCAAAAGCGCGCCCCATGAGGTCGCGCCAGGCAGCGACATCGTCTGCCGGGGCGTACCAGCCGGCGTCGCCCAACTGCTCGCGGAACACTGCCAGCTCGCTGGTCAGCACAGGCACGCCGGCCATCACCGCTTCTTGCAGAATCAGCCCAAGCCCTTCTTCCGTTGACGGTATCGCGACCCAGTCAAACGCCCGGTAAAGGGTCGCCGCTTCAGGCAGGTGCCCCGGCAGGGAAACCTTGCCCTGCAAGCCAAGGGCCTCGATACGCGCTTCAAGCGCTTCGCGCGCCGGCCCTTCGCCGATGATCACCAGGCGCGCGTCGGGTTTGTCGGCCGACACGCTGGCAAACCCCTCCAGCAAACAGGCAAACCCCTTGCCGTCCACCAGACGACCGACTGCGCCCAACACCGGCGCGCCGCTCAACGGTAAATTCAGGTGGGTTCGCGCTTGCTCACGGGACAGCGCCGCGGCACGGAACACAGCCGGATCGAAAGCGCTGCGCAGCACCGCCACCGGACGTTGCAGGTAACGCTCCAGAGACGCGGCGAGCGTTTGCGAGACAGCAGTGAGCGTCAGTTGCGAGTCCGCGAACTGCTCAAAGAGTGTTTGATCGGCTTTGCGCAAGCGCGTAGCGCCATGAAAGATCACCACGGCGCGCACGTGCGGCAATTGCTCGAGCACCGGTAACAGCACCCGCGCCACGCCGATGCCATCGAGCAGCACCACTTGCAGATCCTCAGGCAACGCCTTCTGAAAGCGCGCACGCATCCAGGGCATCAGCAACTTCCACAGGTGCCGCCCTTTGAGCCTGGCGGAAGAGAGGTTCCATTCAACGGCCTGTTCAACCAGACCATCGTCGCCGGCGCTGCCTTGCAGCAACCAGGTGTGGATCGGTACACGGGTGTCGGCACGTGACAGTATTTGCTGATGAACCTTCTGCACCGAGGCGAATGCAGACCCACCGGCCCACATGATGTTAAGAATACTCATCGAAAAAACCTTATGCGGCGTTGGTGTGGCTCGTCGTCATTACCGATGGATCAACCAACCGATACCCACTCCCAGGATCAGCATGACCACTAACTTGATCCGCTCTCGCCGCTTGCGTCGCGCCTTGGTCAAGCGCTCTTCCGCTGTCGCAACATGCAAACCGAAACCGGTGTGCAACACCGCGTCGCCTTCCAGGGTCACGGCAGCCAGATTCAACTGTGCGTAACGCTTGGAAAGCCCCTTCTCGCCCCCGAACCCTGCATAGGGCGCGCACAGCCGATATTCCTTGACCCGCCGCAGGCCCGGGTTCAACGAGAACCCCTGCCACTCGGGCTTGTCGGACAGCAGCGGATAACACGGCACGCCGCCGATCACCTCGCGCGGCCCCAAATGGATATAGGGGCTGTGCACCTGCAGGTCGTACACATAATTGCGCAGCCAGACCTGCAGAATATCGGGGCGCTGCTCCAGCACCGTCTTGGAGTCTTCGACGAACCCAGGTCGATAAAACGCCCAATCATCTTCGCAATGAAATATGTAGGGGGTTTTGACCGACTCGTAGGCCAGGTCGATGGATGCCAATTGTCCCAGCTTCGGACGGTTGATCAAGAACGTGCAATGACTGAGCCAGTGCTCGGGGACCGCATGGCTTACCGCGTCATCCCCTGAGTCTTCGGTAATGAAGACTTCGCGGATGTCCGCCGTATTGAACAGATCGAAGCTCTCGAGTGTGCGTTTCAACAAATCGAAGCGACCGCAACTGGTCACCACGAGCGTTATGTCGCTTTGATCGGAGAATTGCATTCAAGCCTCGATAATATCATGTAGCCATCATTTATGACTACCTGGTCGCCATTAGACGCCCAGTTTCAGGCGCCACCTTTCCAGCAGATTCAACGGTGCACGGGCCCGCAGGGGAGGCTCAAGGGCCTCGACAATGCGTTGGCCGATGCGGGCAAAACTGAACTGACTGACCGCAAGTGCCTGCCCGTTACGCGCAATGTCTGCGGCCAGTTGAGGGTTGGCGCGCAGCTCGGCAAGCTTTTGCTGCAACTGTGGGATATCGCTGTAGAACACCACATTGACCCTGTCCTTGAAGCCAAGCGCCGCGTTCTCCGCCGCGCCCTGATCGAACGCCAACAGCACGCAGCCGCAGGCCATGGCTTCGAAGTTCTTGATCATGTACTCGCCCATGCCCACATCGGCACTGACGAAAAAACGAATCCGGTTGAGGGTCGCACAATATTCCTCACCAGATTTGGTGCGCGTGACCACCAAAGGTTCAACTTGCGCCAACTCATCGAGCAACGCCTTGCGGCCACTATAGGCCACGCTGTTGGTGCTGCCGACGAACGCCAGCTCGATATCACGCTCGCGCCCCTGGGCCTCAAGCAGCGCCTGATCGTAGCCCTTGGGCACGAACACCGCGTCGAAGCCTTCGGCACGCAGGCGCTCGGTGACCATGTAGCCCGAGCTGATCACCCGCGCCCACGGCAGGCGCCGGTAGTGCGCGCTGAACTTGCCGGTGTATTTGCACGGAATGTAGTTCTGGTAGGCGTCATGCTCGAGGATCACCAGATTGGGGATCGTGCGAATGAAGCTGGCTTGGCGGATTTCCTGCTTGAAGCGCAGGAAGAACACGATACGGTCATACCGCGTTACGTCCACCTCGCGCCGGAAGTAACCGCGCAGGTTGCGCTGCTCGTCACTGCTCAGCCAGCGGGTGTCGCACTCGCAGTGTTCGGCAATGCTTTCGTACAGGCGATCCAGAATGGCGCGCTGTTCTTTCTGGACCAGAAACAAAACTTTCATGACTTTCCCTTTCACAGACGCGCTCACAGAGGCGCTCACAATCGCCAGAACAACTCATGCCGTCGCACGGCCTTGCGGAAAAATTCGTTCTCGCCATAAGGCGAACGCGAGCGCCCCGCCAATATTCGCTGCAGCCATCGCCGCACACGACGCTTGAGCGGCGCGGCAGGTTGCAGGTCATGCATCATGCCCAGCGCCATGGCCTTGTCGCGCTGCTGCGCCAACGACAGCGGCAGGCTGCACGGGTGCAGCTCAAGGGTGTCGTCGAACTGCGGCGGCAAGGCGATGCCGGTACCGGAGTCGCCCATAGGCCAGCGGTCGTTGTCATGCAGGTGGTTGGCGTAGCCCAACACGCTCGTCGGCTGCCACTCCAACCCTGCCAACGCCTCCATCACGGCCTGCTGCGCGCAGATGTGATCAGGATGCGGGTCGAGCACCGGATGGGGCAATACGATTACTTCGGGGCGTGCCGTCAGCAGCAGTTGGCGCAAATCGGCCAGCAGGTTATTCCAGGTCGGCGAACCGTCCCGGTCCGCCGGCAACGGGAAGGCATTGAACTGGCGAAACAGGCGCACATCCCCAAGCTCCGCTTCGCGCGATGCCACCGGTTGATCCGGTGTGGCACGCATCGCCGGCAATTGCAGGCAGAAGTACCCCAACTGCACACATTGCGCCTCGGGCACCCCGGCCCAGCGCGGCACGGCGATGCTGTCCCAGGCACGCAGGCGGCCCTTGAGCCGCGCCGCTTCGGCCGGGGCCAGGCCCATGTGCTGATAATGCTCGGCTTCGATTTCACCGGCGGTGAGCGTCACGATCCAGGGTGTGTGTGCCTGGCTGTACAGACCAAACGCAGCCAGCTCGGCATCGTCGGCATGGGGCGCAATCACCATCACGCGTTGCGCCGCATAATCGGGGTTATCCCACGCCCACAGCCGGGGCACGCCCTGCACAGCGCAAAAGCGCCCGCGCACACGCAGCTCGCCGGCCGCGATGACGGACGCCAAACCACTGAGATTGAGATAGCGCACGCCGTTCACACCGCGCTCAAATGCCTGTCGGTCCGGGCTTTCGCCGCCCAGGATCGCCACCACAGGATCAAAAAATCGGCCCAGCCACGTGCTCTTGACCGTGACCGCCAGCACCAGGGTCGCAGCGCTGTCCAAGGGTTGATCAACCCGCAGCAGCCCGGCATCCAGGCGCACCCCCGCCACCTCGGCATCCGCCGCAAAACGGTAGCGATAGTCTTCGCCAGGGGCATAGAACAGATGGTCGGCAAACCACGCCTCATGGGCGACCCACGCCAGCACACCAAGCACCAGCGGCAACCACCAGGCGACCCAGACCCCGATCACCACCAGCAGCGCCAAGCCGATCAGCACGCCCACGCGCTTGTTACGCCGGTGACGCTTGAGCAACTGTTGTTTGCGGCTCATACGGTCAGTACCGGCACAGGGTTGCACCAACGGTCCTTGTACTCACGGTCGGCACGCCCGAACGAAAACCGCAGCGGCTTGCCGACTTCGCGCGCCTGCTCCCAGGCGCTCTGGGTATTGAGAAAACTCAACACACTGCCTGGGCTGAAGGCACGGGTTTGAGGGTCCACGCCGCCATTGACGTACTCCACGCTGATCCACTCGGGCGACTCGACCCGGTACACCAACTGCACCGCGATGGGTGCATCGTTGAGAAAGATCACCGAGCCGATCAACCATTCACGCAACAGCTCGATCACCTCGGCCATACGCTCGGCACCGGTGGCCGCAAAGCCCCAACGGCGCAGGAACAGATCGCAGTAAATCGCCGCCAGCTCCGAACTGGAAAACTCGCTCACTGGCCGCACGACGCCACCAGCCTCTTCGAGCAAGCGCAATTCGCGGCGCTGGTTGTAGCGAAACTTCTTCGACAGTTCTTCCGGTGTGCGGGCCATGGCCAACTGCTCGGCCTGGGGCTTGAGACCGCTGAAACGGCCTTCATTCAATGTCGACAGGTAGCGTGCGCGATGGCGCAGCGGCGCCTGGGCGTTGGCGGCGGCCGGCAGGATCAACTCGGCATTCCCCAAGTCGAACAAGCCCTTTTTACCGCGCTGTTTAAGCACATCCTTGGACAACGCCAGGTCGCGTCCCCAGGTGGCGATGCACGCCCGCAGCTCACCGCCCTGCGCCCAGGCCAGGTAACGCACCGGGATATCGGCCAGCCCGGCCAGACGTTCGATCACCTGAGGATGGGTCGCGACGCTGCCGCCAAAACGCTGCCAGGCGTCGCTGTAGACAGGCGCGTCAACGACGGACCAGCCCCGCTCGCGCCAGCCTTGGAATCGATTGAGCATCAAGCCCCCGCGGTCAGTTCAATAACGTGCGGCAGTTGCCAGAAGGTATCGCGTACCGTCTGATCCGAGAAACGCGTGCGCAGGCGTTCCAGCATCATCTCGGCACACTGCCGTCGCTGGTGCTGGTCCATCGCCGCCAGATGCCGCAGCCCCTGAGCGAGGTGTTCGGCGTCGCCGAACGGAAACAGGATACCTACGCCTTCGACCACTTCCCGCGCACCGCCACAGGCCGTGGCCAACAACGGCACACCGGCCGCCATGGCTTCAAGCAGCACCATGCCGAACGGCTCGTGGTCGGAGCTCAGGGCAAACACATCGAACGCGCGGAAATACCGACGCGCATCCGGCACCTGGCCAAGAAACAGCACCTTGTCGGCGATCCCCAGTTCACGCGCCTGGTCCTTGAGCGCCTGCTCCAGGCGCCCGGTGCCGAGAATCGCCAGGCGGCTTTCGGCCGGCAAATCCGGCAGCGCCAGGGCAAACCCCTTGAGCAACGTGGCCTGGTCCTTGTCCGGGTGCAGGCGGCCGACATTGCCGACCACCCACTCATCCGGCGACAAGCCCAAGGCATCGCGCGCCTCGTCCACCGACACCTGGACGGCCTGCAACGCGTCCACGTCAATGCGGTTATACAAGGTCTGGATTCGCGCGGCGGGCCAGGCCGGCAGACAGCGGCGCATGTCGTCACGCACCGCGTCGGACACCCCCAGCAAGCTCAAGCGTTTGCGAAAAATCCTGGCAAACAGCTTGCGACTGCCGCGCTGGTAATCGCCAAAAGCGTGATGCACACCGATCACCGGCAAGCGCGTGCCAAGCAAGGCGATGTAGATCGGCTTGAAGCGGTGAGCAATACAGAAACTGAAGTTGCGTGACGCAGCGATCCTGCGCAGTTCACGGATGGCGCCCAACTTCAGGCCGCGAATGGCCTTGGAGCTGAATTCCATGAACAACACTTCGTCGGACGCACACCCGGCGGCCACTTGCGGGTCGGCGACCCCGGTGAGAAACACCGTGGTCACCTTGTAGCCTGTGCCGGCGAACAAACTGGCGTACTGCCGCGCGCAATCGAGGAACGGCCCGTCATAGCCGTGGCAGAACTGCAGGACGTGGCGGTCAGCCGAGCGCGTCATAAGGGTCCACGCCGTCTTTGACGACCAGGATGTCTTCCATGATCAGGTACTGCAGGTCGGAGCCGAAGAACATGTTCAGCGCGTCGGTCGGCGAGCAGATCATTGCTTCGCCACGACGGTTGAGCGAGGTGTTCAGGGACACACCGTTGCCGGTCAGCACTTCAAGCTCTTTCATCATGTCGTAGTAGCGCGGGTTGTATTCGCGCTTGAGCACCTGGGCGCGGGAGGTGCCATCTTCATGGACCACTTCCGGTACGCGGGTTTTCCACTCTTCCGACACTTCAAATGTGAAGGTCATGAACGGCGCCGGATGATCGACCTTGATCATTTGCGGGGCGACGGTGTCGAGCATCGACGGGCAGAAAGGCCTCCAGCGCTCGCGGAACTTGATCTGGTGGTTGATGCGGTCAGCCACGCCGGTCGCACTTGGGCAACCGATGATGGAACGGCCGCCCAACGCACGTGGGCCAAACTCCATGCGCCCCTGGAACCAGGCCACCGGGTTGCCGTCTACCATGATCTTGGCGATGCGCTTGGGCATGTTTTCGATCTTGCGCCAGTTCGGCTTGCTCTCGTGCCTGGCGCACGCGGCGATCACGTCTTCGTTGCTGTAGGACGGGCCGAGGTAGACGTGTTCCATCTTCTCCACCGGCACCCCAAGGGCGTGGGATACGTAGGCAGCCGCACCCACGGCGGTGCCGGCATCGCCGGACGCGGGCTGCACGAACAGCTCTTTCACGTCGTCGCGGGCAATGATCTTCTGGTTCAGCTTGACGTTCAGCGCGCAGCCGCCGGCAAAGGCGAGCTTGCCGGTGTCCTTGAGGATGTCGCCCAGGTAGTGGTCGATCATCTGCAGGGCCAGCTTCTCGAACAGCGCCTGCATGCTGGCGGCGTAGTGGATGTAAGGTTCGTCGGCGATATCGCCTTCACGCTTGGGACCCAGCCACTCGATCAGTTTCGGTGAGAAGTAGAAGCCCTTGCCTTTCTCTTTGTAGCGGCGCAGGCCGATGACGTTGGCGTAGTCGGTGTTGATCACCAACTCGCCGTTCTCAAAGGAAGCCAGGCGCGAGAAATCGTATTTGCTGGCATCGCCATACGGCGCCATGCCCATGACCTTGAACTCGCCGTCAAGCATCTCGAAACCGAGGAACTCGGTGATCGCGCCGTACAGGCCGCCGAGGGAGTCCGGGTCGTAGAATTCTTTGATTTTGTGAATCTTGCCGTTTTCGCCGTAGCCGAAGAACGTGGTGGCGTACTCACCTTTACCGTCGATGCCGAGGATCGCGGTTTTTTCCTGGAAGCCCGAGCAGTGGTAGGCGCTGGAGGCGTGGGCCAGGTGGTGTTCAACCGGCTCGATCTTGATTTTCTTCGGATCGAAGCCCAGTTGCTCCAGGCACCAGACGATCTTGTTGCGGTAGCGCTTGTAGCGGCGGTTGCCCATCAGGATCGCGTCGAGTGCACGGTCCGGGGCGTACCAGTAACGCTTGGCGTAGTGCCAGCGCGCCTCGCCGAACAGGCTGATCGGGGCGAACGGAATCGCCACCACGTCAACGTCCGAAGGTTTGATACCGGCTTGTTCCAGGCAGAACTTCGCCGATTCGTAGGGCATGCGGTTCTTTGCATGTTTGTCGCGTACGAAGCGCTCTTCTTCGGCGGCCGCGATCAGCTTGCCGTCGATATACAGGGCTGCGGAAGGATCATGGCTAAGGGCGCCGGACAGGCCAAGAATCGTCAATGCCACTGGGGTCTAGCCTCTTTTAGTCTGCATGCAGGCGGGGGGCGCCTGAAAAAAGTGTGTTTCCCGCGCGGGCAGGAAACAGCTAAAGGGCGGGATTATAGCGTAAAAGAGGGGGAAAGCTGTTAGCGCAAGGGACTAGCGAAGTTCAAGGCTGCCGTCGACATTTTGCTGGTAGACCGTGTAGGGCAGGACCAGCGTATCCAGAACACCCGAGAGCGGAACATCGATAAACGCCCACGGAACGCTGTTCAACCAAAGCCCGCTTCCGGAATTGGGCGGCGCATGCAGTGCGCAAAGGCCGTAGGCCACGCCACTGTAGATACGCGGAACAGACTGGCAGTAGGTTTTTTTCGCCTTGAGGGACTGGACCGTGGCGCGGTCCTCCTGAAACACCGTGGTCACGGTACCGCAACCACCCGCGGCCGAAAAACCTCCGATCAAGGCCAATAGTCCGAGCATTTGTTTGGTTTTCATCGTCGTCTCTTCAGAAAACTGAAAAGCTATCACCCTGCTCGGCCGACGACTGACGCCCAAAGCCCAAGCGCCTGTAGGAGTCGTCTTATTCATCAACGCAAGGAGCGAGCCGATGAGTACGCGCGCTCGATCACACCTGGGTGGGCAAGCGCTCATCAATCACTTTGTACAATGCACTTTCTTGCGGCCAGTTGCGCATGAACCGCGCCCGGTCCTTGGCATACGCCGCAGCAAAACTGGCGGCCGAGCTGTGTTGGCACATCGCATCCAGGTCGATCAGCGTCCAGCGGCCCTCGTGCCAGAACAGATTGTGGCCTTTGAAGTCGCCATGACTGATGCGCTCGCGGATCAACTCGGCAAACAGCTGATCCAGCGCCAGCAGTTCGCTTTCCGGCGCATCACCGTGCTCGACGCAGGGCGCGAAGCGCTCGATGATGTCCGGGCCCGGCAGGTATTCGGTGACCAGGTAGGCACGGCTGCGCAGCCAGAAAAAGCGCTTTTCCAACACGGCCAAAGGCTTCGGCGTGGCGATGCCGAGGAACGCCAGACGGTTGCCTTCACGCCACGAATGCCAGGCACGGCTCGGGCGCCAGAAGCGCTTGAGCCAATGGGCAAAACCCTTGATGTTGTAGCGCTTGATCACCAACGGCCGCCCGGCCACATCGACCTTGGCCACGCTGGCGGTACCGCCGGTTTTGTACAGATGGCCGCTGTCGAGCAACGCGTCGGCCTGCTGCAGCACCGGCAACATCGCCGCTTCTTCTTCGCGACGCATCGCGCGCAAGCCGAACGCGCCGCGCGCCACGCTGAACAGCGTGCATTCGCGACCGACCTTGTTCAAAAAGTCCTTCAAGCGCCACGCGCTGACCTTACGCACCTGTTTCTCCAGGGCTTGCAGCGGCAGGGCGTGTTCGCCGTTGCCGAGCAGGTAGTACACCAGCAGCTCCTCGGTAAACGGCTCGAGGTTTTTGGGCAACTGCGCAAAAAACACACCGAGGTTCTCCAGCACCCGGTCACGCGACAGCGGCTTGCCCGCCTCTTCAACGCGGATGCCGGCCCCGTCGATCAAGTACAACTTGCCGTTCTGGCGCAGCAGGTTGTCCAGATGCAGGTCTTCCTGCCACAGGCCTTTGGTGTGCATCTGGGCAATGGCGCCCAGCGCTTCGGCGAGCACGGCAGTTTGTTCGTCGGCCAAGGGCGGCAAGCTTTCGACCGCATGCCAGGCATCGGCCAGGCTCTCAGCGCCCTCGATAAATTCGAACAGCAGCCAACCGCCCTCGCCTTCCTGCAACCCATCGGCCAGTAACAATGGCGTGGTCAGACCTTGTTCGGCCAACAGCCGCACGCCCGTGAGCTCACGCTGAAAATGCCGCGCAGCTTTGCCGCCCACCAGTAACTTGGCCAGCACCGGGCGCCCGCGCCAGACTGCGGCGCCCACGTAACGCTCGCCAGGCAGCACGCGCAACAGGCTCAGCAGTTGCAACTGACCGGGGCCGGCGGCGTCCGCCAGGTCAAGGGTCAACGGCAGACTCGGTGTGCGGCCGGCGTTTTTCAACTCGGACAAACGCATCAGCGGTTCTCCTTGTGGCTGCGCCGCGTCGTCAGGCGTTGCAGCCAGGTGGTGACCAGCGCACTGTCTTCCGGCTGATCGAGGTAGGCCGCCAACAGTTGACGCACCTGCGCATCCGACCACGGCCGTGCACGACGCAACAACGGCTCCAGGTCCTTGACCCGGTCACGCCAGCCGAACAGCAGCGGGCGGGTTTTCTCCAGGTCGATCAATTGCGCGGCGTAACCGTCACCGGTGGCCTGCAAAAAAATATGCTTGGGGTAAAAACAACCATGCACCTGGCCGACGCTGTGCAGGCGCCGCGCCAGTTGGCCGCAGGCCAGCAGGATCGCACGGTGCTGGGCGTCGCTCAGTTGCGGCCACTGCTCCAGCAATGAATCCAGGTCATTCCAGCCGTCCAGGGCGCGGGTCAACAGCATGGCGCGATGTTCACCCGCGACCTTGCGCTCGCCGTAGAACGCCGCCTGCAAGGCTGGGATACCCAGCTTGCGGTAGCGGCTGATATTGCGAAACTCGCGGGAAAAACTCGGCTCGCCCAGCGGCCGGTGCAGGCTGCGCGTCAGGTAATTGCTCTGGCGCTTGAGGTAATAACCGTGGCCGTCAAGCTCCAGGCGAAACACGCTGCTCCACCCCCCATGGCTGGTGTTCGGCTCGTCGACCGCGTCCAACTGCTTGGCCCACAACGCGTCAAATGTGGCGAGGCCGTGGCGCTCCAGCAACGCACGGTCTTCAGCCGCCAGGAAATCGCTCATTCACGCCCCTCGAAAAACTTCACTACGTGGCGAATACGCCGCTTGTCCGACTCACTCAGGTGCCGGCATCCACGGTACTGCATGTAGAAACGCAGGCGCTGGGTGGCCGACAGATGATACTTGGCCACCTTGTCCAGGCAGGCCAGGTCCTTGGTGATGCGGTACTTGAGCCAGAAGCCACGCCAGAAATCGCCGTTGGGGCAGTCGATCAGGTACAGGGTCGACTGGTCATCGACCAGCAGGTTGCGCCACTTCAAATCGTTATGGGTAAAGCGATGATCGTGCATCGTGCGCGTGTATTCGGCGAGCTGACGACTGATCACGTTGACCCACTTGGGGTCACGCAGGCGCGCATCGTGACGCTCGGCCAATACCGAGAGGTCTTCGGTGCGTGGCAGCTCGCGAGTGATCATCGCACCACGGTCGTAGGCCAGGCCATTGCGTTCCAGGCCCCAGGCCACTACGTCGGCAGTCGGGATGCCCCACTTGGCAAAGCGCTTGAGGTTCTGCCATTCGGACTTGACCCGCGGCTTGCCCAGGTAGCGCCGCAGGCCCTTGCCGGCACCGACGTAGCGCTTGACGTAATAGTTGACCCCACCGCGCTCGACCCGGATCACTTCCGACAACGGGTCGCGGGTCAGCCGCTCGCCTTGCAGGGCGAACACCGCTTCGAGGCTTCCAAAATCATCCGCCAGGGTGGAGTAGGCCGGTTCAAGGTTCCAGCCCGCCATCAGAGCGCATCCCCGTATCGCTGTTTACGTGCGTAAAGCTTGTCGGCCTTGCCTTGCAGCCACTGCAGCAACGCGGCCTCCTGGGCGAGGATCTGGCGCAGCGGCTGTTGGAAATAGCTTTTGAGGAAGCGCAGCTTGTCGCGACGGGTCAGGCCAATGTCCAGCGCCGAGAAATAAAGGGCCGCCAGGTCCTTGTTGCGCCAGCGCAGGCTGATCTTGTCGCGGGTCTGGGCGCGGTGCAGGTCGATCACCGACAGCTTGAAATTGTCGGCCGTCACCGGTGTGTCGGTATGCAGCAGGAAGTGGCAGATGTAGCAGTCACGGTGATTGACTCCGCCACGGTGCATCATGCCGGTCATGCGCGCCACTTCGGCGATCAACGCGCGCTTGAGGCGCGGCTCGGGCGCCTGCTTGAGCCAGTCGATGCTGAAATCTTCCAGGCTCACCGTGGGCGCCAGTTCTTCGGTAATGATGAACGAGTGCTGGTCCGCCGGGTTACTGCCGCGCTCGCCATAGGCCACCGCCGTCATGGTCGGCACGCCCAATTGCTGCAAGCGCTGGATCGCCAGCCATTCCTGGCCCGCGCCGAGCACCGGCAGCTTGGCGGTGACCAGGTTTTTGACGATCTCCCCCCAGCCAATGCCACGATGGATCTTCACAAAATAGCCACGGCCGTCCACCTCGGTACGCAAGGTGCGACGCGCTTCGAGTTCACGGTACACCTCGCCTTCCAGCCCCTCGACGGCGGCGAACGCATCACGCCCGGCCCAGAGGGTCTTGAACGGTTCGGCAAGCATCAACTTCATGGTTTTGGCTCCGCCAGAATCACATCCGCAGCGTGCTGCGGCATGCTGTAGAGGTCGGCCGTCTCAGCGAAGGCCAACCCATTGCGGCCCCAGGCCGCGCGCTGTGCAGAATCGCTCAACATCCGCGCCAGGTAAGCGTTGAGCTGGGTTTGTTCAAACGGCTCATCCAGCACCAGGCCCGCGTCGGCTTCGTCGATGTAATGGGCATAGCCACACACCGCCGAGACCAGCACCGGCAAGCCGGCCACCACTGCCTCAAGCAAAACGGTGCCGGTATTTTCGTTGTAGGCCGGATGAATCAACACGTCTGCGCCCAGCAGGAAACGCGGGATATCGCTGCGCCCCTTGAGGAACTGCACGTTATCGCCCAGACCCAAAGTGGCGCTTTGCAATTGGAATACTTTGGGGTCGTCCTGGCCGATTACAAACAGGCGCGTGCGTTTCTTCAGTTCTGGCGGCAACGCGGCCAGGGCTTTGAGGCTGCGGTCGACGCCTTTGGTCTTGAAGCCAGAGCCGATTTGCACCAGCAGCAGTACGTCGTCAGCCAGGTTGAATTCCTTGCGGAACCCTTCGCGGATCTGGGCCGCATTCGGCGGCGCGCGACGGTCCTGGGCAATGCCCGGCGGCAGCAGGTGAAAACGCTCCAGCGGGGTGTCGTAATGCTTGATGAACAACGGCTGCTGCACTTCGGAGATCATCAAAATTTCGGTCTTGGCGTCCCTGGCGAACACCGCGCGTTCGTACTCGGCAAAGTGGCGGTAGCGGCCAAAACTGCGGTACAGCGAATGGCGCAGGTTTTGCGCCTTGTCTTCGAAGCAGCCGTCGGCGGCGTAGTACACGTCCAGGCCAGGCATTTTGTTGAAGCCGATCACGCGATCCACCGGGCGCTTGGCCAGGTCGGCGTCCATCCAGGCGAGCAGCTTTTCGTTGCGCCGATGATTGAAGAAAGCCTTGACCGGCGCTACCAACACTTCAAAGCCCGGCGGAATATCACCCTCCCAGATCAGCGTGTACACACGGATCTGATGGCCGCGCCGCTGGCACTCCAAGGCGATGCGCATGAAGTCACGCTGCAGGCCACCGAAGGGGAAGTATTTGTACAGAACAAAAGCCAGTTGCATCAGTGCAGCTCCTCCGCCAATAACAACGTGCTCAGTCGGCTGGCCACACGCTCAGGGTTCAAGCGCGTGAAGCACAGGGGCGATTCGCGCTTGATGTCGAACCGACGCAGGTCGTCGGCCGTCGGTTGATAGGTACAGTGCTTTTGCAGGCACGGCGCGCAGGGAAAGTCGCTGGCCAGGTGAATCTGGCCCTTGCCATAGGCGCCGGTCAGCCCCGGGTTGGTCGGGCCGAACAGGGAAATGGTCGGCACGTCCAACGCGGCGGCCAAGTGGCCAAGGCCTGTGTCCACCGCCACGCAGGCGCGGGCGCCGGCCAATACGCGAGCCACGCCAGCCAGGTTGAGCTTGGGCAGCACTTCGGCGTTGCTCAGGCCTTGAGCCAGGCGTTCGGCCCGGGCCTTTTCAGCGGCATTGCCCCACGGCAACTTCACGTCCACGCCCAGGCGGCCCATGCGCTCGGCCAGCTCGCGCCAGTAGGCCTCGGGCCAGTGCTTGGTGTCCCAGGTGGTGCCGTGCAGCAGTAGCACAAACGGCTTTTTCGGCGGCAGGCCGAGCAGTTTGTCGGTGCTCAGGCCGTAGTCGCCCAGGCCTTTGGGCAAGTCGTAACCCAGGGCCACGGCGAACAACTGGCGCAGACGCTCCACGGCGTGCTGACCGCGGGCTACGGCCAGGCGTCGCGAGTAGAAGCGAGCCGCGATGGGTTCGCGAGCGGAGTTTTTATCGAAGCCGGCCACGGGTGCGCGCACGTAGCGGGTCAGCCAGGCGCTTTTGAACAGGCCCTGAGCATCGATCACCAGGTCATATTTGGTCGATTGCAGCTGCTGCTTGAAGCGCCGCCACTCGCCACTCTTGAGGGTCTGCCAGATGTTTTTGCGCCAGCGGCGGATCGCCACCGGGATGACTGTTTCCACCGCCGGGTGCCAGGTAGGAATCTCGGCAAAGCCTTCTTCCACCACCCAGTCGAATTGAATGCCGGGGATCGCCCGCGCCGCGTCGGTGAGTGCCGGCAACGCGTGAATCACGTCGCCCAGGGATGAGGTCTTGATTACCAGTACCCGCAACTCAGTGAACCTCGACCACAGAGCCCTGCAACCGCTGCAACGCATCGTTGACCGGCTGGGGCAACAATTGGCGCATGCAGTTGTAATGGCCGAAACGGCAGGTGCGATCAAAGCACGGGCTGCAGTCCAGGCCCAGGCGCACCACTTCGACCTTGTCAGCCAACGGCGGCGTAAAGCCGGGCGAGGTGGAGCCGTATACCGCCACCAACGGGCGGTTCAACGCCGCCGCCACGTGCATCAGGCCGGAGTCGTTGGACACCACCGAATCGGCACAGGACAACAGGTCGATGGCCTCGGCCAGGGAGGTGTCGCCACTGAGGTTGACCGACTCTTCGCGCAGGCCGGGAATCAGGCGCTGGCGGATCTCTTCACCCACCGGATGATCTTTTTTCGAGCCGAACAACCACACCTGCCAGCCTTCGCGAATCTTCATCTCGGCGACTTTGGCGTAGTGCTCGGCCGGCCAACGCTTGGACTCGCCAAACTCGGCACCGGGGCACAGCGCCAACACCGGGCGATCCAGGCTCAGACCGAATTTGGCCAGCGCCGCATCGCGGGTCACCGGGTCGATCTGCAGGCTCGGGCGCGGGTACGGCTCTGGCAGCTCGGCACCCGGCGCGTAGGCCAGGGCCATGAAGCGTTCGATCATCAGCGGGTAGCGGGTTTTGTCGAGCGTGCGCACGTCGTTGAGCAGCACGTAGCGAAACTCGCCGCGCCAGCCGGTGCGCTTGGGAATACCGGCAAAAAACGGCACCAGCGCCGACTTCAGCGAGTTGGGCAGCAGAATGGCCTGGTCATACCTGCCGGCCAGGGATTTACCGATGCGACGACGCGTTGCCAGTTCCAGGGCGCCGTGGCCGAGCGGGAAGCTCAAGGCGTTGCGCACTTCGGGCATGCGTTCGAGGATCGGCCGGCTCCACTCAGGGGCGAGCACGTCGATCTGGCAGTCCGGGTGGCGCTGGCGCAGGCACTGGAACAGTGTCTGTGCCATCACCATGTCACCGACCCAACTGGGCCCAACGATCAGAATATTCATGTAGTTTCCACAAACGATGCGGGGAGGCTTATGCCTCCCCGCCCTAATAGTGTTTCAGCTCAACCCCAACGCCTGCCAGATGCGCGTCACCTGGCGCCGCTCGTCGGCAAACTGATCCCCGGAAACCGTCCCGGCCTCGTTTTGCAGGGCCTGGCGATGCGCGGCGGAACGGTAGGCCTTATACACCTCGCGCAGCAGATGGGCATCGGCGGCGGGCATCAGCCCCACCTGCTCCAAGCCTTCCAGAATGCGGATATTGTCGGTATAGCGCAGCAACGACGGATGCTGCGCAGACCACGCCAAAGCCGCGTATTGCACCATAAATTCAATATCGACGATACCTCCGGCGTCCTGCTTGAGGTCGAACGCCACCGTGGCCTCGAAGGCATTGGCGCCCGTGCCGGCCGCCGTCGCCTTAGTCCCCAGGTTGTCACGCATCTTGGCGCGCATCTCACTGACCTCCTGGCGCAGCGTGTCCAGGTCCCGTTCACGCCCCAACACTTTAGCCCGTACCTGCTCGAATGCCCGACCCACATCCTGGCTGCCTACCAGCACCCGCGCGCGAATCAGTGCTTGATGCTCCCATGTCCATGCTTCATTTTCTTGATAGCGCTCAAACGCCCCCAGGGAACTCACCAGCAAGCCGGAGGCGCCGGAAGGTCGCAGGCGCATATCCACTTCATACAACTGCCCGGAGTTGGTCTGGGTCGTTAGCAAGTGAATGATGCGCTGGCCCAGGCGCGTGAAGAACTGCGCGCCATCGATCGGCTTGGCGCCATCGGTTTCGGCCTGGGGGTCGCCATCGTGGATGAACACCAGGTCCAGGTCCGAACCATGCCCCAGTTCGATCCCGCCGACTTTCCCATAACCGACAATGATGAACCCAGGATCGCACAGCGTGCCGTCCAGCCGCTGCGGCGAACCGTGGCGTGCCACGGTCTGGCGCCAGGCCAGGGCCAGCACTTGTTCGAGGATGGCTTCGGCGAGCCAGGTCAGGTAGTCGCTGACTTTCATCAAGGGCAGGCTGCCGGCGATTTCCGAGGCCGCCACGCGCAGGCGGTGAGCGAGCTTGAAGTGGCGCAGGGCTTCCATCTGCTGCTCAAGGTCGTCTTCGGGGATGCGCGTGAGGCGCTCGCGCAGCTCGGCGGCCAGCTCCGGCGCCAGGGGCGGTTTGAACAGGCGCCCCTCGTTCAGCAGTTCGTCCAGCAGCAACGGGAAACGGGTGATCTGTTCGGCAATCCACGGGCTGGCGGCGCACAAGGTCAGCAGACGGCGCAGGGCGTCGGGGTTTTCGGTGAGTAGCACCAGGTAAGCAGAGCGCCGGGCAACCGCCTCCACCAGCGGCAATACACGCTCCAGCACCAGGTCCGGGTTGGCGTGTTCGACGGCCTGGGCCAACAGGCGCGGGATAAACGCGTCCAGCCGCTCGCGACCAAGGCGCTGCATCGCGCGTAACTGCGGGCTGCTGCGCAAGCCGGCGAGGGCCTTGAGCGCCTTGGGCGCATCGCTGAAACCGCCTTCGGCCAATTGGCGGCAGGCGGCGTCGTCATCCTGGGACTCTTCCCACAACGGTAACCATTCCCCGCCGACAACAAGCTCGCTTTCGGCGCCCTCTTCTTCGTCTGGATCGGCGATCACCTGGCGGAAGTGCCAGTCCACGCGTCCGCGCCAGTACATCAGGCGCTCATGGAACGCGGCCCAATCGGCAAACCCCAGCATAAAGGCAATACGCGCCTGGTCTGACGGGCTGTCGGGGAGCATTTGTGTCTGGCGGTCGGCAATCGCCTGGATCGCGTGCTCGGTGTAGCGCAGGAATTCGTAACCATTGCGCAACTCGGCGATCACCGCCAGCGGCAGGTAGCCCTGGCCTTCGAGGGTGCCGAGCACCTTGAGCAGCGGGCGTTGTTGCAGGCTGAGGTCGCGGCCGCCGTGGATCAGTTGGAATGCCTGGGCGATAAATTCCACCTCGCGGATGCCGCCCGAGCCCAGCTTGATGTTGTCGGCCATGCCCTTGCGTCGCACTTCCTGCTGGATCAGCTGCTTCATGGTGCGCAGCGCTTCAATCGCGGAGAAGTCCAGGTATCGCCGATAGACGAACGGCCGCAGCATATCCAGCAACTGTGCACCGGCCATCTGGTCACCGGCGACCACACGTGCCTTGATCATGGCGTAGCGTTCCCAGTCGCGGCCCTGGTCCTGGTAGTACTGCTCCAGCGCATTGAAACTGAGCACCAGCGCGCCGGCCGAACCGTAGGGGCGCAGGCGCATGTCGACGCGGAACACGAAGCCGTCGACGGTCATCGGGTCGAGGGCCTTGATCAGTTTTTGACCCAGCCGGATGAAAAATTCCTGGTTGTCCAGGGCGCGCTTCACGCCCACCGTCTCGCCGCCCTCGGGATAGGCGAAGATCAGGTCGATATCGGACGACAGGTTCAGTTCCACCGCGCCGAGTTTGCCCATGCCGAGAATGACCATGTGCTGCGGTTCGCCAGTGCGCCGGCCGGTGGGCGTGCCGAACTGCGTGCAGTGACGCTGATACAGCCACTGGTAGGCCTGGTCGATGCTCGCGTCGGCCATATCGGACAGGTCGCGGCAGGTCTGCACCAGATCGGCCTGGCGCGTGAGGTCGCGCCAGATAATGCGTACTTGCTGGCGCGTGCGCTGGCGACGCAAGACGCGGCCCAGCTCATCTTCTGTTTCGGCCTGCTGCACCGCACCGGCGATTTGCCCGCACAGCTGGCCCGGCGCAAAGTCGCGATCCAGCTCGCCCAGGGCGGCCAGTTCGAGCAACATCAAAGGGTCACGAACAGCCTGTTCAATGACAAAATCACTGGCGGCGCACACGCGGGCGAAATCGGCCCAGCGTTGCGGCGTCCACGTAGAAAGGCCATGATCGTCGTCCAGCGCGGCTACGGCGTCACGAAATGACTGCTCGGCGCGCTGGGCGATGGGCAAGAGAATGGCCGGCAATTCGGCCAGCGTTGGAAGGCTCATGGTCTATCCTTGTTCGGCGCGTGAATGGCGGGTTGCGGTGAACGCGAGAACCACGCTTGATGAAGGACTGTCGAACAAAGGTTATAAATAGCTGAAAATTTATAATTTTTGGCAGGCAACATTAAACTTCTACCTTTTCTTGTTCGCAAAAGATCAACAATAACGATTATGCTCACCAGCCAGACCGAGCAATCCGCTCAGTCTTGTGTAGTTTTACTACTCGTATATACATTCGAAAGGCTGAAATGGCCGACGATTTGTAGTAAAACTACAGGACGCCGAAGCAACCTTCGGCCATCCAAGAATTTATGTCGTCTGCCCACAAGGCCAGTCGCAAACTTCAGGCAACCGATTCTGGTAGCCTTTCCGCCCTGGAGCAAGCCATGCAAGACCTCGATCCCGTCGAAACCCAGGAATGGCTGGACGCCCTGGAATCGGTTCTCGACAAAGAAGGCGAAGACCGTGCTCACTACCTGATGACCCGTATGGGCGAACTCGCGACCCGCAGCGGCTCGCAACTGCCCTACGCCATCACCACGCCATACCGCAACACCATCCCCGTTACCCACGAAGCACGCATGCCTGGCGACCTGTTCATGGAACGCCGCATTCGCTCGCTGGTACGTTGGAACGCCATGGCGATGGTAATGCGCACGAACTTGAAAGATTCGGACCTGGGCGGTCACATCTCCAGCTTCGCTTCCAGCGCAACCCTGTATGACATCGGCTTCAACTACTTCTTCCAGGCCCCGACCGACGAACACGGCGGCGACCTGATCTACTTCCAGGGCCACACCTCGCCAGGCGTTTACGCCCGTGCGTTCATGGAAGGTCGCATCAGCGAAGAACAAATGAACAACTTCCGCCAGGAAGTCGACGGTCAGGGCCTGTCGTCCTACCCGCACCCTTGGCTGATGCCTGACTTCTGGCAGTTCCCGACCGTTTCCATGGGTCTGGGCCCGATCCAGGCGATCTACCAGGCACGCTTCATGAAATACCTGGAAGCCCGTGGCTTCATTCCTGAAGGCAAGCAGAAAGTCTGGTGCTTCCTGGGCGACGGCGAGTGCGACGAGCCGGAATCCCTGGGCGCCATCTCCCTGGCCGGCCGCGAGAAGCTGGACAACCTGATCTTCGTCATCAACTGCAACCTGCAGCGCCTCGACGGCCCGGTACGCGGCAACGGCAAGATCATCCAGGAACTCGAAGGCGTGTTCCGCGGTGCTCAGTGGAACGTGACCAAAGTCATCTGGGGCCGCTTCTGGGACCCACTGCTGGCCAAGGACGTCGACGGTATCCTGCAACGTCGCATGGACGCAGTCATCGACGGCGAGTACCAGAACTACAAGGCCAAAGACGGCGCGTTCGTGCGTGAACACTTCTTCAACACGCCTGAACTCAAGGCGATGGTTGCAGACCTGTCCGACGACGAGATCTGGAAACTCAACCGTGGCGGCCACGACCCGTACAAGGTCTACGCGGCTTACCACGAAGCGGTGAACCACAAAGAACAACCGACCGTGATCCTGGCCAAGACCATCAAGGGTTATGGCACCGGTGCCGGCGAAGCGAAGAACACCGCGCACAACACCAAGAAAGTCGACGTCGACAGCCTGAAGTTGTTCCGCGACCGTTTCGACATCCCGGTCAAGGACGAAGAACTGGAGAACCTGCCGTTCTTCAAGCCAGAGCCAAACAGCGCCGAAGCGCGCTACCTGGCCGAGCGCCGCACTGCACTGGGCGGTTTCGTACCCCAGCGCCGCGCCAACAGCTTTGCCGTACCAACCCCGGACCTGAGCACCCTCAAGGCCATTCTGGACGGCTCGGGCGACCGTGAAATCTCCACCACCATGGCCTTCGTGCGGATCCTCGCGCAGCTGGTCAAGGACAAGGACATCGGCCCGCGCATCGTACCGATCATCCCGGACGAAGCCCGCACCTTCGGTATGGAAGGCATGTTCCGTCAGTTGGGCATCTACTCCTCCGTCGGCCAGCTCTACGAGCCAGTCGATAAAGACCAGGTGATGTTCTACAAGGAAGACAAGAAGGGCCAGATTCTCGAAGAAGGCATCAACGAAGCGGGCGCCATGAGCTCCTTCATTGCTGCCGGTACTTCGTACTCCAGCCACAACCAGCCAATGCTGCCGTTCTACATCTTCTACTCGATGTTCGGCTTCCAGCGTATCGGCGACCTGGCTTGGGCAGCAGGCGACAGCCGTACCCGTGGCTTCCTGATCGGCGGCACCGCCGGCCGTACCACGCTGAACGGCGAAGGCCTGCAACACGAAGACGGTCACAGTCACATCCTGGCTGCCACCATCCCGAACTGCCGCACCTTTGATCCAACCTACGGCTACGAGCTGGCGGTGATCATCCAGGACGGCATGAAGAAGATGACCGAAGAGCAGCAGGACGTTTTCTACTACATCACCGTGATGAACGAGTCCTACCAGCAGCCAGCCATGCCGGCCGGCGTGGAAGAAGGCATCATCAAGGGCATGTACCTGCTCGAAGAAGACACCAAGGAAGCAGCGCATCACGTGCAACTGATGGGCTCCGGCACCATCCTGCGTGAAGTGCGCGAAGCGGCGAAGATCCTGCGTGACGAGTTCAACGTCGGCGCCGACGTGTGGAGCGTGACCAGCTTCAACGAACTGCGTCGCGACGGCCTGGCCGTGGAGCGCAGCAACCGCCTGCACCCTGGCCAGAAGCCAGCCAAGAGCTACGTCGAAGAGTGCCTGGCCGGCCGTAAAGGTCCAGTCATTGCCTCTACCGACTACATGAAACTGTTTGCTGAACAAATTCGCCAGTGGGTCCCGTCCAAGGAATTCAAAGTCCTGGGCACCGACGGTTTCGGCCGCAGTGACAGCCGTAAGAAGCTGCGTCACTTCTTCGAAGTCGACCGTCACTTCGTGGTGTTGGCAGCCCTGGAAGCCTTGGCTGACCGTGGTGAGATCGAACCCAAGGTGGTGGCCGACGCCATCGTCAAGTTCGGGATCAACCCGGAAAAACGCAACCCACTGGACTGCTGAGGAGATTTTTTGTGAGCGAACTCATTCGCGTACCTGACATCGGCAGCGGTGAAGGTGAAGTAATCGAGCTGTTTGTGAAGGTCGGCGACAAAGTCGAAGCCGACCAGAGCATCCTGACCCTGGAGTCGGACAAGGCGAGCATGGAAATCCCTGCTCCCAAGGCCGGCGTGGTCAAGAGCCTGAAAGTGAAGCTGGGCGACCGCCTGAAAGAAGGCGACGAACTGCTGGAGCTGGAAATCGAAGGTGCCGCTGATGCGGCCCCTGCGGCTGCGCCTGCTGCCGCTGCCGCACCTGCGCCTGCCGCTGAAAAGCCTGCCGCCGCTGCCGAGGCGCCTGCCGCCCCAGCCGCTGCACCCGCCGCCGCTTCTGTGCAGGACATTCATGTTCCGGACATCGGTTCGTCGGGCAAGGCCAAGATCATCGAGCTGCTGGTCAAGGTCGGCGACACCGTCGAAGCCGATCAGTCGCTGATCACCCTGGAGTCCGACAAGGCCTCCATGGAAATCCCTTCGCCGGCTGCCGGTGTGGTGGAAAGCATCGCAGTCAAACTGGAAGACGAAGTCGGCACCGGTGACTTCATCCTCAAGCTGAAAGTGCAAGGCGCTGCGCCTGCTGCTCCCGCACCGGCTGCCGCGCCTGCTGCACAAGCAGAAACTGCTCCGGCCGCTGCCGCCCCGGCACCGGCTGCAAAAGCCGAACCTGCTGCCGCCCCTGCGGCTGCCGCACCGGCGCCAAGCGGGGCCAAGGTTCACGCAGGCCCGGCCGTGCGTCAGCTGGCCCGTGAATTCGGCGTCGAACTCAGCGCTGTGTCGGCCACCGGCCCGCACGGTCGCGTGCTGAAGGAAGACGTGCAGGCGTACGTCAAAGCCATGATGCAGAAAGCCAAGGAAGCTCCGGCGTCCGGCGCTGCAACGGGCGGCTCGGGCATTCCGCCGATTCGTACCGTGGACTTCAGCCGCTTCGGCGAAACCGAAGAAGTGCCGATGACCCGCCTGATGCAAATCGGCGCGGCAGGTCTGCACGCCAGCTGGCTGAACATCCCGCACGTGACTCAGTTCGACCAGGCCGACATCACCGACCTGGAAGCTTTCCGCGTTGCGCAGAAAGCCGTGGCCGAGAAGGCCGGCGTGAAGCTGACCGTGCTGCCACTGCTGCTCAAAGCCTGTGCGCACCTGCTCAAGGAACTGCCGGACTTCAACAGTTCGCTGGCGCCAAGCGGTAAAGCGATCATTCGCAAGAAGTACGTGCACATCGGCTTTGCGGTCGATACCCCGGACGGCCTGCTGGTACCGGTCATCAAGAATGTCGACCAGAAGAGCCTGCTGCAACTGGCTGCCGAAGCAGCTGCACTGGCGGCCAAGGCCCGCGACAAGAAGCTCACCCCGGACGACATGCAGGGCGCTTGCTTCACCATCTCCAGCCTCGGGCACATTGGCGGTACAGGCTTCACGCCAATCGTCAACGCGCCGGAAGTGGCGATCCTGGGTGTCTCCAAGGCCACCATCCAGCCAGTCTGGGACGGTAAAGCGTTCCAGCCGAAGCTGATGCTGCCGCTGTCGCTGTCCTACGATCACCGAGTGATCAACGGCGCGGCCGCTGCACGCTTTACCCAGCGTCTGAGCCAGTTGCTGAACGACATTCGCACCATCTTGCTGTAAGCCAGAGCAGGTCTCCCCTTCACCGGGGAGGCCTGGCTCAACCGATTTCCGAGCGCCACGCTCGTACCTCAACCCCGTCAATTTGGCGGGGCTTTTTTTGCTTTTCTGTACATATAGGACAGGTTTGTACACCTTCTGTCAGCGCACCTACAGAAATCCCTCGTGCTGCCGATAACACCCTTATAGCACTTAGCCTTCATCCTCTCTTGTCAGTCTGTGCTGCATGATGCAACCTTGCCGCAGGCAACAGAAAAGAGGGCGCGAGCCCGGCGCCGTGTGCGTTATTTCAAGTGAGTTCCCCCCATGAAAAGCCAACCCGATGTCGCCCGAATGGCGGCCGAGGTAGTGACGCAGTTACCGGTGCCTTCGCGCCTCGGTATGCTGCGTTTCGAGCGGCTTAATGAGGCAAGCTGGTCCCTGCTTTACCTCGACCCCAACTGCGAGCGCCAATTCGGCCTGCCGGCGGTCGAGCTGTGCGCCTTGCTCGGCACCCCCTATGCCAGCCTGATGGAACCCCAGGCGCGTTATCAACTGCACGACACCATCCAGCAGCAACTGACCCAGAGCCCTCATTACCTGGTGCGCTATACCCTGCACACCAGCGACGGCCCCCTGAGCCTGCTGGAAATGGGCGAGGCCTACAAACAACACAATCGCCATCTGCTGCGGGGCTACCTGATGGTGGTGGATGGCCTGTTCAGCGAAATCGCGCCCACCGCGCCAACGGCAGACCTGGAGAACCAGAACAGTCGCCTGCAAATCGCCCTGGAGCTCAACCAGCGCGCGCAGCAGGAACAGCTGCAGCACCTGGAGCGGGTGAGCGCCCAACAGGCGTTGATCCTGCTGCTGGCCCGCCAACGCTACACCGCCAATAACTCATTGCAAGAAGCGGCCGAGCTGATTACCCGCAGTGCCTGCGACATCTACCAACTCGACTGCGCCAGCATCTGGAACCTCGAAGGCCAGCGCCTGGTGCCAATCTCGGCCTATCACCGCGGCGACCAGAAGCACTATCTGCCCGACCCCATCGATGCCAGTTGTTTCCCGGATTACCTGGAAGCCTTGCACACCAGCCGTGCCATCGACGCCAACAATGCCATGCGCGATCCGCGCACCCGCGAAATGGCCGAGAATCTGCGCGCCAAAGATATCCATGCCATGCTCGATGCGAGTATCCGCGTCGATGGCCAAGTGGTCGGCGTGCTCTGTCTGGAGCAGGGCGGCAGCTCGCGCGTGTGGCAGGCCGACGAGATCGCCTTTGCCGGTGAGCTGGCAGACCAGTTCGCGCAAGTGATCAACAATCACAACCGCCGTACCGCCACCAACGCCCTGCATCTGTTTCAGCGCGCGGTGGAGCAAAGCGCCAACGCCTTTTTGCTGGTCAATTGCGACGGCGTGGTGGAGTACGTCAACCCCAGCTTTACCGCGATCACCCAGTACAGCGCCGAAGAGGTCCACGGTCATCGCCTGGCGCAATTACCGGCACTGGAGAACCTCAGCGAATTGCTCTTTGACGCGCCGTCGAGCCTGGCCAAGAGCAACAGTTGGCAGGGCGAATTCAAAAGCCGGCGCAAAAACCTCGAACCCTATTGGGGCCAGTTGTCGATCTCCAAGGTGTACGGCGACAACCGTGAACTGACGCACTACATCGGCATCTACGAAGACATCACCCAGACCAAGCTGGCGCAGCAGCGCATCGAGCGCCTGGCCTACACCGACAACCTGACCAATCTGGGCAACCGTCCGGCGTTTATCCGCAACCTCGACGAACGCTTTGCCCGCGACAGCGACAGCCCGATCAGCCTGCTGCTGGTGGACATCGACAATTTCAAGCGCATCAACGACAGCCTCGGCCACCAGACCGGCGACAAACTGCTGATCAGCCTGGCGCGGCGCCTGCGCAACAGCCTCAGTGCCGGCGGTAGCCTGGCGCGCTTTGCCAGTAACGAATTTGCGGTGTTGCTCGACGACACCGATCTGGAGAGCGGCCAACAGGTCGCCAGCCAACTGCTTGCAACGCTCGACAAGCCGATGTTCGTCGACAACCAGTTGATCAGCGTCACAGGCTCCGTGGGCCTGGCCTGCGCGCCCCTGCATGGTCGCGACCCGCAAACCCTGATGCGCAACGCCGGCCTTGCGCTGCATAAAGCCAAGGCCAACGGCAAACACCAGGTGCAGGTATTCACCGAAGCGCTCAACGCCGAAGCCAGCTACAAGCTGTTCGTGGAAAACAACCTGCGCCGCGCCCTGACCCAGAACGAACTGGATGTGTTCTACCAACCCAAGCTGTGCCTGCGGAGCGGGCGCTTGCTGGGCATGGAAGCGCTGTTGCGCTGGAACCATCCGGAAAAGGGCATGATCCGCCCCGATCAGTTCATCAGCGTGGCCGAAGAGACCGGGCTGATCATCCCCATCGGCAAATGGATTGCACGCCAGGCCTGCCGTATGAGCAAACAACTGAGCGCGGCCGGCATGGGCAACCTGCAGGTGGCCATCAACCTGTCGCCCAAGCAGTTCTCCGACCCGGACCTGGTGGCCTCGATCGCCACCATCCTCAAGGAAGAGCAGTTGCCGGCCAACCTGCTCGAACTGGAGCTGACCGAAGGCCTGCTGCTGGAAGCCACTGAAGACACGCGCCTGCAACTGGACCAGCTCAAGAGCTTCGGCCTGACGCTGGCCATGGACGACTTCGGCACCGGCTACTCGTCGCTGAGCTACCTGAAAAAATTCCCCATCGACATCATCAAGATCGATCGCAGCTTTATCCACGAGATCCCGGACAATCAGGACGACATGGAAATCACCTCGGCCGTGATCGCCATGGCCCACAACCTCAAGCTCAAGGTGGTGGCCGAAGGCATCGAGACCGCAGAGCAACTGGCGTTCCTGCGCCGGCACCGTTGCGACGTGGGTCAGGGCTACCTGTTCGACCGACCAATCCCCGGTGCAGAGCTGTTGACGATGCTCAAACGCTACCCGCGTGGGCCGATCGCCTGACATCCGCGTATCACTCGGGCACACTGGCTGTCTGAATCTTTACCGCTAACTCAACCTGACGAGAGGACTGTTCATGGTCTTGCGCTCGGAAATTCTGGTGAACAAAAACGTGCTGCCTACTCAAGAACAAGCGTTGCCGGGTCGTGAAACCCCTATGACCCTGCCAGAGACACACTTCGTCAACGGCAACCCCCTGCTGGGGCCGTTCCTCGACGACGTCGGCTTCGCGATCTTCGGCCTGGGTTGCTTCTGGGGTGCGGAGCGCAAGTTCTGGCAGCGCGATGGCGTGGTCAGCACAGTGGTCGGTTACGCCGGCGGTTTCACGCCGAACCCGACGTACGAAGAAGTCTGCTCGGGCCTGACCGGCCACAGCGAAGTGGTGCTGGTGGTGTATGACCAGGCCAAGGTGAAATACGAAGACCTGCTGAAGATGTTCTGGGAATTGCACAACCCGACCCAGGGCATGCGCCAGGGCAACGACATCGGCACCCAATACCGTTCGGTGATTTATGCCACCACGCCTGAGCAATTGGACGCGGCGAAGGCCAGTGCCGAGGCGTATCAGCAAGCGCTGAACAAGGCTGACCTGGGCACGATCACCACTGAAATCGCAGAAGCCCCGACGGTGTACTTCGCCGAGGCGTATCACCAGCAGTACCTGGCAAAGAACCCGCAGGGCTACTGCGGGATCGGTGGTACCGGCGTGACGTGTCCGATCTGAGGATCGGAGCTTTGAGTTTCAAGCTGCAAGTAAGCGCTGGAACGCTTTTCTTGCAGCTTGTAGCTTGCAACTACTCAGCAATGAGCCAATCCATCTGCCACCCGCCCTGGGTCTGACCAAGCTTCTTGGACAGCCACGGCAGCAACTCGCGCAACTCTTCCTCCAAGCCCCACGGCGGGTTGGCAATCGCCAGGCCCGAGCCAGTCAGGGTATTGGGCGTGTCCAACGGATGCACCAGCAGTTCCACGCGTAACAGTTTCGGCGCGCCGGTACCGGCCAGGTCCTGATAGAAGCGACGCAGCATGCGCTGATCTTTTACCGGGTACCAAATGGCCGCAACGGTCTGGCGCATGCGGCTGACCGCTTCCTTTAGGGAGGCGGCACAGCGCTGCATTTCATCGAGCTTTTCGAACGGCGGGTCGATCAGCATCAAGGCGCGTTTTTCCGGCACTGGCAGCAGGGCACGCGGTACATGCCAGCCTTCGCCCAAGTGCACCTTGACCCGACGGTCCCCCTTCATATTGTCCTTGAGCAACACGCCGTCTTCCGGGTGTTTCTCATTAAGCAACACGCGGTCCTGCGGACGTGTGAGGCGCCGGGCCAGTTCCGGTGAGCCGGGGTAGTAACGCAGCTGGCCATCCGGATTCATCTCATGCAGCACGCGCATGTAATCGGCGGTCAATGGCGGCAGATCGTTTTCGCCCCACAGGCGCGCAATGCCCTCCAGGTACTCACCGGTGCGGTTGGCCTGGTCGCCTTGCAGGTCGTACAAACCGATCCCGGCATGGGTGTCGAGGTAGGCGAACGGCTGCTCCTTGCGCGACATCAGGGCGATGAGGCGGGTCAAGGTCAGGTGTTTGAAGACATCGGCGTGGTTGCCGGCGTGAAAGGCGTGACGATAATTCATGGTTGCTCCTGCGCAGGGGGCGAAGTTTACCTTCTACACAGGCAAAGGTGCAGGGCTGCGTGTCGGGTGCTGCTTATGCCGTAAACGCAGGACGCAGGCTGAAAAAAATCTAAATGCTGACGCCAGGGCGGATTTATTGTGGCGGTCCACATCTCCAGGGAGGTCAATAACAATCATGAAAGACGCCACCATCGCGCTGCACCACGGCTTCAAGTCGGATCCAACCACCAAAGCCGTCGCGGTGCCGATCTACCAGAACGTCGCCTTCGAATTCGATAATGCCCAGCACGGCGCCGACCTGTTTAACCTTGACGTGCCCGGCAATATCTACACGCGCATCATGAACCCCACCAACGATGTGCTGGAGCAACGCCTGGCCGCCCTCGAAGGCGGGATTGCGGCCCTGGCCGTATCGGCCGGCAGCGCGGCGATCCACTACGCGATCCAGACCCTCACCCGCGCCGGCGACAACATCGTCACCACCCCGCAACTCTATGGCGGCACCTACACGCTGTTCGCACATTTGCTGCCGAGCTTTGGTGTCGATGTGCGCTTTGCCCGGGACGACTCTGCCGCCGCCATTGACGAGCTGATCGACGGGAACACCAAGCTGGTTTACTGCGAAAGCATCGGCAATCCGGCAGGCAACATCATCGACATCCAGGCCCTGGCGGACGTCGCCCATGCCCATGGCGTGCCACTGATGGTGGACAACACCGTGGCCACACCGATCCTGTGCAAACCGATCCAGTTCGGCGCCGACATCGTTGTGCATTCGGTCACTAAATACATCGGCGGCCATGGCAACTCCCTGGGCGGTGTGATCGTCGACAGCGGCACCTTCCCCTGGACCCAACACCCGGAGAAATTCCCCGGCCTCAACAATCCTGAGCCGGCCTATCACGGCGTGGTCTACACCGAAAAATTCGGCCCCGCCGCCTTCATCGCCCGCGCCCGTACCGTGCCGCTGCGCAACACCGGCGCAGCGCTGGCACCGATGAACGCCTTCCTGCTGCTGCAAGGCCTGGAAACCCTGGCTTTGCGCATGGAACGCCACACCGAAAACGCCCTGAAAGTCGCGCAGTTTCTACAACGTCATGCCGAGGTGGAATGGGTCAGCTACGCCGGGCTTGCAGACCATCCGCATCACGCCTTGGCGCATAAATACATGGGAGGCAAACCGTCAGCCATCCTGTCATTTGGCTTGAAGGGCGGCTACGAGGCCGGTGTGCGCTTCTACGACGCGCTGCAAATCTTCAAGCGTCTGGTGAACATCGGCGACGCCAAGTCCCTGGCCTGCCACCCCGCGTCCACCACCCATCGGCAGATGAACGAGCAGGAGCAGGCCAAAGCCGGCGTGAAGCCGGAGATGATCCGGCTCTCAGTAGGCATCGAGGCGATTGAGGACCTCATCGACGATTTGCAACAGGCGCTAGGCTCAACTGAGCTCTGAGGTCAGGTAATCGGTCAGCGCTTCATGGCTGACGTCCGCCCCACGGGCGAAATAGGCGACCTTGTGCCGCAAGGTCGCCGGCGAGAACGCAGCGTGGAGATCCGGGCGCTGTTCTTCGAGCCACTGCAGCAGATTTTCGATCAAGGTTTGCGGTGATTGCTCGGCGAGGTGTGTCAGCAGCGGAGCAGGCACTCGCCACCAGGGGCTCGCTTTGGCGGTCGCGACCGGCGTGGTCGCCACCGTGAGCGGCTGAGCATTGATCAGGTAACGCTGGAACACCGGCAATACAGCCCCCGCCTCGCCCCCCAGTTTCTGCACCATTGGCAGAAACTGAGCGCCATCCCAGAAGCGCAAAAACACAGCCTGCCCATCAGGGAGCAGCACCTTGGTCATGCCTTGCAGGTGAGCAACCACGGTATCCAGCGGGCTGGAAGATACCGCCAGCCAGCCCCAGTCCGTGCACTCAGTAGCTGCCACCCAATCGAGAAATCCGTTGCCGGCCTCAACGATGCCCACGTAAGGCATGACCTCATCCCACTCTGCATAAGCCGTCTGCGCCCAGACCGAACGGAGTGTCGTTGTCGTTGACGTCGCCGCGGCTTGCCATGCGGCAAGCGCTCCAGCGTCGCTGGCACTGCTCAGCACCACAAACAGTTGCTCGTCGGGAAGCAGAGGCGATTGTGCGAACCAGGCGCTGGGGGTCATGGGTTGAGGCATCAAAGTAAATTCCTTTTACGGTTGACTGGAATGGGGGGCATGGCACTGCCCGTTTTTACAGCGCTCACATTCTTCGCAGAACGGCGCGCTGCGCTTGAGGCTGGCGACTTGCACCAGACTCAATGGCGCGGGGATAACCGCCAGCAGTTTCTCCTTCACACCGGGCACCAGCACAGGCGCCACAGGTGCAGGGGCGCCCCCCAATTGAATCGGTACGCTGCTGAAAATACCTGCCGCCGACAGTGTGATCGACTGCCCGCCAGCCTGGATCGTTACGCTGGCGCCCGCGTCGACAACGATGCTTTGCCCCGCGCCAATTTGAATGGTCCGTCCAGCCCGCATCTGTTGCGAACCACCCACCATCAAGTGATCGTCCCTCTTGAGCTCGGTCAGGCGATTGCCGTGAGTGATGCGCTGTTCTTCGCCCTGCAGCTCATGGTGCGACGCACCGCCGACCCTCACGCTACGCCTGTTGTCGACCTGCACCTGCTGATCATGCAATACATGCTGGGTCCAATCGCGCTGGGCGCGCAGGTAGATCTCTTCGGCGCCCTTGCGGTCCTCGATACGCAACTCGTTATAGCCGCCGCCACCGGGGCTGCTCCGGCTGCGCAAGATACTGCGGGTCTTGTCCGCCGGCAGGTCGAGGGGCACCGGGGTCGCCGCATTGGGCAGGCAAGCCATCACCAGCGGCATGTCCATGTCACCGTTCACGAACCCCACCAGCACTTCCATACCAACCCTGGGGATCAGCACCGAGCCATAGCGGTCGTGGGCCCAACCACTGGCCACCCGCAACCAGCAACTGGAATGATCGTTGCGTTCGCCGGTGCGGTCCCAGGCCAGTTGCACCTTGACCCGACCGTACTCGTCGCAATGAATTTCGCTGTCGGCAGGGCCGGTCACCACCGCGTTTTGATAACCCGAGAGCCTCGGACGCGACTGCTCTGGCAAGGGCGGCCGGAAGATCACATCCCACGGCGCCGCGATAAATTCGTTGCGATAACCCTGACGAAAATCGCCACCAGCAACGTCGGTGACAGCCTCTTCCAGCACCTGGGGCTGCCTGCCCTCGTGAGTCACGCGGGTCACCAGCCACAAATCGTTCCACTGCTCACGCGGATGCCCACTCAACCTGAGAAACCGGCCACTGCCCACGGCAGGCTGATCGCTCTCGCCGCGGGCGGTCTGATAGTCACTGCGGTGCCGCTCCAAACCCCGTTGAGCAACGTATTTGCCGTACGAGCGATCGCAAAAGTGACCGGGATATACCTGCTCCTTGAGCGCGGGCGCCTGTTCGCCGCCCGCACCAGCTTCCAGCTCCAGGCCTGGCTTGCGCCAATCGTAATCGCGCGCGCTCACTCCCGTGGCACGGGTCGCCAATTGCACGGCGAAGCGCTTGATCGCCGGGCCCTGGGCGACCATTCCGGAGCCTGGCATGTAGGGCGTGGGTTGATCCGCTTGGGCGAATACGGTCTGGTCATCGCCAAACACCAGCACATGCCCCTCGGGCGAATGTTGAAAGTGGTAATGAACCCCCAGCTCGGCACACAGGCGCTGAATGAACGCCAGATCGGTCTCGCCAAACTGCACGCAATACTCGCGCTCCGGGTAATTGCCGCTCAGGCGAAATTCGAACTGATCACTCTGGATACCCTGCCCCGCCAGCACCCGCGCAATAATCTGCGGCACCGTTTTGTGCTGGAAAATCCGCTGATGGCTGCTGTGCTGCAAGTACGCCAGCTGCGGCACAAGCGTGAGCTGATAGCGCGTCAGTCGACGCCCTGAATCAGCTTGCGCCATGCGGTAGACCAGGCCATCGACGCCATGCCCCTGATCGTCGAAACCCAGGTACACCTGGCGATGCAGCAGGCTTTCAAGGTCAAGATCTGGCTGCTCTGCGACCAGCTCGAGGTCAAAAGAGTAGGGCTGGCTGAGCGCCTCGGTACCGGTGAAGCGGTAGACCTTGAGGTCACTGGCAACCCCATCGAGGTTCAGGGTAAAGGCACTTTGATTGGCAGGAGCGAACATCCGGTGTTTCTCTGCAGGGGGTGGGCGGCGGATTCTGCACCAGGGTTCAGCGTTGCTGGACGCGCCCCAAACAAATCAGTAAAGCCCTACACGCGGATGTCTGAATCTTCCTCAAGCCGCCGCAAATAACACGCAAAAAAAAACCCGCCATCCGTAGGACGCGGGCCTTTTTCAACTCAGCAGGCGCTTAGCGCCCGGCGAATTACTTATTGAGGTTGTAGTCTTTTTCCGCAGCATCAAAGCGCTCGACCATACCGGCCGTAGGTGCGCCCATCTTGCTCACGAAGTAGATCGCCAGGCTGGCGAAGATGAAGCCTGGGATGATTTCGTACAGACCCAACAGCGAGAAGTGCTTCCACACGATCACGGTGGTTGCACCGACCAGGATGCCGGCCAGTGCGCCGTTGCGGGTCATGTGCTTCCAGATCACCGAGATCAGTACCACAGGCCCGAACGCCGCGCCGAAACCGGCCCAGGCGTAGCTGACCAGACCCAACACGCGGTTTTCCGGGTTGGCGGCCATGGCGATGGCAATCAATGCCACCAACAGCACCATGGCACGGCCGACCCAGACCAGCTCAACCTGGGAAGCGTTCTTGCGCAGGAAGGTTTTGTAGAAGTCTTCGGTCAGGGCGCTGGAGCACACCAACAGTTGGCAGCTCAGAGTGCTCATGACGGCTGCGAGAATGGCAGACAGCAGAACCCCGGCAACCCATGGGTTGAACAGGATTTTTGCCAGTTCGATAAACACGCGCTCCGGGTTCTCGGTCACAGGACCTGCCAGTTCCGGGTGCGCCGAGAAGTAGGCAATACCGAAGAAGCCCACGGCCACGGTGCCGCCCAGGCACAGAATCATCCAGGTCATGGAGATGCGACGCGCCTTGGCGATCGACTTCACCGAATCCGCCGCCATGAAACGCGCGAGGATATGGGGTTGGCCGAAGTAGCCCAGGCCCCAGCCCATCAGCGAAATCACGCCGATGAAAGTGGTGTTTTTGAGCATGTCGAAGTTGGTCGGGTCCTTGGCTTCAATGGCCAGGAAAGTCGTGTCGACGCCACCGGTGGCCAACAGCACGATGATCGGCGTGAGAATCAAGGCGAAGATCATCAGCGTGGCTTGCACGGTGTCGGTCCAGCTCACGGCCAGGAAACCACCGATAAAGGTGTAGGCAATCGTCGCCGCAGCACCGGCCCACAGCGCAGTCTCGTAGGACATGCCGAAGGTGCTTTCGAACAAGCGGGCGCCGGCCACGATGCCGGAGGCGCAGTAGATGGTGAAGAACACCAGGATCACGACCGCAGAGATGATCCGCAGCAGGCCGCTTTTATCTTCGAAACGGCTGGAAAAGTAATCCGGCAGCGTCAGGGCGTCGCCGTTGTGTTCGGTCTGCACCCGCAGGCGACCGGCCACGAACAACCAGTTGAGGTACGCACCGACGATCAGGCCGATGGCGATCCAGCTTTCCGACAGGCCGGACATGTAGATCGCGCCCGGCAAACCCATCAACAACCAGCCGCTCATGTCGGAAGCGCCGGCGGACAATGCAGTCACCACGCTACCGAGGCTGCGACCGCCCAGGATGTAATCGGAAAGGTTGTTGGTGGAGCGATAGGCCATCAAGCCGATCAGCACCATTGCTGCGATGTAGATCACGAACGTGATCAAGGTTGGATTACTTACGCTCATAAGAGTGACGCCCTGGCTTTGTTTTTATGTAGCGGCGGTCTGTCAGACGGCCACCCACTGGATCAGTGAGTAAACGTAGCTGTGTGCCGCGCATTTATGACTGACGTTTCCCCAGGAAAGCCGTCAGCCGATGAACCCCGCTTTCACGTTGGTTGCACCTTGGTCGCGAATGCTATTCAACAAAGCAAATAAGGTGCAACCAGTTTCTTGGGAATAAGTTGCACCCAAGCGTAAATTCCGCCAAACACCGCTTTTTTGCTCCTTTTCGGAGCAAGAACAGCAGATCTCAGAAGCAAACGCACCAAGAGAAAGCGCTATCCGCTGAAGGCTCAATTTTTTCGCGGCATCCATCGAAAATTTCATGGATAAAAAGGGTTGCACCCGGTTGCACCTCCTCATGAGCGCGGCTAATCTTGCCGCCAGCTAATGCCACTCGGTAGTGGCACCCATGAGGATAAGAAAATGGCGACGACCACCCTTGGGGTCAAACTCGACGACCCGACCCGCGAACGCCTCAAGGCCGCCGCGACCTCCATTGATCGCACGCCGCACTGGCTGATCAAGCAGGCGATTTTCAATTACCTGGAGAAACTCGAGGGTGGCGCAACCCTGGCCGAGCTCAATGGCTTGAGCAGCAAGGATGCCGATGATGCAGGCGAGGTCCAGACCGACCACGCGCACCAATGCTTCCTTGAGTTCGCCGAGAGCATCCTGCCGCAATCGGTTCTGCGCGCTTCGATCACCGCCGCTTACCGCCGCCCTGAGCCGGAAGTGGTGCCGATGCTGATCGAACTGGCCCGCCTTCCAGCCCCGATGGCCGAAGCGACCAACAAGCTGGCCGCCTCGATTGCCGAAAAGCTGCGCAATCAGAAGAGCGCTGGCGGCCGTGCCGGTATTGTTCAGGGCCTGCTGCAGGAATTTTCCCTGTCGTCCCAGGAAGGCGTGGCGCTGATGTGCCTGGCCGAAGCGCTGCTGCGCATCCCGGACAAGGGCACCCGTGACGCACTGATCCGCGACAAGATCAGCACCGGCAACTGGCACCCGCACCTGGGCAACAGCCCGTCGCTGTTCGTTAACGCCGCCACCTGGGGGTTGTTGCTGACCGGCAAACTGGTCGCCACCCATAACGAGGCAGGCCTGACCTCGTCCCTGAGCCGTATCATCGGCAAGAGCGGCGAGCCGATGATCCGCAAGGGCGTCGACATGGCCATGCGCCTGATGGGTGAGCAGTTCGTCACCGGCGAAACCATTGCCGAAGCCCTGGCCAACGCGAGCAAGTTCGAAGCCAAAGGCTTCCGCTATTCCTACGACATGCTCGGTGAAGCCGCACTTACCGAACACGACGCCCAGAAGTACCTGGCCTCGTACGAACAAGCCATTCACTCCATCGGCAAGGCCTCCCACGGCCGTGGGATTTATGAAGGCCCGGGCATTTCCATCAAGCTGTCGGCCTTGCACCCGCGTTACAGCCGTGCACAGTACGAACGTGTGATGGACGAGCTGTACCCGCGCCTGCTGTCCCTGACGCTGCTGGCCAAGCAATACGACATCGGCTTGAACATCGACGCCGAAGAGGCCGACCGCCTGGAGCTGTCCCTCGATCTGCTCGAACGCCTGTGCTTCGAACCGCAACTGACCGGCTGGAACGGTATCGGCTTTGTGATCCAGGCGTACCAGAAGCGTTGCCCGTATGTGATCGACTACGTGATCGACCTGGCACGCCGCAGCCGCCACCGCCTGATGATCCGCCTGGTAAAAGGCGCGTACTGGGACAGCGAGATCAAGCGCGCCCAGGTCGAAGGCCTGGAAGGCTACCCGGTCTACACCCGCAAGGTGTACACCGACGTTTCTTACATTGCGTGTGCTAGAAAACTGCTGTCGGTGCCGGAAGTCATCTACCCGCAGTTCGCTACGCACAACGCCCATACCTTGTCGGCGATCTACCATATCGCCGGTCAGAACTATTACCCCGGCCAGTACGAGTTCCAATGCCTGCACGGCATGGGTGAACCGCTGTACGAGCAGGTTGTAGGCAAGGTCTCCGAAGGCAAGTTGAACCGTCCGTGCCGCGTGTATGCACCCGTCGGCACCCACGAAACACTGCTGGCTTATCTGGTGCGTCGCCTGCTGGAAAACGGCGCCAACACCTCGTTCGTCAACCGCATCGCCGACCAATCCATCTCCATCCAGGAGCTGGTGGCCGATCCAGTAGCCAGCATCGAGCAAATGGCCACGCAGGAAGGCGGCTTCGGCTTGCCGCACCCGCGTATTCCATTGCCGCGTGACCTGTATGGCAGCGATCGCGCCAACTCGGCCGGTATCGACCTGGCCAACGAACACCGTTTGGCATCGCTGTCCTGTGCCCTGCTGGCCACCGCTCACAACAACTGGAAAGCCGCACCGATGCTCGGTTGCGCCGCCAGCGAACAAGCGGCGGCACCGGTGCTGAACCCGTCCGACCTGCGCGACATGGTCGGTCAGGTTCAAGAAGCCACCGTCGAAGACGTCGACAACGCAATCCAATGCGCGATTAACGCAGGCCCGATCTGGCAGGCCACACCGCCCGCCGAGCGCGCTGCGATCCTGGAGCGCGCCGCCGACCTGATGGAAGGCGAAATTCAGCCGCTGATGGGCCTGCTGGCTCGCGAAGCCGGCAAGACCTTCGCCAACGCTATCGCCGAAGTGCGTGAAGCCGTGGACTTCCTGCGCTACTACGCCGTGCAGGCCCGCAACGATTTCACCAACGATGCCCACCGCCCTCTGGGCCCGGTGGTCTGCATCAGCCCGTGGAACTTCCCATTGGCGATTTTCAGCGGCCAAGTCGCTGCTGCGCTGGCGGCCGGCAACCCGGTATTGGCCAAGCCCGCCGAGCAAACCCCACTGGTCGCGGCACAGGCCGTGCGCATCCTGCTGGAAGCCGGTATTCCCGAAGGCGTGCTGCAACTGCTGCCAGGCCAAGGCGAGACCGTAGGCGCCCGTCTGGTGGGTGATGATCGCGTCAAAGGCGTGATGTTCACCGGTTCCACCGAAGTGGCGCGCCTGCTGCAACGCAATGTCGCCGGTCGCCTGGATGCCCAGGGTCGTCCGATCCCGCTGATCGCCGAAACCGGTGGCCAGAACGCAATGATCGTCGACTCCTCGGCACTCACCGAACAAGTGGTGATCGACGTGGTGTCCTCGGCCTTCGACAGCGCCGGCCAACGGTGCTCGGCCTTGCGCGTACTGTGCCTGCAGGAAGATTCGGCAGACCGTGTCATCGAAATGCTCAAGGGCGCCATGGCTGAATGCCGCCTGGGCAATCCGGAACGCCTGTCGGTGGACATCGGCCCGGTGATCGACGCCGAAGCCAAGGCCGGTATCGAGAAACACATCCAGGCCATGCGCGACAAAGGCCGCAATGTGTATCAGGTGGCCATCGCCGACGGTGAAGAGATCAAGCGCGGCACTTTCGTAATGCCAACCCTGATCGAACTGGAAAGCTTCGACGAGCTGCAACGTGAAATCTTCGGCCCCGTCCTGCACGTGGTGCGTTACAAGCGCAAAGAGATCGACCAACTGATCGGCCAGATCAATGCGTCCGGCTACGGCCTGACCCTGGGCGTGCACACCCGCATCGACGAGACCATTGCCAAGGTGATCGACAACGTCAACGCCGGTAACGTCTATGTGAACCGCAACATCGTCGGTGCCGTGGTTGGCGTGCAGCCGTTCGGCGGCGAAGGCCTGTCGGGTACCGGTCCGAAGGCCGGTGGCCCGCTGTACCTGTACCGCCTGCTGTCGACCCGTCCTACCGATGCGATTGAGCAATCCTTCGTACGTGGCGACAAACTGGCGGCACCGGATGTACGTCTGCGCGATGCCATGAGCCAACCGCTGACCGCCCTCAAAACCTGGGCCGACAGCAATAAGTTCAGCGAACTGAGCGCGCTGTGCAGCCAGTTCGCCGCACAATCGCAAAGCGGGATCACCCGCCAACTGGCCGGCCCGACCGGCGAGCGCAACAGCTACGCCATCCTGCCCCGCGAGCACGTGCTGTGCCTGGCGGACGTGGAAGGCGACCTGTTGACTCAACTGGCCGCAGTATTGGCGGTGGGTGGCTCGGCGGTATGGCCGGAAACCGACCTGACCAAGGCCCTGTTCCTACGCCTGCCGAAGGAAATTCAGGCGAAGATCCAACGCGTGGCCGACTGGAGCAAAGACGAGGTGGTCTTCGACGCGGTCTTGCACCACGGCGACTCCGACCAACTGCGTGCGGTGTGCAAACAAGTGGCCCAGCGTGGCGGTGCGATTGTCGGCGTGCATGGTTTGTCCCAGGGCGAAACGGCGATTGCGCTGGAGCGCCTGGTGATCGAGCGCGCGTTGAGCGTTAACACTGCTGCTGCGGGTGGTAATGCCAGCCTGATGACCATTGGTTAACAGCAGTAAGGTTTAAGCCACAAGCTGCAAGTGAAAGCACATGCTCTTACTTGCAGCTTGCAGCTTGTGCCGCCCCATCACCCCCATCTATCTTCCTTCCCCATTTTTATAAGCCTTCCTAGACTGCGGCATACTCCTCAAAAGGTAATCCGCCATGTCCGAGACGCTGCTCAGTTCCCGCAATCTGGCTTTCGAGCTGTACGAAGTCCTCGATGCCGAGGGCCTGACTCAGCGTGAGCGATTTGCCGAGCACAACCGCGAAACCTTCGATGCAGCCATCAGTACCGCGCGCAGCATCGCCGAAAAACACTTCGCCCCCCATAACCGCAAAAACGACGAAAACGAACCGCGCTACGAAGACGGTAAGGCCATCCTGATTCCGGAGGTCAAACCGGCGGTGGACGCGTTTCTGGAAGCCGGCTTTCTCAACGCCGCCCGCAGCTTCGAAGACGGCGGCATGCAGTTGCCGACCTTGCTGTCCCAGGCGTGCTTTGCGCACTTTCAGTCGGCCAACGCGGCATCCACGTCCTATCCGTTCCTGACCATGGGCGCGGCCAACCTCATTGAAAGCTTCGGCACCGAGGAGCAGAAACAACGCTTTCTGCAACCCATGATCGAGGGGCGTTTCTTCGGCACCATGGCCCTGACCGAGCCCCACGCGGGCTCGTCGCTCTCGGATATTCGCACGCGCGCCGAACCGGCGGCGGATGGCAGCTACCGACTCAAGGGCAACAAGATCTTTATTTCCGGCGGCGATCACCCGCTGTCGGAAAACATCGTGCACATGGTGCTGGCCAAACTGCCGGACGCACCGGCGGGAGTGAAGGGCATTTCGCTGTTTATCGTGCCCAAATTCCTGGTCAACGATGACGGCAGCCTGGGCGCCCGCAACGATGTGCTGCTGGCGGGGCTGTTTCACAAGATGGGCTGGCGCGGCACCACCTCCACGGCGCTGAATTTCGGCGATAACGGTAACTGCGTCGGCTATCTGGTGGGCAAGCCGCATCAGGGCCTGAGCTGCATGTTTCAGATGATGAACGAAGCGCGTATCGGTGTCGGCATGGGCGCCGTGATGCTCGGTTACGCCGGCTATCTGTATTCCCTGGAATATGCACGCGAGCGCCCGCAAGGTCGCCTGCCCGACAGCAAAGACCCGAGCACCGCGCCGGTATCGATCATCCAGCACGCGGATATCAAACGCATGCTGCTCACGCAAAAGGCCTACGTAGAAGGCGCCTTCGACCTCGGCCTGTACGCCGCGCGGCTGTTCGATGACACCACCACGCTGGAAACCGAAACCGAGCGCAAACAGGCCCACGAATTGCTGGACCTGCTCACGCCCATCGTCAAATCCTGGCCGTCGGAGTTCTGCCTCAAGGCCAATGAGTTGGCGATCCAGATCCTCGGTGGTCACGGCTACACCCGCGAATACCCGGTGGAGCAGTACTACCGCGATAACCGGCTGAACCCGATCCATGAAGGCACCCACGGTATCCAGTCGCTGGACTTGCTGGGGCGCAAGCTGGCGCAGAACGGCGGCGCGGGCTTGAAGCAATTGATCCGTCTGATTGCCGAAACCGGCGCCCGCGCCCACGAATATCCGTCACTCACCGCCTTGAGAGAGCCACTGGAACAACTGGTCGCTCGTCTGCAACAGGTCACGCTGGGCCTGCTGACGGATCTCGCCCAAGGCAAGGTCAACAGCAGCCTGGCGAACTCGGCGCTGTACCTGAAGGTTTTCGGGCATACGGTGATCGGCTGGCGCTGGCTGGAACAGGCAATTCGCGCCGAAGAGGGCTTGGCCAGGGGCAATGCGGCGGATGCTGCCTTCTATAAAGGCAAGCTCCAGGCCGCCCGCTACTTCCTGACCTGGGAAGTACCGGGCTGCCATCATGAACTGGCAATTCTGCAGGCACGCGATGACACGTGCCTGGGCATGCAGGATGAGTGGTTCTAAGGCTGGATCGCCTTGGAAATCACCTCGACCGTGGCGCTGACTTGCTCTTGGTAACGGTCGAGTTCCTCTTGGTGCGCCTGCTGCATTTCGATCTGCTCGGCGCACAGGTTCAGCGCCGCCAGCACCAGTAATTTGTCACCGATCAGGGTCGGGTACTTTTTCTTGGTGGTGGCCAGGGAAGCCTTGAGCATGGTCACGGCGTGCATCAGGGTTTTGTCTTCCCCTGCAGGCGCCTTGATCGAGTAATCCTCTCCGAGAATCGAAACGACCTTTATCCCTTCATTCATGCGCCCACAGGACCTGCGCTCACGCGCTCAACCAAGGCCTGGATACGCGCGGCAGTGGCGCCATGCTTTTCTTCCTGTTCCATCAGGCTCAGTTGCAGGCTGTCGTTCTCATCCTTGGCGCTGGCCAGTTCCGCCTTGAGGGATTCGTTGCGGCCCAACAGGTCCTGGTTCTGCTGTACCAGGTCGCTGACCAGTTGTTCCAATTGGCTGAGGGATGCTTCTAACATTTTGATTTCTCTGGCTTTTTAAAAGGGCGGTGACGATAAAGAAAATTCACCTCGGATGCCAGGCTTATCCCCGGCGCGCAGCCCGCTGTTTAAGGGCCGGGCCACACTTTCGAGCCTTAGTGACTGCATTTAGCCCATCTGGTTCCTGAATCCGCCCAACCCCTGGTCAGGTGCGACAAAAGCGCACAGCCCCCTTTAGACTTTAGTCGTACGCACGATAGAGAAGTACACCCCGTCTCACGGCCGCACGGATCGCGCTTTCCCCCAGGATCCCCGCATGTCACTTCGTAATATGAATATCGCTCCGAGGGCCTTCCTCGGCTTTGCGTTGATTGGTGCACTGATGCTGTTTCTGGGTGTGTTCGCGCTCAGTCAAATGAGCAAGATCCGTGCTGCGACCCAAGACATCACCCAGTCCAGCGTACCGAGCATCCGCGCCCTCGATGAGTTCACCCAACTGACCCTGCGCCTGCGCGTGCTGTCGTACCGGTTGCTCACCAACCGTGAGCCCGAGGTTCAACAAAAGACCCTGGAAGCCTTCGAACTGCGTAACCAGCAGATCCGCGCGGCCCAGAACACCTACGAAAAACTGATCGACAGCGGTGAAGAGCGCTCGATCTATGACGAATACATGCGCCTGCTGACCCAGTATCAGCAGATTGAAGCGCGCATGAAGAGCCTGTCGAGCGCCAACCAGATCGACCAACTGCGTACCCTGCTTAACACTGAGCTGCTGACCAACTCCGAACAGATCAACGGAGTGCTTAATCGCCTGTTGGACTACAACAACAAGGCGGCGGCTGCCACTAATCAAGAGGCTGAAGACCAGTACACGCTGGCCTTTGACCTGGTCATTGGCATGCTGGTGATCGCCACGGCGCTGACAATACTGTTAGCCTGGCTGCTGACCCGCAGCATCACGCAGCCTATCGCCCAGGCACTGGAAGCCGCTGAACAAGTCGCCGAAGGCAACCTGACCCGGCCGATCAAGGTCGACGGCAACGACGAAGCCGCTCGCCTGCTGGCCGCCATGGCCAAGATGCAGGACAAGCTGCGCGACACCCTGCAACGCATCGCCGGTTCCGCCACGCAACTGGCCTCCGCCGCCGAAGAGCTCAACGCGGTCACCGACGAAAGCGCCCGTGGCCTGACTCGGCAAAACAACGAAATCGAACAAGCCGCTACTGCCGTCAACCAGATGACCAGCGCCGTCGAAGAAGTCGCGCGCAACGCCGTGAGCACCTCCGAGGCCTCGCGCAACGCCACCACGTCGGCCGGCGACGGCCGCGACTTGGTGCAGGAAACCGTCAGCGCCATCGAGCGCATGAGCGGCGATGTACAGGCCACCGCCACATTGATCGGCGAGCTGGCAGATGAGTCGCGCGACATCGGCAAAGTGCTGGATGTGATTCGCGGCCTGGCCGACCAGACCAACCTGCTGGCCCTGAACGCCGCCATCGAAGCGGCGCGCGCCGGTGAAGCCGGTCGCGGGTTTGCGGTGGTGGCTGATGAAGTGCGGGCCCTGGCCCATCGCACCCAGCAGTCCACCAGCGAGATCGAGCGCATGATCGGCAGCATCCAGACCGGCACCGAACATGCGGTGGACTCGATGCGCAACAGCACCGAACGCGCGGAGTCGACACTGAACATCGCCAAAGGGGCGGGCATGTCGCTGGATACCATCAACACCGCGATCGTCGAGATCAACCAACGCAACCTGGTGATCGCCAGCGCGGCTGAAGAACAGGCGCAAGTGGCACGGGAAGTGGATCGCAACCTGGTCAATATCCGTGACCTGTCGGTGCAATCGGCCGCCGGCGCCAGCCAGACCAGCGCGGCGAGCAACGAATTGTCGCGCCTGGCGGTGGACCTGAACGGGATGGTCGGCCGCTTCCGCCTCTGACGGCGTGCACTCGGCTAAAAATATGCAGGGGGGCTTGCTGTGGTGAGCAGGCTTGCCCTGCGCTGGGCCGCAAAGCGGTCCTCTGGGATTTCCGCTGAATTCGTCGGGGACAGGCCCCTCACCACAGCAAGCCCCCCTCCCACATTCAGTTCTGCGCCGGTCATCAAAGCTTTTTGACAGCACTGCAATTCAACAGGTTAGAATCGCTGGCACGCAGACTGCATGGTCAGTTTGCGCCCTGTCTTATTTGCCCATGGAGTACTGCCTTTGAATGCGACGACCATCAACAGCCTGTTCTTGATCGGCGCGTTGCTGGTGAGTGCGAGCATTCTGGTGAGTTCTCTTTCGTCGCGCCTGGGCATCCCGATCCTGGTGATCATCCTGGCCGTGGGCATGGTCGCCGGCGTCGATGGCGGCGGCATCATCTTCGACAATTACCCAACCGCCTACCTGGTGGGCAACCTCGCCCTGGCCGTGATCCTGCTCGACGGCGGTTTGCGCACACGGGTGGCGAGTTTCCGCGTGGCACTCTGGCCGGCGTTGTCGCTGGCCACGGTGGGGGTGTTGATTACCACCGGCCTCACCGGCATGGCCGCCGCCTGGCTGTTTGACCTCAACATCATTCAAGGTTTGTTGATCGGCGCGATTGTCGGCTCCACCGACGCCGCCGCCGTGTTCTCGCTGCTCGGCGGCAAGGGCCTGAACGAACGGGTCACGGCCAGCCTCGAGATCGAATCCGGCAGTAACGACCCGATGGCGGTGTTCCTCACCGTCACCCTGATCGACATGCTCGCCAGCGGCCAGACCGGCCTGCACTGGAGCCTGCTGACCCACCTGGTGCGCGAGTTCGGCATCGGCGGTCTGGTCGGCCTGGGCGGCGGCTGGCTGATGCTGCAGATGGTCAACCGCATCAACCTGGCCACCGGCCTGTACCCGATCCTGGTGATCGCCGGCGGCCTGTTCGTCTTCGCCCTGACCAACGCCTTGCACGGCAGCGGCTTTCTCGCGGTGTACCTGTGCGGCCTGGTGATCGGCAACCGCCCGGTGCGCAGCCGTCATGGCATTTTGCACATGCTCGACGGCATGGCCTGGCTCGCACAGATCGGTATGTTCCTGGTGCTGGGCCTGCTGGTCACGCCTCATGATTTGCTGCCGATCGCCCTGCCGGCCCTGGGCCTGGCGTTGTGGATGATCCTGTTTGCGCGGCCACTGTCGGTGATGGTCGGCCTGTTGCCATTCAAGGCCTTCCACGGTCGCGAAAAAGCCTTTATCGCCTGGGTCGGCCTGCGCGGCGCGGTCCCGATCATCCTGGCGGTGTTCCCGCTGATGGCCGGTTTGCCCCATGCGCAGCTGTACTTCAACCTGGCGTTCTTTATCGTGCTGGTCTCCCTGCTGGTGCAAGGCACAAGCCTGCCGTGGGTGGCAAAGTTGCTGAAAGTGACGGTACCACCGGACCCTGCGCCGATCTCCCGCGCCGCGCTGGAAGTGCACGTTACCAGCGAGTGGGAACTGTTCGTCTACCGCCTGGGCGCCGAAAAGTGGTGCATCGGCGCGGCCCTGCGCGAGCTGAAAATGCCCGAAGGCACCCGCATCGCCGCCCTGTTCCGTGGCCAGCAACTGCTCCATCCGTCGGGTAGTACGGTGTTGGAAGTCGGTGATCTGCTCTGTGTGATCGGCCATGAACACAACCTGCCGGCCCTGGGCAAGCTGTTCAGCCAGGCGCCGCAGCGCGGCCTCGACCTGCGTTTCTTCGGCGATTTCGTCCTCGAAGGCGACGCCCAGCTGGGCGCGGTGTCGGCGCTCTATGGCCTGAAGCTGGACGGTATCGACCCGGACATGCCGCTGAGCAGTTTCATCACTCAGAAAGTCGGCGGCGCACCTATCGTCGGCGACCAGGTGGAGTGGAACAACACCCTGTGGACCGTCGCAGTCATGGACGGGAACAGAATCGGAAAAGTCGGCGTCAAATTCCCCGAAGGAAGTCGTCCAGGCCCCGGGCTCTTCCTCTAAACTGCTGGGGCTGTGGCGCCACGCCCCCCATTTTCTCTGCCTTGCTTGACTGGTATCCATGACAATCCTGCGCACCTTTTTTGCCACTGCCCTGCTGGGCCTGACTCTATGCACCGGCAGCGTCTACGCCGCCGAGCCGCCCAGCGCCGATGCCATCCAGCAAACCCTGGACAAGCTGCCCGACCGCAAGCTGCCCGACGCCGACATGAAAGCGTTGCAAAACATCCTGCAGCAGACCCTGACTTACCTGGGCAACAAGCAGGATTACGAGCAGCGTCTTGTCGACCTTAAGCGCCAGTTGGAGGACGCACCGCGCCAGACCAACGAAAACCAGCGCGAGCTGACCCGGCTCAAGGCCACCAAAATCATCCCGGTGGCCCAGCGGTACGCCACCCTGCCGGTGCCACAACTTGAACAACTGCTGGTGCAGCGCAGCACGCAGCAAGGTGATCTGCAAAAGGAACTGGCCGATGCCAACAGCCTGACCATCGCCGCCCAGACCCGCCCAGAGCGCGCCCAGACCGAAATCAGCAGCAGCCAGACACGCATTCTGCAGATCAATTCGATCCTCAAGGCCGGCAAAGACAACGGCAAAGCCCTGACCGGCGACCAACGCAACCAACTCAACGCCGAACTCGCCGCACTCAACGCCCTGATCCCACTGCGCCGCCAGGAACTGGCCGGCAACAGCCAACTGCAAGACCTGGGCAACAGCCAGCACGACCTGATCCAGGAAAAAACCGCGCGCCTGGAGCAAGAAATCCAGGACCTGCAAACCCTGATCAACCAAAAACGTCTGGCCCAGTCACAACAGACCGTCACCCAGCAGTCCATCGAAGCGCAGAAGGCCGGCGGCAGCAGCCTGTTGGCCACTGAAAGCGCGCAGAACCTGAAGCTCTCCGACTACCTGCTCAAAAGCACCGACCGCCTCAACGATCTGACCCAGAAGAACCTGCAAACCAAGCAGCAACTGGACACCGTGACCCAGAGCGACTCGGCCCTGGACGAGCAGATCAACGTGCTCAAGGGCAGCCTGCTGCTCTCCAAGATTCTCTATAAGCAAAAACAAGCGCTGCCGCGCCTCACCGTAGACCGCGATCTGGCCGACGACATCGCCAACATTCGCCTGTACCAGTTCGAGGTTAACCAGCAGCGCGAGCTGATCAGCTCTCCCAGCGCTTATGTGGATAACCTGCTGGCCAACCAGCCACCGGACGACGTCACGCCGCAGCTGCGCCGCACGCTGTTGGAACTGGCGGTCACCCGCAGCGACCTGCTCGAACGCCTGAGCCGCGAGCTGAGCGCGCTGCTCAACGAATCCATCACCCTGCAACTCAACCAGAAACAACTGCTCAGCACCGCCACCACCCTGCGCGCCACGCTGGACGAGCAGATGTTCTGGATCCCCAGCAACAAGCCGCTGGACACCGAGTGGCTGGAGACCGTGCCGGCGCACCTGAGCAAGCAAGTCACTACCCTGCCGTGGGCATCCAGCGTCAGCGAACTGTATGACGGCCTGACCCAGCGTCCGCTGCTGTTCCTGCCGTTGCTGCTGTTGATCGGCGCACTGCTGTGGCGGCGCAACGCCCTGTACGCGCGCCTGAAAAAGGTCCACCTGGACATCGGCCACTTCAAGCGCGACAGCCAGTGGCACACGCCCCAGGCGATCCTGATCAATATACTGCTGGCGATGCCGGTCGCCCTGGGCCTGGCGTTGTGCGGCTACGCGCTGCAGATCGACGCCCGCGGGCAAAACGCCAACCTCGGCTCGGCGCTGCTGCAAATCGCCCAGGCGTGGCTGGTGTTCTACACCGCTTACCGCATTCTGGCGCCGGGTGGCGTGGCCGAATTGCACTTCCGCTGGGAAAAACCCCAAGTCGAATTCCTGCAAGGCTGGGTGCGCAAACTCGGGCTGGTGGTCCTTGCGCTGGTGGCCGTGGTGGCCATCGCCGAACACCAGCCGGCGGCGCTGGCCGACGACGTGCTGGGCATCGGCGTGGTGCTGTTGTGCTACGCGTTGATGGCCTGGCTGCTTGGCCGCCTGCTGCTGCACAGCCCGACCCACGAAAAAGCCTCACTGTTTCGCAAAGCCATGGGCCTGCTGTTTACCGCGCTGCCCATCGCCCTGTTCATTGCCGTGTGCTTTGGCTACTACTACACCGCCCTGAAGCTCAGCGATCGGCTGATCAACACCCTGTACCTGCTGATGTTCTGGCTGGTGATCGAAGCCACCTTCGTTCGTGGCCTGGGCGTTGCCGCCCGGCGCCTGGCCTACTCGCGCGCCCTGGCCAAACGCCAGGCGGCCAAGGAAGCCGGAGACGGCGAAGCGGTGATCGAAGAACCGACCCTGGATATCGAGCAGGTTAACGAGCAGTCCATGCGCCTGATTCGCCTGGCCTTGCTCGGCGGCTTTATCGCTGCGCTGTACTGGGTGTGGTCGGACCTGATCTCGGTGTTTTCCTACCTCGATAACGTCACGCTGTACGAATACACCAGTGGCACCGGTGCGAATATCAGCATGGTGCCTATCAGCATCGGCGACTTGCTCGGCGCACTGATCATCATCGGCATCACCTTCGCCCTGGCGCGCAACCTGCCCGGCCTGCTGGAAGTGTTAGTGCTGTCCAAGCTCGACCTGGCTCAGGGCAGCGCCTACGCCACCACCACCCTGCTGTCCTACGTGATTGCCGGGGTGGGGTTTGTCTCCACGCTGTCCACCCTCGGCGTGAGCTGGGACAAACTGCAATGGCTGGTGGCCGCGCTGTCGGTGGGCCTGGGCTTCGGCATGCAGGAGATCTTCGCCAACTTTATCTCCGGCATCATGATCCTGTTCGAACGCCCGGTGCGTATCGGCGACACCATCACCATCGGCAACCTGTCGGGCACGGTGAGCAAGATCCGCATCCGCGCCACCACCATCACCGACTTCGACCGCAAGGACATCATCGTCCCCAACAAGACGTTCATTACCGGGCAGTTGATCAACTGGTCGCTGACCGACACCATCACCCGCGTCACCTTGAAACTGGGCGTGGACTACGGCTCGGACCTGGATCTGGTGAAGGATTTGTTGCTCAAGGCCGCAAGAGAAAACCCACGGGTACTCAAAGAACCCGAGCCCCACGTGTACTTCCTCAACTTCGGCGAAAGCACCCTGGACCACGAACTGCGCATGCACGTGCGTGACCTGGGCGACCGCAACCCGGTGCTGGACGAGGTCAACCGCTACATCAACCGTGAATTCAAGAAACAGCACATCAACATCTCGTTCCGACAGATGGAGGTGTACCTGAAAAATATGCACGGCCAGGAATACAAACTGGTGCCGGTGGAAGACGAGCGCAAGACCATCGTGGCGCCCACGACGGAGCAGGACGCACCCGAGCCGCCTGCCGCAAAAGTCCAGGATGCGCCGGAGCCGCCGCCGAGCAAACTCGACTAAACGCCCTATCCCCAGCAGAATGCTCGGACATTCTGCTGGAGATGGCCGGTGAAAGCCCTCGACGAACTGACCTTCGACAACCGCTTCGCACGCCTGGGCGACGCGTTCTCAACCCACGTCCTGCCTGAGCCCCTCGACGAGCCCCGCCTCGTCGTGGCCAGCGAGGCCGCCATGGCCCTGCTGGACCTCGACCCCGCCGTTGCCGACACACCGGTGTTCGCCGAACTGTTCGGCGGCCACACGCTATGGGCCGACGCGGAGCCGCGGGCGATGGTCTATTCCGGGCACCAATTCGGCGGCTACACCCCGCAACTCGGCGATGGCCGGGGCTTGCTGCTGGGCGAGGTGTATAACGAAGCCGGCGAGCACTGGGACCTGCACCTCAAGGGCGCCGGGATGACGCCGTACTCGCGGATGGGCGACGGCCGCGCAGTGTTGCGCTCTTCGATTCGCGAGTTTCTGGCCTCCGAAGCGCTGCACGCACTGGGCATCCCCACCAGCCGCGCCTTGTGCGTAATCGGCTCCAGCACGCCGGTCTGGCGCGAGAAACAGGAGCGCGGCGCGATGGTGCTGCGCCTGGCGCCCAGCCATATCCGCTTCGGGCATTTCGAGTATTTCTACTACACCAAGAAACCCGAACAGCAGGCCCAATTGGCCGAGCACGTATTGAACCTGCATTACCCCGAATGCCGCGAACAGCCTGAGCCGTATCTGGCGATGTTCCGCGAAATTGTCGAGCGCAACGCCGAACTGATCGCTAAATGGCAGGCCTATGGTTTCTGCCATGGCGTGATGAACACCGACAACATGTCGATCCTGGGCATTACCTTCGATTACGGGCCGTTTGCGTTTCTGGATGACTTCGACGCGCACTTCATCTGCAACCATTCCGATCACGAGGGACGTTACTCCTTCAGCAACCAGGTGCCGATCGGGCAATGGAACCTCAGCGCCCTGGCCCAGGCGCTCACGCCGTTTATCAGCGTCGACGCCTTGAAAGAAGCCCTCGGCCTGTACCTGCCGTTCTATCAAGCCCACTACCTGGACCTGATGCGCCGCCGCCTGGGGCTGACCACGGCCGAAGACGATGACCAGAAACTGGTGGAGCGCCTGCTCAAGCTGATGCAGAACAGCGGCGTGGATTACACCCTGTTCTTCCGCCGGCTGGGGGATGAATCGGCCGCATTGGCGGTGACGCGCTTGCGCGATGATTTTGTCGACATGGCCGGGTTTGATGCCTGGGCCGAGCAGTACAAGGCCCGTGTCGAGCGGGATGGGGACCACAGCGAAGAGCAGCGCCGTGCGCGGATGCACGCGGTCAACCCGCTGTACATCCTGCGCAACTACCTGGCGCAGAACGCTATCGCCGCCGCCGAGTCCGGCGATTACAGCGAAGTGCGACGACTGCATGCGGTGCTTTCCAAACCGTTCGAAGAACAGGCAGGGATGGAACAATACGCGCAGCGGCCGCCGGATTGGGGCAAGCATTTGGAGATCAGTTGTTCGTCGTGATACGCCAGGCTCGCGCTTAGATGAACATGTCGACCGGTACCTTGAAGAACTCCGCCAGCCAGCGGATCTGTCGCACGTTCAACTTGATAACGCTGGCACCTGACTCCAGATAGGGAGCATTGGCCACACTCGCGGAGCGCACCATGTCCGAACCACTCGTTATTCCCTGCCCACATTGCAACGGCCTCAACCGCATCCCCGCCGAGCGCCTGGGTGATGCGCCCAAATGCGGGCGCTGCAAGCAACCTGTGTTGTTGAGCAAACCGTTTGAGCTCAAACAAGGCGACTATGCCAGCCAGATCAAGGGCGACCTGCCGTTGCTGGTGGATGTGTGGGCCGACTGGTGCGGGCCGTGTAAGTCGTTTGCGCCGGTGTTTGAACAGGCGGCAGGGCAGCTTGCGGGCAAGTGCCGGCTGGCCAAGCTCGACAGTGAAGCCAACCCGCAGTTATCGGCGCAGTTGGGGATACGCTCGATCCCCAGTTTGATTCTGTTCAAGAATGGCCGCGAGGTGGCGCGCCAGAGCGGGGCGTTTGCGTTGCCGCAGTTGATCAGTTGGTTGCGCAGCCAGGGGGTGTAAGGCGGCTCTGCGGGCAATACCGACCAAAGCGGGAGCGAGCATGCCCGCTCCCAGGTTTCCGACTGGGTTTTATGTGCTGACTACGGGGGCTTCGCGATCCATCATCTGGCCGACCAGCATGATGCCCAGTTCACTCAGTTGATGGATGGCCAGGGCCACATCGCGGTGTTCACCGGTGAGGTCGTTGGACAGGTTGAGCAACAAGGTGCGCACCGAAGAGAAGGTTTCGTAGCTGTTAAGCACGAGGGTTTCGGTGGGGAGGTTGGGTGATACGCAGAACAGGTGTGTAGCGCTTGGCATAATCGACTTTCCCGGCTTGGGCCACCATCAAATCGCTACTAAACGAAGGGTGGCAGCTGTACGCAGGTTAGTAGACCGGTGGAAAGCCGAAGACCGGCGCACCCGAAGGTGCCCTGCGCACAGCCACCATCATGTACAGGCTGAAAGCCCGGTAGATGAGACTTGTACGTTTCGGCGATCACACTCGGGCTACTAAACCCGATCACTGAACATTCAGCGACCGGCAAACCTTAGAGACGCCCATCCAGACGTACAAGCCGGCGGATTCTGGCGTACCTGTAGGCGTTGAGACAAGGTACAGCGGCGATTGCCAGACCCTTCCTACAGCCCTTGTAAGACACATCCAGATCCTCTAGCAGGAATACTCCCGCAACGGTGGATGTGTCTTGCCTTTGAGGTCAGCCGTTTTCCAGCAAGTTATGCAACTCCACAAACTGCTGGGTCAGCTTATGCCGAGGGTCAAGGTGAATCAGTGGCTTGCTCTCCTGATGCGACTCGCGCATGCGCACCGAGCTGGCCAGGTACACGGGCAGCACCGGCAGCCCTTCGGCAATCAGCTCATCGAGTATCTGCTGCGGCAGGCTCGCCCGGGCCTGAAACTGGTTGACCACGATGCCTTCCACTTCCAGGCCTTCGTTGTGGTCATCCTTCAACTCTTCGATTTCCGCCAGCAGGCCATACAGGGCCTGGCGCGAGAAGCTGTCGCAATCGAAGGGGATCAGCACGCGATCGGCAGCAATCAGCGCCGAAACCGCGTAGAAATTCAGCGCTGGCGGCGTGTCCAGGTAGATCCGGTCGTAATCTTCGCTCAGCTCGTCCAGCAGCTTTCGCAACTTGTTGATCTTGTGCTTGGCCTCAAGCTTGGGCTGCAAGTCCGCCAGCTCGGCCGTCGCGGTGATCACGTGCAGGTTGTCGAACGGGGTCTCGTAGATATCCACCTTGTTCTTCTTCGAAAACGGCCCGGAAGACAGGGTTTGCTTGAAAAAATCCGCGATCCCCATGGGAATGTCGTCGCCGGTCAACCCCGTCAGGTACTGGGTGGAGTTGGCCTGTGCATCGAGGTCCACCAACAGGGTCCGATAGCCTTCGCTGGCACTGACCGCCGCCAGGTTGCAGGCGATGCTGGATTTGCCCACGCCGCCTTTCTGATTGAACACCACACGCCGCATGGAAAAACCTCCGTGTATCAATGAATGTCCGAGTGTAGAGGGCAAAAGCGCCTGTTAGCTACCTCGTTCAGCGATGCATCGCCGCATTGGCGGCGTATCAAATACAGATAAATAAGAACAGTCCGACAATCCAAGGGGCACCCGGTAAAGGACAATCGGCAAATCTTTGCGACCTGCTTGTCATCCGCCGTGAACAAATCTTTACCAATATTTGCTAGAACCCCACGGCACCGGGATAATGCGCGCCATTCGGCTATTGATCCCTGCCCCGGTTTTCGGGGCCAAAAGCCGCACATGGAAGCCCGCAGGGGCGGGATAACTTCTCAGTGATCAACTTCAACATCGCCCAATGGCGCGCCTGGGCTCCTGGCCTGGAGCGCGCGCACGACTGGCATGCGTGGTGCCAGGCCCCGGTGTTGCTGCCCGCCAGCGACGCGTCGCCCGACGTATCCTTCTTGCCCGCCATGCAGCGCCGGCGCTTGAGCCGCCTGGCGCGCATGGCGTTCAGCGTCGGTTGGCCATTGGCCGAAGGCCTGCAAGACCTGCCGCTGGTGTTTATTTCCCGGCATGGCGAAACCCCGCGCACCCTCGACATCCTCAGCGACCTGGCCAACGAGCAGCCGCTGTCGCCGACCCAGTTCAGCCTGTCGGTGCACAACGCGGTGATTGGCCTGTGGTCGATTCTGCGCAATGAAACCAGCGAAATGACCGCCCTCGCCGCCGCCGGCGACGGCCTGGAACACGGCATGCTCGAAGCCGCCGCGCTGCTGCGCGAAGGCGCGCCTGCCGTGTTGCTGGTGATCACCGAAGAGCAACCGCCACAGGCGTATGCCAACTGGATCGTTGATGTGCCCTTCCCCTACGCCCTCGGCCTGCTGCTGACGCCGGGCGACGAATGGCAACTGGAACTCACGCCAGGCAGTGTCCAACCCACTCAAACACAGTGGCCCCACGCCCTGAACCTGCTGCGCACCCTGCTCACCGAGCAGCGTGCCTGCCAACATGCCTGGAAGAACCGCGTATGGAATTGGCAACGCAAGCCCTGACCGATAAGCCACGGGACGCCTATTACTGGCGCCTGTTCGCAACCGCTGCCAGCTTCGCGCTGTTCGGCTTCGGTGGGCTGTGCCTGCGTTTGCTGGTATTCCCCCTGCTCAGTTGTCTGCCGGGGAGCGCGGCCAACCACCGACGCCGCGCCCGCCACACTATCAGTTGGCTGTTCTGGTTCTTTATTCGCCTGATGCAACGCGCCGGCGTGCTGACCTACAGCGTCGAAGGCGCCGACAGGCTCGGCCGTCCCGGCCAGATGATCATCGCCAACCACCCGTCGCTGATCGACGTGGTGTTTCTGATCGGTCTGGTGCGCCAGGCCAACTGCGTGGTCAAACGCAGCCTGTGGCAAAACCCCTTCACCCGTGGGCCGGTGCGTGACGCCGGCTACATCAGCAACGACGGCAGTGCCGAAATGCTCGATGCCGCCGCCGATGCTCTGAAAAGCGGCCAGACCCTGATCATCTTTCCCGAAGGCACCCGTACCACACCCGGCGCGGCACCTGCCTTTCATCGCGGTGGCGCCGCCATTGCGCTGCGCGGTGCGACAATCATCACCCCCGTGGTGATCAAGGTCAGCCCCACGACCCTGACCAAGGCCGAACCCTGGTATCGCATCCCGAAATGCCGCGTGCACTTCAGTTTGCGCGTGGGTGCCGATATAGAACCACAAGCGTTCGCAACCCTGGGGCCCGCGCCCCAAGCCTCGCGCAAGCTCAACGATTACCTGCACCACTATTTTATTAAGGAGCTCGCCGAAGATGAGCGACAGACACCGCCTTGAGCACGACATTAAGATGCTGATCATCGAGGCCCTGGGCCTGGAAGACATCAGCGTCGACGACATCGGCAGCGATCAAACCCTGTTCGGCGAAGGCCTGGGCCTGGATTCGGTAGACGCCCTGGAGTTGGGCCTGGCGATCCAGAAAAAGTACGGCATCAAGATCGATGCCGACGCCAAGGACACCCGTAACCACTTCACCAACGTGGCCAGCCTTGCGGCGTTCGTCACGGCCAGACAGGCAGCTTGAGACCGGACCATGCAAACTCGTGACGATATTTTCAACACCCTGCGCGACGCCTTGGTGGAACTGTTTGAACTGCCCCCGGAACGCGTCACCCTCGACGCCAACCTGTACCAGGACCTGGAAATCGACAGCATCGATGCCGTGGACCTGATCGACCATATCAAGCGCCAGACCGGCAAGAAGATCGCCGCCGAAGAGTTCAAGGCGGTGCGCACCGTGAACGACGTGGTTGAGGCGGTGTACCGTCTGGTCCAGCCTGCCGCATGAGCCGGCTGATCGGCCTTGGCCTGTTGTTGGCGGGGCTGCTGTACCCCTTTGCGGTGTATTACGGCACCGAGCATTTTGCGCCGTGGCAATTCGGCCTGCTGCTCGGCAGCCTGTGGCTGCTGCGCGCGCTCACTGGCGCACGCCGCCCGGGCAGTCGCCCGATGGCCTTGGCGGTGATCGTGTTCTGCCTGTTACTGGCCTGGTTCGACAACCCGCACCTGTTGCGCTGGTACCCGAGCCTGGTCAGCGCATTCATGCTGGCGCTGTTCGGCCTGAGCCTGAGGTACGGGCCGCCGATGGTCGAACGCCTGGCCCGCATGACTGAACCGCAACTGCCACCGCAGGCGGTGGCGTATACGCGCAAGGTCACCGTGGTGTGGAGCGTGTTTTTTCTGTGTAACGGCCTGCTGGCCGCCGCCCTCACCCTGTGGGCGCCGCTGAGCTGGTGGACGTTGTACAACGGCATGATCGCCTACGGGTTGATGGGGTTGTTGTTTGCCGTGGAATGGCTGGTACGACAAAGGGTTCGAGGCCGCGTATGAAAGGGTTGAAACTTGAGCACTTGCTGCTTGAGCCGCTGCAACAGCGTTGGGTCACCACCGAACCTGCGATGAATCACGCCCAGCTCTGGGAGCGTTCCCTGCGCCTGGCGGCCGGCCTGCAAGCGCGCGGCATTCGGCACCTGGCCGTGCACCTGGAAGACGCCGGCGTATTGGCGATTGCCCTGCTCGGCGCCTGGCGTGCCGGGGTCAGCGTGCTGCTGCCCGCCGATCTGCAGCCCCAGACCCGTCAACGCTGGACTGACAGCGTCGACGCGTGGCTGACTGAAGCGGCGGACCTGGACGCGTTGTACCAGGCCCCGTTGAGCCCCGCCGCGCTCGACCTGGACACCTGCCAACTGAGCCTGTGCACCTCCGGCTCCAGCGGCGAGCCCAAGCGCATCGACAAAACCCTGCGCCAGCTGGCCAACGAAGTCCAAGCCCTGGAAGCACTGTGGGGCGCAGACCTCAAGGACGCCTGCATCATTGGCAGTGTCGCCACCCAGCATATCTATGGCCTGTTGTTCCGTGTGCTCTGGCCGCTGTGCGCCGGACGCACCTTTGTACGCACCCAACTGGCGTTCCCCGAGGACTTGCAACGCGCCAGCCGCGAGCACGCGCAGTTCGCCTGGGTGGCGAGCCCGGCGCTGCTCAAGCGAATGGGCGACAACCTCGATTGGCCCGCGCTGAGCCAGGTAGCACGGGTGTTTTCCTCAGGCGGCGCGCTGCCCGTCGAGGCCGCCGCCAGCCTGCACGAACGCTTGCAGCAATGGCCGACGGAAATCCTCGGCAGCTCGGAAACCGGCGGCATCGCCTGGCGCCAGGGCGCGCAGCCCTGGCAGCCGTTTGCCGATGTGCAACTGAGCCAGGACGCCGACGGTGCCTTGCGCATCGCCTCGCCCTACCTGCCCGTTGGGCATATCGAACAGACCGCCGACGCCGCACGCATTCATGCCGATGGCCGCTTCGAGCTGCTCGGCCGCCTGGACCGCATCGTCAAGCTGGAAGAAAAACGCATCTCCCTGCCGATGCTCGAACAGGCGCTGATGACCCACCCGTGGGTCGCCGAAACGCGCCTGGGCGTGGTTCAGGAAAACCGCGCCTCCCTTGGCGCGCTGCTGGTGTTAAGCGCCGATGGCCTGCACGCCCTGCGCAATCAAGGCCGGCGCAGCCTCACCCAAACCCTGCGCCAGCACCTGAGCCAACATTGCGAAGCCCTGGCACTGCCGCGTCGCTGGCGCTTGCTGCAGCAACTGCCGCTCAATGCCCAGGGCAAATTGCCCCAGGCCGATGTGGCGGCACTGCTGCTGGCGCCCCGACCGAAAACGCCGCTGGTGCTGGAGCAGGTCCAGGCCAATGGCGAATGGACCCTGCAATTGAGCGTACCGCCGGACCTGGCGTATTTCAGCGGGCACTTCCCGGTCACCCCAGTGCTGCCGGGCGTGGTGCAGGTGGAGTGGGCGTTCAACCTCGGCCAGCAACTGCTCGATTTGCCCGCCACCTTTGCCGGCATGGAAGTGCTCAAGTTTCAGCAACTGGTGCGTCCCGGCGATACGATCGAGCTGCACCTGCGCTTCGACGCGGAGCGCGGCAAACTGTATTTCGCCTACCGCAACGGCGTCGCCGCCTGCTCCAGCGGGCGGATTCTGCTGGAGGCCGCCGATGCATAACCCCTGCGCCCTGATCCCGGTCTACAACCACGAAGGCGCCGTGCCCGCCGTGGTGAGCAGTCTGCTGAACAGCGGCCTGCCGTGCCTGCTGGTGGACGACGGCAGCAGCCGCGCCTGCGCGGCAGTCCTGGCGCAACTGGCGACCCTGGACAACGTCACCCTGCTGACCCTGCCGCACAACCAAGGCAAGGGCGGCGCCGTGATGGCGGGTTTTCGCGAAGCGACGCGCCTGGGCTACACCCACGCCCTGCAGGTGGACGCCGACGGCCAGCACGACCTGCGCGAAGTCGAGACGTTTATCGACACCTCGCGCAGACACCCCGACGCCCTCATCTGCGGCTACCCCGAATACGACGAGAGCGTGCCCAAGGGCCGCCTGTACGCGCGCTACCTGACCCACGTATGGGTGTGGATCAACACGCTGTCGCTGCAGATCCGCGACTCGATGTGCGGCTTTCGCATCTACCCGCTGGCACCGGTGCTGGCGCTGATGGACTCCGCGTACATCGGCACGCGCATGGACTTCGACTCGGACATCCTGGTGCGCCTGGCCTGGCGCAACCAGCCGATGCGCTGGCTGCCGACCAAGGTGCATTACCCCGCCGACGGCCTGTCGCACTTCCGGCTGTTTCACGACAACGTGCGCATCAGCGCCATGCACACCCGGCTGTTTTTCGGCATGTTGGTGCGGGCGCCGATGATCCTGTGGCGACGGTGGCAGGCATGAACGATAGCGCCAAACACTGGGCCGACCGCGAGGAGCGCGGCAGCTACCTGCTGATGAAAATCACCGCTGTCGCCGCCAAGGTTCTCGGCCGCCGCCTGCTGAGCCCGGTGCTGTACGGCATCGTGTTGTACTTCTTCCTGTTTGGCCGCACCGCGCGCCAGAGCGCCTGGCACTACCAGCAACGCCTGGCCGAATGGAGCGGGCGCGATGAGTTGCGCCCCAGCCATCGCAAAGTGTTCGGTCAGTTCATGGCCTTCGCCGACGCCCTGCTCGACAAACTCGACGTGTGGAACGGCAAGCTGCGCCTGGAACAGATCAGCATCCACGACCCGGCGCAACTGCGCGGCCAACTGCGGGGCGAACGCGGTCAGATGCTGGTCGGCGCACACCTGGGCAACCTGGAAGTGTGCCGTGCGCTGGCGGAGATCGGCGAGCAAGTCACCATGAACGTGCTGGTGCACACCAAGCATGCCGAACGCTTCAACCGGTTGCTGGGCGAAGCCGGCGCGACCCACTTGCGTCTGATCCAGGTCAGCGAACTGGACCCGGCCACCATGCTGCTGCTCAGCCAGCGCCTGGACGACGGCGAGTGGCTGGCCATCGCCGGCGACCGCGTGCCATTGCACGGTGGGCGCACGGTGCGCGTGGACTTCCTCGGCCAGAACGCCGCGTTCCCCCAAGGCCCGTGGCTGCTGGCCGGGCTGCTCAAATGCCCGGTGAACCTGCTGATGTGCCTCAAGCACCAGGGCCGTTATCACCTGACGATCGAGCCGTTCGCGCACTCCATCGAATGGAAGCGCAGCACCCGCGAGCAGGTCATCGCTCAGTGGACCGCGCGCTACGCCGCACGCCTGGGCCAGTTCTGCCTGGAAGCGCCCCAACAATGGTTCAACTTTTACCCTTTCTGGAAGACCGATGACGACGCATCTTGAGCCGGTAACCTTTGGCGAACGCCCCCTGCGCATCGAAGACGTGCTGGCCCTGGCCAACCGTCAGGCGCCCACGCAGTTGCAGGGCGATGCTGCCTATCGCCAGCGCATCGCCAAGGGCGCGCAGTTCCTCGATTCGCTGCTGGACAAGGAGGGCGTGATCTACGGCGTGACCACCGGCTACGGCGACTCGTGCGTGGTGGCGGTGCCGTTGCAGCACGTCGAAGCGCTGCCGCGTCACCTGTATACCTTCCACGGTTGCGGCCTGGGCAAGTTGCTCGACGCCCAGGCCACCCGCGCCGTGCTGGCCGCGCGTTTGCAGTCGCTGTGCCATGGTGTGTCCGGGGTGCGTGTGGAGCTGCTGGAGCGCCTGCATGGGTTCCTCGAACACGACGTACTGCCGCTGATCCCGGAAGAAGGCTCGGTGGGCGCCAGCGGCGATCTGACGCCGCTGTCCTACGTGGCCGCGACCCTGTCCGGCGAGCGCGAGGTGCTGTTCCGTGGCGAACGCCGCCAGGCGGCCGATGTGCACCGCGAACTCGGTTGGGAGCCGCTGGTACTGCGGCCCAAGGAAGCCCTGGCGCTGATGAATGGCACCGCCGTGATGACCGGTCTTGCCTGCCTGGCCTTTGCCCGCGCCGATTACCTGTTGCAGCTGGCCACCCGTATCACCGCGCTCAACGTGGTGGCGCTGCAAGGTAACCCGGAGCACTTCGACGAACGCCTGTTCGCGGCCAAGCCGCATCCGGGGCAGATGCAAGTCGCTGCGTGGCTGCGCCAGGACCTGGCCATCGACGCCCCGACCGCGCCGCTGCACCGTTTACAGGATCGCTACTCCCTGCGCTGCGCGCCGCACGTTCTGGGCGTGCTGGCCGACAGCCTGAACTGGCTGCGCTCGTTTATCGAAATCGAACTGAACAGCGCCAACGACAACCCGATCATCGACGCCGAAGAAGAACGCGTACTGCATGGCGGGCACTTCTACGGTGGGCATATCGCCTTTGCCATGGACAGCCTCAAGACCCTGGTGGCCAACGTGGCCGACCTGCTCGACCGCCAACTCGCGCTGCTGGTGGACGTGCGTTACAACCACGGCCTGCCGAGCAACCTGTCGGGCGCGCCAGCCGACCGCGCGATGATCAACCACGGGTTCAAGGCCGTGCAGATCGGCACCAGCGCCTGGACCGCCGAAGCGCTGAAAAACACCATGCCGGCCAGCGTGTTCTCGCGCTCCACCGAGTGCCACAACCAGGACAAAGTGAGCATGGGCACCATCGCCGCCCGCGATGCGATCCGCGTGCTGGAGCTGACCGAACAGGTCGCCGCCGCCACACTGCTCGCCGCCAACCAAGGCGTGTGGCTGCGTGCCAGGGCCGAGGATGCGCGGCCGCTGCCACCGGCACTGGCGGCCATGCACGCGCAACTGGCCGAGGACTTTGCGCCCGTTATCGAAGACCGCGCCCTGGAAGGTGAACTGCGCCTGTGCCTGCAACGCATTGCCGAGCAACACTGGAGGCTGCATGCGTAGCCCCGGCGTGCTGCACTGCGACACCGAAATCCTGGTGCCGTTTTTTGACGTCGACACCATGAACGTGGTGTGGCACGGGCATTACGTGAAGTACCTGGAAGTGGCGCGTTGTGCGCTGCTGGACAAGATCGGCCACAACTACACGGCGATGCTCGAAGCCGGCTACGCCTGGCCGGTGATCGACATGCAACTGCGCTATGTACGCGGTGCCGTGTTTGGCCAGACCATCAACGTGCGCGCCAGCCTGGTGGAGTGGGAGAACCGCTTGAAGGTCAATTACCTGATCACCGACCTGGCCAGCGGCGAGCGCTTGACCCGCGCCAGCACCGTGCAGGTGGCGGTCGAAATAGCCAGTCGCGAGATGCAGCTGGCGTCGCCCAAGGTGTTCACCGATGCGGTCGCGAGGGCCTTGGCATGAGAGCGTTTATCCTGTTTGTCGGCGTGCTGCTGAGCCTCAACGCCCACGCCTTCGACCTGCAACAACTCAGCGATCAGTTGGCCAAACCCAGCGTGATCCACGGCAGTTTCATCCAGGAGAAACACCTGCGCGCGCTGCCACAACCGTTGGTCAGCAAGGGCACCTTTGTGCTGGCCAAGGACCACGGCCTGCTGTGGCTGCTCAAAACCCCGTTGCAACAGGACTACCGCATCAGCGCCCAGGGCATCGCCCGGCGTGACGCCAATGGCTGGCAAAGCCTGCCGAACAAGAGCGCCGGCGCGGAGCAGAATCGCCTGTTCCTGGCCGTGCTGCAGGGCGACAGCAGCGGCTTGCAGCGTGACTTCGAACTGCAGCTGCGAGGCGAAGCCACGCAGTGGACGCTCACGCTGATCCCGCGTTCGTTGCTGCTCAAGCAGGTGTTCACCCAGATCACTATCAATGGCGGTGAACTGGTGCAGACCATCGAACTGCTGGAAACCCAGGGCGACAGCACCGTACTGCGCATGCAGGACAGCACGGCAAGCCAGCCGCTAAGCGACGCGGAGCGCCATGACTTTGCCCAGTGAGCGCCTGTTGCCGCGTCTGTTCCTGATCCTGCTGGTGGCCGTGTTGGCACTGGCCGGCTGGCAGTGGCGCCATGGCGCACCGCTGTCGGCCAACCTGATGGAACTGGTGCCGGGCAGTACGCCTGACGCCCTTGAGCTGCAAGCCGAGCAGCGCATGCAGGAACCATTGAACCGCCAGATGCTGGTGCTGGTGGGGCACGCCGATCGCCAGCAAGCGGTGGCCATGGCCCAACAGTTGGGCGAGCGCTGGCAGGCCAGCGGGCTGTTTGAAACGGTGCAATGGAACCTGCAAGCCGACCTGCCGGCGCTGCGTGAGCAACTGCTGCGCGGTCGACTGGCCATGCTCGCGGCCAAAGACCGCGAACAACTGATCGAACACCCCGACGCATTTATCCAGCAACGCGTGCAGTCACTGTTCGACCCCTTCACCGGCTTCAGCCTGGTGCCTGGCCAGGAGGACTGGCTGGGCCTGACCGGCCGCATCCAGAACAGCCAGCCGCAGCGCGGTTCGGTGCAGTTGGATATCGGCAGCGGCGCGTTGATCGCCGACGCCGACGGCAAAAGCTGGGTGCTGCTGCGCGCGCGCACCACCGGTAACGCCTTCGATATGAAACTGCCGTTGCAAGTGGCGGACCTGCTCCAGGCCAGCCGTGAACAAGCAGGCCGGCAGGGCGCACAACTGCTCGCCGCCAGCGGTTTGCTGTATGCGGCCAACGGCCAGCAGCAGGCAACCCGGGAAATCACCTGGGTCGGCGGCGGCGCGACCGTGGGCATCCTGTTGTTGCTGTTGCTGGCGTTTCGCCGCTGGCGCGTGCTGCTGGCCTTCGTGCCGGTGCTGGTGGGCATGCTGTTTGGCGCGGTGGCCTGCGTGGCGCTGTTTGGCCATATGCATGTGATGACCTTGGTACTCGGCTCCAGCCTGATCGGCGTGGCGGTGGATTACCCGCTGCATTACCTGTCGAAAAGCTGGAGCCTCAAGCCCTGGCGCAGTTGGCCGGCCTTGCGCCTGACCCTGCCGGGGCTGAGCCTGAGCCTGGCCACCAGTTGCATCGGTTACCTGGCGTTGGCCTGGACACCGTTCCCGGCGCTGACGCAAATCGCGGTGTTCTCCGCCGCCGGTTTAGTCGGTGCATACCTGTCGGCCGTGTGCCTGTTACCGGCGCTGCTCAACGGCATCGAACTGCGCCCGGCGCAGTGGCCGCTGCGTATCGCCGAAGGCCTGTGGCAGTTGCGCGTCGCCTTGCTCAAGCGCGTGCCTAGCTCGGTGTTGCTGGCGCTGGTGCTGCTGTTTTGCGCCGGTGGCCTGTGGCAGCTCAACAGTAAAAACGATATCCGCCAGTGGATCGGCGCCCCGCCGCAACTGCTGCAAGAGGCCCAGGCCGTGGCGCGTATCACCGGGTTCCAGCCCACCAGCCAGTTCTTCCTGGTGCGCGCCGAGAATCAGCAGCAGTTGCTCGAGCGTCAGAGCGCGCTGGCCCAGCGCCTGGATCAACTGGTGAATATGGACAAGCTCCAGGGTTATCTGGCGCTCAATCAATTGGTCAGCCTGCCGGCCGAGCAGCAACGACTGCGCGATGCCCTCAACGCACTCCCCCAGCATTGGCAGCCGCTGCTGGACCTCGGTGTTCCGGCAGCCGCCCTGCAGGCCGAAGTGGCCCAATTGCAGGCACTGCCCATCGAAGACATCGACGCGGCGTTGATCGGCCCCCTGGCCGAACCCTGGCGCACGCTCTGGCTGGGCCCGGTGGACGGCGGCGTCGCCGCGATGGTCAGCCTGCAAGGCCTCAACAACCCGGCGCTGTTGCGGGTGCAAGCACTGGATTTGCCGGGCGTGCAGTTGGTCGATCGCCTGGGTGATTTGAACCGCGTGTTCGCCGCCACACAGATCAGCGCCGCGGAGCTGAAGCTGATGTCGTGCGTGCTGATCGTGCTGTTACTGGTTATGCCTTTCGGTTTTGGCGGCGCCCTGCGCATCGTCGCCCTGCCCCTGTTGGCGGCGCTGTGCAGTCTGGCCAGCCTGGGTTGGCTGGGCCAGCCGCTGACGCTGTTCAGCCTGTTCGGGTTGCTGTTGGTGACGGCGATCAGCGTCGACTACGCGATCCTGATGCGCGAGCAGATCGGCGGCGCAGCCGTGAGCCTGCTGGGTACGCTGCTGGCGGCGCTGACCACCTGGTTGTCGTTCGGCCTGCTGGCGGTTTCGAGCACGCCTGCCGTGAGTAATTTCGGTCTTTCGGTCAGCCTGGGCCTGGCATTCAGCTTTATGCTGGCGCCCTGGGCCGGCCAACGGACACACGCCTTATGAATGTGATTATCGCCAATGCGGCAAGGAGCCCTCGTGCCCACAGTTGAAATGGAACGTCGCCACGTGGTGGTGATCGGTGCCGGTCCGTCCGGGGCCATCGCCGCCGCGCTGCTCAAGCGCAAAGGGCATGATGTATTGATCATCGAGCGCCAGCATTTTCCGCGTTTCTCGATCGGCGAAAGCCTGCTGTCCCACTGCATCGACTTTATCGAAGAAGCCGGCATGCTCGACGCCGTGCAGGCCGCTGGTTTCCAGGTAAAAACCGGTGCCGCGTTTGCCTGGGGCGAGCGCTACAGCGCCTTTGATTTCAGCGATACCTTCAGCAACGGCAAGCCGACCACCTTTCAGGTACAGCGCGGTGAGTTCGACAAGTTGCTGGCCGATCAGGCCGCGTTGCAAGGCGTGGAAATCCGCTACGGCGAAACCATCGTCGGCGTGGATTTTTCCGACGCTTGCCGCTACCTGCATGTGCGTCGCGAGAACGGCAGCGAATACCACGTCAAAGCCAAGTTCGTGCTCGACGCCAGCGGCTACGGCCGTGTGCTGCCGCGCCTGCTGGACTTGGAGGCACCGTCGAATTTCCCGGTGCGCCAGGCGGTGTTTACCCACGTTGAAGACCGCATCGAACACCCAGGTTTCGACCGCACCAAAATCCTCGTGACCACCCACCCGACCCATCGCGATATCTGGTTCTGGACCATCCCCTTCAGCAACGGACGTTGCTCGGTGGGCGTGGTGGCGGCCAAGGAGCATTTCGACGGGCGTGACACCGACCTCGACGCCTGCCTGCGTGGTTTTATCGACGAAACCCCAAGCCTGGCCGGTGTGCTGCACAACGCGGTGTGGGATACACCCGCGCGCACCATCGGCGGCTACTCGGCCAACGTCAAAACCCTGCACGGCCCTGGCTTTGCTCTGCTGGGCAATGCGGCGGAATTCCTCGACCCGGTATTCTCCTCCGGCGTGACCATTGCCATGCGCTCGGCCAGCATGGCAGCCGGCCTGCTGGACCGTCAGCTCAACGGCGAGACTGTAGACTGGCAAACCGAGTTTGCCGAACCTTTGAAGCGCGGCGTCGACACATTCCGCTGCTACGTCGAAGGGTGGTACGCGGGGACGTTCCAGGATGTGATCTTCCATGCCGACGGCTCGCCGGAGATTCGTCGGATGATCAGCGCGATCCTCGCCGGTTACGCGTGGGACGAACGCAACCCGTTTGTCAGCGAGCCCAAGCGGCGCTTGCGCATGCTGTCGGAAATCTGTGCGAGTGAGCCGGTATGAGCGCTCAGTTCCTGAGTAAAAACTACGTCGAAGAAACCCGGTTCGGCTTCTGGTTCCTGCGCAGTCACACCTGGCAGCACCACGTGTTGCGCGTGGCGATCAACGACCTGCGCAGCCTGTTCACCGAGCCGTTGCCCGAGGCGCCGGTATTGTTGGACGCCGGTTGCGGCCAGGGCAAATCCTTCAAGCTGCTGCAACAGGTGTTCGCCCCCGCGCGTCTGATCGGCTTGGATGCCGACCTCCACAGCCTGGAGCTGAGCCGTGAAGAAGCCGCTCGCCAAGGCTTGGCCATCGAGCTGATCGGCAGCGATTGCGCGACGCTTGAAGTGCCGGACGCCAGCGTCGACATCCTGTTCTGCCACCAGACCTTCCACCACCTGGTCGAACAGGAGCGCGCCCTGCAGGAGTTTTACCGCGTGCTCAAGCCGGGTGGCTATCTGCTGTTTGCCGAGTCCACCGAGGCCTACATCGACACCTGGGTGATCCGCTGGTTGTTCCGTCACCCCATGCACGTGCAAAAAAGCGCCGAGGCCTACTTGCAGATGCTCCGCGAGCAGGGCTTTGAGTTCGGCCCGCAAAACGTCTCGTACCCGTATTTGTGGTGGAGCCGCGCGACCGATTTCGGCCTGCTGGAACGCTGGGGCCTGCGCAACCCGCCGCCGGTGGGCCAGCGGGAAGAAACCCTGGTCAACTGCGTGGCGCGCAAACCGCTGGCGAGCGCCGCGCCATGATGCGCAGTCTGCTGATCGCTTGCCTGTTGCTGCTGAGCGCCTGTGCCGGCCAGCCGCCGCTGCCGGAAAAAAACCCGGCCCTGGCCTTGCCCATGCAGTTGCACGTGCAGCGCCTGGCGGACGGCCAGAGCCAGGATTGGTTGCTGGTGATCCAGCGCGAAGACGGCGCCATCCGTTGGTCGATGATGGACCCGCTGGGCATCCCCCAGGCCCGACAAAAGCTGATCGATGGCCAGTGGCAAGCTGACGGCCTGCTGCCGCCCAACCCTCAGGCACGCGAGCTGTTCGCCGCGCTGCTGTTTGCCCTGACCTCGGCCGACGATCTCCGTGCGCTCTACCCCCGCGCCCAGGCGATGGACCTGACGCGTACCCTGCCGGGCCACTGGCAGATCGTGTATCAGTCCTGCGAAGTGTTCAGCGTGAACATCAGCGGCCAGCCGTTGAGCTACCGCGTAACGCCGCTGGGGGCCGCCCGATGACCGCCTACCTCAACGCCCTTGGCATCGTCTGCGCCCTCGGCCGTGGCCAGGCCGAGGTCAGCCGCAACCTGTTTGCCGGTGATTGCTCAGGCATGCGCGCCGAAAGCGGCTGGGTGCCCGAACGCGTGTTGCCGGTGGGCAGTGTGCCGGGTGAGTTGGCAACCATCCCGGTGGAACTCGGCCAGCAGAGCAGCCGCAACAATCAACTGCTGCTGGAGGCGGCCTTGCAGATCGAAGGCGAGATTCGCCAGGCGATCCGCACGTACGGCGCCTCGCGGGTCGGCATCGTGCTGGGCACCAGCACCTCGGGTATCGACGAAGCCAGCCGCGGTATCGCCGAGTACCTGCGCGATCAGCACTTCCCCAGCGACTATGACTACCAGCAACAGGAACTCAGCGCCCCGGCGAACTTCCTCGCCGACTGGCTGCAATTGAGTGGCCCGGCCTATGTGATTTCCACCGCGTGCACCTCCAGCGCCCGAGCGCTGATGAGCGCCCGGCGCCTGCTCGACCTGGGCGTGTGCGATGCGGTGCTGTGCGGCGGCGTGGACAGCCTGTGCAAGCTGACCCTCAATGGTTTCAGTGCGCTGGAAGCCGTGTCGAATGAGCGCTGCAACCCGTTCTCGGTGAACCGTAACGGCATCAACATCGGCGAAGCCGCCGTGTTGTTTGTGATGAGCCAGGCACCCGCGCCGATTGCGCTGTTGGGCGGCGGTGCCAGCTGCGATGCGCACCATATTTCCGCACCCGAGCCGACCGGCAAAGGCGCGTTGCAGGCAATGCGCAAGGCCCTGGCCAACGCGAACCTCACGCCCGAACACATCGGTTACCTGAACCTGCACGGCACCGCCACCCAACACAACGACGCCATGGAAAGCCTGGCCGTCGCCAGCCTGTTTCCCCAGGGCGTGGCCTGCTCGTCGACCAAACCCATGAGCGGCCATACCCTGGGCGCGGCGGGTGCGTTGGAAGCGGCGTTCTGCTGGCTGAGCCTGACCCACGGCCGGCTGCCGCCCCACGTGTGGGACGGCCAGCCCGACCCGGCGCTGCCTGCCTTGCAATGGGCAAACACCGGCGACACCCTGGAAAAACCCCGCTTGATGAGCAACTCGTTTGCCTTCGGCGGCAACAATATCAGCCTGATTATCGGAGAGGCCCCATGATCAATTGGCCACTCGCCGAACTGCTGCCCCACGCGGGCGACATGATCCTGATCGACCAGGTGCTGTCGTTCGATGAAGAGCAGATCCACACCCGCACCACCGTCAGGCCTGGCGGCCTGTTCAATCGCGCCGACGGCAGCCTGCCGGCCTGGGTCGGCATTGAGCTGATGGCGCAAAGCGTCGCGGCCTACGCCGGCTGCCGGGCGCGCCAGAACGATGAAGCGGTGGAACTGGGTTTCCTGTTGGGCACACGTAAGTTCGAGTGCAACGTGGCGCACTTCCCCGCAGGCGCGCAGTTGACCATCCACGGCTTACGCTCCCTGGAAGACGACAACGGCATGGGTGTGTTCGAATGCCACCTCACCGGGGACGGTATCCAGGCCAGCGCCCGCTTGAACGTATTCAGACCGCCCCAGGCGGCCACTTATTTAGATGAATCGAAGGACGAAACGCCATGACTGAATCCGTACTGGTCACCGGCTCCAGCCGTGGTATCGGCCGCGCCATCGCCCTGCGCCTGGCCCAGGCCGGCCACGACATCGTGCTGCATTGCCGCAGCGGCCGTGCCGAAGCCGATGCCGTACAGGTCCAGATCCAGGCCCTGGGGCGCAAGGCGCGGGTGTTGCAATTCGATGTGGCGGATCGTGCAGCGTGCAGGGCGATCCTGGAAGCCGACGTAGAAGCCCATGGCGCCTACTACGGCGTGGTGCTCAATGCCGGCCTGACCCGTGACGGTGCGTTTCCGGCGCTGTCGGAAGACGACTGGGACGTGGTGATGCGCACCAATCTGGACGGGTTCTACAACGTGCTGCACCCGGTGATGATGCCGATGATTCGGCGGCGCGCCAGCGGGCGCATCGTGTGCATTACCTCGGTCTCGGGGCTGATCGGCAATCGCGGCCAGGTCAACTACAGTGCGTCCAAAGCCGGCCTGATCGGCGCCGCAAAGGCCCTGGCCATCGAGCTGGGCAAGCGCAAGATCACCGTCAACTGCGTGGCGCCCGGCTTGATCGACACGGCGATGCTGGATGAAAACGTACCGGTGGAAGAATTGATGAAAATGATCCCGGCGCAGCGCATGGGTACCCCGGAAGAAGTCGCCGGCGCGGTGAACTTCCTGATGTCGGCCGAAGCCGGCTATATCACGCGCCAGGTCCTGGCCGTGAACGGGGGCTTGTGCTGATGAAGCGCGTCGTCGTCACCGGCATGGCCGGCATGACCTCCCTGGGCGGTGATTGGGCCACCATTTCGGCCAATTTCCGCGCCAACCGCAGCGGTATCCGGCGCATGGATGAGTGGGATCGCTTCACCGAACTGAACACACGCCTGGCCGGGCCCATCGATGATTTCGTGGTACCGGCCCACTGGACGCGCAAACAACTGCGCAGCATGGGCCGCGTCTCGCGCCTGGCGGTGTGGGCGGCCGAGCAAGCCCTGCAGGACGCCGGCCTGCTCGGCGACGAGTCGATCAAGGACGGCCGCATGGGTGTGGCCTGTGGCTCGTCCACCGGCAGCACCGATGAGATCAAGGCATTCGGCAATATGCTGCTGAACTCGGTGGCCGAGGGGCTCAACGCCAACTCGTACGTGCGCATGATGCCGCACACCACGGCGGCGAATATCAGCATCTTTTTCGGCCTGACCGGGCGTTTGATCCCCACGTCAAGCGCCTGCACCAGCGGCAGCCAGGGTATCGGCTACGCCTACGAGGCAATCAAGTTCGGCCGCCTGCCCTTGATGCTCGCCGGCGGCGCCGAGGAGCTGTGCCCCACCGAAGCCATGGTGTTCGACGCGCTCTACGCCACCAGCCTGAAAAACGACGCACCGCAGACCAGCCCGCGCCCCTACGACAGCGGGCGTGATGGCCTGGTGATCGGCGAAGGCGGCGGCATGCTGGTGCTCGAAGAGTTGGAACATGCCCTGGCGCGCGGCGCGCATATCCACGCCGAACTGGTCGGCTTCGGCAGCAATGCCGACGGCCAGCACACCACACGCCCGGAACAAAAAACCATGCGCCGCGCCATGGAGCTGGCCCTCGAAGATGCGGGGCTGGAACCGTCCGCCATCGGCTACGTGAACGGCCACGGCACCGCCACCGATCAAGGCGACATCGCCGAAACCCTGGCCACCAGCAGCCTGTTCGGCAGTCGCATGCCCATCAGCTCGCAAAAGAGCTTCCTCGGCCACACCCTGGGGGCGTGCGGGGCGCTGGAGTCGTGGTTCAGCATCGAGATGATGAACCGCAACGAGTACGTGCACACCTTCAACCTGACGTCCGTCGACCCGCAATGCGGCGCGCTGGATTACCTGCAGGGTGAATTCCGCGAGATGCACCACGACTACGTGATGAACAACAATTTTGCCTTTGGCGGCGTGAACACATCGCTGATCTTTCGCCGCTGGTCCTGAGTTTTTAATCGATTGGAGAATACGGAATGTCTTCCTTGCTACGCGCCACGTTGATCACCCTGGCCCTGTTGACCACTGCTGGCTGCACCAGCAAGCCAATACTCAACACCCAGCACGACCTGCCGGCCAACACGCAGGTCAGCGAAGAAAAAATGAAAGCGGTCATCATCAACGCCCTGCAAAAGCGCGACTGGACGGTGCAACGCCTGAGCCCGCAACTGGTGCAGGCCGAGATCACTGTGCGTAACCAGTACTACGCGGCCGTCGACATCCGCTACACCCGCACCAGCTACGCGATCACCTACCGCGACAGCCGCGAGCTGGGCTACAAGGACGGCAAGATCCATCGCAACTACAACCGCTGGGTCAACAACCTGGACAGCGACATCATGGCGGGCTTGCGCAGCAACGGCGTGAGTGGCGAGGCGGGCTCGGCGGCGCAGTTGTTTGAGCAGACCGGGACGTCCAAACAGAACTGAGGCGTTCAATTCTCCAGAAACGACAAAGGGCGCCTTTCGGCGCCCTCTTCGCAAGCAGGTTGGCGTGTCATCGCCGCTTCCTGTCTGAAATCAGCTGCCCTGCACCGCCGACTGACGTGTCAATAACGCCACAAACGCCGCCGCCATCGGTGTCTGCACGCCTTTGCGCTGTACCAGCCACACCGACGTCACGGCCTGCGGGTCGAGCAACGTGCGATACACCACGCCATCGATGCGGATGCGTTGGTAGGACGCCGGCAGCACCGACACGCCCAACCCCGCCGCCACCAAACCGATAATGGTCATTGCCTCCCCCGCTTCCTGGGCGAAGTGCGGACTGAAGCCGGCGTCGCGGCACAGGTTGAGCAGTTGGGCGTACAAGCCGCTGCCGTAGGTCCGCGGGAAGAACACGAACGGCTCCTGCGCCAGTTGCGCCAAGTGCAAACCCCGTTCGCTGCCTTCCGCCAACGGATGACCGGCGTTCAGCACCGCGACCAGTGGCTCACGCATCAATTCGATCACGTTCAACGAATCCGGCAACGGCAACGGGCGCATCAGCCCCACCTGGATCGACTCATCCACCAGCGACTCGGCCACCTCGGTGCTGCTCATTTCCTGCAGGTGCAGGTGCACTGCGGGGAAGGCCTGGCGAAACGCAAAGATCGCCTGGGGAATGCTCGCGTTGAACGGCGCCGAAGAGGTGAAGCCGATTTTCAACTCGCCCAGTTCACCCAACTGCGCCCGCCGCGCCACATCCGATGCCTTGTCCACTTGCGCCAGCACCAGCCGCGCTTCGTGCAGGAACAGTCGACCGGCCTCGCTCAGTTCCACCCGACGATTGGTACGCTCAAACAACCGCGCCCCCACTTCCTGCTCCAGCGCCTGGATCTGCTGGCTCAGCGGCGGTTGTGAGATGCCCAGTACCTGCGCGGCCCGGCCAAAGTGCAGCTCTTCGGCGACCGCGATGAAGTACCGCAGATGACGCAATTCCATATCAGCCTCATTAGGTCGCTAAAGCTATCAAACAGGTCGAACAATATATTGGAAAGAATCATTAGCCAGCTATATTCTTTTTTGCACTGCCAGCCTGACCGGCTTTTGCTCCCCGAGGTCCCCGTGAAATCTGCTGTCGCTCCGCTCGCTCAAGATGCCCCGCCCACCCCCCTGGATGAGGTGGTGGCGCAGCTCAACGACGTGTACATCGAAAAGGGCACGCCGATGTTCATGCGTACGGTGCTGGCCCTGTTCTCCGGCGGTTTTGCCACCTTTGCCCTGTTGTACTGCGTGCAGCCGATGATGCCGGCGCTGTCCCACGAGTTCTCTATCAATGCGGCGCAAAGCAGCCTGGTTTTATCGGTGTCCACGGCGATGCTGGCGCTGGGTTTGCTGATCACCGGACCGATCTCCGACACACTGGGGCGCAAGCCGGTGATGGTAGCGGCGCTGTTCTGCGCGGCGCTGGCCACCATTGCCAGCGGCCTGATGCCGTCCTGGCAAGGGATTTTGCTGATGCGCGCGCTGGTGGGGCTGTCCCTCAGCGGCCTGGCCGCCGTGGCGATGACCTACCTCAGCGAAGAGATCCACCCGCAGCACATCGGCCTGGCCATGGGCCTGTACATCGGCGGCAACGCGATTGGCGGTATGAGCGGGCGCCTGATCACCGGCGTGTTGATCGACTTCGTCAGTTGGCACACCGCAGTGCTGATCATCGGTGGCCTGGCGCTGATCGCCGCCACGGTGTTCTGCAAGATCCTTCCCGAATCGCGCAACTTCCGCGCCAGCAGCCTCAAGCCGCGCACCCTGCTGGACGGGTTTGTCATGCACTTCAAGGACGCGGGCCTGCCGTGGCTGTTCCTTGAGGCCTTCCTGCTGATGGGCGCGTTCGTGACGATGTTCAACTACATCGGCTATCGCTTGCTGGCCGATCCGTACGATCTGAGCCAGGCCGTGGTCGGTCTGCTGTCTGTGGTGTACCTCTCGGGCATCTACAGCTCGGCAAAAATCGGCTCGCTGGCCGACCGTCTCGGCCGCCGCCGCGTGCTGTGGGGCACCATCGTGCTGATGTTAAGCGGCATGGCATTGACCCTGTTCACGCCGCTGTGGCTGGTGATTCCAGGCATGCTGGTATTCACGTTCGGCTTCTTCGGCGCCCACTCGGTGGCCAGCAGTTGGATCGGCCGCCGCGCAGTCAAGGCCAAGGGGCAGGCCTCGTCGCTGTACCTGTTCTGCTATTACGCCGGCTCCAGCATTGCCGGGACGGCGGGCGGGTTCTTCTGGCACTTGGCCGGGTGGAACGGCATTGGGGCGTTTATCGTTGCGCTGTTGGTCGGCGCGTTGCTGGTGGCGGTGAGGCTGGCGAAGTTGACGCCGCTGCAAACAGCCTGAAAAACAAAAACGCCCGGCATGCGCCGGGCGTTTTTTATCGAGCGGCAATCACTCGTGATACTGCGCCGACAGTTCATGCACCGCGCGCAGGAACGCACCGGCATGCTCCGGGTTCACTTCCGGCGTGATGCCATGGCCCAGGTTGAACACATGCCCGGTGCCCTTGCCATAGCTGGCCAGGATACGGCCGACTTCGGCGCGGATCGCTTCCGGCTTGGCGTACAACACGGTCGGGTCCATGTTGCCTTGCAGCGCAACGCGGTTGCCCACGCGCTGACGGGCTTCGCCCAGGTCACACGTCCAGTCCAGGCCCAGTGCATCCGCGCCGGCGTCGGCAATGCTTTCCAGCCACAGGCCGCCGCCCTTGGTGAACAGGATGACCGGCACTTTGCGGCCTTCGTGCTCGCGGATCAGGCCGCTGACGATCTTGCGCATATAGGCCAGGGAAAACTCCTGGTAAGCCGCCGCCGACAGGTTGCCGCCCCAGGTGTCGAAGATCTGCACCGCTTGCGCGCCAGCCATGATCTGGCCGTTGAGGTAGGACGTCACCGACTGCGCGAGTTTGTCCAGCAGCAGGTGCATGGCTTGCGGGTTGTCGTAGAGCATGGCCTTGGTTTTGCGGAAGTCTTTCGACGAACCGCCTTCGACCATGTAGGTGGCCAGGGTCCATGGGCTGCCGGAGAAACCGATCAGCGGCACGCGGCCGTTCAGCTCGCGGCGGATGGTGCTTACGGCGTCCATCACGTAACCCAGGTCTTTGTGCGGGTCGGGGATCGGCAGGGCTTCGATGTCGGCCAGTGTGCTGATGACCTTCTTGAAACGCGGGCCTTCGCCAGTTTCAAAGTACAGGCCCTGCCCCATGGCGTCAGGAATGGTGAGGATATCGGAGAAGAGGATGGCCGCATCCAGTTGTGGATAACGGTCCAACGGCTGCAGGGTGACTTCGCAGGCGAACTCCGGGTTCATGCACAGGCTCATGAAGTCGCCGGCGTGGGCGCGGCTGGCGCGGTATTCCGGCAGGTAGCGGCCGGCTTGACGCATCATCCACACCGGGGTGACGTCTACAGGCTGCTTGAGCAGGGCACGAAGGAAACGGTCGTTCTTGAGGGCAGTCATGTCGGCATCCGCAAAAAAAGTGCGGGCATTTTCTCAGAGCGAGACGGAGAAAGACAGTGACTCGCGACAAGCTACCAGCGGCAAGTTTAAAGCTCGATTGCTTCAACTTGCCGCTTGCAGCTTATCGCTCGCAACTGGCGTCGTCAGACGCCCAGGTAATCCAGGATCCCTTCAGCGGCATTGCGCCCTTCGAAGATTGCCGTCACCACCAGGTCGGACCCGCGCACCATATCGCCACCGGCGAAGATTTTCGGGTTGCTGGTCTGGTGCTTGTACTGGCCTTGCTCCGGGGCGACGACGCGGCCCTGGCTGTCGGTCTGGATCTGGAACTGCTCGAACCACGGCGCCGGGCTTGGGCGGAAGCCGAAGGCGATGACCACGGCGTCCGCCGGGATGATCTCTTCGGAACCCGGGATCGGCTCAGGGCTGCGACGGCCACGGGCGTCCGGTTCGCCGAGACGGGTCTCGACCACCTTCACGCCTTCGACGCGGTCTTCACCCACGATCGCAATCGGCTGGCGGTTGTAGAGGAATTTCACGCCTTCTTCCTTGGCGTTCTTCACCTCTTTGCGCGAACCGGGCATGTTCGCTTCGTCACGACGGTACGCACAGGTCACCGACTTGGCGCCCTGACGGATCGAAGTACGGTTGCAGTCCATCGCGGTGTCGCCACCGCCGAGTACCACGACTTTCTTGCCTTTCATGTCGACGAAATCTTCCGGCGACTTTTCAAAGCCCAGGTTGCGGTTGACGTTGGCGATCAGGAAGTCGAGCGCGTCATACACACCCGGCAGGTCCTCACCGGCAAAACCGCCCTTCATGTAGGTGTAGGTGCCCATGCCCATGAACACGGCATCGTATTCTTCGAGCAGTTGCTCCATGGTCAGGTCTTTGCCGATCTCGGTGTTCAGGCGGAACTCGATGCCCATGCCGGTGAACACTTCGCGACGGTTGCTCAGTACGGTTTTTTCCAGCTTGAACTCGGGGATACCGAAGGTCAGCAGGCCGCCGATTTCCGGGTTCTTGTCGAACACCACCGGGGTCACGCCGCCGCGTACCAGCACGTCGGCACAGCCCAGGCCGGCAGGGCCCGCGCCGATGATCGCGACGCGCTTGCCGGTCGGCTTGACCTTGGACATGTCCGGACGCCAGCCCATGGCGAACGCGGTGTCGGTGATGTACTTCTCCACCGAACCGATGGTCACCGCGCCGAAACCGTCGTTCAGGGTGCAGGCACCCTCGCACAGACGGTCCTGCGGGCACACCCGGCCGCACACTTCCGGCAGGGTGTTGGTCTGGTGCGACAACTCGGCGGCGGCGAGGATGTTGCCCTCGGCCACCAATTTGAGCCAGTTGGGAATGAAGTTGTGCACCGGGCACTTCCATTCGCAATACGGGTTACCGCAGCCCAGGCAGCGGTGGGCCTGGTCGGCCGAGTGCTGGGGTTTGAAGGGCTCGTAGATCTCCACGAACTCTTTCTTGCGTTGACGCAACAGTTTCTTCTTCGGATCTTTGCGCCCGACATCGATGAACTGGAAGTCGTTATTCAGACGTTCAGCCATGTTAAAACCTCATCAAACTCTTCAGGCGCATATCACTGCGGGTTGGCACGGATGCTGGAAAGCAACGATTTCAGGTTGGCAGCCTTGGGCTTGACCAGCCAGAAACGACGCAGGTAATCATCGAGGTTTTCGGCGAGGTTGCGCCCCCATTCGCTGCCGGTCTCCTCGACGTACTCGTCCAGCACGTGCTGCAAGTGGTTCCGGTAGGACTCCATGGCTTCGCCGCTGATCCGCTGGATCTCGACCAACTCGTGGTTGACCTTGTCGACGAAGGTGTTGTCCTGGTCGAGCACGTAGGCGAAGCCGCCGGTCATGCCCGAGCCGAAGTTGTAACCGGTCTTGCCCAGTACCGCGACAAAGCCCCCGGTCATGTACTCGCAGCAGTGATCGCCAGTGCCTTCGACCACGGTGTGGGCACCGGAGTTACGCACGGCGAAACGCTCACCGGCAGTCCCTGCGGCAAACAGCTTGCCACCAGTGGCGCCGTACAAGCAGGTGTTGCCGATGATGGCACTGTCCTGGGATTTGTAGACGCTGCCTTTAGGCGCAACGATGACCAGTTTGCCGCCGGTCATGCCCTTGCCTACGTAGTCGTTGGCGTCGCCTTCCAGGTACATGTGCAGACCGCCGGCGTTCCACACGCCGAAGCTCTGGCCCGCAGTGCCCTTGAAGCGGAAGGTGATCGGCGCCTTGGCCATGCCTTGGTTGCCGTGTTTGCGCGCGATTTCGCCGGAGATGCGTGCGCCGATGGAGCGGTCGCAGTTGCAGATATCCAGGTCGAACTCGCCACCGCTGGCGTCGCTGATCGAAGAAGCCGCCATCTCGACCATCTTCTCGGCCAGCAGGCCCTTGTCGAACGGCGGGTTACGTTCCACGCCGCAGAACTGCGGCTTGTCGGCCGGGATGTGATCGCTGCCCAACAACGGCGTCAGGTCCAGGTGTTGCTGCTTGGCGGTCTGGCCCTGAAGGATCTCCAGCAGGTCGGTACGGCCGATCAGCTCTTCGAGCGAGCGCACGCCCAGCTTGGCCAGCCACTCCCGGGTTTCTTCGGCGACGTAGGTGAAGAAATTCACCACCATGTCGACGGTGCCGATGTAGTGATCCTTGCGCAGCTTCTCGTTCTGGGTTGCCACGCCGGTGGCGCAGTTGTTCAGGTGGCAGATGCGCAGGTATTTGCAACCCAGGGCGATCATGGGCGCCGTGCCGAAGCCGAAGCTTTCGGCGCCGAGGATCGCGGCCTTGATCACGTCGAGGCCGGTTTTCAGGCCGCCGTCGGTCTGTACCCGCACTTTGCCGCGCAGGTCGTTGCCGCGCAGGGTCTGGTGGGTTTCCGCCAGGCCCAGTTCCCATGGTGCACCGGCGTACTTGATGGAGGTCAGCGGCGAAGCGCCGGTGCCGCCGTCATAGCCGGAGATGGTGATCAGGTCGGCATAAGCCTTGGCCACGCCGGCGGCGATGGTGCCCACGCCGGCTTCCGCCACCAGTTTCACCGAGACCAAGGCCTGCGGGTTGACTTGCTTGAGGTCGAAAATCAGCTGCGACAAGTCTTCAATGGAGTAGATGTCGTGGTGCGGCGGCGGCGAAATCAGGGTCACGCCCGGCACTGCATAACGCAGCTTGGCGATCAGACCGTTGACCTTGCCACCTGGCAACTGCCCGCCTTCACCGGGCTTGGCGCCCTGTGCGACTTTAATCTGCAGCACTTCGGCGTTGACCAGGTATTCGGGGGTTACGCCGAAACGGCCGGTGGCGACCTGCTTGATTTTCGAGCTTTTGATGGTGCCGTAGCGCGCCGGGTCTTCGCCGCCTTCGCCGGAGTTGGAACGCGCCCCCAGGCGGTTCATGGCTTCGGCCAGGGCTTCGTGAGCCTCCGGCGACAGCGCGCCCAGGGAAATACCGGCGGAGTCGAAGCGCTTGAGGATCGACTCCAGCGGCTCGACTTCGCTGATGTCCATCGGCGTGTCCAGGGTCTTCACCTTGAACAGGTCGCGGATCATCGACACCGGGCGGTTATCCACCAGGCTCGTGTATGCCTTGAACTTGGCGTAGTCGCCCTGCTGCACAGCGGCTTGCAGGGTGCTGACCACGTCCGGGTTGTACGCGTGGTATTCGCCACCGTGCACGAACTTGAGCAGGCCGCCTTGCTGGATCGGCTTGCGCGCGCTCCAGGCTTCGGCTGCCAGGGCTTTCTGTTCGGCTTCGATGTCGACGAAACGCGCACCCTTGATGCGGCTTGGCACGCCACGGAAGCTCAGCTCGCAGACTTCTTCGGACAGGCCGATAGCTTCGAACAATTGAGCGCCGCGGTAGGACGTGACGGTGGAGATGCCCATCTTCGACAGGATCTTCAGCAGGCCCTTGGTGATGCCTTTGCGGTAGTTCTTGAACACCTCGTAGAGGTCGCCCAGCACTTCACCGGTGCGGATCAGGTCGCCCAGTACTTCGTACGCCAGGAACGGGTACACCGCCGAGGCGCCGAAACCGATCAACACCGCGAAGTGGTGCGGGTCGCGGGCAGTGGCGGTTTCCACGAGGATGTTGGAGTCGCAACGCAGGCCTTTTTCGGTCAGGCGGTGGTGCACCGCGCCGGTGGCGAGGGAGGCGTGGATCGGCAACTTGCCGGGCGCGATATGGCGGTCGGTCAGCACGATCTGAGTACGACCGGCACGCACGGCTTCTTCGGCCTGGTCCGCGACGTTACGCACCGCGGCTTCAAGGCCCAGGCTCTCGTCGTAGTTCAGGTCGATGATCTGGCGGTCGAAGCCTGGACGATCCAGGTTCATCAGCGAGCGCCACTTGGCCGGGGAAATGACCGGCGAGCTGAGGATCACGCGCGAAGCATGCTCAGGCGATTCCTGGAAGATGTTGCGCTCGGCACCGAGGCAGACTTCCAGGGACATCACGATGGCTTCACGCAGCGGGTCGATCGGTGGGTTGGTCACCTGGGCGAACTGCTGGCGGAAATAGTCGTACGGCGTGCGCACGCGCTGGGACAGCACGGCCATCGGCGTATCGTCGCCCATGGAGCCGACGGCCTCGTAGCCTTGCTCGCCGAGCGGACGCAGCACCTGGTCACGCTCTTCGAACGTGACCTGGTACATCTTCATGTACTGCTTGAGCTGGTCGATGTCGTAGAAGGCCGAACCGTGGTCGTTGTCTTCCATGGTCGCCTGGATACGCAGGGCGTTCTTGCGCAGCCATTGCTTGTACGGGTGACGGGACTTCAAACGGTTGTCGATGGCGTCGGTGTCGAGGATCTGCCCGGTTTCGGTGTCCACGGCCAGGATCTGGCCTGGGCCGACGCGGCCTTTGGCAATCACGTCTTCGGGCTGATAGTTCCACACGCCGATTTCCGAGGCGAGGGTGATGAAGCCGTTGGTGGTGGTGACCCAACGCGCCGGGCGCAGGCCGTTACGGTCGAGCAGGCACACGGCGTAGCGGCCATCGGTCATGACCACGCCGGCCGGACCGTCCCACGGTTCCATGTGCATCGAGTTGTACTCGTAGAACGCACGCAGATCCGGGTCCATGGTTTCGACGTTCTGCCACGCAGGCGGAATGATCATGCGCACGCCACGGAACAGGTCGATACCGCCGGTGACCATCAGTTCGAGCATGTTGTCCATGCTGGAGGAGTCCGACCCCACGCGGTTGACCAGCGGGCCAAGCTCTTCGAGGTCCATCAGATCGTTGGCGAACTTGGTGCGACGGGCAACGGCCCAGTTGCGGTTACCGGTGATGGTGTTGATCTCGCCGTTGTGGGCGAGGAAGCGGAATGGCTGAGCCAGCGGCCATTTCGGCAGGGTGTTGGTGGAGAAGCGCTGGTGGAACACGCAGATCGCGGTTTGCAGGCGCTCGTCGCTCAGGTCCGGATAGAAGGCGGTCAAGTCCGCCGGCATCATCAGGCCTTTATAAATGATGGTCTTGTGCGAAAAGCTGCAGATGTAGTGATCGGCATCGGCGGCGTTGGCCACGGACGAGCGGCGACGGGAGGTGAACAGCTTGATCGCCATGTCCTGGTCGCTCAGGCCGTCGCCGGCGATGAACACTTGCTCGATCTGCGGCAGGCGCTCAAGGGCCAGGCGACCGAGCACGCTGGTGTCGATCGGCACTTTGCGCCAGCCGACGAGTTGCAGGCCGGCAGCGATGATCTCGCGATTCATGTTCTCGCGCGCGGCTTCGGCTTTGACCGGGTCCTGGTTGAAGAACACCATGCCTACGGCGTATTGCTTGGGCAGGTCGACCGCGAAATGCTCTTTGGCGACGGCGCGCAGGAACTGGTCGGGCTTTTGAATCAGCAAGCCGCAACCGTCACCGGTCTTGCCGTCGGCGTTGATCCCACCGCGGTGGGTCATGCAGGTCAGGGCCTCGATGGCCGTTTGCAAAAGGGTATGACTGGGCTCGCCCTGCATGTGGGCTATCAGGCCGAAACCACAGTTATCCTTGAATTCATCGGGTTGGTACAGACCTGCTTTCATAGACACTTTCTCACCAGGCTGCCTCTTATACCGAGGCAAATTTCTTTTCAATTCAACCGGTTACCTTCCACGCCGAACGTACGCCGGCTTAGCGGGGGCAAAAGGGAGGTCATTGTACACACCGACACAGACGCTCACAAATTTAGCGACGAAATGTCGCAAATCTATGTCGCATTTATGAAAGGTTTAAAGCGATACGCTGTGCTAGTCAAAACTTTTTTAATTCTGACCGCTACGACTCAAAAGCTACTGTGACGCAGACACCACAAAGCGCGCGGCCTGTAGAGGTCGAACGCACTTGCGATTTTAATTTTGAGGTGCCGGGAGGGCGGCCTGGGTAAGGCCGCCGGATCTTCAGCGAGTTGTGGCCAGTTCTTGTTGAACGCTGGCAACCGTGCGAGGCCAAGGTTTACCAGCCTGAACCTTCGCTGGCAAGGCTTTGATCGCCGAATCAGCTGCGGCGCGGGTTGGGAAGCTGCCGTAAGTGATCACGTAGAGAGGCTTGCCGTTGAGCACTTTCTTGAAATAACGGTACTCGCCGCCCTGCTCTTTCACGAACGCCTGGGCGTTGGCTTCGGAGCTGGTGCCCAGGACCTGCACCACGAAGTTGCCGGTAGGCTGGCTGCTGTACCAACTGCTGCCCGCGGCGCCCGCTTTGGCAACGGTGGCAGGTTTTTCAGCTGGCTTGGCCGCTGGCGCCGGTTTGGCAGCCGGCGCAGGCGCGACAGGTTTGGTGACCGGTGCGGGGTTGGCGGTGGCGACCGTAGGCGTCGGCACCGGCTTGGCAGCCGGCTGACCCGCTGGGACGCCCGCCGGTGGTGCCGTGGTGGTCACGGTCGGCGGCGTGGTACTGGAGCCTTCCACCGGAACGCCATCGTCGCCTTCGGAAATACCTCCGGCCTCTTCGGCAAGCGGACCGCGCATCACTGGCTGACCGACCATCGGCAGGTTGGTCGGTTGGCCGGAGTTGGCAAATTCAACGTTTGGCGTGGGCTTGCCCAGCGGCAACTGCGCCTGTTCGGTTGGCGCGCCGGCGGTGGTCGGGGCCTTGCTGCGACCGGGGATCAGCCAGGCGGCGGCAACGGCGACCACGACAACGGCGGAAATCGCCAATACGTGCTTCTTAGGCATAGTGAACCCCATCTTTGGACGCTTGACCGCAGAGCGGCTGGCAATCATGGCTTCGATCATTGCATCGCGGGCAACCTGGTTGATGGTGCCTGGCCAGCCGCCTGCGCTGTCGTGAATATCAGAGATCTGAGAAGCGGAGAAAAGTTCGATACCGGCCCCTGCGCCTTCGAGGCGTTGAGCCAGGTATTCGCGGGTTTCGTCCTCCTCGTATGGCTGCAGTTCGATGACGTGGAACAGCTCCTGATCACCACTGATCTGTTCCAGATCGGCGATCAACGACGACTCACCGAACAGGAACACATGGGGGCGACCTTCAGGCGTACCCGCCGCCAGCGCCAACAGCGCTTCGAGGGCGGACTCGTCAAGCTGCTCGGCATCATCCACCAGCAGATAGACTTCCTGGCCGGTCAGCCCCAGTTGCACCACTTGCTTGAGGATCGCGTTCGGCTCGGCAGTGGACACGTCCAGCGCCTGTGCAACCTGGCGCAACACGCCTGCCGCATCACCGGCACCACGGGCCGACACCACCACGCTCTGTACCGACTGCTTGTTGGTGCTGGCCACCAGGGCCTGGCGCAACAGGGTCTTGCCGCTGCCCAGCGGGCCGGTCACGACCAACAGCAACTGGCTGTAGCGCGCGAGGTGGTGCAACTGGCCCAGCACCGGTTTGCGCTGGGCCGGGAAGAATTTGAAACCTGGCACCCGCGGCGCAAAAGGGTCGTGGCTCAGGTGGTAATGGCCGAGGAACGCCTCGTCGGCATGCAAACTAGTCATCGGGATCTTATTAACCTTTAAGCTGGGCCAGGGCGCGGTAATCCGCTCCCAGCGTGGCCTGTAAAATCTCTTTCGGATAATCGTCGGTCACGACTGCTTCACCCATGTGGCGCAGCAGCACCAGTCGCAGTCGACCGTCGATCACTTTCTTGTCTATCGCCATATGTTCGAGGAAGTCCGCCTCGGTCATCTCCTGCGGCGGAATCACCGGCAAGCCGGCACGCTGGAACAGGCGGATACCGCGATCGCGCTCCTGGGCGGTGATCCAGCCCAGGCGATGCGACATCTCCAACGCCATCACTGTGCCAGCCGCTACGGCCTCTCCATGCAGCCACACACCATAGCCCATGTGCGTTTCGATCGCATGGCCGAACGTGTGGCCCAAGTTGAGGGTGGCCCGCACGCCGGACTCACGTTCGTCGGCATTGACCACCAGCGCCTTGGCGGCGCAGGAGCGGGAGATCGCTTCGGTCAGCGCCACTTGGTCAAGGGCGCGCAAGGCGTCGACGTGCTCTTCCAGCCAGACCAGGAATGGTTCGTCACAGATCAAGCCGTACTTGATGACCTCGGCCAACCCGGCCGACAGCTCGCGCGGCGGCAGAGTGTTAAGGGTCGCGGTGTCGATGAGCACGGCTTGGGGCTGGTAGAACGCACCCACCATATTCTTGCCCAACGGGTGGTTGATACCGGTCTTGCCGCCCACCGACGAATCGACCTGAGACAACAGCGTGGTCGGCACTTGGATAAAGTCCACGCCACGCTGGTAGCAGGCGGCCGCGAAGCCTGCCATGTCGCCGATCACGCCGCCGCCCAGGGCAATGACAGTAGTACGCCGGTCATGGCGTGCAGTGAGCAGGCCATCGAAAATCAGTTGCAGGGTTTCCCAGTTCTTGTGTGCTTCGCCGTCGGGCAAAATCACAGAGATCACGGAGTATGCCGCCAGGCTGCGGCTCAGACGCTCAAGATACAGCGGCGCAACCGTTTCGTTGGAGATGATCGCCACTTGCCGCCCGGCAATATGCGGTGCGAGCAACTCGGGCTGGTCCAACAGACCTTCGCCAATATGGATCGGGTAGCTGCGCTCGCCTAGATCGACCTTAAGTGTCTGCATGTGTCCCCGCGTTAGAGATGGTGTGACGACCGACAGCGTCAAGATTCGACACTGCCTGATGGCTCTACGCCACACCCCGTAGGGTGAAAGCGCGCCGCCGAGAATAGCGCATTTCGGGCCTGGCTTTAACGGGGTGGCAGCCGTTGCAGGCGCTCAAGAATGTCCAGCACCACCATCCGAGGGGGCCGCTCATCGGTTTCCACCACCAGATCGGCGATTTCCCGGTACAGCGGATCGCGCAGCGTCAGCAGGTCGCGCAAGGTTTTTTCCGGATTGGCCGTGCGCAACAGTGGGCGATTGCGATCGCGGGCGGTGCGACCCACCTGCTGTTCGACCGATGCGTGCAAATAAACCACCCGTCCGCCGGCATGCAGCGCCCGACGGTTTTCATCGCGCATCACTGCGCCACCGCCGGTGGCCAATACCACGCCGTCGCAGCCGCACAGCTCGGCGATCATCGCCTGCTCGCGGTCACGAAAGCCCAGTTCGCCTTCCTTATCGAAGATCCACGGGATATTGGCACCCGTGCGCAATTCAATTTCCTTATCGGAGTCTTTGAATGGCAGGCGCAGCTCTTTGGCCAGCAAACGGCCGATGGTGCTTTTTCCAGCCCCCATCGGTCCTACAAGAATCAAATTTCGCACAGAATCAACGACTCACAGCAATCGCCTGGTTATTCATAATACGCGGAGTCAGGAATACCAGCAGCTCGGATTTTTTCTCCGCCAGCACATCGCGCCGGAAAAGGCGGCCAAGATACGGCACATCGCCCAAAAATGGCACTTTATCTACCACTTTGCTTTGGGTATTGGAGAAAACTCCGCCAATCACGATGGTCTCGCCATCCTTGACCAGCACCTTGGCGTTGACCTCGTTTTTCTTGATCGGCGGAACGTCGTTGAGTTTGTTCAGGTAGTCCGGCTCATCCTTGGTCACCTTGACCACCATGATCACGTGGTCATCAGGGGTGATCTGCGGCGTGACTTCCAGGGACAACGAGGCTTCCTTGAATGACACCGACGTGGCGCCCTGAGAGGTGGATTCCTGGTAGGGAATCTCGGTGCCCTTGAGGATGCGTGCGGTCTCTTTGTCGGAGGTGACGACCTTGGGCTGCGAGACGATTTCGCCGTTCCCGGTTTTTTCCATGGCCGTCAGCTCCAGGTCCAACAGCAGGTTATCGGTGATATAGGCGATGCCCAGACCGGAGGTACCGCCCAACGAACCCAGGTCGACAAATGGTGAGCTGGGCGGGTTGTCCGGCGCTTGCGCACCGTCAGCCACGGGCTTGTCGACACCGCCAGCCGCCCAGTTGCCACGATTGAGCCGCCCCCCCCAGCGCACACCCAGGCTTTTGTCATAGTCGACATTGGCCTCGACGATGCGCGCTTCGATCATCACCTGGCGAACAGGAATATCCAGCTGCGCCACGATTCGTCGCAGCTCTTCGAGTCGCTCGCCGGTCTGGTAGGCGATGATGTTGTTGGTGCGATCATCCACCGCCACCGAGCCGCGCTCATCGGTCGTACCTTCCAGGCCGCTCACCGACTGGAACAGTTTGGCCAGGTCGGCCGCCTTGGCGTAATTGACCTGCAGCAGTTCACGACGCAACGGCGCCAGGTCGGCCATTTGCTTGCGCGACTCCAGCGTCAGCAGTTCGCGCGCGGCCAGCTCTTCGGCCGGCGCCACGAGCAACACGCCGGCGTTAATCCGCTTATCCAAGCCTTTGGTTTGCAACACCAGGTCCAACGCCTGATCCCAGGGCACATCCTTGAGGCGCAGCGTGATCGAGCCTTGCACCTCGTCACTGGCCACCAGGTTGAGGCCCGCTACGTCAGCGATCTGCTGCAGTACGGCGCGCAACTCGATGTTCTGGAAGTTGAGGTTAAGTTTGTCGCCTTTGTAGGCGCCCGACACTCCGTTGCCAGGCGGTGGCAACTGGATCAGATCCATGCGATTGGGCACAGCGACAGCCATCGGTGCCGTGAACGCTATCCATAGCGCCACACCGAAGGACGAAAAAGTCCTTTTCATTGGTTTAGTCCGTTATGAGTTGATGTTTAGCACGAGGGTTCGCGGGCGTTCCAGCCATGCGCCCTGCTCATCGGGGAACAGCTCGACCAGCTCGAGATGGCCGGCATGGATCGCCGTGACCCGGCCATGATCCGGCCCCAGGTAATCACCGACCGCCAGGCGGTAGACCCTTGATGCCGCTTGCAGCAGCGCAAACGTCTGCGTGCCGCGGGACAACGTGCCGACCATTTTGAACTGGTCCACCGCAAGGCCTTCCAGCACGCTCCGTGGTCGAGCAAGGTCCGGAGCCTGCGCAAACCGCCCCGGCACATGATCGACTTGCAGAGCCGATGGCTGGAACGGATCGCGCAGCGCAGTGGCGTCGTAGACAAATGAGGGCCGCTGAGGGAGCACCTCGCCGCGACTGACGTCTGGCCGCGTCAGCCAATAGGTGGTGGCCAGCATGTCCAGGCGCAGCAGGCCGCCATCCCTTTGCAGGGAGACATCGCGCACCATGGTCATTCGCGAAAGGCTGCCCAAGGCGCTCACGAACGTTGCCAGGTCGTGATAACCCCCAGTGACGCCGAGTTGGACGGGTTGCTCGACATAGAACGCCTGGGGCCGCTCATCCAATGGCATGACGCTCTCGACCACCAGACCATTGGCCAGTGCCAGCCTGGCGATATCCTCCAGCAGGCCGGGCATTTCAGACGCACGGGGCAATTGCTGCAACAGCTCATCGGCCTTTAACTGCATACGCTGCAATTGTTCAGCCTGCGCATCGAGGGCAGCGCTGAAGACGGCGTTTTCCGCGAACCGGCGCTGCAGAACCTCGCCCTGAGTCTCGACCTGAGACAAGCGCTGCCGGGATGCACTCAGGACCATCAGCTCACCCACTACCAGCACCATCCCCGCCAGCGCGCAGCCAAGCAAGACCTTGGCAGGCCAGGGCCATTTTGCAGCGTTGTGGGTCAGTGCGTAGAAATCGAGCCTGGGCAGGCTCATGGCTGGGCCTCGGAAGACGCTCCCTGACGCACCATCATTTGAAATTCGTTGTTGCCATGCGCACCTTCGGTTCGCACATGTTGCAGGCGGGCAGCGTGGCCACCTTCGGAGGCCTCCAGACGGCGCATCAACTGAGCGATGTCCTGACTGGATTCGGCGCTGCCGCTGATACTCACCGTATCGCCCTTCGCCACCACTTCATGCAGGTGGACACCCTCGGGCACTGCACGCGCCAATTGGTCCAACAGTTGGGCACTGGCCGAACGGCCATCATGCAGGTCCTGCACGACCTTCATGCGCTGGGCCAATTGCTGGCTTCGCTCCTGCAGGTCGTCGATGGTCTTGATGCTGGAGGCCTGAAGAGCAACGTCCTTGTCCAAGTGGTTGTTGCGCGTCACCTGCCGATCGATCGCCTGATCGATCACCTGGTCCGCCAGCCACACGGCCGCCAACGCCACACAGACAAACGCCAGCAGAAACGCCAGGAGATATTTGCGTCGCCGCTCTGCCAGTGCCTGACGCCAAGGCAAAAGGTTGATCAATGTCTTCAAGCGAAACTCCTCAGGGCCAGCCCGCAGGCAACTCCCATCCCTTGGGCATCCACGGCCCATTGTGCATCATTGACTCGATGGCCCGGCGTGAAGCTGGCGAAATCCTGACTGTTCGCGCGCGCCAATGCAAACGCTTCAACATCGATAACCTTGGGCACCAGCCCCGCCAGGGCCAAAACCGCCTCGCGGGCCTCCACCTGCTCCTTCAGGCACGCCGCCAGCAACACCTCGACCCGCGCGGGGTCATGAGCCGAGCGGCCCTGCACCTGAAAGTCAATGGCCATGTCATCCAGGGGGCACGGTATGTACTGCTCGGCCTCCATCTGGATCATCCATGCCATTTCATCGTCGCTGAGCCCAGCCTCCAACTCGACCACCCGCGTGATGACCGATGGCCCCGCAACCGCCACCGCCGCGCCACGGGCGCGGGTTTGCAACCGAGCCAACGCCGTGTGCAAAGCGCGCCCCACACCCTCGACGTCAAGCACGGTGCCATCGACTACCGCCTGGGCAGGCAACACCTGAGTGGTATAGCCCTGGACACTGTAACCGGTGGTTGAACGCTCCAGTTCGACCAACCGGATGGACGTGTCATTGATGTCGACACCCAGCAAGGCGTCGACTTTTTGCCTGAAAAATCCCTTTGCCATAAAACTCCCTAAAACTTTGCCTGTCATACCGCCTGATTGCTGTTGTGCACCCTGCATTCGGTCGGCTTGTTCAGGCGCCGCGAATGACGCCCCAAGGCGAAAAATGCTTTAATGCCCAGCGTTTTTCCCCGCTTTTTATCTGCAGCTCGGGTTGATCCATCGTTTGCCATGCATGCCCCGACGCGTAACTCATTCTTTTCTCTGGAAATCCAAAAGCCTTGATTCGTCTGCTGAAGTTTTTCGGGTACTCCATTGTCGCGATCGTCTGCGGGCTGATGCTCGTACTCAGCGGGGCCTACCTCTACCTTAGTCCGGGTTTGCCGTCCGTAGAGGCCCTCAGAAGTATCCAGTTGCAGATTCCTTTGCGGGTCTACAGCAGCGATGAAAAACTGATCGCGGAGTTCGGCGAAATGCGCCGCACACCGATCCGTTTTGCCGATATTCCGCCTAATTTCATCAGCGCCCTGCTGTCTGCCGAAGACGATAACTTCGCCAACCACTATGGCGTCGACCCCAGCAGCCTGGTGCGTGCCGCCACGCAGTTGGTAAAAAGCGGACACATTCAATCCGGCGGCAGCACCATCACCATGCAGGTGGCGAAGAACTTCTTCCTCACCAGCGAACGCAGTTTTTCGCGTAAGGCCACCGAGATCCTCCTGGCGTTGCAGATCGAACGGCAGCTGACCAAGGACGAAATCCTCGAGCTTTACGTCAACAAGATCTACCTGGGCAACCGCGCCTATGGCATCGAAGCCGCTTCGCAGGTGTATTACGGCAAGTCGATTCGCGACGCCAGCCTGGCGCAGATGGCGATGATTGCCGGTCTGCCAAAGGCACCTTCGCGCTTCAACCCCCTGGCCAACCCGGCGCGCAGCAAGGAACGTCGCGACTGGATCCTGGGGCGCATGTACAAGCTGGGCAAGATCGACCAGGCCGCCTATGAAAGTGCCGTGGCTGAACCGTTGAATGCCAGCTATCACGTGCCGACGCCGGAGGTGAACGCACCCTATATCGCCGAAATGGCCCGTGCCGAAATGGTCGGACGCTACGGCAGCGAGGCCTACACCGAAGGTTTCCGCGTGACCACCACGGTGCCAAGCGACACCCAGGAAATCGCCAATAACGCCGTGCATTCCGGCCTGATCACGTATGACCAGCGTCACGGCTACCGGGGCCCTGAATCACGCCTGCCGGGTAAGACCCTGAGCGCCTGGGCCACCGAACTGGGCAAACAACGCGCGATCAGCGGCCTGGAGCCGGCCATCGTCACCCAGGTGAACAAAGACGGCGTGCAGGTACTCACCCGTACCGGCGAAGCCCACGTGGCCTGGGACAGCATGAAGTGGGCGCGGCCTTTCCTGAACACCAACAGCATGGGCCCGATGCCCAAGCAGCCATCGGACGTTGCGCAAGTGGGAGACCTGATCCGCGTGCAACGCCAGAAGGACGACAGCCTAAAATTCAGCCAGGTGCCGCTGGCCCAGGGCGCACTGGTCTCCCTCGACCCGCAGAACGGTGCGATCCGTGCCCTGGTCGGTGGTTTCGCCTTTGAGCAGAGCAACTACAACCGCGCCACCCAGGCCAAGCGCCAACCGGGCTCGAGCTTCAAACCGTTCATCTACAGCGCCGCGCTGGATAACGGCTACACCGCCGCCAGCCTGGTCAACGATGCGCCGATCGTGTTTGTCGACGAGTACCTGGACAAGGTCTGGCGTCCGAAGAACGACACCAACACGTTCCTCGGCCCGATCCGCATCCGCGAGGCGCTCTACAAGTCGCGCAACCTGGTGTCGATCCGTCTGCTGCAAGCGATGGGCGTAGGCAAGACCATCGACTACATCACGCGCTTTGGCTTCAACAAATCGGACCTGCCGGCGAACCTGTCCCTGGCCCTGGGCACCGCCACGCTCACGCCGATGGAAATCGCCACGGGCTGGAGCACTTTTGCCAACGGCGGCTACAAGATCACGCCGTACCTGATCGACAAGATCGAAAGCCGTAATGGCGACACCCTGTTCACCGCCAACCCGCCACGGGTGCCCGGTGACGTGGTCAATGGCGTAGCCGCCACCGACGGCATGGCCGCGCCGAGCACCGGCGGGATTACCATTGAGCCGACGCCAGGGGCCGCACCGGCCGCAAACGCAGCACCGACCGAGCCGCAAACGCCCGCCGTGGCCGAGCGCATTGTCGATGCCCGTACCACTTATATCCTCAACAGCATCCTTGAAGACGTGATCAAAAAAGGCACCGGCCGTCGCGCCCTGGCCTTGGGCCGTGCGGATATCGCGGGCAAGACCGGTACCACCAACGAATCCAAGGACGCCTGGTTCTCCGGCTACAACGCCGACTACGTCACCACCGTGTGGACAGGCTACGACCAACCTGAAAGCCTCGGGCGCCGCGAGTTCGGTGGCACCGTCGCGCTGCCGATCTGGATGAGTTACATGGGTGCGGCCCTTAAAGACAAACCGCTGCACACCCAGCCGGAGCCGGAAGGCATCCTCAGCCTGCGGATCGACCCGATCAGTGGCCGTGCAGCCTCGCCAAGCACGCCGAACGCCTACTTTGAGCTGTTCAAGAGCGAAGACACGCCGCCGTCGGTCAACGAACTGGGCAACGGTGTGGTACCGGGCAGCCCGCTGCCGGCAGATGAGGCGGCGCCGATAGATCTCTTTTAGAGAGCGGCAAGAACCATCTGCCGCGCGCTGCTCTTAAGCTTGCAGCGTTCATCTTCCCCATAAAAAACCCCGGCTCAGAGGCCGGGGTTTTTTATGGGGCTGCGATTAACCGTTGAACACATCATCCACGCTTTGCAGCGGGTAGTTCTTCGGATACGGCAGGGTGGCCACACCGGTCTCGATCGCGGCCTTGGCCACGGCGTCGGAGATCAGGGTGATCAGGCGCTTGTCCATTGGTTTCGGAATGATGTACTCACGGCCGAATTCCAGTTTGGCGCCGCCGTAGGCGTCGCATACGTCCTGAGGCACCGGCAGCTTGGCCAGTTCGCGCAGGGCGTTGGCGGCAGCTACTTTCATCTCTTCGTTGATGCGCTTGGCGCGAACGTCCAGGGCACCACGGAAGATGAACGGGAAGCCCAGAACGTTGTTGACCTGGTTCGGGTAGTCCGAACGACCGGTGGCCATGATCACGTCGTTGCGAGTGGCATGGGCCAGCTCCGGGGCGATTTCCGGATCAGGGTTGGAGCAGGCGAACACGATCGGGTTGGCCGCCATCGACTTCAGGCCTTCAGCGCTCAGCAGGTTCGGGCCGGACAGGCCGACGAACACGTCTGCACCATCGAGGGCGTCAGCCAGGGTGCGCTTGGAGGACGGGTGGGCAAACATCGCCTTGTACTGGTTCAGGTCGGTACGCTCGGACTGGATCACGCCCTTGCTGTCGACCATGTAGATGTTTTCCAGCTTGGCGCCCATGCTCACGATCAGCTTCATGCAGGAGATGGCCGCAGCGCCGGCACCCAGGCAGACGATCTTAGCGTCGGACAGGGTTTTGCCAGCGATTTCCAGGGCGTTGATCATCCCGGCTGCGGTCACGATCGCCGTGCCGTGCTGGTCATCGTGGAATACCGGAATGTCGCACTGCTCGATCAAAGCCTTTTCGATCTCAAAGCACTCAGGTGCCTTGATGTCTTCCAGGTTGATGCCACCGAAGGTGATGGAGATGCGCTTGACGGTGTCGATGAAGGCCTGCGGGCTTTCGGAGTCGACTTCGATGTCGAATACGTCGATGCCGGCGAAGCGCTTGAACAGCACGCCCTTGCCTTCCATGACTGGCTTGGATGCCAATGGGCCGAGGTTACCCAGGCCAAGAATCGCGGTGCCATCGGAAATCACTGCAACCAGGTTGCCCTTGCCGGTGTACTTGTACGCCAATTCAGGGTCACGGGCGATTTCACGTACGGGCTCGGCAACACCAGGGCTGTAGGCCAGCGAGAGGTCGCGAGCAGTGGCAGTGGCTTTGGTGAGCTCTACACTCAGCTTTCCTGGACGAGGATTGGCATGATATTCGAGAGCGGCAGTTTTCAAATCAGACATATCGGCATTCCGCTTTTACTGTTGGTCGACGGACCGCCGAGGATACTCGTGTCGTAAAGCCCCTACAAGACTGCTCGGTCACGGGTGTCAAGGCCCCGCAGCGCCGTACTTTAGTCTAAAGCCACGGGATACAAGGGCCGCACTGTTCACAATCCAATTAAAAAATGTCTACAATTTTTTGTTCAGAAGTCGGTTTGAGCATACCGGGATCGGTCAGCGGCAACATCCAGCGCGCCTGGCTGCTCTTCAGGCCACTACGCGAAGAACGATCCTGAATCCAGCCTCGCGCCTCGACCTGCTTGCCTTGCAGACCATCCAGCAGGGCGCTGTCGAATTGACGGGCCAGATCGGGTGCAACGCGTAATACCAGTGAACCCTGCAACTCGATCCAAATTCCACCGCGGTTGCGTTCGACTTTGCTCACCCTGCCGCTGACCAAGGCAAAGCCGGACCGCCTGAGGCTGGTCACCGATCGCACCGGCGATTGTCGCCAAAGCCCCAAACCGGCCTGACGCGCCGCGTTTTCAGCCGCCCGCTGACACGCGACGAGATCGACATTGGGCGCGACCCCCACTTGAAAGCCAAAGCCTTCGGCGAGCAGCTGCGCCTCAAGGTTCTCGCCATCGGCGCCGAAAAGATGGGCGAGGGTGCGACCATAACGGTCTTTACGCTCACGCCCAGGCATCAGGCCGACGCGACCGCCACTGGTTGCCACCAATGCCTGCAAACGCTGGCGAGCGGCGACGGCATAGGGCTCGTCGGTACGGCCTTTTTTCGCGGTTTCCGGGGCATTGAGGCCGATCATGCGCACGCTGCGACCGTCTTTGAGGCGCACCGTGTCGCCATCCACCACGCGCTGCACCTCGACCTGAACCACGGACGCCGGCGCCGGGCAAAACACCCCAGCCTGGGCGGCTTGGTGCCAAATCCCAGGCACAAAAAAGGCGCCCGCAAAGGACGCCTTTTTCAACAGCTGGCAAAAGCCCATAAGGCTTTTGAGCCTTACTCTGCTGGAGTAGCAGCAGGCTTCTTGCCGAAAGCACCAAAGCGATCTGCGAAGCGCTGTACACGGCCGCCGGTGTCCAGAGTTTTCTGCTTACCGGTGTAGAACGGGTGGCACTCGTTGCATACGTCAGTACCCAGTGGCTTGCACAGGTTCGAACGCGTTTCGAACTTGTTGCCGCAGCTGCAGGTAACTTCGATGGTTTCGTACGCTGGATGGATATCGGCTTTCATGGTGACTTCCTCGGGCTAGCGTGCCGCCACTCGACACTATTGTCGAATACCGCACGTAATTAGGCCGCGGATTCTACCAGACCTTTTCAATCACGCAAGCGGCGGTACCCGTCGCAGCTGAACATAAAAGCGCCTTTCATCAGAAAACCACGGCATACCCAACACCCCCCTCGTCTGCTAGGCTCGCGCCCCTGCACCACCGCCCGCCTTTATATGAGACTCCCCGCGTGCCCGACGCCATTTTGCGCCTAGCCCTGCCCTCGCCCCTGCGCCGCCTGTTCGACTACCGAGCCCCGGCCGGCGTGCTGCGGACGCAGTTGCAACCGGGCATGCGCGTGCGCGTACCGTTCGGCCGACGGGAGATGATCGGCATCCTTATAGAAGTCGCCGACCACAGCGAAGTACCTGCCGAGAAGCTAAAACCCGCGCTGGCGATTCTCGACGCCACGCCACCGCTACCGCCCGCGTTGTTCAAGCTGTGCCTGTGGACGGCCCAGTATTACCAGCACAGCCTGGGCGATACCTTGAGTTGGGCGCTGCCGGTGTTGTTGCGCCAGGGCGAGTTGGCCGAGGCACGCCAGGAGCGTTTCTGGTCGATGGTCCCCGGCGCACGCCTCGACGACCCACGCATCGCCCGCGCGCCGCGCCAGCGTGAGGCCCTGGCGACCCTGGCCCAGCATCCCCATGGCGTGGCTCATCAGCTGTTGAGCAAGCTGATGCTGAGCAAAGACAGCCTGGATCTGCTGCTGGCCAAGGGCCTGGTGCAAGTGGAGATCCGCAAGCACGCCCCCGACCCGCGCCATGAGCATTGGCTGGCCCAACCGGAATTGCCGCTCAACCCCGAACAACGCGCCGCCTATGAGGCCATTCGCGCAGGGTGTGACAGTTTCCACGCGTTCCTGCTGGCCGGCGTCACCGGCAGCGGCAAGACCGAAGTCTATTTGCAGTTGATCCGCGAAACCCTGCAAGCCGGCAAACAGGCGCTGGTGCTGATCCCGGAGATCAACCTCGGCCCGCAGACCCTGGCGCGCTTCGAGCAGCGGTTCAACGCACGCATCGCCCTGGTGCACTCGGCGGTCAACGACCGTGAGCGCCTGGAATCCTGGCTCGCGGCGCGTGATGGCGAAGCCGACATTATTATCGGCACCCGCTCGGCCCTGTTCACGCCGATGAAAAACCCCGGGCTGATCATCATCGACGAGGAACACGACGGCTCCTACAAACAGCAGGAAGGCCTGCGCTACCACGCCCGTGACCTGGCGTTGGTGCGTGCGCGCCAGGAAGACATCCCGATTGTGCTGGGCTCGGCCACGCCGTCCCTGGAAAGCCTGCATAACGCCTACACCGGCCGCTACGGGCTGCTGCGCCTGAATGAGCGCGCCGGCGGCGCCAAGCAACCGCGCTTCCTGCGCCTGGACGTAAAAAGCCGTCCGCTGGACAGCGGCATTTCCGGGCCGATGCAACAAGCCATCGGCCAGACCCTCGCCGCCGGCCAGCAAGTCCTGGTGTTTCTCAACCGCCGAGGCTTTGCGCCGACACTGCTGTGCCATGACTGCGGCTGGATGTCCGAATGCGAGCGCTGCGATGCGCGCATGACTGTGCACCAGCGTCACGGCGAGTTGCGCTGCCATCATTGCGGCCACGTCGAACGGGTACCGCGCCACTGCCCGCAGTGCGGCAAGGTCGACCTGCGACCGGTGGGCGCAGGCACCGAGCGCGCAGAGGAACGGCTGGGCATCCTGTTCCCGGACTACCCGGTATTGCGGGTCGATCGCGACAGCACCTCGCGCAAAGACGCGATGAATCAGCTGTTCGCCACCATCCAGAAGGGCCAGCCGTGCATCCTGGTGGGCACGCAAATGCTTGCCAAGGGGCATCACTTTCCGCGGGTGACCCTGGTATCGATTTTGGACGCCGACGGTGGTTTGTTCTCCGGCGACTTCCGCGCCAGCGAACGCATGGCGCAGTTGATCGTGCAAGTCGCCGGCCGCGCCGGGCGTGCCGAAGAGCCGGGCAAGGTGATTATCCAGACCCACCTGGCCGACCACCCGCTACTGATTCAACTGACCGAACAAGGCTACTTCGCCTTTGCCGAACAGGCCTTGAGCGAACGCCGCTCCGCCGGCCTGCCGCCCTTTGCCCACTTGGCCCTGCTGCGCGCCGAAGCCCACAAACCGGGGCAGGCCGAAAGCTTTCTGGATGAAGCCTGCAGCGCCGCCGAGCATTTACTCGGCGAGCTGGGCCTGAGCGGCATCGAATTGCTCGGTCCGGTGCCCGCGCCCATGGAGCGCCGTGCCGGGCGTTACCGCGCGCAACTGCTGTTGCAAGCCACCTCCCGCGCGCCGCTGCATCGGTTATTAAGCAGCTGGTTACTTGCCCTGGAGCAAATGCCCAGCGGCCGACAGGTGCGATGGTCGTTGGATGTAGACCCGGTAGATTTGTATTAAGCCTGGCCGCAGGTCCCGCGAAGGTTGGCAAGCCCGCCCTCGCCACGGATAATGCCCAGTTTTTCCACCTGCGCATCGCGCGCCGCCGCTTGCGGTCGAAAGAGAACACCATGAAAGACACCATTCGCCAGCTGATCCAACAAGCCCTCACCCAACTCGTCAACGAAGGTGTGTTGCCTGAAGGCCTGACGCCGGCGATCCAGGTGGAGAACACCCGCGACAAGACCCACGGTGACTTCGCCAGCAACATCGCGATGATGCTCTCCAAACCTGCCGGCATGAAACCGCGCGACCTGGCGGAAAAAATCATCGCCGCGCTGCCGGCCGACGAGAGCATCACCAAGGCTGAAATCGCCGGCCCCGGCTTTATCAACTTCTTCCAGAACACCCAGGCCCTGGCCTCGCGCCTGGACGCCGCCCTGGCCGATGCCAGGATCGGTGCACGCAAAGCAGGGGCTGCTCAGCGCGTGGTCGTCGACCTGTCGGCACCGAACCTGGCCAAAGAGATGCACGTGGGTCACCTGCGCTCGACCATCATCGGCGACGGCGTGGCGCGGGTGCTGGAGTTCCTCGGCGACACCGTGATCCGTCAGAACCACGTGGGCGACTGGGGCACGCAGTTCGGCATGTTGATGGCCTACCTGCAAGAGAACCCGATCACCAGCAACGAGCTGTCGGACCTGGAAAATTTCTACCGCGCCGCCAAAAAGCGTTTCGACGAGTCCGAAGCATTCGCCGATCGCGCCCGTGGCCTGGTGGTCAAGCTGCAGGCAGGCGATGCCGAATGCCTGGCGCTGTGGAACCGTTTCCGCGATATCTCGCTGTCCCACTGCCAGGAAATCTACGAGCTGCTCAACGTCAAGTTGACCATGGCTGACGTGATGGGCGAAAGCGCCTACAACGACGACCTGATCAACGTGGTCAACGACCTCAAGGCCAAGGGCCTGCTGGTGGAGAGCAACGGCGCCCAGTGCGTGTTCCTCGAAGAATTCAAGACCGCCGACGGCGAGCCGCTGCCGGTGATCATCGTCAAGGCCGATGGCGGCTACCTCTACGCCACCACCGACCTGGCCGCCGTGCGCTACCGCAGCGGCGTGCTCAAGGCTGACCGTGCGCTGTACTTCGTCGACCAGCGCCAGGCGCTGCACTTCCAGCAGGTGTTCGAAGTGGCGCATCGTGCAGGCTTCGTGACTCACCCGATGCACATGGAACACATGGGCTTCGGCACCATGAACGGCGCTGACGGCCGCCCGTTCAAGACCCGCGACGGCGGCACGGTCAAACTGATCGACCTGCTCAACGAAGCCCAGGAACGTGCCTACAACCTGGTGAAGGAAAAGAACCCGGAACTGGCCGAGGCCGACTTGCGCAACATTGCCCGCGTGGTCGGTATTGGCGCGGTGAAATACGCCGATCTGTCCAAGCATCGCACCAGCGACTACAGCTTCAACTTCGAACTGATGCTCAACTTCGAAGGCAACACCGCGCCGTACCTGCTGTACGCGTACACCCGCGTGGCCGGCGTGTTCCGCAAACTGGGCAAGGACTTCAACGAAGTCGAAGGCCGGATCATGCTGGACGCGCCCCATGAACAGGAACTGGCGGCCAAACTGGCCCAATTTGGCGAAGTGCTGAACAGCGTCGGCGAAAAGGGCACGCCGCACATCCTGTGCACCTACCTGTATGAAGTCGCCGGCCTGTTCTCCAGCTTCTACGAGAACTGCCCGATCCTCACCGCCGACGACGAAGCGCAGAAGCAAAGTCGCCTGCGCCTTGCCGCACTGGCTGGACGGACCCTCAAGCAAGGCCTGGAACTGTTGGGCCTGGAAACTCTGGAGCGTATGTAAGTTGGCTGCCAAGAAAAAACCTGCACCCAAGCGCGGCGCCAGCCGCTACCAGGCCCCGGCGAAGAAGCCGATTCCGGGCTGGTTGTGGATGGCCATCGGTCTTTCCGTCGGCGCGTTTATCGTGTTCTTGATGAAGCTGGATCCAGGCCAGGGTGATGACGTCAAACGGGTCAAACAGGAACAGCAGAAGGCCAGCAAAATCGCTGAAGCCAACAAGACTGCGCCGAGCCCGACCGCACCGGTGAAGCCGAAGTACGACTTCTACACCTTGCTGCCGGAATCGGAAGTGATCGTGCCGCCCGACGCCGTGCCGGAAAAAACCCTGCCGACCCCACAAGTGCCGACCACCCCGGTGACGCCGGCAGAAGCGGCGAAAATCGACACCGCGCGCGCCCAGGCGGCGCTGGCCGGGATTACCCCACCGCCGGCACCGCCCGTGGCCGAAACCAAAGCGGCGCCTGTGACCAAGTTCTTCCTGCAAGCGGGCTCGTTCCCGAAACAGGCGGATGCGGACCGTGTGCGGGCGCAGATCATCCTGTTGGGCCAGTCGGTGACGGTGGAGTCCGGTACGGTCAAGGACGCGACCTGGTATCGCGTGCTGGTCGGACCGTTCAGCAACCGTGAACAGCTGACCGTGGCCCAGAAACAATTGGCCGGCGCCGGGTTTAGCAACCTGTTGTTACAACAACGCCAGAGCCGCTGACCCCAGGCAACACCGGTCAAAGTGTCTGAGGGCGCTTGTGGTGGTGAGCGGGCTCGCCCCGCGCGGGTGCAAACCCGCTCATCACCGCAAGCCTGCTCAGCACATGTCCTACGCTTGAAATCACCCCCACCACCCCCATATCAGTTTCCATCAGGGCATTTTCGCCCCGCTGCGTGGAGACTCTCCCCTTGACCACCATCGTTTCAGTACGTCGCCACGGCAAAGTCGTCATGGGCGGCGACGGCCAGGTTTCCCTGGGTAATACCGTGATGAAAGGCAACGCCAAAAAAGTGCGTCGCCTGTACCACGGCCAGGTACTCGCCGGTTTCGCAGGCGCCACCGCCGACGCTTTCACCCTCTTTGAGCGTTTCGAAGGCCAACTGGAAAAACACCAGGGCCACCTCGTGCGCGCCGCCGTCGAGCTCGCCAAAGAATGGCGCACCGACCGCTCCCTGAGCCGCCTGGAAGCCATGCTGGCTGTTGCTAACAAAGACGCGTCCCTGATCATCACCGGTAACGGTGACGTGGTTGAGCCAGAGCATGGCCTGATCGCCATGGGTTCCGGCGGTGGCTACGCCCAAGCGGCGGCCAGCGCACTGCTGAAGAAAACCGATCTGTCGGCCCGTGAAATCGTCGAGACCGCCCTGGGTATCGCAGGCGATATCTGCGTGTTTACCAACCACAACCAGACCATTGAGGAGCAGGACCTCGCAGAGTAAGCCGTAGGCTTATTCCCGCTTGAGGCCGCCAAACACTATGTCCATGACTCCCCGCGAAATCGTCCACGAACTCAACCGCCATATCATCGGCCAGGACGATGCCAAGCGCGCCGTTGCCATCGCCCTGCGTAACCGCTGGCGCCGCATGCAACTGCCCGCCGAACTGCGCGTTGAAGTAACGCCCAAGAACATCCTGATGATCGGTCCGACCGGTGTCGGTAAAACCGAGATCGCCCGTCGCCTGGCCAAACTCGCCAATGCACCGTTCATCAAGGTCGAAGCGACCAAGTTCACCGAAGTCGGCTATGTGGGCCGCGATGTGGAGTCGATCATCCGTGATCTGGCCGACGCCGCCCTGAAGATGCTGCGCGAACAGGAAGTGACCAAGGTCAGCCACCGCGCCGAAGACGCCGCCGAAGAACGCATCCTCGACGCCCTTCTGCCACCGGCACGCATGGGCTTCAACGAAGACGCCGCGCCGTCGTCGGATTCCAATACCCGCCAGCTGTTCCGCAAGCGCCTGCGCGAAGGCCAGTTGGACGACAAGGAAATCGAGATCGAAGTCGCCGAAGTGTCTGGCGTAGACATCTCTGCCCCGCCTGGCATGGAAGAAATGACCAGCCAGTTGCAGAACCTGTTCGCCAACATGGGCAAGGGCAAGAAGAAGAGCCGCAAGCTCAAGGTTAAAGAGGCGCTCAAGCTGGTGCGCGATGAAGAAGCCGGGCGCCTGGTGAACGAGGAAGAGCTCAAGGCCAAGGCCCTCGAAGCGGTCGAGCAGCACGGCATCGTGTTTATCGATGAGATCGACAAAGTGGCCAAGCGCGGCAACTCCGGTGGCGTCGATGTCTCCCGCGAAGGCGTGCAGCGCGACCTGCTGCCGCTGATCGAAGGCTGCACGGTGAACACCAAGCTGGGCATGGTCAAGACCGACCACATCCTGTTCATCGCCTCCGGTGCGTTCCACTTGAGCAAGCCAAGCGATCTGGTGCCGGAGCTGCAAGGCCGTCTGCCGATTCGCGTGGAACTCAAGGCGCTGACGCCAGGAGACTTCGAACGCATCCTCAGCGAACCGCACGCGTCGCTCACCGAGCAATACCGCGAACTGCTGAAAACCGAAGGCTTGAAGATCGAGTTCCAGGCCGACGGCATCAAGCGCCTGGCGGAGATCGCCTGGCAGGTCAACGAGAAGACCGAGAACATCGGTGCCCGTCGCCTGCACACCTTGCTTGAGCGCCTGCTCGAGGAAGTGTCCTTCAGCGCGGGCGACATGGCCGGTGCGCAGAATGGCGAAGCGATCAAGATCGACGCCGACTACGTCAACAGCCACCTGGGCGAATTGGCGCAGAACGAAGACCTGTCGCGATACATTCTGTAAGCCGCAAGCTGTAAGCTACGAGCCGCAAGCTGAACACACTCAACTTGCCGCTTGTAGCGTGCAGCCCAAGGTGTCCCCCAATGCCAAAATTCCCCACCGCTGTTAATTTGCACAAAACCTCCAACACCCTCGGCCTCACCTACGGGCTCGATGAGGTCTACCAGTTGCCCGCCGAACTGCTGCGGGTGCACTCGCCTTCCGCCGAGGTCCAGGGCCACGGCAAACCCATCCTGCAATTCGGCAAGCTCAACGTTAAGTTGATCAAGATAGAACCAGCCGGTCAGTACGCACTGAAATTGACCTTCGACGACGGACATGACAGCGGACTGTTCACCTGGGACTACCTCTATCAACTCGCCGTGCGTCAGGACGCGCTGTGGGCCGATTATCTTGCCGAGCTCAAGGCCGCCGGAAAAACCCGCGACCCGAGTCAATCGGTCGTGCGGCTGATGCTCTAGCCCAGGCCTCTTGCTCATTAGTGGGCATTTTCTAATTTCATCTGCTTGAATGCCCTGTCGCGCGGCCAACGATCGGCCCGCTTGCGAAAAAATTTAAACTCGGGTAACCAATGGAACTGGCAAGTTCCCTGCATTTGACGATGCGGTATCAACGGTCACCCGAGTCGCAGTACCAGGCTTGTGTTGTGTATCGAAACTTCGTGCGCAGCGGTACCCGGTACTCGTCTTTCGGACAATGGAGCGTCGTAGATGAGTAACAAGAACAACGATGACTTGAAACGCCAGGCCTCGGAAAACACCCTGGGGCTGAACCCGATCATCGCGTTACGCAAAAAGGATTTATTGGCTTCAGCGAAGATGGTGCTGACCCAAGCCATCAAGCAACCGTTGCACAGCGTCAAACACGTCGCCCATTTCGGCGTGGAACTCAAGAACGTGATGTTCGGCAAATCGGCGCTGGCGCCGGAGAGCGACGACCGTCGCTTCCACGACCCGGCCTGGAGCCAGAACCCGCTCTATAAACGCTACCTGCAGACCTACCTGGCGTGGCGCAAGGAACTGCACGACTGGATCGGCGACAGCAACCTGTCGGAACAGGACATCAGCCGCGGCCACTTCGTGATCAACCTGATGACCGAAGCCATGGCCCCCACCAACAGCGCGGCCAACCCGGCAGCCGTCAAACGTTTCTTTGAAACCGGCGGCAAAAGCCTGCTCGACGGCCTGTCGCACTTGGCCAAGGACATGGTGCACAACGGCGGCATGCCGAGCCAGGTCAACATGGGCGCCTTTGAAGTGGGCAAGTCCCTGGGCACCACCGAAGGCGCGGTGGTGTTTCGCAATGACGTGCTGGAGCTGATCCAGTACAAGCCGATCACCGAACAGGTGCATGAGCGCCCACTGCTGGTGGTTCCGCCGCAGATCAACAAATTCTACGTATTCGACCTGAGCCCGGATAAGAGCCTGGCGCGGTTCTGCCTGCGTAATGGGCAGCAGACCTTTATCGTCAGCTGGCGTAACCCGACCAAGGCCCAGCGTGAGTGGGGCCTGTCGACCTATATCGAGGCACTCAAGGAAGCGGTGGATGTGGTCACGGCGATCACCGGCAGCAAAGACATCAACATGCTTGGCGCCTGCTCCGGCGGCATCACGTGCACGGCCCTGCTCGGTCACTACGCCGCGCTGGGGGAGAAGAAGGTCAATGCCCTGACCCTGCTGGTCAGCGTGCTCGACACCACCCTGGATACTCAGGTGGCGTTGTTCGTCGATGAGCAAACCCTGGAGGCGGCCAAGCGCCACTCCTACCAGGCCGGCGTGCTGGAAGGCCGCGACATGGCCAAGGTGTTTGCCTGGATGCGCCCCAACGACCTGATCTGGAACTACTGGGTCAATAACTACCTGCTGGGCAACGAGCCGCCGGTGTTCGACATTCTGTTCTGGAACAACGACACCACGCGCCTGCCCGCGGCGTTCCACGGCGACCTGATCGAACTGTTCAAAAACAACCCGTTGGTACGCGCCAATGCCCTGGAAGTGTGCGGCACGCCTATCGACCTCAAACAGGTCACCGCCGATATTTACTCCCTGGCCGGTACCAATGACCACATCACGCCGTGGCAGTCCTGCTACAAGTCTGCGCAACTGTTCGGTGGCAAGGTGGAGTTCGTGCTGTCGAGCAGCGGGCATATTCAGAGCATCCTCAATCCGCCCGGCAACCCCAAAGCGCGCTACCAGACCAGCGACACCCTGGCGGGAAAGCCGCTGGAATGGCAGGAGAACGCAACCAAGCACACGGATTCGTGGTGGCTGCATTGGCAGGCCTGGCAAGCGGAGCGGGCGGGAAAATTGAAGAAGGCGCCGACAATCCTGGGTAACAAAACTTACGCCGCGGCCGAGTCGGCACCGGGTACCTATGTGCATGAACGCTAGCTTCAAGCTGCAAGCCTCAAGCTGATTGAGTTCGGCTTGAGGCTTGAAGCTGCCCCTCTAACCCCAAGGGTTCCACCATGCCGCAACCGTTCATCTTCCGTACCATCGACCTGGATGGCCAAACCATCCGCACGGCGGTACGCCCAGGCAAGCCTCACTTGACGCCGCTGCTGATTTTCAACGGCATCGGCGCCAACCTTGAGTTGGTGTTTCCGTTCGTTCAAGCGCTGGACCCCGATCTGGAAGTGATCGCCTTCGATGTGCCAGGCGTGGGCGGTTCCTCAACGCCCAAGCGGCCCTACCGTTTTCCCGGCCTGGCCAAACTCACCGCGCGCATGCTCGATTACTTGGACTATGGCCAGGTGAACGTCGTCGGGGTGTCCTGGGGCGGCGCGTTGGCACAGCAATTTGCCTACGACTATCCGGAGCGCTGCAAGAAGTTGATCCTCGCGGCCACGGCGGCGGGAGCGGTGATGGTGCCGGGCAAGCCGAAGGTGCTATGGCTGATGGCCAGCCCGCGGCGTTACATCCAACCGTCCCATGTGGTGCGCATCGCGCCGATGATTTATGGCGGCTCGTTCCGCCGCGACTCAAAACTGGCTGCCGAGCATGCCAGCAAAGTGCGTTCGGCCGGCAAACTGGGCTATTACTGGCAGCTGTTCGCAGGTCTGGGCTGGACCAGCATCCACTGGCTGCACAAGATCCGCCAGCCGACCCTGGTGCTGGCCGGGGACGATGACCCGCTGATCCCGCTGATTAACATGCGCATGCTGGCCTGGCGCATTCCCAACGCCCAGTTGCACATCATCGATGACGGCCACCTGTTCCTGATCACCCGGGCCGAAGCCGTGGCGCCGATCATCATGAAATTCCTGGAGCAAGAGCGCCTGCGCGCAGTGATTCACCCAAGACCGGCGATGTAAGGACCACACCGCCGCGCAACTTGCCAGGAACCGACTATGGTTCTGAATTGGCGTGCCCGTTGATCGCTTGACGAAGGAGTGTTGGCTCATGCGAGAAAGACCCGTGACGAACCCGGCGCCCACCCCCGCCGCGTTCATTAATGCGCAAAATGCGATCACCGGTCTGCGCGGCCGGGACCTGCTGTCCACGCTGCGCAGCGTCGCCGTTCATGGCCTGCGCAACCCGGTGCATACCGCCCGTCATGCGCTGGCACTGGGCGGCCAACTGGGCCGCGTGCTGCTCGGTGAAACCGTGCATGAACCCAACCCGCGCGACAGTCGCTTCGTTGACCCGACCTGGGCCCTCAACCCGTTTTATCGGCGCAGCCTGCAGGCCTACCTGAGCTGGCAGAAGCAAACCCGCCAGTGGATCGACGACAGCACCTTGAGCGACGACGACCGGGCCCGCGCGCACTTTGCCTTTGCGCTGATCAACGACGCGGTGTCACCGTCCAACACCCTGCTCAACCCGCTGGCGATCAAGGAGTTACTCAACTCCGGCGGCAACAGCATGGTGCGCGGCGTGAGTAACCTGTTCGAAGATTTGCTGCACAACAACGGCCTGCCGCGCCAAGTGAGCAAGCACGCCTTCGAAGTGGGCAAGACCGTCGCCACCACCCCAGGCGCCGTGGTGTTTCGCAATGAGCTGCTGGAGCTGATCCAATACAAGCCCATGAGCGAAAAGCAGTACGCCAGGCCGCTGCTGATCGTGCCGCCGCAAATCAACAAGTACTACATTTTTGACCTGAGCCCGGCTAACAGCTTTGTGCAATACGCCCTCAAGAACGGCCTGCAGACGTTTATGGTCAGCTGGCGCAACCCGGATGTGCGGCACCGCGAGTGGGGCTTGTCCACCTACGTCGCCGCGTTGGAAGAAGCACTCAATGTGTGCCGGGCGATCACTGGCGCGCGCGAGGTCAACCTGATGGGCGCCTGCGCAGGCGGCCTGACCATCGCCGCCCTGCAGGGCCACCTGCAAGCCAAACGCCAGCTGCGCCGCATCTCCAGCGCCAGCTACCTGGTAAGCCTGCTGGACAGCCAGATCGACAGCCCCGCCACCTTGTTCGCCGATGAGCAAACCCTGGAAGCCGCCAAGCGCCGCTCCTATCAGCAAGGCGTGCTGGACGGCCGCGACATGGCCAAGGTGTTCGCCTGGATGCGCCCCAATGATCTGATCTGGAATTACTGGATCAATAACTACCTGCTGGGCAAAGAGCCGCCAGCCTTCGACATCCTGTACTGGAACAACGACAACACCCGTCTGCCCGCCGCGCTGCATGGCGACCTGCTGGACTTCTTCAAGCACAACCCACTGAGCCATCCCGGTGGCCTGGAAGTGTGCGGCACGCCCATCGACTTGCAGAAAGTCACGGTGGACAGCTTCAGCGTGGCCGGGATCAACGATCACATCACGCCGTGGGACGCGGTGTACCGTTCCACGCAACTGCTTGGTGGGGACCGGCGCTTCGTGCTGTCCAACAGCGGGCATATCCAGAGCATCCTCAACCCGCCGGGCAACCCCAAGGCCAACTATGTCGAGAACCCCAAACTGAGCAGCGACCCGCGCGCCTGGTACTACGACGCCAACCATGTCGAAGGCAGTTGGTGGCCGCAGTGGCTGGCGTGGATCCAGCAACGCTCGGGCGTACAACGCGAAACCCTCACCGCCCTGGGCAACCAGAATTACCCACCAATGGAAGCGGCGCCGGGCACTTACGTGCACATACGCTGAGCTCAACGATCACATTAAGAAGACTGGATGAAGACCCGCGACCGTATCCTTGAATGTGCCCTGCAGTTGTTCAACCAGAAGGGCGAGCCGAACGTGTCGACCATGGAGGTGGCCAATGAAATGGGGATCAGCCCCGGCAACCTCTACTATCACTTCCATGGCAAGGAGCCCCTGGTGCTCGGGCTGTTCGAGCATTTTCAACAGGAGTTGGCGCCGTTGCTCGACCCACCGGCCGATGCGCAATTGGTGGCTGAGGATTACTGGCTATTCCTGCACTTGATCGTCGAGCGCATGGCCCATTACCGGTTTCTGTTCCAGGACCTGTCGAACCTGGCCGGACGCCTGCCAAAACTGGCCAAGGGCATTCGCACCCTGCTCAACGCCCTCAAGCGCACACTCGCTTCGTTGCTGGCTCGACTCAAGGCGGATGGGCAATTGGTGAGCGATACCCAGGCGCTCGGGCAACTGGTGGAACAGATCACCATGACGCTGCTGTTCTCCCTGGACTATCAACGGATTCTCGGCCGCGACGGCGAAGTACGGGTGGTGGTGTACCAGATCATGATGCTGGTAGCGCCGCATCTGCTGTTACCGGCGCGGCTGGCGACGGAACGCCTGGCACTGGGCTATCTGGAGGAGCCGGCTTGAGGATCAGACACCTGACATCTGGCAGCCGGTGACGTCCATCGCGACGTTTTCGGCGCGCAAAAAAAACGCCCTGCCTTCACAGGCAGGGCGTTTGTGCGCCTGAAGAATCAGGACTGACTGGATGGCGTCGGGGTTGCCGGCGTTGCAGTCGGGGCTACAGCGGGTGCCGGTGCGGACACCGAGTTGGTTGTCGAAGCAGCCGGAGCCGGGGTGGCCGGCTTGGCGGCAACGGCAGGCTTTGGTGCAGCGGCTTTTTTCGCAACTGCCGGCTTCTTCGCCGCCGCAGGTTTAGCGGCGGCCTTGGCGGCTGGCTTGGCAGCAGGCTTAGCGGCTGCGGTTTTAGCCGCAGGCTTGGCTGCGGGTTTGGTGGCCGCCTTGGCTGCCGGCTTGGCCGCTGCTTTGGCCGCGACCGGTTTTGCAGCGGACTTGGCCGCAGGTTTGGCGGCTGCGGTTTTGGCAGCAGGCTTGGCGGCCGCTTTTGCCGGGGCCTTGGCCGCAGGTTTTGCAGCCGGTTTGGCGGCGGCTTTTACCAGAGGCTTGGCAGCAGCTTTCGCAGCGGGTTTGGCCGCGGCGGTTTTAGCGGCAGGCTTGGCCGCCGGTTTAGCTGCCGCTGCTTTCACTGGAGCCACTTTGGCACCGGTGAGTTTCTCGATTTGCTTGGTCAGGGTATCGACCTTGCCGTGCAATGCTTTCAATTCAGCCTTGCTCGGCACGCCCAAACGCGAAATAGCACTGTTGAGACGTTTATCCAGCGCCCCTTCAAGTTCGCCCCAAGTACCCAATACCTGTTTCTTCGCATCACTGATGCGCGAGCCGGCAGTCGCTTTAGCCGCACCGACTTGTTTACCCACTGCGCTCTTGGTCAACTTCTCGGCCTTCTCACCGTCTTTAACCAGAGTCTCGAAGAGTTTGCTGCCGTCACTGTCGATCTTCGAGTACACGCCTAAACCCGCGAGCCAGATCTTGCGGGAATATTCTTCAACTTTCCCGACCCACGAGCTGCCTTCTTTCTGAGTAGTCTTTTTAACAGCCATCCCGATGTCTCCTTAGTGTTTACGCGCGACACGTTCGAGCAATGCCGTCAGCTCTTCGAGCTTAGCAGAGAGTGTCTCCACGTCATGTTTAGACGCAATGCCAATTCGATTCAAGGCACTGGCAACACGAGTATCAAAAGCTTTTTCAACTTTATCCAGCTGAACGTCTACCAGACCTTTGACAGAGGAGACATTACTCTTTACTTGGTCAATCTGACTGTTGGCGGCATCCAGTTGTTCAATAGCAACTTTTTTGCCTTTACTTTCAACATGTTGACCACTCTTAACCAGCTCTTTGAAGTACTCGCCGCCCTCGCTGCCGACCTTGGCATAAGCGCCGAGGCCCGCCAGCCAGATCTTACGGGCGTAGGTTTTAACGTCAGTCAGGGCGCCGGTCTGTGCGTCGATTTTTTTCTTCAGGATAACTTTGGCCATAGTGCACCTCACGCAGAATAGGGTGGAGGAACGGCCCACAGGAGTTGAGGGCGTGGGCACAAAGTAGGAGGAAAAATTAGAATCGGCACCCTAAGAACATGCGGGTCACGCCAACGCCTTATCCAGCGCCTTCTCGATTTCGGATTTGATAGTGCCGCTCATGGCCGACATCAGCAGGCCCAATTCCACATCGATGCGCAGCGAATCATCGGCCACTAATACCGTGCCTTTTACCCCGGAGCGTTTGAGATTCAGGGTATCGCCAGACCACGACGGCTCAAGGCCATATTGCTCCTTGAGTTTATGCGCCAACTTCTCGGCCTTTGCCCGCGCCCCTTCTTTACCCAGGGAATGTGCACGTTCAACGGTTATACGGGCCATTGCAATGACTCCTCTTTATAGGGATATGAACACCGTCCATGCGTCAAAAGGTCTCGGTGGCGGCCTATCTTACCCATACGCGGTTTGTCAGGTAGACCGCGGTGGCATGTTTTAGGGCGGCTTCGCCACCCAGCGCGGGGCAAGCCCGCTCACTACAGATTGCGTCTGTGTCTTCAGCCTTGCCAAGACAAAGCAAGCCTTGGGGATTATCATGTCCCGCATTCTCTTTTGGTGACAGCGATATGACTGATCAGCGCAAAGGCAGCGATGCCGAACCCACCACTCACTTCGGCTTCAAGAACGTCCCGGAAAGCCAGAAAGCGGAAAAAGTCGCTGAGGTGTTCCACTCCGTCGCCGCCAAGTACGACCTGATGAACGACGTGCTCTCCGGCGGCATGCACCGTCTGTGGAAGCGCTTCACCATCGAGTTGTCGGGCGTACGCACCGGCAACCGCGTGCTGGACATCGCCGGCGGCACGGGCGACCTGGCGGCCAAGTTCTCCAAGCTCGTCGGCCCGACCGGCCAGGTCGTACTGGCGGACATCAACGGCTCGATGCTCAAGGTCGGTCGCGACCGCCTGCTCGACAAAGGCGTGGCGGGCAATATCGAGTTCGTCCAGGCCGACGCTGAAAAGCTGCCGTTCCCCGACAACCATTTCGACTGCGTGACCATCGCTTTCGGCCTGCGCAACGTCACCCACAAGGAAGACGCGATCCGCTCGATGCTGCGCGTGCTCAAGCCGGGTGGCCGCCTGTTGGTGCTGGAGTTCTCCAAGCCAACCAACGCGCTGATGTCCAAGGTCTACGACACCTACTCGTTCGCCTTCATGCCGTTGATGGGCAAGCTGATCACCAATGACGCCGAGAGCTACCGTTACCTGGCCGAATCGATCCGCATGCACCCCGACCAGGAAACCCTGAAGTCGATGATGGTCGAGGCGGGGTTCGACCGCGTGACCTATCACAACATGACCTCCGGCATTGTCGCCCTGCACCGCGGCATCAAGCCCTGATGTTGCTGCAAGGCCTGCTCGCCAGCGTTGAACACGGCCTCAACCGTGTGTTGCGCCTGGACAGTACCGCCCTGGCGCGGCTCGCGCACCTAAACGGCAAGGTGATTGCCGTCGATTGCACCAGCCCCGCCTTGCAGCTGTTTATTCTGCCCAGCGATGAAGGCCTGCTGCTCGCCAGCCAATGGGCCGCCGACGCCGACTGCACGTTGCGCGCACCGGCATCGAGCCTGTTGCACCTGGCCCTGAGCCGCAACAAGACCGCCATTTTGCACAGCGCCGACGTGGCGCTGGAAGGCGACAGCGCGGTGCTGATGGACCTGGCCGCAGTGCTGCAAGACCTGGAACTGGATTGGGAATACGAGCTGTCACGCTGGATCGGCCCCGTCGCCACCCAACTGATCAGCGGGCACCTGCGCAGCCGCACGCGCTGGTACCAGCAAGGGTTCGCCAGCCTCAACCAGAACCTCGCCGAATACCTGAGCGAAGAATCGCGCACCCTGGTCGGGCAGCGGGAAGCGCAAGCGCGCTTTCGCGAACTCGACAAGGCCAAAATCGACCTGGAACGTCTCGAAGCTCGCTTCGAGCGCCTGAGCCGTTCCCTTGATCCAAGCGATAACGCATGAAGCTGCTCGCCGTCCGCCGTTTGTTTCGTATCCAGCGCGTCGTAATCCGCTACCGCCTCGATGACCTGCTGTTCGCCCTGCCCTTGCCATGGTTCCTGCTGGCGGTGCGCTATGCGCTGCCATGGCGTTGGTTCCCGCGCAAGCAACTGCAGCTCAGCCGTGGCGCGCGCCTGCGCCTGGCGTTGCAGGACCTTGGGCCGATCTTTATCAAGTTCGGCCAGATCCTCTCGACGCGCCGCGATCTGCTTCCGGAAGACATCGCCGACGAACTGATGCTGTTGCAGGACCGCGTACCACCGTTCGACTCAAAGCAGTCGATGGCGTTGATCGAAGAGCAACTGGGCAAAAAGATCAGCGAGGTGTTCAGCCGCTTTGACGTCGAACCGCTGGCCTCGGCCTCGGTCGCACAAGTGCACGCGGCGCAGCTCAAGAGTGGCGAAGAGGTGGTGGTGAAGGTGATTCGCCCGGGCCTCAAGCCGATCATCGGCCAGGACCTGGCATGGCTGTTCATCCTGGCTCGCGCGGCCGAGCGGTTCTCCGCCGATGCGCGCCTGCTGCACCCGGTGGACGTGGTCGCCGACTACGAAAAAACCATCTACGACGAACTCGACCTGCTGCGTGAAGCGGCCAACGCCAGCCAGCTCAAGCGCAACTTCGAGGGCTCGCCGCTGCTGTACGTGCCGCAAGTGTATTGGGACTGGTGCCGCCCCAAGGTGCTGGTAATGGAGCGCATCTACGGCGTGCAGGTGACGGACCTGGCGACCCTCGCCGACCAGCGCACCGACATGAAGATGCTTGCCGAACGCGGCGTGGAGATCTTTTTCACCCAGGTGTTCCGCGACAGTTTCTTCCACGCCGACATGCACCCAGGCAATATATTCGTCAGCACCGTCAACCCGTGGAGCCCGCAGTACATCGCGATCGACTGCGGCATCGTCGGCAGCCTCACCCCGGAAGACCAGGACTACCTGGCGCGCAACCTGTTCGCCTTCTTCAAGCGCGACTATCGCCGCGTGGCGCAGTTGCACATCGATTCGGGCTGGGTGCCGGCAGAGACCAAGCTCAATGAATTCGAAGCGGCGATTCGCACGGTGTGCGAGCCGATCTTTGAGAAACCGTTAAAAGATATTTCATTTGGCCAGGTGCTGATGCGCCTGTTCCAGACTGCGCGACGCTTCAATATGGAAGTGCAACCGCAGTTGGTCCTGCTGCAAAAAACCCTGCTCAATATCGAAGGTCTGGGCCGCCAGCTGTACCCGGACCTGGACCTGTGGAACACCGCCCAGCCGTTCCTCGAGCGCTGGATGCGCGAGCGGATGAGCCCGAAAACCATGCTGGGCAACCTGCACAGCCAGATGGAACAGTTGCCGCATTTGGCCAACATGACCCGCGACCTGCTGGAGCGCATGTCCCAGCCCCACGCCAAAGACCCCGAACCGCCGTGGCGCAAACGCAAGGACGACTGGTTCCTGCGCCTGCTGGGCGCCGCCCATTTGGTGGGCGGGGCAATGCTGGCCATTGGCGGCCCCTTGAATCAGCTGGGCCATTGGCCCGCAGGTGTCATGGTCGCCGTGGGTGTTTATCTGATCGTGCGTCGATAACCGATCCGGTTATACACTGTCGCAAATTGCCGGAGCCGAACATGAAAGACTGGCTGGACGAGATCAAGTGGGACAGTGACGGCCTGGTGCCGGCCATTGCCCAGGACTACAAGACCGGGCGCGTGCTGATGATGGCCTGGATGAACCGCGAGGCCCTGAGCCTCACCGCCACTGAGCAGCGCGCCATTTACTGGTCACGTTCGCGTGGCAAACTGTGGCGCAAGGGCGAAGAGTCCGGGCACGTGCAGACCCTGCACGAGATGCGCATCGACTGCGACGCCGACGTGGTGATCCTCAAGGTCGAGCAGATCGGCGATATCGCCTGCCACACCGGCCGTCACAGCTGCTTCTATCGCGTGTTCGAGAACGGCGAATGGAAGGTGGTGGAACCGGTGCTCAAAGACCCGCACGCTATTTACTCGGCAGGACACTGACCATGAGCGATACCCTGAACCGCGTGGCCCAGGTGCTGGAAGACCGCAAAGGTGCGGACGCCGACAGCTCCTATGTCGCCAGCCTGTACCACAAGGGTCTGAACAAGATTCTGGAAAAGCTCGGCGAAGAATCCGTCGAGACCATCATTGCCGCCAAGGACGCACAGATCAGCGGCGACTGCAGTGATGTGATCTACGAAACCGCCGACCTGTGGTTCCACAGCCTGGTCATGCTCGCCCAACTGGGGCAGCATCCGCAGGCCGTACTGGATGAACTGGACCGTCGTTTCGGCTTGTCCGGGCATGCCGAAAAGGCCTCGCGCCCGTCAGCTTGAACAACTTAAGACTAGAGGATTTGCAGCATGGGCATTTTTGACTGGAAACACTGGATCGTCATTCTGGTGGTGGTGGTACTGGTGTTCGGCACCAAGAAACTCAAGAACCTGGGCACCGACGTCGGCGAGTCGATCAAGGGCTTTCGTAAAGCCATGAACGACGACGAAAAGCCTGCCGACCCGGCTGCCAGCCCGGTGCCACCGGCACAGCCTGTGCACCCCCAGGCCGCCCAGCCGATCACCGAGCGTCGCACCTTCGACGTGCAGGCTGAAAAAGTCGAAGAGCCGACCCGCAAAGACTCGTGAGCACTGACTAATGTTTGGTATCAGCTTCTCTGAACTGCTCCTCGTCGGCCTCGTGGCCCTGCTGGTACTGGGGCCGGAACGCCTGCCCGGTGCCGCGCGCACGGCCGGCCTGTGGATCGGGCGCCTGAAACGCAGTTTCAACGCCATCAAACAGGAAGTTGAACGGGAAATCGGCGCCGACGAGATTCGCCGGCAACTGCACAACGAACACATCCTGTCGTTGGAGCAAGAGGCACGCAAAATCCTGTCCCCCGTGAATGAACAGGCCAAGCCCGCCGAGCCTGTGGTCGCAAACAGCATCGCACCGGCTGTAGAAGCACCGCCCGCCGTTGCCACCCCCACCGAGCCTGCGCCGACGCCCGTCGCGTCGCCCGCGCCCCATGACCCTACATTGCCGCCGCGAGCCCCATGAGCGCTGATAAACCGGAAAACGACCAGCATATGCCGCTGGTCTCGCACCTCACCGAGTTGCGAACCCGCCTGCTGCGTTGCGTAGCGGCCATCTTCATCATTTTTGCCGGGTTGTTCGCCTTCACCCAGCAGATCTACACCTTCGTCTCCACGCCCCTGCGCCAGTACCTGCCGGCCGGCGCGACGATGATCGCCACCGACGTGTCATCACCGTTCCTCACGCCATTGAAGCTGACGATGATGGTCTCGCTGTTCCTGGCGATCCCGGTGATCCTGCATCAGATCTGGGGCTTCATCGCGCCGGGCCTGTACAAGCATGAGAAGCGCATCGCGGTGCCGTTGCTGGTGTCGAGCATCCTGCTGTTCTATACCGGCATGGCGTTCGCCTACTTCCTGGTGTTCCCGCTGATCTTCAAATTCTTCGCCGCCGCCACCCCGGCCGGCGTGGAGATGATGACCGACATCACCAGCTACCTCGACTTCGTGATGACGCTGTTCTTCGCCTTCGGCGTGGCATTCGAAATCCCGGTGGCCGTGGTGCTGCTGGTATGGATCGGCGTGGTCAACGTTGCGTACCTGAAGAAGATCCGCCCTTACGTGATCATCGGCTGCTTCGTGGTCGGCATGATTCTCACGCCGCCGGACATCTTCTCCCAGACCCTGCTGGCCGTGCCGATGTGGATGCTGTTCGAGATCGGCATCCTGTTCAGCGGCTTGATCAGCAAGCGTGGCGAACACCCGGATGACCAGCCCGCCGACGACGACCAGCCACCAGCGACCCAGCCGTGAACCTGTTGCTGCTCGAGGAGGCCGACTTTATCGCCGCCGACCGCGTGGTGCTGCGTGATCGGCGTCTGGTGCACATGCAGGACGTCCACCGCGCCGCCGTAGGCGACAGCCTGCGGGTGGGGCGCATTGGTGCCTTGATGGGCACCGCCCAACTGCTGCGTCTGGAAGCCGGCGAAGCCGAGCTGCAAGTGAGCTTCGACCAGGCACCGCCGACCAAACTGCCGCTGACCCTGCTGCTGGCACTGCCGCGCCCGAAGATGCTGCGCCGCGTGCTGCAAACCGTGGCGGCCATGGGCGTGCCGAAAGTGGTGCTGCTCAACAGCTACCGGGTCGAAAAAAGCTTCTGGCAAACCCCGTTCCTGGAACCCGAGGCAATTCGCGAGCAATTGATCCTCGGCCTGGAACAGGCACGGGACACGGTGCTGCCCGAGATCATTATCGAGAAACGCTTCAAGCCCTTCGTCGAAGACCGCCTGCCGGCCCTGACCCAAGGCACCCTGGGCCTGATCGGCCATCCCGGCGACTACCCGCCCTGCCCTCGCGGCCTGGATGAGGCGGTTACTCTGGCCATCGGCCCTGAGGGCGGCTGGATCCCCTACGAAGTGGACCTGCTGGCCAAGGCAGGCTTGCAACCGGTGCAACTCGGCGCGCGAATCCTGCGGGTTGAAACAGCCGTCACCGCGCTGCTCGCGCGACTGTTCTAACCTCACCACACCCACCCCTTTCACCCCAACGAGCCCATTAACTACAGATATCCCGCTGACAGCCGATAACCCTGCAATAAGTCAAAGCCTTGTTCCAGGGGAGTTCGCAGCATGTATCGTTGGTTAGCCGAAAAGCTGGGGAATGTCAGCGTCAAAACCAAGCTGGGCGTAGGCTTTGGCCTGGTGCTGGTATTGACGCTGATGATTATGCTCACCGGCTGGAGCGGCCTGGGTGAGGTGATCAGCCGCGGCGACAAACTGGGGTATATCTCCAGCCTCAACGGGTTGACCAAGGACCTGCGCCTGGCACGCCTGGACTACGAGATGCGCCGCGGCGAACAAGGCCCCGACGCGGTCAATGAATTGCTGAACAAGCTCGACAGTGGCCTCAAGACCGCGCGTACCCTGATCGAACAGCCCGCCGACGTGGCCCTGGTCGAGGAGCAGTTGGCGGCCGTGGACACCTACAAGCGCGCGTTCAACGACATGGTGCAGGCCGGTGCAAACCGTGAAAACGCACGCAGCAAGTTGGGTGATACGGCCGACAACGCCGTGGCCAACATCAAGGCAATCGAGAAATCCCTGCTGCAAGGTGACAGCGTCACCCAGTTCAACAGCGTGGTCGACCTGAGCAAGCTGATTCAACAGGCGCGTTTTCAGGTGCGCGGCTACACCTACAGCGGCAAAGTTGAAGCCGAACAGCCCGCACTGGATGCCATCGACAACGCCCTGAAAAAGGACGCCAGCCTCGCCAGTGAACTGCCTGAGCAATATTCGACCAACCTGCAACAGGCCAGCGTCTCGCTGCAGGCCTACCGCGCCGCCGTGAGCCAATATCGCGACTCCCAAGTGGCCAGCGCAGCGGCCCTGAAGATCATGGCCGCTCAAGGCGATCTGCTCCTGAGCCACAGCGACAAACTGACCATCTCCCAGACCGTCGTGCGCGACACCGATGCGGCGCAAGCCAAGTACTTCCTGCTGCTGGCCACCGCACTGGCAATGATCTTCGGCCTGGTCGCGGCCTGGGCCATCACCCGCCAGATCATCATCCCGTTGAACCAGGCACTCGAAGTGGCCCAACGCGTTGCCTCCGGCGACCTGAGCCACAACCTGACCTCCCAGCGCCAGGACGAACTGGGCCAGCTGCAGCGCGCCATGCAGAGCATGAGCGTAGGCCTGCGCGAACTGATCGGCGGCATCAGCGAAGGCGTGACCCAGATCGCCAGTGCTGCCGAGCAACTGTCCGCTGTCACCGAGCAGACCAGCGCCGGGGTTAACAGCCAGAAGGTCGAAACCGACCAGGTGGCCACCGCCATGAACGAGATGGCCGCAACCGTGCAGGAAGTGGCACGCAACGCCGAGGAGGCCTCCGAAGCTGCCGTGGCCGCTGATCAACAGGCGCGCGAAGGCGACAAAGTGGTCGGCGAAGCCATCGCCCAGATCGAACGCCTGGCCACTGAGGTGGGTAACTCGACCATCGCCATGGCCGACCTCAAGCGCGAAAGCGACAAAATTGGCAGCGTGCTCGACGTAATCAAGTCCGTGGCACAGCAAACCAACCTGCTGGCCCTCAACGCGGCGATTGAAGCCGCTCGCGCGGGTGAGGCCGGGCGTGGTTTCGCGGTCGTGGCCGACGAAGTGCGCAGCCTGGCCCAGCGCACTCAAAAATCCACCGAAGAAATCGAAGAGCTGATCGTCGGCCTGCAAAGCGGCACCCAACAGGTGGCGACCATCATGGACAACAGCCGCGGCCTCACCGACAGCAGTGTCGAACTGACCCGCCGCGCCGGCAGCGCCCTGGAAAATATCACCCGCACCGTCTCGACCATCCAGGCGATGAACTCGCAGATCGCCACCGCCGCCGAGCAGCAAAGCGCCGTGGCCGAAGAGATCAACCGCAGCGTGCTGAACGTGCGCGACGTTTCGGAACAAACCTCATCGGCCAGTGAGGAGACCGCCGCGTCCAGTGCCGAATTGGCGCGCCTGGGCGTTTACCTGCAGACCCTGGTCGGACGCTTCCGCATCTGACCTGTGCCATGCGGCGGCCGATCATGGCCGCCGCACGTTGTGAAACTTCCTACACAGTTATCAGACCGCGAACACCTCGAATCGATTTAGCGTTTACACAGCGCTTTTTCAGATTGGGAGGTGCAGCATGTTTGCTCGACTGACCCACTTACTGGCCAACGCCAGCATCCGCCTCAAACTCGCCCTGGGCTTCGGCCAAGTGCTGATCCTCAGCCTGATCATCGCCACGACCGGTTGGCAGGCCTTGAATGCTGCACTCCTGCGTTCGAGCAACCTGACGGTGCTGGGGCAACTCAATACCGTCACCGAAGCCATGAACGCCGATCGACTGCTGTATCGGACCCTGGCGGACGCCCTCAGCCTGGGCAACATGACCGCGCAGATCGACCAAATCGACCTGCACCTGAGCTACCTGACAGACCACCTGAAGGATCCGGCCGATCTGCTGCACATCCAGGCAGCGCAGGGCTTGGTGAGCCGCGTCAAAACCGAGCTTGAACAACTGCCGCCGCTGATCGAGCAGCGCGAAAATGCCCGCCCCGCCCTCAAGCAAAGTGCGCTCCAGACCAGCGATACACTGGCCCAACTGGCCAGCGATTTGCCGGATCAAGACGACCAGCAAGCACTCGATGCCATTGAGCAACTACGCCAGGCCATGGCACAGGCCGAAGATCGCGTTCAGGAGCCCGCCTGGGCGCTCGATACGTTGCAGCTCTATGCCGAGCGGGTCAGCCAGGCGCTCGATGCCCTGGACATTGCGCTGGCCGCCGTGACACGCCTGCCTGTGGATGCCTCCCAGCTCGACACCGACCTGGCGGTCTATCGCGAGCGGCTGATCCGGTTCAACGAGGCCCAAATGAGCACAGAAACCGTGCAAGAGCTGTTCAAGCAACAGCTTTCGCAACTACTGGAACACAGCGAGCGGGTGGTGCAGGGCCAGACCCTCAAGCGCGACCAAGAGGCCGATCGAACCCGCACCTGGCTGATCAGTGTCACCTCTATCGCACTGGTGTTCGGGGTACTTGCCGCCTGGTGGATTGCCCGGCAGATCGCGGTACCACTGCGTCAGGCCCTGGCATCCGCCAACCTCATCGCCAACGGTGACTTGAGTCAGGATATCCGGGTGGAGCGCACCGATGAGCTGGGCCAACTGCAGCACAGCATCAGGGAAATGGCGCGCAACCTGCGCAAGCTGATCGGCGGCATCGGTGACAGCGCCCGGCAGATCGCCAGCGCGGCCGGGCAATTATCCACGGTGACCGAGCAAACCCGCAGTGTGGTCAACCATCAGAAAGACGAGACCGACCAGGTCGCCACCGCCATGAACGAAATGCTCGCCACCGCCCAGGAGGTCGCCCGGCATGCCGAGCAGGCCTCATTGGCGGCGCGCGAGGCGGACAGACAAGCCAGCGTCGGGGACAAGGTGGTCGCACAAGCCATTGAACAAATCGGCCACTTGGCCAGTGAAATGACCTTATCCAGCCGGGCGATGCTGGCATTGCAGCAAGAGAGTCAAAAGATCGGCAGCGTATTGGACGTGATCAAGTCCGTGTCCCGGCAGACCAACCTGCTGGCACTGAACGCCGCTATCGAAGCCGCCCGCGCGGGCAGTGCAGGTGAAGGCTTCGCCGTGGTGGCCGACGAGGTGCGCAGCCTGGCCCAGCGCACCCAGGCGTCGGCCGAAGAAATCGAAGGGTTGATCCTGGGCCTGAACAACGGCACCCAGCAGGTGGCAGACACCATCGACAGCAGCCGCAACCTGACCGATGACAGCGTCGGCCTGACCCGCGATGCCGGGGATGCGCTGGCGGCGATTGCGCGTACGGTGTCGGTCATCCAGGAAATGAACCCGCAGATCGCCGCCGCCGCCGAGGAGCAAAGCGCAGTGGTCGAAGAGATCAATCGCAGCGTATTGAAGGTGCGTGACGCTGCCGAACACACCGCCAGCGCCAGCGAGGACACGGCAGCCGCCAGTGCCCAGTTGACGCAGCTGAGCCTGGATTTACAGACACTTGTCGGTAAATTCAGGCTCTGAGCGACACAGATCCGGTGGGCTTACAGCACCTGACGCAGGAACGCCTGGGCACGCGGGTCTTTCGGTGCATCGAAGAACTCGGCCGGAGCGGCGTCTTCAAGCAACTTGCCATGGTCGAAGAACAGCACCCGGTCAGCCACTTCGCGGGCAAAACCCATCTCGTGGGTGACGCAGACCATGGTCATGCCTTCAAGGGCGAGGGTTTTCATAACGTCCAGCACCTCGCCGACCATCTCCGGGTCGAGGGCCGAGGTCGGCTCGTCGAACAGCATCACCTTGGGCTCCATCGCCAGGGCGCGGGCAATGGCGACCCGCTGCTGCTGGCCACCGGACAGGCGCGAGGGGAACTCGTTGGCCTTCTGTGCAATACCGACCTTTTCCAGCAGCGCCAGGGCCTTGGCTTCGCGCTCTTGTTTACCGCGCTTGCGCACGACCTTTTGCGCCAGGCACAGGTTTTCCAGCACGGTCATATGAGGGAACAGGTTGAAATGCTGGAACACCATGCCGACTTCGCGGCGATAGGCGTTCACATCGGTTTTCGGATCAGCCAGTTGCAGGCCGTCGATGCTCACCGAGCCCGAGTCGAAGTCTTCCAGGCCATTGAGGCAGCGCAGGAAGGTGGACTTGCCGGAGCCGGACGGGCCGATCACCACCAGCACTTCGCCCTTGGCCACCTGAGTGCTCACGTGGTCCACCGCGCGCACCACCTGGCCACGGGTGTCGAAGACTTTTACCAAATCGCGCACTTCAATCACTTTGGGCGAGCCTCCGCTCAAGCCGACTGGCCATTTTCGACAGCGGCAGGTTGATCAGCAGGTACAGGCCTGCCACGCAGAACAGGATTTCAAACGGCGAAAACGAGGTGGTGATCACTTCGCGGCCACTTTTGAGCAGTTCGGTAATCGCAATCACCGACACCAGCGAGGTGTCCTTTACCAGGCTGATAAATTGCCCGGCCAACGGCGGCAGCACGCGCTTGAACGCCTGCGGCAACACCACATGCCGCATCGACTGGCTGGCACTCAGGCCCAGGGAGCGAGCGGCTTCGTTTTGACCACGGGTGATGGACTGCACGCCGGCACGCACGATTTCTGCCACATAAGCACCGGTGAACAGCGACAGCGCGGCGATCCCGGCGAACTCGCGGGACAGGTTGAGCACCGTGCCGATAAAGAAATAGAAAATGAAGATCTGCACCAACAATGGCGTGCCGCGCACCAACTCGACGTAGATCGTCGACAGGTCGCGCAAGGTCGGGTTGCTGGACAGACGGCACAGACCGGTGGCCAGACCAATCGCCAGGCCAAGGATGCCGGACACCACCGACAGCCACAGCGTGGTCCACAAGCCCCACATCAACGGTCCCAGCGCCCAGTGGCGGTTCACCCCAATCACATCGCCTTCGGCCACGTCATCGCCACGCGCCACTTGCAGGCTGTTGTCGGCGACGGTCACCCGTTGTTCGGCACCGGCGTCATTGCGCAGGGTCACTTCGGCCACTTCACCCTTGCGCACCAACTCAATGACGGTGGAGATATCCGCCGCGCGCTGGGCTTCTTCGGCCTGGTAGGCGAAGTACTGCGGTACACGGTTCCAGCGCCATTCGTAGGACATCAGCGACGTGGCGTAGTACAAGGCGCCAGCCAGACCGACCAGCACAACCACGGTCAGCAGGTGCCAGGGCCATTGGGCTTTTTTCTGTTTCATTTCACTTTCCGGGAGAGGTGTCGCCTGACAGGCCTTCATCGGGGGCAGGCCCACTCCCACAGTTGAACGCATTTCAACGTGAGAGGGGCGATGCGACGGTTCGACTTGCACCCAATGGAGTCGACTCGGTGTCAGCCCTTATTCCATGTCCTTGAGCCACTCGGAGCTCTTGAACCACTTGTCATGGATGCGATCGTAGGTGCCGTCGTTCTTGATCTGGTGCAGGAAATTGTTGATGAAGTTGATGCTGTCGTAATCGCCTTTCTTCAGGCCGAACGCCAATGGCTCAAAGGTGAAGGGTTCGTCGAGAAACACCAGCTTGCCGTTACCGACTTTCTTTTCCGCCACCACGTTGTATGGCGCGTCATACACAAAGGCATCAGCCTTGCCGTTGACCACATCCAGCACGCCTTCCTGCTCGTTGTCGTAGCCGTGGTACTTGGCTTTGGCGATCAGCTTCTTGGCAACCATTTCACCAGTGGTGCCGAGCTTGGAAGTCAGGCGGTACTTCTCGTCGTTCAGGTCTTTGTAGGACTTGATGGTGCCTTCCAACTCCTTGCGGATCAGCAGGGTCTGGCCGACCACAATGAAGGGTTCGCTGAAGTTCAGGCGCAGGTTGCGCTCCTGGGTCAGGGTCATGCCGCTGCCGATCATGTCGAACTTGCCGGTCAGGAAGGCCGGGATGATGCCGTCATAGCCGGTGGAGACCAGCTCCAGCTTGACGCCCATGGACTTGGCCATGGCCTTGAGGATGTCGACTTCAAAACCGATGATGTCACCGCGTTTGTCTGTCATTTCGAACGGCATGTAGGTCGGGTCCATGCCGACCTTGAGCGTGCCGCGCTTGACCGCATCATCGATGGCCCCAGCCTGGGCGGCATTGGCCGCCACCAGCGCGGTGACGCCCAGCAGCAGCATCGAAAGATACTTTTTCATCATCAGGTCCCCTGAACGGTTCTTATAAGGTCGGTGCGCAAAAGGGCTGCACCCAGTCGGGGTGCGATGCTAACCCACTCGTCTCCTGTCACAAAGGTTTCACGGGTAATTGTTATCGGCGTATGTCGGAAAAGCCTCGCGCCCGCGCACGCAGCAAGGGATTGATGTGTAAGCAGTTATGACTTTCAGTCGATTTCCGCCAGCCACGCGGTGTCCTTGAACCAACGGTCATGCAGGCGATCATAGGTGCCGTCCTGGGCCACCTGATTGAGAAAATGGTTGATCCAGTTGAGGCTGTCGAAATCGCCTTTTTTGACGCCGAACGCCAGGGGCTCGAAGGTGAACGGCTGCTCCAGCAACAGCAACGCACTGTTCTCCGGCCGGCTCATGGCGATCAGGTTGTACGGCGCATCGTGGATAAACGCGTCGGCCTTGCCTTGTACGACCTGGCGCACGCCCTCTTCCGGCGTGGCAAAGCTGCTCAGCCGAGCCGCCCCCAAAAACCGCTGCGCGGCGGCTTCGCCGGTGGTGCCTTCGCTGGCGACGATGCGGTAGCTGGCGTCGTCCAGGTCTTCAACACTGGTGACCTTGCCGGCCAGGCTGGGGTGCAGCAGCACGGTCTGGCCGACCACGATAAAGGCATCGCTGAAGTTCAGCTTGAGATTGCGCTCCTGGGTGACCGTCATGCCGCTGCCGATCATGTCGAATTTTTTCGCCTGCAACCCCGATAACAACTCGGTGTAGGGCACAGCAACCAGTTCAAGCTCAACCCCCAGGGCCTGGCTCATCACCTTGAGCAAGTCGATTTCGAAGCCAACGATGCGCCCCTGTTTATCGGTCATTTCGAACGGCACATAGGTCGGCGTGGTGCCGACTTTGAGCACACCCCGGCGCACCGCGTCGTCAATCGCTCCCGCGTGCGCAACCCCGGCAAGTACCCACGCCACAACGCCCATCAGCCAGGCCGAGCAATACCTTTTGATCATGAGTCCCCCAGTGATCGAGTCGAATGAGGGGGGCGATCCTACTCCAGTCGCAGGCAGGCAAAAACGCCTCGGACGAGGGTCTTTTGTTTCGAAATAACAAGGGGTCAGGGATATTCGGAAGAGGTGCGAAACGCCGTAGGACCAGCGCTTGGAACACCCCCGAGGTGAGCCCTCGGGGGTGTCTGAATCAGGCCGGCTGGGCCTGAGACGACAGCGGTTGCAGCGGCAGCAACGGCGCGTGTGGATCGGCTTTGATCGAGTCACGCCAAGCGGCCAGCCACTCGGCATGCCCCTCGCTCCAGACCTGCTCGTGGAGGCGCGCCAGGGCGACCGGGTCACTGAGCAAGGCCACGCGTTCAGCGTTGTTGAGGCCGGCAGGACCGACTTTCAACGCGTGACGAACACGTTCGGTACGCAGGTATTCAATCGGCTCGGCCTCACGGTGACGCGAGGTCGCCAGGGCACACGCCAGGGCGTTCTGCTGCGGGTCCACCACCGAACGCACGAACCCATCGTTAAGGGCATGCCAACGGTTTTCGTGGGTGTACTTCTCCGTCGACAGCAGCGCTTGCGGCGGGTTGTACTCCTCAGGGATCAGGAACAGGCTCTCGTCGCGAGACTTGAGGCCCAGGTTCACACGGCTGGAGATCACCGATACCGGGATCGACAACATCAGCGAACCGACGATCGGCACCAGCCACCACAGGAAGCTGGGGTTCAACCACACCACCAGCAAGGCCCAGAGGAAGCCCAGCAACGTCTGGGTGCCGTGACGTTTGAACGCCTCGCCCCAGGTGGTCGAGTCGTCGTCACGCTTGGGCGAGTTCCAGGTCGCGGCCCAGCCGAGGAACGCGGCGAGGACGAAACGGGTGTGGAAAATCATCCGCACAGGCGCCAGCAGCATGGAGAACAGCATCTCCAGGAGCATCGACATGGTCACCTTGAACTTGCCGCCGAACTCTTTCGCGCCCTTGGCCCAGATCAGGATGATGCTGAGCAACTTGGGCAGGAACAGCAGCACGATGGTGGTGGAGAACAGCGCCACCGCCTTGTCCGGATGCCATTGTGGCCACAGCGGGTACAACTGGCGCGGCGCCATGAAGTACTGCGGCTCCATCAGGGTGTTCACCGCCAGCAGGGCCGTGGACAGCACCAGAAACAGGAACCACAACGGCGCCGAGAGGTACGACATCACGCCGGTCAGGAACACCGCACGGTGCACCGGGTGCATGCCCTTGACCAGGAACAGGCGGAAGTTCATCAGGTTACCGTGGCACCAGCGACGGTCGCGCTTGAGTTCATCAAGCAGGTTCGGCGGCAGTTCTTCGTAGCTGCCCGGCAGGTCGTAGGCGATCCAAACGCCCCAGCCGGCACGGCGCATCAGCGCCGCTTCAACGAAGTCGTGGGACAGGATAGACCCGGCGAACGCACCTTTACCCGGCAATGGCGCCAGGGCGCAGTGCTCGATAAACGGCTTCATGCGGATGATCGCGTTGTGACCCCAGTAGTGGGATTCACCCAGTTGCCAGAAGTGCAGGCCAGCGGTGAACAGCGGGCCATACACACGGGTGGCGAACTGCTGCATGCGCGCATACAGGGTGTCCATGCCCGACGCACGCGGCGCAGTCTGGATAATCCCGGCATCCGGCGTGGCTTCCATCAAGCGCACCAGGCTGGTCAGGCATTCGCCGCTCATCACCGAGTCAGCGTCGAGCACCACCATGTACTTGTATTCACCGCCCCAACGACGGCAGAAGTCGTCGAGGTTGCCGCTCTTGCGCTTTACGCGACGACGGCGACGGCGATAGAAAATCTTGCCGAAACCACCGGCCTCACGGCACACGTCCAGCCAGGCTTGCTGTTCGGCGATGCAGATGTCGGCGTCGTTACTGTCGCTGAGCACGAAAAAGTCGAAGCGGTCCAGGTCACCTGTGGCCGCTACCGATTCAAACGTTGCGCGCAAACCGGCGAATACACGCGGCACGTCTTCGTTGCAGATCGGCATGACCAACGCGGTGCGGGCATCTTTCGGAATCGCCTCGTTGCCGGCACTTTTACCGGAGATCCGGTATTTATCGTGGCCGGTCAGCAGCTCAAGGAAGCCCATCAAGGCGGTCCAGAAGCCCGCCGAAACCCAGCAGAACAAGATACCGAACATGATCAGGATGCTGGTTTGCAGGGCGTACGGCAGCACCTGAGTGGCGGTTTGCAGCAGGGTTTGGTTGCGGATTTCGTCGAAGTCGACCAGCGACCAGCCCTGGTACGGCATGATGCCTTTCATGTACCAGCCAGCCACGATGGTCTGGCCAAGCATCAGCACCAGCAGGATGTAACGACGGATAGAACCCACGGTACGCCAGCGCGCGGCCGGCAGTACACGTTCATCCTTCGGCGGTGCCGGTGGGTTGCTGCGACCGGTGATACGGCGCCAGCCGCGCACCAGGATATTGGTGCGCCACGGCTCCGGTACCACGCGAGTGCGACGAATCGGCGGCGTGGCCTTGAGGCACACGCGACCGCCGGCGTCGAGCCCCAGCATTTCGGCGTCTTGCAGCTCTTCGGCCGTGCTGAGGTTCAACCGGCTGCCGACCGACGCCTGGGCGGCGTCGATGGGCGCATCGAAGGTCTTGGACGACAACCGTTCGTGCAACTCGCTGAAGGAGGTGCAGCCCGCCAGTTCGGCGCGCTGCTCAGCGGTCATCGGCAGGTGCGCCAGATACTCGGTCAGAGTCTCTGGCCGGGCTTGAGAATTACTCATCGGCAGGCAACTGATAGCTCCAGGTTTCGGTCAGGACTTGCTCAGTCTTGATCGGCTCCGGTGTGGCTGGGGCAGCTTCCGGCTGCTTGGCTTCCTTGTCCTTGGCGTCTTTCTTGGCCTGTTTTTCATGTTGCTTGGCCAAAACCTTGTCAGCCTTCAGCACTTGGGTCGAGACTTTCTCGGGCTCAGCCTGAGGAATGTCTTGCACCAGGGCCGCACGCATTTCGGTCGGTTTGCCCGCGTCCTTGATCTTCAGACGCAGCGTCAGGCGCCAGCCTTTGGTGTGTTCGTTGTAACGCACGCTGTTTTCTACGAGTTCAGCGTTGTCACCCACGCTCACCTGGCTGCGCACCGGGGCGTCCGGCAGCAGTTTCTTCAGGGACGGGCCCTCGAAGTCCACCAGATAAGCCACGCTGCCGTCCGGCTGACGGATCAGGTTGGATTGCTTGACGTCACCCGTGGAACGCAGGGTCTGCTTGACCCAGGCGCTGTCCGGCGAGTGGAACGCAGCGTCGTCCAGGGTCCAGTGCAGGCGGTAGGCGACTTCCAGTGGCTCACCGACTTTAGGCAGCTCGGCCGGGCTCCAGAAGGCAACGATGTTGTCGTTGGTTTCATCGGCGGTCGGGATCTCGACCAGGTCGACGGAACCCTTGCCCCAGTCGCCCTCAGGCTCGATCCAGGCGCTTGGGCGCTTGTCGTAGTTGTCGTCCAGGTCTTCGTAGTGGCTGAAGTTGCGACCTCGTTGCAGCAGGCCGAACCCCCGTGGGTTTTCCACGGTGAAGTTGCTGACCGACAGGTGTTTCGGGTTGTTCAGTGGGCGCCAGATCCACTCGCCGTTACCGGCATGGATCGACAGGCCGCTGGAGTCGTGCAGTTCACGACGGTAGTTGAGCACCTTGGACGGCTGGTTAGCGCCGAACAGGAACATGCTGGTCAGTGGGGCAACGCCCAGCTTGCTGACCTTGTCACGCAGGAACATCTGGGACTTCACATCGACGACGGTGTCGGTGCCCGGACGCAGGATCAGACGATAGGCGCCGGTCGCACGGGGCGAATCCAGCAGCGCAAAGATCACCAGGTGCTTGTCGCCCGGCTTTGGACGTTCGATCCAGAACTCGGTGAAACGCGGGAACTCTTCGCCGGACGGCAACGCCGTGTCGATCGCCATGCCACGGGCGGACAGGCCGTAAACCTGGTCCTTGCCGACGACGCGGAAATAGCTCGCGCCGAGCATGGTCATGATTTCGTCTTGCTTGTCGTTCTTGTTGATCGGGTACAGCACACGGAAACCGGCATAACCCAGTTGCTCGGTGGCTTTAGGATCAAACTTCACGTCGCCGAAGTCGAAACGCGACGGGTCGTATTTGATTTCATGCACGCTGTCGGCGGTCACTTCGTTGATTTTCACCGGTGTATCGAAATGCATACCCTGGTGATAGAAGGACAGCTTGAACGGGGTGTTCTGATCGGCCCATTCGGCTTTTTCGTTACGGAAACGAATCTTCTGGTAGTCCGCGAACTTCATCTCACGGAATTCGTTCGGCAGATTGCTGCGCGGAGCTTCGTATTTCTGCCCGGCCAGCTCTTTTGCCTTGGCCGACACATCATCCAGACTGAATGCCCACAGTTGACCCGCGCCGAACAGGCAAAACAGGGCCGAGCCCGTTACCAGTGCGTTTCGTAACCGTTTGGCAGACAATTTTGGTGCATTACAGGGACTAACAATCACGAGCAACCCTCGCCGAAAACAGATCAAAAAACCAACGGCCAGCTATCTATATGCCAGGTTGGCGAGCATTGTTCCGACTCCCCTGGGTCAAAATGATTCCCCAATGGTTGTCGGACAAGTCTCTACCTAAGTCAAAAATGGACCAAACAACGCTGATCCCCGTAGCGCGCGATTATCTAGTAGCCCGCGAGACAACGCATCAGGGGCAACGAAGTATTTGTAGCGAAATCCTGCGTTTCAGGCATTAAAAGTCGTTTTTAATACATTCATGTCTGTAACAGAAAGGTCACAGGGCCATCATTGACCAAATGTACCTGCATATCTGCGCCAAAACGTCCCGACGCCACCTTGCCATGGGATTGTTGCGCTTGTAACAGCAGGTGGTCGAAAAGCGCTGCTCCAAGGGCTGGCGGGGCTGCTGTCGAGAAGCTTGGCCGCAGACCGCTTTTGGTGTCCGCCGCCAACGTGAACTGCGACACCAGCAGCAAACCGCCGCCGATGTCCTTGAGCGACAGGTTCATCTTGCCTTCGTCGTCGCTGAATACCCGATAGTTGAGCAACTTGTGCAGCAACTTATCGGCGCTTTCAGGCGTATCTGAAGGCTCGACCGCCACCAGCACCAGCAAACCCTGATCAATCGAGCCGACAACCTCGCCCGCCACCTCGACGCGGGCGCCACGCACCCGTTGCAACAAACCCTTCATGCTTCTTCTGGCGGTAGATCAAGCAGGCGCCGTGCCATCTCGCTGGTCGCACGCACCAACGCATCGGTGATGCCCGGCTCCGAAGCCGCATGGCCTGCTTCACGAATTACCTGCAGCTCACTGTTGGGCCAGGCCTGATGCAGTTCCCAAGCGTTATCCAGCGGGCAGATCATATCGTAGCGGCCGTGGATGATTACGCCAGGCAAATGGGCAATCTTGTGCATATCGCGGATCAGTTGGTTGGGCTCCAGGAAAGAATTGTTGGTGAAGTAATGGCACTCGATACGCGCAATGGACAAGGCCCGTTGCGGCTCGGAAAAACGCTCCACGTGCTGCGGGCTCGGACACAGGCCCAGCATGCGCCCTTCCCAGCCGGACCAGGCTTTGGCCGCGTGCATCTGGGCGATCTGGTCATTGCCGGTGAGGCGCTTGTGGTAGGCCGCGATCATGTCGTGGCGCTCGTCGGCAGGGATCGGCGCGATGTAATCCTGCCAGTAATCCGGGAACAGGCGGCTGGCGCCGGCCTGGTAGAACCATTCGATATCCTGCGGGCGCGCCAGGAAAATGCCGCGCACGATCAAACCCAGCACACGCTCGGGGTGGGTCTGCGCGTAGGCCAGGGCCAGCGTCGAGCCCCAGGAACCGCCAAACAGCACCCATTTGTCGATGCCCAGATGCTCGCGAATGCGCTCCATATCGGCGACGAGGTCCCAGGTCGTGTTGTTTTCCAGGCTGGCCCGGGGGGTGGAACGCCCGCAACCGCGCTGGTCGAAGGTGACAATGTGATAGAGGTTCGGATCGAAGTAGCAGCGGCTCTGGGCATCGCACCCTGCACCAGGGCCACCGTGGATGAATACAACGGGCAAACCATCGGGGGAGCCACTTTCATCGACGTACAGCGTGTGGGTTTCATCGACGGCCAGATCGTGCCGGGCGTAGGGTTTGATCTGCGGGTACCAAGTCTGCATTGCGCGCTCCGTAGGGGTTCGGGTTCATCCCTGGGGGGACGTCTTTTATTGTGCCGTCTGGCACTATAAACCCGAATTGTGCAATGAGCATGTCCTTGCGCACTTAGACCTGTGTCAGCCCTTCGCCCTTAAGGTAATCGAGCAGGTAGTCGTAGAGTCGATCCACCTCTACCACTTGACCCCGCGCCCGCAAACAACCGTGGACCAGGCCTTTTCCTGGATAAAGCAGCGTACTCACGCCTGCCGCTTGCAGGCGCTCGGCGTAGAGCATGCCGTCGTCGCGCAGGGGATCGAACTGGGCCACGGCGATAAACGCCTGCGGCAAACCGTTGTAATCCTCCGCCAGCAGGGGCATGGCATAGGGGGACGGCCGGCCCGACTCGCCCAGGTACAGCGCCAGGTAGGTGGCCGTGTCGGCCGTGCTGAGCAGCGGCGCATCCCGGCAGTCCTGGCGTGAGGGCAGATCCGCCGGGCCACCCAGGCCTGGGTAAATCAATACCTGGGCGCGGGGCAGTGGCTGGCCGTCGTCGCGCAGGCCCAGGCACAAGGCGGCGGCCAGGTTGCCGCCGGCACTGTCGCCCATCACGACCAGACGTTGCAGGTTGATGGCATGCGGCCCCTGCCCTGCCTGGATCGCCCGCCACACAGCGCGACAATCGTCGTACGCTGCCGGGAATGGGTGTTCCGGTGCAAGGCGGTAGTCAATGGCGATCACCAGCACGTTCAGGGCACTGGCCAGTTCGAAGCAGATGAAATCGTGGGAATCCAGCCCGCCAACCACCCAACCGCCGCCGTGCATATAAACAAGGCACGGCCAGCCTTCGGCCGGGGTGGGCGATGCGGGGTGATAACTGCGCACGCCTACGCCACCGAGGGAAAAGTCCGAAACTCGCAGGCCTTCTGGTTTCGGCGGGGTGAATGCCTGGCACATGCGCGCGTAGTGTTGACGCAGCCCGGCCAGCGACACGTCGTCGCTGCTGAAGGATTCGGTCTTTTGGACGAAAGCGGCAAGCTGCGCAGAAATGGCGTACATGCACGAACACCTTGAAAAAGCGGGATATCAACGGTGGGAGTTTTCCTTTGGCTCAAGGTTTAAGGCTGGCCTGCACCGCTGCCACACCCTCTTTGCCGTCAAACGTGGTCACCCCGGCCAGCCAACGCTGCAGATCCTCGGGATGATCGCGCAACCATTGTTTGGCCACCTCCTGGGGCGATTTGCGCTCCATGATCGGCACCATCAACTGGCTTTCCTGAGCGGCGGTGAAGGTGAGATTCTCCAACAATCGATTGGCATTCGGGCAACGCTCGGCGAAGTCCGGCGCGGTGACGGTGGAGACCGTGGCGCGGCCTTCGTTGGGGCCGAACACATCTTCACTGCCGGTGAGATAGGTCATGTGCATATTGATGTTCATCGGGTGCGGGGTCCAACCGACGAACACGACGAACTCCTTGCGGTTCACCGCGCGCTGCACGGCCGCGAGCATCCCGGCTTCACCGGAGGCCACCAGCTTGAAACCACCCAGGCCGAAGTGGTTGGTGTCGATCATTTTCTGGATATCGGTATTGGCACCGCTGCCGGGCTCGATGCCATAAATCTTGCCGCCCAGTTGCTGCTTGAAGCGGGCGATGTCGGCGAAGGTCTTCAGGCCAGCGTCGGCCACGTATTGCGGCACCGCCAGGGTCGCCTGAGCGTCGGCAAGGCTCGGCGTGTCGAGCACCTTGAGTTGTTTGGCGGCGAGGAACGGCGCGATGTTGTTGTCCATGGCCGGCTTCCAGTAGCCAAGGAAGATATCCAGGCGCTTGTCGCGGATGCCGGCAAAGATGATCTGCTGCACGGCGTTGGTTTGCTTGCTGTCGTAGCCCGGGCCAGTGAGCAGCACGTCGGCCATGCCGGAGGTGGCGACCACGTCGGTCCAACTGACCACGCCCATGCGCACGGTTTTGCAGGAGGCCGGCTCGGCGGCCAGGGCTTGCGCGCTGAGCAGCGCGGCGCCGGTGAGGGTCAACAGGTAACGGTTGAACAGTCTTTTCATGAAAGAGGTCTCACTCGGCAGTTTTTATTGTGGGAGATGGCGTCTGGTGCGCCGTATCCACAACCTTACCCAGCGAGGCCCCTTCAAAAGCGACCTGTGGCGACCGGCAATTGCACTGCTGCGACTGTCCGGCCGGCAACTAGCGGTAGTGCTTTCGCCCCCAGGCCAAAAAGCCTTCCAGCAATTGCCTCAACACCACCTGCGTCGGCCCGGCCAGGTCCGGCCTATAACGGAACGGCGCAACCTCTTCCATATAGGTGCTCTGGCACAACTCCAACTGCACCGCGTGAATATCCTGCGCCGGGTTGCCGTAATGCCGGGTGATATGGCCGCCCTTGAAGCGCCCGTTGAGTACATGGCTGTACTGCGGATGGTCAGCGCAGATCGCCTCCAACTGGCTGGCCAGTTCAGGGTCGCACGCGGCACCGTTGAAGGTGCCGAGGTTGAAGTCCGGCAGCTTGCCCTCGAACAGATGCGGGATCACCGAACGGATCGAGTGTGCATCGAACAGCAACGCATAGCCGAACTCGGCCTTGAGCCGCGCCAGCTCTTCTTGCAGGGCGCGGTGATACGGGCCCCAGATCTTTTGCAGGTAGGTCACGCGCTCTTCTTCGGTCGGCACCTGACCGTCGCGAAACAGCGGGACCCCATCGAACAATGTCTCCGGGTAAAGACCGGTGGTGGCGCCTGCATAGAGCGGCTTGTTATCGGAGGGTCGGTTCAGGTCGATGACAAACCGCGAGTACTCGGCCGCAAGGGTGCTGGCGCCCAGTTCCTCGGCAAAGTCATACAGCATCGGAATGTGCCAGTCGGTATCCGGCAGGCCTTGCGCCTCGGGGATCAACCCTGCCTCGACCGCAGGTGTGAGGCGCAGGCCGGCGTGGGGCATGCTGATCAACAGCGGCGTGCTGCCTTGTTTGAAGTTCAGAACCTTATCCACAGCATTACTCCTTATACGGTGACGTCGACGCCATGGCGCACGACGCGTTTATCCAGCTCGCCGCCGAGCCAGTAAGCCAGGTCGGCGGGGCGATCGATCTGCCAGGCGACAAAATCGGCGACCTTGCCCACTTCCAGCGAGCCATGGGTGGCGCCCATGCCCAACGCGGTGGCGGCGTGTGTGGTGGCGCCCGCCAAGGCTTCTTCCGGGGTCATGCGGAACAAGGTGCACGCCATGTTCAACATCAGGCGCACCGAGAGGGCCGGCGAGGTGCCGGGGTTGAGGTCGCTGGCGATGGCGATCTTCACCCCGTGTTTGCGCAACGCGTCCATGGGCGGCAATTGGGTTTCACGCAAGAAGTAAAACGCCCCCGGCAACAGCACGGCGACGGTGCCGGCAGCGGCCATGGCGATAGCGTCTTCTTCGGTCATGAACTCCAAGTGGTCTGCCGACAGCGCCTGGTACCGCGCGGCCAGGCTGGAGCCGTGCAGCGACGACAGCTGCTCGGCATGCAGCTTCACCGGCAGGCCAAGTTGCCGCGCCACTTTAAATACCCGCTCCACCTGCTCGGTGGAGAACGCCAGGTATTCGCAGAACGCATCCACCGCATCCACCAGCCCCTCCGCCGCCAACGCCGGCAGCATCTCGTTGCAGATGTGCTCGATGTACTCGTCAGCGCGGTCCTTGTACTCGGGCGGCAACGCATGGGCCGCCAGGCAGGTGGCACGCACGCTCACCGGCAGCGCTTCGCCCAGGCGCCGGGCCACGCGCAGCATCTTGCGTTCGTTGGCCAGGTCCAGGCCATAACCGGACTTGATCTCCACGCTCGTCACACCGTCACGCAGCAGGCTGCGCAGGCGCTTTTCAGCGCTGGCAAACAGTTCATCTTCGGACGCCGCACGGGTGGCGCGCACGGTGCTGGCAATACCGCCGCCGCTAGCGGCGATCTCGGCATAGCTCACGCCTTGAAGACGTTGTTCGAACTCGCCGCTGCGGTTGCCACCAAACACCGTATGGGTGTGGCAGTCGATCAGTCCAGGCGTGACCCACGCGCCCCGCAGGTCATGCACATGGACGTAATCCGCCGTCGGCACAGCGCTGCGCGGGCCGATCCACTCGATGAGCGCACCGGTGGTCACCATGGCCGCATCCTCGATGATCGAGTAGTTGCCGCCGGCCATGGTTGCGACGTGGCAGTGTTGCCAAAGCGTTTTCATCAATGCCTCCTCAGTTACAGGCTCGGCAGCAACGTGGCCGGCACCAGTTCATTCAGGCAGCGGCTGGCGAGCAGTTCGCTGGCGGCGATGATGTCGGGGGCGAAGAAGCGGTCCTTGTCATAAAACGCCACTTTGTCGCGCAACATACCGCGGGCTTTTTCGAGGGTGGGTGAGGTCTTCAGGCCTTCGCGCAGGTCCAGGCCCTGGCACGCGGCCAGCCATTCCACGGCGAGGATGCCACGGGTGTTTTCAGCCATTTCCCACAGACGCTTGCCTGCAGCGGGGGCCATGGACACGTGGTCTTCCTGGTTGGCGGACGTGGGCAGGCTGTCGACGCTATGGGGATGGGCCAGCGCCTTGTTTTCGCTGGCGAGCGCGGCGGCGGTTACCTGGGCGATCATGAAGCCGGAGTTCACACCGCCATTGCCCACCAGGAACGGCGGTAGTTGCGACATGTGCTTGTCCATCATCAACGAGATGCGGCGCTCACTCAGGGAGCCGATTTCGGCGATGGCCAGGGCCATGTTGTCGGCGGCCATCGCCACCGGTTCGGCGTGGAAGTTGCCACCGGAAATCACGTCGCCTTCGGCGGCAAATACCAGCGGGTTGTCCGACACGGCGTTGGCCTCTACCTCCAGCACTTCAGCGGCCTGGCGGAACTGAGTCAGGCATGCGCCCATGACTTGGGGCTGGCAACGCAGCGAGTACGGGTCTTGCACCTTGTCGCAGTTCTGGTGCGACTGCGACACCTGGCTGCTTTCGCCCAGCAGGTCGCGGTAGGCCGCCGCCGCGTCGATCTGCCCACGCTGGCCGCGTGCCGCATGGATACGCGCGTCGAACGGCGAGCGCGAGCCGAGCACCGCTTCCACGGTCAGGCCACCGCAGGCCAATGCGCCGGCGAACAAGTCTTCACCTTCGAACAGGCCACGCAGGGCATAGGCCGTGGAAACCTGTGTGCCGTTGAGCAGCGCCAGGCCTTCTTTCGCGGCAAGGGTCAGCGGCGCGAGGCCGGCGATTTTCAGCGCGGCGGTCGCGTCCAGCCATTCACCTTTGTAACGCGCCTTGCCTTCGCCCAGCAGCACCAGGGACATGTGGGCCAATGGCGCCAAGTCACCGGATGCGCCCACCGAACCTTTGAGCGGAATGTGGGGGTACACCTCGGCATTGATCAGCGCGATCAGCGCGTCGATCACCTGGCGACGAATCCCCGAGAACCCACGGCTCAGGCTGTTGACCTTGAGCACCATGACCAGCCGCACCAGCGCGTCACTGATCGGCTCACCGACGCCGGCGGCGTGGGACAACACCAGGGAACGCTGGAGGTTTTCCAGGTCTTCGCTGGCGATGCGGGTCGAGGCCAGCAGGCCAAAACCGGTGTTGATGCCATAGGCGGTGCGGTTCTCGGCGAGAATCTGCTCCACACAGGCAACACTGGCGTCGATCTGCGCCGTGGCGCTGTCATCCAGACTGAGGGTCACCGGCTGCTGGTAGATGGCGCGCAGTTGGGCAAGGCTCAGTTGGCCTGGAATCAGATTTAGCGCAGTCACATTCGTACTCCTTGTGAATTATTTTCAGTGTTCAGTGCAAAGTCGGTAAGACAGTGTCTTTGAGCAATCTGGCGGCGGTCGCAATATCCGGCGCCAGCCAGCGGTCCTGCTCGTAGGCGGGAACCACATTACGCAGCAAACGCCAGGCCCTGTCGGTGCCTGCGCCGAAGCGTTGATCCTTCAAGAATTCAAATGCCTGGGCCGCCAGCAGATACTCGATGGCGAGGATCTGGGTAACGTTGGCCAGCAGCTGGTGCAGCTTGAGCGCCGCGTTGGTGCCCATGCTCAGGTGGTCTTCCTGCAGGCCCGAGGTAACGAAATTGTCGAGCACCGCCGGTTGCGCCAATTGGCGGTTCTGGCCGCACAGAGACGCCGCGACGTACTGCACGATCATCATTCCGGAATTGACCCCTGGGTTGCTCACCAGAAACGCCGGCAAGCCGCTGACGTGGGGGTTGATCAGGCGGTCCAGGCGGCGCTCGGCCACCGAGCCGATTTCGGCCATGGCGATGGCGAGCAGGTCGGCGGCCATGGCCACGGACTGGCCGTGCGGATTGGCCTGGGACACCACGCGGTATTGGTCCGGGGTGCCGAGCACCAGCGGGTTGTCGGTGGCGCTGTTGAGCTCGGTCTCGATCTGGCGCGTGGCGTGCTCCACCTGGTCGCGCGCGGCGCCGTGGATCTGCGGGATCGAGCGAATGCTCAACGCGTCTTGGGTGCGGATGCCCTTGCTGCTGGCGATCACTTCACTGCCGTCGAGCAATGCCCGCAGGTTGATGCCGACCTTCTGCATGCCCGGGTGCGGCTTGAGCGCGATGATGGCTTCGTCGAATGCGTCGATCTGACCACGCTGGGCCTCAAAACTCATGGCGCCGATCACGTCGGCCCATTGCAGCAGGTGATGGGCATCGGCCAGGGCCAGGCAGCTCAGGCCGGTCATGCACGGCGTGCCATTGACCAGACACAGGCCGTCTTTCGCGCCGAGTACCACGGGCTGCAAACCTTCGGCCTGCAGCGCCGCTTGCGCCGTCACGACCTGGCCGCGATAGCTCACGGTGCCAACGCCCAGCAGGGCCACGCCGACGTGGGCCATGTGGGTCAGGTAACCCACCGACCCCTGGGACGGCACTTGCGGGGTGATGCCATGGTTGAGCAGCGCCAGCAATGCGCGCACCACCTGCGGATGCAGGCCGGATTTGCCGTGGCTGTAGTTGATCACGGCGGCGCAGATGATTGCGCGGGTCTGCTCATCACTCAGCACCGGGCCGACGCCGCAGGCATGGCTGAGCAAGGTATTGCGCGACAGCTGGCTCAGTTGCTCACCCTCGAGCGACACATTGCACAGCGCGCCCAGGCCGGTGTTCACCCCATAGGCGCGCTCACCGCTGGTGACGATGCGCTGCACGATGGCTTGGGCATTGTCGATCCGCGCCCAGGCCTGGTCCGAGAGTTCAAGGGCTGCGCCATGGCGAGCCACGGCGACCACGTCCTGCCAGCGCAGGGGGGTGTCGGCGATGATGATTGTTGCTGCCTGGGACATCTTCATACCTTCTTGAATACGTTTACCGCATTACCGGCCACAAAACCCGGGTCAGACCACCGCCGCGCGCCGCTGAACAAACCGATCCACGTACTCATCCGCCGGCGAGTGCAGGATCTCGCGCGGCGTGCCGACCTGGATCAGCCTGCCGTCCTTGAGAATCGCAATGCGGTTGCCGATGCGCACGGCCTCGTCGAGGTCGTGGGTGATAAACACGATGGTCTTGTGCAGGGTCTTTTGCAGCTCCAGCAACTGGTCCTGCATCTCGGCGCGGATCAGCGGGTCGAGGGCGCTGAACGCTTCGTCCATCAGGATGATATCGGTATCGGCCGCCAGGGCGCGGGCCAGGCCGACGCGTTGGCGCATGCCGCCGGAGAGTTGGTGCGGGTATTTGTTTTCGTAGCCCTTCAGGCCCACGGTCTCGATCCAGTGCAGCGCACGTTCGGCGCACACTTGCTTGGTTTCGCCCCGCACCTTGAGGCCGTAGGCCACGTTGTCGAGCACGGTCTTGTGGGGCAGCAAGCCGAAGCTCTGGAACACCATGCTGATCTTGTGGCGGCGGAACTGGCGCAAGGCGTCCATGTCCAGTTGCAGTATGTCTTCGCCGTCCACCAGGATCGCGCCGCTGGTGGGGTCGATCAGCCGGTTGAAGTGACGCACCAGGGTGGATTTGCCGGAGCCCGACAGGCCCATGATCACGAAGATCTCACCGGTGGCGATGCTCAGGGACAGGTCGTTCACGCCGACCACACAACCGGTTTCGGCCAGCACCTGGTCTTTGGTCTTGCCCTGGCCAACCAGCGCCAGCGCTTCCCTGGAACGGTTGCCGAAGATCTTGAAGACGTTTTTAACTTCGATTTTGCTGACAGTAGTCATTTGCTCGCCTCATGCCGTGGACGACCGTAGGCCTGGGTAATGCGGTCGATGACCACGGCGAGAATCACGATGGCCAGCCCGGCCTCAAGGCCTCGGCCGACGTTGAGGGTCTGGATGCCGACCAGTACGTCTTCACCCAGGCCACGGGCGCCGATCATCGAGGCGATCACCACCATCGACAACGCCATCATGGTGGTCTGGTTGATACCGGCCATGATGCTGGGCAGCGCCAGAGGCAGTTGCACGCCGAACAGTTGTTGCCAGCGGTTGGCACCGAAGGCGTTGATGGCTTCCATGACTTCGCCATCGACCTGGCGAATGCCCAGGTCGGTCAGACGAATCAGCGGCGGCGCCGCGTAGATCACCGTGGCGAAAATCGCCGGCACTTTGCCCAGGCCGAACAGCATCAGCACCGGGATCAGGTACACGAAGCTGGGCATGGTCTGCATGATGTCGAGCAGTGGCATCAGCACCGAACGCAGGCGATTGCTGCGCGCCGAGAGAATGCCCAACGGAATGCCGATCAGCACCGAAATCACCGTGGCCACCATCATCAGGGCCAGGGTTTGCATCAGCTTGTCCCACAGCCCAACCGCCCCCACCAGGAACAGCAGGCCGACGATCACGACGGTGGTCACCACCTTGCGTGTGGCGTGCCAGGCAATGCCGGCGACGATAGCCAGCATCAACCACCACGGCGCTGCGCGCAGCAGGCCTTCGAGGTTGACGATGGCCCACAGCAGGGTGTCGGAAATCTGCCGGAACACATCGCCGTAGTTGGTGACCAGTGAATCCACCCAACCGTTGACCCAGTCGGCAATGGAAAACGTAAAACTCTCAGGAAACATAGCGTGCTCTCGATCCAGTGGGTTGTGGCCAAGCACCCGGCCACCCTACAGGGTAGCCGGGCGCACTTGACCTACAAGGCCGCGTCGATTTTCTTGGCGGCGTCTTCACTGACCCAGGCGTGCCAGACTTCAGGATGTTCCTTGAGGAAAATCTTCGCCAGTTTCGGCGATTCAATCCGCTCCTTGGCCATGCGCCCCAGGTTCTGGTTCAACAGGTCGATGGGCAGGTTGACCTTTTCGAACACGGTCACCAGTTCCGGCGCTTGCTCATGGAAGGCCTTGGACAGGCCGACCTTGATGCTCACGGTCTTGTCCACACCGGGCTTTTCTTCAAGCTTCACCAGGTCGACCTGGCCCATCAGCGGGGTTGGCGACCAGTAGTAGAACAGGATCGGCTCGCCACGCTTGTAGCTCGACAGCACCGCCGCATCCAGCGCCGGGCCGGTGCCTGGGCGGAAGTTGGTGTAGCTGCTTTCCAGGCCGTAGCTTTTGAGCATCTCGCTGTTGTCCAGCTCGCAGGTCCAGCCGGCCGGGCAGTTGTAGAAACGGCCCTTGGAGGGTTCTTCCGGGTCCTTGAACACGGCGGCGTACTTGGCCAGGTCGGCGATGTTTTTCAGGTCCGGCGCCTTGGCGGCCAGCTTGCGCTTGGCGTCGCCTTCGATCACGTAGCGCGGCACGTACCAGCCTTCGATAGCGCCCACCACCGGCGCGCCTACGCCGACGACTTTGCCGGCCTTCTCGGCCTTGTTCCAGACTTCGCTGCGGCCGACCCATTCTTCGGCGAACACTTGGATGTCATTGCTGCTCAGGGCGTTTTCCATGGTGATGGAGTTACCCGGCAAGCTGTCGGTTTTGCAGTCGTAGCCTTTTTCCAGAACGGTTTGCAGGATGTCGGTGAGCAGCATGCCGCTCTCCCAGTTCAGGCCTGCGAATTTCACCGGTTTACCCGACTCGCACCAGCCGGCCGCATAGGCGCCGCTGCTGGCAAGCAAGCCTGCCGAGAACAACGTGGTCAGCAGGGTCTTATTCATTTTCATTGTGTGACGCTCCCAATCATGAAATGGATTACGGCAGTCAAAAGGCATCCTGCCCTGTCCACGTCCCGTCAGGCCTGCGCCGCAGCGCGACCGGCTCTGCTTGTTTTGGTGGGTACAACGCTGTCCTGCTCGAGCGGCAGAATCAGTTGATCGGGCACGCTGGCGTGCCATTTTTTTGCGCACACGTAATACAGGGCTGCGGGTAGCACCAGGCCGATGATCCAGGAGATATCCACGCCGCCCAGCACGTCCACCAGCGGGCCGGTGTAGAACTTGGTGGAGATGAACGGCAACTGCACCAGCACGCCGAACACATACACGCTGATCCCAAGCGGGTTCCAGCGGCCGTAGCGCCCGTTTGGATCGGACAACGCCGGTACGTCATAGCGCTCACGGGTGATGCAGTAGAAGTCCACCAGATTGATCGCGCTCCAAGGCGTAAAGAACGCCAGCAGGAACAAAATGAAGGATTTGAACGCACCGAGGAACGAATGCTGGCCCAGCAGCGCGATCAGCGTTGCGGTGCCGACGATGAGCAACACAAACACCAGGCGCTGCAGGCGTGATACCTGCAAGTGCCCGCGAAAGCCGCTGATGATGGTGGCAATGCACATGAAGCTGCCGTAGGAGTTCAGCGTCGAGATGGTGACCTTGCCGAATGCGATGCTGAAATACAGCAGCGCAGCGGCGGCACCGCTCCCGCCCAACCCCACGATGTAGGCCACCTCATGGCCGGCGAATTTCCCGTTGGCCATGGCCGCGGCAAACACACCGAGGACCATCGCCACCTGCGCGCCAATCACCGAGCCGGCGCCGGCGGCGAGGAAGGTTTTCACCGACGAGGTGCTGCTCGGCAAGTAGCGTGAATAGTCAGCCACATAAGGGCCAAAGGCGATCTGCCAGGAGGCCGCGAGCGACACCGCGAGCAAAAAGCTGCCCCAACTGAAATGGCGGATTTGCAACAAGGCGCCGATGTCAGCCTGGCCCACCAGGCGCATAAACAGGTAAACGAAGGCAATCACGCCAATGACGCTGGCGACGCGGCCGATAAAGTGGATCACCCGATAACCCAACACCGTGACCAGCACGATGACACTGGCGAAGATCAGGATGCCGACGCTGTCGCTGACACTGAACAACTGGCCCAAGGCCTGGCCGGACAGGACGGTGCCCGTTGCCGTGAAGCCCAGGTACATCAGGCACACCAGCACCATCGGAATGGCCGCGCCATACACACCGAACTGCACACGGCTGGAGATCATCTGCGGCAAGCCCAGTTGCGGGCCCTGCGCGGCATGCAGCGCCATCACCGCGCCGCCCAGCAGTTGGCCGATCAACAGACCGATCAACGACCAGAACACATCACCGCCCAGCACCACGGCCAAGGCCCCGGTGACAATGGCCGTGATCTGCAGGTTGGCCCCCAGCCACAGGGTGAACTGGCTCAAGAGACGACCGTGTCTTTCCGCTTGCGGGATGTAGTCGATCGAACGTTTCTCGATCAACGGGGTGGTGCTTGCACGCGCGTCATTTGCAGCCATGTGTGTTCAACCTCTGGTGGATTGTTTTCAGGGTGGCGCAGGCTTACTTGATCATCGGCAGGTTCAGGCCCTGCTCTTTGGCACAGTCGATGGCGATCTGATAACCGGCGTCTGCGTGACGCATCACACCGGTGGCCGGGTCGTTGTGCAGCACGCGGGCAATACGCTCAGCCGCTTCGTCGGTACCGTCGCAGACGATGACCATGCCGGAGTGCTGGGAGAAGCCCATGCCGACGCCACCACCATGGTGCAACGAGACCCAGGTCGCGCCGCTGGCGGTGTTGAGCAAGGCGTTGAGCAACGGCCAATCGGACACGGCGTCGGAGCCATCCTGCATGGATTCGGTTTCGCGGTTCGGGCTGGCTACCGAGCCGGAATCAAGGTGGTCGCGACCGATGACCACGGGGGCCGACAGCTCGCCGCTGCGCACCATTTCGTTAAACGCCAGGCCCAGCTTGGCGCGCTGGCCCAGACCGACCCAGCAGATCCGCGCCGGCAGGCCCTGGAAGCTGATGCGCTCGCGCGCCATGTCCAGCCAGTTGTGCAGGTGAGCGTCGTCCGGGATCAGTTCTTTGACTTTGGCGTCGGTCTTGTAGATGTCTTGCGGGTCGCCGGACAGGGCCGCCCAACGGAACGGGCCAATGCCGCGGCAGAACAAGGGGCGGATATAGGCCGGTACAAAGCCAGGGAAGTCGAATGCGTTTTGCACGCCCTCTTCCTGGGCCATCTGACGGATGTTGTTGCCGTAGTCGAAGGTCGGGATGCCTTGTTTCTGGAATTCCAGCATGGCCTTGACGTGCACGGCCATCGACTGCTTGGCCGCCTTGATCACCGCAGCCGGTTCGGTCTTGGCGCGGGCGCGGTATTCGTCCCAGGTCCAGCCGGCCGGCAGGTAGCCGTTGAGCGGGTCGTGGGCGCTGGTCTGGTCGGTGACCATGTCCGGGCGCACGCCACGTTTGATCAGTTCCGGCAGGATTTCTGCGGCGTTACCCAACAAGGCGATGGAGATGGCCTTGCCTTCTTTTGTGTATTTATCGATGCGCGCCAGGGCGTCGTCGAGGTCGGTGGCTTGCTCGTCGACATAACGGCTGGCCAGGCGGAAATCGATGCTGACCTGCTGGCACTCGATGTTCAGCGAGCACGCACCGGCCAACGTGGCCGCCAGCGGCTGCGCGCCGCCCATGCCGCCGAGGCCGGCGGTGAGTACCCAGCGGCCTTTGAGGTTGCTGTCGTAGTGCTGGCGACCGGCTTCGACGAAGGTTTCGTATGTCCCCTGGACGATGCCTTGGCTGCCGATGTAGATCCAGCTGCCGGCGGTCATCTGGCCGTACATGGCCAGGCCCTTGGCATCCAGTTCGTTGAAGTGCTCCCAACTGGCCCAGTGCGGCACCAGGTTGGAGTTGGCGATCAGCACGCGCGGGGCGTTGCTGTGGGTCTTGAATACGCCAACCGGCTTGCCCGATTGCACCAGCAAGGTTTCGTCGTCGTTCAGGTTCGTGAGGCTTTCGACGATCTGGTCGTAGCACTCCCAGTTACGCGCGGCACGGCCGATGCCGCCGTACACCACCAGTTCCTTGGGGTTCTCGGCCACTTGCGGGTCGAGGTTGTTCATCAGCATGCGCAGCGGCGCTTCGGTCAGCCAGCTTTTGGCGGTGAGCGTGTTACCACGGGCGGCGCGGATTTCGACGTCACGGTATTTTGTAGGCTTGGTCACAACTCAGACTCCTCGGCGATCGATGCGCGAACAGGGATGGTGCGAAGAAGAGTCTTACGCACACATCTTTACTTGTATGTACAAGCATATGCAATCGAGCTGCCAACTCTAGAAGTCAGGCCTGCAGATTTTTTCCGAGGATGCGCAAAGGCCTTGAAAACACGGGCTTCGACGCTTGATGAAATTTCTTGCGCAGACGTTTTGCGACAAAGGGGATTTGTCGCGGCAGCGAAACTTTGCGTCACGCTGGGGCATTCGGTAACAAATTGGTGCGCAGGTTGGAAACAGCAAAACCAACTGTGGAGGGGTTGCCCTTCTGCCGTTTAACCGCGTGCGGTCAGCTCGATCAGGCAGCAGCGGCCGGTAACGCTGATATCCAACAAGCCGGTGTTACCGTCCACTTGCAGGCAATCGTGATGGCCGAGCGTGTGGTCCAGCACCTTCACCTCATCGGCAACACTGAACACCAGCACGGTCTGCGCCGAGCTGAAAAACCGCTGTACACCATCCACCCACTGCAAGCGCGCGTGGTAGCGCTGGGGCGAATAGATCAGGTTGAAATCGCGAATCGCCCCTGCGATCAGGCGGCACGCCACCTGACTGTCACCCTTGAAGGCGAACGGTTGCAGCGGTAACAGGCCGCGTTGCTCTTCGCCGTCCACGGTCAGCACCATGCCCGCGCCCTGGATCACGGTGATCACACGCTGGTAGCCGGCAAAACTGGAAAAACCGCCCGACTCAGCAATGTCGGCAATCGACAAACGCCAGCCAAAGCCCTCCAGGCCGATGCCGGCGTCACGACTGATTTCTTCGGTGCTGCCCCCGCCGTTTTTCCATGGCATGCGTACGTAATCGGCGGCGCGCCAGACGGTGACTGCAGTCATTTACTGAACCGTCCTTCGAGGCTGTGGCGCGAACCGGGATGGATCAAGCGTGCAGCCGTCACCGGCTGGCGGCCGGACCAGGTGCGCCGGCGAATCAACAGGCACGGCTCGGTCGGCTCGATTTGCAGCAGTTTGCACTCGGCGGCGTCGGCGAGAATCGCTTCAACCACGTGCTCGCCCTCGGTCAACGGGGCCACCTGGTTCAGGTAGGCGTAAGGGGTTTGCAGGGTGAAGTCCTGCTGCAAGTATTCCGGGGCCACCAGGGCGTTGACGAAACGGTCCTCGATTTGCACGGGAATGTCGTTTTCGTAATGCACGATCAACGAATGGAAGACCCGCCCGCCTTCACGCATCTCCAGGGCCACGGCGCGCTCGGAACCGGCGGCTTCTTCGCCCAGGGTGATGACCTGGCAGGTATGCCGATGACCGCGGGAGGCGATTTCATCAGCAATGTTGTGCACTTCAAACAGCGCAGACTGGCTCTTGGGCTCGGCGACAAATGTGCCGACGCCTTGCATGCGCACCAGCAACCCTTCGGCCGTGAGCTCGCGCAAGGCGCGGTTGATGGTCATGCGGCTGAAGCCCAGTTCGCTGACCAGTTCGCTTTCCGACGGCACGCGGTAATGGGGCGGCCAGTTGCCGTTGAGAATTTGCTGGCTGATCATTTGTTTGACGCGGGCATACAAGGGCGCCGGACTTTCGTCCATGTGGGCAGCCAGCGAAGAGTTGGCGGGCGGAGTCGGCACAGGGAATCCTTGCAGGGGGAAAAGATGCATAGATTGCCGGAGTTTACCGAGCAGGCAAACGTCTGTATATGTATATACAAATAAACACACGACCGGGGTGCTCTGATCATGTCCGCTTTCTTTGCCGAACGCGCGCTGCTGCCTAGTGGATGGGCCAATGATGTACGTCTTGAAGTCAGCGTCGATGGTCGCCTGACACAGATGGTGGCCAATGCCAGCGCAGAGGGCGCAGAACGGCTGAGAGGCCCGGTTTTGGCGGGTATGCCAAACCTGCATTCGCACGCGTTCCAGCGCGCCATGGCAGGTTTGGCCGAAGTCGCGGGCAACCCCAATGACAGTTTCTGGACCTGGCGCGAGCTGATGTACCGCATGGTCGGCAAGATCAGCCCGGAGCAACTGCAGGTGATCGCACGTCAGCTGTATATCGAGATGCTCAAGGCCGGTTACACCTCGGTCGCCGAGTTTCACTACGTGCATCACGATGTCAGCGGCCAGCCGTACGCCGACCGCACGGAGCTGTCGCGCCAGATCAGCCAGGCGGCGGCCAGCAGCGGTATCGGCCTGACGTTGTTGCCGGTGCTCTACAGCCACGCAGGGTTTGGCGGCCAGGCACCCAATGACGGCCAGCGACGGTTTATCAACAGCACCGACCACTACCTGGACTTGCAAGCACGCCTGCAACCCATCCTGGCCGCGCAACCGGCGCAACAGTTGGGCCTGTGCTTCCACTCACTGCGCGCGGTCACGCCGCAACAGATCAATGAGGTGTTGGCCGCCAGCGACAAGGCCTGCCCGGTGCATATCCACATCGCCGAACAGCAAAAAGAAGTCGCTGACTGCCTGGCCTGGAGCGGCAAGCGCCCACTGCAATGGCTGTATGACAATGTCGAGGTGGATCAACGCTGGTGCCTGGTGCACGCCACCCACGCCGATGCCGACGAGGTTACGCGTATGGCCACAAGTCGTGCGATTGCAGGTCTGTGCCTGACCACCGAGGCCAACCTGGGCGACGGAATTTTCCCGGCAGTGGATTTTCTCGCCCAGGGCGGGCGCATGGGCATCGGCTCCGACAGCCATGTGTCATTGAGTGTGGTGGAAGAATTGCGTTGGCTGGAATACGGCCAGCGCCTGCGTGATCAGCGGCGCAACCGCCTGTATCGCAGCGACCAACCGATGGTCGGCCGTACGCTGTTCGATGCCGCGCTGGACGGCGGTGCGCAGGCGCTGGGTCAGCCTGTTGGTGGATTGGAAGTGGGCAAGCGTGCGGATTGGATCGTGCTGGACGGTAACGACCCTTACCTGGCGACGGCCACCGGAGATGGCATTCTCAACCGCTGGCTGTTCGCCGGCGGTGATCGGCAAGTGCGCGATGTGTTGGTCAACGGCAAGTGGGTGGTTCGCGATGGGCATCATGCCGGCGAGGAAGAAAGCAGCCAGGCGTTTACTGAAGTGTTGAAAGACTTACTCGGTTAACAATGCGGGAAGGGGCTTGCCCCCTCCCACAATTAGATCGGTGATAAGCCCGCGTTACTGCGAAGTCTTGGCCATCTGCTTGTCCGAGGTCCGGAAGATCAACCGCGTGGTGTCGTACCCCTGCTGTCGCGCCCGGCTCAACAGGTCTTCGCGCGTGTCGGCGCTCACCGTCGGGGTACGCGACAGGATCCACATATAACGGCGGCTCGGGCTGCCCACGATAGCGGTCTTGTAGTCATCGCTCACGTACAGCACCCAGTAATCGCCCTTGGCGACGCCCGGCAGCAGCGACGTAAACCAGTTATTGAACTCCACCCAAAGCTTGTCGGTTTTGCCAGGTACCTGCGGCGTGGCCGTGCCCTTGGCTTCTTCCCACTTCCATTCGGTGGTCAGGCAGCGGTTGAAGACCGACATGTCGCCGTCGGGCAGCAAGGTGTAGCGCGCTTCGGACTGCGCACAGTTGCGCTGAAAGTACATCGGCAATCTGGCCAACTCGTACCAGGTACCCTGGTAACGCTTGAGGTTGACGCTGCCGGCGGTCTTGGGTTGCAGATCATCGCCAGAATGGCTGGCGCAGCCCGCCAAAAACAGGCTGGCGCAAAGGAACAAAACAAAACGCATCATTCTTCTTCTCCCGCAGGCTCTCGCCCCGGTTTACTTCAGGCCTTGCCCGGAAAACATCAGAACTTTGTCACCGGCATATTGAACGCTGATAAAGCTGGTTTTATCGCCCCAGGTGCAGCTGGACATGCCCAGTGCGCCGGAGCAGTCGGTTGGCTTGCCCAGCAACGATTCGACCTCAGCCTTGGGCATCCCGGCCGACAGTTTTGCGTAATTCTCTTGATTGACCTTGCTGCAGGCGGCCAACAGCACGCAGAAAGTCAGCAGGGCAAGACGGCGTAACGACATGGATAAACTCCTGGAGGGACGAAGCAGCGTGGGTATCTGCCAGAAGCTTAGAAGGGAAAAGAGGTGTCTGGTTCCCGACGAACGAAAACAAAAAAACCCCGAAAACGCTGAAACGTTTCGGGGCTTCTTTAACGGTGAACCGGCTCACAACAAAGCGGTTCACCTATCGCAGCGGCTTACTGCTTGTGGTAGGCCGTCACGCGCTCAACTTCTTCTTTTGAACCCAGGAATACCGCCACACGCTGGTGCAGGCCGTCAGGCTGGATGTCGAGGATGCGCTGGTGACCGTCGGTGGACGCGCCGCCCGCCTGTTCAACCAAAAACGACATCGGGTTGGCTTCATACATCAGGCGCAGTTTGCCCGGTTTGGAAGGCTCGCGGCTGTCGCGCGGGTACATGAACAGGCCACCACGGGTCAGGATGCGGTGCACGTCGGCCACCATCGCGGCGACCCAGCGCATGTTGAAGTTCTTCTTCAACGGGCCTTCTTCACCTTCCATCAGCTCGTTGACGTAGCGTTTGACCGGTTCTTCCCAGTGGCGCTGGTTGGACATGTTGATCGCGAATTCCTGGGTCGACGCAGGAATGGTGATGTCTTCGTGGGTCAGCACGAAGCTGCCCATTTCGCGATCGAGGGTGAAGCCTTTGACGCCATCACCCAGGGTCAGCACCAGCATGGTCTGTGGACCGTAGATCGCATAACCTGCAGCAACCTGCTCGGTGCCTGGCTGCAGGAAGGCCTTTTCGTTCAGGGCTTCGTTCTGGCTCAGGTATTCGTTGGGGCAACGCAGTACCGAGAAAATCGTGCCGACCGGTGCGTTGATGTCGATGTTGGACGAACCGTCCAGGGGATCGAACACCAGCAGGTAGGCACCTTTGGGGTATTTGCCGGGGATCTGGTAGGCATTGTCCATTTCTTCGGACGCCATGCCGGCCAGGTGACCGCCCCATTCGTTGGCTTCGAGCAGGATCTCGTTGGAGATCACGTCGAGCTTCTTCTGCACTTCACCCTGCACGTTTTCAGTGCCCATGCTGCCCAGGACACCACCCAGTGCGCCTTTGGACACGGCGTGGCTGATTTCCTTGCAAGCACGCGCCACCACTTCGATAAGGAAGCGCAGATCGGCAGGCGTGTTGTTGCTGCGGGTCTGCTCAATCAAATAGCGACTCAAGGTAACGCGGGACATGTAAGGCTCCGGAGAATGGGGGGCTTGAAAACCCGCGCAGTTTAACGCGAGTCGGGGCGTATTTCCTCCTATCAGAGGATTTAAACCCAATAGAGTTCATGGACTTTATTTAACGTGCCGCCGGCGGCTTGCGCAGCAAACTGTAGGCCATGGCCCCCAGGGCCGCCACACCCAGCAGTAACACGGCCCAGAGCCCGAGTTTTTTCCAGTTCGGCCCGCTTTCGACGGCGGCGACGGCAGCAGGTGACGTGACCGCGACCTCCCCCGCGAGCGTGGCCTGGCCCAACGTCTTGAGGTGCTCGGCGCTGGAGTCCGGGATCAGCGTCGTCAGCGGCAGGTTCGCCGCTTTCACCGAGGCATTGCCAAAGGCCAGGGTGAACGGCGGCTCACCCCGCGCCAGGAACACCAACTGAGTGGCACGCACCGCAAAACTCAGCGCCGGCGCTTCGGCGCCCAGGCCGCCACCGCGTTCGTCCACCTGCATTTTCAGCTCGCGGACCACCTGGCCCGGCAACTGCAATTGGTCCTGCACTACATCCTGGCCGTTCTGGCTCAGGCGATACAGCAAGCCATTGCTCAACGGCTGCCAGGTTTGCCTGGCATCATTGCGTCCGGCCAACGTCACCGGCGCCAGGGTATTGGGCTGCTTCATCTCGATACGCAAGCGCTCCACCCCCAAACCAGTGGGCAGTTGCCAGCTGTACTCACCGGCCTGGAGCCGCGTACCGGCCAGCGGCTGCGACCACATCAACGGCATAGGCAGACTGCTGCTGGTGGCGCTCACCAATTTGGCCGAGGTCAACAGCGGTGCGGCCTGCCCTTGCCATACCAAACGCAGGTAGCGCGCCGATTGCCCCGGTAAGCTGACGTCATGCTGCTCGACCCGCTCATCGGCAAACGACAAACGCGCCACTTGCCCATCGCCCCAGGCCTGCCAATGCTGCAAGTCATCGCTGGCCTCGATACTGAAACGCTGGAAGCCCTCTTGCTCAAGGCTCCAGTCCAGGCTCAATTGCTGCAACGGCGCCTTGATCGCGCTGGCATCCAGCACCCAGCCACGCAATACCTGCTTGCCAGGCTTGGCGGCAGTGGACGGTTTGATTTCGACCAGCGTGCCTTCGATGGTGGTTTTCATCACCACACCGGGCAGGGTTTCGCGGGTGTCGGCGGCGTACAGCGGGAACCACTTCACCTCAGTGACGGTGCGGCTTTCGGTACGCTGCGACGACTGACGCGACAGCGCATACGCCTGGGGCTCGCCGGCGGCGTTAAACACGCGCACGTCACTGAGGTCGGCCTGGGCCGCGTTCAATTGCACGGCCAGTGGCAGTTCAAGCCGATACCAGGGGCCATTACCGCTGACGCTCAGCGGCACCTGGCGGGTGAACTCCGCCGGCGTTTCCTGAGCCGACGCCGACAACGCCGCGCACAGGCCGACCACGGCCACACTCAACTTACCGATCAAGAGGATGCTCCTTCAGTTTCGGGCACAGGTTCGACACGCTTGGGTGGCAGCGGCGCAAAATAGCCCACCACCAGCAACAGCCCGCCCACGCCGATAAACGACACGATCCGCGCCAGACCGCCACGGTTGCTCAACTCGACGAAGAACAGCTTGGCCACCACCACCGCAATCAGCGCCGCACCGATCAGCCACACTTCGCGACGATGACGCAGATGCCCGCCGATCATCAGGCCGAGGGCGATCAGGGTCCAGACAATCGACAGGCCGGCTTGCACCAACATTGATTCGAGCAGCGCATCCAGATGGAACGGCACCCCGCCCCAATGGTGCGCGGTGCGCATCACCAGCGCCGTGAAGAACGCGAACAGCGAGAGGCCCGCGATACCCTGGGCAAGCCGCTCGGCACGCGGTCCACGTTGCGGCGCCACGCTGCGGCCCCACAGGTACACGCCCAGCAGCGCGAACAACAGGCCCAGGTCAAGCGGATTGAGCAACGGCACATAGGGCAATGGCTCAGCCGTGCCGTCGCTGAAGCTGTTCGCCAGCCAGAACCAGCCGAGCATCAGCACCGCCAGCGGCAACGCCGCCAGCACCCGATATTCGCGCGGGTACGCCGACACCGGCCACGGCCAATGGCGCGGCGCAGCAGCCAGCACCAGGTACAGGCTCGGCAGAATAGCCCAGCCCAGCCAGCGCCAGGCGTTGTATTCGGCCGACAGACGCAACAGGCCATAACGCAGCTCCAGCGCCAGCACGCCGATCAGCATCCAGCAGCCCAGCACATGGGCAACGCTCAACACCTTGGTCGGCACCACCGCCGCCAACCGTCGCAGCGAGACGAAATGCACCCCAAACACCGCCAACCAGGCCAACAGGCCGAACTGCGCCGCCGGGTGGTAATAGGTGTGCGCCGACGCTAGCAACACCACGCCCGCTGCCGGCATCAGCAACGTGCACAGCACGCCCAGCGACGCCCAGCGCAGGCGTGTTGCCAACAGCGTCCAGACTGCCACGCTGACCGCCGCCCCCCCCAGCAAGCAGGCACCTTGTAACTCATCGGCCACGAATCTCAGCACTTCACCGATCAGCGCCATCGTCCACCAGGCCGCGCCCCACATCAGCAGCAGGTCGGACAGACGTTGCAGCTTCAATACAGCGAATACCGGCGCATGGGGCTCACGCTGCAGACGCCAGGCGCCGATCAAGGCGGCCAGGCCCAGCACCAACGGCGTCCAGAAACCGGCGTGGGCCAATGGGCTCAAGCCCTCGCGAGACAAAGGCCCGAGCAGATCCGGCATCGCCAGCAAAAATGAGCCACCGCCGATCAGTTGCAGCAGCAACCCGAACACGAAACTGACCCGCTGTTGCAGGTACAGGCTCAACCAGATGATAAACAAGCCACTGGCCGCCCATACACCGCTGGCGCTTTCCCAGGGCAGCACGAACAGCACCGCGAGATTGATCAGCACCAAGCCGGCCAACAGCACCACCGACAACCCGCGTAACAGGCGTCTATCACTGCGCACCATATCGTCGCGGGCGGCCAGCAGCATGCCGCCGATCAAGGCCAGGCCGATCAGCGAGGCGCTGAGCAAACCACTCCAGCCCGCACTGAATACCGCCGCGCCCTCTCCGCCCTGCAAGCGCAGCAGGAACAACGCCCCGCCCAGCAACTGCACGGCAAACGCGGTGAACAGGAAGGTCCGCGAGCCAATGCGCAAACCGACAAACAGCGTCACCAGCCCGGCGATCGCCCAGCTCACGGCGGTGCCTTGGGTCAGCAACAGCAGCGGTGCGAGCAGGTACAAGAAACTCAAACCCAGGCTCGCCAGCAGCGGCAGCCCTTTGCGCTCCCACTGCGCGGCCTGCTCGCTCGGCGCCTGGCGCAAGTGATGGAAGCTCAACAGCAGCGCCGCGCCCAGAAGCATGGCGCCCAACGGCGCGCCATCAATCAATGTGTGTTCGCCGATACGCAGCTCGCTGAGAAACGCCAGCGCCGAGCCCGCTTGCAGCAACAGACCGAAGGCACGTGCCAATGGCCGTTGTTGGCGCAAGCCGAGCCAGAAGATGCCCGCGCCTTCCACCGCCCACGCCGCAGCGGTCCAGCGTGCATCAAGACCCAGTGGAATCGCCAGGCTGGCAAAAATCACTCCCAGGGCCAGACAGGTTTCGGCCAGCAACAAGGCGCGCCCACCGCTGAGCAACCGGGCCAGCCCCATATAGATAATGCCCAGGCCCAATGCACTGAACGCAGCGGCAAACTCCAGGTGCTGCACCAGCGCGAACTGCAAACCAAAGCCCACCAGCGGCGGGCCGAACAGCATGCTGCCGTCGACGTAATCGCCTTTGGCCGCAGACCAGCGCAGCAACGCATCACGGCCTTCGGGTGCATCGCCCATCTCCTGCAATTTACGACGGGCGAACAGCAGGCCGATGGCCAGGTACATCAGGAAGAACAGCACCAGGAACGGCTCGGTGCTCCACAGCAACTCCGGCGTGTAGGAACGCATGCCCCAGGCGAACCCAATGCCGAAGGTGCCGACAAAACCAATCAGGTTGAGCAAACGCCAGGCCTTGAACCAGGCGATGGCGAGAATTCCGGTATTGAGCAAGGCGAAATAACTGAACAACGCCACATGGTTACCGGCGCCAGTGGACGTGAGGATCGGTGCCGCAAAGCCGCCGAGCGCAGCCGCGCAGGCCAGGCCCAGTGCGTCCTGGGCAATCGCCAGGATCGCCGAAAACACCGTGACCGCCACCAGCAGGCCCAGGGCTGCGCCAGGATCGATCAGCGGGTGCAGGCGCATCGCCGCAAACACCGTCAGGTACAGCACCGCAATGCCGGTGCCTTGCAGCATCAGGCCATAGTTGCTGTTACGCAGCCGCAACCACCAGCCCAGACCCAACAGGCCGACCGCCGCTGCCGCCACCCCGGCGTAACGCAGCTCGATCGGCACCACCATGCCTTCGGTGGCATAGCGCAACAGGAATGCCAGGCCAAGGAACAACAGCACCACGCCCACCCGCAGCACCGTGTTGCCGCCTAACAGCCAATTGCGCGCACCGCTCATGGCGCGTTCGATCAGGTTGGGGTCACGGGGCGCGGCAGGTTCTTGAGGACGTGGCGTGGCCACCCAAACGTCGTCCGGCAGCGTCTGGCTCGGCTCGGCAACAGCGGCGACGGACGCCAATTCGGCCGGTAACTCCCACACAAGCTCGGGGGTTTGGGCAACAGCTGCGGGTGCAGGGATGAATTCTGGGGCAAGTTCCGGGCTGGGGTCTTCGACAATGACGCTGCTGGTTGGCGCGGGCACTTCCAGTTGCCGCAACCGATCACCCAGCGCAATCACGGCCTTCTGCGTGGTTTCCAGCTGAAGCGCTTGCTGTTGCGCCTGGGCGGCCAGCCTGGACAGGCGAATCGCCTGGCCAATGCCCAACCCCAGCAGCGCACCGATGCCTGCGTCATAGAACGACTCGTCGAGCGTCCAGCCGAGCACCAGGCCCATCAGCATGAAAATCCATTGCATGGTCGATATTCCCTGAGCAGCCCGAGGCGGGCAGACCGGGGCCTAGTATATCGACGCGCAACAGATGTGGGAGGGGGCTTGCACCCGATAGCGCTGTGCCAGTCGACATATCTGCAAACTGACACGCGGCCATCGGGGGGCAAGCCCCCTCCCATTTTTCTACTGCATTGGTTTAGTCGAGCGCTTTCCAGATCTCGGTGGCGTACTCGCGGATCGTGCGGTCCGAGCTGAACCACCCCATCCGCGCCGTGTTCAGCACCGCCGAACGCCACCACGCCTTGGAATCGTGCCAATGGGCCTCGACCTTGGCCTGGGCGTCCCAGTAGGAATCGAAGTCGGCGCAAACCAGGAAGCGGTCGTAGTCGATCAGGCCGTCGATCAAGCCCACGTAGCGGCCCGGATCATCCGGCGAGAACACTCCGCCACGGATCGCCTGCAGCACATCGTTGAGGCGATGGGAGGCGGCAATGTCCGGCCCTGCGCTGAACTCACCGGCCTGCTTGCGCGCTTCGACCTGCTGGGCGCTCAGACCAAAGATAAACATGTGCTCGGCGCCTACGCGTTCGTGCATCTCCACGTTGGCGCCGTCCATGGTGCCGATGGTCAGCGCGCCATTGAGGCCGAACTTCATGTTGCTGGTGCCGGACGCTTCAAAACCGGCGGTGGAGATCTGCTCCGACAAGTCCGCCGCCGGGATGATGCTTTCGGCCAGGCTGACGTTGTAGTTGGGCAGGAACACCACCTTGAGCAAACCGCGCACGGTGGGGTCGTTGTTGACGGTGCGCGCGATGTCGTTGGTCAGTTTGATGATCAACTTGGCCTGGTGATAGCTCGCCGCGGCCTTGCCGGCGAAGATCTTCACACGCGGCACCCAGTCGATCTCGGGCTCGGCACGGATCGCCTGGTACAACGCCACGGTGTGCATCAGGTTGAGCAACTGGCGCTTGTATTCGTGGATGCGCTTGACCTGCACGTCGAACATCGCCGCCGGGTTCACCGAAATGCCCAGGCGCTCGTGGATGATCTCGGCCAGGGCACGCTTGCTGTGCAGACGTTGGTCGGCGAAGGCTTTGCGGAAGGCCTGTTTCTCGGCAAAGGTTTCCAGCTCGCCCAGGCGGGTCTCCATGTTGTCGAGAATGTCCGGCCCCAGCGCATCCACCAACATCTGCGTGAGCTTGGGGTTGGCCTGGTACAGCCAGCGACGGAAGGTAATGCCGTTGGTTTTGTTGTTGATGCGCTCCGGGTACAGCTTGTGCAGTTCGGAGAACACCGTGCTGCGCATCAGTTGCGTGTGCAGGCCGGACACGCCGTTGACGCTGTGGGAGCCGAGAAACGCAAGGTTCCCCATGCGCACACGGCGGCCGTTGTCTTCTTCGATCAGCGACACGGCGCGCAGCACGTCAAAGTCATGGATGCCCTTGGCACGCAGCGAGTCGATATGCTGGGCGTTGATCAGGTAGATGATTTGCATGTGCCGCGGCAGCATGCGTTCCATCAAGCCTACAGGCCAGGTTTCCAGCGCCTCGGGCAGCAAGGTGTGGTTGGTGTAGGACAAGGTTTCGACCGTGACCTGCCAGGCCGCGTCCCAGGCAATATCGTGCAAGTCCACCAGTTGACGCATCAACTCGGCCACCGCGATCGACGGGTGGGTGTCGTTGAGCTGGATCGCCGCGTGTTCGCCCAGGCTCAATACCGAGCCGTGCATGTTTTTGTGGCGACGCAGCAAGTCTTGCAGCGACGCCGAGACGAAGAAGTATTCCTGGCGCAGGCGCAGTTCCTGCCCTGCTTCGGTGCTGTCGGCCGGGTAAAGCACTCGGGAGATGCTTTCGGCACGGGCCACTTCGGCGACGGCGCCCAGGTGGTCACCGGCGTTGAAGCGTTCCAGGTGCAAGTCTTCCACCGCCCGCGCACGCCACAGGCGCAGGGTGTTGACGCTGGCGCCGCGCCAGCCGACCACCGGGGTGTCGTAGGCGACGGCACGCACGGTCTCGCCGGGCGTCCACACTTGGATCAACTTGCCGGCGGGGTCCGGCAGGGTTTCCACGCTGCCGCCGAAACCGATCGGGTAGATCACTTCGGCGCGCTCGAACTCCCAAGGGTTGCCGAAATCCAGCCAGCGCTCGGTCTGTTCCTGTTGCCAGCCATCGACAATCGCCTGGCGGAACAAGCCGTGCTCGTAACGAATGCCATAGCCATGACCGGCAATGCCCAGGGTCGACATGCTTTCCATAAAGCACGCGGCCAGACGGCCCAAGCCACCGTTGCCGAGCGCCGCGTCGGGCTCCAGCAGGCGGATACGCTCCAGATCGACGCCCAACTCGGCCAGCGCCTCGCGCGCGATCTCCAGCACACCAAGGTTGCTGAGGCTGTCGTAGAGCAGACGGCCGATCAGGAATTCCAGGGAGAGGTAATAGACCCGCTTCTGACCTTTACGGTAGATACGCCGGGTGTGGTTCATCCAGTGGTCGACCATCTGGTCGCGCGCGGCCAGGGCAATGGCTTCGAACCAGTCATGGTCGAAGGCGTGATCCGGGTCCTTGCCCACCGCGTAGGTGAGTTTGGTCAAGACGGCATCGCGAAATGCGGCTACCTCTGCTTCTCGTGCAAGTGGTTCCTGAGACATCAATTGCGACCTCGGGCGAGATAGAAGGAGTTGCTAGAGCCTAGACGGTCTGACAGACGGTGGCCGCTCTGGTTCGGCAGTTTTTTAACGCATTTACCTTTAACAGGTTTTGATGCATTGGCCGTGCCTGCTTTTGAGCAATGCGCACCTTCGGGCCGAAACACGCAAAATATTGTTCAAAAAACCACCAATCCCGGTATGATCGCGCGCCCGGATACCGCCCCACCTTTTGGAACCCTGATGAAGCCTCAACTGATCGCCGCCGCGGAACTTGACCGTCTCGAGACCTGGCAGAAATATTCCGCGCACATGTGCGGCGGCTGCGTGTCCAGCTGCTGCACGCTGCCGGTCGAAGTGAAGATCAAGGACCTGATCCGCATCGGCATCGTCGACGAATTCGAGCGCGGCGACCCGCCGAAGAACATCGCCAAGCGGCTGCAGAAGGAAGGCATCGTCGAGCGCTACAACAACAAATCCGAAATTTTTACCCTGCAGCGCATGAGCAACAACGACTGCCTGTACCTGGATCGTAAGACGCGCTTCTGCACTATTTATGACAAGCGCCCGGACACCTGCCGCAACCACCCGAAAATCGGCCCGCGGCCGGGGTATTGCGCGTACAAGCCAAAGGAAGTGGTGCGCGAGACCAAGTTCCGTACGCTGGATAAGTTCTAAGATGATCGTTCCCACGCTCCGCGTGGGAATGCAGCCCTGGATGCTCTGCGTCCGCCCTTGAACGCGGGACGCGGAGCGTCCCAAGAGGCATTCCCACGCAGAGCGTGGGAACGATCAGGCATAAAAAAACGCCCCCGGTCTTTCGACCGGGGGCGTTTTTCATTCAGCCTGAGTTAACTCAGTTCTTGGCTTTCTTGGCAGCGCGGGTACGCTCGCCTTCGTCCAGGATCTTCTTACGCAGGCGGATCGACTTAGGCGTGACTTCGCACAGCTCGTCGTCCTGGATAAATTCCAGAGCCTGTTCCAGGGTGAAGCGAACAGGTGGAACCAGGGCGATGGTTTCGTCTTTACCCGAAGCACGCATGTTGTCGAGCTTCTTACCTTTGGTTGGGTTGACGCCCATGTCGTTGTCACGGCTGTTCAGACCAACGATCTGACCGTTGTAGATCTCTTGACCGTGTTCAACGAACAGCTTGCCACGCGCCTGGAGAGTTTCCAGGGAGTAGGTCAGTGCCTTGCCGGTTTCTACCGATACCAGAACACCGTTCTGACGGCCGGACATGTCGCCGGACTTCATGGTGTCGTAGCGATCGAAGATCGAGGTCAGGATGCCAGCACCGTTGGTCAGGGTCAGGAACTGGTTACGGAAACCGATCAGACCACGAGCAGGGATGTTGTATTCCAGACGCACACGGCCTTTACCATCCGGCACCATGTTGGTCAGGTCGCCCTTACGCAGGCCCATCTCTTCCATGACCTTGCCCTGGGATTCTTCAGGGGTGTCGATGGTGACGTTTTCGAACGGTTCCTGCTTCACGCCGTCAACCTGACGGATGATAACTTCCGGACGACCAACACCCATTTCGAAGCCTTCGCGACGCATGGTTTCGATCAGTACCGAGAGGTGCAGCTCACCACGGCCGGAGACCTTGAACTTGTCAGCCGAGTCGCCTTCTTCAACGCGCAGAGCAACGTTGTACAGCAGCTCTTTGTCCAGACGCTCCTTGATGTTACGGGAGGTCACGAACTTGCCTTCTTTACCGCAGAAAGGCGAGTCGTTTACCTGGAAGGTCATGGAAACGGTTGGCTCGTCAACGGTCAGAGGCTTCATCGCCTCGACGTTGTCCGGCTGGCACAGGGTGTCGGAGATGAACAGCGAGTCCATACCGCTGACGCACACGATGTCGCCAGCGAAGGCTTCTTCGACGTCGATGCGGTGCAGACCGTGGTGACCCATCAGCTTCAGGATACGACCGTTACGCTTCTTGCCGTCAGCGCCGATAGCGACAACCGGGGTGTTCGGCTTGACGCTGCCGCGAGCGATACGGCCAACGCCGATAACACCCAGGAAGCTGTTGTAGTCCAGTGCCGAGATTTGCATCTGGAACGGGCCTTCACGGTCAACTTTCGGTGCTGGTACGTTGTCGACGATCGACTGGTACAGCGGGGTCATGTCTTCCGCCATGTCGGTGTGGTCCAGACCGGCAATGCCGTTCAGGGCCGAGGCGTAGACGACTTTGAAGTCCAGCTGTTCTTCGGTAGCACCCAGGTTGTCGAACAAGTCGAAGATCTGGTCCAGAACCCAGTCCGGACGCGCGCCTGGACGGTCAACCTTGTTGATGCACACGATCGGACGCAGGCCGGCTTCGAAAGCCTTCTTGGTCACGAAACGGGTTTGCGGCATAGGGCCGTCTTGAGCGTCAACCAGCAGCAGAACGGAGTCAACCATCGACATTACACGTTCAACTTCGCCGCCGAAGTCGGCGTGGCCCGGGGTGTCCACGATGTTGATGTGGTAGCCGTTCCAGTTGATAGCGGTGTTTTTTGCCAGGATGGTAATACCGCGCTCTTTTTCCTGGTCGTTGGAGTCCATCACGCGCTCGTCGTTGAGCTCGTTGCGCTCCAGAGTGCCGGATTGACGCAGGAGTTTGTCTACCAGGGTGGTTTTACCATGGTCAACGTGAGCAATGATGGCGATGTTACGTAGATTTTCGATCACTTGTGTATCTCGATCAGAGGATTCGGTGTGCTGACAGGTCGTGGCAGCGATTTACAGTAGAGTCAGGCCTTGCCGTTACAGCTTGACGGCAGAGTCGGGGGGCCGGTGACGCAGGCCACAGGCAAACAGCCCCGGGCTCTTAGCTCGGTCGATAAACGCGCACATTGGCATGCCCCTCACTGAGCAAATGGTGGGCATGCAGGCGACTCATCACGCCTTTGTCGCAATACAGCAGGTACTGACGGCTGTCATCCAGTTCCTTGAAACGCGCGTTCAATGCATAGAACGGCAGCGTTTGTACGTCGATGCCGGCGATTTCCAGCGGCTCGTCTTCAGCGGCATCCGGGTGACGGATGTCGATGACGATCTGACCGGCCAGAGCTTCGCTGACTTCTTCGATCTGCACATCCTGGCCCAACTCGTCGATAACCCGATCGATCGGCACCAGTTTGGCGTTCTCGAGCGCACGCTCCAGAATCGCCATGTCGAACTGTTGTTCTTCGTACTCCACGCGGTTGCGCTTGGCGTGGGTCTTGGGATTCACCGAGATGACCCCGCAATATTCAGGCATATGCTTGGCGAAGTCGGCGGTGCCGATTTCTTCCGCCAGGTCGATGATGTCCTGCTTGTGGCTGGCGATCAGCGGGCGTAATACCAGCTTCTCGGTCACACAGTCGATCAGCGACAGGTTTGGCAGCGTCTGGCTGGAGACCTGGGAAATCGCTTCGCCGGTCACCAGCGCATCGATCTGCAACTGATCGGCAATTCGGGACGCAGCGCGCAACATCATACGCTTCAATACTACGCCCATATGACTGTTATCGACTTTGCCGAGAATTTCGCCCAGTACTTCCTCGAACGGCACGCTCACAAATAGCACGCGTTGGGAGCTGCCGTACTTCTTCCAGATAAAGTGCGCAACTTCCATCACGCCCAATTCATGTGCACGCCCGCCCAGGTTAAAGAAGCAGAAGTGGCTCATCAGGCCGCGGCGCATGATCTGGTAGGCCGCTACCGTAGAATCGAAACCGCCGGACATCAGTACCAGGGTCTGTTCCAGGGCGCCCAGCGGATAGCCGCCGATGCTGTTGTGCTGGTTGTGGATCACAAACAACCGTTGGTCGCGAATTTCCATGCGCACTTCAATTTGCGGCGCTTTCAAGGAAATTCCAGCCGCACCGCACTCGCGACGCAGCTTGCTGCCGACGTATTTCTCGACATCCATCGAGCTGAATGGGTGCTTGCCGGCCCGCTTGCAACGCACCGAAAAAATCTTGCCTTCGAGCTCGCCGCCAAAGTGCAGCTTGCACTTGTCGGTGATGTCGTCGAAGTCACCCAGCGGGTACTCATCCACTTGCAGGAAATGCGCAATGCCCGGCATGCAGCTCAGGCGCTCGGTCATATCCTTCAAGGCTTTGGCGTCGGTCAGGCGGGTTTCCAGCTCGAGGTTATCCCACACACCATTGACCACCACAGCCGGGTCCAGATCGCGGAGCACGGCACGGATGTTCTTGGCCAACTGACGGATGAAACGCATCCGTACCGGTCGGCTTTTGATGGTGATTTCAGGGAAGACTTTAACGATTAATTTCATGGAAACAGCGCGCGCCGGGCCTGCTGAAAAAGGGGGGCGCGGATTATAGCGGAAATCGCTCAAGGTTTAACCAGTTAATATGCAACGCAGTCACTGCGCACTAAAGCGGTGCATTTGTGCGCACTGACGCCACATTGCGGTGCGCTATTTTTCGGTGTTTGTCGCAATGCACCTTTATAGGGGCGTTTTTGGAGCAGAAAACCCATGTTGGCGCACTGGCATGCAATTTGCTCTCTTGTGAGGCAGGTTGCCATGGCGGACTATCCGCGCCGGCATCACCCACATTCTAAGGGCTAACTCCACTACCCCAGCCCGAAGCCACCCGGAGGACACTATGTCGAAGTCGGTTCAACTCATCAAAGATCATGACGTTAAATGGATTGATCTGCGCTTCACGGACACCAAAGGCACTCAGCACCACGTGACCATGCCGGCTCGCGATGCGCTGGATGATGCGTTCTTCGAAGAAGGCAAAATGTTCGACGGTTCCTCCATTGCCGGCTGGAAAGGCATCGAAGCCTCCGACATGATCCTGATGCCGGACGACAGCACCGCGGTCCTCGACCCGTTCACCGAAGACCCAACCCTGATCATCGTCTGCGACGTGATCGAGCCTTCGACCATGCAAGGCTACGACCGCGACCCACGAGCGATCGCCAAGCGCGCCGAGGAATACCTGAAGTCGACTGGTATCGGCGACACCGTATTCGTAGGCCCGGAGCCAGAATTCTTCATCTTTGATTCGGTCAAGTTCAAGTCCGACATCTCCGGCTCCATGTTCAAAATCTTCTCCGAACAAGGTTCCTGGATGTCCGACCAGGACGTGGAAGGCGGCAACAAAGGCCACCGTCCAGGCGTCAAAGGTGGCTACTTCCCAGTTCCGCCGTTCGACCACGACCACGAAATCCGTACCTCCATGTGCAACGCCATGGAAGAAATGGGCCTGGTCATCGAAGTTCACCACCACGAAGTGGCGACTGCCGGCCAGAACGAAATCGGTGTGAAGTTCAACACCTTGGTTGCCAAGGCTGACGAAGTTCAGACCCTGAAGTACTGCGTACACAACGTGGCAGATGCCTACGGCCGTACCGCTACCTTCATGCCTAAGCCACTGTACGGCGATAACGGTTCGGGTATGCACGTTCACCTGTCCATCGCTAAAGAAGGCAAGAACACCTTCGCTGGCGAAGGTTATGCCGGCCTGTCCGACACCGCCCTGTACTTCATCGGCGGCATCATCAAGCACGGTAAGGCCCTGAACGGCTTCACCAACCCGTCGACCAACTCCTACAAGCGTCTGGTCCCAGGTTTCGAAGCACCAGTGATGCTGGCCTACTCGGCTCGCAACCGTTCGGCATCGATCCGCATTCCTTACGTGTCCAGCCCTCGCGCTCGCCGTATCGAAGCTCGCTTCCCGGATCCGGCAGCCAACCCGTACCTGGCCTTCGCTGCACTGGTCATGGCCGGTCTGGACGGTATCCAGAACAAGATCCACCCTGGCGACGCAGCCGACAAAAACTTGTACGACCTGCCGCCTGAAGAGGCCAAAGAGATCCCACAAGTGTGCGGCAGCCTGAAAGAAGCCCTGGAAGAGCTGGACAAGGGCCGTGCGTTCCTGACCAAAGGCGGCGTATTCAGCGACGACTTCATCGATGCCTACATCGAGCTCAAAAGCGAAGAAGAAATCAAAGTACGCACCTTCGTACACCCACTGGAATACGAGCTGTACTACAGCTGCTGATCCGGTAGCGCTGCTTGACGCAGCGTGACGAAAGAGGCCTCCTTCGGGAGGTCTTTTTTTGCCTGACATAATGCCTCGGCATCCTCACCATTGGCCCTTCGCCTATCCGCTCGACAAGGAGATCAACCTTGAAACTCAGAATCGCATTCGCCCTGCTATTGACCGCTACCAACGTATCGGCAGCGCCCGCCACACTCGCCCCCTTGCTCGACAGCATCGCCGAACGCCTGAGCATCGCCGACCAAGTGGCACTGAGCAAATGGGACAGCCGCAAGGCGGTAGAAGACCGCGCACGGGAACAGGATGTTATCGCCAGCGTGAGAGCACAGGCTGCCAACTACAAACTGTCTCCCGATGCCGCCGAACAGTTTTTTGCGGCGCAGATAGAGGCCAATAAACTGGTGCAGTACACCCACCTGTCCGATTGGCATTGGCAGGGCAAGGCACCCGACGCCCCGCGTCCTGACCTGGTGGGGCAGATCCGCCCACAATTGGACCAACTGCAAAAACGCCTGCTGCAACAGCTGGCCGACTTCAGCCCCGAGCGCAGCAACCCCGCGTGCCCGCAATGGGTCGCGCAGGCTGTGCACGAGCCACTCAACGAGCCGCTGCTGCAGATCGCGATGATCCGTGCCACGGGCGAACTGTGTACCCAGACCAACCAATAACGGTTACGGACTACTCGATTTGAGGCGCCGTCCGGCATCCATCCGCCCATTGGCAGCCATAGCCTGACGGCTCACTGACCAAACAGGACGGAACCATGAATGCCCTCAAATGCCTGCTCGCCGCCGCTGCCTGCTTATCTGTCATCGGCTGCGGCAGCCCACCCAAGCAAGCTGCGCACGTCGAACAGCAAGTTCTGCTCAAGAGCCACTCATCATGGGATGGAGCGCCCTATAAAACCTACCCCGCCGGGCCGCCGGAGCTCACACTGTTGCGAATCCGGATCCCGGCAAATACACAGATGCCCTGGCACAGCCACCCAATCCCCAATGCGGCTTATGTGGTCTCGGGTCAGCTGACAGTCGAAACCCGCCAGGGAGGGCTGGCTCGCACGCTCAAACCGGGAGAAACCCTGGCCGAGATGGTCGGCACAGTGCATCGAGGCACAACCGGAAAGACACCTGTGGAATTGCTGGTGTTCTACGCAGGCACACCGGATATGCCGCTGTCGCAACCCTATTGATAGCAACCCCCTTGGATCATGCGCGCCCAAACGCCGCGCACGATCCCTGGAATGCTTGCTGAACAGCCCTTTCAAAAACGCACTATATTGGTGCCCGTCACTGCACCCTACCCACCCGCTCAACCCATTTTGGTTCGAAACTTCCCGAGCAAGCTGGCAGAACGCCACAGTTTCGCGCCTGGAACCCCTATTTCAGGCGATTAACGCTTCTTTTCGGAGCCTTGGTTTGGTTTTTGCATTTTCCTTGTATCAGCGTGTGCCTCAAGCCCGCGCCTTGCTCCAAAAGAGGTCCTGATGACCATCAGCGATGCACTGCACCGTTTGCTACTCGACAATCTGACCACCGCAACCATTCTGCTCAATGACGACCTGCGTCTTGAGTACATGAACCCGGCCGCGGAAATGCTCCTGGCCATCAGTGGTCAGCGCAGCCATGGGCAGTTCATCAGCGAATTGTTCACCGAATCGGCCGAAGCCTTGAGTTCGTTGCGCCAGGCCGTGGAGCAGGCACACCCGTTCACCAAGCGCGAAGCGATGCTCACCGCTCTCACCGGTCAGACGCTGACCGTCGACTACGCCGTAACGCCGATCCTGAGTAATGGCGCGACCCTGCTGCTGCTCGAAGTGCACCCCCGCGACCGCCTGCTGCGCATCACCAAAGAAGAAGCGCAATTGTCCAAACAGGAAACCAGCAAGATGCTGGTGCGCGGCCTGGCCCACGAGATCAAGAACCCATTGGGCGGCATTCGCGGCGCCGCGCAGTTGCTCGCGCGCGAACTGCCGGACGAGCACCTTAAGGATTACACCAACGTCATCATCGAAGAGGCCGACCGCTTGCGTAACCTGGTGGACCGCATGCTCGGCTCCAACAAATTGCCATCGCTGGCGATGACCAACGTGCACGAAGTTCTGGAGCGCGTGTGCCAGTTGGTTGAAGCGGAAAGCCAGGGCTGCATCACCTTGGTGCGCGACTATGACCCGAGCATTCCCGACGTGTTGATCGACCGCGAACAGATGATCCAGGCGGTCCTCAACATCGTGCGCAACGCCATGCAGGCCATCAGCAGCCAGAACGAACTGCGCCTGGGCCGCATCAGCCTGCGCACCCGCGCCCTGCGCCAGTTCACCATCGGCCATGTGCGCCATCGCCTGGTAACCAAGGTCGAGATCATCGACAACGGTCCGGGTATTCCTGCGGAACTGCAGGAAACCATTTTCTTTCCCATGGTCAGCGGCCGCCCGGACGGTACCGGGCTGGGCCTGGCCATTACCCAGAACATCATCAGCCAGCATCAGGGCCTGATCGAATGTGAGAGCCATCCCGGCCACACCACATTCTCGATCTTTCTGCCACTGGAACAAGGAGCCCAATCGACATGAGCCGTAGTGAAACTGTCTGGATCGTCGATGACGACCGTTCTATCCGCTGGGTCCTCGAGAAAGCCTTGCAACAGGAAGGCATGACCACCCAGAGCTTCGACAGCGCCGACGGGGTGATGAGCCGCCTGGCGCGCCAGCAGCCCGACGTGATCATCTCTGACATCCGCATGCCCGGCGCCAGTGGCCTGGACCTGCTGGCGCGGATTCGCGAGCAGCACCCGCGCCTGCCGGTGATCATCATGACCGCACACTCGGACCTGGACAGCGCTGTCGCGTCGTATCAGGGCGGCGCGTTTGAATACCTGCCCAAGCCGTTTGACGTGGACGAGGCCGTGGCGCTGGTAAAGCGCGCCAATCAGCACGCTCAGGAGCAGCAAAACCAGGAAGCCCCGCCGGCCCTGACCCGCACCCCGGAAATCATCGGTGAAGCACCGGCGATGCAGGAAGTGTTTCGCGCCATCGGGCGCTTGAGCCACTCCAACATCACCGTGCTGATCAATGGCGAATCGGGGACCGGTAAAGAGCTGGTGGCGCACGCCCTGCACCGTCACAGCCCACGGGCAGCATCGCCGTTTATTGCGCTGAACATGGCGGCGATTCCAAAAGACCTGATGGAATCCGAGCTGTTCGGCCATGAGAAAGGCGCATTTACCGGTGCAGCCAACCTGCGTCGGGGCCGCTTTGAACAAGCGGACGGCGGCACCTTGTTTCTCGATGAAATCGGCGACATGCCGGCCGACACCCAGACCCGCTTGCTGCGCGTACTGGCGGACGGCGAGTTTTACCGCGTCGGCGGGCACACGCCGGTCAAGGTCGATGTGCGCATCATTGCGGCCACGCACCAGAACCTCGAAACCCTGGTACACGCGGGCAAATTCCGCGAGGACTTGTTCCACCGCCTCAACGTGATCCGCATCCACATCCCACGCATGTCGGATCGCCGCGAAGACATCCCGACCCTCGCTCGCCACTTCCTCAGCCGCGCCGCCCAGGAGCTGGCGGTGGAGCCGAAGCTGCTCAAAAGCGAAACCGAGGAATACCTCAAAAACCTGCCGTGGCCCGGCAACGTGCGCCAGTTGGAGAACACCTGCCGCTGGATCACCGTAATGGCGTCCGGCCGCGAAGTGCATATCAGCGATCTGCCGCCGGAACTGCTGAGCCTGCCGCAGGACTCAGCACCGGTGACCAACTGGGAGCAGGCACTGCGCCAGTGGGCCGACCAGGCACTGGCGCGTGGCCAGTCGAACCTGCTGGACAGCGCGGTGCCTGCGTTCGAGCGGATCATGATCGAGACCGCCTTGAAGCACACCGCCGGCCGCCGTCGCGACGCCGCGGTGTTGCTGGGCTGGGGGCGTAATACCCTGACGCGCAAGATCAAGGAACTGGGGATGAAGGTCGATGGTGCGGATGATGATGACGGGGATGAGGGCTAAGCCTCAGATCCGCTGACAATCCCACAGGTGCATCTGTTCAAGGTTCAGGAACTGTGCACCGCTTCAAGGCACCATGAACCGGCATCGGGCATGGCGCCAACGGCAGACACCTGAACATTGCTGAAAAAAGCTGAGCTGCAAAACACCAAAGCCCCGTATTCCGGGGCTTTGTGCTTTCTAAAAGATTTTTTTGGCACTCCTGCGCCACTCTGGCACGCGCCCTGCAATAACCCTGGTACAACCCAGTTTCGGGGACCTTGGTACAGGCAGGCCGAGAATCCCCTCTTTAACACCGAAGCCTCTTGAGGCTTCACACCGTTTTGGGAGCCCTGGTACAGGCAGGCCGGGAACTCCCTTCTTTACACCGGGGCTTATGCGGCGCACCGCCCTAAGCTTCAGCCCGTTTTGGGGACCTTGGTACAGGCAGGCCGGGGATTCCCTCTTTTATTGCTCTTGGAGATGGATCTCCAGCCGCCAGCGGTCGTCGACCTCCTGGCCCTGCCATTCCCCGCGCAACGGCCGAGCCGCCACCAGGTTCAGCAGCAAACCGGCATCGGTCTTGCGAATGCGCCAGTTCACATCCTTGTCACCGACCTTGAGTTGCCCACTGGCAGCCTTGCCGCCTGCGTCGAACAGCAATGCCACCGTGCCGTCGATATGTTCACCGTGCAGCTTGGGTTCCCGGTTGAACCACACCACGACACCATCCGCCACGGTCTCGACCTGCTGCAACTCCACCGGGTCCGGCGTGGTCAGGCGACCGATCATCAGGCCCACCATCAAGCCGGCAATCGCCAATGAGCCCATGACCCTCGGCATTAGCTTCGGTCTTGGGTCCTCTTCGGGGGTAGAATGCAGCGCATCTTTGCCTTCGGAGCCGTGCATGTTTCACGTCATCCTTTTTCAACCAGAAATTCCGCCGAATACCGGCAACGTTATCAGGCTGTGCGCCAACAGTGGCTGCCACCTGCATTTGATCGAGCCCTTGGGTTTCGACATGGACGATAAACGTCTGCGCCGTGCCGGGCTGGACTACCACGAGTACGCCACCCTCCAGCGCCATGCCGACCTGGCGAGCTGCCTGGAAAGCCTGGGCAACCCCCGCCTGTTCGCGTTCACCACCAAGGGCTCGCGACCGTTCCATGATGCCAGCTTCGCCGAGGGCGACGCCTTCCTGTTCGGCCCCGAAAGTCGTGGCCTGCCGGCCGAGGTACTCGATGCACTGCCGGATGGCCATCGCCTGCGCTTACCGATGCGTGAAGGGTGCCGCAGCTTGAACCTGTCCAACACCGTAGCCGTCGCGGTTTACGAAGGTTGGCGCCAACTCGGCTTCAAATAACACACAAAACGAAATGTGGGAGGGGGCTTGTCCCCGATGGCGGAGTCTCAGTCGACACCTGGGTGACTGATCCACCGCTATCGGGGGCAGGCCCCCTCCCACATTGTTTACCGCGTCGACTTATTGAACGGTCGGCGCGCCTTCCTGTTGCATGCGCTGCAGCTCTTGAGCGTACAAGGCATCGAAGTTCACCGGTGCCAGCATCAGCGCGGGGAACGAGCCACGGGTGACCAGGCTGTCCAGGGTCTCACGGGCATACGGGAACAGGATGTTCGGGCAGAAGGCACCCAGGGTGTGGCTCATGGACGCCTCGTCCAGGCCCTGGATCAGGAAGATACCGGCCTGTTGCACTTCAGCGATGAAGGCCACTTCTTCGCCATTTTTGACGGTGACCGACAGGGTCAGCACGACTTCGTGGAAGTCGCCTTCCAGCGCCTTTTGACGGGTGTTGAGGTCCAGTGCAACGCTTGGGGTCCATTCCTGACGGAAGATGGCCGGGCTTTTCGGCGCTTCGAACGACAGGTCACGCACGTAGATCCGCTGCAGCGAGAACTGTGGGCCTTGAGCTTCTGCTGCTTCGGTGTTCTGTTGGTCAGTCATCGCGGATCCTTCTTGATCTTGGGGTCTTTTAGGGTTTGGGAGTCAGACGAGCAGCAGCGCATCGAGTTTACCGGCGCGCTCCAGGGCGAACAGGTCATCGCAACCACCGACGTGCCTGGCGCCGATCCAGATCTGCGGCACGGAGGTGCGCCCCGCCTTCTGGGCCATTTCGGCGCGCAGCTGGGGTTTGCCATCGACCTTGATCTCTTCGAAGGCAACACCCTTCTTATCCAGCAGAGCCTTGGCCCGCATGCAATAAGGGCAATAATCGCTGGAGTACACGACGACCTGGCTCATATCACTTCACCAGCGGCAGGTTATCGGCGCGCCAGCTGCTGATGCCACCGGACAGTTTGGCCGCGGTGAAACCAGTCTTGAGCATTTCGCGGGCGTGGGTGCCGGCGTGCTGGCCCTGGGCGTCGACCAGGATGATGGTCTTGGCCTTGTGCTTTTCCAGCTCGGGCAGGCGCGCGATCAGCTTGTCCTGGGGAATGTTCAGGGCCCCGACGATATGACCGGTGGCGAAGTCCTTGGCAGGGCGGATATCCACCACAATGGCCTCGTCCTTGTTAACCATCGCGGTCAGCTCGGACGTGCTCAGGCTGCGGCCACCACGGCTCAATTCGTGAGCGATCAGCAGCGCCAGCAGGATGACGAAGGCACCCACAAGCAGATAGTGGGCAGTGGCAAATGCAATCAGGTGATCAACCATCAAGGAGGTTCCAGGGCGTTAAAATGGCGGTAAGTATACACAGCCGTCAGGGGGGGCCAACCCCCGTAAAGCGGTGACGCGGTCGGAACTTCGCTTTAAACTGCCACTCCCTTTTCAATTGCCTTTCTTTATTAGCGCCGCGAGAGGATCTATGACTACCACGCCTAAACCTTTGGTCCTGATAATTCTCGATGGCTTCGGACACAGTGAAAGCCACCACGACAACGCGGTATACGCGGCCAGCAAGCCTGTGCTCGACCGCCTGACCGCCAGCGTACCCAACGGCCTGATCTCCGGCTCGGGCATGGACGTGGGCCTGCCGGACGGCCAAATGGGCAACTCGGAAGTCGGCCACATGAACCTCGGCGCCGGACGAGTGGTATATCAAGACTTCACACGCGTGACCAAAGCGATCCGCGACGGCGAGTTCTTCGAGAACCCGACTATCTGTGCGGCGGTAGATAAAGCAGTGGCCGCCGGCAAGGCCGTGCACTTCATGGGCCTGCTGTCGGACGGTGGCGTACACAGCCACCAGGACCATTTGGTGGCCATGGCCGAACTGGCCTTCAAGCGCGGCGCCGACAAGATCTACCTGCACGCCTTCCTCGACGGCCGCGACACACCACCCAAAAGCGCTCAGTCGTCCATCGAACTGCTCGACGCCACTTTTGCCGCCCTGGGCAAAGGTCGCATCGCCAGCATCATCGGCCGTTACTTCGCCATGGACCGCGACAACCGCTGGGACCGCGTTTCCCAAGCCTACAACCTGATCGTCGACGGCCAGGCCGAGTTCAACGCCGCCACCGCTCAGGAAGGTCTGGAAGCGGCCTACGCCCGTGGCGAGAGCGATGAGTTCGTCAAAGCCACCACCATCGGTGAGCCGGTAAAAGTCGAAGACGGCGACGCCGTGGTGTTCATGAACTTCCGCGCCGACCGCGCCCGCGAGCTGAGCCGCGTGTTCGTCGAGGACGACTTCAACGAGTTCCCCCGCGCACGCCAGCCAAAAGTGCAGTACGTGGGCCTGACCCAATACGCCGCCAGCATCCCGGCCCCCGCCGCTTTCGCTCCGGGCAGCCTGGACAACGTGCTGGGCGATTACCTGGCGAAAAACGGCAAGACCCAGCTGCGCATCGCCGAAACCGAAAAATACGCCCACGTGACGTTCTTCTTTTCCGGCGGGCGCGAAGAACCGTTCCCAGGTGAGGAACGCATCCTGATTCCTTCGCCAAAAGTCGCCACCTACGACCTGCAGCCGGAAATGAGCGCGCCTGAAGTCACCGACAAGATCGTCGACGCGATCGAACACCAGCGTTATGACGTGATCGTGGTCAACTACGCCAACGGTGACATGGTCGGCCACAGCGGCAACCTGGCAGCGGCGACCAAAGCCGTGGAATGCCTGGACCTGTGCGTCGGCCGCATTGTCGACGCGCTGGAGAAAGTCGGCGGCGAAGCGCTGATCACCGCAGACCATGGCAACTGCGAGCAAATGTCCGACGAATCCACCGGCCAGGCCCACACGGCCCACACCACCGAGCCGGTGCCGTTCATCTATGTCGGCAAGCGCGACTTTAAAGTGCGTGACGGCGGCGTGCTGGCCGACGTGGCCCCGACCATGTTGATGTTGATGGGGCTGGAGAAGCCGCAAGAGATGACCGGCACTTCGATCCTGATTTAATTTCAGCTCACTGCAAAACCCATGTGGGAGAGTGCACACCAGCTCCCACATGGGTTTTGCGCTATTTGATAACCACTCGGCACCTATCTTGCCCACCAGCCCGCATTGGGCGTTTTTTTTGCGGCGCTTGGCGGGCATACTAGGCCGTCCCTTTCCCTGGTGTCGCCCGCCTCTATGCTTCGCGCCTTGATTACCCTTGCTCTTGTCTGCCTGCTCCAACCGGCATTTGCCGACGAGCGCGCACAAACCCAACAACAGTTGGACGCTACGCGTCAGGACATTACCGAGCTGAAAAAACTGCTCGGCAAGCTCCAGGAAGAAAAATCCGGGGTGCAGAAAGACCTGCGCGGCACGGAAACCGAAATGGGCAAGCTGGAGAAGCAGGTCCAGGAGCTGCAAAAAGAACTAAAGAAGAGCGAGTCGGAACTGGAGCGACTCGACGCTGAGAAAAAAAAACTCCAGAGCGCACGCGTTGAACAGCAACGCCTGATCGCGATCCAGGCCCGCGCCGCCTACCAGAGCGGCCGCCAGGAATACCTCAAGTTGCTGCTCAACCAGCAGAACCCCGAGAAATTCGCGCGCACCCTGACCTACTACGACTACCTGAGCAAGGCCCGCCTGGAGCAACTTAAAAGCTTCAACGAAACCCTGCGCCAACTGGTCAACGTGGAACAGGAAATCGCCAACCAGCAGTCGCAGTTGCAAGACCAGAAAAGCGCCCTCGACACCCAGCGCGACGAACTCGACAAGGTTCGCAAGGAACGCCAACTGGCCCTGGCCAAGCTCAATGACGACGTAAAGGCCCGCGACGCCAAGCTGCAGGCCCGCGAGCAGGACCAGGCCGACCTGGCCAAAGTCCTCAAGACCATCGAAGAAACCCTGGCGCGCCAGGCACGTGAGGCAGAGGAAGCGCGGCAAAAAGCGCTGATCGCCCAGCAGGAAGCGGAAAAAAAGCGCCAGCGTGAAGCCGAGCTGGCTGCCACCACGGATGCGCCGGCACCGCGCAAACCCGCGCATCCAGCGCCTGGCCCGCTGGTTTCCAGCGCCGGCGAGTCCTTCGGCGGGCCTTTTGCTGCAGCGCGCGGCAAACTTCCATGGCCCGTTGATGGTCGATTACTGGCACGCTTTGGGGAAACCCGTGGCGACGACACCCGCGCCAAGTGGGATGGCGTGATGATCAGCGCCTCTGCCGGCAGCCAGGTCCACGCCGTCCACGGCGGGCGCGTGGTGTTTGCCGATTGGCTGCGGGGCGCCGGTTTGTTGGTGATTCTCGACCACGGCAATGGCTATTTGAGCCTTTACGGCCACAATCAGACGTTGCTCAAGTCGGCAGGTGATGTTGTAAAAGCCGGTGAATCCATCTCCACTGTCGGTAACAGTGGTGGCCAGGACACCCCGGCGCTGTACTTCGCTATTCGTCAGCAGGGTCGCCCGAGCGATCCCGCACAATGGTGCCGTTCCCAAGGATAGGGTCGCATCTACACTAGGAGTTCGTTCGACATGCTGCATTTGTCCCGCCTCACTTCGCTGGCCCTGACGATCGCCCTGGTGATCGGCGCGCCTCTGGCTTTTGCCGACCAGGCCGCTCCGGCTGCACCCGCCGCTACGGCCGCGACCACCAAGGCGCCGTTGCCGCTGGACGAGCTGCGTACCTTCGCGGAGGTCATGGACCGGATCAAGGCAGCCTATGTCGAACCCGTAGACGACAAGACCCTGTTGGAGAACGCCATCAAGGGCATGCTCAGCAACCTTGACCCCCACTCCGCTTACCTGGGCCCGGAAGATTTCGCCGAGTTGCAGGAAAGCACCAGCGGTGAATTCGGCGGTCTGGGCATTGAAGTCGGTGCCGAAGACGGCAACATCAAAGTGGTCTCGCCCATCGACGACACCCCGGCGTCCAAGGCCGGCATCCAGGCCGGCGACTTTATCGTCAAGATCAACGGCCAGCCGACCCGTGGCCAGACCATGACCGAAGCCGTCGACAAGATGCGCGGCAAGATCGGCCAGAAGATCACCCTGACCCTGGTGCGCGACGGCGGTAACCCGTTCGACGTGACGCTGACCCGCGCGACCATCACGGTCAAGAGCGTGAAGAGCCAGTTGCTGGAGTCGGGCTACGGCTACATCCGCATCACCCAATTCCAGGTCAAGACCGGCGACGAAGTGGCCAAGGCCCTGGCCAAGCTGCGCAAGGACAACGGCAAGAAGCTCAGCGGCATTGTGCTCGATCTGCGTAACAACCCAGGCGGCGTGCTGCAATCGGCGGTGGAAGTGGTCGACCACTTCATCACCAAAGGCTTGATCGTCTACACCAAAGGCCGTATCGCCAATTCCGAGCTGCGTTTCTCGGCCACCGGCAACGACCTCAGCGAGAACGTGCCGCTGGCCGTGCTGATCAACGGCGGCAGTGCCTCGGCGTCGGAGATCGTCGCCGGTGCCCTGCAAGACCAGAAGCGCGGCGTGCTGATGGGCACCACCAGCTTCGGCAAAGGCTCGGTGCAAACCGTGCTGCCGCTGAACAACGAGCGTGCGCTGAAGATCACCACCGCGCTGTACTACACGCCGAATGGCCGCTCGATCCAGGCCCAGGGCATCGTCCCGGACATTGAAGTGCGCAAGGCCAAGATCACCAACGAGGTCGACAGCGAGTACTACAAAGAGGCAGACCTGCAAGGTCACCTGGGCAACGGCAACGGCGGCGCCGACCAGCCGACCGGCAGCGCCGCGAAAGCCAAGCCGATGCCGCAGGACGACGATTACCAGTTGGCCCAGGCGCTGAGCCTGCTCAAGGGCCTGAGCATCACGCGCAGCCGTTGATATGCGTTTTGCACTGATCATCGCTGTGCTGTGCAGCCTGGCCGGGGTCGCCCATGCGACCCCGGCCGGCGAGCCGCAAAAAGCCTACCTGACCCTGATCATCGACGACCTGGGGCAAAACCTGCCCCGGGATCGGCGCGTACTGGCCCTGCCTGGGCCCGTCACCACCGCGATCATGCCCGACACCCCTCACGCCGCCGAATTCGCCCGCGAAGCCCACAAGGCGGGCAAGACCGTGATCCTGCACATGCCCATGGACCCGGCCACCGGTCCGTTCGCCTGGCACCCCGAGCTGCCCATCGAAGAACTGGGCAAACGCCTGGACGCCGCGTTCAACGCAGTGCCCTACACCGCCGGCATCAACAACCACATGGGCAGCCGTATGACGGCGCAACCCGCCGCCATGGCCTGGTTGATGGCCGAACTGCAACGGCGCAACAAGTTCTTTGTCGACAGCCGTACCAGCGCGCAAACCGTGGCGGCGGCCGAGGCACAAAAGATCGGTCTGGCGCATGTTTCGCGGGACGTGTTCCTGGATGACGAACGTACCGAAGCGGCCATTGCCACGCAGCTGCAAACGGCAATCAAGCTTGCCCATAAACAGGGTTCGGCCGTGATGATCGGCCACCCTTACCCGCAAACCCTGGCAGTGCTGGAGCGCGAATTGCCCAAGCTCAAGGCCCAGGGTGTGGAATGGATCGATATCAAGTTGATGATCAGCGTGCGCAGCAACCAAGCCATGGCGGCACATGGAAAAAACGGCGAGTATCTTCCGACACGTAGATAGTTACCGCTCACCACCGCACTCCCGGCTCGATAGTTGATACCTCAATCAACTGGAGACCTATCCATGAACCCCTTGCAATTCAACGACCTGCTCATCAGCTTCACCAGCGAGTTTTTACCTCTGTGGAACGATAAAGGCTCCGGTGCGCATAAACCTGTTGGCCTATGGCGACCCAGCACGACATCCGATGCACTGAGCTCGTTTTTTTCCCTGGGTGATATTGCGGCTGATCACTATCGCAATATCAACCAAAGCAGAATCGTTGCAGTCGTCAGCGATGCGAACAAAGCCGAAGGCACCGCCCTGCGCCCGCCGCTCGACTACGAGTTGGTGTGGCACGACAAGGGCACGGGCGCGCGCGCCGATGCGTCGATTTGGCGCCCGGTACCCCCACAGGGTTATGTAGCGATGGGACTGGTGTACGGTGTGAACTACGACAAACCCTCATACCACGCCGTGCGTTGCGTGCGAGAAGACCTGGTGGTGGCCGCTCAAGTCGGGGAACCGATCTGGAACGATAAAGGCAGCGGCGGCCCCAACGATCTAAGCCTGTGGTCCATCACCCTTCCCGATGCATCCGCCGGAGAGCTCTACCTGGCCCCCGGCACCTTTGTTGGTAACACCACCTATACCAAGCCTCGCCATGGGGTGTATTCGCTGCGTTTGACACTGACAGCGCAACTGAGCGACCTGCCCGCACCGCCCGCCTTCAGCGGGCTCGAACCCCCCTCCCAAGTCGAAACTGCATCCACCCCCCAAGTGTGCGAGTTGCCGTGGTTTTGTGTGAAAGACCCGGAAATGACCGTGATCGAACAGTCTCAGGCGTCGCCCACGTATCGACTGGAACGTACAGACCGTCATCTGCTGGCCGGCTTCGGTCACAACACCACAGCGACCAGTCAGCCGTTCATGTGGACCGCCACCAAAGGTGAGAACGGCAGAAATGCCAAGGCCCTGGCCGCCATCACCTGCGTCAACCTGTGTAGCAGGTGGCCGGATGACACACGCGGCTTCGCGCTGAAGTTCTCGGCGCATCTGGACCGAGACTTCACCCACACCCAACGCTCGGCCAAAAACTGGAGCCATTCAGCGCCGCTGGAGATCATCACGTACGCGCCGCCGCAGAAAGCCCTGGCGGCTTACCTGCTGCAAAGCGACTACCGGCTGCTACGCCAGGACGGCAGCCAGGTGTCATCCACCGTGAGCTACACCAATGGCGATCACATCTATATCAGCGAGTCCGCCGACACCCAGCCGCTGCCCGAGCAGACGCCTGCAACGCTACAACCCGCTCAAGAGGAACCGGGGCTAGAGATAGCGCGCCATGATGTCGTTGACGACACCCTCGCCCCGTAACTGGTCGAGCGCCGCCTGGAGCCTGGCGACTACCTGGTCCGGCACCTCCTTGTTCAGCGCCAGGTAAAGCTGGGCACTGTTGAAGCGCAGGACCGTCTTTAGCTGGGTCACCCCGACCTGGCGGGCCAGATAGCGGCCCGCCGGGTCGCCGGTGGCCCACAGGTCGATCTGGCCATCTACAAGCTTTTGCGCGTTGTCCTGGTCACGTAGCGCAAGGATCGGCTTGAGCCCCTGCCGCTCCAGGGTTTGAGCAATGGCGTCACCTTTATAGGCACCGATCTTGAAGCCGCGGGCGTGCTCGAGGTCGGCGACCTGGACCTTGCTGTCGGCCTTGGCCAGCAGCACCCAGTCATCCGGGCCGATGGGGCCGACCCACTTGAACAGCGCTTCGCGTTCCGGCAGACGCGCCATCACGAATACGCCGTAGCCGGGTTTCTCCAGGGCGAGTTTGTAGATGCGCTCCCAAGGAAAACGCAGGGTGAGGTTGTAGGAGATGCCGGCGCGCTTGAAGGTTTCTCGCACGATGTCCACGGCGATGCCTTCGATGTTCTCTTCCTTGGCGAAGTTCTTGCCGTTTTTCGCCATGTTGTAAGGCGGGAAGTTTTCCGTCAGCAGCACCAGGGTGTCGTCGGACGATGCTTCGGCGTGGGCGGTGCCGACCATCAGCACGAAGGTACTGGCAAGGGCGAGCAGCAGGTGTTTGAACATGAAGGTTACCGAAATCCATGGCAAGCGCAGAGAGTGCCGCGCGCCTGCCATGGTGTCCAGCAACGTTTAACGAACCACGATACCGCGCGCCGCCATGTAGGCCTTGGCCTCGGGAACGGTGTATTCACCAAAGTGGAAAATGCTCGCCGCCAGCACCGCGCTGGCGTGGCCTTCGATCACACCGTCGGCCAAATGTTGCAGGTTCCCCACGCCGCCGGAGGCGATCACCGGAATGCCCAGTGCATCGCTGATGGCGCGGGTGACGCCCAGGTCGAAGCCGTTTTTCATGCCGTCCTGGTCCATGCTGGTCAGCAGGATCTCCCCGGCGCCCAGGCCTTCCATCTTCATCGCCCACTCCACCGCATCCAGGCCGGTGGGTTTACGACCGCCATGGGTGAAGATCTCCCAGCGCGGGGTTTCGCCCGGGCCTGAGACCTTCTTGGCGTCGATGGCGACCACGATGCATTGCGAACCGAAGTGCTGCGCGGCTTCGCCGACGAACTCCGGGTTGAACACCGCGGCGGTGTTGATCGACACTTTGTCCGCGCCCGCGTTGAGCAGGTTGCGGATGTCCTGCACGGTACGCACGCCACCGCCCACGGTCAGCGGGATAAACACCTGGCTGGCCATGCGCTCGACGGTATGCAGCGTGGTGTCGCGGCCGTCGACGCTGGCGGTGATGTCGAGAAAGGTAATCTCGTCGGCACCTTGTTCATCGTAGCGACGGGCGATTTCCACCGGGTCACCGGCGTCACGAATGTTCTCGAACTTGACGCCCTTGACCACGCGACCGTTGTCGACGTCCAGGCAAGGGATGATGCGTTTGGCCAGCGCCATGGTCAGTCCTCAGCCGTTGTAGGCATCGCAGTAAGCCTGGGCCTCGGCGACGTCCAGGGTCCCTTCGTAGATCGCGCGGCCGGTGATCGCGCCGATGATCCCTGGCGCCTTGGCGTCCAGCAGCGACTTGATGTCGCCCAGGTTGTGAATACCGCCGGACGCGATCACCGGGATCCTGGTCGCGGCCGCCAGTGCGGCGGTGAACGGCACGTTGCAGCCCTGCATCATGCCGTCTTTGGCAATGTCGGTGTAAACGATCGCGGACACGCCATCGGCTTCGAACTGCTTGGCCAGGTCAATCACCTGTACGGTGCTGATTTCAGCCCAGCCATCGGTGGCGACGAAACCATCTTTAGCGTCCAGGCCGACGATGACTTTGCCGGGGAACGCACGGCACGCTTCTGCGACGAAGGCGGGGTCTTTGACGGCCTTGGTGCCGATGATGACGTAGCTCACGCCCGCCTTGACGTAATGTTCGATGGTTTCCAGGGAGCGGATACCGCCACCGATCTGGATCGGCAGGTTCGGGTAGCGCCTGGCGATCGCGGTGACCACTTCGCCATTGACCGGCTGGCCTTCAAAGGCGCCGTTCAAGTCCACCAGGTGCAGACGACGGCAGCCCCCTTCCACCCATTTGGCAGCCATGCTCACCGGGTCATCGGAGAACACAGTGGAATCTTCCATGCGGCCTTGGCGCAGACGTACGCAGGCGCCGTCCTTGAGATCGATAGCGGGGATAATCAGCATCTGGCAAACCTTATTCGAAATTCAGCAATGCTTGGGAAATCAGGGTTTCTCAAGCGACCACAGGTCGCTTTCGATGCTTTCGAACCTTTCTTTAAGGAGCGTCTGCGTATCGAAAATCGCCCTGTTGTAATAATGCGGCGCCACTTCGTGGGTGAACAGTTCGAGAATCTCGGCGACCTCGAACGAGCCCAGCTTGAGCTCGAAGCGATCTTCCATGAATCGCTTGATCTTGAGGGTGGCCTCACTCTCCTGCTCGGGCGTGAGGCTCAAGATCGGCGGCTTCGGCTTGCGGGCCATTTACCAGCGCCCGTCCCAGGCGGCGAAGTTCTGCAGCAATTGCAGGCCATGGGTATGGCTCTTCTCCGGGTGGAACTGCACGGCAAAGCGCGAACCGTCGGCCAGCGCTGCGGCGAAGTCGACGCCGTAGTGCCCGCCACCCACCACCTGGCGCGGGTTACCGGCGGCGATGTAGTAGCTGTGCACGAAGTAGAAACGCGCCATGTCCGGAATGTCGTGCCACAACGGGTGGTCCACGGTCTGGCTGACTTGGTTCCAGCCCATGTGCGGCACTTTGAGATGGGCGCCGTCCTCGTGCAGGTCTTTGCCGAAGAACTTCACCTGACCGGGGAACAGACCGATGCAGTCGACGCCGTTGTTCTCTTCACTGCGATCGAGCAAGGCTTGCATGCCCACGCAGATGCCGAGGAACGGGCGGTCCTGGCTGACTTCGCGCACCAGGCTGTCAAAGCCCAGGCGGCGGATTTCGGCCATGCAATCGCGAATTGCGCCAACACCCGGGAATACCACGCGGTCGGCTTCGCGGATCACCTTGGCATCGCTGGTGATCAGCACCTTGCCGGCTCCCACGTGCTCGAGGGCCTTGGCCACCGAGTGCAGGTTACCCATGCCGTAATCGATAACCGCGACCGTCTGCATTACAGGACGCCCTTGGTCGACGGCATTTGCCCGGCCATGCGGTCATCCAGCTCCACCGCCATGCGCAGCGCGCGACCGAAGGCCTTGAACACGGTTTCGATCTGGTGGTGGGTATTGGTACCGCGCAGGTTGTCGATGTGCAGGCTGACGAGTGCGTGGTTGACGAAACCCTGGAAAAATTCCTGGAACAGGTCAACGTCAAAGCCGCCGACGGTGGCGCGGGTATAGGGCACGTGCATCTGCAGGCCTGGGCGGCCGGAGAAGTCGATGACCACGCGCGACAGCGCTTCGTCCAACGGGACATAGGCATGGCCGTAGCGACGGATGCCTTTTTTGTCGCCGATGGCCTTGGCAAACGCCTGGCCCAGGGTGATGCCTACGTCTTCCACCGTGTGGTGGTCGTCGATATGCAGGTCGCCCTTGCTGACGATATCCAGGTCGATCAGCCCGTGACGGGCGATCTGGTCCAGCATGTGCTCAAGAAAAGGTACACCGATATCAAATCGGGCCTTTCCGGTGCCATCCAGGTTGATCGAGGCTTTGATCTGGGTTTCCAGAGTGTCGCGCTCGACGGACGCCTTACGTTCGGCCATCACCAGCTCCGCAAAATCATTGGGCGAAAAAGGCAGCCATTATAGGGGCGCGGGCGCTAAACAGAAACATCGAAGGGGATAAGACTGACGAGTTGATCAAAGCGCCCCAGCCTGGTGCGCGAAGATCATTCCCACGCTCTGCGTGGGAATGCCGCCCGGGACGCTCCGCGTCCCGCCAACTGACGCAAGACTCAGGTCCGGCGCGCTGGTGACGCGGAGCGTCAGGGGATGCATTCCCACGCATAGCGTGGGAATGATCAGGTACAGCGTTAGCGGAACAGTACCGCCGTCTTCTGCAGGGTCACCCACACACCCCACGCCAACGGAATACCCACCACCAGCCAGGCGGCAATCGCCAGAGGCTTGCTGCCGGCGGAGGCTTTCCACTCCAGCACGGTGCTGGCATCCGCGCCTTTGTCATGGCCCAGGGCCTGCTCGGCGGCCAGTTCTGCGTCGCTCATGAAGTACTTGTCGGCCACCGGACGGACCAGCAGGTTGCAGATAAAGCCCAGCACCAGCAGACCGGCGAGGATGTACAAGGTGATGTCATAAGCCGCGGCGCGCTCAACGCCGATGCTCAACTGATACTCACGCAGGTAGTTAACCAACACAGGGCCCAGCACGCCCGCCGCCGACCATGCGGTCAGCAGGCGACCGTGGATCGCGCCGACCATCTGGGTGCCGAACAGGTCCGCGAGGTATGCCGGAACGGTCGCGAAACCACCGCCGTACATCGACAGGATGATGCAGAACGCCGCCACGAACAGCGCGACGTTACCCAGGTGCCCCAGGTTCGGGATCAGCGCATACAGGGCAAAGCCCAGGGCGAAGAACACGAAGTAGGTGTTTTTACGGCCCAGGTAGTCGGAGAACGAGGCCCAGAAGAAGCGACCACCGATGTTGAACAGGCTCAACAGACCGGTGAAGCCCGCTGCGATGGCCGCGATCGATGCCAATTGCCCCGCATCCAACTGGCCAAACGGCACATCCACACCCAGCAGCTTGCCGCCGAACACTTCCTGCAGCAGCGGCGAAGCCATGCCGAGGATGCCGATACCGGCCGATACGTTCAGGCACAACACCAGCCACACCAGGCGGAATTGTGGCGTTTTCCACGCTACGTTCACGTGCACGTGGCGGTGGGTGATCATCGCGTTGCTGGCTTTTTTCGCCGGCGCGGTCCAGCCCTCTGGCTTCCAGCCGGTCGGTGGCACGCGGTAGGACAATGCGCCGCCGATCATGAACACAAAGTAGATCGCCGCCATTACCAGGAAGCTCTGCCAAACGCCCACGCTCGTTGGCGAAGCGAAGTGGCCCATCAGCGCTGCAGCCAGCGGTGCACCCACCATCGCGCCGCCGCCGAAGCCCATGATCGCCATGCCGGTGGCCATGCCGCGCTTGTCCGGGAACCACTTGATCAGGGTCGACACAGGCGAGATATAGCCCAGGCCCAGGCCGATACCGCCAATGACGCCGGAGCCGATCCACATCAGCCAGATCTGATGGGTATAGATACCCAATGCCGAAATCAGCAGGCCGCCGCACCAGCACAAGGCCGATACGACACCGGCTTTACGCGGCCCGGCATGTTCCAGCCAGCCACCCCAGATCGCTGCAGAGCAGCCCAGGAAGATAAAGAAGAGGGTGTAGATCCAGCCCAGCATGGAGATGGGCCAGTCGCATTGGGACGAGAAGACTTGGGCGATGAAGCTCATGTCCGGCGCGCAAGCCACAGGTTTGGTGATACCCAGCGCCTTGGACAACGGCAACCAGAACACCGAGAAGCCGTAGGCCATGCCGATGCAAAGGTGAATGGCCAGCGCGGCCGGTGGAACCAGCCAGCGGTTGAAGCCGGGCTTGGCGATAATGCGTTCCTTGGACAGGAACGCAGGCTGTGCGGCGGCTGAACCGGCCGCAGTACTAGTGCTCATTGGTGTTTCCCCCAGTTATTTGTAGTTGTCCGTCAGGCGCTCTCTCCCTCGGCCTTGCACGCAAAGCGTGGCCGTTTTTGTTGAGTGAAGCTCCATTTTGGCGCGACGATACGTCGCAGAAGGCGGACGAACGCGCAAAGATTAGCATTTGCGAGCGCCAGAAAAACCAAAGTGACATCACTTTTATCGGAAATTTCGCTTTTATTGACGTCAAATTCCCGTTCAACCCGGTCTGGATACAATGTAACGATCGGTGACCTGCCACCGGCCGTCGGGCGTTATACTCTGCGGCTAAATTTTGAAATCGACATACAAGGACTCGCCCATGAAAGCGTTCGGCAAAATCCTGGGTCTGGTACTTCTCGGGCTGTTGCTGATCATTGTGGCTCTCGGCTTTGCCCTGACCCACCTCTTCGATCCCAACGACTACAAAGAAGAGATTCGCCAGATTGCCCGCGACAAGGCCCACATCGAGCTGACGCTCAATGGCGATATCGGCTGGAGCCTGTTCCCCTGGCTCGGCCTTGAACTGCACGAAGCCAGCGTGGCCACCCTGACCACGCCAACCCAACCCTTCGCCGATCTGCAAATGCTCGGTCTGTCGGTGCGGGTGCTGCCGCTGCTGCGCCGTGAAGTGCAGATGAGCGATGTGCGTGTCGAAGGCCTGAACCTGCGCCTGAACCGTGACAAGCAGGGCCACGGCAACTGGGAAGACATCGGCAAGAACGTGCCCGACGCAACGACCGGCACGCCTGTTCAGGCTCCGGCGGAACCGGTCGCTGAAACCAAGCCGGAAAAACCGGCCCAGCCCATCCGCCTGGATATCGACAGCCTGACGGTCAACAACGCCCGCATCGAATACAACGATGAGCAGACCGGCAAGCAGTTCAGCGCCGAGAGCATCCAACTGAGCGCTGGCGCCATCCACGAAGGTGCGAGCATTCCGGTCAAGCTCACCGCGTTTTTCGGCAGCAACCAACCGGTCATGCGCGTCAAAACCGAACTCAACGGCAGCCTGCGCATCGAGCGCGCCCTCAAGCGCTACCAGTTCGAAGACATGCGTATCAGCGGCGAAGCCACTGGCGAGCCGCTGCAAGGCAAGACCGTGACCTTCTCCACCCAGGGTCAACTGCTGGTCGACCAGGCCGCCAACATCGCCGAATGGACCAACATGAAGCTGTCGGCCAACCAACTGCGTGCGTTGGGCGAACTCAAGGTCAACGACCTGGACAAGACGCCACAACTGAGCGGTGCACTGTCCATCGCCCAGTTCGACCTGGCCAAGTTCCTCGATAGCGTCGGCAACCCACTGCCACCAATGGCCGAGGGCAGCCTGAGCAAGGTCGAACTGGTCAGCCGCCTCAAAGGCACGCCGACCAGCCTGACGCTGGAAGACCTGAACCTGAAACTCGATGGCAGCACCTTCACCGGTCGCGTCGCCGTGGACGATTTCGCCAAGCAGGCGCTGCGCGTGCAGCTCAAGGGCGACAGCTTCAACGCCGACAACTACCTGCCGGCCAAATCCGAATCCGCCAAGGGGGCCACCGCCGCCCGCCAGGCCGAAGTACAGAACAGCGAAGCCGGCGCCATGGCCGCCGGCGGCACCACGCCGCTCCCTGACGCACCGACCAAAGGCGCCTGGAGCACCGACAAACTGCTGCCGCTGGCCCACCTGCGCAAGCTGGATATCGACGCCGACCTGGCCTTCGACCAACTGACCTTAAGCAAATTGCCGATCCAGAATGCCGTGCTCAAAGCCTCTGGCGTTGACGGTCAACTCAAGCTCAGCACGCTGAGCGGCGGTCTCTACAACGGCACCTTCCAGGCCAACGGCACGCTGGATGTGCGCCAGGACATTCCGCTGCTGGCCCTGCAAAGCCGGATCAAGCAAGTACCGGTCGAGCGCATCCTGCAAGCCCAGGGGCAAACGCCGCCGGTCAAAGGCCAGATCACCCTCGACAGCAACCTCAGCGGTCGCGGCAACAGCCAGAAGGCGCTGATCGACAGCCTCAACGGCACCGCCAGCTTTGTGATCAACAACGGAGTGCTGCTCAACGCCAACCTTGAACAGCAACTGTGCACTGGCATCGCAATGCTCAATCGCAAGACCCTGAGCGGCGAACAGCGCGGCAAAGACACGCCGTTCCAAGAGCTGAAGGGCAACCTGACTTTCCGTAACGGCGTGGCCAACAACCCCGACTTGAAAGTGCGCATCCCTGGCCTGGCGGTCAACGGCAATGGCGACGTCGACCTGCGCGTGCTGGGCATGGACTACCGCGTAGGCATCATCGTCGAGGGCGACCAGCGCGAAGTGCCGGACCCGGCCTGCGAAGTAGGCGCCAATTTCCGCGACATCGAAGTGCCGCTGCGCTGCCGTGGCCCGCTGGAACTGGGCGCCAAGGCGTGCCGTCTGGATAAGGACGGCTTGAGCCAGGTGGCGATCAAGGCGGCCGGCAACAAGCTCAGCGACAAGCTGGAAGAGAAGCTCGACAAGGTGAATCCACAGCTCAAAGATGCTTTGAAAGGCCTGTTCAAACGATGAGAAACGAGCAGTTTTCGCAGGCGGTACTCAATTGGTACGACCGCCATGGCCGTCATGACCTGCCCTGGCAACAGGGCATTACGCCCTACCGGGTGTGGGTCTCGGAAATCATGCTGCAACAGACTCAGGTGAGCACCGTACTCAATTACTTCGACCGTTTCATGGCCTCCCTGCCGACGGTCGAAGCCCTGGCCGCCGCGCCGGAAGACGAAGTGCTGCACCTGTGGACCGGGCTGGGTTACTACACCCGGGCGCGCAATCTGCAAAAGACTGCAAAGATCGTGATGGCCGAGTACGGCGGCGAGTTTCCCAGGGATGTCGAAAAGCTCACCGAGCTGCCCGGCATCGGCCTTTCCACCGCCGGCGCGATCGCCAGCCTGAGCATGGGCCTGCGCGCGCCGATTCTGGACGGCAACGTCAAACGCGTACTGGCACGCTTTACCGCGCAAGAGGGTTACCCTGGCGAGCCCAAGGTGGCCAAACAGTTGTGGGCCACCGCCGAGCGCTTCACCCCCCATGACCGCGTCAACGCTTACACCCAGGCGATGATGGACATGGGCGCCACCCTCTGCACGCGCAGCAAACCCAGCTGCCTGCTGTGCCCGCTGGAAAAAGGCTGCGAAGCCCACATGCTCGGCCTGGAGACGCGCTACCCGATCCCCAAGCCGCGCAAGACCATCCCCCAGAAGCGCACGCTGATGCCGATGCTGGCCAACGCCGAAGGTGCGATTCTGCTTTACCGGCGCCCTTCCACCGGCCTGTGGGGCGGTTTGTGGAGCTTGCCGGAGCTCGACGATCTGCAAGACCTCGAACACCTGGCCAACCAGCACGCCCTTGAGCTGGGTAAACAGCAGGAACTGCCCGGCCTGGTCCACACCTTCAGCCACTTCCAGTTGGCCATCGAACCCTGGCTGGTACAGGTCGAGGAATCCGCCCATCACGTGGCCGAGGCCGACTGGCTCTGGTATAACCTCGCCACCCCGCCGCGCCTGGGCCTTGCCGCCCCGGTCAAGAAACTGCTCAAGCGCGCGGCCGATGTATTGAATGCAGGAGTGTCGTCATGACCCGCACCGTAATGTGCCGCAAGTACAAAGAAGAACTGCCAGCCCTGGAACGCCCTCCGTACCCGGGCGCCAAGGGCCAGGACATTTACGACCACGTCTCCGCCAAAGCCTGGGGCGACTGGCTGAAACACCAGACCCTGCTGATCAACGAAAAGCGCCTGAACATGATGAACGCCGAAGACCGTAAATACCTGGCGGGCGAAATGGACAAGTTCTTTTCCGGCGAGGATTACGCCAAGGCCGACGGCTATGTTCCACCTGCTCAATAATTGAACAAAAACCGGGGTCGACACGTAAGCGACGGTAATAATTAAATTTTTTTTGAAAACTTGCTTGACGCCCCCCTGAAAAACCCGTTTAATGCGCCCCGTTGCCCAGATAGCTCAGTCGGTAGAGCAGGGGATTGAAAATCCCCGTGTCGGCGGTTCGATTCCGTCTCTGGGCACCACTCATTAGTTTCAGGTGGTGCAAACGCCATCTGAAACACACAAGAAACCCGCCCAGTGCGGGTTTTTTGTTGCCTGCGATTTATGGCGTAGATCCGCAGCACTTAACGCCACCCCGGATCTGCGCGCACGCAACCCCCTACTTGAGTAAAAACACCCACAACGGGTTGTCGTTCAAGCGCCCCTCGAACGCAGGTGCCAGCGACTCCATCGCAGTGCCGTGCAGCAACGCACCCTCCTTGCGCGACATAATTACCCAGGCGGGTCGCGGCACTGTGCCTAACCGCTCAAGCTCGTGACTGCCGATAAACACCGGCTGCTCATCGTGGTCCAGGTTCATCATGTAGCGCACCGCCCAGGTATCGCGGCCCAGATTGATAAACACCAAGGGCCCCGGCTGCGCATGACGCAACGCTTCCACCTGCCGGACAAACGCGCGGGTATCGAACTGCAGATCCTTGGCCGGCTCGATCACTGTCACCAGCAGCAGCCACTGCGCCGCCAAGGCGATCAGGCTCAGCCACACCAACCGCGCCGTCCGCCGCCAGGCGAGCAACGCCGCCACTTGCAACACCACCAGCGCACTCGTCAATAACGGCAACGAAACGTCTGGCCAGTAACCGTGCTTTTGCCAGCTGTGCCGACAGACAAAGACTACAACCGCACACAACGCCGGCAGCGCCGCGACAAGGCCTTCGTAGCAGCGGCGCACGCCAACGAGCCAGCCTTGCGCCTGGAGCAGCCCATAGGCGGCGACAGCCGCAAACATCGGCACCATGGGCAAGATGTAATAAGCCCGCTTGAAGTGCGGCACCGACAAGCCAAGCAAGATCATCAAGCCGCAGGCGCCGAGACGCACCACCAACTGCACGGTCTCGTCACCGCGTTCAGCCCAGCGATGACGCAAGGCGATCAAGGTGGCCAGCGCCAATGGCACCACCGGGAAATAGCGGTACAAGCTCAACTGAAAATAGAAATAAAACGGCTCGCCGGTTTCGTCCAGGCGCCCGCCCACTTGCATCCTGAACACCTCATCGGCGAATGCATCGCCACCGCTGATACGCGCCAGTTTCACCAGCACCCACCAACAGGCGCCCAGCAACACCAAGCCAGCGATGCCGTGGACCAACACCTGTTTGAGTCGCTCCCCAGGCCTGCCCAACGCCCAATACACGCAGGCCACACCGCACACCTCGATCAGCCCCAATGGCCCGCGTATCGCAAAACCCAGGACGAACAACGGGAACACCGCAAGCTGCCGCCAGCGCCCGCCGCTGTGCAGCAGATAGAAGCTGGCGATACAGAGCAGCGCCACCATCTGGTCCAGGCATACCGAGCGGGACTTCTCCAGCAGTTGGGTGGTGAGCAAGGTCAGCAACACCGTGAGCAACGCCCACTGCCGGTTCGACGCGACCAGCAAGCGATAGATCAGCGCCACCACCCCGGCAGACGCCAACGCGGTGGGCAGCACGTTCGCCAGGTGATTGGGCGCGCCAAACAGGCGGGCAAACACCAAGCTGAAGAAGGTCGCCGTGCCAGGGTAATCCGCGTAAGGCTGGCCGTAGGTTGTCGGGAAAAAACTCGCGCCATGGCGAAACATTTCTTGCAGGAACAACGCCCAGCGTCCGTCAAACCCTTGGGGTTGTTGATCCCAGATCCCCAAGGTGAACAGCAGCAAGGCAAACACAAAGATGCCCAGGGACTCCAGGCGAAAACGGCTGCGGTGATCCATCGGTTGACCTGTCAGGTGGGGGCGCCGACTTATGGTGCCGAGCGCGCCCCTGAATAGCGCCTGAACAGACCTGAAGATTCACGCAATCAGAGGCGCGCGGGCCACACCAGTGCGGGGATAAGGCGGATGTAGATCAACTCGGCGACCAATTCCAGCAAGGTTTGCAGGATCACCGCCGTGGCGGCCAACCCCCGCACGTCTTCGGGCAGGGCCAGCGCCAGGGGCAACACCACCAGCGAATTACGCGTCGATGCGCTGAACGTCACCGCCCGCGCCGTGAGCGCCGGTAGCCTGAACATCCATGCTGTGAGCATTCCCGCCAGCGGCGCCAAGACGATAAAGCCCAGATAGACCGGAATCACCGGCAGCAACAGGCCGATATCGCGCACCACCGAGGTCACCTGCGAGCCAATCACCACAAACAACACCGTTGCCATCGCCGGTACCGGCAGCCAGGCCCAGGCGCTGTTCCATGCATTGATCACAGAAGAGCGCCGCGCCAGGGAAGTGGTCAGCACCGCCAGCACCATCGGCACCACGATCAACCACACAAACGCCTCCACGAACGGTCCAACCGTCACCACCACCTCGGCCTGCGCGCCCAGCATGAACCCCAGGTACACCGGCAACAGCGCCAACTGCAGCAACAACAGCAGCGGTGTGGCCGCCAGCATCAATCGCGAATCGCCCTTGCCCAGGTGGGTAAACACCACCACGTAATCGATACACGGCGTCAGCAACACCAGCAACGCCCCCACCAGCAACGCCGGGCGCTCTTCCAGGCCACGGGTCAACCCCGCTACCAGCAGCGGCACCAAAATGAAGTTGGCCAGCAGCAACGCCGCCAGGAAACGCTTATTGCCCAAGCCATCACGCAGATCCAGGAAAGGGATCTGCAGGAACATGGCGTACATCAGTACCGCGATGGCGGGCGTGACCAGTGAGCCGAGAGCATGAGCCAATATGGGAGCCATCAGGCCAACGATAGCGGCCAGAAGCACAGCGACGAAGTAGAGCGGGATCTGGTGGTGTTCAAGGGCGTCGCGGGTCATGTGCAGCACTCAAGAAAATCGCAAAGGCGCCAGCCTATGCGCAAGGCGACCCAAGGTCGACCCGTGCAACCCTGGCGCCTGCGGATTTTCTGGCGAATGCGCACCAACGCCACAAGCCACCACGAAGAACCCCTTGGGATTTGCCCCGACCTGCGCTTCAATACCCCACCCAGATCCAGAACCTTAGGACGTTGAGCCCATGGCCTCGCCGAACAAGCAGCAAAAACGTGCCCAGCGGGCAAAGACCAAGGCCAAGCAAAACCGCACCCAACGTGCCGTCGCCACCAAGCCGGACGCATTCGCCGGCGATGACAGCCGCATTGATCTTGAGTCGGTGGATTTGACCGAACTGTTCGTGGAAATGCGTGAGGCCGGCGAAACCAGCCAGCAAGCGTTGTGCGCCGCATTCCTGGCCCACCCGCTGCTGGCGCTGGTGCTGGAACAGGAAGGCGAAGAAGCCGCCACCGACTTTATCCTGGCAGTGCTGATCGAATATCGGCAGTGGGCCACCGACAGCGACGATGAAGCGGCGGCGCTGGCGTGGATCGAGTCACCAGCGTTCCAGGCAGATTACGTCGCGGCGTCCCAGGCCCTCACCGACGCCCAAGACTGACGCAAAAAAAGTGGGAGGCGGCGCGTGCCCCCTCCCACATTTTTAACCGCCCTGGGTCAGTTGAGGACCGCAGCCCCTGCTCTCTGCGCCTTGCGACGGCTCGACACAATCAGCCCCGCCACCACCACCAGCAAGCTCAGCACGCCGGTCGCAAGGATCTCAACGCGGTGCGCCTCCTGGAACAGCATGATGGTCAGTGTGCCCACGATAAACACCATCACCGCGTAGGTCAGGCCAGGAAACAGCCACATTTTGAAGACGATCTTCTCGCCCGCCGCCGCGCGCTTCTGGCGCATGCGCAGTTGCGACACCGCGATCACCAGGTACACCAGCAACGCAATGGCGCCGGAGCTGGCCAGCAGAAACTCAAACACCGCCGCCGGTGCCACGTAGTTGGCAAACACCGCCAGGAACGCAGCCCCGGTGGACAGCAGCACCGCCCAATAAGGCGTACCGCTTTTATTGGTGCGCTTGGCCACGGCCGGTGCGTCACCGCGACGGCCCAGCGAGAACAGCATGCGCGACGCGGTGTACAACGCCGAGTTAAGGCAACTGGTCACAGCCACCAACACCACCAGGTCGACGATCAGCTTGGCATTCGGAATGCCCATGCGCTCCAGCACGGTCTGGTACGAACCTACGGCCGCCAGGGTCGGATCGTTCCATGGCACCAGGGACACGACGATGAAGATCGACAGCAAGTAGAACAAGCCAATCCGCCAGATCACCGAGTTAGTGGCCTTGGTGATTTGCTGGCCTGGGTTCTTCGATTCGGCCGCCGCGATGGTGACGATCTCGGTGCCCATGAACGAAAACATGGTGGTCAGAATGGCCGCCAATACGGCGCCCATGCCGTTAGGCATAAAGCCTTGGGTGTCGAACAGGTGCGACACGCCGCTGACCTGGCTGGTGGGCAGGAAGCCGAAAATCGCCGCCAGGCCAAGAATCACAAAGCCCACGATCGCCACGACTTTGATCAGCGCGAACCAAAACTCGAATTCGCCGTAGTTCTTCACACTGAACAAGTTGGTGGCGGTCAGCAACAAGGTGATGACCAAGGTAAAGGCCCAGATGGCCACATCGGGAAACCAGGCATGGAGGATGGTCGCGGCAGCGTTGGCTTCCAACGGAATTACCAATACCCAGAACCACCAGTACAACCAGCCGATGGTGAACCCGGCCCAGTGCCCGATCGCACGGTCGGCGTAGGTGGAGAACGAACCGGTGTCCGGCGATGCCACGGCCATTTCGGCCAGCATGCGCATCACCAAGACCACCAGCGTACCCGCAGCGGCATACGCCAGCAGTACGGCCGGGCCGGCGGCAGCAATCGCGTGGCCGGAGCCGACAAACAAACCGGCACCAATAACGCCGGCGATCGACAGCATGGTGACGTGACGCGGTTTGAGCCCCTGTTCGAGGTCATTGGAGCTTTGCGTACTACTCATTGACACACCTTTGCGAGGAATTGCGAAAACGGTCCGCCCGGCCTGGGTTCTGCCTCGTGAAGAGAAACCAACAGGGCGTTCTTTATTTTTTACGCAAGATTTGCGCCAAAATGTTACAAAAGCCCGGTTGACGCGGGCTGTAGAAGATTTCAAGAGTGATCGCAAGTCATTGAGAACAATGGCATTTAGCTATAGCGTTACCGTGCGACTCACATTCAAGACGAAGTTGTGCACCAAAAACGCACACACAAAGCGCGTGACGCTCCCTATAAGTGCCGATAGGTACCGTTTGCCCGTTTAATCCTTCCAACACCCGGCCAAAGCTGGCACCATCGCGCCCTTTTTTACGCGAAGCCTGCGGTTTCCCCGGTTCAAACGGTTGTTCGGTTGTTGATGGCGCGACACGCTGCTGTGCCGATGCGACACCCTGCCGCACACCGTCTGTTTACCGTCCGCAGCGCTGTTGGTGTCGTCCGGACGCTATGCTAGCTTGGCGCCTCGCCAGGAAGGCGCCCAACAGCGCAGATCGCACCGAACACAATGAGGACCGCACATGGCCCAGGCCACGCCCGCGCTTGAAATCCGCAACTTGCATAAACGCTATGGTGAGCTTGAGGTACTCAAAGGTATCTCGCTGACCGCTCGCGACGGCGATGTGATCTCGATCCTGGGTTCCTCCGGTTCCGGCAAGTCCACGTTCCTGCGCTGCATCAACCTGCTGGAAAACCCCCATCAGGGCGAGATCCTGGTGGCGGGCGAAGCCCTCAAGCTCAAGGCCGCGAAAAACGGCGAGCTGATAGCCGCCGACGGCAGGCAGATCAATCGCCTGCGCAGCGAAATCGGTTTTGTGTTTCAAAACTTTAACCTGTGGCCGCACATGAGCGTCCTCGACAACATCATCGAGGCCCCCCGCCGTGTGCTCGGCCAGAGCAAGGCCGAGGCCATAGAAGTGGCCGAAGCCCTGCTGGACAAGGTCGGCATCGCCGACAAGCGCCACGCCTATCCCGCGCAGCTGTCCGGCGGCCAGCAACAACGGGCGGCCATCGCACGCACCCTGGCGATGCAGCCCAAGGTCATCCTGTTCGATGAGCCCACTTCCGCCCTTGACCCGGAAATGGTTCAGGAAGTACTAAATGTGATCCGCGCACTGGCCGAAGAGGGCCGCACCATGCTGCTGGTCACCCACGAAATGGGCTTCGCCCGTCAGGTGTCCAGTGAGGTGGTGTTCTTGCACCAAGGCCTGATCGAAGAGCAAGGATCGCCACAGCAGGTGTTTGAAAACCCGCTTTCGGCGCGCTGCAAACAATTCATGTCCAGCAACCGCTAACGGAGCAACATGCATGCAGAACTATAAAAAATTCCTTCTGGCCGCGGCCGTCTCGATGGCGTTCAGCGCCACGGCCATGGCAGAAACCTTGAAAATGGGGATCGAAGCGGCCTACCCGCCCTTCAACAATAAAGACGCCAGCGGCAACGTTGTCGGCTTCGACAAAGACATCGGCGACGCCCTGTGCGCCAAGATGAAAGTCGAAAAATGCGAAGTGTATGTCTCCGATTGGGACGGCATCATCCCGGCCCTGAACGCCAAGAAATTCGACTTCCTGGTGTCCTCGCTGTCGATCACCGACGAGCGCAAGCAGGCCGTCGACTTCACCGACCCGTACTACTCCAACAAGCTGCAGTTCATCGCGCCTAAAGCCACCGCAGACTTCAAGACCGACGCCGGTTACCTGAAGGGCAAAGTCATCGGCGCACAGCGCGCCACGCTGGCCGGGAGCTACCTGGAAGACAAGCTGCCGGACACCGAAGCCAAGCTCTATGACACCCAGGAAAATGCCTACCTCGACCTGACGTCCGGCCGCCTGGACGGCATCCTGGCCGACAAGTACGTGCAATACGAGTGGCTCAAGAGCAAAGACGGTTCGGCCTACGAGTTCAAGGGCGACCCGGTAGTAGAAAGCGACAAGATCGGTATCGCCGTACGCAAGGGCGATCCGCTGCGCGAGCGCCTGAACAAAGCCCTGGCAGAGATCAAGGCAGACGGCACCTACAAGAAAATCAACGACAAGTACTTCCCGTTCAGCATCGAATGATCTGAGCGAAATGCCCGGCGCGCCCCCTTGGGCGCGCCGGCTTTTTGTAATGCCTGCCGCGATATGAAAACACCATGAATTTCGATCTCTACGGATTCGGCCCCGCGCTTGCCGCGGGTGCGCTGATGACCGTCAAACTGGCGCTCACGGCCCTGTGCCTGGGGCTGGTGCTGGGCCTTGCCGGTGCCTTGGCCAAGACTTCGCCGTACAAGCCGTTGCAATGGCTGGGCGGCACTTATTCGACCATCGTTCGCGGTGCGCCGGAGCTGTTGTGGGTGTTGCTGATTTACTTCGGCACCATCAACGCCATGCGCGGGCTGGGTGAGTTGTTCAATATTCCCGACCTGTCCCTGAGCGCTTTCGCCGCGGGCGTCATTGCCTTGGGGCTGTGCTTCGGCGCCTATGCCACGGAAGTGCTGCGCGGGGCGATCATCTCCATTCCCAAAGGCCACCGCGAAGCCGGTGTGGCATTGGGGCTGTCGAAATTTCGCATCTTCACCCGGCTGATCATGCCGCAGATGTGGCGCATCGCCCTGCCGGGGCTGGGCAATCTGTTCCTGATCCTGATGAAAGACACCGCACTGGTCACGGTCATCGGCCTTGAAGAAATCATGCGCCACGCGCAAATCGCCGTTACCGTCACCAAACAGCCGTTCACCTTTTATATGGTTGCCGCGCTCATTTACCTGGGCCTGACATCACTGTCGATGGTTGCCATGCACCTGCTGGAAAAACGCGCCGCCCGCGGCTTCGTGAGGACGACGTAATGGAATGGGAAGTCATCATCAAGTGGCTGCCGAAGTTTATCCAAGGTGCCACCCTCACCCTGGAGCTGGTCGGCATCGCCGTGATTCTCGGCCTGATCCTGGCCATCCCCTTGGGTATCGCGCGTTCGTCCAAGCGCTGGTACGTGCGTTCCCTGCCCTACGCCTACATCTTTTTCTTTCGCGGTACGCCGCTGCTGGTGCAGTTGTTCCTGGTCTATTACGGCCTGGCCCAATTCGACAGCATCCGCTCAAGCTTCATGTGGACCTACCTGCGCGACCCGTTCTGGTGTGCCACGGCCACCATGACGCTGCACACCGCCGCGTATATCGCCGAAATTCTGCGCGGCGCCATCCAGGCCATTCCGCCAGGTGAGATCGAAGCGGCCCGCGCACTGGGCATGTCCAAGCCCAAGACCCTGCTGTACATCATTCTGCCCCGCGCCGCGCGCATCGGGCTGCCGGCCTACAGCAACGAAGTGATCCTGATGCTCAAAGCCAGCTCGCTGGCGAGTACCGTGACCCTGCTGGAACTGACCGGCATGGCCCGCACGATCATTGCGCGCAACTACCTCACGGTAGAAATGTTCTTCACCGCCGGCGTGTTCTACCTGTTGATCTCCTACCTTCTGGTACAAGGCTTCAAACTGCTGGAACGCTGGCTGCGCGTCGATGCCTGCCAGGGACGTTGAAGCGCGTTTCCGGGCGCTGGATGCGTTCCTGATCGAGCACCAAGGGCTGTGGCGACCACGGCCCTTTACCCATCTACACCTGCCTTGGGAACGCGAGCATCCCGCGCTCGCCGGCTGGCTGCGTCAACGCTCGTTGGCCGAGGCGGAAGCCAGCCACAACAGCCCCCATGAACTGCAAGCCCCTGCGCCCTTCCCCGCGCTGGCCGCCGAAGCCCTGCGCCTGAGCGCTGTGGATAAGTTACCGACGCAGCCGCTGACACCCGCCGCGCAGCGCTTGAACGTCGACGTACCCGGGCGCAAATGGCAACAGATCGAAGCCTTCGGCGCCGCGCTGCAGTTTGCGCAAACGCCCACCCACTGGCTGGACTGGTGCGCCGGCAAGGGCCACCTTGGCCGCCGTCTGCTGCACACCGGCCAACACCTCACCTGCCTGGAATACGACCCGCGCCTGGTCGCGTCCGGCCAGGCCTTGAGCGACCACCACGGCCTGCCCGTCACCCATCGCCTGCAAGACGTGATGGCAGATGTGGCGATCAATGCCGACCACACACCGATCGCCCTGCATGCCTGCGGCGACCTGCACGTGCGCCTGCTGCAGCTGGCCAGCGCCGCCGGCTGCAAGCAATTGGCACTGGCGCCCTGCTGCTACAACCGCATCCATGCGGCCACCTACCAGGCGCTGTCCGAGACGGGCCGTGCGTCAACCTTGCAACTGTCGGTCGACGACCTTGGCCTGCCGCTGAGCGAAACCGTCACCGCAGGTAAACGCGTGCGCCTGCAACGGGACACCTCGATGGCCCGTCGCTTGGGTTTTGATCAGTTGCAGCGTCAGGTACGCGGCTGCGACGAGTACCTGCCTACGCCTTCCCTGCCCGCCGCTTGGCTGGCGAAGTCCTTCGCCGACTACTGCCGTGAGTTGGCAGACCTCAAAGGGTTATCCACAGGCGAACAGGACTGGCCTGCGCTGGAGGCACAGGGTTGGCGGCGTCTGGCCGAGGTCAGGAACCTGGAGTTGGTACGTGGTCTGTTTCGGCGCCCGCTGGAGCTTTGGCTGGTACTGGATCGGGCACTGTTCCTGGCCGAACGCGGCTATAGGGTTGAGGTCGGCAGCTTCTGCGAGATGGCCTTGACGCCGCGCAACTTGATGGTGCTTGCCGAGCGCGATTAAGGGGCAAAATTGTCGCACCCCAGCCTGTGGATAACTCTGTTGATGAATTCTTTACAGAACCCATAGCCATATGCGCTACAGACCAAAAGCCTGACTGATCATTTTTTGTTCACAAAATAAAACACACGCAAAACAGGCAGTTGCAGCGTGATGAGAACAACTCCACAAAATGGCTGTTCCGTGACTGGCCGCACCTGCCGATTGTGCATAAGCATCTGGCGTTAAGCGTATAAACCGTGCTTTACACGGTTTTTTTACGTGTGATCAATAGCCGGCAAAGCCCATTGATATCGTCCGCTGCCTGGCTTGGCGCGAGGGTATCCAGCGGGTCCGTGGCAAAGGCCAGCGCCTGGCTGATCGCCGGGTCGCGGTGCACCACCTCCAGCGGATATTTCCCCCGACGCAGCTTGAATGCATCGAGCATGTCCAGGTTGAACGCCGAATTTTCATCCAACTGATTGATCACAAAGTGACAACGGGGCGCACGCTCACGCTCAAGGTGGGGCGCCAGCAGCGCATCCAATTGGTCCAGGGTGCCGAGGCAGGCGGCATCCGGTTGAGCGACCACCAACACAATGTCGGCCACGCTCAACGCTTGATGCAGATAAACGTTGTTACCGGCCGGCGTATCGACGATCACCGTGTGGGCCTCGCTCAGCCCCAACGCCAGCAGATGCCGCACCAACCATTTGGGCTCGCGCGTGAGCCAACGCTGCAGGTTTTCCTGCTGCTGGGTGTCGGCATCGCCATACGGCAGCACTTGGCAACCTGCAAACCCCGACTGCAGGCCCGTTGCCCATGGCGCATTGAGCAGGCTGCTAAGCGCCACGCCGGGTCGCTCAGGGTCCACACCAAAGTGCCGACGCAAGGCGTTCCGGGGGTCCAGGTCCAGCGCAATCACCGACTCTCCAAGGCGCTGCAAGCCGCTGCTCAACGCAGTGGCAAGCGTGCTGCGACCCACGCCACCGTTTACGGATATCAAGGCGACCACCGTCGGACGCAGCGCGATCAAGTCATGAGTCTGGGGCAGTTCATTGACGTATGACGATGGCCCACCAAAGCGCGACCGATCTTTCCCGTTGGCGCGGGTGCCATCATCGAAAGGGACGGTGCCGAAAAAGTGCAGACGAGCTTTTTTCCCGTTGGAATCACGGGACACGCGCTTGCCGGACACGGCAAATAGGTCATCGGTGCGGCTCATGGCCGGGCTCCTTCACGACACCATTCAAAGACATGAACGTGAGCACGATAAGGCTTCACCGCAGGTCTTTTTGTAGGCGCTTGAGGGTCATCATTCTGTGACAGCCCCCGGCAAGTGTCATTATTTTGATGAATTTGCAACAACGCTTTCGGACGAGCGGAAAATAGTCAGATTTCTGACTCACGCTGAGCGCAGTTCATTGGCGGTGATTTCATCGTGCCATTGTTTTTTACCCGCTATCACCGCACCATTGCCGCACCCTCAATGCTGCACGCTCTGGTAATCGCAGTGGCGATACGCTTTAAACTCCCGCGGATTCTGTACGGCGTCGCCATCACGTTGCTGCTCGGTGGCGGCCTGCTGGGCGATTTGCTCGCCGATTGGGATTTCAGTCAGATCAGTCGCCGCGCCGAATCGCTTTACGGGCCGCTCGGCCCTGGGCGACAGCGCATCGATGCCTGGCAGCAACTGCTGTCGACCCAGAAGCAGATAAGCGAGAGCGAGCAACTCAAAGCAGTCAATTTGTTCTTCAACCGCCAGTTGCGCTACGAAGAAGACATCGACTTGTGGCACGAGATCGATTATTGGGCGACCCCCATCCAATCCCTCTGGAAAGGCGCCGGCGACTGTGAAGACTACGCCATCGCCAAATACTTCAGCCTGCGGCACTTGGGCGTGCCGGCCGAGAAGCTGCGCATAACCTACGTCAAGGCTTTGCGCCAGAACCGGGCGCATATGGTACTGACCTACTATGCAAGCCCGGAGGCCATGCCCTTGGTGCTGGACAGCCTGATGGACCCCATCCTCCCTGCCAGCCAACGTCCTGACCTGCTGCCCGTGTATGCGTTCAATGGCGAGGGGTTATGGCTTCCCGGTGCGTCGGGCAACAAAAAAGTCGGTGACACCAAGCGTCTGTCACGTTGGCAGGATGTCTTGAAAAAAATGACCGCTGAAGGGTTTCCGGCCAGTTCGGATAATTAACAGGAGCTACGATGTCACTGTTCAAACAATTGCTGATCGCTATCTGCGTGTTCCTGGTGGTCGCGTTCAGCGGTAGCTTCATCGTCAGCCTGGAAAGTTCACGTACCCAATACGTTAACCAACTGCGCTCCCACGCCCAGGACGCAGCCACCGCGTTGGCGCTGTCGCTGACTCCGAATATCGATGACCCGGCGATGACCGAACTGATGGTCAGCTCGATCTTCGACAGTGGCTACTACGCGAGCATCCGCGTGGTGGACCTGAGCAATAACCAAGTGCTGGTGGAACGCGCCGCCGAGCCGGATGCGAGCAACGTACCGGCCTGGTTCGTAAAAATGATCGGCCTGGCGCCAGCCGGTGGCGATGCCATTGTCAGCCGTGGCTGGCAACAGGCGGCACGGGTCGAGGTGGTCAGCCACCCGATGTTTGCCCTGGCCAAGCTGTGGCAGAGCGCGCTCGGCAGCCTGGGCTGGCTGCTGGTCTGCGGTGCCGTGAGCGCGGTATTGGGCGCCCTGTTGCTGCGCCGTCAGCTCAAGCCGCTGGACTATATGGTGGAGCAGTCGCACGCCATTGCTCGTCGCGAGTTCCTGAGCTTGCCCGACCTGCCCCGCACCCCTGAATTGCGCCGGGTGGTACAGGCCATGAACCAGATGGTGGAGAAGCTCAAGGCGCTGTTCCATGAGCAGACCGAGCGCAGCGAGAAGCTGCGTGTGGAGTCCTATCAGGACAGCCTGACCGGCCTGGCCAACCGTCGTTATTTCGAAATGCAGCTGCAATCGCGGGTCAGTAATCTGGAGGAGCACAGTTCAGGCTACCTGTTGATGCTGCGCGTCAACGACTTGGCCGGTCTCAACCAACGCCTTGGTGGCCAGCGTACCGACCAACTGCTGCAAGCCGTCAGCCAGCAACTGGTGCGCACCTGCGCCAAATACCCCGAAACCCAAAACCTGATCACCCGCAGCCGTGGCGGCGAGTTCGCGGTGCTTGCCCCCGGCCTGGTGCGTGACGAAGCCCTGCAACTGGCCCAGGCCCTGGAAAGCACCCTGCAAAGCCTGCACGAAACCGGGGCGACCGACATGTCGACCGTGGCCTACATCGGGCTGGCGCCGTACAACCCCGGCGATGCCTCGGCCGACCTGCTGATGCTCGCTGACCAGGCATTGGCCCAGGCTGAAGCCAGCGGCGGTCAAACCTGGGTGTGCCTGGACCACCAGACCGCAGGCACGGTCAGCGACGATCCACACAGTTGGCACACCTTGCTCGACGACGCCCTGAAGCAAGGCCGCTTCCGCTTGTTTTTCCAACCGGTGGTCAGTAGCGGCGACACGCAGCAGGTGCTGCATTACAAGGTGCTGTCACGCCTGCTCGACAGCCAGGACCAGACCATCGCGGCGGGGCGCTTCCTGCCCTGGCTGGAACGCTTCGGCTGGACCGCGCGGCTCGACCAACTGATGCTCGACCTGGTGATCAAACACCTTACCGGGCACGATCAATCGGTAGCGTTGAACCTCTCGGCCGCCACCTTGAACGACCCGCAGGCCCTGGAGCGCATATTCGAGCGTCTGGCCCAACACCCGGCGCTGGGGCCGCGCCTGATCCTGGAGATCGGCGAAGAACAAGTGCCCGAGCAAACCCAGCTGGAGCGCCTCACCCGGCGTATGCGCAGCCTGGGCTACAGCCTGGGCCTGCAACGTTTTGGCGGGCGCTTCAGCATGATCGGCAACCTGGCGAACCTGGGCCTGGCTTACCTGAAGGTCGACGGCAGCTACATCCGTGCCATTGATCAGGAAAGCCACAAGCGCTTTTTCATCGAAGCGATCCAGCGTGCCGCCCACAGCATCGATTTGCCGTTGATTGCCGAGCGCGTGGAAACCGAGGGTGAGTTGCGGGTGATCCGCGAGATGGGTATCGAAGGGGTGCAAGGCCAACTGGTCGGTGAACCAGCGCCCTGGAAGTGAAGCGTTGAATGCTCGTGCCTCCTTGACGGTCTCGCCGTGAAGGAGGTGCGCCGCGTCAGATCAGACCGGTTTCATCGTCATTGATCAGTTCGCTCAACCCGCCCAACGCCGCCCGGGCGTGGGTACGCTCCAGAAACTTGGTCTGTGCCGCCGGTGGCAAGTCAGTGATGCTCATCACGTTTTTGGTGATCAACACCTGGATCAAGTCATCGAGCACTCGAATCATCTCAAGGTCACTGCTCTTGAGCTGCTTGAGGCTGGTTTCGATCTCGTCATCGGCAAACCACGCCTGAATCTCATGGTGGTCAGCCGGTAGCGTCTCGGTGGCGCCATCGAAGGCCTGCGCCTCCACGCGGACCAAAGCGTTGTGTTGATCGCGTTGCACGTAGAACATCAGCCTTCTCCCAATAAAAAATCCCTGCAGGCGCCGCACACGGCTCCTGCAGAGATTACACACATTTCCCCGAAGCCGATGCCAAGGGGGCGCCAATCCCGAAAGATTGACGCCCCGCTGGTGATCAGTCGTGGTGCTTGACGGTCAGGTCGCCACCGGCGATCAGGTTGTTGATCGCGGTGCTGCCGCTGCCCCAGTTCGCGCCATCGACCTTGATCGTGACATCGGCCGTACCGCCACCCGACGTGGTGAACGCGCCGGTACTGCTCACGCTCAGTGTCGAGTTCCCCGCCGAATCGGTGTTCAATTGCAGGTACTTGGACAGGTTGCCGTCGTTGTTGCCTTGCAGCAAGTCAGACAGGTCCAGCTTGTCGCCTTCGCTGTGCTTGAAGTCCATGATGCGATCAGCGCCGCTGCCGGTGTTGGTGTCGCCTTTGAGCCACACAAAGGTATCGGCACCCGCGCCACCGGTGAGGATGTCATTGCCCTTGCCGCCCACCAGGATGTCGTTACCCGCACCACCGGAAAGCGAGTCGTTACCGCCCTGGCCGAACAGGATGTCATCGCCGGCGTTACCAATCAGGGTGTCGCCGCCATCCTTGGTGCCGTAGATGTTCGATGCGCTGGCCAATGCACCGATGTCCTGCACGTGCTCAGTGATGTACTGATGCAAGGTACGGTCGTCGACGTGATCGACCGTGGTGGACAGCTTCTCTGCGGCGAACGCCTTGAGCGCAGCACTGCCTTCCTGGCCTTTGTAGCTGATCAGGTCACCGAACAGGATGTCGTTGCCCGAACCGCCGGAAATGTTGTCGGCACCGGTATCGGCCGTGTGGCCGGTAATGGTGTCCGCCAGCTTCGCGGTGTCGATCGTGCTGACCGTTTTATCGCTGTCGAAGTACTTCTGGAGCATGTTGGTATCGATATCTCTGCCCAGACCGATGGCTTGTACCTCAACCCCACCCGTAACCGCTGTGATCAAACTGTTGTAGGCCCCCTTGGCGTTGGACAAGGCGGTGTTTGAGTCCTGGTAAACCGAAGCAACGTCAAAACCGCCGCTGCTATTGGCTACCACAGTGCCCACATAAGACTGACTGCCCCAGACATCGTAGGAATAGACCTTGCCTTGTCCATCGACGATTACTTCGGTGCGGCCGTAGATGGAGGCTGTCACCGGCGTGGTCTGACCCAAGACATAATTGGAGCTCTTGACCTGGCTGTCGAAGGAAACGTTCGAACCACCAATCCAACTGGTTGAGCCCAGCGAAGGGTTGCCTTGAATGGACGTGTACACATTCGGCGCACCGTCGGTAATGAAGTACGTCAGGTTTTTCGCGCCGGCATTACTGGTCGCGTCAGTGCTCTTGAACCAGGCCGTGGCAGCATCGAAGGCGTCCTGGTAGTTGGTCATGTCGGACGAATTGGAGGCCATGTTAGTCAACACCGCCTGCAAGGCAGCCTTGGCAGCAGCCTGATCGGCCAGGTTGACCGAGACCTGCGACTCAACCCTGGTATCGAAGTCCACCAGCAGCACTTTCACCACACCCGAACCGCTCAGCTTCGCGTTGGCGATCAAGGTGTCGAAAATGCTGGAGAGCTGGGTCTTGATCGAACTCATCGCCGAAGAGCCGATACTGCCCGAGGTGTCGACGATAAACGCGATGTTGTAGTTGGTACCCGGCGTCGTGATACCACCTTTGTCGCCCACTACTACGTTGTTGGCCGAGCTGGCGCCCAGGTCGATGGTGTCTGCCGCAGCGCCGCCCTCGTTCACCGGGTTGTAGACCTGGGACTTGACCGTGATGGTGGTAGTTGCCACCGACGAGCTCAGGCTGTTGCTACCTTCGTTATCCGTCACCGAGACATTGATGGTGCGATCGCCCAGGGCCGGGTACTTGCTGGTGCTGGAGTACTGGAACGACTCCAGCAACGTCTTGTAGGTGGCCGCATCCGCCGCACCCGACAGGGTCAGCACAATTTTGCCGCTGACGTCAGTCCCGACGCTGGTCACGGTGACGCCTTTATAGGTGCCGCCCACCGACACCAGGCTCGAGGTGAGCTGATCGCCCGCACTGGCGTTTTTCAGGGTGATGGTCGCGCTTTGCATCTGGTTGCTGTCGATGTCAGAGATGCCCACGCTGCCGGTAATCGCCACACCGGTGGTGCTGCGTTCGGTGTACGAGGTGCTGTAGCCGGTAGCCACACCACCATCCGCGATGCTGAGGTCCAGGGTTGGCGCGTCGTTGACCGAGGTCACGGTGATGGTGCCGTTAGCCGGGGCCGAGGTCAGCGGATTGCTGCCGTTAGCGTTGCCGCTGTCGGTCGCGGTGTAGGTGAAGTTCGCCGTGCCGTTGAAGTTCGCGTTTGGCTTGAAGTACACGGTGGCTTCGCCGTTGACCGCGTTAATAGCGCCGGTCACCGGTTTGGTCATGGCCGCGTCGGTGTAGAAGGTGCCATTAGTTGGCGTGCCGACGGTGAAGGATTTCACGTTCGCCAGGCCATCCACGTCAGTTGCGCTCAGCTTGACCGCGATACCTACGCTTGGGTCTTCAGCACCGGTCGCGGTTGTCGCCGCTGCAACCGGCGCGTCGTTGACCGCAGTCACGGTGATGGTGCCGTTGGCCGCTGGCGAGGTCAGTACGTTGCTGCCGTCAGCGTTGCCGCTGTCGGTCGCGGTGTAGGTGAAGTTCGCCGTGCCGTTGAAGTTCGCGTTTGGCTTGAAGTACACGGTGGCTTCGCCGTTGACCGCGTTAATAGCGCCGGTCACCGGTTTGGTCATGGCCGCGTCGGTGTAGAAGGTGCCATTAGTTGGCGTGCCGACGGTGAAGGATTTCACGTTCGCCAGGCCATCCACGTCAGTTGCGCTCAGCTTGACCGCGATCCCGACACTTGGGTCTTCAGCACCGGTCGCGGTAGTCGCCGCTGCAACCGGCGCGTCGTTGACCGCAGTCACGGTGATGGTGCCGTTGGCCGCTGGCGAGGTCAGTACGTTGCTGCCGTCAGCGTTGCCGCTGTCGGTGGCGGTGTAGGTGAAGTTCGCCGTGCCGTTGAAGTTCGCGTTTGGCTTGAAGTACACGGTGGCTTCGCCGTTGACCGCGTTAATAGCGCCGGTCACCGCTTTGGTCATCGCTGCGTCGGTGTAGAACGTGCCATTAGTTGGCGTGCCGACGGTGAAGGATTTCACGTTCGCCAGGCCATCCACGTCAGTTGCGCTCAGCTTGACCGCGATACCTACGCTTGGGTCTTCAGCACCGGTCGCGGTTGTCGCCGCTGCAACCGGCGCGTCGTTGACCGGAGTCACGGTGATGGTGCCGTTGGCCGCTGGCGAGGTCAGTACGTTGCTGCCGTCAGCGTTGCCGCTGTCGGTCGCGGTGTAGGTGAAGTTCGCCGTGCCGTTGAAGTTCGCGTTTGGCTTGAAGTACACGGTGGCTTCGCCGTTGACCGCGTTAATAGCGCCGGTCACCGGTTTGGTCATGGCCGCATCGGTATAGAAGGTGCCATTGCTCGACGTGCCGACGTTGAACGACTTGACGTTGGCCAGACCATCGACATCGGTGGCGGACAGCTTGACCGCGATCCCGACACTTGGGTCTTCAGCACCGCTCGCGGTGGTGACGATCGCCACTGGCGCATCGTTGACCGCAGTGACCACGACGCTCACCTTGCCAGTCGTGACTTCTTCAACCTGCGTGCTCAACTCTTTGGCTGTTGCCGTCACAGTCAGATCGAAATTGGCCGTCGCATCCTTGGCCGGAGTAACGGTCAAGGTAGCCAGGTTCCAATTGCTGACATCGTACTGGGTGGTCGCACCCGTCGAGGTATAGCTGTGGCCCGTGGCGCCGTCGGTAATTACAGCGCCTTCAGGCAGGCCGCTGATTTCTACCTTGTGCGATTCCGACTGGTCATTGTCGACAAACGTGGTCGTGATCGGGCTGATCTTGATCGCACTGTCTTCCAGGCCGTGGTTGTAAACGTAGCCGGTGTAATAGCCTTCTCCGTTGACCACGTGAGCATCGTCAAAGACCGCCCCGGCGGCTTTCAACGCGTCCAGGCTGGTATAGGTCTGCACGCCGCTGCTGCCCAACGCCATCGACGGGCCGTTGTTGATCGAGACATTGACGTCGTAGTTGCCCGGGCCGGCCTGGTTGTAGTGATAGATGTCGAGGGTGTAATAACCCGACTCTGTCGGCGTAAACGGGGTTGCGTTAATCCCGCTGCCCTGGCTCCAGGTCTCGGTCGACACCAACTTGCCGCCGACGGTAACCGCCATGCTGTCATCGGCGCTGCCGGTGAAGCTGTAGCTCTTGCCGGCTTCGAGGTAGATCAGGCCAGAGACTTTGGTCGCAGTGTGCTCCACCACATCACCGTTACTCACGTTTGCGGTCACACCCGTGGAGGCTGCGCTGCCAGGGGTTTGGGCGTTGATGACCCGGATCAAATCGCTGGACTGAACAACACCATTACCGTTCGTACCCAATGCACCAGGCAGGTTCCCGCCGGTCCAGGTTTGAATGGTCAAGCCGGTTGGCACGTCACCGAACGAGCCGACCGTCACGACAGGAACGTCCGTCACTGGGTGGATATCCACGGTGATGGTTTGAGTGTCGCTGTTGAGCTGGCCGTCGGTAGCCTGGAACTTCAGCTCGGTGTAATCACCCTGCTTGTTACCGACGCCGGTGTTGCCGAAGCTGCTATCACCCGACTCGTTGGCTGCTGGGCTGTAACGCACATTGTGATTGTCGAAGTCGGCCTGGCTGAAGGCCTTGCCCGGCGACGTATCGGTTTTCAGATCAGCTGCGTTGAGCTGGACCCAAACACCGTCGACTTTGTACTCAATGGCACCGCTGGGCAGGCTGGTGAAGACGACTTTCAGGTCCGTGGAATCGACATCATTGACCCCGAACGTCGACCATTTCAGCTCGACTGAAGTGTCTTCGCTGCTTTCTATGTGGCCATTGCTCGCAGTCGGCGCATCGTTGACCGGGGTCACGTTGATGGTGCCGTTGGCTGGAGCCGAGGTCAGCGGGTTGGTGCCGTCAGCGTTGCCGCCGTCGGTGGCGGTGTAAGTGAAGTTCGCCGTGCCGTTGAAGTCCGCGTTCGGTTTGAAGTAAACCGTGGCTTCGCCGTTGACCGCATCAATGGAACCGGTCACCGGTTTGGTCATCGCCGCGTCGGTGTAGAAGGTGCCGTTGGTTGGCGTGCCGACGGTGAACGATTTCACGTCCGTCGGGCTGTCTACGTCGGTGGCGGACAGCTTGACCGCGATGCCTACGCTTGGGTCTTCAGCACCGGTCGCAGCAGTGGCTTCAGCCACCGGAGCATCGTTGACCGCAGTCACGGTGATGGTGCCGTTAGCTGGCGCCGAAGTCAGTGGGCTACTGCCGTCAGCGTTGCCGCCGTCGGTCGCGGTGTAGGTGAAGTTCGCGGTGCCGTTGAAGTTTTCGTTTGGCTTGAAGTAAACGGTGGCTTCGCCGTTGACCGCGTCAATGGAACCAGTCACCGGTTTGGTCATCGCCGCGTCGGTGTAGAAGGTGCCGTTGGTAGGCGTGCCGACGGTGAACGATTTAACGTCCGTCGGACTGTCTACGTCGGTGGCGGACAGTTTGACCGCGATGCCTACGCTTGGGTCTTCAGCACCGGTCGCAGCAGTGGCTTCAGCCACCGGAGCATCGTTGACCGCAGTCACGGTGATGGTGCCGTTAGCTGGCGCCGAAGTCAGTGGGCTACTGCCGTCAGCGTTGCCGCCGTCGGTGGCGGTGTAAGTGAAGTCCGCAGTGCCGTGGAAGTTTTCGTTCGGTTTGAAGTAAACCGTGGCTTCGCCGTTGACCGCGTCAATGGAACCGGTCACCGGTTTGGTCATCGCCGCGTCGGTGTAGAAGGTGCCGTTGGTAGGCGTGCCGACAGTGAAGGATTTCACGTCCGTCGGGCTGTCTACGTCGGTCGCGGACAGTTTGACCGCGATGCCTACACTTGGGTCTTCAGCACCGGTCGCAGCAGTTTCCGCAGCCACCGGCGCGTCGTTGACCGCAGTCACGGTGATGGTGCCGTTGGCTGGCGCCGAAGTCAGCAGGCCGCCGTCGGTGGCGGTGTAGGTGAAATCCGCGGTGCCGTGGAAGTTTTCGTTCGGTTTGAAGTAAACCGTGGCTTCGCCGTTGACCGCGTCAATGGAACCGGTCACCGGTTTGGTCATCGCCGCGTCGGTGTAGAAGGTGCCGTTGGTAGGCGTGCCGACGGTGAACGATTTAACGTCCGTCGGACTGTCTACGTCGGTCGCGGACAGCTTGACCGCGATGCCTACGCTTGGGTCTTCAGCACCGGTCGCAGCAGTTTCCGCAGCCACCGGCGCGTCGTTGACCGCAGTCACGGTGATGGTGCCGTTGGCTGGCGCCGAAGTCAGAGGGTTGCTGCCGTCAGCGTTGCCGCTGTCGGTCGCGGTGTAGGTGAAGTCCGCGGTGCCGTGGAAGTTCGCATTTGGCTTGAAGTACACCGTGGCTTCGCCATTGGTGGCATCAATAGCGCCCGTCACTGGCTTGGTCATGGCCGCGTCGGTGTAGAACGTGCCGTTGGTCGACGTGCCGACGGTGAACGATTTCACGTTCTCCACGCCATCGATATCAGTAGCCGAAAGTTTGACCTCAATGCCCTGGGCCGGATCTTCGGAACCGGTCGCGGTAGTGGCCATGGCTTCCGGTGCATCATTCACTGCAATCACATTGATCGGCAGGTTGATCGACTCGGATTTCGGATCAGCGGTGCCGTCCTGCGCAGTCGCAGTGACAGTCAGGTTCACCAGGCCGTTGGCGTTTTCCGCCGGGTTGAAGACCAGGGTGGCCTTGTTCCAGTCGCTGATGTCGACGCTTTGATTGCCAGCTGTCGCTGTGAAGGTGTGACCCGGCGTGCCATCGGTGATGGTCGCGTTGAGCGGGACGCCACTGATTTCCAGCTTGAGCGTCTCGGAGCCATCCTTGTCGGTGGCGTAGGCGTCGATGGTCGACAGCTTGATCGCATGGTCTTCCAGGCCGGTGTTCAGCACCTGGGTGACGTTGATGTTATCCAGCACGCCGCCCAACGAGTTGTTTGCCTCGCCAGCCGGGGCTTTGAATTCGAGCTTGGCATCGCCGTCAGCGGTGACCGGCACGACGAAGGTGTAAGTCTTCATGCCAACGGTGGTGGTGTCCAGGGTGCCGACTTTGACGCCGCCCCAGAATACGTCGATCACCGAATTGTTCTCGGCACCCGCACGCGGCGAGTAGTCGACCGAGATGGTGTACGCCGTGCCAGCTTCCGCCTTGATGATGGTGTACAGGCTGGAGTCGTCGCCGGCGTTTTTCTCAAGCTCGATGACCTGGCTGTTGCCTGGGGTCTCTACGCCGTAGATGCTGCTTTGGCCGATTTCGACTTGGCCGTCGGCATTACCCGTGAGCCACGGAGTGCTCTGGGTGCCATTGACGGCCGGGTTGTTAGCATTACCTACCGCGACGTCGCCCCACGAACCATTGAGGTTGGCGCCGTCGAAGTTGATCGAGGTCACAGGGCCGCCGCCGAGCAGGCCCAGGTGCGGGGTGTCGGTAACCGGCGCGATCGTGATGTCAGTTGTGGTTACGGTGCTCGATTTACCGCCGTTGTCGACCGCGGTGAAGGTCAGTTCGGTTTTGCCGCTCCAGTCGCCGGTCGGGGCGAAGTAAACCGCGGCCTTGCCGTCGGCACCCGCTGGCACCGAATCGCCGACTTTGAGTTCGGTTTGCAGCGTGGCGTCGCTGTACAGCTTGCCGTTCTCCGGCAAGGTAGTAATGACAAAGCTGGAGACGGTACCGTCCACGTCCTTGCCGTCCAGCACGATCTTGGCCGTATGGTCTTCATCGGCGGTGGTGTTGTCGGCCGATGCAATCGGCGCGTCGTTGAACAGGTCGATAGTGACCTTGCCGGTGGCGCTGCCGGTTTCCGGTGGTTCGCGATCCAGGTTGCCGCCGCCGACGTCAGTCACATCGATGGTGACGGTACGATCAGTGCCGACAGGATTGTCGCCCGGGCTCTGGAAGGTGATGGCTTCAACCACCTTGACGAAGTCGGCGGCGCTGCTGCCGGTCGCCGAGTCGCTGGTGAGGGTGTAGACGATTTTCCCGTCGGCGGCGCTGCCGCTCTGGGTGATGGTGATGCCGGCAACGGCCAGGGCCTTGAGCACGTCGGTATTGCTGAGCACATCACCCGAAGCCAGGTTGTCGACGGTGACCACGACTTTGCTGAAGGTGGTGTTGTCGACGTCTTTGATGGTCAGGTTTTCGACCAGCGCGACCGCGTCTTTTTGTTCAGTGAACGTGGTGCTGTCGAACTTGACCTCAGGCGGATCGTTCACCGGAACCACGTTCACCACAGAGGTCACGGGTGCCGAATCCAGCTGACCGTCGTTGACGGTGATGGTCAGGGTGCGATTGGCCGGGTCCGGGTTCTCGCTTTCGCTGGCGAAGTGCACCGAACGCAGGACTTCCTGGTATTCCGCCTTGGTGGCTTCACCAGACAGGGTCAGGATGCCAGTGGCTTTGTCGTAGCTGACTGCAATTTTGGTGTTGCTGACATCTGCGATCAGCACATCGTCTGCCAGGTGGTTGACGAGTGTGACTTTGGCGCTTTGCAGGGTGCTGTTGTCGACGTCGCTGACGGTCAAGGTCGCCGCCACGTAGCCGCCTGGCTTGCCTTCAATGTAGGTGTCGCCGAATGCGTTGGTCGAAGCGTTGCCCAGTACTGGCGCGTCGTTGACCGCAGTCACCGTGATGGTGCCGTTGGCTGGGGTCGAAGTCAGCGGGCTGCCGTTGCCAGTAATACCGCCGTCGGTCGCGGTGTAGGTGAAGTTCGCGGTGCCGTTGAAGTTTTCGTTTGGCTTGAAGTAAACGGTGGCTTCGCCGTTGACCGCGTCAATGGAACCGGTCACCGGTTTGGTCATCGCCGCGTCGGTGTAGAAGGTGCCGTTGGTAGGCGTGCCGACGGTGAAGGATTTCACGTCCGCCACGCCATCTACGTCGGTGGCAGACAGCTTGACCTCGATGCCTACGCTTGGATCTTCAGCACCGCTCGCAGTCGTGGCATCAGCCACCGGCGCGTCGTTGACCGCAGTCACGGTGATGGTGCCGTTGGCTGGAGCCGAGGTCAGCGGGTTGGTGCCGTCAGCGTTGCCGCCGTCGGTCGCGGTGTAGGTGAAGTCCGCGGTGCCGTGGAAGTCCGCGTTTGGTTTGAAGTAAACCGTGGCTTCGCCGTTGACCGCGTCAATGGAACCGGTCACCGGTTTGGTCATCGCCGCGTCGGTGTAGAAGGTGCCATTGGTTGGCGTGCCGACGGTGAAGGATTTCACGTCCGCCACGCCATCTACGTCGGTGGCAGACAGCTTGACCTCGATGCCTACGCTTGGATCTTCAGCACCGCTCGCAGTCGTGGCATCAGCCACCGGCGCGTCGTTGACCGCAGTCACGGTGATGGTGCCGTTGGCTGGAGCCGAGGTCAGCGGGCTGCTGCCGTCAGCGTTGCCGCCGTCGGTCGCGGTGTAGGTGAAGTTCGCGGTGCCGTTGAAGTCCGCGTTCGGTTTGAAGTAAACCGTGGCTTCGCCGTTGACCGCATCAATGGAACCGGTCACCGGTTTGGTCATCGCCGCGTCGGTGTAGAAGGTGCCATTGGTAGGCGTGCCGACAGTGAAGGATTTCACGTCCGTCGGGCTGTCTACGTCGGTCGCGGACAGTTTGACCGCGATGCCTACGCTTGGATCTTCAGCACCGGTCGCAGCAGTTTCCGCAGCCACCGGCGCGTCGTTGACCGCAGTCACGGTGATGGTGCCGTTGGCTGGCGCCGAAGTCAGCGGGCCGCCGTCGGTGGCGGTGTAGGTGAAGTCCGCGGTGCCGTGGAAGTTTTCGTTCGGTTTGAAGTAAACGGTCGCTTCGCCGTTGACCGCGTCAATGGAACCGGTCACCGGTTTGGTCATCGCCGCATCGGTGTAGAAGGTGCCGTTGGTTGGCGTGCCGACGGTGAACGATTTCACGTCCGTCGGGCTGTCTACGTCGGTCGCGGACAGTTTGACCGCGATGCCTACGCTTGGGTCTTCAGCACCGGTCGCAGCAGTTTCCGCAGCCACCGGCGCGTCGTTGACCGCAGTCACGGTGATGGTGCCGTTGGCTGGAGCCGAGGTCAGCGGGTTGGTGCCGTCAGCGTTGCCGCCGTCGGTCGCGGTGTAGGTGAAGTCCGCGGTGCCGTGGAAGTTTTCGTTCGGTTTGAAGTAAACAGTCGCTTCGCCGTTGACCGCATCAATGGAACCAGTCACCGGTTTGGTCATCGCCGCGTCGGTGTAGAAGGTGCCGTTGGTTGGCGTGCCGACGGTGAACGATTTCACGTCCGTCGGGCTGTCTACGTCGGTGGCGGACAGTTTGACCGCGATGCCTACGCTTGGGTCTTCAGCACCGGTCGCAGCAGTTTCCGCAGCCACCGGCGCGTCGTTGACCGCAGTCACGGTGATGGTGCCGTTGGCTGGCGCCGAAGTCAGCGGGCTACTGCCGTCAGCGTTGCCGCCGTCGGTGGCGGTGTAGGTGAAGTTCGCCGTGCCGTTGAAGTCCGCGTTTGGCTTGAAGTAAACCGTGGCTTCGCCGTTGACCGCATCAATGGAACCGGTCACCGGTTTGGTCATCGCCGCGTCGGTGTAGAAGGTGCCATTGGTAGGCGTGCCGACGGTGAAGGATTTCACGTCCGCCACGCCATCTACGTCGGTGGCAGACAGCTTGACCTCGATGCCTACGCTTGGATCTTCAGCACCGCTCGCAGTCGTGGCATCAGCCACCGGCGCGTCGTTGACCGCAGTCACGGTGATGGTGCCGTTGGCTGGAGCCGAGGTCAGCGGGCTGCTGCCGTCAGCGTTGCCGCCGTCGGTCGCGGTGTAGGTGAAGTTCGCGGTGCCGTTGAAGTCCGCGTTCGGTTTGAAGTAAACCGTGGCTTCGCCGTTGACCGCATCAATGGAACCGGTCACCGGTTTGGTCATCGCCGCGTCGGTGTAGAAGGTGCCATTGGTAGGCGTGCCGACAGTGAAGGATTTCACGTCCGTCGGGCTGTCTACGTCGGTGGCGGACAGTTTGACCGCGATCCCTACGCTTGGGTCTTCAGCACCGGTCGCAGCAGTTTCCGCAGCCACCGGCGCATCGTTGACCGCAGTCACGGTGATGGTGCCGCTGGCTGGCGCCGAGGTCAGCGGGTTGGTGCCGTCAGCGTTGCCGCCGTCGGTCGCGGTGTAGGTGAAGTCCGCGGTGCCGTGGAAGTCCGCGTTCGGTTTGAAGTAAACCGTGGCTTCGCCGTTGACCGCATCAATGGAACCGGTCACCGGTTTGGTCATCGCCGCGTCGGTGTAGAAGGTGCCATTGGTAGGCGTGCCGACAGTGAAGGATTTCACGTCCGTCGGGCTGTCTACGTCGGTGGCGGACAGTTTGACCGCGATGCCTACGCTTGGGTCTTCAGCACCGGTCGCAGCAGTTTCCGCAGCCACCGGCGCATCGTTGACCGCAGTCACGGTGATGGTGCCGTTAGCTGGCGCCGAAGTCAGTGGGCTACTGCCGTCAGCGTTGCCGCCGTCGGTCGCGGTGTAGGTGAAGTCCGCGGTGCCGTGGAAGTTTTCGTTCGGTTTGAAGTAAACGGTGGCTTCGCCGTTGACCGCGTCAATGGAACCGGTCACCGGTTTGGTCATCGCCGCGTCGGTGTAGAAGGTGCCGTTGGTTGGCGTGCCGACGGTGAACGATTTCACGTCCGTCGGACTGTCCACGTCGGTGGCGGACAGTTTGACCGCGATGCCTACGCTTGGGTCTTCAGCACCGGTCGCAGTAGTGGCTTCAGCCACCGGCGCATCGTTGACCGGCGTCACCGTCACGTCCAGCGTGCTGCTCGAACCGGTATTGGTGGTGTAGCCGATCTGCGGCGCTTCACCGTTGAAATCCTTGGCCGGGTTAAACACATACGCGCCATCCGCACCGATGGTGATGGAGCCGACACCTTCGATAACGGCGACTTTGCCCGCGGCATACGTGTTGCCGTCGACGGTAAACGTCGCGACGGTCAGCACGTTGTCGATGTCGCTGTCATTGCTCAGCACGTTGCCAGTGGCGGCCTGATCCTCGACAACGGTGTTGGTGTCCGCGACCAGCACGCTCGGATCGTCGACAGCGACCACTGTGGTCGTGGCGGCTTCCGGGTTGATCGCCAGGTTTTCGTAGTTACCGCCGCTCGCACCGGTGATGGTGGCGCTGACGGTCAGGTCTTTGCCGTCGGCCAGGTTTGCCGGCGTATCGACGCTGACGGTGCCCGTGGTTTTACCGGCTTCGATGGTGATAGTGGTGTTGTTGGACAGCGTGATGGTGACGTCGGTCTGCGCGGCGTTGTTCACGGTCGCGGTGTAGACGATCTTGCCACCCTCATCCACCGATGCAGTCGCAGTCAGTGTGACGGTGGTGGTGTCGATGGTGTCGTTGACCTGCGTCACCGCCGGCGTCGGGTCGGTGGTGATGATCAGGTTGCCGCCGCCGGAGGTGCCGGCAATGGTGGCGGAAATCGAAGAGGCGTCCAGGTAAGGCGTGTCGTTACCAGCAAACGTGACGTTCAGTGCACCCGAGGTCTGGCCGGCAGCGATCACGACAGAGAGGCCGTTGGACAAGGTCACGGTGAGGTCGCTGGTCGGCGCCTGGGTGATAAACACCGTATAGACAACAACACCACCGGCTTCGGTGATGGTTGGCGTGGCAGTCAGGGTGATGGTGACGTTGCGCGGGTCGACGCCATTATTGTTGGCGCCGGTGAAGGTACTGTTCACTGCATCACCGGCATTCAAGCCGGTCGTCGGGTAGCCAATGGTGGGGTCAACCGCGCCTGCGGTGGCCTCCAGCACGACAAAGCTGTGGCCGCCACCGACGGCACCGTCGGAACCAGCAGCCGTTGGGCCTGCCGCGGTGGCTTCGAGGTCTTGGGTCGGGTCGGCACCGGCAGCGATGGCTTGCTGCAGTTCGGCGACGGACGGTGCGGCTTGAGCAGTGGCGGCGCTCAGGTCGGTGACCGAGTCAGGCGCGCTTGCGCTCCACTGGGTGTCACGCCCCAAATCGATGGTACGGCCGTCGGCCAACTCCAGAGAGACGGCGCCCGATGCGCCGGTATCGACCTGTTCCCCGGCGAATAGACGATCCCCTTCTACGAGCAGGCGACGAATCCCTTCCGGGGAAACTGCGAACACTTGACCGACAATGCTTTTGACGACCGCAACGCTGCTCATAAAAGACTCTCCGTGTATTACCGTTCGGGGGTATCCATCAAGGAGACCGGCCCGCTACCTGGTGCCGATTCAATAGCTGGAGTACTTAACTGCTGTGAAAATATTTTGGCGTCAATATTTTGTTGTTCTTTCGGGATAATTACTTTTCCGTCAAGGTATTGACCTATTGGACGCCATCCTAAACAATCCGCCCAGTAATGTCACATTGATATTTAAGCGGCCTCGCGACTTTCTGTTTGCGCCCTTCGGCGCCCTAGAAAAACGGGCATTTCGAGTTGCCACTACAATGCAATATTCCAAATGTGTTGCGTTTTTTTAAGGCAACCAATCCCCGGGGAAACATCAGAATGCGTTTGCACCTTCTTAAAGCTGTGCCGTTTGCTCTAGCCGCCAGTTTCGTCCAGGCTCAGACCCTGCCCGAAGCGATGCAAGACGCAGTGGAAAATCATCCGGAGATCCAGGCCGCTATCAATGCGCGCATTGCCGCTGACTATCAGGTTCGCGAAGCCCAGGGCGGCTACCTGCCAAAAATCGACTTGTTGGGCGGTTATGGCCGTGAAAGCTCCGACAACACCTCGACCCGCGCCGCCAGCAACAGCCATGACTGGAAGACCTTGAACCGCGGCGAGTCGAGCATCCGCCTTCAGCAAAATTTGTTCCAAGGCTTTGGCACCGTCAATGAAGTCGGCCGCCAACAAGCCACCGCCAATTCCCGTGGCTACGCGCTGCTCAATACCTCCGAGCGCACCGCACTGACGGTCGCCCAGGTTTATCTGGATGTCTTGACCCGTCGCGAGATGGTGCAACTGGCAGAAGACAACCTGAAAAGTCACGAACGCATTTTTGACCAGATCAAACTGCGCACTAGCCGTGGCGTCGGCCGAATGGCGGACATGGACCAGGCCGAAGCGCGACTGGCCCAGGCGCAAAACAACCTGATCACCGAGCAGACCAACCTGGCGGACGCGAACACCAACTTCCTGAGTGTTGTCGGCAAAGAACCCGATCAGCTTGAGAAGCCGCTGGGCATCGTGACCGCGCTGCCCGCCAGCCTGGATGAAGCACGTCGTCAGATGATTGCGGACAGCCCGGTACTGCGCTCTGCCGAGTCGGACATCGCTGCTGCCGAAAAGCAGTACGAAGCCGCCAAGTCGACCTTCTACCCGCGCTTTGACGCCGTGCTGCAACGCTCGGCGAACAACAACATCGGCGGCGAAGAAGGCCATGACAATGGTTATTCCGCCATGCTCAACATGCAGTTCAACCTGTACAACGGCGGCAGCGACAAAGCCAGCCTGCAGTCCAAGGCCTCCCAGGCCACCCAGGCGCTGGATATCCGCAACAACGCCCTGCGCCAGTTGAACGAAGAGCTGGGCCTGGCGTGGAACGCCTACAACAACGCCAGCCTGCAGGTGCCGATTGCACAGCAGTACGTGGACCGCAGCACCAAAGTGCGTACCTCGTACCAGCAGCAGTTCAGCCTGGGCGAACGTACCCTGCTTGACCTGCTCGACAGCGAGAACGAACTGTTCACCGCTCAGCAGCGTCTTGCACAGATCAAAAACCTGTACATCTATACGCAGTACCGCATCAAGGCCGACATGGGCCAACTGCTGAGAAGTCAGGGCGTTGTGGCGCCGATGGCATCAGTTGTGCAGAACGATGTTAAACCGTCGGTAAACCTGCCAGGGATGAACTGATTCTTGACGGCGTTGGACCACTCAACTGCTTAAGAGAGAGTCAGCTTGGATTCTGAAATAGGTTTGGCGCAACTCAACCACGACCCGCGCGCTCAGCATGACGACCCGTTGCTGGACGGGTTGTTGGCTCTCTGTTCCCTGCATTACAAACCCGCGAGCCGGGCGATGCTCACCACGGGCCTGCCCCTGGCTGGGCAGCGCCTGAGCGCCGATCTGCTGCCCCGTGCAGCGGCCCGCGCGGGTTTGCAGGGGCGTTTGCTGCAGCGCAAGCTGGAGCAGATCCCAACCATTGCCCTGCCGGCGTTACTGCTATTAAAGGAAGGCCGCTGTGCGGTGCTGTTGGGCTGGGAGGGTGATACCGCCCGTCTGCTGCTCAGCGAGAGCGACGGCGGCGAAGTTCAGGTCACCCGCGAACTACTGAGTCAAGATTACAGCGGCCGGGTTTTCTTCGCCCAACCGCAACATAAATTTGACGTCACCAGCGGCACGCTGATCCCGCGCGCGCGCTCGTGGTTCAAAGACACCCTCAAGCGTTCGCGCTGGCTGTACGCCGACGCCATTGCCGCCAGCCTGGTGATCAACCTGATCGCGCTGGCCGCACCGCTGTTTGTCATGAACGTGTACGACCGCGTGGTCCCGAACCAGGCCACCGCCACCCTGTGGGTGCTGGCCATCGGCATTTGCGGCGCCTACCTGTTCGACCTGTTGCTCAAGAGCATGCGCAGTCTGTGCCTGGACCTTGCGGGCAAAAAAACCGACCTGATCATTTCCGCGACGCTCTTCGAGCGCATCGTGGGCATGGCCATGAAAATGCGCCCGGCGCGCGTCGGCAGCTATGCCTCCAACATCCACGAGTTTCAGGGGATGCGCGACTTCCTCACGTCCCTGACCCTCACCAGCCTGATCGATTTGCCCTTCACCCTGATCATCCTCGGCGTGATCGCGTTGCTGGGGGGCCACCTGGTGTGGATTCCCATCGTTGCGTTCCCGCTGGCCCTGGGTATCGGCCATTTCCTGCAAAAACCGCTGACCGCGACACTTGAGCGCACCATGGCCCTGAGCGCCGAGCGGCAATCGAGCCTGATCGAAACCCTCGCCGGGCTGGATGCGGTGAAGGTCAACAACGCCGAGAGCGAACGCCAATACCAGTGGGAACAAACCATTGGCACCCTCAGCCGCCTGGAACTGCGAGTCAAAGTGCTGTCCGGCCTGGCGATGAATATCACGTTGCTGATCCAGCAAGTGGCCGGCGTAGCGATGATCATCTTTGGCGTGTACCAGATCATCGACGGCACCCTGAGCATGGGCGGCCTCGTGGCGTGCTACATGCTCAGCGGCCGCGCACTCGGCCCATTGGCCCAGTTGTCGGGCCTGCTGACCCGTTACCAGCAAGCCAAGGTGACGATGGTCTCGGTGGACCAGATGATGGAGCTGCCGCAAGAGCGCAACTTCGACGAGCGCCCGCTCAGCCGTAAAACGCTGCAAGGCGCGATGGCTTTCCGCGAGGTCGACTTCACCTACCCGAACCAGCAAAACCTGGCACTGCGCGGCATTAACCTGACTGTTCGCCCCGGCGAGAAAATCGGCATCATCGGCCGCAGCGGCTCGGGCAAAAGCTCGCTGGCCAAACTGCTGGTGGGCCTGTATCAGCCGGACTCCGGCTCGTTGCTGGTGGACGGTGTAGACATCCGCCAGATCGACGTCAGCGAATTGCGCCATAACATCGGCTACGTGGCCCAGGACATTCAACTGCTGGCCGGCACCTTGCGCGACAACCTCGTGTCGGGTGCGCGCTACGTGGATGACGAAATGGTGCTGCAAGCGGCAGAACTCGCCGGCGTGCACGAATTCGCCAGGCTGCACCCCCAAGGCTACGAACTGCAAGTGGGCGAGCGCGGGCAAAACCTTTCCGGCGGCCAACGCCAGAACGTCGCCCTCGCCCGTGCGCTGCTGCTGAACCCACCCATTCTGCTGCTGGATGAACCCACCAGCGCCATGGACAACACCGGTGAAGAGCGCCTGAAACAGCGCTTGCAGGCGGTGATCGAAAACAAGACGGTGATTCTTGTCACCCACCGTGCTTCGCTGCTGAGCCTGGTAGACCGCCTGCTGGTGATCGACCGTGGCCAGATCCTCGCAGACGGTCCAAAAGCGGCCGTGATGGAAGCGCTGAAAAAGGGGCAGATCAGTGTTGCTTAAGTCCGGCCCAGGCCGTTGGAAAGACGTCATCTTCCGCTACTTCAAAGGCAGTGCCTCGCTCGACGGCCAGCCTATGCCCGAAGTCGAAAAGGCCCTGATCGACGACGCACCGCGCATCGTGCGCCTGACCATCTGGGGCGTGATCGGCTTCTTTGTGTTCCTGGTGCTGTGGGCACATTTCGCGATCATCGACGAAGTCACCAAGGGCGAAGGCAAGGCCATTCCATCGTCACGCATCCAGAAAATCCAGAACCTGGAAGGCGGCATCGTCGCTCAGATCTATGTGCACGAAGGGCAGATCGTCGAAGCCGGTGCGCCGCTGGTGCGCCTGGACGACACGCGATTCGCCTCCAACGTCGGCGAAACCGAAGCCGACCGCGTGGCCATGGAACTGCGCGTGGAGCGCCTCAGTGCAGAAGTCGATAACCGCCCGCTGAACATCACCGAAGCCGCGCGCAAAGCCGTGCCCAACCAGGCTTCGAACGAAGAATCGCTGTACCTGAGCCGCCGCCAGCAACTGGCAGACGAAATTGGCGGGCTGCAACAGCAACTGCTGCAACGCCAGCAGGAACTGCGTGAATTCAGCTCCAAGCAGGACCAGTACCGCAACAGCCTGAACCTGCTGCGCCAGGAAATCGGCATGTCCGAACCCCTGGTACAGCAAGGTGCGATCTCGCCGGTGGAAGTGCTGCGCCTCAAACGCTCGGAAGTTGAAACCCGCGGCATGCTCGACGGCACCACCCTGGCCATCCCCCGCGCCCAGGCCGCCATCAACGAAGTGCAGCGCAAAATCGACGAGACCCGCGGCAAGTTCCGCAGCGACGCCCTGGCCCAGTTGAACGAAGCACGCACCAACCTGAGCAAGGCCCAGGCCACCTCCAAGGGCCTGGAAGACCGCGTCAGCCGCACCATGGTCACCTCCCCCGTGCGCGGCATCGTCAAGCAGATGCTGGTCAACACCGTCGGCGGCGTAATCCAGCCCGGCAGCGACATGGCCGAAGTGGTCCCACTGGACGACACCCTGCTGGTGGAAGCGCGGATCCGCCCACAAGACATCGCCTTCCTGCACCCTGGCCAGGAGGCCATGATCAAATTCACCGCCTACGACTACACCATCTACGGTGGCCTCAAAGGCAAGCTGGAAACAATCGGTGCCGACACCGTGATGGACGAAGAGAAGAAAAACACCTTCTACGTCATCAAACTGCGCACCGACCGCAGCCACCTGGGCACCGACGAGAAGCCCCTGCTGATCATCCCGGGCATGGTCGCCTCGGTGGACATCATCACCGGCAAGAAAAGCATCCTGAGCTACCTGCTCAAACCCATCATCAAATCCCGCGCCGAGGCATTGCACGAGCGTTGATTTTTCGCGCAGGACGTAGGGAAATACGGGGAGATTTGCGAAAACTTGGGTTTTCGCAAAAATAGTCAGATTTCAGGGGTTTACAGAACTCTGGCAGTCGCTATAATCGTCGCCCTAACACGCCGGTATAGCTCAGTTGGTAGAGCAACTGACTTGTAATCAGTAGGTCCCGGGTTCGACTCCTGGTGCCGGCACCATTTAAAATCAAAGGCTTGCAGCGATGCAGGCCTTTGTTTTTTGCGTAATACGTAACAAGCCACGTAACAACTCATGCGCGAAACGCTCATTCATGCCTTCGAGGCGATCGTCTAGGGAGGAGAGCAGTGAAAGGGAAAATTCTAGATTGGAAGTTCGCCCTCACTACGGTATTGGCGATCGCCGCCGTCGTAGTACCTGTTTATTTCTGGAAGGCAGACTTGTCTGCTTATTCGTTGACAGTTCGCCTCGCCGCCTCGTCCTCTCTTGAGCTCCCTTCCGATTCCAAGATTCACGATCTACAGATAGTCGTGAATGGAACCAAAGTCGAAGATCCCTACATCTACTCCTTGGCAATCATCAATACCGGTTCGAAGCCAATCCCGACCGGCAGCTTCGAAACACCGCTCCAAGTGCGCACCCTTAACGATGCGAAGCTGATCACTGCGCAGATCACAGGGTCAGAGCCACCTGATATTCCAGTGAAAATATCAATTGATGATAATCAGCTGAAGGTCATGCCCTTTCTTTCGAACCCGCTCGATGAAGTCAAAATTACCCTGGTGAGCTCCGGCCCATTAGATCTGACAGCGAAAGCTCGGATCTCCGGGGTGCGGGATATCATTTTTGAAGACGTGTCTAATGTTAAAACAAGACCGCTGGTAGCGTTTCTCTACGCTGCCATATCCGTACTGAGTCTAGGGCTCTACCTGTTTTTCCTCCCGCTACCTGGTTTTGCGAAGCCAATCAAGCTTGGGTTATCTGAGAGAATCCTAAGTACATTTACGCTTTTCAGCGCTGGTGTTTATTTCGTAGGCAAGGCCAGCGGAGAGCTTGCCTATGCTGGATTCTCATCCGTTTTCGTTATGCTTCCGTTGTTCGGGCTTGCATTCGTCATTACCGTGATTTTGGATCGAAGAAATCGTGCCTTCAACTCCCCCTCCTGAATCGCAGGCCATAAGCGTCCCAAGCTACCAATGAGATTGGACTCTTCTCATCGATTGTTCGTCAGGATCAATGGTGCAGGAAAGGCAAAACGTCGAAGTAGCGCGGTGTGAGAGTCCGAGGTTTTAAAGCCTTTGCGATGTGTACGCGTATGACCCAACACCCCTTATGCGAAGCGAAAAAAAATTAAGGTTGACCCCTTAAAAGCCTGTCAGATTTGTCAGATTTATATTCATCTCCTCTATAACCCTTGTATTTCAAGCCTTTCAGCGTTTTGCATCACTGTCAGAAAGCTGTCAGCGACCTGTCAAAACCTGACAAAACAGCAATGTCAGATTTGCTGTTTTCAAGCACTTGATTTACAAGGGCTTTTTATTTTAGAGGGAGAAACTGACACAAACATCCAACCCCGCTGTCAGAGCTGAACCCCAGTAAACACGGGGCCTGCAGGGCACTCCCTGACAGATATCCATGATCTGACAGGGATTTGGGGGTCAACCTAAATAAACATAAATGCGGACGCCTCGAAGCTAATGCTCAGAATGCTCAGCCGCGCACTGATCAAAGGAAGCAAGCATGCGTAAGCCAGCGTCCCAAGCAGCGGAACCCATCATCGAAATTAAGAAGAACAGTTCGACCTGGGAGGTTCATTGGGATTACCAGGAAGCCCCTGAAAGCTCCGTACTGTTCAAACGGCAGGAATACCTGGGCGGCTACATTGACGGTTCCATGGATGCGTTGGGCATCCTCCCCGCCAACGTCCTCTGCGCCAGCAGCGTGACCGGCTCGGTTAAAAAGTTGACCGAGGAGCAGGCAACAAAGCTGCGTGACGCGCTGGAACGCCTGCTGATCCCTGTCGTGCAGAATGAATTCACGCGCCTGCAGAAGCTGAATGAGCTGCCCCACCTTCGCTTGGCCGCCTCCGAATCGGTGTGAAACTCTATGTAATGGGGCGCATTGGCTACAGCCCACAGTATTCGGGGGCCCCAGAGCAGAAACGCGTTTCGGCCATTGATCAGCGAGGCGCCTTCAAAAGAGCCCATCCGAGAATGAAAACCAACGAATTACGGTGTTTTTCATTTTTTCGCCCAATGGGGCCGGGGACTTCAGCTTTCCGCTGTTGAAGTACACCCATCGCACTGTTGTGCAGCCGCGCTGCATTTCTCTTCAAAACTTTGCAATCTGTGAAATTGCCGATCACCCGCAGAGCCCCACGGCCCGCTTGGGCTGCAGCTTCGTTTGCATTACTTCCGACTTTGCACAAAAAAAGGACACAAACCCCGTCGGCGGGAGGGGGATAAGTGCTTTTTCATCTATTTTTTCTAGATACGCTACCCGAAACGTGCATGCCATTCGAGGAAAGGAGTTGTAATTCGGAGTCTTCACGAGAGGACTCCTAAACCCAGATACCAACGAACGAGGCAACGTCGTCTCAGGGCATAAGACCTTTGGCCATCAACGCGCGCCCTTAAGCAAGTCGAGAATCGACGCGTTCCAAATTAGACGGTACTTCTTTCCTACACAAACCAATGATATAAAGAGAAAATTTCCAAGGAGGTGCGATGAAAATCACCATTGAAGGTTACAAATCCATAGCCGAGCCGCGCTCCATACAGATAGGTGGCTTGACTATATTGGCTGGAGCTAATAGCTCAGGCAAGTCCAGCTTTATGCAGCCACTATTATTAATGAAGCAGTCGCTTGAGAATGAGTTTGACTCGGGCTCCCTTCTATTAGACGGCGCCAATGTAAGACTAACAGACTCTAGCGAAATAATTTCGAAAGTGCCAGGCTCAAACTCTTCGTTATTTAGCGTAACATTAGAGACAGATAACGAGAAAGCAGTAAAAGCCTCTTATAAATTCAGTGCTAGGCGTGGCATAACCATTGATAAGATGGCTATGAGTGGTGGAGACTTTCATCAAGGTTCCGAAATACGGGTCGGCATGAAATCTTCTGATATTGAGCCGATACTAAACATGGACAACTTCGGCCCATTTAAAAGAATAATGGAGCATTATGAAGGACTGGAATGGAAAGTCATAAGAGATAGATGCTTTCTAGGTATAAAACTACACTCAAACAAACGCACCCCTTTCTCGGCGGGCGTACTACCTGCGGAAAGTCTTAAAAAACTAACTTCCGACTTGATTCATGTCCCCGGACTGCGTGGAAACCCAGAAAGATCTTATAAGGTAGCATCTTCTGACTCTAAATTTCCCGGCTCTTTTGAACGATATGTTGCCAGCATAATTCACCGTTGGAAAAACACTAGAGGTCTTCAAAAAAAATTCAACACATTGATTCAGCAATTGAAAGATTTAGGACTGGCCACCTCGATCGACGTTTCTATAATCAATGATACGCGCCTTGAAATACTGATATCCAGACATAAAGGGTGCAACAATACCAAATCTGATTATGTAAATATCGCTGATGTTGGTTTCGGAGTATCACAAACACTTCCCGTCTTAGTCGCATTACTCACAGCTAAGCGAGGACAAGTTGTATACATAGAGCAACCTGAACTTCACCTACATCCACGCGCGCAATATGAACTTTCAAAAATCATCGCAAGCGCTGTCAACGAGAGCGGCGTGAATGTAATCATCGAGACTCACAGCTCTATACTGATAAGAGGAATTCAGATTTTAGTAGCGAGGAATTTACTTAAAGGCAATTTGGTAAACCTGAATTGGTTCATACAAGACTCCGAAACTGGACAAACACAGATAACGAAGTCAAAGCTCGATAAGTTTGGCGCTTTTGGTGATTGGCCGGAAGATTTTGACAGCGTTGCTCTGGATGTAGAGCAAGAATATCTCGACGCCGTTGAAGAGGCCGCGATTAATGAAAATTAAATGCCAGAGCTTCGTAGTAGACGCCGATGTCGCTCGAGCTGCGGGATTATCAGAGCATCCGGTATCTAAAGGTGCTCGCAGTGTTTTGCAGGCCATATTAAACTCAGACGCAAGAGCCGTGTTCTGCCCTAAACTCAAAGAAGAGTGGAAGCAACACAAATCTATTTTTTCCACTAGGTGGCAGTCCTCAATGACAGCCAAGAAAAAAATCGACCATATAATTTCCACATCAAATATATCCGAATTTATTGAAATATCTCAAGTTACAGATGCACAGAAGGCTATTGCACAGAAAGATGCGCATGTAGTTGATGCAGCGCTATCGATCAAAAGCATAATTGCATCCAACGACAATGCTGCACGTGCGGTTTTTAAAATTCTCGGTCAATTTTCAGGAAGCGTTGGCGAACTCATATGGGTATCACCAACAACAGAATGTGATCGATTATTAGACCTGATAGGTAGTACAGCTTACGTCCCCAACGAGTGGATCCTCAAAACTGACAACCATTGAAAAACGGTTAATCTTGGAATCATAAAGTGCTGCAAGTCGCTACTTCTATTCAAGCAGATATAGATTTTAGCTTATTCAGAAGACTTGCAGCTTTCAATGAACAATCAAAAAACTCATGAGAATTACTTGGTAGCGGTGTATTCCCATGCACATGGCTAGCTAGACTTTTATTCATCTGCTCTACCAAGCTCAGTAACTCACTAATAATATGTAACAAGTTAATCGCCTCGGATCCTAGCCAGGTTTTGGGCGCGATTAGACGCTGACTAACCGACGCCACACTCTTACGCAGCCCCTGAATCCTTTCCTCCATGTCGCCACCCACCGTGGAGTTGTGCTTCTGCGCCACCACCAGGTTCAAGTCCCGCCCAGTCGCTTGGTGTAGATCATCCACCGCCGCCAGACTTGCAGATCCGCCCGACAGCAGTTTGAGCGCGCCCAAGGCCTCAAGCGTCTTGATGCCGCCCACCGACTCTGTTGAGTGGTCGTCCACGGTCCTGTTATGGCTCTGGTACCGCTCAGTGTTGCCCATCGCCTCCACTTCCCGCTCGATCGCCTTATCCAGAATCTTGCCGTCCGTTTGGCGCAGCCAATTGCCATCGGCGTCGACGCGCTGCTGGCAGGCCTCACTGTGCTGCCACACCTGATCCCCCTTCGGCACTCTGGGCATGCTCAGGCCATGCGGCAAAATGGCTTGGATATATGGCTTATTCGGCAGACCGTAGGCAAAGCACACCACAACTTGGGTGCCTTCCTCGGGGAACGCATAGATACCCATCTCTTCGCCGCCAGTAGGCAGCGGCAACGGCACGCCGGCCAGGATCGGCAGCTTGGTGTCTGGCTCGCCATCTGGTCCCATGACCTCGATGTCGACCGCATAGCGCGGCCGGAAGTCGTCACAAATACCGGCGCCGGCAGGGGCGTCGGCCACGGCGACAACCCGGGCAAAGCGTGGCAGGTGATAGCCGCCAGTGAGTTCGGGGAATTGTCGTTCTACGCTGCGGCGGATTCCGGCGGTTTCTCCATACGATGCGTGATCGACACACCCTGCAGCCAAGACACCACCGGTTGTAACATCAGCTCGAACGCTGTCTGCGAACTGATGGAAACGTACGATCTGAGCAGCCTCCACGGGCGAGAGCGCACCCAACCGAGAAAGATTCGCCTGATAACCGCGGTTGTAATTTCCTGCTGCCGGAAGCTCAAACCCGTGCCGCTCAGTGTCTAAAGAATCCGGGGCGATTCACTGTACGCACCACACCTGCTCGCAATAACGATCTCAAGACCAACCGCTCAGCAACAGGCATTCAAACTTAATAGCCGCAGGCAACTCTCACTTTTGTCAGCGCGAGTTTGAGCGTTTCAACAGGTATGGACCCCAGCGCAACGCGCAGCGCGTTAGGCACATTCGATGCTGCGGAAAAGGGCTCTGCTGTCGTCACCATAATGTTGTCGCGCCGCAATGCAGCAGCAACGCTTTCGGCGCGTATGTCTTCGGGCAATGGCAGCCAAAGGAAGTAGGCGTTTGGATGCCCTACCAGGTTGATGCCGCCGAAAATGCGGCGGGCGATTCGTTGGCGATTCGCGGCGTCTTTGCGTTTCAATTCTTCCAGGTCATCCACCACGCCTTCTTCGATCCAGCGACACGCCAGTTCGACTGTGATCGATGGCGAGCTCCATGTGGAGGCTCGCACGGCCTGCTCAAGCGCGGGGATAAGCGACAGGGGCGCTGCGATAAATCCGATTCGCAAGCCCGAGGCGACGCTTTTCGAGAGGCCGGAAACGTAGATCGTGCGATGCGGTGCGAGCGTGAACAATGGCTTGGGTGCCGGCTCGGCCAGGAACGCATAGGCGCCGTCCTCGATGAGCGCAAAATCGTGTTCCTCGGCCAGCGCGATCAAACGCTTACGGTCTGCGGCCGGCATGATTGATCCCAGGGGGTTGTGCAGGGAGGGCATCGTATAAAACGCGCGTACCGGACGCTGCTTGCAACTGGCCGCGAGCGCGTCCAGGTTGGTCGTGCCATCAGCCAAAGGGATGGGCAAAAGCTCAATACAGTGGGCCACGGCTAGCGCTTTAATGCCCGGGTAGGTGAGCGCGTCGACCGCGAGCACCTCGCCCGGTTTGAGCAGCGCCATCATCGCCATCGCCAGCCCTTGTTGCGCGCCATTGACGATCAACACCTGCGATCCAGGGACTCGAATGCCACGGTTGCGAAGGTGTTTCGCAGCAGTTTCTCGTTCATGCGGACGCCCGCCATGGGGTGCGTTATGCAGCAAGGCGTCCAGATCGCCCGAGGATGCGAGGTTGCGCAGTGCCTGCCTCAGCATCTCTGCCTGCCCGGGAACCGCTGGGTTATTGAAGGTCAGGTCAATTAATCCAGCTCCGTATGCCGGTTGCAGACCGAGATCGCGTGGAAGAGAGGTGTCGCGCACGAAGGTGCCACGCCCCATTTCACCGACCACCAGGCCCATTGATTCCAACGTTCGGTAGACGCGAGCGGCGGTCGCAAGCGCAATGCCATGCTCGCGCATCAATGTGCGTACCGTCGGGAGTTGGGTTCCGGGGCGCAAACGTCCGTTGCGAATATTTTCCGCGACCTGGTCAGCTATGGTTTTGTACCGTGGCATCGTCATTGAATGTATCTAGAACAATTCTTTGTGTGTATCAAGTGGCGAGCGTAGGCTCCGATCCCACACAAAGCAAGGAGGCGAGTTCGGCGCGCAGGAGGTAACAGCTCCAGTGGCGTTGAATCGATTGAGATATGTTCAGTCACGTTACTGTGGGATGCGCCGACCTTGAAAGAGCATCGGTTTTTTATGACGCCGTGCTTGCGCCACTCGGGCTGATCCGCCGCGCGGTGACCCCGGATGGAGGCCCCGCCTCGGCTTGCTGGGTCCATCCGGTGCGCACGCTGCCCAGATTCTATGTCTACTTACCGCGTAATGGCCTTGCGGCCACGCCGGGCAATGGCAGCATGCTCGCGTTTCATGCTCAAACGCCCGACGTCGTACGCGCGGCCTACACGGCAGGGATCGAGAAGGGTGGCACTGATGAAGGCAGCCCGGGCGAGCGGCCCTGGTATGGCGAGGGCTACTACGGTGCCTACCTGCGAGACCCTGATGGCAACAAGCTTCACATCGTCTATCGCGGCGATCTGGAGCCCACATGATAGAGCCGTCGACACTCCTGCTGTTTGCCGGGGCGGTGTTGCTGTTGCTGATGTCCCCCGGCCCCAACATGGCCTTCGTGATTGCGCACGGAGCGAGCTACGGCTGGCGTGGCGGCGTCGTTGCTGCATTGGGCATTGGCGCCGCTGACCTCGTATTGACCGCGCTCACCGCTGCCGGTCTCGCAGCCGCAATCGCGCAGTGGCCACCGTCGTTCGATCTGATCCGCTGGGCCGGCGCGTTCTATCTGCTGTGGATGGCGTGGAAGGCCATTCGGGTGCGTAGCGGACTTCCACTGAACGCCGCCATCCAGGCCTCGCTCATGTCAGTGTTCATGCGCGCGATGCTGAACTCTTTACTCAACCCGAAAGCGCTGCTGTTTTTCATGGTGTTTTTGCCGCAGTTCGTCGTTCCGGGCAGTTCTGCGGTCGCACGGCAAATCGTGACGCTGGGGCTGGTGTTGACACTGATCGCGTCGATCTTCCACGTTGCGCTGGGCCTGATCGGGGGAATGATCCGGGTTTACGCGTCCCACAAAGGCGAGTCCGCGAAGTGGCAATCGCGCAGCCTGGCATTTGTCTTTGTGTTGCTTGCGGTTCGTTTGGTTTTTACGTCGCGGCCGGCATAAGTTTTGAGTCGGTCGAGATCGGGGTATTGCGCTTTGAATGTGGGGGTTAAAAGCCTGCCCAATGTGCATAGGAACGCCCCAGCGCAGAACCCGCGCATCAGAAAATGGGCTGCCGCGCCCCGGACGTTTTCGGTATAACCAACACCCCCGCGTCGCGAACGGACTTCCATGAACGCCCTGAAACTGATCTGCCTGCTGGTAATTTTCCCCCTGCTGTTGGCCACTCTCGGCGTCTGGGAGCGGCAGCGGGCTGCCGAATCCACCACCGCGATGATCGATTACCACATCACTGTGGATATCGCTAAACAGCGACTCCAAGCACTGGCGGCAAAGGACCCGGCGGCTGAGGTGCAACTGGTCGATGAAAAAATCAGCGTCTATCTGGCGCTCAGCCGGCTGGTAGTAATCGAGGCCGAACTGCCCACCGCTCACCACGTGAACCGTGCAATGCGAGCCCTGGCGCCATGGGTGATCGGTCTGGGGCTGTTGGCGGCGTTCATCGGTGTGGCGGCGTTGGCCGGCACGTACTGGGCGGCGTGGCGGGCGCTGCAGTCGCGAGAGATGTTGTTACAGGTGTTTTCCCAGGGCAGCCGTTTGTTGCCCTATGTGCTGGTGAGCCATGGCGTGGCGATGGCGGCGGCGGTCGCGTTGGCGCTGGGTTTTGAAGGCTTGGCGATGTGGCATATCGGCCGGCTGGCCAGCGGCGAAATCAAGTTGATGGCGGTGCTGTGGGTGATCGCCGCATTTTGTCTGTATTCGATCTGGCAGTTGCTTAAACAGCTGCGCCCGATGCTGCGTCTGTTCACGCCCGAACCGCTGGAGTTGTTCGGTGAAGTGGTGACGCCCGAGCAGGCGCCGGGGTTGTGGCGCCAGGTGAATGCGTTGGCGGGCTCGCTCGGTGCGCTGCCTCCGGAGCATATCGTGGTGAGCCTGGCCCAAGGTTTTTACGTGACCTCCAGCGAAGCCATTGTGCAACCGGCGAACACGCTGCTGCACGGACGCACCTTGCATGTGCCGCTGCTGTACCTGGGCCTGTTGAGCCGTGAGGAAATCGACGCAGTGATCGGCCATGAACTGGCGCACTTTGCTGGGCAGGACACCGACTACAGCCTGCGCTTTTTGCCGATCTACGAGGGGGTCAATTGCAGCCTTGGGGCGCTGCTGGATACCTCGCTGAGCAGCGGCTTTATTCAGGGGCAGTTGATGCGGCCGTTGTTCATGTTCGGTGTGTTTTTCATGCAGCGCTTTGATCACGCGGTAAACCACTGGAGCCGTGAGCGCGAATTGCTGGCGGATGCCGCCGGCGCGCGGTTGGCTGGCCATGCCGCCGCGGCATCGGCGTTGTTGCGGGTGTCCGTATTGCACCCACACATCGAGGACTCACTGCTGGCGCTGTGTGACGCCGCCACGGCGACGGACCTGCCCGCCGCGGTACTCGCCACGGTGTGCACACGTGAGTTGCAACTGCCGCCCGAAGCGCTGGAGAGTCATCAAGCGCACCCGACCGATTCCCACCCGTCCAATGACGAACGTCTGCGCGCGCTGAACGTGCCGCTGGAGGATGCCCTGCGCAGCGCCACCCGCACGGTGGATGCCGACGCGGCGAACACGCACATCGATGCCTGCTTCCGCACACCGCAGGCACTGCGCGAGCAGTTGTCTCGCGCCTTGATCGACGTGGCGGTGTCCGAAAACACTGCGCACACCCATCTGCTGGAGACCATGGCCGTATCGGCCCAGGGCGAGCAGGCGTTTCACGAAGGCGGCCGCCGACGCGCCGTGCTGATGGCGCTGCTGTCGATTCCCTTCGTGCTGCTGGGGCTGTGGGTCATGGCCCAACCCTGGCTCGCGCCGGAGCGCATGAAAGGCACGCCGTTATCCGCCATCGGCGCCGGTGCGGCGATTGCTGGTATCGCGCTGATCTTTCTCTGGCTGGGGGTGCGTCGCTTCAAACGCGCGCCACAGATCGCGTTGCGCCTGACACCGGAACATTTTGTGTTCGCCAACTTGGCGCAGCCGTTGCCCATTGAGCACATCGACAATGTCACGCTGCAGTTTATGCAAGGCGTCTGGGTGACGGTGGAGCTGACCCCTGAGGCCCCTTTGCCCGTGTTGCGCAAAACCGCATTTGGCGTGCCGGGCGCCAGGGTCAATAAGAAGAAACGCCAAGTGCTGTTGCAGATGGCGCAGTTGTGCGTCGCCGACAAAAAAATCCAGCCGTATGAGGGACTGATGCTGATGACCGACTACGTTAACGCGTTCCAGGCCCGCAAAATTCTGCAGCACCGCGAGGGCTGATTGGCGGTCATAAAAAAACCCCGAACCAGTCGGGGTTTTTTATCGCCTGGCATCAGGCGCGACCTGCGATCAATCAGAAAACGTTGATCGGGTAGTCGGCGAACAGACGCAGTTCGTTTCCGCCCACGTTGTACTTGTCGGCGTTGCTGGAAACCCGCAGCCAGGACGCACGTGCACGCAGGCTCAGGTCTTTGGCCGGGCCGCTCTGAACGACGTATTTGAACTGGTTGAAGATTTCGCGCTCGGTGCCATTGCCACGGTTGGAACCGTCGTCAATGTTGGTGCCGCGCACGTAGGCGACGTTGTAGGTCAGGCCAGGCACGCCGAAGGTGCTGAAGTCCAGGCCATAACCCGCCTGCCAGGAGCGCTCGTCCTTGCCGTTGAAGTCGGACCAGTAGGAGTTGGCCAGCAGGATGGTGTTGCCGCCGTCGCCGATGCCGCCGGCGTTGCGGTAGCCGCCGTACAGGTAGCCGGTGTCGCCGGTGCTGCGCTGGTGAGCGACGGTGAAGCTGTGCGGACCAACGGCCCACGTGGCGCCCAGGCTCCAGATCTTGTTGTCGCGGGCGTCTTCGCTGCCTTGGTTTTCCAGGGCGAAGCGCTTGTCGAGCTTGGTTTTGTAGCCGTTGAAGTCAAAGGTCAGCGATTGCTTCTCTGGCAGGGCCAGCACGTAGTTGACGTTGACGTATTGCTTTTTCAGCACGTCTTCCATGTCGGAGGCGTACAGCGCGGCGGACAGGCTTTCGGTGAACTTGTAGCTACCACCCACGTAATCGATGCTTTTCAGACGGCCGCTGTCGGTACCTTCGGCGCTCTTGCGAGCTTCCTTGGTGAAGTGACCGGCGTCCAGTTGCAGGCCGGCGATCTCTTTGGAGACGATCGAGGTACCGGTGAACGTTTCGGACAGCAGACGAGAGTTGTCGTAGGCCAGGACCGGTACGTTAGGGAACTGGTCGCCGTACTTGAGCACGGTGTTGGAGACGCGGAACTTAACAGCTGCGCCGCCTTTGGCCAGGTCGTGAGGTGCCGAGCCAGGGTTTGCCGTGCCGTCAGGGTTGGTGGTGCCATTACCCTGCTTGAAGAAGTCGATACCGCCCGCGCCGGCACGGCCTTGGCCACCGTCCAGACGAATAGCATATTGACCGATCACGTCCACACCCACACCCACGGTGCCCTGGGTGAAGCCGGATTCGAACTTGCCGATGAAGCCCTGACCCCATTCGGCTTTGTCTTGTTTGCCGTTTTTGTAGTCGCGGCTGATATAGGCGTTACGTGCAGCGATGTTCAGGTGGCTGTCTTCAACGAAACCCTTGGATTGCTCCTGGTCGTTTGCCATGGCTGTCGATGCGCTCAAAATCCCCAGAGCGATCAGACTCATCCGTTGCTTCAACATTTTCTTGTATTCCTTATTCCTGGTTGAGTACGCGCTGTGACACCAGGCTCCGTGTCGCTTTTAGGTATCGGCTTATTCCAAAAAAAAAGGCCCGCGGACGACTTAACATGCCGCGGGCCTTTTTTTATTGGATGAGTTATGGCGGTTAGCCACAGGCGTTGGGCGCAATCCTAGTCGCGCGCTGAACTATGTGTCAATTTCGTGAATCGTCTGTATTTAGGCGATTTGATTCTAAGCAATGGCTTACAGACGTCCTAAAAACGACAAAAATTCTTGTCATCCAGCGACAAAAAACACATTTAGCAACATATTCCAAAGCCGATACGTTTGGTAATAGATAACGCGCGCAAATGCAAAGCATTACCATTAACGCGCTGTTTTCCTTCTAAACCATCTGGATACATTCCTCCATGTCTGCCCCTCGCCTGACGCCCACGACCCTTGGGCTTTCTGTTTTGCTGTCTGCCGGTTTTGCCTGTGCGGCGACCACGTTGCCTGAAACCTCGATCAGCGCCGAGGCTGATGAAGACGACCCACGCGTCAAGCAAACCAGCACGGCGACGCGCACCGCCACCCCGGTGCGCTACGTGCCCCAGGCGATCGACTCGGTGAAGACCGAAAGCCTGCGCGCCTATGGCATCAATGACCTGGGCCAGGCCTTACGCGGTATTCCTAACGTGAGCAGTGGCGCCGACACCCGCTTCGACAGTTTGCGCATCCGGGGTTTTGACGCGAGCAACGACTTTTACCTGGACGGCATTCGCGACGACAGCCAGTACGTGCGGGACCTGCATAACATCGAGCGCATCGAAGTGCTCAAAGGGCCGGCAGCGGTGCTGTACGGGCGAGGCGGTCAGGGAGGTATCGTCAACCGCGTGAGCAAACTACCGACGGCCGGGCGCGCGTCGAGCATTGAAGCCCAGGGTGGCAGCAACGATTTGCGCAGCTTGTATGCCGACTTGAGCACTGACCCCACCGATAACATCAGCCTGCGCCTGAACATGGGCAACCAGGACAACAACAGTTTCCGCGATGACGTCAGTGGCAGTCGCCAACTGTTTGCGCCGTCCATGAGCTGGCAGCTCACCCCGGACCTCAACTGGCTGATGCAATACGAATACAGCCGCTACAACCGCGCGCCCGACCGTGGTATCCCTGGCGTCAACGGTCGCCCGGCCGACGTGAGCCGCAGCACCACCTACGGTGACAGCCGCGACTACATCGACGACAAAACCCAGTCGCTGCGCTCCAAGCTGGCCTATGAACTCAACGACAACTGGCAACTGCGCCAGACCCTCGGTGTGTTCAAACTCGACAGCGATTTCGACAACACCTACGTGACCGCCTACACGCCTGCGACCAACCGCGTCACGCGCCAACGCTGGCAGCAAGACCTGACCACGCTCAACGTCTTCAACAACGTCGAACTCGAAGGTGGCCTCACGACCTTCGGCCTGGAGCACCGCCTGCTCACCGGGCTTGAGCTGGGTAACCAGCGCCGCGATCCCAAGCTCTACACCGCCACCCCCGTCACCCCCGCCAACCGCGGCGGCCAGGCCGTGCCGAGCCTGGACCTCAACCAGCCGAACCGGAACCTGAGCCACACCGGACCGATGAGCGTATCGAGCAATAACCACACCGAAGTCGACAGCCGCGCGGTCTATGTACAAGACCAACTGCGCCTGAATGACCAGTGGCAAGTGCTGGCCGGCCTGCGTTACGACCGCTTCGAAGTGGACACCACCAACAAGGTGCTCAACACCCGGCAAGACGTTAAGAGCCACAGCACCAGCCCGCGCTTCGGCCTGGTCTGGACGCCGCTGGAACATCACTCGTTCTATGCGTCGTGGAGCAAGACCTTCTCCCCGGCGGGTGGCGGCTTGATCGGCATCACCCCGAACGCCGCCGGCAGCGTCAACGACCTGAGCCCCGAGCTGACCAAGCAAAAGGAAATCGGCGTGAAAAGCGATTGGTTCGACGATCGCCTGAGCACTACCCTGGCAATCTACGAACTGGAACTCTACAACCGCCGCACCAGCGACCCTTTGAACCGCACCATCACCCTGCTCAGCGGCCTGCAGCGTTCACGCGGCGTCGAGCTCACCGCCACCGGCAAGATCGTCGACAACTGGTACGTACGCGGCGGCGTCGGTCTGCAGGATGCCAAGGTCGAAAAGGACACCAACGGCTTTGAAGGCAAGCGCGTCAGCGACGTGGCCAAGCGCAATGCCAGTCTGTTCATCACCTGGAAACCCGAAATGGGCTGGTACGCCGAAACCGGCTTGACCCTGGTGGGCGACCGCTATGCCGACAGCCTCAATACCGTGGTCCTGCCGGGTTATGGCAGTTGGGATGCGTTGGTCGGGTTCCGCCATAAGGCATGGGACGTGCGGGCGGCGCTGAACAACATTGCCGATAAGACTTACTACGAATCCGCCACCAGTGTGGCGCAGATTCAGCCGGGGGAGCCGCGTAACCTGGTGGTAACGGGCACTTACAGTTTCTAGCGCCTGACTCGATTGAGTGTGGGAGCAGGCCGCTCCCACATCGTTGAGCGTCGTGCTCTTCAGGTGTGCATCAAGTCACACAAAACCTGCAGTTCGTCCTCGCTGAGCAGCCCCTGCGGGTAGCGTTCGCTCATCACACTGCGCCAATCCGGCTGTCGTCTGACCTGCCGCGACCCGTGGTCCTTCAACCAGAGCCCAAGCGCGTGGATCGCGTCGCCATTGACCCGCGTAGGGTGGAAGGCGCGCGTATACATCGGGGTGGTATTGGCATTCATTTCAGCGCTCTCTCCTACTGCTTGAGCGGCTAACTTACTCAAGGTTTATGACAAAACTGCGCAGTCATGACCCTGAACCACTGTGACCATCATCGATACAAGAGCTATGCCAACGCCCCTTGTTCACAGGCGTACACCCACAAAAAAGCCCACAACCGTGCTCGGCTGCGGGCTTGCTGTGGGCTTGCTGTGGGCGCTGAAAGCGAGTAGCGCTGCGGTTACGCGAAAGGTGCTGTTACAACTGCACTCAGTTTCTGTGGGGGGCAGGCTGCTGTTGGGTCAGACAGTGAATATTGCCGCCACCCAGTAACAGTTCGCGGCCCGGCACCATCACCACTTCGTGCTGCGGGAACAGGTTCTGCAGGATGGCCTTGGCCTCGCTGTCCAACGGGTCGTCGAAACTTGGCGCGATGATGCCACCGTTGACGATCAGGAAGTTCACGTAGGAACCGGCCAGGCGCACGCTCGGGTTACGTTCCTGGGAACCGTCCACCGGGTCGACGCCTGCGCATTCTGCTTCAGTGGCGTACAGCGGCCCCGGAATCGGCATTTTATGCACCGTGAACGCGCGTCCTTTGGCGTCGGTGCTGCTTTGCAGTACGTCCATGGCGGCGTGGCAGCGCGCGTAGTTGGGGTCTTGCGGGTCGTCGGTCCACGCCAGCAATACTTCACCTGGGCGCACGTAGCAGCAAAAGTTATCCACATGGCCGTCGGTTTCGTCGTTGAACAGGCCGTCCGGCAGCCAGATGATCTTATCCACAGCCAGATTGTCGCTCAGCACCGCTTCGATCTGCCCACGGTCCAGATGCGGGTTGCGATTGCGGTTAAGCAGGCACTCTTCGGTGGTGATCAGGGTGCCTTCGCCGTCGACGTGGATCGAACCGCCTTCCAGCACAAAACCTTCGGTGCGGTAGCGCGGCGCGCGTTCGATTTCGAGGATCTTGCCGCCCACCTGCGCGTCACGGTTCCACGGCGAGTAAAGACCACCATCAAACCCGCCCCAGGCGTTGAAATCCCAGTTCACGCCGCGCACTTCGCCGCTGTTGTTGATCACAAAGGTGGGGCCGGTATCACGTACCCAGGCGTCATCGCTGGACATCTCCACCACGCGAATATTCGGTACATCCAGGCGGGCCCGAGCGTTTTCGTATTGGCCTGCGGAAACCGCCACCGTCACCGGCTCAAAACGCGCAATGGCCTTGGCCACCGCCACATGCGCTGCCTGGGCCGGCTTGCCGCCCAGACGCCAGTTGTCCGGGCGCTCGGGCCACACCATCCAGGTCTGGGTCTGTGGCGCCCATTCGGCGGGCATGTGGAAGCCATCGGCGCGGGGGGTGCTGTGCAGGGTGGTCATGGCGATCAGGACTCCGAATGGGGTAAGGCCGACTTTATAACGGATAAAAATCGGCTTTAAAAGCGATCAACAAGAGTGATCGATAAATATGACAGGCAATAACCGATAACAATCGATTATCTACAAGTGTTCATCGAGCACCTTCGACAGCATGTCGACAAAGAAATCCACGCTGCGTTTAGACGTAACCATCGGCGGCTTAATCTTAAGGATGTTCAGATAATCGCCGGTGGGCTGCATGAAAATGCCCAGTTCACGCAGGCGATCGCACAACAATGTGGTTTCCTCGGTGGCCGGCTCCAGCGTTTGGCGGTTGCGCACCAGTTCCAGCCCCAGGTAGAACCCGGAGCCGTGCACTGCGCCGACCAAGGGGTGACGGTCGATGAGTGCTTCCAACCGCGCCTTGAAATGTCCGCCTACCACTTGGGCGTTTTCCCACAGTTTTTCTTCTTCCATCACATCCAGCACCGCCATGCCGATCCGGCAACTGACCGGGCTGCCCCCCGATGACGAGAAGAAATACCCTTCGGCTTCCAGCGCTTCGGCGATTTCACGGCGGGTAATCACCGCACCCAACGGCTGGCCGTTGCCCATGCCCTTGGCCATGGTAATGATGTCGGGCACGACGCCCTGCTCCTCAAATCCCCAGAAAAAGTGCCCCATGCGGCCGTAGCCCACTTGCACCTCGTCGGCGATACACACACCGCCCGCGGCGCGGACCAGCCCGTATACCTGCTGCAAATAACCCGGCGGCAGCGAGATGCCGCCCGCATTGCCATACACCGGCTCGCAGATGAAACCCGCCAATTGGCGTTTACTCGCGGCGATTTTCGCCAGGTTGTGTTCCACGCTGCGCACGTAGTCCGGCGCGCTGTCGTGCCCGCGAAATTCACCGCGATAGGTATTCGGCGCGGTCACCGGGTGCACCCAGTCCGGGCGGCTGCTCAGCGCCTGGGGGTTGTCGGCAATCGAGGTGGAGACCGCATCCGCCGCCACCGACCAGCCGTGGTAGGCCTCCAGCACACTGAGCATGTCGCGCCCGCCGCTGTAGGCCCAGGCCAGGCGAATGGCCAGGTCGTTGGCCTCGGTGCCGCTGTTGACCAGGAACACGCGGTCCATGCCCTCTGGCGCCAGCGCGAGCAAACGCTCGGAAAATTCGGCGATCGCCGCATAGTGAAACCGCGAGTTTGTGTTAAGCAGCGACCACTGGCGCGCCGCTACCGCCGCCATGCGCGGGTGGCCGTGGCCCAGCACTGCGACGTTGTTGAGCATGTCCAGATAGGAACGGCCCTGCATGTCGATCAAGTGATTGCGCCAGCCGCGCTCGATGCGCGGCGGGTCGACGTAATAGTGTTTCTGCGAACGCGCAAAACTGGCATCGCGGCGGGCCAACAGGGCATGCGGATCAAGTTCGGGTTCAGCATCACAGGCCAGGCCAAGCAAGTCCGCCGGCGACGGACACAGGGCCTGCCAGGCCGCCGCGCGGGACGGCGTGCAAAACAGCGGCGGTTCCAGGTCGGCGCGGCACAATTGCACCCTCAGCGGTGCGTGAACCTCACCCACGATTTGCCCTTTTACCAGCAACGCACCGGGCTTGAGCAGCGTTTTCACGCCCCACACACGCACGCTCAGCTCGACGCCCTGCACGCTCAGCAGGCCGTCGGCGTCCTGGCGCAACGTACCGGCAAACGGCGCTTCGACCGCCGTGCCATGGGGCAGATGCAGTTCGACATGAAGTGCAAACGTCTCCGGCTCAGTCGGGCTGTCCGGGCGCGTGCGCGATAAACGGTATTGCCCGTAACGGCTGGCCGCCAAGCCATGTACCGCTGCCGCCTCATCCAATAACCGGTGATCGATGCCCGGCGACTCCCAATTGCCCGCTTCAAAATGCGGGCTAAGCACACCCAAGTCGATCAGCGCGAACTCACGCCCCACCAGCCCAGGCAGCAACGGGGCGAAGTCCTGGCTGGCAATCGGTCCCAGCGCCTGCCCAACGCTGCTTAAAATGGCCGCTTCCATCAGCTCAAATGGCACCGACGTCGCCACGTGGAAAATTTCCCATTCGTGAGCCGCGTTTTTCAGCAGGTAGCCGTTGTCCGGATCCAGGCGCTGCTGCTGTTCGCTGCTCAGCACCAGCACGGCGGCACGCGCCACAATCAGCGGCCACAGCGCCTGCAATTCTTCGCGCTGCAACGAGGTAATCGCGTGGCAGGCCTGGATGGCCGGCAAGATGGCAAAGGGGTCACCCTCGGCATGGTGCAACAAGGCCGCGCAGGTCACCGACAGGTCAGCAATCCGCCAGGTGTGCACCAGATCGCCAAAATCGATCACACCCTGTACGTGCCAATGGCGCTGGGCATCGCGCTGCCACACCACGTTGTCGTCGGTGATATCCATGTGCACGGCTTGCCGCGGCAGGCGGTCGGCCAGCGGACGCACGCGCGCTTGCACCTGCTCGGCCGCGCGTTCCAGCGCGGCGCGGTGGGGCAGGTTTTCCAATGTGCTCAGCAGGTGCACGATCAGCGCCTGGGCATGGCGTGGGTCCCATTGCAGCGTGCGCTCCAGGCCAGGGTGTTCGAAATCGGCCAAGGCCTGGCTCATACGGCCGCAGAGGTCGCCAAACCCTGCAATCACGTCGCGCCCCAAGTGAGGCAGATGGGTCAACGGCTCGCCGTCGACATAGTCCAACAGCCGCAGGTGCAAGGCCTGGCCGTCAACGCTCACCGTCAACAACTCCTCGCCGCTCAGGGCCTGGATGACGTTGGGCACGCGCACGGCCTGCGAGCTGTTCAAGCTGTTAAGCGCCGCGTGCTGGGCCTGCAACTCCAACGCGGCGTATTCACCCCGGCAGATTTTCAGCACAAACCGGCCGTGTGGGCTGTCGACTTTGTAATTGAGGTCTTGCTGGCTACCCAGTGATTGCAGCGTGCCGGCGAGACCGTAATGCTGCGCCAGCCATTGAGCCGCCTGCTCGGCGCCTACTTTCGGGCAGGGTAGACTGGCGCGGTGGATCAATGTGGCGAATGGCATGGGAGTAGCCTCGATTTTTTAGGTGTGTATATCGCCATTGTTTGCGAGGGTTAAGCAACCCCCACCTACTCCGCTCTTGCGCCGCCCGGTTTCACAACTCAAGCTATGCTCCATTCGCTTGATGTCCGTCTAAAGAAAAGGCCCTCCGACATGCGCATTCTCATCACCGGTGGCGCCGGTTTTATCGGTTCTGCGTTGATCCGTCACCTGATTCAACACACCGAACACGAAGTGCTCAACCTCGACAAACTCACTTACGCCGGCAACCTGGAGTCGCTGACAGGCATCGCGTCCAACAGCCGCTATGAGTTCGTCCAGGCCGATATCGTCGACCAGGCCAGCGTCAGCGCGGTGCTGACGCGCTTCGAGCCCCACGCGATCATGCACCTGGCCGCCGAGTCCCACGTCGACCGTTCGATTGATGGTCCGTCGGACTTTATCCAGACCAATATCGTTGGTACTTATAGCTTGCTTGAGGCCACGCGCGCCTATTGGCATCAGTTGGCAGAGCCGGCCAAGAGCGCGTTTCGCTTTCATCACATCTCCACCGACGAGGTGTATGGTGACCTCCACGACGTAGACGATCTGTTCACAGAAACCACGCCCTACGCCCCCAGTTCGCCCTATTCCGCAAGTAAGGCAGCCTCTGACCACTTGGTGCGCGCATGGCAACGCACCTACGGCCTACCGGTGCTGCTGACAAATTGCTCGAACAACTACGGACCATTCCACTTCCCCGAAAAGCTGATACCGCTGGTAATCCTCAACGCCCTCGCGGGCAAGCCCCTACCCGTCTACGGTGATGGCTTGCAGGTTCGGGACTGGCTGTTCGTAGAGGACCACGCACGTGCGTTGTTGAAAGTTGTAACCGAAGGCGTTGTGGGCGAAACCTACAACATCGGCGGCCACAACGAGCAAAAGAACATTGACGTGGTACGGGGCATCTGCGGGCTGCTGGAAGAGTTGGCACCGCAACGTCCGGCGGGAGTCGAAAAATTCATCGACCTGATAACCTTCGTCAAGGACCGCCCGGGTCACGATCAGCGTTATGCGATTGATGCCAGCAAGATCGAACGCGAATTAGGTTGGGCTCCCAAAGAGACCTTCGAGACCGGCCTGCGCAAAACTGTGCAGTGGTACCTCAATAATCTGGAATGGTGCCGAAGGGTTCAGGACGGCAGTTATCAGGGTGAACGTTTGGGCAACACTGACTTGAAGGATTTGATTGCATGATGAAGGGAATCGTATTGGCAGGCGGCTCTGGCACCCGCCTGCACCCCATTACCCTGGGTGTGTCCAAGCAATTGCTGCCCGTGTATGACAAGCCGATGATCTACTATCCGATCTCGGTGCTGATGCTGGCAGGAATCAGGGACATCTTGGTGATCTCCACCCCGGTGGACTTGCCGCAATATCGAAACTTGCTGGGAGATGGCAGCCAGTTTGGCGTACGTTTCAGCTATGCCGAACAGCCATCTCCGGATGGATTGGCGCAGGCGTTTATCATCGGTGAAGAGTTTATCGGTGATGATCCTGTGTGTTTGATCCTGGGTGACAACATCTTCCATGGCCAGCATTTCGGCGACCAACTGCGTGCCGCGGCAAAACGGGCTTCGGGCGCCACGGTATTCGGCTACTGGGTCAAAGATCCCCAGCGTTTTGGTGTAATCGACTTCGATAGCGAGGGGCGTGCTCTGTCTATCGAAGAAAAGCCGTTAAAACCAAAATCGCCTTACGCAGTAACCGGCCTTTACTTCTACGACAACGACGTGATCCAGATCGCCAAAGAGGTCAAACCCTCACACCGCGGCGAGCTGGAAATTACCGACATCAACAACGCTTATCTAAAGCGTGGCGATCTGCAAGTGGAGCGATTTGGTCGAGGCTTCGCTTGGCTCGACACAGGTACCCACGACAGTCTTTTGGAAGCCTCCCTCTACGTGCAGACCATTGAGCATCGCCAAGGCCTGAAAGTGGCATGTCTGGAAGAAATTGCTTATCAGAACCGTTGGATTGACCGCGAGTACTTACTTGAACGAGCAAAATATTTTGGCAAGACCGGTTATGGTCAATACTTGCTCACCCTAGCAAGGGATAATCCATATGAATGTATCCGCCACTGAGTTGCTCGGTGTATTGATCATCGAGCCGAAGGTATTTGGCGATGAACGCGGCTTTTTCTACGAGAGTTTCAATGCCAGAGATTTTGCACAAATCGCTGGGCTGCAGCAGCCATTCGTACAAGACAACCACTCACGCTCCCAAAAAGGTGTGCTGCGTGGCCTGCACTACCAAATCGAACACCCACAAGGCAAGCTGGTTCGAGTAACAGCCGGTGAAGTGTTGGATGTGGCGGTGGATATCCGTCAGGGTTCATCCGGTTTCGGTAAATGGGCAAGCGTGCGCTTATCTGCTGGCAATAGCCGTCAACTGTGGATTCCGCCTGGCTTTGCCCATGGTTTTCTAGTGCTCAGCGACTATGCAGAGGTTCTCTATAAAACCACGGATTACTACACCCCCTCCGCAGAACGGTGCATTCGATGGGACGATTCAGAGCTCAATATCGATTGGCAGCTGGACGGCCCACCGATCTTGTCTGCCAAAGACCAGGTCGGTAAATGCCTGAAGGACGCGGACCTGTTCCCTTGATTAGGCTTTTAAGAATCCTCATCACCGGCCAACACGGCCAAGTCTCCCGCGCGCTGCAGCAGCAGCTTCATGGCCTTGGCGAATTGATCATCCTGGGCCGCGACCAACTGGACCTGGCCAACCCCGAGCACATCCGCAAGCAAATACGCACCCACCACCCGGACCTGATCATCAACGCCGCCGCCCACACGGCGGTCGATCTCGCCGAAAGCGAACCGGACGTCGCCTTCGCCATCAACGCCATCGCCCCCGGCGTGCTGGCTGAAGAGGCCAAGGCGCTGGGTATCCCGCTGATCCACTACTCCACCGACTACGTATTCGACGGCAGCAAGCCTGCGCCCTACACCGAAGCTGACATGCCCGACCCGCTGGGCGTCTACGGCAGGAGCAAGCTGGCCGGCGAGCGTGCGATTGCAGCGGTGGGCGGCGCGTACCTGATCCTGCGCACCAGTTGGGTGTATTCCAATCACGGCAAGAATTTCCTGCTGACCCTGGAGCGCCTGCTGCAGGAAAAGCCGCACCTGCGCATCGTAGCCGACCAGATCGGCGCGCCGACCTGGGCCGGGACCATTGCCCGCAGCACCCACACGTTGATCGAACGCTGGCAAGCCGGCAAGCCGGGGGAATGGGGCGTCTATCACCTGACCGCCCGAGGTGAAACCTCGTGGTTTGGTTTCGCCCAGGCGATTGCCGAGCATTTGCGCGCCGATGGCAAGGCTTGCGCTGAACTGGAAGCGATCCCCTCCAGTGCCTACCCCACACCGGCCAGGCGCCCATTGAACTCGCGCCTCAATTGCAGTCGCCTGCAACAGCAATGGCAGGTCAGCCAACCGCCGTGGCAGGACGCATTGCGCGAGTGTCTTGCCGAGCGGCACTAGGCATAATGCGTCTGTTCCCACAGGCGCACGACTCCCATGACTCCATCCCTCCCGCGAAGACCCCGCTGGCGCAGCCTCGCCCTCTTGGCGTTGTGCCTGGCACCGCTGCTGTGGCCGCTGGAGCATTTGGCCGAGCGCTACTACCGCAGCGAGCTGGCAGGGCAGAACCGCCAGACCCTCGATCTGTACGTGGCCAACCTGCTGGGCACGCTGCACCGCTATGAAGTGCTGCCGCAGATCCTCGGTGACTTGCCTGCCCTGCGCACTGCGCTGGATGCGCCCCACGTCAGCACCAACCTGACTAACGCCAACCAGTTGCTCAAGGACGTTGCCGCCCAGGCCGGGGTCGAGGTGATGTACCTGATGGACACCACCGGCAAAACCCTCGCCGCCTCGAACTGGGATAAACAGGACAGCTTTGTCGGACGCAATTTCTCGTTCCGTCCGTATTTCAGCGAAGCCATGGCCGGGCACCTGGGACGCTTTTTCGGCCTGGGCACCACGTCGGCCAAACGCGGTTACTTCTTTGCTGCCGCCGTGCGCGACGGCGATGAAATCATCGGCGTGCTGGTGGTCAAGGTCGACCTGGACCACACCGAAAGCCTGTGGGGCAACACCCCCGAACAACTGCTGGTGACCGACCACAACGGCGTGGTGATCCTCACGTCGCGCCCGCAATGGAGGTTCCGCGCCACCCGGCCGCTGACCGCCGAAGAACGCCAGGCGATCATCGCGATCCAGCCCTACCCGACCCGCGACCCGCAACCGCTGAGCCTCAGCAGTAGCGCCTGGCTGCGCCAATCGACCGCCATCGCCGAGACCGGCTGGAACGTCGAAATCCTCGCCCCGCGCTCGCTGATCAGCCGTCCGGTGCGCACGGTGGTCGCCGTGGGTGGCGCCACGCTGTTGGTGTTGATGCTGTTGCTGGGCCTGATGATGCAACGTCGCCGCCATTACCTGGACCGCATTGCCTTCGAAGCCAAGGCGCGCCGCGAACTGGAAGCCCGTGTGGTGGAACGGACCAGCGACCTGGAGGGCCTCAACCGACGCCTGAAACAGGAAGTGCTGGAACGTGAGCACGCCCAGCAGGAGCTGGTGCGCGCCCAGGACGATTTGGTACAGGCCGGAAAACTGTCGGCGCTGGGCACCATGTCGGCCAGTATCAGCCACGAACTCAACCAGCCCCTCGCGGCGATTCGTAGCTATGCGGAAAACGCCGAGATCCTGCTCGACCATGAACGCACCGCTGATGCGCGGGGCAATCTCAAGCTCATCAGTGAGCTGACCGGGCGCATGGCGTCGATCATCGCCCACCTGCGCGCCTTCGCCCGCCGCGACCGGCATGCGCCGGAAAGCGTGGCGCTGCAACCGGCCCTGGACGATGCCCTGGCGTTGCTGGCCAAGCGCCGGCGGTCGATGGAAGTGGAGCTGATCCGCGACCTGCCGGAAGCCACCCTGTGGGTACAGGCCGGCGAAACCCGTCTGCGCCAGGTGCTGGGCAACCTGCTGGCCAACGCCCTCGATGCGCTGACCGAAAAAGGCCCACCGCGCAAACTCTGGCTGAGTGCCGAAACCACCGCACACGGCGTCAACCTGTACATTCGCGACAACGGTCCGGGGTTTTGCATGGAAGCACTGGGCCGCGCCAGCGAGCCTTTCTACACCACCAAGACCCGAACCCAGGGCCTGGGGCTGGGCCTGGCGATCTGCGACACCCTGATGCGCGCCTTTGGTGGCGAACTGCTGTTTGCCAACCACAAGGAAGGCGGCGCGCTGTTAACCTTGAAATTGCGTGCCGGCTCGCCGGGCGTCAGTCTGCAACCGTCCGAGGACCGCAGTGTATGAGTATCGATAACCAGATTCAGGTGGTGTTGATCGACGACGATCCACACCTGCGTCAGGCGCTGTGCCAGACCCTGGACCTGGCCGGGCTGAAAGTGCTGCCCCTGGGCGAAGCCACCGGCCTCACCGCGCGTCTGTCGCGGGACTGGCCCGGCGTGGTCGTCAGTGATATCCGCATGCCCGGCATGGACGGCCTGGAGCTGCTGGCCGAACTCCACGGCCAGGACCCGGACCTGCCGGTGCTGCTGATCACCGGCCACGGCGACGTGCCGCTGGCAGTGCAAGCCATGCGCGCCGGCGCCTATGACTTCCTCGAAAAGCCCTTTGCCAGCGATTCGCTGCTCGACAGCGTGCGCCGCGCCCTGGCCTTGCGCCGTCTGGTGCTGGACAACCGCAGCCTGCGCCTGGCCCTCAGCGACCGCCAGCAACTGAGTACGCGCCTGGTGGGGCACTCGCCGCAAATGCTGCGCCTGCGCGAGCAGATCGGCGCCCTGGCGGCGACCAAGGCCGACGTGCTGATCCTTGGCGAAACCGGGGCCGGCAAAGAGGTGGTCGCCCGTGCCCTGCACGACCTGTCGAGCCGCCGCAGTGGCCCGTTTGTGGCGATCAACGCGGGTGCCTTGGCCGAATCGGTGGTGGAGAGCGAACTGTTCGGCCACGAACCCGGAGCGTTTACCGGCGCGCAGAAACGGCGCATCGGCAAGTTCGAGTTCGCCAACGGCGGCACGCTGTTCCTCGATGAAATCGAAAGCATGAGCCTGGACGTGCAGGTCAAGTTGCTACGGCTGTTGCAGGAGCGCGTGGTGGAGCGCCTGGGCGGTAATCAGTTGATCCCGCTGGACATCCGCATCATCGCCGCCACCAAGGAAGACCTGCGCCAGTCCGCCGATCAGGGCCGTTTTCGCGCCGACTTGTATTACCGCCTCAATGTTGCACCGCTGCGCATTCCGCCGCTGCGCGAGCGTGGCGAAGATGCGTTGATGCTGTTCCAGCACTTCGCCGACGAAGCCAGCAGCCGCCACGGCTTGCCGCTGCACGAGCTGCAGCCGGGCCAGCGCGCCTTGTTGTTGCGTTATAGCTGGCCGGGCAACGTGCGTGAACTGCAGAACGCCGCCGAGCGCTTTGCTCTGGGCCTGGAACTGGCACTGGACAGCACGCCGGACAACCCAACCAGCAGCGTGCTCACCTCCACACCGGGCGGCTTGAGTGAACAAGTCGAGCAATTCGAAAAAAGCCTGATCGCCGCCGAACTGACCCGCCCCCACAGTTCCATGCGCAGTCTTGCCGAAGCTCTGGGCGTGCCGCGTAAGACCTTGCACGACAAACTGCGCAAGCACGGCCTGAACTTCGCCAATCAAAGCGCTGACGACGAATGACCCCGCCCACCCACCCAGAGGCCCCCATGAGCCGCGACAGCCGTTACCTGGAATCCATCCTCCACCATGACATCCCGCTGACCCGTGACATGGGCCTCAAGGTGCTCGACTGGCAGAACGGGCAGTTGCGCCTGCACCTGCCGCTGGACGCCAACATCAACCACAAGAGCACCATGTTCGGCGGCAGTCTCTACTGTGGTGCGGTACTGGCGGGCTGGGGCTGGCTGCACCTGCAATTGCGCGAAGAAGGGATCGAGGACGGGCATATCGTGATTCAGGAGGGGCAGATCAGTTATCCGCTGCCGGTCACACAGGATGCAACCGCCATTTGCGCGGCGCCGGAGGAGAAGGTGTGGAAGCGTTTTCTGGCGACGTACAGGCGCTACGGGCGGGCGCGATTGGCGCTGGAGACGTGGATTGTGAATGAGGGCCGCGATGAGCGGGCAGTGACATTTACCGGCCAGTATGTGCTGCACCGCTGAAAACCCAGGCACATGGCCAGGTGTGAGAGCCGACTGGCCGGCTCCCACATTGAATCGCTAGAGAGGTCAGGACCGGGCCAGGGTCAACAGGCGTTCACGCCACGGCGCTTTAGCCGGCAACGCCAGGAAGAACGGGTTCAACAACGACGCCCGCGCCGGGTAACTGAACGGCTCACCGCTCAATTCCAGCACCTCTCCCCCCGCACCTTCCAGCACACCCTGGGCCGCAGCCGTATCCCATTGCGAGGTCGGAGCCAGGCGCGGGTAGCAATCGGCGCTGCCTTCGGCCAACAGGCAGAATTTCAGCGAACTGCCGATGTTCGCCAGCTTCAATTCGCCCAACCCTGCGCTCAAACCGCTCAACAGGCTTTCCTGCTCGGGGCTGCTGTGCCGACGGCTGGCAACCACGGTAAACGCCTCACCCGCCGCCGGCGCCTCACGCACCTGGATCTGCCTGGGCGCTTCGTTTACATCGGAGCGCCACGCGCCCAGACCTGCGCCGCCGAAATAGCAACGACCGCTGGTAGGCATCGACACCACGCCGAACACCACGCGCCCTTGTTCGATCAGGGCAATATTGACGGTGAACTCTTCACTGCCGGCAATAAATTCCTTGGTGCCATCCAGCGGGTCGACCAACCACCAACGCGTCCAACCGGCGCGCACGCTCTGGTCGATATCGGCGTCTTCTTCGGACAGTACCGGGATGCTCGGGTCAAGCGCGGTCAAGCCGGCCAGGATCAGATGGTGAGCGGCCAGGTCGGCTGCCGTCACTGGCGAATCGTCCGCCTTGGAGGTCACGGCCACATCGGCGCGCCAATACGGCAGGATAACGTCGCCTGCCTGGCGAGCCAGCTCGATCACGGGGGCGATAAACGGGTGGCCTAAAAACAGTTCACTCATGCGCTGAACGCTCCACGCTGGATCAACAGGTCTCGTACCAGGTACAACGCCGCCAGGGCACGGCCCTCACTGAATTGTTCGTTTTGTGCCAACTGCGACAGCTCACGCAGGTTGACCTTCTCCACGCGCATCGGCTCGGGCTCATCGCCCTCCAGCCGTTCTTCGTAGAGGTCGGTGGCCAGCACCACCTGGATTTTCTGGCTCATATAACCGGGGGACAGCGACAGCTCGGTGATGTGCTCCAACTGCCGCGCGCCATAACCGGCCTCTTCCTTGAGTTCGCGATCTGCCGCCGCGAGCACGTCTTCGCCAGGCTCGATCAGGCCCTTGGGCAGGGACAACTCATATTCATCGGTGCCGCCGCAATACTCTTCCACCAGCAGCGCGTGGTCTTCGTCCACCATCGCCACAATCATCACCGCGCCGTAACCGGCACCGCGCCCCACGAGGCGTTCGTAGGTCCGTTCAACGCCATTGGAAAAGCGCAATTGCACTTCCTCCACGCGGAACAAACGGCTACTGGCGACTATTTCGCGGGCGAGGACGGTGGGTTTCTGGCGCATAAGCGGCTCCTTGGCGTGATCGGGTTACTATACCGTGGCTTTTCCGATTGTCTGTGTCGGATATCTTTACTTACATGAGAACACCCCATGCCCTCTTTGCCCTGGCACGCCATCGATACTGTCCTGCTGGACATGGACGGCACCCTGCTCGACCTGCACTACGACAACCATTTCTGGATGGAACACCTGCCCCAGCGTTACGCCGAGTTGCACGGTGTGAGCCGGGCCATGGCCGAGATGGAGTTGCTGCCACTGTTCGAGCGTAACGCCGGCCAGTTGCAATGGTATTGCCTGGACTTCTGGAGTGCGGAACTGAAGATCCCGGTGCGTGAACTCAAGCTGGAAACCGCGCACTTGATCGCCTTGCGCCCGGACGCCGATACCTTCCTTGCGGCGATCAAACAGGCCGGTAAACGCGTTATTCTGATCACCAACGCCCACCGTGATTCACTGTCTTTGAAGATGGAACGCATCGAACTGGCACCGTACTTCGAACGTATGATCAGTTCCCACGACTACGGTTTCGCCAAGGAAAACCCGCAATTCTGGGATGCCTTGCAAGCCGACACGGGCTTTGAACCGTCGCGCAGCCTGTTTATCGACGACACCTTGCCGATTTTGCGCAGTGCGCGGGATTTTGGTGTGGCGCATCTGCTGGCCGTGAAAGAGCCGGACAGCAAGAAGGGGGCGAAGGAAACGGCGGAGTTTGCGGCGGTCGACAATTACCGAGATTTAATGACCGGACTCTGAACGCCATGCGGGAGCGAGCTTGCCCGCTCCCGCATTTTTTCGTTTTACTCAGGAATGCGCAGCGTCTGCCCTGGGTAGATTTTGTCCGGGTGCGACAACAGCGGCTTGTTGGCCTCGAAGATTTTGTTGTACTGGTTGGCGTTGCCATACACCGCAAGGGAAATTGCGCTCAGGGTGTCGCCCTTTTTCACCACGACGAAACGGGCAGCGACAACGGCCGGGCCGGTTACGGTGATCCGGTCATCCACGCTGGCCACCCCGGCAATATTGCCCAGCGCCAGCAGAATCTTCTCTTTCTCTTCCTGGGTGGCGACTTCACCGGTCACGGTCACCGTGTCGCCATCTACAGTGGTCTGCACATTCGGACTCCCCAGACCCACCTTGGCGACGTGTTCCTTCAACTGCTCACCCGCATTCGCATTACCCGGCGTCAACAGATCGATCAACTTCTCGCCGGCTTCCTTCACAAAGCTAAAAAGACTCATGGTGCACTCTCCTTGGTAGTTGAATTCCAGATGCCCAAGACTAGACCAGTCTCAAGGAGTCTGGTTCCGGACCGGCAAAAGACCCAAACGCGCTAGAATCCCCACGCCATTGGAATAAGCCCTGGAGCGAAGATGGACATCAAACAGCTGAAATTCCTGATCGCCCTCGACGAAACCCGCCACTTCGGCCAGGCCGCGGCGCGCTGCCATATCACCCAGCCCACGCTGTCGATGCGCCTGCGCAGCCTTGAAGAAGAGTTGGACCTGCCGCTGGTCAATCGCGGCCAGCGTTTCGAGGGTTTCACGGCCCCCGGCGAGCGCGTGCTGGCCTGGGCACGCACGGTGCTGGCGGCCTATGACGGTTTACAGGCCGAGGCGGCCGCGTGTCGCGGCAACCTGGTGGGCACCTTGCGCCTGGGCGTGGTGCCGCTGTCGAGCTTCGATCCCTTGGCGCTGATGCAACAGTTGCACAAAGAACACCCAAGCCTGCGCTTCGAGCTGTCGGCCCTCAGCTCCGAGCAGATTCTTGAGCAGTTGGCGAGTAATCGCCTGGATCTGGGCGTGTCTTACCTGGAGCGTCTGGACAACGAACGCTTCGACTCGCTGGCCTTGGGTGAAACCCGTATGGGCCTGCTCTACGATCAACGTTTTTTCAGCTTTGGCGACACGCCATTGAGCTGGGAAGCCTTGATAGAACTGCCCCTGGGCATGCTCACCAGCGGCATGCACTTTCGCCAGTCCATCGACCACAACTTCCACAGCCGTGGGCTCACCCCGCAACCGTTGCTGCAAACCGATGCCGTCCATCAGTTGTTACAAGCCGTGCACGGCGGTTTATGTTGCGCGGTGATGCCGCTTGACGGTGGCCTGGACGCGCTCACCGAGCACCTGCGCCTGCAACCGATCGAAGACGCCCACACCCTGGCGCGCCTGGGCTTGATCATGCGGCGCAGTGCGCCGCGTTCGGCGCTGGCCGAGGCGTGTTTTGCGCTGTATCAGAAATCGCAAACAGAGTCTTGATCGACGTCATCTATCGGCAGATCAGTACTGGCAATTAGACGCGACGCTTTGTCGCGCCTAGTCTAAACACTGATCAATCCGTCGGTGACTGCCCCATGAACGCCAAGCGCCCAGTCTGCGCGGCGCCCGCTCTCGAAACGCCCGCGCCCGCCGCCAGCCAGAGCTATCAGTATTGCAATCTCGAACACACGGACGTCGCCAGCACTGCGTTGGCGGAAGAGGTGGCGTTGGCGATTGCCTACAACGACATCAGCCAGGCAGTCATGTTGGTGACGCCGACGGACCTGGAAGACTTCATCGTTGGTTTCAGCATCGGCAGCGGCATCATCACCGACGTCAGCGACATTTATGATCTGAAACTCAGCGGATCTGGCTCGACCCAGTACGCTCAGGTGCAGATTTCCAGCCGCGCCTTCTGGAACCTCAAGCAGCAACGCCGCCAACTGGCCGGTACCAGCGGCTGCGGCCTGTGCGGCGTGGAGGCGGTGGAACAGGCCCTGCCCGACCTGCAAGTGCTGCCCGGCGCGCCATTGCCGCCTGCGGCGTGGCTCGACGGCCTGCGCCAGCGCATCAGCGCGTTCCAGCCCCTGGGCCAGCACAGCGGTGCGGTGCATGCGGCGGTATTTATGAACAGCCAAGGCGAATTACTGCTGGGTCGCGAAGACATCGGCCGGCATAACGCACTGGATAAATTGATCGGTGCGCTGATCCGCCAAAAGATCCCCACCGACGGTGGCTTGGCAATTGTCACCAGCCGCTGCAGCCTTGAATTGATCCAGAAAGTCCTGCGCGCGGGCATCCAGACCCTGGTCAGCCTGTCGTCGCCCACCGGCCTGGCCCTGCAATGGGCCCGCCGACATAACCTCAATCTCATCCACCTGCCGCACCGAAGTGCGCCGCGGGTCTACAGCCCTGCGATGGAGAACCAGCCGTGAGCAATCATCATCAAGCCGACCAAACCCCAACCCCGCGTTACAAGCCTTACAAAGGGGCGGCCGGCGGCTGGGGCGCGCTGATCAGCGTCGCACAGGCATGGCTGACCAGTGACAACGCGCTGAAAAACCTGCGCATGATGCTCAAGACCAACCAGAACGGCGGCTTCGACTGCCCCGGCTGCGCCTGGGGTGATTCGCCGGAAAGCGGCATGGTCAAGTTCTGCGAGAACGGCGCCAAAGCCGTGAACTGGGAAGCGACCAAGCGCCGCGTGGACGCTGCATTCTTCGCCAAGCACAGCGTCACCGCGTTGCTGGAACAGAGCGATTACTGGCTCGAATACCAGGGCCGCCTGACCGAGCCGATGCGCTACGACGCCGAGACCGACCGCTACACCCCGGTCAGTTGGGACGCGGCCTTCGAGTTGATCGGCAAGCACCTCAATGCACTGCCAAGCCCGGACATGGCCGAGTTCTATACGTCCGGCCGCGCCAGCAACGAAGCGGCCTACCTGTACCAACTGTTCGTGCGCGCCTACGGCACCAACAACTTCCCGGATTGTTCGAACATGTGCCACGAGGCCAGCGGCGTGGCCCTGGCGCAAAGCGTGGGCGTCGGTAAAGGCACCGTGACCTTTGACGATTTCGAACACGCCGATGCGATTTTCGTCTGGGGCCAGAACCCCGGCACCAACCACCCGCGCATGCTCGAACCGCTGCGCGAAGCGGTCAAACGTGGCGCCCAGGTGGTGTGTATCAACCCGCTGAAAGAGCGCGGCCTGGAACGCTTCCAGCACCCGCAACACCCGCTGGAAATGCTCACCAACGGCGACAAGCCGACCAACACGGCGTACTTCCGTCCGGCCCTGGGCGGCGACATGGCCATCCTGCGCGGCATGGCCAAGTTCCTGCTGTTGTGGGAGCGCCAGGCCCAGGCCGAAGGCAAGGAAGCGGTGTTCGACCACGACTTCCTCAATGAACACACAGCAAACGTGCTCGATTACCTGGCCAAAATCGACGACACCTCCTGGGATGAAATCGTCGCGCAGTCCGGCCTGCCCCTGGTGGAGATCGAGCAAGCCGCGCGCATGTACGCCAAAGGCAAGAACGTGATCATGTGCTGGGCGATGGGCATCACCCAGCATCGCCACTCGGTGCCGACCATCCAGGAAATCGCCAACCTGATGCTGCTGCGCGGCAACATCGGCCGTCCGGGCGCGGGCCTGTGCCCGGTGCGCGGCCACAGCAACGTGCAAGGCGACCGCACCATGGGCATCAATGAACGCCCACCCGTGGCGTTCCTGGACGCTCTGGAGCGGCGCTTCCAGTTCCAGGTGCCGCGGACCAACGGCCACAACGTGGTCGAAGCGATCCACGCCATGCTCGAAGGTCGCTCCAAAGTGTTTATCGGCCTGGGCGGCAACTTTGCTCAAGCCACCCCGGACAGCCCGCGCACTTTCGAAGCGCTGCGCAATTGCGACCTGACCGTGCAGATCAGCACCAAGCTCAACCGCAGCCACCTGATGCACGGTAAAGACGCGCTGATTTTGCCGTGCCTGGGCCGTACCGACATCGACATCCAGGCCGAGGGCCCGCAAGCGGTCACGGTGGAAGATTCATTCAGCATGGTTCACGGCTCCAACGGCCAACTGCAACCGCTGTCACCGCTGATGAAATCCGAGCCGGCCATCCTCGCCGGCATTGCCGCCGCCACCCTGGGCAGCAAACCGGTGGACTGGAACTGGCTGGTCGCCGACTACGGGCGCATTCGCGACCTGATCGCCGACACCATCCCAGGCTTCAAGGACTTCAACGAGCGCATCAAACACCCAGGCGGTTTTTATCTGGGCAACTCGGCCGGCGCGCGTCGCTGGAACACCCCATCGGGCCGCGCCAACTTCCGCCCGAACGTCCTGCCTGCCGACCTGATCCACGAACGCACCCACGCCACCGGTCGCGTGCCGGACCTGATCATGCAGTCGATGCGCTCCCACGATCAGTACAACACCACCATTTATGGCCTGGACGATCGCTATCGCGGGGTCAAGGGCCAGCGTGACGTGTTGTTCGTCAATGAGGCGGACATCATTCGCCTGGGCTTCAAGCCGGGGCAGAAAGCCGACATCGTTTCGCTGTGGGAAGATGGCCGTGAGCGCCGCGTGAAGGGCTTCACATTGCTGGCGTTTGATATTCCAGCGGGGCAGGCAGCGGCTTATTACCCGGAGGTGAATCCGCTGGTGCCGCTGGAAAGCACGGGCGATGGCAGCCATACGCCAACGTCGAAATTTGTCGCGATTCGCCTGGAAGCGGCGAGCGAGAGCGGCTTGATCATGGCGCGCTCGGCCTGATCGATCAGTTCGGACACAAAAAAGGCCGCTTTTGCATAAAAGCGGCCGTTCCGAAGTAGCTAATGACTCGCAAAAAACACTTAAGTTCCGTAGTTAAAACAGTAACTTAGAGAATTGTGTACAACTCGTGTTACTGGTCGGATTTCTATTGTCACAATGTCAATACAGCCTCAGGATCGCGCCGTCATCCCCTTGAGGTTTCCCTGAATGAAGTTCTCCTCGATTCTCTTGTTGTCCCTTGGCCTGGTCAGTGGCGCAGCCATGGCCGGCGGCACCACCGAAGCCGGTGTAGGCGGCGCATTGGGCGGGGTTCTAGGTTCCGTTGTCGGCCAGCAGCTGGGCGGCAATACCGGTTCGACGATCGGTGCGGCCCTGGGTGGCGCAGGTGGCAGTGCGGTCGGCGCCGACAAGCGCAGCCGCGGCGAAGCAGCCATAGGCGGCGCACTCGGCGCAGCCGGCGGCAACGTCGTGGGCCGCAGTGTCGGCGGCAGCACCGGTGCACTGATCGGCTCGGCCGCCGGTGGTGGCGCCGGTGGCGCGCTGGGCAACTACATGGGCAACAAGAGCGATGACGATGACCGTCGTGATCGTGGCCGTGATTACCGCCGTTATGACCGCGATGATCATCCAGGCCGCGGCCATGCCTATGGCCACCGCAAGAACAAACATCACTACCGTCACCGGTAAGCTTTAAAAACACGGCACATCAATGTGGGAGGGGCATACCCCTCCCACATTTGGTTTATGCCGCGTGTGTCGGATCGAGTCAGACCACCAACCGCTGCAACACCTCGCGCAACAACCCCGGAATCGTCACCGGCTGGTTCGTCTGCCGATCCACAAACACATGCACAAAGCGCCCCGCCGCGCAGGCCTCTTCTTCGCCTGCCTTGAATACCGCCAACTCGTATTGCACTGAGCTATTGCCCAACTTGCCTACCCGAAGGCCGATATCAATGCGCTCAGGGAACGCGACCGACGCAAAGTAATCGCACGCCGAACTCACCACAAAACCCACGACCTCACCGCCATGAATATCCAGCCCACCCTGCTCGATCAGGTAGGTATTCACTGCCGTGTCGAAAAAACTGTAATAGGTAACGTTATTCACGTGACCGTATACGTCATTGTCGTGCCAGCGCGTGATGATCGGCTGGAAGTGAGCGTAGTCGGCGCGTTGTGGCACTGAATCAGGCATGGGCACATCTCGCGGAAAATGGGTTTACAGGGTGTTCAAGTGAGCCTCGGCCCACTCACGCACTTCGGCGTATGGATAGTCCTCCAGCGCTGCAAAACCGGGAATGCCCCGCGCCTTCAACTTCGTAAACAACGGTACGCTGATGCCCCCCAGAAAGCGCGTCAGGCGTTCCGCACTCGGCAGTTGGCCGGTGTGTTGATGATGCCTGTGGATAAAATCACCGCACAGTCCCATAAAGTTTTTATCCACAAGCGGCGGCAAGGCCGGCGGCGCTGGCAGATGCGCGACGTTGCCATGGCACACCGAACAATGACCGCAGCGCTGCGGCGCGTTCTCATCACCAAAATACTGCGCCAACCTGTGCCCCAGGCAATGCTCGGTGGCGAACAGCTCAAGCATGGCGTGAATCCGCGCCACTTCCGTCACTTCATGCTGCTTGAAGCCTGTGTATAACTCGGCGCTCAACACCTGTGGATCGAACGCGATGTCCAGCAGGCTGTAGACCTCGGTCATTTGCTTGCTTTCCAGCTCGATCAGACCTCGCTCCTGGAAATAATCCAGCGCCTTCACGACCCGACCGCGCTCGGCATTGTGCTGTTGATACAGCGCGTCGAAGTCCACCGTCGCCCAGGTTTTCGCCCGCTTGCACACCTGAATGATCGCTGCGACGAACTGCTGCCGCTCCCCGGAGAACCGTGCCAGCAAAGCGTCGGGTTCGATCAGGTACTTGAAACGGTATTCGGCATAAAACGCATAGCGCGGCGCGATCACCCCTTTGAGTTCCAACTGCACCAGCAGCGTCTTGAGCGGCAGTTCACGGATATTGCTGTGGTCCGACAACGACCTCAGTAAAAACTCCCACTGTCCATCGCTGCGCGCCGCCTGCAGATCCTCCAGCACACGGCGAATACCGTCCTGCTCGGGCGTGTCGCCGTACACGAAGTTTTCCAGCACGTTGAGGCTGTCGCGGTTGGCCAACACCAGGCAGTCCGAGGGCTGACCATCACGCCCTGCACGGCCGATTTCCTGGCTGTAGTTCTCGATGGATTTGGGCAGATCGAAGTGCACCACATTGCGAATGTCACTCTTGTCGATGCCCATACCGAACGCGATAGTGGCGACAATGCAATTGGAGCGCCCGCCCATAAATCTCTGTTGGATGCCCTCGCGCTTATCGTGGGGCAAACCGGCGTGATAAGCCTCGGCCTGGATACCGTTGCGGTTCAGGTGCTCGGCGATCTGCTCGGCGGTTTTTTGCAGGGTGACGTAGACGATACTCGGCTGATCGGCTCGCTCGTTCATCCACTGCACCAGGCGACGACGCTTATCCGCACCGCTCACCGGTTCGACCAGCAAGTTGAGGTTGGGCCGGTAAAAGCCGGTGGTTACCACATCGTCCGCTGCAATGGCGAACTTCGCCTGCATATCCGCAATCACCTTGGGCGTGGCTGTAGCCGTCAGCAGCAAGGCTTGTGGGATCTTGAACTGGCGCTGGTAGTCCGGCAGCTTCAGGTAGTCCGGACGGAAGTTGTGGCCCCATTCGGAAATACAGTGCGCCTCATCGACCACCAGCAGGGAAATCTGCACGCTTTGCAGGAAGTTACGAAAGCGTTCATTTTTCAAACGCTCCACGGAAATCATCAGGATTTTCAACTCACCGGAGCGCGCCCGCGTCATGACGTCATTGGCCTCGTCACGGCTCTGGGCCGAATCGATGCTGCCCGCCGAAATACCATGGCGCTGCAAAAAACCAAGCTGGTCCTGCATCAGTGCCAGCAACGGCGATACCACCACGGTCAGGTGCGGAAGCAGCACGGCCGACAGCTGATAACACAGGGACTTGCCCGACCCGGTAGGGAAAATCGCGGCCGCCGAACGGCCGGCCAGCACTGCGCTGACGGTTTGCTCCTGACCCAAACGAAACTGTGGATAACCAAAGACCTGCTGGAGGGTGTCGTGCATAGGCTGTCACTCCATTGACCGCTGAAGGTGGCTTAAAAACGTAGTCCAGCCAGCTCAGCGGAGCGAGAAAGGTCGAAGGGAAAAAGAGACAGGATGATACACAGGGTGCAGCAATGGCCCTGGGCCCAATTCGACACGTTCGACTGCCGATGTAGGAAAACTACAAAACAAATGTGGGAGGGGCTGTCGCCGATGACGCGGTATCAGTCAGGTATCGCTGACTGGTCCACGGCCATCGGGGCAAACTCCCTCCCCCACGTTAGAACTGCCCTACAGCTGAATCAGCGGTTCTGGACCCGCTCAATCGCCGTGTCATACACCGGATTGGCCTTCTGTTCCTTGGCCAACTGGTAGTGACGCAACGCATCCGGGAACTGGCCCGCCGCTTCGTAGATCCGCGCAATGTTGTAGTAGGCACCTGCCCGCACGGTCGCTGCATTGGCGCCGGTGGCGAGGGCGATGGCCTTGCGGTTGGCCCAGATCGACTCGGCGGTGTTGCCGGCTTTCTGATAGGCCAGGCCGAGGTTGCCGTACGCTTTGCCGAAGCCGTTGTCCAAGTCGATCGCCTGACGGAACAGGTCAATGGCCTGGTCCAGGTTACCTGCCTTGTAGGCGGCTTCACCCTGCACGTTCAGACGCTTCGCATCGGTTTGTGCGGAAGTGCTGACGGCGACCGCGGTTACCGCGACGCTGTCATCCAGCAGCGGTTTAACTTCGTTGAGCACATTGGCCGCATTCACGGTAACGCCGCTGAAGGTGTTGATGTCCTGGAAGTCGCCGCTGCCGGTCATGCGGAACACTGTCCACAGGTTGCCGCTGCGGTTCTTCGGCACGTAGTACGTGCGCACCAGGGACTGGCCCATGTACACGAACACCTTGGCTTCGCTGCTGGACAGCTGGCGCGAGCCTGGATTGCCGCCGTTGCTATAGTCGTGCACAGCGTAAACGTAGCTTTCGCCGTAGTGTTTTTTCTGCAGGGTGATGGTTTCCGGGCCGTAGCTGTCAGTGTCATCCACGTCCAGTTCGGCGTCGGTGCCGGTCTTGTTCTCAAAGTAGATATTGTTGCCGGGGAAGATCATATGGGAGTCGAGATCGCTCGGCGTCTGGCCCCAGGTCAGCACCACGCGCAGGCCATCGAGGTTTTCCATGACCGGGCTGATCGCATACGTCATGCCTTTGCACGGACACTTCACCACCAGGTTGGAATAGCCAGACTTCTTGATGATCAGCAGGCTGCTGGCATCGTCCGCGGCTTCGCTGGTGAGGGTGACTTGGCCCTGGGCGTTGGTGCGCCCCACCACGTTCTGCGCGCCATTGCGCTGCAGTAGCACTTCGGCATCGGCAATTTTTTGGTCCTTGACCACCGCACTGAGCACTTCAATCGGCAGCTGGTCGGCTTGAACGGAAAAAGCCACCGCACACAATGACATCGCCGAAGCGACATGACGCAAACCCATGCTTAACTCCCTTTAAGTAGCGGGCTGAATCGCCCGACAAGATTTTGCGGTGAAACATACGCTGAATTCAGCTTGGCGGCAGACTTTTTATACAGAATGTGACGTGGTTTTTATCCCGCCTGCCCGCCGTAGCATTGCGCTACAATCAAGCCTTGCGACCCAGGAGTACGCTGCAATGAGCGAACTGACGTTTGAGCAAAAGCAGGACCATTACCACAAGATCCGCCGTTCCAACTACCTGGCCAGCCTGCGCCTGGAAGGGTTCGACACCCAACCGGCCGACGTCGACAAACCGCTGCCGACGCGCGAAGCCGTGCTTGCCAAGTACCGCAACAACCCACGCTGATGCTCGACAAATACGGGGTGGGCCAGGATCCGTACTGCTATCCCGGTAGCAGCGTCCTGCGCAACCGCCTCGATTTGCTCGACGAACACCGCCTGCACCAGGCAGAGCGGGAATTATCTGAAATCGCCGTAGGCAATCTGCCGCTCTTCCCGCCGCCTTACGATCTCGACCGTCTGCAGCACATACACCGTATGCTGTTCGGCGACATCTATGACTGGGCGGGTGAGTTGCGCAGCGTCAATATCCAGAAAGGCGACACACTGTTCTGCACCCCGGAACGCATCCCGCCGGAAGCGGCGAAGATCGTTCGGCATATGGAGCAAGCGAACTGGTTCGTCGGTGTGAGCCAGGCAGAACTGGTGACGCAGATTGCCGAGGCCTATGGCGACCTCAACGTCATCCACCCCTTCCGCGAAGGAAACGGCCGGGCGCAACGGATTTTGTTCGAACAGATCATCGTCAATGCAGGGTTTTCGGTGAACTGGTGGCTGGTCAAACATGCGGCGTGGATACCGGCGAATATCGATGCGGTGGCGTGTGATTATCGCGGGCTGGAAGCCATTTTCGAGCGCTGTATCAGCAGGCCGGTCAACTAAGAGGCTGGTTTGTCGGCGTTGCACCAGGCTGTACTTCTCCACCAGACACATCGCCATCGCCGGCAAGCCCCACTCCCTCCTTTTGACCCGCTTCACCAGCCAAAACGCTGCTAAACCGAAATGCCAGAAGCGACTGTAGGAAACAACCAAACACCGTGCAATCCCATTCCTAAACTGCAAAAAAACCCTGCTCGCCCCTCTATAGAACGCCCCTCTTTCTGACCGAAACTAGCACTCTCTCAACTTTTTCGGCAAAACCAAGTGAACGCCACTCTTTGCTGGCTGGAAGCAAAATCGTCGGCTTCAATGCTCAGGTTGGATGGAGGGCATGGATCCCCAGCGATCCCGCATCTCAATGCATGTGTACTCAGATGAATCATAGTCAGCTGTTTTACCTACAATTGGCGATATTTCTCGGTCTTTACCTTTCGCTGTACTACAAGATCACCGACTGCACGCTCAGAAAGCGCTTCGCCGTCACATTTCTTACAACAGGCCTTATATTGACGTCCCTACTACCCTATGTAGCGGTGATCCTCAGAATGCCCCTCCTACCTGTCTTCGTATGTTTGATAGGCTTGGCGCTCTTCATCACCCGAAACAAATACCGCCTCCAACGCAACCAGCCCCCTCATCCACTCCTGCGTGCCCCCACCATGAACCTCGCCCCCAACTTCCCCGAAGACCCCGCAATGCAACAGTTGCTGCAACTGCTGCACGACGAAATCGGCCTGCCGAAACACAAGACCATCCGCCTGCAAACCTCACTCAATTTCGATCTGGGCTGTGACGGCAGTGAGGCCAAGCAACTGATGGACGCGCTGGAGCAGGACTTTGGCGTCGACCTGGGCGACTACGATGCTTATCGTTATTTTCAGCCGCCGATGTTCGATGTGTTCCTCAAGCGACGTGCCAAGGGCCGTGGTGAAAAAGTGCCGCTGACCATCGGCATGCTTTACCTGGCGATCAAGACCCACAGCTGGGACACGCAGACGCTGGAAAACCTGAGCTGAATGAACGCCGATTTCAAACGCCTCGATGCCACCGGGGCGGGTAACCGGATCAATCACCCCAGTAAATCGCGACCAACCTTTGGCGCACAAAAAAGCCGCCCAACAAGAGGCGGCTTTTTCACAGCGCGCGAGTCTTACAACTTAGGGCCCGCAGCCTTGATCGCATCGCTCACTTCAAACTTCTTGAAGTTCTCAACGAACAGACCAGCCAGCGCCTTCGCCGCTTCGTCGTAAGCAGCCTTGTCAGCCCAGGTGTTACGTGGGTTCAACAGACCGGTTTCAACACCCGGTACGGCCAGTGGCACGTCGAGGTTGATGGTGTCGAGGTGTTCGGTTTCTGCACCGATCAACGCGCCGCTCTGAATCGCCGCGATCACGCCGCGAGTGGTCGGAATGTTGAAACGCTTGCCAACGCCGTAGCCACCGCCGGTCCAGCCGGTATTGACCAGGTAAACCTTGGAGCCGAAGCCGCGGATGCGCTTGATCAGCAGCTCTGCGTATTCGCCGGCAGGACGCGGGAAGAACGGCGCGCCGAAGCAGGTGGAAAAGGTCGACTTGATGCCGCTGCCCGAACCCATTTCGGTCGAGCCCACCAGAGCGGTGTAGCCGGACAGGAAGTGGTAGGCCGCTTGCTCTTCGCTGAGGATCGACACAGGCGGCAGTACGCCGGTCAGGTCGCAGGTCAGGAAGATCACCGCGTTTGGCTCGCCGCCCAGGTTCTTCTCGGAACGTTTGGCAACGTGCTCCAGCGGGTAGGCGGCACGGCTGTTCTGGGTCAGGCTCACATCGGCGTAGTCGGCGTGCTTGGCCTCGTCGATCACGACGTTTTCCAGTACCGCGCCGTGCTTGATGGCTTTCCAGATAACAGGCTCGTTCTTCTCGGACAGGTCGATGCACTTGGCATAGCAACCGCCTTCGATGTTGAACACCACGCCCTCGCCCCAGCCGTGTTCGTCGTCACCGATCAGGTAACGGCTTTCGTCGGCCGACAGGGTGGTTTTACCGGTGCCGGACAGGCCGAAGAACAGGGTCACGTCGCCTGCTTCGCCAATGTTGGCGGCGCAGTGCATCGGCAGTACGTCGGAGGCCGGCAGCAGGAAGTTCTGCACCGAGAACATGGCTTTTTTCATTTCACCGGCGTAACGCATGCCGGCGATCAGCACTTTTTTCTGTGCGAAGTTGAGGATCACGCAACCGTCGGAGTTGGTACCGTCACGCTCTGGCACGCACTCGAAGTTGGCCACGTTCAGCACCTGCCACTCATCACGGCCGGCCGGGTTGTACTGGGCCGGGTTGATGAACAGGCAACGACCGAACAGGTTCTGCCAGGCAGTCTGGGTGGTCATTTTCACGGCCAGGTAGTGGTCTTCGGAAGCCCCTACGTGAACGTGGGAAACGAAGTGCTCTTGCGCGTTATTGAAGGCCTCGACGCGAGCCCACAGGGCATCGAACTTGTCGGCCGGGAACTTGCGGTTGATCGGGCCCCAGGCGATAGCGTCCTGGGTGGAAGGCTCTTCAACGATGAAACGGTCTACCGGCGAACGACCGGTGCGGTGACCGGTTTCTACGACCAGCGCGCCGGTATCGGCAAGCACGCCTTCACCGCGCTGCAGGGCTTCTTTGACCAGATCGTCAACACTCAGATCGGTGTATACGGCGTTATTGGCTTGCGTCATGAGGTTCCCCGTCGGCCTATGGCCGAGTGCTCCAAACGTTTTGTAGTAGAAAGTTGCGCACTACTACCGCGAAAAAAGTGGGCCGGATTATGCCAGAAAAGCCCAAAAAGAGTAGGGCCCTCCCGTCAGAACACCTCTAATCCGGCATTTGTCAGGTGATTTACCTGTGCTTAAACGTTTTAGTGGCGGGTATCGGAAGGCGTGTCGATGCCCGCGCCAGCGAACAATTGAGCGACATCAGCCGCATCGAACAGGTAGCGCTCGTTGCAGAACTGGCAGTCAATCTCGATATGGCCACCGTGTTCCACGACCAATTCCTGCGCATCTTCAAGGCCCAGGCTGACCAAGGCATTGGCCGAACGCTCGCGCGAACAGCTGCAATTGAAGCGCAGGCCCTGTTCGTCGAACAGGCGCACGGCCTCTTCGTGGTACAGGCGATGCAGGATAGTTTCGTTGTCCAGGCCCAGCAGTTCTTCGGCTTTCAGGGTGTCGGCCAGGGCAATGATGTGCCGCCAGCTTTCATCACGGTCATCGTCATCCTTGATACGGTCGGCCGGCAGCTGTTGTACCAAAAGGCCGCGGGCGCGCTTGCCGTCGGCATTGAGCCAGAACTTGGTGCCCACCTGCTGGGACATGACGAAATAATTGGTGAAGCAGTCCGACAGGTTCTCACCGTCGAGGTCGACGATGCCCTGGTAACGCTGGCCTTCCGTCGGGTCGACAGTAATGGCTAATACGCCATTGACCATCAGATCGGACAGGGTAGCGTCGGGCGCGATCCGTTCGGCTTCGTAACGGGCCAGGCCACGGATTTCACGCTCGCTGGAGCATTCGATCATGAGCATCGGGACCGGGCCTTCAGACCGCGCCTGCAGGATCAGTAAACCGTCGAACTTCATGGTGCCAACCAGCAGCGCAGCGGCCGCCATCAACTCACCGAGCAGTTGCGCGACCGGCTCCGGATAGGGGTGCTTGGCAAGGACTTCTGCGTAGCTGCGCTCCAGAGAGACAAGTTCGCCGCGGACGTCGCTCTCGTCGAAGATGAAGCGTTGGGTGAAGTCGGTATCCGGTAAATCAGTCATAGGTCTGGGTATCTGAATTGATGACAAAATGATTACAAGGTTTATAAAATTAAACGCTTTAGCACCATTTTGGTGCGGCTTTCTCCTGGAAACAGAGAGCTTATATAGAGCGAAGAGGGACAGTTTATGAACAATCCGGGTTTGTTCCAAGCCAAGTGGAACCTCCGGCGATGGGCTCTTTGCAATCTACTCGCTATCGGACTGCTGTGTTTTTGGCTGTGGCCCACGGGCCAGAGGCTATGTGTCATTTTCGACGAGTGGCTGTTTCATCTACTCAATGACCCGCTGGCGACTAGCACAACCTGGCTGCATACGTGGGCCGTGGCCAGTTTGCGACCGTTTGATGCAGTGGTCGGGATCATTTTGCTGGCGCTGCTGATTCGCGGTGACTGGGTGTTCAAGGCCGTGCAGGTGCGTCAGGCGCTGTTAGGTTTTGTCGGCATTTTGTTGCTGTTGCTGTTTATCCGCATGCTGTTTTCCAAACTCGCGGCGCAGATGGGCTGGCAGCACAGCAGTCCATCGATGGTGGTTGGTGGCGCGATTCAAATGAGCGATTACTTTCCGGGCTTGGAAAAAACCTGGGAGTTAAAAGACCGCTCCAGTCAGAGTTTCCCAGGTGATCACGCTTCGGTGCTGTTGATATGGGCGATGTTTATGACGGTGTTTGCCCAGCGCATCGGCCAGGTGCTGGTGATTTGGGGCTTGGCGGTGTTGTTCATGATGCCGCGCCTGGTGGCGGGCGCGCATTGGGGGCAGGACGACTACATCGGCGGCGTGTTGCTGGCGCTGCTGGCGTTGGGCTGGGGTTATTACACGCCGTTTGCAGCGAAGGTGTCAGGGGTGCTGATGCGGGTGACTGCGCCGTTGTTCGGGCTTGCTGGGCGTCTGCCCTTGGTCGGCCGACTAACCATCCTGAGAACCTGCCGCAACAAGCCCGCCCGCTACAAAGGCCCCTTCGCTTAAGGGCTAGTCGTCATTGCCACTGCCGCGAAACTTGAACAGGTCACGGCGCTGCTTCTTGCTTGGCTTGCCGTCGGTGGTCAGGCCTGAGGCGCCCGCCTTGCGCATGGCCGCTGCGTTTTCGCGCTTGGCAATGCTGGCTTCGGTTTCCGCGTACAACGCCTGCGCTTCAGGCGCGCCACGGCGCACGATGGAAAGCGCCTGCACCACGACGGTCTTTTCATCAAAACCCGTGCGAATCTGAAACTCATCACCGACTCTCGGCTCTTTGCCCGGCTTGCAGCGCTCGCCGCGATGATGCACTTTGCCACTCTCGATCGCGGCCTTGGCCAGAGCACGGGTTTTATAAAACCGCGCTGCCCACAGCCACTTGTCCAGACGGACTTTTTCTTCCTCTTCCTGCTTTTGAGCCACTTGAATTCCTCGCTCTGAAAAATGTCGCAACTTTACCGTTGAAACCCTTCGACGCATAAACCCCAAGGCTCACCTAAGATACGCCAGGTAGCACCCTGTTTTCGCGAGGACATGCCGTGACCGACTTTCCCGTTTCACTCACCTCGCCAGGCCAGCGGTGCGTGGGTTGCCAGCAAAGCGAGCCCCTGGGCTTCGACTTCGCGTTCGCCTATCAGCCAATCGTAGACCTTCGGGACCATACGATCTTCGCCAACGAAGCCTTGGTGCGCGGGGTCAATGGTGAAGGTGCGATGTCGATACTGGAACAGGTCAACGAAAGCAATCGCTACCGCTTTGACCAACGCTGTCGCATGCAAGCCATTGCCGGTGCCGCCGCCCTGGGAATGCAGACCCACCTTTCCATCAATTTCATGCCCAATGCCGTGTACCGCCCGGAGCTCTGTATCCGCAGCACCCTGGAGGCGGCCCGCGCGCACAACTTTCCGCTGAACCGACTGATTTTCGAGACGCTCGAAAGCGAGCACGTAGATAACTATCGCCATTTGACGAATATTCTGCGTGAATACCGCGAATTCGGCTTCATGACCGCCATCGACGATTTCGGCGCGGGCTATTCGGGGCTGAATCTGCTGGCCGATTTCCAACCTGACCTGATCAAACTCGACATGGCGCTGATTCGTGATGTCGACCAGGATCGTGTCCGCCAGGTAATCGTACGGGGGATTGTCACAATCTGTGAGCAGTTGGGGGTTACTGTCATCGCCGAAGGCATCGAAACAGCCGGCGAACGAGACTTCCTGTTCGACTGCGGAATATTTCTGATGCAGGGCTACTGGTTCGCCAGGCCTGCATTCAATGCCCTGGCCGAGGTATCACCCCAGGCCTGGGCGAACTGATCGGTTACCCATATTGAAGACATTTGACCATTTGACCGTTGTGGGTCTGCGTGAGTGGGTGGCACTTCCCGACTTGGGAGTGGCCGGCCTGCGCGCGAAGATCGATACCGGGGCCAGTACCTCAAGCCTGCACGCCACCGATATCGAGCCCTTTGAGCGCGACGGTGAGAAATGGGTGCGCTTCACCGCGCACCTGGGCAGCGTTGTGCAACTGCGTCACCGCCGCTGCGAAGCGCCGCTGGTGACGATGAAAACCATCAAGAGCTCCAACGGCCATGCGCAGGTGCGTTATGTGATCAGCACCACCCTGGCGCTGGGTGATGGGGTATGGCGGGTGGAGTTCACCCTGGCCTGCCGCAAATCCATGCGTTACCGCCTGTTGCTGGGCTCCAAAGCGCTGATTGACGGCCACCTGGTGGTCAATCCCGGCGCCAAGTACGTTCAAGACAAGCCGGTGTTCCCGGTCTCTACTATTTCTGCCCCAGGTGCTGCATGAAGATTGCTGTGCTGTCGCGAAACCCGCGTCTGTATTCCACCCGCCGCCTGGTCGAGGCCGGCACCGAACGTGGCCACGAAATGGTGGTAATCGACACGTTGCGTGCCTATATGAACATTGCCAGCCACAAGCCGCAGATCCACTACCGGGGCAAACCGCTGGAAGGCTTTGACGCGGTGATCCCGCGTATCGGCGCCTCGGTAACGTTCTATGGCTGCGCCGTGTTGCGCCAGTTCGAAATGATGGGGGTGTTCCCCCTGAACGAGTCCGTGGCCATCGCCCGCTCGCGGGACAAACTGCGCTCGCTGCAATTGCTGTCGCGCCGCGGGATTGGCCTGCCGGTTACCGGGTTTGCCCATTCCCCGGATGACATCCCGGACCTGATCGAGATGGTCAACGGCGCACCGCTGGTGATCAAGGTGCTGGAAGGCACCCAAGGCATCGGTGTGGTGCTGTGTGAAACCGCGACGGCGGCAGAGTCCGTGATCGAGGCATTCATGGGCCTCAAGCAGAACATCATGGTGCAGGAATACATCAAGGAAGCCGGCGGTGCGGATATCCGCTGCTTCGTGGTGGGTGACAAAGTGATTGCGGCGATGAAACGCCAGGCCAAACCTGGGGAGTTTCGCTCCAACCTGCACCGCGGCGGCAGCGCCAGCCTGATCAAGATCACCCCGGAAGAACGCATGACTGCGCTACGAGCAGCCAAGGTGATGGGGTTGGCCGTTGCGGGTGTGGATATCTTGCGCTCCAACCACGGGCCGCTGGTGATGGAGGTGAACTCGTCTCCGGGCCTGGAAGGCATTGAGACCACAACCGGCAAAGATGTGGCGGGCATCATCATTCAGCATCTGGAGAAGAATGGTGGGCCGAATATGACCAGGACCAAGGGCAAGGGTTAACCCCCGCCCGCTGACACAACACAGAGCCACATGTGGCTCTATGTTGTTTGCTAGACCGCGTCTCTTGGCAGCATCAGCCCAAGCGGCAAACGCACCCGTGCTTCAAGGCCACCACCCTCACGATTACGCAATTCCACATTGCCGCCGTGCATCGAAGCAATCCGCCGCACAATCGCCAAGCCCAGCCCCGTGCCCTTGCCACCTCGAGCACGGTCGCCACGGGTAAACGGGTTGAAGATGCCTTCCAGCTCCGCCGGATCAATCCCCGTGCCACGGTCCATCACGCTGAGCACCACATACGGCGCAGCGCTGTCGCCAGATACGTACGCCGCCACTTCCACATCGGAACCGGCATGGTGCAATGCGTTGCCAATCAAGTTGTTCAACAGGCGTTTCATCGACACCCGCCGCAACGCAAACGGCTGGATCGGCTCCAGGCGCATGCGCACCTGCTCGCCGTTCTGGTTGTAAGGCGCAACGACCTCACGCACCAGGTCAGTCAGGTCGACCTCCTCTACCACCTCGTCACGACCATCACGAATAAATGCCAGGAACTGATCAAGGATCGCATCCATGTCTTCAATGTCACGAACCATGTCGTCGGTCAGATCAGTGTGGTCACCCATCAATTCCAGCGACAATCGCAAACGCGTCAAGGGCGTGCGCAGGTCGTGAGATACCCCCGCCAGCATCAGCTCGCGCTCACGCCCAGCCTGTTCGACGTCTTCGGCCATCTGGTTGAAAGCGCCATACACCTCGGTCATCTCACTGGGCGTATCGCTGACCGGCAAGCGCACACTGCGCCCCTGGCCCAACTGGCGGGCAGCAAACACAAGTCGTTTAAGCGGTTGGTTGAGCTGTCGCACGAAAATCCACGCCGACGCCGTGGAAAGCAACCCGATAGCGAGGAACCAGCCCAGTACGTTCCAGATCTTCTGCCCCCGCAGCGGGTGCGGGTACAACGGTACTTTCAGCCAGTCCTCACCAAGGCTCGGCGCGCGCACCCACAACGCGGGGGACACATGCATGCGCAGTCGCACCTCGGTGTCCTCACCCAGTTCAGCCTGCATCTGGCGTTGGTAGATCTCACTGTAAGGCCAATGCTGCTCGCCTTCGGGTACGCCCGCGCCCGCCACCCGCACCAGGGTGGCGGCCTTGGCGATCTTCTCGCGGTTTTCGGGGTCGGCGGCCCAGTAGGCACGCAGCGTCAAGGCCACACCGTGGCTGTATTGTCGATCCACCAGCACGTCTTCGTTCATCAACAGATAAACCAACGTAAGCGCCTTGGAAAACAGAACGACGATCAGCACCAGCCATAGGGTGCGAGAGAAGAAACTTTGTGGGAACCACAGCGGGGTTTTCATAGATGACAGCTGGACACCTTGCAGGAACGAGCGGCGCTCGCAGAATTGCAGACGCCGGGCATCCCGTCGACGCTCATGGAATCAAACGCCAGGATGCCCGCCCCTGCAAGTCATCGGTCACTTGGTTGCAGTGCCATCCGGCACAAACACATAACCCACACCCCAAACCGTCTGGATGTAACGCGGCTTGGACGGATCCGGCTCGATCATCCGGCGCAGACGGGAGATCTGCACGTCGATGGAGCGCTCCAGGGCGTCCCACTCCCGGCCACGGGCCAGGTTCATCAGCTTGTCGCGGGTCAGCGGTTGGCGAGCGTTCATCACCAGCGCCTTGAGCACCGCGAATTCGCCGGTGGTGAGCATGTGCACTTCGTCGCCACGCTTGAGTTCGCGGGTGGCCAGCGACAGTTCATAGTCGCCAAAGGTGACGCTTTCGTCCTCGCTGCCCGGTGCACCAGGGACCGGCGGCGCCTGACGACGCAATACGGCTTTGACCCGCGCCATCAGCTCATCCGGATTGAACGGCTTGGCCAGGTAATCATCGGCGCCCAGCTCGAGACCTTTGATGCGGCTCAGCTCATCGCCCTTGGCGGTGAGCATGATGATTGGAATCTGGTTGTTCGCACCGCGCAGGCGTTTGCAGGCGGTCAGACCGTCTTCGCCGGGCAGCATCAGGTCAAGGACGACCAGGTTGAACACTTCACGCCCCAGCAGGCGGTCCATCTGCTCGGTGTTAGGCACCGCGCGGGCACGATAGCCCTTGGAGTTGAAGAAACGCTCCAGCAGGCTGCTAAGCCCCGGATCGTCATCAACGATGAGAATTTTTTCGCCTTCAGCAGTGTGTGCAGTGCTGCTCATTGGATGCTCCTCTTATCTCGGCGCGCATTATGGCCTAGGTGCCGTTATACGCACCGTGTGCATTGTTAGCAGATTTTTCCTCTACTGCCAGCGAACCCGCGCCCTACAACCGTTGGCGCAGTACCCCCCAAGGGCGGAACGCTGGTTATAATGCGGCGCCCTTACGCGGGGCACTGTCAGATTTTACTGTTTACGGCCTCAGCCGTTTTTTCGGCGGCGGGCAGCAATTTCCCGATTTCGAGGGTCAACAGGCTGCCTCTTGACCCAGGTAGCGGCGCCAGTCGGGCCGCTCAACCAGCCGCGCAAGGCCTTTTTTTCCGGGCCTGCGAGCTGCTTTTCAGAATTTCAGGTGGTTTTATGGACAGCATCAACAGCCGCATCGCCGAGGAACTCGGTGTACGCCCACAACAGGTCGAAGCGGCCGTCGCTCTACTGGATGAGGGCTCCACGGTGCCCTTCATCGCCCGTTACCGTAAAGAAGTGACCGGCAGCCTCGACGACACCCAACTGCGTCACCTGGAAGAGCGCCTGCGCTACCTGCGAGAACTCGACGAACGGCGCATCAGCATCCTCGCCAGTATCGAGGAGCAGGGCAAGCTGACCCCGCAACTTGAGCGTGACATCAAGCTTGCCGACACCAAGACCCGCCTCGAAGACCTTTACCTGCCCTACAAGCAAAAGCGTCGCACCAAGGGCCAGATCGCCCTGGAAGCTGGCCTGGGCGAGTTGGCCGACGGTCTGTTCAACGACCCGTCATTGACCCCGGAAACCGAAGCCGCCCGCTTTATCGATGCCGAAAAAGGCGTCGCCGACGTCAAGGCCGCCCTCGAAGGCGCCAAGTACATCCTCATGGAGCGCTTCGCCGAAAACGCCAGCCTCCTGGAAAAACTGCGCACGTACCTCAAGCAGGAAGCCATCCTCAGCGCCCGCGTCATCGCAGGTAAAGAGGAAGAAGGCGCCAAGTTCCGCGATTATTTCGAACACGACGAACCGCTCAAAAGCATGCCGTCCCACCGCGCGCTGGCGATTTTCCGCGGTCGCAACGAAGGCATTCTCAGTTCCTCGCTCAAAGTCGGTGACGAGCTGCCGGGCACCATGCACCCGTGCGAAGGCATGATCGGTCAACAATTCGGCATCCAGAACCAGAACCGTCCTGCGGACAAGTGGCTCGGTGAAGTCGTGCGCTGGACCTGGAAGGTCAAGCTCTATACCCACCTGGAAACCGACCTGCTGGGCGAGTTGCGCGACGCCGCCGAAACCGAAGCGATCAACGTGTTCGCCCACAACCTGCACGACCTGCTGCTCGCCGCCCCCGCCGGCCCGCGCGCGACCCTGGGCCTCGACCCAGGCCTGCGCACCGGTTGCAAGGTTGCGGTGGTCGACTCCACCGGCAAGCTGCTGGACCACGCCACCGTGTACCCGCACGTACCGCACAACAAATGGGACCAGACCCTCGCGATCCTGGCCGCCCTGTGCGCCAAGCACGCCGTGGACCTGATCGCCATCGGCAACGGCACCGCCAGCCGTGAAACCGACAAGCTCGCCGCCGAACTGATCAAAAAATACCCAGCCATGAAAATGACCAAGGTCATGGTCTCCGAGGCAGGCGCTTCGGTGTATTCGGCATCGGAACTGGCCTCCAAGGAATTCCCGGACCTCGACGTGTCGATCCGTGGCGCCGTGTCCATCGCCCGTCGCCTGCAGGACCCGCTGGCCGAGCTGGTGAAGATCGACCCTAAATCCATCGGGGTCGGCCAGTATCAGCACGACGTGTCGCAGCTGAAACTGGCGCGTGGCCTGGATGCAGTGGTGGAAGACTGCGTGAACGCTGTGGGGGTGGACGTGAACACCGCTTCCGTCGCGCTGCTGGCGCGGATCTCCGGCCTCAACGCCACCCTGGCGCAGAACATCGTGACGCACCGTGACGAAAACGGCGCGTTCAAAACCCGCGCCGCGCTGAAAAAAGTCGCACGCCTGGGCGAAAAAACCTTCGAACAAGCGGCCGGCTTCCTGCGCGTAATGAACGGCGACAACCCGCTGGATTCGTCGGCCGTTCACCCGGAAGCCTACCCGCTGGTGCAACGTATCGCTGCCGAGACCGACCGAGATATTCGCTCGCTGATTGGCGACGCCGCGTTCCTCAAGCGCCTGGACCCGAAGAAGTACACCGATGAAACCTTCGGCGTGCCGACCATCACCGACATCCTGCAGGAACTCGAAAAACCAGGTCGCGACCCGCGTCCTGAGTTCAAGACCGCCGAGTTCCAGGACGGCGTCGAGGACCTTAAGGACCTGCAACTGGGCATGATCCTCGAAGGCGTGGTGACCAACGTGACCAACTTCGGCGCTTTTGTGGATATCGGCGTGCATCAGGATGGTTTGGTGCATATTTCTGCGCTTTCGGAGAAGTTCATCAAGGATCCTCGCGAAGCGGTGAAAGCCGGTGACGTGGTCAAGGTCAAGGTCATGGAAGTGGACATCCCGCGTAAACGCGTGGGTCTGTCGATGCGCATGAGCGACACCCCCGGCGAGAAAATCGACGGTGCCCGCGGCGCGCGCCCAGGCTCGGCACCACGCCAGTCGCAGAACAGCGCACCGCGCAAGGAAACCACGACCGCTGCGCCCACCAACAACGCGATGGCCTCGCTGTTCGCCAACGCCAAGCAGTTGAAGAAGCGCTGATGGAAATCCCCGCAGCGTTGACCCAGAGCGCCTTCAGCGAAACGATCGGCTGCCGCCTGCAACGCCTGGACGCAGGCGTTGCCGAGGTGGCCCTGACCCTCGAGCCGCACCTGCGCAATCGCGCGGGCAAGCTCCATGGCGGGGCGATTTTCAGCCTGGTGGACATCACCATGGGCCTGGCCTGCTCCAGCACCCATGGTTTCGACCAACAGAGCGCGACCATCGAGTGCAAGATCAACTACATTCGCGCCGTGGAAGACGGTGATGTGCTGTGCACCGGCCGAGTGATTCATGCCGGCAGGCGCACCTTGGTGGTCGAAGCCGACGTGTACCAGGACGAAAGACTCGTCGCAAAAGCACAAGGCACGTTCGCTGTCCTATAGCTCCCCACCCTCGATTTGAGTTAATTTCGGCGCTGCGATAACAGCGTCGGAATTTTCCTGCTGCGCCGTAGCCCAATTCATGGAATGAAGTAGGCTTTTTTATAGCGGGTCAAATCGACTCAAAACCAGGCGATCACGCCAGTTTTAACTTCACCCTTGTAGACCGTCCTGCCCACCCCCATATTGGGGCGACTGACGCGTGAAGGAATCCAACTTGAGCGAACTTCTCAACCGCCGCCTGGCCCTGCTCGGCAAGCGCGAACACCTCTCCCTGCTAGAGCACTGCCTGCACGGTATCGAGCGTGAATGCCTACGTGTCACCCGCGAGGGTCGTCTGGCGCAAACGCCGCACCCGGAAGCCCTGGGCGCCGCGTTGACTAACGAATTGATCACCACAGACTATTCGGAATCGCTGCTGGAGTTCATTACCCCGGCCCTGCCAAACCCGGCCGACACCCTGAGCAGCCTGGACAAGATCCACCGCTTTGCCTACACCAAGCTCGGCAGCGAATACCTGTGGAGCCCGTCGATGCCGTGCCCGTTGCCGGCCGAGGAAGATATTCCGATTGCCTACTACGGCACCTCCAATATCGGACAGCTCAAGTACGTGTACCGCAAGGGCCTGGCCCTGCGTTATGGCAAGACCATGCAGTGCATCGCCGGCATCCACTACAACTTTTCCCTGCCGGAACAGCTGTGGCCGCTGCTCAAAGAGACCGAAGGGTTTGTCGGCACCGACCGCGACTACCAGTCCAACGCCTATATTGCACTGATCCGCAACTTCCGCCGCTACAGCTGGCTGCTGATGTACCTGTTCGGTGCCTCGCCGGCGCTGGACGCTGGGTTCCTGCGCGGTCGCTCGCACCAACTGGAAGTGCTCGACGCCGACACCTTGTACCTGCCCTACGCCACCAGCCTGCGCATGAGCGACCTGGGTTACCAAAGCAACGCCCAGGCCGGCCTCACGCCGTGCTACAACGACCTGGCGAGCTACACCGACAGCCTGCGCGAAGCGGTGGCAACGCCCTACGCGCCCTACGTCGAAATCGGCACGCACAAGGACGGTGAGTGGGTCCAACTGAACACCAACATCCTGCAGATCGAAAACGAGTACTACTCCAACATCCGCCCCAAGCGGGTGACCTACACCGGCGAGCGGCCGATCCAGGCGCTGATGGCCCGTGGCATTCAGTACATCGAAGTGCGTTGCCTGGACATCAACCCGTTCCTGCCGATGGGCATCGACCTGCCGGAGTCACGCTTCCTCGACGCATTCCTGCTGTACTGCGCGCTGAACGACAGCCCGCTGTTCGCCAATAACGCCTGCAGCAATGCCACTGCCAACTTCCTCAGCGTGGTCAAGGAAGGTCGCCGTCCGGGCCTGCAATTGCAGCGCGACGGTGCGACGGTGGACCTGAAGGAATGGGCCAGCGAACTGCTGGAGAAGATCGCCCCGCTGGCCGCATTGCTCGACCAAAGCCACGGCATCACCGAGCACAGCCAGGCATTGGACGCCCAACTGGCGAAGGTCCAGGACCCGTCCCTGACCCCGTCGGCCCAGGTGCTGGCTGCCATGGCCGAACGCAAGGAGAGTTTTGCGCAGTTCTCCCTGCACCAGAGCCAACTGCACGCCGAACACTTCCGAGCGGAGCCACTGGCCGCAGAAGAACAGGCACGCTTTGAAGAACTGGCGCGCAAGTCGCTGGCGCAACAGGCGGAGCTTGAGCAAAACGAAGTGGGCGACTTTGATGTATTCGTCGGCTCGTACCAGGCGAGCATTCTGGCGATCAGTAACTAAGACCGCACTCGGCCTACTGTGGGAGGACCACCCTCCCACATAAGCTAATTCGAAAAAGTTATTTATTTTCGGATTCTTAGATCATTTAGTCTCCTCTCACGCCGACCCTCGGCCGCCTGATTGAGGAGCTTCCCCTTGAAACTGCTTACCCCTTTGCGCCTGCTGGCCGCACTGTCCCTGGCCGGTGCCTGCCTGTTTGCTCAGGCGTCGGATGTGACCATCGCCTACCAAACCACCGTAGACCCGGCCAAAGTGGCCCAGGCCGACGGTGCTTATGAGAAAGCCACCCACGCCAAAATTGACTGGCGCAAATTCGATAACGGCGCCGATATCATCGCCGCCATTGCCTCCGGCGATGTGCAGATCGGCTATCTCGGTTCCAGCCCGTTGACCGCCGCCATCACCCGTAAGGTGCCGGTGGAAACTTTCCTCGTCGCCACTCAGATCGGCGGTGCCGAGGCCCTGGTAGCGCGCGACGGTTCGGGGATCAACAGCCCACAGGACCTGATCGGCAAAAAGATCGCGGTGCCCTTCGTGTCCACCGGCCACTACAGCCTGCTGGCCGCACTGAAGCACTGGAATATCGACCCGAAGAAAGTCACCATCCTCAACCTCGCGCCGCCGGCGATCATCGCCGCCTGGAAGCGCGGTGATATCGACGCCACCTATGTGTGGGACCCGGCCCTGGGCGTAGCCAAGGAAAACGGCAAGGTGCTGATCACCTCCGGCGAGCTGGCCAAGTTCGGTGCGCCGACGTTCGATGCGTGGATCGTGCGCAAAGACTTCGCCGAAAAACACCCGGAAATCGTCACCGTCTTCGCCAAGGTCACCCTCGACGCCTACGCCGCATACCGCAAAGACCCCCAAGCCTGGCTGGCCGATAAAGGCAACGTCGACAAACTGGTGAAGCTCTCCGGCGCCAAAGCCAGCGACATTCCGCTGCTGCTGCAAGGTAACGTCTACCCGCTGGCCGCTGACCAAGTGACGCTGCTGGGCGCACCGACCACCAAGGCTGTGACCGACACCGCGGCGTTCCTCAAGGAACAAGGCAAGGTCGATGCCGTGCTGCCGGACTACAGCCCGTACGTCAGCGCCAAGTTCATCACCCGCTGAGGAGTCCATTGCCATGGCCTTGCTTCAACTGGAGCGCATCAGCGCACAGTACCCAGGCGCTCAGGCACCGGTACTGACGGATATTTCCCTCGACTTGGGGCCCCAGCAATTGCTGGTGGCCCTCGGCCCGTCCGGCAGTGGCAAAACCTCGCTGTTGAACCTGATAGCCGGCTTTGTCGAACCCTCTGCCGGGCGCATCACCCTGGACGGCGTACCGGTCAAAGGCCCGAGTGCAGAACGTGGCGTGGTGTTCCAGGACGATGCGTTGCTGCCTTGGCAGGACGTGCTGGCCAACGTCGGCTTCGGCCTGGAACTGGCCGGCGTGCCCAAGGCCCAGCGTGACGTGCGCGCCCGGCAAATGCTGGCGCTGGTGGATCTGGCCGGTTTCGACAGCCGCCGCATCTGGCAGCTCTCAGGCGGCCAGAAACAACGCGTCGGCCTGGCCCGCGCGCTGGCCGCCGACCCGCGGGTTTTGCTGATGGACGAACCCTTCGGCGCCCTTGATGCGTTCACCCGCGAACAGATGCAGGAATTGCTCCTGCAAGTCTGGCGCCGCACGGCCAAGCCTGTGTTTCTGATTACCCATGACATCGAAGAAGCCGTGTTCCTCGCCACGGATTTGATCCTGCTGGCGCCCAATCCCGGCCAGATCGTCGAGCGCCTGCACCTGGACTTCGGTCAACGCTACGCCGCCGGCGAATCGGCCCGGGCGATCAAGTCAGACCCACGTTTTATCGAAACCCGCGAACACGTGCTGAGCAAAGTGTTCTCGCAACGGCAGGTGCCCGCATGAGCAGCTACGAACTTCCCGCCACACTCGCCCAGCCCCTGTCGCAGCCGGTACGCCGCAGCGTAAGCACACGCCTGATCAGCGTACTGACGCTGTTCGCCTTGCTGGCCCTCTGGTGGGCCGTCACCGCCACGGGCCTGATCGAACCGCTGTTCCTGCCGCCGCCCGCCGACGTGTTGCAAAAGGGCTGGCTGCTGGCGACCACCGGCTACATGGGCGCCACCTTGTGGCAGCACTTGGGCGCGAGCCTCAGCCGCATCGGCCTGGGTCTGGGCTTTGCAGTGCTCACCGCCGTGCCGGTGGGAATTGCCATCGGTTCCAACCGCATCGCGCGCGGCATTCTCGACCCCTTGATCGAGTTCTACCGCCCCATTCCGCCCCTGGCCTACCTGCCGCTGATCGTGATCTGGTGCGGCATCGGCGAGCTGTCCAAGGTGTTGCTGATTTACCTGGCGATCTTTGCTCCGATCGCTATCGCCACCGCAACCGGCGTGCGCACCGTCGACCCGGCCAGGCTACGCGCGGCGCAGTCGCTGGGCGCGACCCGAGCCCAACTGATTCGCCACGTGATCCTGCCAAGCGCTCTGCCGGACATCCTCACCGGGGTGCGCATTGGCCTCGGTGTGGGCTGGTCGACGCTGGTGGCCGCCGAACTGATCGCCGCCACCAGCGGCCTGGGTTTTATGGTGCAGTCGGCGGCGCAGTTCCTGGTCACCGATGTGGTGGTACTGGGAATTCTGGTCATCGCCTTGATCGCCTTCACCATGGAAATGGGCCTGCGTGCCTTGCAGCGTAAATTAGTGCCTTGGCATGGCCAGGCACATTGAGTGATGAGAACCACATTGAGCAGCCTGACCGTTACCCCATTAAGCAGCGCCTTGGGCGCCCAGATCAGCGGCGTCAACATCAGCCAGCCGCTGAGTGCCGAGCAACGTGACGCCATCGAACAGGCGCTGCTTAGCTACTCGGTGCTGTTCTTCCGTGGCCAAGCCCTCACCCCGCAGCAACACGCGCGGTTCGCGGCAAACTTTGGTGACCTGCACATTCACCCGATCTACCCCAACGTGCCGGAACAACCCGAAGTGTTGATCCTCGACACCGCCGTCACCGATGTCCGCGACAACGCCATGTGGCACACCGACGTGACCTTCCTGCCCACCCCGGCCCTCGGCGCCGTGCTCAGCGCCAAGCGGCTGCCGGCGTTCGGCGGCGATACGTTGTGGGCCAGTGGGATTGCGGCGTATGAAGCGCTGTCCGAGCCTTTGAAAAGGCTGCTCAACGGGTTGACCGCCACCCACGACTTCACCAAATCCTTCCCGCTGGAGCGCTTCGGCAACACCGCCGACGACCTGGCGCGCTGGGAAGAAACCCGCAAGAAAAACCCGCCGCTGTCGCACCCGGTGGTGCGTACGCATCCGGTCAGCGGGCGAAAGTCGTTGTTTGTAAGCGATGGCTTCACCACCCGGATCAATGAGCTTGAAGCGGCGGAAAGTGAAGCGATTCTCAAGCTGCTGTTTGCCCATGCCACACGCCCGGAGTTCACCATCCGCTGGCGCTGGCAGGAGAATGACGTGGCGTTCTGGGATAACCGCGTGACTCAGCACTACGCGGTGGATGACTACCGGCCGCAACGGCGGGTGATGCATCGGGCGACGATTGTGGGGGATGTACCGTTCTAAACCAGGCGCATGACAGGTGGGGGAGCTTGTCCCCCCCACCGAGTTGGATCCGTTACTCAGCCGTCGATGGCTTTTCCCACAGGTTAATCCCGCCTTCCAGCGCAAACCGATCGATCTCTGCCAGTTCTTCGGCGCTGAAGCTCAAGTTCTTCAACGCACCGACGTTCTCGATAATCTGCTCGGGCCGGCTCGCGCCGATCAGCGCGCTGGTTACCCGTGGATCACGCAGCGTCCAGGCCAGTGCCAATTGCGCCAGGCTCTGGCCACGGCGCTGGGCGATTTCGTTCAGCGCGCGTACATGGGCGAGGTTGGCGTCGGACAAATGCCCGGCCTGCAACGAACCACCACCAGGGCGGTTGACCCGTGCATCGGCGGGCACACCGTTGAGGTATTTGTCGGTCAGCAAACCCTGGGCCAGCGGCGTGAACGCAATCACCCCGGCACCGAGTTCTTCAGTGGTGTCGAGCAGGTCTTTTTCCACCCAGCGGTTGAGCAGGTTGTACGCCGGTTGGTGAATCAACAGCGGCACTTTCCACTCGTTGAGCAGCGCGGCCATTTCGCGGGTCTTGACCCCGGAATAAGACGAGATGCCGATATACAACGCCTTGCCCTGTTGCACCGCCGTAGCGAGGGCGCTGGCGGTTTCTTCCAGCGGGGTGTCGGCATCAAACCGGTGGGAATAAAAAATATCCACATAGTCGACGCCCAGGCGTTGCAGGCTCTGGTCGAGGCTGGCCAGCACGTATTTGCGCGAGCCGCCACCCTGGCCATAAGGACCAGGCCACATGTCCCAACCGGCTTTGCTGGAGATGATCAATTCATCGCGGTAGTGCTTGAAGTCTTCGCGCAGCAGGCGCCCGAAATTGATCTCGGCGCTGCCGTAGGGCGGCCCGTAGTTGTTGGCCAGGTCGAAGTGGTTGATCCCCAGATCGAACGCGGTGCGCAGCAAGGCGCGCTGGGTGGTGATCGGGGTGCTGTCGCCAAAGTTGTGCCACAGCCCCAGGGACAGTGCGGGCAGCACCAGCCCACTGCGGCCTACGCGGCGATACGGAATAGATTCATAGCGGTTTTCGGCAGCAATGTACGTCATCGAATCCTCTCTGGGCTTAGGGCAAATAAGGCCTGGGAATAGGGTTATTCCCAGGCCTTTTAAGCCGCTGAATCGCTTAAGTCTGCCTCTTCCTTTTACAGCAAAGGCTTACCTGAGAGGAACGGGTTGAAGCCAAAACACGACCGTTGGCTCAGCGCACCAGATGCAGGAACTGCAGATGGCGCTCGTACTGATCGAGGATGTCGTTGATGATCTGCTCCTTGGTGTAGCCCACCAGATCGTAGTCCTGGCTGCCCTCGCTCAAGTGCACTTCCGCGCGGTAGTAGCGGCGGTTGTTGATCTCTTTGGAACCCATGCCGCCACGGGCAAACGACGGCGTGAAGTAGCCGCGCATCTGCACCTGGTAGATGAACGGATGTTCCTCGCCGTGGCCGATTTCCAGGCTGACGCTGTCGTTGGAGGGGTCGGGCTGGGTCACCACCGACAGCCCCTTCTCGACAAACACTGCCGTCACTTCTTCGATCGCCGGGCGCACCGTCGACTCGAGAAAGCGATACACCTCATCGCGCGACGGGAAGTGCACCGCCTGGCTCAAGCGCTGGCGCCAGCCGCCCTTGCCCTTGCGTGACGCCGATATCGGCGCCAGCGAATGCAACTGGGCGATCTGCTTTTGCGACTCGAGGTAAAAGGCTTTGTGCAGCCCCCACATCATCAACAGCAAGATCAGCGAGAACGGCAACGAGGTCAGCACCACCGCCGACTTGAGCGAATCGATACTGCCGGCAAACAGCAAGGCGCTGGTGACCAACGCCGTCATTGCCCCCCAGAACACCCGCAACCATTTCGGCCCGTCTTCGTCGGCGTTGCCACCTTTGGACGACAGGGTCGAGAGCACCACAGTGCCCGAGTCCGCCGAGGTGACGAAGAACACAAAGCTGATGAACACCGTCACCGCGATCACGGTTTTGCTCCACGGGTAGGTTTCCAGCAGCAGGTAGAGGCTCATCGACGGATCATCGATGGCCGACTGACCGAGCGCTGTCATGCCGTGGTTGAGCACCTGATCGATGGCGCTGTTACCGAAGATCGACATCCACGCCAGGGTGAACCCCAGCGGGATCAGGAGCACGCCGAACACGAATTCGCGGATGGTACGGCCGCGGGAAATCCGCGCGATAAACAGGCCCACGAATGGCGACCATGCAATCCACCAGGCCCAGTAGAACACCGTCCAGCCGCCCAGCCAGTCGCTGGGTTTGTCGTAGGCGTACACATCGAAGCTCTTGGTCGGCAGCGCGCCGAGGTAGTCGCCGATGTTCTGGATCAGGGTGTTGAGCAAATGCTGGGTGGGCCCGGCAAACAACACGAACAACAGCAGCGCGCAGGCCAGCAGCATGTTGATGTCGGACATCACCCGCACGCCCTTGTCGACGCCGGCCACCGCCACGAGGATCGCCGCCCCCATCATCAGAGTGATCAGGCCAACCTGGATCCACTGGGTGTGGGCAATGCCGAACAGGTAGTCCAGGCCCGAGTTGAGGTGCAGCACCCCAAAGCCCATGTCCGCGCCCAGGCCAAACACCGTGGCGATGATGCCAAAACCATCCACCGCATACCCGATAGGCCCGTTGATGCGCTTGCCGATCAGCGGGTACAGCGCCGAGCGCAAGGCCAGCGGCAGGTTATGCCGATAGGCGAAATACGCCAGCGCCATGCCGACAAAGGCGAACACGCCCCAGCCGTGCAGGCCCCAGTGCAGGAACAGCACCTGCATGGCCTGGCGTGCGGCGTCGGCGTTCAGCGGCGCGCCCTGGGGCGGCTGCACCAGGTGCGTCAGCGGCTCGGAAACGCAGAAGAAAAACAGCGTGATGCTGATACCGGCGGCGAACAGCATGCCGGCCCAGGACAAGTAACTGAATTCGGGCTCGTCGTGGTCGGCACCGAGTTTTATCTTGCCGTAGCCCGATAACGCGGTGACCACCACGAAGACCAGATACAGGGTCATCGCCAGCATGTAGTACCAGCCGACCGTGTTGGCCGCCCAGTTTTGCGCGGCCAGCAGCCAGGCACCGGCCTGTTGCGGGATGGCGATGACAGTGAGGCCGAACAGCAGAATGAAGGTGGCGGCAAAGTAGAAAACCGGCGCATTCATGCGCACCAGGCCGCTGGTTGGGGTGGACGATGCACTCATGAACGATGCACCTCGGCGTTGAAGCATGTGGCTGTAAATAACGGACTCAGCAAAGGTAAGCCTCCTGTTGTGAGCGGGCAGCGAACCACCGGGTTTAACTTGAACGAGCATTCAAGTTAAACATGAACCGGCGGTTTTGGACTAATCCCAGGGCTGAGCGGCAGACAATTCCTACGCCAGCTCAAGGGTTTGTATGACGGGTGGCGGAGAACAATCGTTCAGCGATTGCCGAGTAAATCTGGAATACGACCAAATGTAGGAGCGGGCTTGCCCTCCCGCAGGGAGTTTGTGCCGGTGCTTTACTTCTGTGTCCCGTCATCATGCTGCAAATTCGCCTGGGTGATATTTGCCTCGGCCGGCACGCTGCGGGTCAGCCACACATTGCCGCCGATGGTCGAGCCCTGGCCGATGGTGATACGCCCAAGAATCGTCGCCCCGGCGTAAATCACCACGTCGTCCTCAACGATCGGATGCCGCGGATGGCCTTTCTGCAACTGTCCATCCTCATCCGCCGGGAAACGCTTGGCGCCCAACGTCACCGCCTGATAGATGCGCACCCGCTCACCGATGATCGCGGTTTCGCCGATCACCACGCCGGTGCCGTGGTCGATAAAGAAACTCGGGCCGATCTGCGCGCCGGGGTGAATGTCGATACCGGTGGCCGAGTGCGCGATTTCGGCAATGATCCTGGCCAGCAACGGCAGGCCGGCGCGGTACAAATGGTGGGCCAGGCGATGGTGAATCACCGCCAGAATCCCCGGGTAGCACAGCAGCACTTCATCCACGCTGCGTGCGGCCGGATCACCGTGGTAGGCCGCCAGTACGTCGGTGTCCAACAGGCTGCGCAACGCCGGCAAGGCCAGGGCGAAATCCTGGATCAGGCGGATGGCTTGGGCATCGATCTGGCTGTGATCCTGAGCGCCCTGGCGCGCGGCGTAGCGCAGTTCCAGGCGCGCCTGGGCCAGCAAGGCATTGAGTGCCACGTCGAGGGTGTGGCCGACGTAGAAGTCTTCACTTTCTTCACGCAGATCCGCCGGCCCCAGGCGCATCGGGAACAGCGCACCGCACAGCGCTTCAAGAATCTGCGCCACCGCCTCGCGCGAGGGCAACTCACGGCCGCCATGCTCGCCACTCAAACGACCGTTGCGGGTTCGCCACTGGTCTCGGGCGCCGCGCAGTTGGCTGACGATGGTCTGTAATTGCCAATGACTGGAACGCTCACTCACGGTCTTCACTCCTGACGAAATGGCCATCACTTTACGGTATCCACCCTGGCCGCCCTTAAGAACCAATGGTGCGATGCTCAGAACCATCCGGCATAAGCGATTGACGGTTGCTCGATGAAAAGTGCCTGCCTATAGTCCCTGCATCCCTTAGCCACCGTGCGTAGCCATGATCAAGCAACAGCTCGACCGCTTTAACCGTCTGGAACTGCTGGGCGGCGCCACTGCCCTGGAAAAACTCGAACGGCTGTCGGCCTGGCTGGGCAGGGACGTTTACGTCAAGCGCGACGACACCACGCCCCTGGCCATGGGCGGCAACAAGCTGCGCAAGCTCGAATACCTGGCCGCCGACGCCATCGCCCAAGGCGCCGACACGCTGGTGACTGCCGGCGCCATCCAGTCCAACCACGTACGCCAGACTGCCGCGCTGGCGGCCAAACTCGGCCTGGGCTGCGTCGCCCTGCTGGAAAACCCCACCGGCACCGAAGACCCCAACTACCTGGCCAACGGCAACCGCCTGCTGCTGGAGTTGTTCGACGCCAAAGTGGAGTTGGTCGAAAACCTCGACAACGTCGACGACCAGCTCAACGCCCTTGCCGACCGCCTGCGCAGCAACGGCAAGAAGCCGTACCTGGTGCCCATCGGCGGCTCCAACGCCCTCGGCGCTCTGGGTTATGTGCGCGCCGGCCTGGAGCTGGCCGCACAGATCGAAGACAGCGGGATCGAATTCGCCGCCGTCGTACTGGCCTCCGGCAGTGCCGGAACCCACAGCGGCCTGGCCCTGGCCTTGAGTGAAGTGCTGCCGCAGCTGCCGGTGATCGGCATTACCGTATCGCGCACCGAAGAAGCGCAGTTCCCCAAAGTACAGAGCCTGGCCGAACGCACCGCCGAGTTGCTCGGCGTGGATATCCCCGACGCCTTCAAGGTAATCCTGTGGGACGAATATTTCGGCCCGCGTTATGGCGAACCGAACGCCGGTACCCTTTCGGCGGTCAAGCTATTGGCGAGCCAGGAAGGCCTGCTGCTGGACCCGGTCTACACGGGCAAGGCCATGGCCGGCCTGTTGGATGGCATCGGCCGTCAGCGGTTTGAAGAGGGGCCGATCATTTTCCTGCATACCGGAGGGGCGCCAGCGTTGTTTGCCTATGACGCTGTGTTCTGAAACTCCATCAGCAGATAGCTCAAAAAAGAATAAGAGTTTTGTTTTATATTATTTTCAAGTCTTAAAAACCGCCTTTATCATGGCGCCGAAGGCGAAGACGCGCTTCGCGCTTTAAGGCAGGATACGGCTACTGCGTCACCTGCTTCGCTCACCATAAAAAACACAGGGGCTCTTCATGACTATTTCTGTATTGCGTCGCACCTTGCTGGTCGGCACCTTGGGTCTGGCGCTCGGCGCCGGGCTGCTGGGCCAGGCGGTTGCCGGCGAGCAACTGGGCAACATCAAGAAAGCCGGCGAGATCAAGATCGGCCTGGAAGGCACTTACCCGCCCTTCAGCTTTGTCGATGAAAGCGGCAAGCTCAGCGGTTTCGAAGTCGAGCTGTCCGAAGCCCTGGCCAAAGAGCTGGGCGTGAAGGTCAAGCTGCAGGCCACGCCATGGGATGGCATCCTTGCCGCCCTGGAGTCCAAGCGTTTGGACGCGGTGGTCAACCAAGTGACCATCTCTGAAGAGCGCAAGAAGAAGTACGACTTTTCCAAGCCCTATACCGTTTCCGGTATCCAGGCGCTGGTCCTGAAAAAGAACGTCGACACTATCAAGACCGCCGACGACCTGGCCGGCAAAAAAGTCGGCGTAGGCCTTGGCACCAACTACGAACAATGGCTCAAGGACAACCAGCCTAAAGCCATCATCAAGACCTACAACGACGACCCGACCAAATTCCAGGACCTGAAAGTCGGCCGTATCGACGCCATCCTGATCGACCGCCTGGCCGCCCTGGAATACGCCAAGAAAGCCCCGGACACCGCCGCTGCCGGCGACGCCTTTTCCCGCCAGGAAGCGGGTATCGCCCTGCGCAAAGGCGAGCCAGAACTGCTGGATGCTGTAAACAAGGCCCTCGACAAGCTGCGCGCCGACGGCACCTTGAAGAAGCTGTCCGAGAAGTACTTCAACGCTGACGTCACTCAATAATGGAGGCAAGTCTCCAACTCGCGCTGGACTCCGCGCCCTTTCTGCTCAAGGGCGCGTACTACACGGTGATTCTTAGCCTTGGCGGGATGTTCTTCGGCTTGCTGCTGGGCTTCGGCCTGGCCTTGATGCGCCTGTCGCACTTCAAGCTGCTGAGCTGGACCGCCCGCGTCTACGTGTCGTTCTTTCGCGGCACGCCCTTGCTGGTACAGCTGTTTTTGATCTACTACGGCTTGCCGCAAGTGGGCATCGAGCTGGATCCGATCCCGGCGGCCATGATCGGCTTTTCGCTGAACATGGCCGCTTACGCCTGTGAAATCCTGCGGGCCGCCATCGCCTCCATCGAGCGTGGCCAGTGGGAAGCTGCCGCCAGTATCGGCATGACCCGCGCGCAGACCCTGCGCCGGGCCATCCTGCCGCAGGCGATGCGCACGGCCCTGCCGCCCTTGGGCAACAGCTTTATTTCGCTGGTCAAGGACACTGCGCTGGCCGCCACCATCCAGGTCCCGGAGCTGTTCCGTCAGGCCCAACTGGTGTCTGCGCGCACGTTCGAGATTTTCACCATGTATCTGTCCGCTGCTCTGATCTACTGGGTACTGGCGAGCATCCTGGCGCATTTTCAAAATCGTTTGGAAGACCGGGTCAACCGGCATGACCTGGAGTCTTGACGCATGATCGTGGTTGAAAAACTGACCAAACAATTCAACGGTCAGGTGGTGCTCAACGGCATCGACCTTGAGGTCAAGGAAGGCGAAGTCGTCGCCATCATCGGCCCCAGCGGTTCCGGCAAGACCACCTTCCTGCGCTGCTTGAACTTCCTTGAAGAACCCACCAGCGGCCGCATCCAGGTGGGTGACATCCAGATCGACGGCAGCCGCCCGCTCAATCAGCAACAAGGCCTGGTGCGGCGCTTGCGCCAGCATGTGGGCTTTGTGTTCCAGAACTTCAACCTGTTTCCACACCGCACGGCGCTGGAAAACGTCATCGAAGGGCCCACCGTGGTCAAGAAGATGCCGCGCGAAGACGCTATCGCCCTGGGACGCAAGCTGCTGGCCAGGGTCGGCCTGGCGGGCAAGGAAGACGCTTACCCCCGGCGCCTCTCCGGTGGGCAGCAACAGCGCGTGGCGATTGCAAGGGCGCTGGCGATGGAGCCGGAGGTGATTCTGTTCGACGAACCCACCTCGGCACTGGACCCGGAGCTGGTCGGCGAAGTGCTGGCGACCATCCGTAGCCTGGCTGAAGAAAACCGCACCATGGTCATCGTCACCCACGAAATGAGCTTTGCCCGGGATGTGGCCAACCGGGTGATCTTTTTCGACAAGGGCGTGATCGTCGAACAGGGCGAAGCCAAGGCCTTGTTCGCCAACCCCAGGGAAGAACGCACCCGACAGTTCCTGAGCAAGTTTCTGGCACATTGAGCAGCAGCCCCGCAGGTAGGCGACTGCGGGGCCGCCGCAGGTGGGCAAGACGCCCTGCCGTCCACCCCTGAAAAGACCCCTCCCCGTCAGACCCTTCTGAATATCCCCATAGCCGCCGTTTAGCCTTTTGCCGCCATTGACGCTGCCTGACCAACCCTCTTATCTAAGGCCCAGAGGATTGGATCCTATCCCGGCTACTCACTGAATCGTTCCTTTCAGCCCCCCTGCGCATCCGCGCCAATGGGCCGGAACGATGGCTGCTGGCTGCATCTAGGAGATGACATATGACGCGCACTGCAACCGGGGCAATGCTCACCGCCCCAACCCTGCCCCAGGCTAATCGACATGGCATCAAAGCGCTGGCGGCCGCACAGCTGCTGGTGGACATCGCGCCCTACCCCGGCATGGAGGAAGGCGACCTGATCGAGCTGTTCTGGAACAACTGCTTTGCCGCCTCGCGACGGGTGAGCGCAGGCAAAATCGGCACGCCGACCCAGCTGCGGGTTCCCGAAAGTTTTGTACAAGATGGCGTGGCGCGGGTTCACTACCACATCCTGCAGATCGGCCACGGCCCGGCGTGTTCAGCGGTGGCCAGGGTACACATCAAGACGAACGGCCCAGGCGGGCACACCCCGCCGCTGTACACCGATGAAAACCAGTACCTCGCCCCTGTGAGACTGCCCGAGACCATTCGCCGGTACGGCATCAACAGTCGCCAAGTGCAGCGCGGCGTTCCACTGGCCATCGAGCCCTACGTGAATATGGCCAGCGGCGATGCCATCACCTTGCGCTGGGGCGACGTGCGCATGGACTTGCCAAAAATCCAGGCCGGCACCGTCGGCCTCGCGGTGCAGGTCTGGGTGCCATCGACGGTGATTGTCGAAGCCGGTGACGACAGCCGCGTAGAGGTGACGTACTGCGTGCTGGATCGCGTCGGCAACAACTCGCGCTGGGCACCGGCGCGCACGCTGCGCATTGCCGCGTGTGCGCCGGCCTACCCCGGCACGGCCGCTCTCATCTACCAGCCCCGCCCCATCGGCTCACCCTGCGAACCGGGATGACTGCCCTTCTATGCATATTCCTAAAAGTTAGTTTATTTAAATATTTAACAAGCTTAGGGTATATGCACCGGACCACCGGACATCTCTGAATTTTTGTTTTTATTTCATTGAATGCGAGGTCGGTATGGTCAGGATTACCCCGGTGCATAACGCCAGGGCATTACGTGCAGCCAAGGAGCGGCGCTGATGTCTAACTTGGCTCTAACACCCCCCCAGAGTGATCTGGATGTCGCCCCCCTGCTGTTGCCGGCCATCGTGCTGCGCAACGATGCAGAGGCACTCGAAGCCGCCCACGCGCTGGCGCAGGCTGCGCGCCTGCAGGCCGCCAGGCGCGATCAGCACCGCACATTGCCGTGGGCGCAGATCGAGCAGTTCACCCGTAGCGGGCTGGGCAGTATTTCCATTCCCCGCGAGTACGGCGGCCCACAGGTTTCGTTCGTAACCCTGGCCGACGTATTCGCGATCATCAGCGCGGCGGACCCGGCCCTCGGGCAGATTCCGCAGAACCACTTCGGCATCCTGCACCTGTTGCAGGGCACCGCTACCGAGCGCCAGAAAAAGCAGCTGTTTCAGAGCGTGCTCGACGGTTGGCGCATCGGTAACGGCGGCCCGGAGCGCGGCACCCAAAACACCCTGGAGCTCAAGGCGCGCCTGACCGCCCAGGGCGACGGCTACGTGGTCAGCGGCCAGAAGTTCTACTCCACCGGCGCGCTGTTTGCCCATTGGGTGGCGATCAAAGCACTCAACGATGACGGCCAGCAGGTCATGGCGTTCGTACGCCGTGGCAGCCCAGGGCTGCGCATCGTGGATGACTGGTCGGGCTTTGGCCAGCGCACCACCGCCAGTGGCACGGTGCTGCTGGACCAAGTGCCGGTGGACGCCGAACAGGTGGTCGACAATTGGCGCATCAGCCAAAGCCCGAACATCCAGGGCGCCGTTTCGCAGTTGATCCAGGCTGCCATCGACGCCGGCATCGCCCGTGGCGCCCTCGATGACACCATCGCCTTTGTGCGTGAACGCTCACGCCCGTGGATCGACGCCAAGGTCGAGCGCGCCAGCGATGACCTGTATGTGATCGCCGACATCGGCAAGCTGAAGATCGAACTGCACGCCGCCGAAGCCCTGCTGCGCAAGGCCGGCCAGGTACTGGACCAGGTCAGCGCCGCACCGATCACCGCGCAATCGGCCGCCCGCGCCTCCATTGCGGTGGCCGAGGCCAAGGTGCTCACCACCGAGGTGTCGCTGCAGGTCAGCGAAAAACTCTTCGAACTGGCCGGCAGCCGGGCCACGCTCGCGCAGTTCAACCTCGACCGTCACTGGCGCAACGCGCGGGTGCACACCCTGCACGATCCCGTGCGCTGGAAGTATCACGCCATCGGCGCCTATCGCTTGAACGGCACGTTGCCGGCTCGCCATTCCTGGATTTAACCGACCAGACCCTGGAGAACACCCATGCCTTTCTCTGCAAGCGTCGCGGTTATCACCAGCGATGAACACGCCCTTATTGTCGCCAGCGACCTGGCCGAAGACTTTCGTCGCGACAGCGCTCAGCGCGACCGCGAGCGCCGCCTGCCCTGGCCCGAACTGGATGCGTTTTCCCGTTCGGGCCTGTGGGGCATCAGCGTGCCGCAAGCCTACGGGGGTGCCGGCGTGTCCAACGTCACCCTGGCCAAGGTCATCGCGCTGATCGCCGAGGCCGACGCGTCCCTGGGCCAGATCCCGCAAAACCATTTCTATGCCCTGGAAGTCCTGCGCGTGAACGGCAGCCCGGCGCAGCAACAACGCCTGTACGCCGAAGTGCTCGCCGGCCGGCGCTTCGGCAACGCCCTGGCCGAACTGGGCACCAAGACCGCACACGATCGCGTCACCCGTATCAGCCGCGACGGCGATGGGTTTCGCATCAGCGGCCGCAAGTTCTACGCCACCGGCGCACTCTATGCCCAACGCATCCCCACCTCGGTGGTGGACGAACACGGCATCCAGCAACTGGCCTTCGTGCCGCGTGACAGTGAAGGCCTGACGGTCATCGACGACTGGAGCGGCTTCGGCCAGCGCACCACCGGCAGTGGCTCGGTGGTGTTCGACAACGTGTGGGTCGCCGCCCATGACGTAGTCCCTTTCCAGAGCGCCTTTGCACGCCCGACTACCGTCGGCCCGCTGGCACAGATCCTTCACGCCGCCATCGACACCGGCATCGCGCGCGCGGCCTTTGAAGATGCGCTGCACTTTGTGCGCACCAAGACCCGCCCGTGGATTGATTCCGGTAACGACAAGGCCACCGAAGACCCGCTGACCCTGAAGAGCTTCGGTCACTTGAGCATCCGCCTGCACGCCGCCGAGGCGCTGCTGGAGCGCTCCGGTGAATACCTCGACCGCGCCCAGGCCGACCCCACCGCCGATACCGTCGCTGCCGCGTCCATTGCCGTCGCCGAAGTCCGCGCCCTGAGCACCGAAATATCCCTGGCCGCCGGCAGCACCCTGTTCGAACTCGCCGGCAGCCAGGCGACCCTGGCCGAACACGGCCTGGACCGTCACTGGCGCAACGCGCGCGTGCACACCCTGCACGACCCGGTGCGCTGGAAGTACCACGCCGTCGGCAATTACTACCTCAACGACGAAAACCCGCCGCTGCGGGGGACCCTCTGATGGCGAAGAAAAAAATCCTGCTCAATGCGTTCAACATGAACTGCATCGGGCATATCAACCACGGCCTGTGGACCCATCCACGGGACACGTCCACGCAGTACAAAACCCTCGAGTACTGGACCGACCTGGCTCAAACCCTGGAACGCGGGTTGTTCGACGGGTTATTCATCGCCGATATCGTCGGTGTGTATGACGTGTACCAAAACAGCATCGAGGTGCCGCTCAAAGAATCGATCCAACTGCCGGTCAACGACCCGCTGCTGCTGGTCTCGGCCATGGCTGCCGTCACCCGAAACCTTGGCTTCGGCCTCACCGCCAACCTCACGTATGAGCCGCCGTACCTGTTCGCCCGGCGCATGTCCACGCTCGATCACCTGAGCCGGGGTCGGGTGGGCTGGAACATCGTCACCGGTTACCTCGACAGCGCCGCCAAGGCCATGGGCCTGACCGAGCAGGTCGAGCACGACCGGCGCTACGACCAGGCCGATGAATACTTGCAGGTGCTGTACAAACTCTGGGAAGGCAGCTGGGAAGACGACGCCGTTATCAACGATCCCGCGCAACGGGTCTATGCGCAGCCGGGCAAAGTGCACAAGGTCGAGCACCACGGCGAGTTCTATCAGGTGCAGGGTTATCACCTGTGCGAACCGTCGCCGCAGCGCACGCCGGTGCTGTTCCAGGCCGGCAGCTCGGACCGGGGCTTGCTGTTCGCCGGGCAGCATGCCGAGTGTGTGTTTATCAGCGGGCAGAACAAGGCGTCGACCAAGGTTCAGGTGGACAAGGTGCGGGCCAGCGCATTGGCGGCCGGGCGCAACCCGGACGACATCAAGGTGTTCATGGGGCTGAACGTGATCGTCGGCGCTACCGAGGAACTGGCCTGGGCCAAGCATGCGGAGTATCTGAGCTACGCCAGTGCCGAGGCCGGCGTGGCGCACTTTTCGGCGTCCACGGCGATAGATTTTTCCCAGTACGCGCTGAATGAACCGATCCAATACGTGAAGAGCAACGCGATCCAGTCGGCCACCCGGCACCTGCAAAACAACGACTGGACCCGGCGCAAGTTGCTGGAGCAGCACGCCTTGGGCGGCCGCTACATCACCCTGGTCGGCTCGCCCGAGCAGGTAGCGGATGAATTGGAATCCTGGATCAGCGAAACCGGCCTGGACGGCTTCAACCTCACGCGCATCGTGACCCCGGAAAGCTACGTGGATTTTATCGACCTGGTGGTGCCGGAGTTGCAACGCCGTGGGTCGTACAAGACCGCCTATGAGCCAGGCACCTTGCGTGAAAAAGTCTTCCACGCCGGCGCCCGCCTGCCCGAACAACACACCGGATCCACCTACCGACACTGAACAAGACCTGTGGGAGGGGGCAAGCCCCCACCTGGGATCTGCATTGTTTGTCCGAATACCTTATGACTGGAAACCCACTATGAAAAAGACATTGCTCAATAACCCAGTCAAGGCACTGGCCCTGGCCCTCGGCGTATTCAGCTCAGCGGTGTTCGCCGCCGATGCGCCGCTCAAAGTCGGCACCACCGCCGCCTTCGCGATCCCCCTGGAAGCCGCCGTAGCCGAGGCCGGCAAGCAGGGCCTGAAGGTCGAGCTGGTGGAATTCACCGACTGGATCGCGCCCAACGTCAGCCTGGCGGCCGGCGATATCGACGTGAACTACTTCCAGCACATCCCGTTCCTGGAAAACGCCAAAGCCGCCGCCGGGTTTGACCTGGTGCCGTACGCGCCAGGCATCATCAACAATGTCGGGCTGTATTCGAAGCGCTACAAAAGCTTCAAAGACCTGCCTGAAGGCGCCAGCGTGGCCATCGCCAACGACCCGATCAACAGCGGGCGCGGCCTGCAACTGCTGGCCAAGGCCGGGCTGATCAGCCTCAAACCAGGCGTGGGCTACAAGGCCACCGAAGAAGACATCGTCGCCAACCCGAAGCAGCTCAAGATCCTGCAAGTGGAAGCCGTGCAACTGGTGCGCGCCTATGACGATGCCGACCTGGTGCAGGGCTACCCGGCGTATATCCGCCTGTCCAAGACCTTCGATGCCGAGTCGGCGCTGCTGTTCGACGGCCTCGACCACCCGGAGTACGTGATCCAATTCGTGATCCAGCCCAAAAGCAAAACCGATCCACGGGTGATCCAGTTCGTCGACATCTACCAGCACTCGCCGGTGGTGCGCGCCGCGCTGGATAAATCCCTGGGCAAACTCTACCAAGTCGGCTGGGAAGCAAAAAAATGAGTGCCGCCAACGCCCGACTGCGCGACCTGGGCACCGCGCCCAGAGACGCCGAGCACACAGAACTGCACCCGCAGCTGAACCGCGCCCACGTGCGTTTTATCAACCTGGGCAAGACCTACGACGGCCGCGTGCAAGCATTGCAAGGCATCGACCTGGCGATCCAACGCGGCGAGGTGTTCGGCATCATCGGCCGTAGCGGCGCCGGCAAATCGTCGCTGATCCGCACCATCAACCGCCTGGAGCAACCCAGCAGCGGGCGCGTATTGATCGATCAGGTGGACATCGGCGACTTCGACGAAGACCACTTGGTGGCGCTGCGCCGGCGCATCGGCATGATCTTCCAGCACTTCAACCTGATGTCGGCCAAGACGGTGTGGCAGAACGTCGAGTTGCCGCTGAAAGTCGCCGGCGTGCCCAAGCTGCAGCGTGAGCAAAAGGTGCGCGAGCTGCTGGAGCTGGTGGGTTTGCAGGACAAGCACACGGCCTACCCGGCGCAGCTGTCCGGCGGGCAGAAACAACGAGTGGGCATCGCCCGTTCGCTGGTGCACGACCCCGAGATTCTGCTGTGCGACGAGGCCACCTCGGCGCTGGACCCGGAAACCACCCAATCGATCCTCGGCCTGCTGCGCGAGATCAACCGGCGCCTGGGCCTGACCATCGTGCTGATCACCCATGAAATGGCGGTGATTCGCGACATCTGCGACCGCGTGGTAGTGCTGGAACACGGGCGCATCGTCGAGCAGGGCCCGGTGTGGGAAGTGTTCGGCAACCCGCGCCATGAGGTCAGCAAAACCCTGCTGGCGCCGTTGCAACACGGGCTGCCGGAAGAGCTGCAACGTCGTTTGCACGCCACCGCGCCAACGCCCGACGCCGCCGTAGTGCTGCGCTTGCAGCTCACCGGCAGCGCCAGCGATGAGCCCGACCTGGCCGCGTTGTTCAGCGCCCTCGGTGGGCGCGTGCGTTTGCTGCAAGGCGGCGTGGAGCGCATCCAGGGGCATGCCCTGGGGCAATTGCTGCTGGCGGTGAGTGGTTCGAGCCACGGCGCCGACGAGTTGCGCAACCGTGCCGCGAACTGGGCACACCAGGTGGAGGTGCTGGGTTATGTGGTTTGATCGTTTAGTACAGGGCGCCATCGACACCTTATTGATGGTCGGCGTGTCGTCGTTGATCGCGTTGCTGGTGGGGATTCCCCTGGCGGTGTTTCTGGTGACCAGCGACAAGGGCGGCATCTACCAGGCCCCGGCGTTGAACCGCGTGCTGGGAGCTTTCGTCAATCTGTTCCGCTCGATTCCGTTTTTGATTCTGATGGTGGCGCTGATCCCGTTCACCCGGCTGATCGTCGGCACCACCTACGGCGTGTGGGCGGCGGTGGTGCCGCTGACCATCGCCGCCACGCCGTTCTTTGCCCGCATCGCCGAGGTGAGCCTGCGCGAGGTCGATCACGGCCTGATCGAAGCGGCGCAGGCCATGGGCTGCCGGCGCCGGCACATCATTTGGCATGTGCTGCTGCCCGAAGCGCTGCCGGGGATTGTCGGCGGATTTACCATCACCCTGGTGACCATGATCAACTCGTCGGCCATGGCCGGCGCGATTGGCGCCGGTGGCCTGGGCGACATTGCCTACCGCTATGGCTATCAGCGCTTTGATACGCAGATCATGCTCACGGTGATCGTGTTGCTGGTGGTGCTGGTGGCGGTGATCCAACTGGGCGGTGATCGCCTGGCGCGGGTGCTGAACAAGCGGTGAGGTATAGTCGGGCCCTCTCAGCGCCCGGTATTTACCCGTCATGACCCTCAAGCCCGATGACCTCGACCAGATCACGTCCACCACCCTCGGCCACTACAACACGGTGGCCGAGGACTTCCGTGAAGGCACCCGCGACCACGATGTAACCCAGAACATCGACGCGTTATTGCGGCATATCCAGGGCACCCCTCCGTTTACCGTGCTGGATTTCGGCTGCGGACCGGGGCGGGATTTGCAAACCTTCACGCGCATGGGCCACATCGCCGTGGGGCTCGACGGCTCCGAGCGGTTTGCGCAGATGGCACGCGAAGACAGCGGTTGCGAAGTATTGCAGCAGGACTTCCTCAAACTGGATTTACCGGCGGCGCGCTTTGACGGGATCTTCGCCAATGCAGTGCTGTTTCATATTCCCAGGCAGGAACTGCCACGGGTGCTCAAGCAGTTGCACGGGGCTCTGAAAGCGGGCGGCGTGCTGTTCAGCTCCAACCCGCGTGGCGAGAACCAGGAAGGTTGGAACGGGCCGCGTTATGGCGCCTATCACGACCTGGCAGCATGGCAAGCGTTACTGACCGCCGCCGGATTTGTCGAGCTGGAACACTACTACCGGCCCGCCGGACTGCCGCGTGAGCAGCAGCCATGGCTGGCGAGCGTCTGGCGCAAATCCTAGAAACAGCTACCACCGCTTTAACCGCGTTTTTCCTGCGGGTCCTGCTTCGGTTCGCGGATCCTGTACCAGGCCACATACAGCGCCGGCAGGAACAGCAGGGTCAGCAAGGTCGCGATGATGATCCCGCCGATCATCGCGTAGGCCATCGGCCCCCAGAACACTTCTCGCGCAATCGGGATCATGCCCAGGCTCGCCGCCGCTGCGGTGAGCAGGATCGGACGACGCCGGTGCTCGGTGGCTTCCACCACCGCATCCCACGGCGTGTAGCCGGCCACTTCATACTCGTGAATCTGCGTCACCAGAATCACCGAGTTGCGGATGATGATGCCGATCAGCGCCAGAATCCCCAGGATCGCCACAAAGCCCATGGGCGTGCCGGTGGGGATCAACGCCAGCACCACGCCAATCAGTCCCAGCGGCGCGACACTCGCCACCAGAAACATCTTCTGCACGCTGTGCAACTGGATCATCAGGAAGGTTGCCATCAGGAACAGCATCAACGGCACTACGCTGGCAATCGGACCCTGGGCCTTGCCGCTTTCTTCCACGGTGCCGCCAGTGTCGACCCGGTAGCCCACCGGCAGGCCCGCGCTGAATTGGTCGATCTCGGGTTTGAGCTGCTTGACCAGGTCGGTCGGCTGCATCTCATCCCGCACCGAAGCCTTGATGGTAATGGTCGGCTTGCGGTCACGGCGCCACACCAGCGGCTGCTCCAGTTCGTAACGCACGGTGGCGAAGGCCAACAACGGGATCGAGGTGCCGTTGGGCGTAACGATCTGCAGGTTCTGCAAGGTCTCCGGCGTGCCGCGTTCGGCGTCTTCGGCGCGGCCGACCACGTTGATCAGGTAGATATCGTCATGCACCTGGGTCACCGAGGCACCGCTGACCACACTGTTCATCAACTGCGCCACGTCTTCGGACGACAACCCCAATTGCCGCGCCTTGTCCTGGGCGATGTCGATGCGCAGGACTTTGCCCGGCTCGTTCCAGTCGTAAATGATCTCGCCCAAATGGGTGTTTTTGTCCAGCAGCGTCGCCAGTTCGATCGCGTGCTTGCGCACCTGATCGGTGTCTTTACCGGACACGCGATACTGAATCGGCCGCCCCACCGGCGGCCCCATTTCCAGCGGCTGCACAAAGCTGCCGATGCCCACGAAGTCATCGCGCAGGCGTTTTTGCAGGCGCGCAATCAACGCGCCGCGCTCTTCCAGGCCTTTACTGACGATGACCAACTGCGCGTAGTAGGGGTTTTCCAACTGCTGGTCGAGGGGCAGGTAGAAACGGATCGCGCCCTGGCCGATATAGGTGCTCCAGCGCGCGATGTCCGGGTCGTCCTTGATGATCGCTTCGAGGCGGTCGACGGCCTTGCGCGTCTCGTTGATCGAGGCGTTTTGCGGCAGGTTGAGGTCGACAAGCACTTCCGGGCGGTCCGACGACGGGAAAAACTGGTTCTGTACGAACTGCATCGAGAACACCGACGCGACAAACAGCGCCACCGTGATGCCGATCGCCCACCAGCGGTTGCGCATGGCCCACAGCATGCCGCCATTGAAAGCGCGGCCGACGCGCCCCGGTTCGGCGTCGTGGGGTTTGACCTTGGCGCTGAGGATATGCACGCCCAGCACCGGCGCAAACAGCACCGCCACCACCCACGACACCAGCATCGCCACGGCAATCACCGCGAACAGGGTGAAGGTGTATTCACCCGCCGAACTGGCGTTGAGGCCGATCGGCACAAAGCCGGCCACGGTCACCAGTGTGCCGGTGAGCATCGGGAACGCGGTCGAGGTGTAGGCGTAGGTCGCCGCCTGTTCTTTGGTCTCGCCCTTTTCCAGGCGCGTGATCATCATTTCCACGGTGATCATCGCATCGTCCACCAACAGGCCGAGGGCAATGATCAATGCACCGAGCGACACGCGCTGCATGGTGATGCCGCTGTACTCCATGAACACGAACACCAAGGCCAGCACCAGTGGAATCGAACACGCCACCACCAGCCCGGCACGCATACCGAGGCTGATAAAACTCACCACCAGCACGATGATCACCGCTTCGAACAACGCGCTGGTAAAGCCGCCGACGGCCTCTTCCACCACTTCGGCCTGATCGGACACCTTGTGCACGCCAACGCCCACCGGCAGATCGGCGGTCAGTTCGTCCATGCGCGTGTGCAGCGCCTTGCCGAACGACTGGATGTTGCCGCCCTTCTGCATCGCAATCGCCAGGCCGATCGCCGGTTTGCCATTGAAACGGAACATCGGCCGCGCCGGGTCGACGTAGCCACGGCTGATCTCGGCGATGTCCGCCAGGCGATAGAAGCGGTCATTGAGGCGCAGGTTGACGTTGGCCAGGTCCTTCTCCGAGGCGAATTGCCCCGACGTGCGCACGGAAATCCGCTCCGGCCCGGCTTCGATCACCCCGGCGGGCGTCACCGCGTTCTGCGATTGCAGGCTCTGCACCACTTGACGCTGGTCGATGCCCAGGGCCGCCAGTTTGCGCGTGGAAAAATTCAGGTAAATCACTTCGTCCTGCTGGCCGATCATCTCGACCTTGCCCAACCCCGGCACCGCGCGGATCTCGGCGCGCACCTGCTCCACATAGTCACGCAGTTGGCGCATCGACAGACCATCGCCGGTAAACGCATACACCGAGCCGAACACGTCCCCGAACTCGTCGTTAAACGACGGTCCCTGCAGGCCCTGGGGGAAGGAGCCGCGAATGTCGTCGATCTTTTTGCGGACCTGATACCAGGTCTCTGGAATGGCCTTGGCGCTGGTGGTGTCCTTGAGGAACACGAACACCGTGGACTCGCCCGGCCGGGTGTAGCTTTTGACGTAGTCGAGGGCGTCGAGCTCTTCGAGTTTTTTCTCGATGCGGTCGGTGACTTGCTTAAGGGTTTCTTCCTGGGTCGCGCCCGGCCAGCGGGTCTGGATCACCATGGTTTTGATGGTGAACGAGGGGTCTTCCTCGCGCCCCAGGTTCATGTAGGAGAACACGCCCATCAGCAGGGCGACGAACATCAGGTACCACACGAAGGACTGATGCTTGAGGGCCCAGTCGGATAAGTTGAAGCGTCCTTTCATCGCGGGCTGTCCTCGTCGATTTTGACTTTTTGCCCGGGTGTCAGGCTGTTCACGCCAGCGGTCACCACCCGTTCGCCGGGCTTGACGCCGTTATCGAGCAACGCGCTGTCGGCGTCGCGGCTGACCACGCTCACTTCACGCGGTTGCACGGTCTGGGTGTGGGTGTCGAGCAGCCACAGGCGGGTTTTGCCGTCGACCTCCTGCAACGCACTGAGAGGCACTTCCAGGCGCGGCGCGATGGCAGAGCTCAAGGTCACGCTGATCGCGCTGCCCAGGCGGAACGCGGCGGGCGTGTCGCTGAGGGTCAGGCGGGCGCGGCGGGTACGGGTGGCGCTTTGGGCCTGGGGTTCGATCTCGCGCACCACGGCGGTGGTGTTGACGCCGGGATCCAGTTGCCCGGCCACCAGGAACACCACGTCGGGCGGCAGGCGCTCGGCGAGGCCGGCGGGCAGGTCGATCACCGCTTCCTTGATGTCCGGGCGGGCCAGGGTCACCACTTGCTGACCGGCGCTGACCACCTGGCCGGCCTCGGCATTCCAGGCGGTGACAATGCCGGCATGGTCGGTGCGCAGTTCGGCGTAGTTGAGCTGGTCCCTGGCCTGGTTGACCGAGGCACGGGCCTGGTCGAGGGAAGCCTGGGTGGTTTTCAGGTCGGTCTGGGCGATATCCAATTGGGCCTGAGCGCCGACGCCCCGGTTGAACAGTTCCTGCTGACGGCGGGCGTTGGCCTGGGCGTTGATAAATTGCGCCTGGACCCTGGCCAGATCGCCCTGGGCAGCGCGCAATTGGTTCTGCTGGTCGGTGGGGTCGAGCACGGCGAGCAAGGCGCCCTTCTCCACTTCGGCGCCCACATCCACAGCGCGACGGGCGATGCGCCCTGGCACGCGAAAGCCCAGGTTGCTTTCGTAGCGCGCCTGGATGGTGCCGGCGAAGCGGCCGAGGGTTTCCTGGTCTTCGGCTTTCACTTCAATGGACAACACCGGCCGCACGGGCTCGGGCGCCGGTTCTTGCTTGGAGCACGCCATCAATAACAGGCTGGCGGCGAGCACAACCGTCAGACGCTTCATGGCTGGGCTCCTTGGCTGGCGATCTCGACGATCATGCCGGGGTGCAGCAACTGCCCACCGGCTATCACCACTTTTTCGCCACCTTTCAGGCCGTCACTGATGATGACCTTGCCGGTGAGGTAGCGCGCCACGCTGACCTTGTGCAACTGCGCCTTGCCGTCGCCGTCCACCAGCCACACGGCGGGTTCGCTGAGGTCTTTGGTGAGTGCCGACCAGGGCAACTCGATGCTGGCCTTGGCCGGGCCATTGGCGGTGGCGCTGACCACCGAGCCCAAATCCATGCCTTTGGGCAGCGATTGCAGGGCGATCTTCACTTGCACGGTGCCGGTGTTGGCGGCCACGGCCGGGGTGACTTCGCGCACTTTGCCCTGGGCCTTGATGCTCGGGTTGTCGAGCAGACTGACCGTAATCGGCGCGTCGGGGGGCGGCTCCACCAACAGGGATTCGTAGACGTTGAACACCGCGTCACGCTCGCCATCACTGGCCAGGCTGAAAATCGGCACAGTGGCCTGCACCACTTGGCCGACCTCGGCCTGGCGCGCCGTGATCACGCCGGGCGCATCGGCGATCAAGGCGGTGTAGCCCAATTGTTCGCGGGCGTTGGCCAACTGAGCCTGGGCCGCGGCCAGGGCGCTCTGGCTGCTGCGCAACGCGGCCTGGGCGGCATCGTATTCACTGCGGCTGGTGTAGCCCTTGGGCAGCAGTTTCTCCTGACGCACAAAAGCCGCCGCCGTCTGCTTGACCCGCGCCTGCTCGGCCACGACCTGGGCCTGGGCGGAGTCGACGTTTGTTTGTAAATCCTTGGGATCGAGCTTGGCCAGCACTTGCCTGGCGCTCACGCGGTCGCCCACGTCCACCATGCGCTGGATGATCTTGCCACCGACACGAAACGACAAATCGGTTTGCACGCGGGCCTGGATATCCCCCGTCAGCGTCACCGCCGCCGCGAACTGCGCCGGCTGCACGGTTTGCACAAACACCCGCGAATGGGCCTTGGGCTCGGCTTTTTCCTGGCCACAACCGCTCAACAGCGCCAGTAGGCCAAGTCCGAAAATACAGGTGGAAATACGACCGCCCATGCAGGCTCCTTTTGCGTGATGCCGACTTGCCAGTGTGTATGCGACTGTGAGCTTAGTTCAGGGTTCCTTATCTGGATGGAGGCTCCCATACGCCGATGGTTCCCAAGCGACTGAAGGGCGGGTGTGTCATGCAGCCCGCTCGACTGCACCGTTGCTGCAGGGCGCAAAAAAACGCCGACGCTGTGCAAGCCGTCGGCGTTGAAACCTTGAAGGGGTTTTACCGCTCGATCAGAACGCCGGCACGACCGCGCCGTTGTACTTCTTCTCGATGAACGCTTTGACTTCGGGGCTGGTCAGCGCCTTGGCCAGTTTCTGGATAGCGTCGCTGTCCTTGTTGTCCGGGCGCGCCACCAGGAAGTTCACGTACGGCGACTTGGCGTCTTCGATGATCAGCGCGTCTTTGGCCGGGTTCAGGCCAGCTTCCAGCGCATAGTTGGTGTTGATCAAGTCCAGGTCAACCTGGTCCAGAACACGCGGCAGCAAGGCCGATTCCAGCTCTTTGAATTTCAGGTTCTTCGGGTTGCTGGCAATGTCTTTTGGCGTGGCCAGGGCATTGGTCGGGTCTTTCAGGGTGATGACACCGGCCTTTTGCAGGAGCAACAGGGCGCGGCCACTGTTGGAGCCTTCGTTCGGGATGGCCACGGTAGCGCCGTCCTTGAGCTCAGAAATATTTTTGATCTTTTTCGAGTAACCACCGAAAGGTTCAACGTGCACGCCGACCACGGTCACCAGGTTCGTGCCCTTGCCCTTGTTGAAGTTTTCCAGGTACGGCAGCGTCTGGAAGTAGTTGGCGTCCAGGCGCTTTTCGGCGACTTGCACGTTGGGCTGCACGTAGTCAGTGAAGACCTTGATCTGCAGGTCCACGCCTTCTTTGGCCAGGGTCGGCTTGATCAGCTCAAGGATCTCGGCGTGCGGGATCGGGGTGGCGGCGACCACCAGTTTCTCGTTGGCCTGAGCGAAGCCGGCAGTCAGGGCAGCCGCCAGTGCGGTAAACAACAGAACCTTTTTCATGCAGTGTCCTTATCGGAAGTCCGGGTCGTCTGTGACGGCCGCGTGTTAAGTAATGTGCCAGCGAAGTGCTATCGCGGCGTGGAACGGACAATACCTAGATTTTTTATTCCGGAACAATATCTTTTATTCACGTTGATATTCCATTTTGCTCATACAGGAAGCTACGCAGGGTTTCCCGCTGCGCGGAACTGGCATTGGCGAAGATGCGCCGTACCTGCTCCAACGGCGAACCGACCACCGGCAGGTTCAAATGCTCGGGCAAAATCTCGTCGCCGCTGCTCACCAGCAAGGCAAAGTGAATAACGTTTTCCAGCTCACGGGTATTGCCCGGCCAACTGTGGTGTTCCAGCACTTGCTGCGCCGCCTCGCTGATCAACGGCACCGGCAGGCCGAGGCGCTGACTGTAAATGCCGAGGAAGTACTCGGCCAACGGCAGGATGTCGCCGACCCGCTCACGCAGCGCCGGCAAGTCCAAGCGGCCTTCGCTCAGATAATGGAACAGCCGCTCATGAAACTTGCCCGCCGCCACGGCCTGGGCCAGGTCAATGCTGGTGGCCGCGACGAGGCGCACGTCCACCGGGCTGGGCTGGTGCGCGCCGACGCGGGTGACTTCGTGGTTCTCCAGGGCCGCGAGTAATTTCACTTGGATGGGCAGCGGCAAGTCGCCGATCTCATCCAGGTACAAGGTGCCGCCATTGGCCGAACCGAACCAGCCGGCGCGGCTGCTGGCGGCACCGCTGTGGGCGCCGGCGGCATAGCCGAACAACTCGGCATCGGCGTAGGTGGGGCTGATCGCGCCGCAGTTGACCGACACAAACAACCCCGCCCGATCGCTGCCACGGTGGATATGCCGCGCCAGCAACTCTTTACCGCTGCCGGTCTCGCCGCGAATCAACACGGGCAGTGCACGGGGCGCCAGGTTTTCCAGGTCTTGCCGTAGCTGGCGCGAGCGAGGGTCGACGAACACCAGCGCCTTGGCGCGGATGCTCAGCGGGCTTTTTTCGGCATCGGGGAAGGTCAGCAAGGGCTGGCCGAAGGTGTCATGACTCATGGCAGGCTCCCGCCCCAATCCACGCAGGGACGGGGCGTTGAAAGAAAGTTATGCGCTACGCCGGGCGTGATGCTCGAGGCGGTTTTGCAGGCGATAGAGGTACGCGAACCCCTGCTCCCAGCGCTGGTGGCCGGACTTCACATTGATATGTCCGGCGCCGGAGATGATCCCGGCTTCGGCACCCCAGTAACGCGCCAGCTCCAGCGCACGCGGGGCGCTGATGGCACTGTCGTTGTCGGAGCTGACCACCTGGCTGGGAAACGGCAGCAGGTGGGTGGGAATCGGCGCGAAATTGCGCAAGGCAGGCGCGCACGCCGGACGTTCGACATCGGCCGGCGCCACCAGCAAGGCGCCGCGCACCTGGCGCAGGCAGTGCACCGGTGCAGTGGCGGCCCAGTGGGCCACGGTGATGCAGCCCAGGCTATGGGCGATCAGGATCACCGGCGTGCTGTCGGCGGCGATGGCCTCGGCCAGGGCAGCCACCCAGTCTTCGCGGCGCGGTGTCAGCCAATCGGCCTGCTCCACGCGCGCACTGTTGGGCAGGCTGTGCTGCCAATGGGTTTGCCAATGATTTTCTGGCGATCCTTGCCAGCCCGGCACGATCAGGTAACGAATCGACTCGCTGTGCATGGGGGTGCCCTCCTGCAGCGTTTAACGTTGCTGAGCAGTATAGGGACACGACTTATGCTCGTTAAGGAATAAGAAGCTATTTATTAATAACCAAAACAAATATGAAACTCAGATGGAAAAGGCCGCACACAGACCAACACGCGAAACGCGCGCACACGCCAGTCCGGTTTTTTCGAGACTTTACGACCCTGCAAAGTTGTCAGTCGAGGCAGGGCTCGACCGGGCTGTTTGCACACAAATCGAACAGTTCAGCCTGCAGGCACTGCCCCGCAGCGCTCAGGCCGCCGCGGGCATACAATGCCAGGCGCACGCCTTGCACCGCAGGCAAACCAGTTTGCGGACCGAGCTCCACGTGCTCGGCCTGCACCACCCGGCGCGGCAATAAACTCACGCCCAACCCCGCCGCCACCGCCGAACACACACTGGCCAGACTCGCGCTGGAATAGCCGATGCGCCAGCGCCAGCCGGCCACTTCCAGATGTTGCAGCATTTCATTGCGGTACAGGCCGCCCACGGGGAAGGCCACCAACGGCAGAGGGTCGCGGCCCAGGGAGGGCGTGCTGCGGCTGTCGACCCAACACAACGGCTCGGGCCACGAGGCCAGACAGTCGTCGCTGTCGCCCATCTGCTTGACCAGCAGCACATCGAATTCGCCGTTCCGGTATTGGCGTTGCAACGCAGGGCCGAGCCCGCTGGTGACCTCCAGGCGCACCCGTGGATAGGCGCGCACAAACGCCGACAACAAGGGCATCAGGCGCTGCGCCGCAAAGTCTTCCGGCACCCCCAGGCGCAGCACGCCGTCGCTCTGCTGGTTGATCAGCACGTCGGCGGCCTCCTCGTGCAGCGCCAGAATGCGCCGTGCATACGCCAGCAAGCGTTCACCCTCAACGGTCGCGACCACGCGACGTTGGTCGCGGTCGAGCAACTGACACGCCAGAACCTGCTCCAGGCGGCGGATCTGCTGGCTGACGGTGGATTGGGTCAAGTGCAGGCGCTCGGCGGCACGGGTGAAATTGCCGCAATCGGCCACGGCGACAAAGCTTCGGAGCAACACGGGATCGAACATAGTCATTCCATTTGCCACTGGCTGGCATGTTTATATTTAATTTCAGAATACCTGTGACGCTGGCCATACTCACGCCTCATTTACTCATCGCAAGAGCGCTGCATGACCCTCAATAAATCCCTCGCCGGCTGGGGCCTGCTGGTGGTGCTGGGCCTGAACCTGCGACCAATCCTGAGCTCCATCAGCCCGCTGCTGGGCGAGATTCGCCAGGCCACCGGCCTGAGTTTCCAGAGCAGCGCCCTGCTCACCAGCCTGCCGGTGGTGTGCATGGGTCTGGTGGCATTGGTGGGCGTGCGCGTGGAAGCGCGCCTGGGCGAGCGCCGTGGCATTGCGCTGGGCTTGGTGATGATTCTGCTGGCGTGCCTGGCGCGCTGGCTGATGGGCCAGGGCGCGGCGCTGCTGGTCACGGCATTGCTCGGCGGCGCCGGCGTGGCGCTGATCCAGGCGTTGGTGCCGGCGATGATCAAGCGCGAATTCCGTCATCGCGTGCCGGTGGCGATGGGCGTGTACTCCGCCTCGCTGATGGCCGGGGGTGGTCTGGCGGCGCTGCTCAGCCCGTTGGTGGCCACCCATTTCCAGCAGTGGCAGGCAGGGTTGGGCGTGTGGCTGTTGCCGGCGCTGGGCGCCTTGTTGCTGTGGGTCTGGCTACCGCTGGGCGCGGCAAAAAACCCACAGGTTGTGCCCGCCTTCGAAGGCCTGCGCAACCGTCGCGCCTGGCTGCTGGCGCTGTATTTCGGGTTGGTGAACTGCGGCTATATGAGCCTGGTGGCGTGGCTGCCCGCGTACTATCAGCAGTTGGGTTGGGGCGTGCTGCCCAGCGGCTCACTGCTGGCATTCATGACGATCTTCCAGGTGCTTGCCGCGCTGTTGATGCCGGTGCTGGCGCAACGCGGTGTCGACCGTCGGCCGCTGCTGGGCATCAGTCTGCTGGCGCAGACCATCGGCTACCTCGGCCTGCTGCTGGCGCCGCTGCAATTTCCCCATTTGTGGGTGGCGTTGTGCGGTTTCGGCCTCGGCGCGTGTTTTGCCCTGAGCCTGCTGCTGACCCTCGACCACCACCGCGACCCTCGCCAAGCCGGGCAACTGGCGGCCTTTGTGCAAGGCGTGGGCTTTTTGATCAACGCGATTTCCCCGTGGATGACCGGCTGGCTGCGCGAACTCACCGGCAGCTTCGCCAGCGCCTGGGTGGTGCTGACGGTGACCGCGCTGGCGATGCTGGTGGTGACGCGGGTGTTCAGCCCTGTTACCTATCGCACTGCGCCTGCTCTATAGGCAGGCGCCGACCGGGCAACGTCCGGCGGCGGAAAACCCAGCCGATTGGCCCGCGCAAACGTCCCGAAATCATTGAAGCGCACGCCCATCTCAGCCATGACCTTATGCGCCACCCTGGCGCTCATCTGGCGGATGTAAAACGGCTCCTTCACCACAAAATGGTGAATCCCGTGGGTGCTGCCAAAGTTGAAGCAGAACGCTTGCAACGGCCACAGCCACCACGGGTTGAGCACCTGGGTCTGCTGGATCACATTGCCCAGCTCCACATCACCGTAGTAATGCATGTTGGAGCTGACAAAGTGCAGGCAAAACGTGCGCAGCACATTGGGACCGATGATCACCACGGCGGCGATGTCGATCACGTGCATCACCTGCAAGGTGTCGGCGGACCAGTCGATCGGCGCGCCCAGCAGGCTGGCGATGCCATTGGCGGCGTGGAAGCCGAGGAACACGTACCACGCGCCCCAGTGCAGCAGCGCCAGCGGTGCGTAAACCAGCAGCGCGCGTTTGAGGATCTTGAATTTATGGCCCCAGGTCTTGGCTCGCAGCATGCGAATGAACGCCGACATCACGTTGTCGCCCACCATCAGCAACCGTGCGAAGCCCCAGGGCTCGCCGTTGGTGATTGCGCGCTCTTCCATATCGGCCTCGGTGCCGGAGACCTTGTGGTGGTTGAGGTGCAGGTGGCGGCGGATCCACGGGTTGATCGTGCTCGGCCGCGCCAGCCACACCAGGCCCATCATCACGTTGTGGGGCAGGCGCTGTTTGCGAAAGTACATGCTGTGGATCAGGTCGTGTTCCAGCTCATGGGTCAATGAGGCCAGGAAGGCGTTAAGCAGCAGGCACGCCCACCAGGCCATGTGGCCGCCGATGTACAGCGCCGCCGAGCCGATCATGCCGATCAGCGCAAAGGCCAGGATGCCCGCGCCCAGGGCGTCCTGATGCCGCAACCACGAGTGTTGCCGGCGCAAACGCACGCCTTCGGCCAGCACCACCTCACGAATATGCGCCGAACGCTGTTGCGCGTTCATCTGCTGGGGACTTGCAGAAGTACCGTCCATGCTCCCATCCTCTTATTCATCAAGGGTTACATCCTGCCCCAGGCCATCGCGCAGGACGCTAGCCCCACACGCCAACCTGTTGACTGCAAGCGCCAATCGCCATGACCGAACCCACGTCCCTCGCCAGCTGGACCCGTGCCCTGCGCAAGCAGCTCGACGCCCTGGGCCTCGACAGCGCCACGCTGTGCCATGAGGCCGGGCTCGACCCGCAGCAGATGGACGACCCTAACGCGCGCTACCCGCTGTCGGCCACCACGCGCCTGTGGGCGCTGGCGGTGCAGGCCAGCGGCGATCCGGCGATCGGTTTGCGGGTGTCGCGGTTTGTCAGCCCCACCACCTTTCATGCGTTGGGCTATGCGCTGGTGGCCAGCGGCAGTCTGCGCGAGGTGTTCGAACGCATCGTGCGCTATCACCAGGTGGTCAGTGATGCCTTGACGCTTGAACTGACACGCGACGGCGAGCGCTACCGCTTTCGTCTGTTGCAACCCCAGGGCAGCCCGGCGCCGGCGCTGGAAGCCATCGATGCGTTTGCAGCAATCTATGTGCGCACCTGCCGTAACCGCCTGGGCCGGGATTACGCGCCACTGGCCGTGCATTTGCGCCGCCCGCAACCGGTCGACCCCACGCCGTGGCACACGGTGTTCCGCGCACCGGTCAATTTTGGCGCGGTGGAGGACTGCCTGGAATTTGCAGCGCAGGACTTCGACAGCCACCTGGACGACGCCAACCCGGAGCTGGCCGAGCACAACGAGACGGTCCTCAAACGCACCCTTGCCCAACTGCAACCGCTGACCTGGGAGCGCAAAGTGCGTGCGGCGATCGAGGCGCAATTGCCCGACGGCGAGCCGAGCGCCGAACGGGTTGCCCAGGCGCTGCATGTAAGCCTGCGCAGCGTGCAACGGCACTTGGCCGATGAGGGATGCCGGTTCGACGCGCTGCTCAATGAATGCCGACAGAACCTGGCATTGCAGCATTTGCGCGACCCGCAGTGCTCATTGGCCGAAATCAGCCATTTGCTGGGGTTTGCCGATACCAGCAGTTTTAATCGGGCGTTCAAGCGCTGGACGGGAATGACGCCGGGGCAGTTTCGGGAAGGATCGCGGTAGGCGTATGCGCAGTGGTTGGGAGGGCTTTTTCGCGAGCAAGCCCGCACATTTTGGATGCATATCCTATGGGCTTGCTCGCGAAAGCGATGGTTCAGGCAATGAACCTGTCCGGTCAATCAGCGCCCACGATCACGCCGCAATAACTTTCTCACCCGCGCCACCAGGGCCTTGGCATCAAACGGCTTGAGCAGATAGTCCTCCTCGTGCAACTCCAACCCGCGCAGGCGATCTTCGATCCCGCCCGGCGTGGTCAGGAACAGCACCGGGGTGTCCCCGCGCTGCCGAATCGCCTGCTGCAATTTCCAGGCGTTCAGGCCGGGCAGCATCACGTCCAGGATCACCAGGTCGTACTCGGTGCTTTCCACAAAGCGCTGCGCCGCCATGCCATTGGCTGCGACTTCCACGCCGAAACCGGCCTCGCTCAAGCCTTGGGCCATGAGCTGCGCCAGTTGCGGCTGGTCTTCCACTAACAACACCTGCATGGTTTACCTCTGGGTTTGATTACAAACCTGTCATCAAATTGTGCGGTTTCTGACCCCGTTCACTGGCTAGGGTAGCGGCCTGTTTTCCGGAGTCGTCACTATGCCCCGCCTTGTCTTGCTTTTAAGCCTTGCTGTCTGCACCAGCGCGCTGGCCGCACCGCCACTGCCGCGCCATGCCGACCTCGATTTAAACACCGCGCGCCAACTGGCCGATGCCAGCCTTAGCCACTGCAGTGCGGCACTGACCGTCCTGGATCGCGGCGCCAACCTGCTGCTGAGCCTGCGCGCCGACGGCGTTGGCCCGCACAACAGCATCGCGAGCCAGCGCAAAGCCTACACGGCGCTGTCGACCAAAACCCCGACACGACTGTTCGCCGAACGCGCGCGCAATAGCCCCGAGGCCGCCAACCTTAACAGCTTGCCCGAGTTGCTGTTGCTCGGCGGCGGCGTGCCGCTGTTTGCCGATGCCGAACTGGTGGGCGCGCTGGGCATTGCCGGTGCCGGCGGCGCCGCGCAGGACGAAGCCTGCGCCGTACAAGCCGCCGAGCAACTGGGCCTGAAAACCTCTCTTTGATCCCAACCGAAAGGACCTCACGATGAAAACCCTCAGCATGACCCTCGCCGCCCTGAGCCTAAGCGGCCTGTGCAACCTGGCCCTGGCCGCCGGCAACCCCTTGAGCGTACACGTGCTCAACCTGGAAAACGGCCTGCCATCGGCCGGTGTCAGTGTCACCCTGGAGCAACAGGTGGGCGATCAATGGCAGTCGCTGTCCGAAGGCGTCACCAACCAACAGGGACGCATCGCCGAACTGTTCCCCGCCAACCGCAGCATGACGCCGGGTGAGTATCGCGTGGTGTTCAAGACCGGCGACTACTACAAAAAGGCCAACCGCGAGACGTTCTTCCCCGAAGTGCCGGTGATTTTCCAGGTCAAACAGGCCGACCAGCATTACCACATCCCGTTGTTGCTCAGCCCGTACGGTTTCTCGACGTATCGCGGTTCATAGGCCCGCGGCCTGCTGCAGGCTTTTGAGATCGAGTATCTCAATCGCGCCATAGCTCAAGCCGATGATGCCCTGTTGCTCCAGCGCCTTGAGCAGACTGTTGGTGGTCTGGCGCGACAGGCCCAACATCGCCGCCAGGTCTTCCTGAGGCAGTTGCAGGGTGTGGCGCGCCTGGTCGATTTCGCCGTAGCCTCGGGCGATCATCAGCAGCCGATGGGCCAGGCGCGCCGACGCGGGCATCAGGCTCATCTGTTCGATATTGATCAACGACAGGCGCAGCTTGTGGCTCATCAACAAGGCCACATCACGCCAATACGCCGGTTGGTGTTCAAGGATGTCGAGCATGGCCGCCTGCGGCACCTGCAACAGCGTGCACGGCCCCGAGGCCTGGGCATCGTGGGTGCGCGGCAGGTTGTCGAACAGGCAAATCTCCCCGAACCAGTAGGGTGTTTCCACCAGGCTCAACACCGCTTCCTTACCCTGGGCGTTCACGGCACTGATGCGCACCGCGCCATCCAGCACCGCGTACAGCCCACAGGGCGGGTCGCCGCGCTTGAACAGGAACTGGCCCGCCGCCAGCACGCGCAACCGCGCGGCCGCCAGCAAGCGACGCTGTAGATCGACAGGCAGATGACTGAACCAATGGCCGCTGGCCAGACGGGCATGCCACTTCTCTGCATCCATGGGAACTCCGAAGATTGTCGCCCAGCTGACAGTCAGGCGCTGGCTGACAGGGCATGATCAAACATCCTACAGGAGGAACAACAATGAAAAGCCTCGTCGACCACCTCAGTCAATACGCCGCCTACCACCGCGACCCGCGCAATATCGCCAGCCACTTCATTGGCATCCCCTTGATCGTCGTCGCCGTGGCCGTGCTGCTGTCGCGCCCTGAATGGGCGATGGGTGGCCTGTGGATTTCACCGGCAGTGATCGTGGCGCTGCTGTCAGCGTGGTTTTACCTGCGCCTGGAACTGGCGCTGGGCAAGCTGATGAGCGTGCTGATGGGCTTGTCGGTATGGGCCGGGCACGTGCTGGCCGCGCAAGACACTCTGGTCTGGCTGAGCAGTGGCGTGGGGATGTTCGTGGTGGGCTGGGTGATTCAGTTTGTCGGGCACTACTACGAAGGCAAGAAACCCGCGTTTGTGGACGATGTATCTGGGTTGATCGTGGGGCCGTTGTTTGTGGTGGCGGAGCTGGCGTTTTTGCTGGGGTTGCGGCATGAACTTAAAGAGCAGATTGAGGCGCGGTCCGGCCCGGTAGAACGCCGCGATCTGAAGCCGAGCCAGCTCCCACATGATCGTTCCCACGCTCTGCGTGGGAATGCAGCCCAGGACGCTCCGCGTCCCAAAGCGTGACGCAGAGCGTCACAAGAGGCGTTCCCACGCAGAGCGTGGGAACGCTCGGAGGGTCAGGCTTTTTGCCAGACCTTGGGCTTGAAGAACAGGGTCTCGCCCCGCGCCAGGCCGGTCAGGCTGTCGTGGTCTTTCACCACTTCGGCTTCGATCAGCTCGGGCTGGCCTTCGACCTTGAGCGTCACCCGCGTGGTCGCGCCCAGTGGGCGAATATCCCGCACTTCGGCCGCGTGGTGGTCTTCCAGTTCATGGCGCGACAACGACACTTCGTGGGGGCGGAACAGCACGTGTTTGTCTTCGCCCAGGTGCAGGCGGTTGGAGTCGCCCAGGAAGTGGTACACAAAGTCACTGGCCGGGTTTTCGTAGACATCTCCCGGTGAGCCGATCTGCTCGATCACCCCTTTGTTCATCACCACGATACGGTCGGCGACTTCCATGGCCTCTTCCTGGTCGTGGGTCACGAACACCGAGGTCAGGTTGATGTCTTCGTGCAAGCGCGCCAGCCAGCGGCGCAGTTCTTTACGCACCTTGGCATCGAGCGCGCCGAACGGTTCGTCCAGCAGCAGCACTTTGGGTTCCACCGCCAGGGCGCGGGCCAGGGCGATACGTTGGCGCTGGCCGCCGGAGAGTTGTTCCGGGTAACGGTCGGACAGCCAATCGAGCTGCACCATGTTCAGCAGTTCGTGAACCTTGGTCGCGATCTGGCTCTCGGTGGGCCGCTGGTTTTTCGGTTTCATGCGCAGGCCGAAAGCGACGTTGTCGAACACGCTCATGTGGCGGAACAGCGCGTAGTGCTGAAACACAAACCCGACGTTGCGATCACGCACATCGTGGCCGGAGACGTCTTCACCGTGGAACACGATGCTGCCGTCATCCGGAGTTTCCAGGCCGGCGATGATGCGCAGCAAGGTGGTCTTGCCGCAGCCGGAAGGGCCCAGCAACGCCACCAGCTCGCCACTCTGGATGTCCAGATTGATGCTGTTCAGGGCCTTGAAGGCGTTGAAGTTCTTGCTGACATTACGGACTTCGATCGACATGACTTATTCCTCACCGGCGCTGTTGCGCAGGCGGTTGATACGGTTCTCGCTCCATTGCTTGAGCAGCAGGATAAAGAGCGCCAGGATCAGCAACAGGCTGGCCACCGCAAACGCGGCCACGTGGTTGTATTCGTTGTAGAGAATCTCGACGTGCAGCGGCAGGGTATTGGTGACGCCGCGAATGTGGCCGGACACCACCGATACCGCGCCGAATTCCCCCATGGCCCGCGCGGTACACAGCACCACGCCGTAGATCAGGCCCCACTTGATGTTCGGCACGGTCACATGCCAGAACATCTGCCAGCCATTGGCGCCGAGCAGGCGTGCGGCCTCCTCTTCCTGGGTGCCCTGCTCCTGCATCAGCGGGATCAGTTCACGGGCCACGAACGGCACGGTGACGAAGATGGTCGCCAGCACAATGCCCGGCAGGGCGAACACGATCTGAATGTCATGCTCCTGCAGCCATGGGCCGAAGAAACCTTGCGCGCCGAACATCAGCACGTACACCAGGCCCGCGATCACCGGCGACACCGAAAACGGCAGGTCGATCAGCGTCACCAGGATGCTCTTGCCACGGAACGAGTACTTGCTCACGCACCATGCAGCACTCACCCCGAACACCAGGTTGAGCGGCACCGAGATCAGCACGGCGATCACCGTGAGTTTCAGCGCCGACAACGCGTCGGGCTCAAGGATCGCGCTGAAGAAGGTACCCAGGCCGTTCTTCAGGCCCTGGGACACCACGATAAACAGCGGCAGCAACAGGAACAGAAAGAACACCAGCCAGCCAAGGCCGATCAGGATGCGTCGCGACACGGCGCTGCCACGTCGGGCGGCGTTGGCCGAGGACGCGGCGGAAATAGACGATTGGGACATGTTCCGCGCCTCCTTATGGACGTTCGATGCGCCGCTGCAGCAAGTTGATCAGCAGCAGCAATACAAAGGAAACCACCAGCATCAACACCCCAATGGAGGTGGCGCCGCGGTAGTCGTACTGGTCGAGTTTGACCATGATCAGCAACGGCAGGATCTCGGTTTTCATCGGCATGTTGCCCGCGATGAAAATCACCGAACCGTACTCGCCTACACCACGGGCAAACGCCAGGGCGAAGCCGGTCAGCCAGGCGGGCAGCAGCGCCGGCACGAGGATGTAGCGGAACACCTGCAACGGCTTGGCGCCCAGACAGGCAGCGGCTTCTTCGACTTCACGTGGGATATCGGCGAGCACCGGCTGCACCGTGCGCACCACGAACGGCAGGGTGACGAAGGTCAGCGCCAGCGTGATGCCCAGTGGCGAATAAGCGATCTTGAAGCCCAGGTCGGCGGCGAACTGGCCGACCAGGCCGTTAGGCGCATACAGCGCGGTCAAGGCAATACCGGCCACGGCGGTGGGCAGGGCGAACGGCAGGTCGATCATCGCATCGATGATCTTGCGGCCGGGGAAGGTGTAGCGCACCAGCACCCAGGCCAGCAGCGTGCCGATCACGCCGTTGATCAGCGCGGCGTACAACGCGGTGCTGAAGCTCAGTTTCAAGGCCGCCAGCACGCGCGGTGCGGAAATGATGGCCCAGAACTGATCCCAGGTGAGTTGAGCCGCGTGGACGAACATCGCCGCCAGGGGGATGAGTACGATCAGGCTGAGGTACACGACGGTGTAGCCCAGCGTCAGCCCGAAGCCGGGTATGACGGGGGAAATACGACGCGACATAAGAGTCCTTGGTTAGCGGAACTGACACACAAAACCCGCAGGTGAATGCGGGCTTCGTGGGTGTGTGTTTCTCGGCTTACTGCGCCGTATAGATCTGGTCGAACACGCCACCGTCGTTAAAGAATTTCGGTTGGGCAGTTTTCCAGCCGCCGAAGTCTTTGTCGATAGTCACCAGGTCCAGTTTGGGGAACTGCTGGGCGTATTTGGCGGCTACTTTTGCATCGCGTGGACGGTAGAAGTTTTTCGCCGCAATCTCCTGGCCAGCCGGGCTGTACAGGTGTTTCAGGTATTCGGTTGCGATCTCGGTGTTGCCCTTCTTCTCGGCGTTCTTGTCGACCACCGCCACTGGCGGCTCCGCGAGGATCGACAGGGACGGAACGACGATATCGAACTTGTCGGCGCCGCCGTCTTCCTTGAGCGCCAGGAACGCTTCGTTTTCCCAGGCCAGCAACACGTCACCCTGACCGTTGTTGACGAAGGTAATGGTCGAGCCGCGCGCGCCGGTGTCGAGGATCGGCACGTGCTTGAACAGCTCTTTCACGTACTCCTGAGCCTTGGCTTCGCTGCCGCCGGCTTTGAGGCCGTAAGCCCACGCGGCGAGGAAGTTCCAGCGCGCACCGCCGGAGGTTTTCGGGTTAGGGGTGATCACCGACACGTCCTTTTTAATCAGGTCGCCCCAGTCCTTGATGCCTTTAGGGTTGCCCTTGCGCACCAGGAACACGATGGTCGAGGTGTACGGGGTGCTCGCATCCGGCAGGCGGGTCTGCCAGTTTTCCGGCAAGGTCTTGCCCAGTTTGGCGATTTCGTCGATGTCACCAGCCAGGGCCAGGGTCACGACGTCGGCGCGCAGACCGTCGATCACCGCCCGGCCCTGCTTGCCCGAACCACCGTGGGATTGCTGGATCTTGACGTTGTCGCCAGGGTGGGACTGTTTCCAGAATTGGGTGAACTCTGCGTTGTAGTCCTGGTACAGCTCACGCGTCGGGTCGTACGAGACGTTGAGCAACTCGTAGTCCTTGGCAACGGCGGAACCGGCAAACACGGCACTGGCCAGCGCGGCCAGGGCATAACGGCGAATCGACGACATGGAAGGCTCCTGAGAATTCTTGGGTGTTGGCTTGTTCTTATCGTTACGGGTCTATCGAGTGACGGGGCTGTCGCCGTCAATGCTCAGCCCGGTTTGTTCGCCGGGTTCTGCAAACGGAATTTTTCCTTGCGCTCGATCTGCACCACTTGGGCGTTGTGCACGGTGATTTCCACCGCGCCGAAGCGCAGATCGCGCAGGGCGCTCTGGATTTCACGCAAAATGGCTGCTTCGTCCTGGCCGTCGACGCTACGTAGGGATGCGCTCATGGTCTCGCTCCTGAGATGAAGGGTGCCTCGCAGTGGTGGCACTGCTTGCGGCGTGAGAGCGATAGTAGATAAGCGCGGATATTCTTAAAAATACTATTTAAGAATGTTTATATAACCAGAATGAATTTTCTGAAGGGCATGGGGTTGCAAAGGGATAATCGCCAAGATCAGCCCTTGAGAAGATCCAATAGGGGAGCGAGCAAGCCCTCACAGTTTGCTCGTGTTTCAAGCTCAGATGGCGGGGGCTCGTGACCAATCAAGCTCTTCGGCCGGCATCGGCCGTCCAAACCAGTAGCCCTGGCCCATGTCGCAGTCCTGCTCCAACAAAAAGCGCGCCTGCTCCACCTGCTCGATGCCCTCGGCGTGCACCTGCATGCCCATGCTTTTGGCCAGGGCGATAACCACGCGCACAATCGCAGCGTCGTCTTCGTCCCACGGCAGGCCGGCGACAAAACCCTGGTCGATCTTGAGCTTTTGCACCGGCAAGCGCTTGAGGCGCAGCAACGAGGAATAGCCAGTGCCAAAATCATCGATGGCCAGGCGCAAGCCCAGTTCGCGCAGGCGATGCAGTTGCTCCAAAGCGACTTCGGGGTCTTCCATCACCGCGCTTTCGGTGACTTCCAACTCAAGGAAGGCCGGGTCCAGGCCGGTCTCGTGGAGCACCTGCGCGACTTGCTCGTAGAGTTCGCGCCGCGCGAACAGGCGGCTGGACACGTTGAGCGCAATAAACTTCAGCGGCGCGCCGTCGGCCAGCCATTGGCACATCTGCCAGCACGCCTGGTGCATGACCCACGCGTCAATATCGGCAATCAGGCCGGTACGCTCGGCGATGGGGATGAACTCGCACGGCGGCACCAGCCCGCGTTCCGGGTGCTGCCAGCGCACCAGGGCTTCGACGCCGACCAGGCGGCTGCCGTGCAGGTCGTGCACCGGCTGGTAGTAAACGCGCAGCTCCTGCTGGTCGAGGGCGCGACGCAGTTCGCTGGCGATCTCTACACGGTTCTGCGCGTGGGCCGTGAGTTCTTCGGTGTACAAGGCGAAGCCTTCGCGGCCCACACTTTTGGCTTTGAACAACGCGGAGTCGGCATTGCGCAGCAGTTGCTCGGCGCTCAGCGCATCGCTGGGGAACAGGCTGATGCCGATGCTGGCGCTGATAAACAGTTGGTGACCGTCAAAAATGAACGGCTGTTTCATCACATCCAGCATGCGCTGTGCCAGCGCGGCGGCCTGCACCACTTGTGAACAACTTTCCGCGAGCACCGCGAACTCGTCCCCACCCAGGCGCGCCAGTGTCACGCCGGGGCCAAGCAAGCCCTGGAGCCGTTCGCCCGCCAACTTGAGCAATTGGTCGCCGACGTTATGACCCAGGCTGTCATTGATGATCTTGAAGTGGTCCAGGTCCAGCAACAGCAGGGCGCAGCCGCGTTTATGCAGTTGCGCCGAAGCCAGGGCCTGCTCGGCGCGGTCGGTGAAGAGCAAGCGGTTGGGCAGGTCGGTCAGCGGGTCGTGGTGAGCCAGGTGCGCCAGTTCGTGCTCGGAATTCTTGATGGCGCTGATATCGGAAAACACCGCAACGTAATGGCTGAGGTCGCCATGATCATCGTGAATCACCCGGATGGTTTGCCACTGCGGATAAATTTCGCCGCTTTTGCGGCGGTTCCAGATTTCACCGCTCCATTCACCGTCGCGCGCCAGGGTCTGAAACATCTGCTGGTAAAAACTCGACGAATGGCGCCCGGATTTGAACAGGCTGGGCGGCTGGCCCATGACCTCCTCACCCTGGTAGCCGGTGATCGCCATAAAGGCCCGATTTACATGCACGATCAAGCCTCGGGCATCCGTGACCAGCACCCCTTCGCGCGTGCAATCGAACACAGCAGCGGCCTGACGCAGACGTTCGCGGTTTTCCTTCAGGGGTTGCTGCAGCTGGCTGGCCGCGGCAAATCGGGCGCTCATCAGGTAAATCACCAGAGCGCTGGCCATTACCCACAGATAACCGCGCACCTGCAGCCACAGGGTAAGAGCGCTCGGGTTATCGATAAACTCGATCAATAAGTAGCCTGTGAGACCCATCCAGGCCACCGAAACCAGCAGGTATACCAGCCCCGCACGCAGGGCACCTCGGTATGAAAACAGCATATGGCCAGTATTCCTTACCTAAAGAACAGAATCGTCCTACAAAGGTCGGGGATTATAGGATAAGAAACATCCAGTCACTTCTATCTGAAAGGGCGGCTGGTTTTCTCTGCAGGCTTGGTGATAATGCGTGAGCTGGTTTTTTCTTTATCTGAGGGCCATACAGCCTATGTGGTACAACGGTTTTCTTGACCTGTCAGCCTGGCAACTGGTGGCAGTCACTCTGTTGATGACCCACGTGACCATCGTTGGCGTCACGGTTTATCTGCATCGCTATTCAGCCCATCGCTCCCTGGAGCTCAATGCCGGCCTGAAACACTTCTTCCGCTTCTGGCTGTGGCTGACCACGGCGCAGAACACCCGCGAGTGGACCGCCATCCACCGCAAGCACCACGCCAAATGCGAGACCGTCGATGACCCGCACAGCCCGGTGATCAAAGGCCTGTCCACCGTGTTACGCAAAGGTGCCGAACTGTACCGCGCCGAAGCGGAAAACCCGGAAACCCTGCGCATCTACGGCAAGAACTGCCCGGACGACTGGATCGAACGCAACCTGTACACGCCCTACCCGCTGCTGGGCGTGGCGATCATGGGCGTGATCGACCTGCTGCTGTTCGGCACCATCGGCATCACCATCTGGGCCATCCAGATGATGTGGATACCGTTCTGGGCCGCCGGCGTGATCAATGGCCTGGGGCATGCCGTGGGCTATCGCAATTTCGAATGCCGTGATGCCGCCACCAACCTGGTGCCGTGGGGCATCATCGTCGGTGGCGAAGAGCTGCACAACAATCACCATACCTATCCCAACTCCGCGAAACTGTCGGTGAAAAAATGGGAATTCGACCTGGGTTGGGCGTGGATCAAACTGTTCAGCTTCCTGCGCCTGGCCAAGGTGCAGCGCGTGGCGCCGATTGCGCATCGCGTCGAGGGCAAAGGCCATCTGGACATGGATACCGCCATGGCGATTCTCAACAACCGCTTCCAGATCATGGCCCAGTACCGCAAGCTGGTGATCGGCCCACTCGTTAAGCAGGAGCTGGAAAAAGTCGATCACTCGGTGCGCCACCAGTTCCACCGCGCCAAGCGCCTGCTGTCGCGGGAAACCAGCCTGTTGGATGACCGTCATCACCTGCGCATCCAAGGCATGCTGGAGCATAGCCAGGCCCTGAAAGTGATCTATGAAAAGCGCCTGGCGCTGCAGCAGATCTGGCTCAAGACCAGCTCCAATGGCCACGACATGCTGGCGGCGATCAAGGAATGGGTACACGAGGCCGAAGCCAGTGGCATCCAGTCCCTGCGCGACTTCGCCCATCAGCTGAAAACCTATTCGCTACGCCCCGCGGCCTGACTGCGCTGTGGGAGGGTACGCCCTCCCACAGCATCTTTTTGGCGTCATTTACCGGGCGCCGCTAATCGACCCCGTTGACGGAACTTCGACGCAATTAGCCTCTCTCAAGGAACACTTCGCCATCATGGTGACCCCTTGTTGTGACCGCTGCTCCATCCTGCGGCGCGCCCAGAGAGAGTTGTGCCGATGGTTCACGAAAAACCCCACTTACCGGATCCGCCCGTCGCTGAAACTCAGCGCCCCACGGCGGCTGCAACCCTGCTGGCATTGGTGCATGCCCAGGGCGAAGTCGAGCGCCTGAGTGAGCGCGAGCAGCTCCTCAGTTCGCTGCTGGTAAGTGTGAATGCGGTGCTCTGGGCCATCGATTGGGAGACCCGCCGCGTGCTGTACGTGAGCCCGGCATACGAGCGGATATTTGGACGTGCTGCCGGCCTGCTGCTCGCCGACCATCGGGAATGGCGCAACAGCATTCACCCCGAAGACCTCGACTACGCCGAAAAAAGTCTGGCCCGCGTGCTGGAGCGAGGTGCCGTGGAAGACCGCGAGTACCGCATCATCACCGCCGACGGTCAGATCCGCTGGTTGAGCGACAAGTGCTACATCAATCAGCAGGTCGAGCCGGGCGAACCGTTGATTGTGGTCGGCATGGCCGAAGACATCACCGAAAAGAAGCAGCTCGAGCTTGAGTTGCACCGCCTGGCCACCACCGACGTGCTCACCCAGAGCAGCAACCGCCGGCACTTCTTCGAATGCGCCAACCATGCCTTCGACAGCGCGTGCGCCCAAGGCACGCCGCTGGCCTTCCTCCTGCTGGACATCGACGACTTCAAGGACATCAACGACACCTACGGCCACCTGGAGGGCGACCAGGTGCTGCGGCGCATCGCCGAGAGCGGTCGAGGGGTGCTGCGCCGTGGCGACCTGTTCGGGCGCATTGGCGGCGAAGAGTTTGCCGCGGTACTGCCAGGCTGTGCGCCGGAGATGGCCCTGCAAGTGGCTGAACGCCTGGGCAAAGAGATTCAGGCGCTGAGCTTCAGCTACGAAGGCCAGGCGTTCGGTGTGACCATCAGCCAGGGCCTGGCCAGCCTCACCGAAGCCGACGCGACCCTGGACAGCCTGTTCGCGCGCGCCGATACCGCCATGTACGAGGCCAAGCGCCTGGGCAAAAACCGCGTGGTCGCCGGCTGACGCCAGCCTTTGCAACGTGCATCAGCTCCGCCAACCCCACCGCTCAGCGTCCAACACCAACATGCGCGCCAAGCCGCCGAGTGAACAAAAAAAAACCGCATCAGCGGTTTTTTTATTCACGGGCGGTTTCTTTGAGCTGCAAGCTCGAAGCTGCAAGCGGCAAGCTCGTCACCCCTTGCAGCTTGTCGCTTGCAGCTTGTCGCTTGCAACTGCAGCCTGCCGCTTAAAGCTCTGCGAAGCACTCTTCGATGATCGCCAAGCCTTTGTCCAACTGCTCGTCCGGCGCCGTCAGCGGGACCAGTACGCGCAACACATTGCCGTAGGTGCCGCAGGACAGCAGGATCAGGCCCTTGTCACGCGCCTTGGCCACCACAGCGGCAACGGCCGCGGCGTTTGGCTTGTGGGTGTCGCCGTCGTCGAACAGCTCGACGGCGATCATCGCGCCCAGGGCACGCACGTCACCGATCACCGGGTACTTGGCCTGGATCGCCTTGAGGCCAGTCACCAGATGCTCGCCAACCGCCTTGCAGCGGTCCAGCAAGTGCTCTTCTTCGAACACCTCCATCACCGCCAGGGCCGCGGCGCAGGCGATCGGGCTACCGGCGTAGGTGCCGCCCAGGCCACCTGGGGCGATGGCGTCCATGTATTCAGCCTTGCCGCACACACCGGCCAGCGGGAAGCCGCCGGCGATGGATTTGGCGAAGGTGGTCAGGTCGGCGGCAACGCCCATCTGCTCCATGGCGAAGAACGTGCCGGTGCGGCCGGCGCCAGTCTGCACTTCGTCGGCGATCAGCAGGATGCCGTGCTTGTCGCACAGTTCGCGCAGGCGCTTCATGAACGACTTGGGCGCCACGTAGAAACCGCCCTCGCCCTGCACCGGCTCGATGATGATCGCTGCGATATCACGCGGCTCGGCATCGTTCTTGAAAATGCGTTCGATGCTGGCGATGGAGTCGTCATCGCTCACACCGTGCAGCTCGTTCGGGTACAGCGCACGGAACACGCCGCCGGGCATCAGGCCCATGCCGGCCGAGTACGGCACGACTTTACCGGTGAGACCCAGGGTCATCATGGTGCGGCCGTGGTACGCGCCGGTGAAGGCGATCACGCCGGCACGGCCAGTGGCGGCACGCGCGATTTTCACGGCGTTTTCCACCGCTTCGGAACCGGTGGTGACCAACAGGGTTTTCTTGGCGAAGTCACCTGGGACCTTGGCGTTCACCTTCTCGCACACTTCTACGTAAGGCTCGTAGGCCAATACCTGGAAGCACGTGTGGGTCAGCTTGTTCAGTTGCTCGGTCACGGCCTTGATGATTTTCGGGTGCACGTGGCCGGTGTTCAGCACGGCGATACCGCCGGCGAAGTCGATGAACTCGCGACCTTCAACGTCGGTCACGGTGGCGTTCTTCGCGGAGTCGGCGAAGATCGGGTGAATCTGGCCAACACCGCGCGGTACAGCGGCTTCGCGGCGTTTCATCAGGGAAGCGTTGGTCTTGCTCATAAAGTCCTCATTCGCCACTCATCGGGTGGCGCAGCTCAAGGAATACGTGGCGGGAGGCAACTACGGCAGCATGCGATGATCGACTGCCACAGCTTTCCCGGCCACTACGAATAACGTCTTGAAACACGCAAAGGGTCAGCGCTCTCGTGCCCTTTGCGTTTACAGCGATGCCTGACCGGGGCTTAGATGCCCAGGCAGAGGTATTTGATTTCCAGGTAATCCTCGATCCCGTACTTGGAGCCTTCACGGCCCAGGCCCGAGGCCTTGATGCCGCCGAACGGCGCCACTTCGTTGGAGATCAACCCGGTGTTGACGCCGACCATGCCGTATTCCAGGGCTTCAGCCACACGGAATACACGGCCCAGGTCGCGGGCATAGAAGTACGAGGCCAGCCCGAACTCGGTGTCGTTGGACATCGCGATCACTTCGGCTTCGTCTTTGAACCGGAACAGCGGCGCCAGTGGGCCAAAGGTTTCTTCCTTGGCCACGGCGGCGTTTTTCGGCACGTCGACTAGGATGGTCGGCTCGAAGAAGTTGCCTTCCATCACCTTGCCACCGGCCAACAACTTGGCGCCTTTGCTCAGGGCATCAGCGATGTGTTCCTGAACCTTGGCCACGGCCTTCTCGTCGATCAGCGGACCCGTGGTGGTGCCGTCTTCCAGACCGTTGCCGATCTTGAGTTTGGCCACGGCCACTTTCAGCTTCTCGGCGAACGCGTCGTACACCGAATCCTGGATGTACAGACGGTTGGCGCAAACGCAGGTCTGGCCGTTGTTGCGGTACTTGGAGATGATCGCGCCTTCGACGGCCTTATCCAGGTCGGCGTCGTCGAACACGATGAACGGCGCGTTGCCGCCCAGCTCCAGGGAGACTTTCTTGATGTCCTTGGCGCACTCGGCCATCAACTGGCGACCGATTTCGGTCGAGCCGGTAAAGGACAATTTACGCACGATAGGGTTGCTGGTCAGCTCACCGCCGATGTCGCCGGCGCTGCCGGTGACCACGCTCAGCACGCCTTTAGGGATACCGGCGCGGTGCGCCAGCTCAACCAGGGCGAGGGCCGAGAACGGGGTTTGCGACGCTGGCTTGATCACCATGGTGCAACCGGCGGCCAGGGCCGGGCCGGCCTTACGGGTGATCATCGCCGCGGGGAAGTTCCACGGCGTGATGGCCGCGGTCACGCCGATTGGCTGCTTGATCACGATCAGGCGCTTGTCGGGCTGGTGGCCGGGGATCACGTCACCGTAGATGCGCTTGGCTTCTTCGGCGAACCACTCGATAAAGGACGCGGCGTAGACGATTTCGCCCTTGGCCTCGGCCAGCGGCTTGCCTTGTTCGAGGGTCATCAAGCGACCGAGGTCGTCCTGGTTTTCGATCAGCAGTTCGAACCAACGGCGCAGCTTGTTGGCGCGCTCCTTGGCGGTAAGTGCACGCCAGGCCGGCAGGGCCTTGTCGGCGGCTTCGATGGCGCGGCGGGTTTCTGCGGCGCCCATCTTTGGCACGGTACCGAGAATTTCGCCCGTGGCCGGGTTGTTGACCTTGATGGTCTGACCATTGTCCGCATCGACCCAAGCACCATCGATAAAGGCTTGCTGGCGGAACAATTGGGCATCTTTAAGCTGCATGTCGGCTTTCCTTAACAGCACCGCGCGCACGCGGAGCGAATTAGAGTTGTTGAAAGGCGCCTTGTGGGCTGCCGTCAGGGAAATCAGCCCCAGCACGCAAGCGTAGAGTCATCGCGCACGGGAGACAGAGCGTTTGAAATCTCAAACGAATCCTAGGATCAATGGGGGTACAGGGCAATAGCCTGTTCGAAAAAAAGAACGAAAACCGTGCAATTGCCGGAACTTTCAGATCAGCGTGATTAGGGCACGTTCCACCGCCTTGACAGACGGCGCCCGACCCAGGGCCTTTGCACAGCCCATTCCTACGCGCAAACGCCCGAAGAGTGGCATGGACGCCCAGGGTCGACATGGGTATGATGTCGCCCGCACAAGCATCCGTAGCTCAGCTGGATAGAGTACTGCCCTCCGAAGGCAGGGGTCGTGGGTTCGAATCCCGCCGGGTGCACCATCTTCTTTCCCTTGTATTACAAGGGGATAGCGCTCCTGACAGAAACCTGTCCTAGTCCTGAAAGTCGTTTTTGCCACAAATTTGCCACACTCAAAAGTGGCGGGAATGGTCGAAATGGCAACAATCAGGAATCGCGGCGAGTATCAGTGGGAAGCGCAAATCCGCCGTAAGGGCTATCCAGCCCAGCGCAAAACCTTCGAAACCAAATCCGATGCCCAAGCCTGGGCGCGCATGATTGAAAGCGAAATCGACCGAGGCATTTTTGTCTCTCGCGTCGAGGCTGAGCGCACCGCCTTTCATCAACTCATTGATCGCTACATATCCGAGATCGCTCCGAAGCACAAAGGCGCCTATTCGGAAATCAAACGCCTGGAAGCGCTCAAGCGCCACCCGCTGGCGACACGCATCGTCGCTACCCTCACCTCCTCCGATTTTGCCCGCTACCGTGATGAACGCCTGAAGATCCGCAAGGGCAACACGGTTAAGCGCGAACTCGCATTGTTTCAGTGTGTGATCGAGGTTGCTCGCCGCGAGTGGGGAATTCATCTTGCCGAGAACCCCGTCAGGATGGTCAGCCGTCCCAGCTACAACGACGAGCGCTCGCGGCGGCTCGACCCAGTTGAAGAGCAATACATCCTCAACGCCCTGGAGCTTCGGGAACGCCGTGCTGACGGCACCTATGCCGACGCCTCACACAATCCATGGATACGGCCCATTGTCCAACTGGCGATTGAGACAGCCATGCGCCGTGGCGAAATTTTCGAGCTGCGCTGGAAGCATGTGAACCTAGATCGCAGGACCGCGCATCTTCCAGCGACCAAGAACGGACTGCCCAGAACCGTCCCGCTTTCACCAAGGGCTATTCAGCTGCTGAAGGACTTGCCGCGCTCGCTGTGCGGTCGCGTCTTCCCCACCACCGCCGACGCTCTCAAGAAGGCCTTTGTGCGAGGCCTGGAGCGAGCGCGGCTGAAATACCTGGGGGATTGTGGGACGGCGCAGGTAACACCTCAGGAGGACTTTCTGATCAATCTACGCTTTCACGATCTGCGGCATGAAGCGACCTGTCGGCTTGCGACCAAGCTGCCGAATTTGATCGAGCTTGCCAGCGTGACGGGCCATCGGGAGGTAAACATGCTGAAGCGTTACTACAACATCACCGCAGAAGAGCTCGCGGCAAAGCTGGCTTGATCAGACCTATGGCTACTTCTCAGTGGTCAGCTTGGAGCTGACCACTGATCTTGCAACGCGCCCGCGCGAACCCAGCATAGGTCTACGAGGCGCTGTTGCCGAGTCAACAATCGCCTCTTGTCGCGGCCCCTTCCTTCAGAAAACCTTTCATCTGTTAAAAAGCTGTCCTAGTGATTGAGCGTCTGATTGGCAAAAGCTGGCCTCACCAGATCAATCGAGCGATAAAGCGATGACAGTAGATTATGAAACCATCCAGAAAATACAGAAGCTTGGCGACGACGTTCTGATTGGCGTGGTTGAAGTTGCGGCGCTGACCGGCTTCAGCGTGCTTACGGTCCGTCAGCGCAAATTGCCGGGGCTTGAGCCTGTGCCGGGACTGTCAAGGTTGAGATGGAGACTGGGTGATCTGAGAACTTGGATGCGCACCGGCAACACCGAGAGTCGAGATTCAGCCACCGTCATCGCACCTTTTTCACATCCGAAACGCACAGGGAGGCCCACAAAGAAAGCACAGGTGGAGGCGCGACAATGACCTACCCGGGCTCGATTCATCTCCTTTGCACCGGGAGCAGTGAGCATGAGTAGACAACGAACCATTCGGGACCAGAATTTTTGGCGCTCCCCACGTTTACTGAATTGCACCACAGAGGACAAAGTTGCTTTGCTGCACCTTTTAACGGCTCCTGACAGCAACATTACGGGCGTATACCCACTTGTTCCACGCATTGCCGGAGCAGAAATTGGATGGACGGCGGATCAGTGGTTGCAGGTCATCCACCGCCTCCAGGATGAAGACCTAGCCAGGTATGACAACGTGAGACTCATCGTTTGGGTAAAAATCTGGTGGGATCACCACTCTGCTACTCAAGTGACTGGGCCAAAACTACGAGCCAGAGCGTTGGAAGAAATTCGCCGTGTCCCAAGCGAGTGGCTAGACGACTTTCTGAATGACTTCAAAGAAAGACTGAGCGACGACCAGCAGGATTTGATAGATGAATCCCTCCGGCCGCGGTCAAAGCGATACGTAGAAGAGGACTCGATATCACACGGATGCCATATCGATACCGTATCAGCCAATGTCATACCTAACACTAAACCTCAACCCAAACTCTCAACCAAAACACCAACGTCTTTGCCCACCTCTTACGAATTGGATATGTCAGGAATCCCTCCTGAACATCGGACGGATGTCCACAGAGCGCTTGTGAAGGCGAAGGTAAGCGGAAAACTCAGACATAGGCCGCAACTCGTAGTCAACGCGATGGCAGAAAATTACCGATCTGCATCAGGTAAGCCGCATAACGCCATGGCCTTAACTCTGTATCTGGCCGAGAATCTGAATGGCGGTAACGAAGTGAGCTAGGTTTGTCTGAAGCCAACTCAAACGGGGAGGATGAATGCCATGGCTAGAAGGAGTCGTACCGCCGTTGAGCGAATAATCCTCCAAGCTCGGATATGGGGGTGGGATATGTCCTGGTCGTTCAGCATGGCCACGCGGTCCGATACAAGAACAATCGGCCACCATTATTCAGAGCATACTGTGATCAAGCTTTACGGCTCCGTTCGATACCCCGAAACATTCAAATACCCGACCCTAGAATGCTACCTATACGTTGATCCACTGCTCCTAAGCGACAAGTCGGTTCCTCTCTGCATCGGCTCCATGCAGGCGACGGGTAGTAGGCTTATCGCATACGTCGCCGTTCACAATGAACGTTTCAACAGCTTGGTCACCGCTGCTAGTCGACTTGTTGCCCTGGAGATAAATGCGGAGCCGTTGAAATATCGCAAAGCTAAGGTGATGGGTATCCACCTAAGCACCGAGCTGGAGTCTGATTGGTGATGTTTTTTTGATCATTGGGGAGCTAGTGTCCGGTGCCCGTTTACTAGCCCTGCCCCGGTATAGAGAAACGTATGTCGAGCCCAAAAATCTTCATTCCTCGTCGAAGTAATCGCTATCCAATTTCGGCAGTTTGAGAAGCCGGGACGTTACCCCAACCTCATGGTCCATCATCAGGTTGACCAAGCGGATGCCGTCCACCAGTACCATGCCTTCCACTGAGCGGGCAAAGTCGATGCCTTGGGCAGTGAAGCCCGAAGTAGTGATAAAGACCCCTCGCTTGGCCTTTTGCCCAGCAAGTGCTCCATAGAACGCTTGCAACTCAGGACGGCCCACAGTGCCTTGCCAGCGCTTTGCTTGGACATAGACTTTTTCCAGTCCGAGCTTATCAAGCGAAATTACCCCGTCAATTCCGCCATCTCCGCTTCCACCAACACGCTGCAAGTCGTTTCGACTAGCCCCGTAGCCAAGGCTGTGCAACACGTCGAGAACAATGACTTCAAAGCGGTTGGGGCTGACTTGTAGCAGGTTATCCAGTAGATCTGCGGCTGTCGCATTGCGTAGCTCACGCTGAGCCTGCTCCAACCGATCGTCTGGGCTCACAGTTGCTGATATCGGTGTTTCTGCGCCGTGATCACGCCCATCTAGCGGGACGGCATCGGAAGCGCTCCTAAGCTTCACGTCCATGAAGCCGATGGCAAGTTGTTCAACCTGATCGGTAGTGAGCGGTGAAGGGTGCTGCTTGGAATAAACAACGCCAGCTTCGGTTAGCTTCCAGTAGCCTCGTTTGGCGCTGGAGGATAATCCTGCGCGTTTGAGACGGTCATGAGCCCATCCTGCACGGTTCTTATAGGTCGCTTGCCCACTCGCAATCAGCTCTTGAAGCTGTGGTTCGGATAAATTCAAAGCCCGAGCCGCAGCTTCATGCGCGTCGCGTGCTGTCGCACCTTCCGGATTAGCCGCTAGGTAACGCAAGATCGGCTCAATGAATTTGTCGTATGTAGGAACGGACATCAGGATTCCTTTCGCAAGATTGTCAGCGTGGGCAAATGTTGTAAGCCGCATGTTATTCGGAGCAATCGGTTACCTCGAGGCCTAATGAGCTTGCTAGCTCTCGCGCTTCTGAATCTACCCGTAAGCGGCTGGCCACTGCTTGCGCTCGCTCCTTCTCTTTGGCCAGATACTCCTGGGTGAAGCACTCAAAAATCTGCTCCTGAGTCAGGCTTGGCGCCGATATCTGACGCTTGAGCCTGTTCAGAATTTTGCGGGCGCTGAGTTGGGCCGCCTCCCGCAGATATGCCCCTGATAGAAGATCGCGAAAAATCCATTCAGAGATCCATCCCTTCGCGAATGCCCAAAACAACAACCGATGGAAGGTATCCCAAGCCATGCGTGAATGGCCACTCAGATAACGTCGCAGTATTCGACCGTCCGCGTCCCTAAAACCATAAATCCCAAGCTCAGTTAGCAATCGCTCCAGCTTGACCTTGGACATGCCCGACTTCAGAGCAATACCAGAGAACAGGTACTCGACCATATCCACAGGGACGCGGACAACGAAATTTTTCCTACCGGTGTCTTCATGACGCGTAATCTCGCGAAAGACGAACTGGAAGGCTTCTGTTGGGTCTATGTCTGGATGAGATAGCTGCATCTAAGTATTCTTTGGCTAATCGGCGCAGCTGTCAAAGGAGCCCCCAACAGGTTAGGCAATACAATTGTCGGCACTGGAGACGCGAAGCCCGCGAAACTTGGAAGCTCACCGAAGTGATATGTCGCACGTGATACTTTGAGTGTCCCCCAAATGAGCCCGGTAAATCATTCGGGCACGGCGTCTGAGGTGATTGGTGCAATCGCTCCACAACGATTCCTATGCGGAAAAAACATAGTGGGGTGAATCCAAAAGACAACTGCTGCCTACTACCGCCCATGCGGAGCCTGGGCAGTAGTAGCCAGCCTGATAATTAACTGATTATGACGTCGTACTACACAATGAAACGTGCGGACTCCGAAATGAAAACGACGAACCGCATGCCGATTTTTCGCGAAAATCGTTCAATACAGAGGAGCTATTTGTCGCTCACGAACGCTGGCGGGGCAATGCGCTGTCGGCGACGGCTAGGATCGACAGAGCCAAGCAAAATCACCTTGATGCGCTGGGCGGAAATCTCGAGCTCTTCAGGGGAGGCTTTTCGGATGGCACAAATCAAGCGTTCACGATTGGAGCGTTTCAAAAGCATAATCTCGGCGAAGCTACTTTCGCCGTCACTGGATTGTTCCATAACAACCTCCAAGGCATCTTGAGATGCATCACCAGATAACTAAACGGCAGCGCCAAATAGCTCTCTCAGATTCGTCACTTTAGCTTTTGTGCTTCCGCATCACCACAAGCGTCGAAAAATCGTCTCACGCTTATCAGCCTCAAGTACACACACACGCTGCTTTCTCCTTACTCTGCAGCAGAAAGCCACTCAAGGCTTATGAGTCCCAACCGTCGCTCTACCGTCTTTCACGCCGTCCAATCGTCCCATCCTCAGCTGCCTATAAGTTACGCATTTTTCGCCCATGTAATCGTCTTGAATTCGTCTTTTTTTCGTACCCCATAGCGCCCTCCTAAATACCAACGCCTCTTGCCCCCCGCTGTAAGCGGATAGTGCAAAAAATAATCTAAATTCTGAGAGGAAAGGCTAGGACAAGGTAGGGTTTGCTATACCGCCAGTACCTGGCGCCCCACAACCGGCGCGCACCAGTCGTTCCACTCCCTCTGCTTTGCCTACCTTCCCAGCTCAGGGCAAGCCCCGAGACCCCAACACCTGAAAAAGGAAAGCTCATGAGCCTTAGCGAACAACGTCGACGCACAGGATGGCTGCCGGTAATTCGTTGTTTGGAGGAAAGAAGAAGCACAACTATAGCGAGAAAGCCTACGACAGCGGAATAAGTATTGGTCAGTTCGTGCTGGCCGCCATTGAAACGACATACCAGAAAAAAATTCACTTTCACGTAATCAACACGTTGCGGCGCCAAGGAGACCTTCTAGAAGATTTTTCCCAGAGTGCGACGGCGAACTTTAAAGGAGTACGAAAATATCTTGGTTGATATAGCCGAGGCGGTTATTCGCACGCGCTAAGGCTTTGATCGATAACCGCGTGCTGTTACTGAGCATATGCGTCTCCGCCCTGCAGATCTGTAATCAATCTTGTGCCTGTGCAACTGTGCAGGACCGGAAGCCTCTTTTTTGATTCAGTTACCCAATGTGTTGATCGGGAGAGCCAGAGAGCAGCAAGGGTAGCTAGCCTCTACGTAGTACTTTCAACTTCTGCAAAGATGCCCGTTCCAAAGCCGAACGCGCCAATGTTCCTCTACGCCCCTGGGCCCAAGGCAACTTAGTATGCGCACTGATCAAACACTGACCATAACCCGATCCAGAAACTAAAACGCCTAACAACTAACGCCATCGAAACGCACTTACTAAAACTCTAATCTTACACGGCTACTCAACAGAGATTTTCTTGGGCTGACGTACACGCCGGCCGCAAATAATATAGTCGCTAAAAAATAGCACTATATCAAATATACGGCCACACTTAAAACCAATAAAATACTAAATGCATTATTAACTAGCACCGCGACATTAATATTCATAAACAACATCGTAAGAACTGCGCCGCAATTATCGCCAACGAAGAAAAAATTAATTAGCCCGAGCTTTCACCATAACAAAAAGCGCCACACCTTACGTCAACTATAAACTACAAAAAACAAGAAACCCATTTATTATCTTGATCCGAATAAGCTGACCCGTTAGAATATTCCATTTTTAATGAGCGCTTGCTGCCAAAAATAAGCGTTGAGCTCTTAATGAGTTTAGCGGGCGGTAACTGGAAAACTAGCTACATTTTATCTACGGAACAAATAAATCATGACTCTTGACGCCCGAGAAATTTCCTGGTACGCATCTAAAATTAATGAATTAACTTCAGTTGCTGGGGTGATCGCCGATACCGAGACAAGAGTAATTACCTATCCGCACAATCTAAAATCAGATGAATCCTTAGCCAAATCCTTTGAGCCAGAAGAGCTTGTACACGCACTCGCAATTAATCTGTTAGTCAGCAACGGTGAGTACACAATTGAAAAAATGTACCATGAACAGTACTTTGCACACGGCAGCAGCGGATCGCTGGCAGATGAAGTAGATCTCATCATCTACGATGAGGACGACCTTCCATATGCTGTTTGGGAGTTCAAGTCATGGGAAAAATTTAAAAGCAATGAACAAACAGCAATAAAATATCAGCTCTTCGGAACAGCTCCATTAATAGGAGCACCGAAACTTCTGGTCTATGCAAGTATTCAGCCACAGGGGGAAACTCCTGTAATCAGCTTGAAATGCATTGACTACACAAAGCACAAATCATACGAGAGCTGGCTTGCAGAGGGCTGCCCACATGCAACAGTTTTCCCTAAAGGGTATCAAGATTTAAATTTTATTCCCTACGTACTCGGAAGCAGTAAGGACCTAAAATCGGATACTACTCAAGCCGACTTTAGAGCTGTGGCCAACGGCTTTCACAATGAATTTTTTGGCGAGCATGCTGACAATGCCCTCTTCATAAATTTAGTAAAATGCCTACTCGCAAAGATCTATGATGAGCGGACTACAAAGAGCGGATGCGAATACCAATTTCAGATAAAATATAAAAATGGCAACCCTCAACCGTCTGGCGAAATATTCGATATAGTAAATAAGCTATATGCGGAAGCCTACAGCCGATACATAGAAAAAAGTGTAGTGCCTGACGAAATCGACCCAAAAGAGTTCTCTAAGGAAAAAGTTAAATCTGTTGTTTTAGCCTTGGAATCGCTGTCCTTAACAAAAGGTGCAGCTCTTCACGGAGACATCATAGGCGCTTTCTTTGAAGAAATTCTCAGAGTAGGCTTCAAGCAAGACAAAGGGATGTATTTTACCCATTCCAACCTTGTGAAATTTATAATTGAAGCTATTGACGTAGACGGCTTGACTAAAAAAATATGGTCCCAGGCAAATCACCCAGAAAATAGATTACCCTACGTCATCGATCCGGCTAGTGGGTCCGGGGCATTTCTTTTACAAGCAATGAACTGCATTACGTCTGCAATCAAACGCAACGAAAAACAATATGTTTCCGACTTTGAAGAAAAACAGTTTTACTCTGCCAGAATGAGTGATGAAACGCCAAATTACTGGGCAGAGAATTTTGTCTATGGCTTTGATCCTAAATTCATAATGGCAATAACTGCAAAAGTCAACATGGTTTTGCATGGAGATGGATCTGCGCATATGTTTAAATACGATGCGTTTAAGCCATTCACATCTTATAACGACTCGAAGCTCAGGGTCGCAGGAGATCAGGCGCGAAGTCTTACTCGAAGTCATTATCCACAAGATCTTTGTGAGACATTCGATATAGTTTTGTCAAACCCACCTTTTGGGGTGACTCTATCCAACGACACAAAGCGCACATTAAAAACCACTTTCAGTTTACCTGAGACACTGCCGTCTGAAGCTTTATTCATAGAAAGGGCTTTTCAGCTACTCAAGCCAGGTGGAAGATTAGGTGTGGTACTTCCAGAGTCTATATTTAATGCTATAGACCTAACCCCCGTAAGAATATTTCTGTACCGCATGTTTAAAATTAAGGCAATCGTATCATTACCACGAAATGTATTTATTGATACACCAACATTAACAAGCTTACTATTTGCTGAGAAGAAGCTTTCTTCCGAAATTTCTGCTTGGGACGAAGAATGGCAAAAACATTCTCTGGAGGCTCAAGAAAAAATCAGGATTGCGAAAAATCTCTTACAGAAAGCTGAGCTCCTGAAACTTTCCAACCCAACTGAATTGCAAAACAAAATCATTGACACATTAAGCGAGCTCATTGAATCAAACGACTGGGTTTACAAAAAAGGGAAAAACGCCGAAGTTTTGCCCCTCAGCATAAACGCCGCTGAAATAAGTTTAGATGATGCAGCAAATCACTACAAAAACTTTCTCAGCTCCACCGGACTTTCCAAATATATAGATAGGTATGCCTTTAAAAAGACAATCATAAGTCACGACGTATCATACCACTCTTATATGGTGAGCGAAGTCGGATATAAACTTAGTAAACGAAAAGAAAAAGCCAAGCCAAACCAACTCGCTTGCTTTAAAGATAGTACCGGGAAAATAGTTCAGAACCTGCATCTATGCGAGGACAACTACGAAGTACATTACAATATTACAGAACCGGTTACAGTTTTAGACTACATTAAGCGTGATGTACGGTGGAGCATCTAATGTTCGAAAAAACCAGCTTTCCAACTGCTATAAAGACGAGCCTTAGCAAAATATCAGAGTCGCACGCACTCCGTTGTGACAGCAAACAATTCGAATCTCGATTCTTAATGCTAGACGATTTGTTATCAAAAGGTCCTACTTGTTATCTAAGTCAGTTTCTCCCCGACCCTCTGGTGAAAGGAGTACAACATATTTACTTAGAGGAGGGGGAAGGTATACCTGTAGTCAACACTCTAAGCATTCAAAAAATGAGCATCAATATTAACGACTGCAGATATATAAGTGACGAGGCATTTTCTGCATTAACACCAACGAGGAAACTCATTAAAAATGACGTTCTACTCACAATGGACGGAGGAACCTCAATAGGTAAACCAGTTCTATTCGACCTAGTCGGTGACTATTCTGTAGATAGCCATGTAGCTATTTTGCGACCGAAAGGTATTTCTCCAAAAGCTCTAGTATATCTGCTCGCCTCACCCTTAGGGCAGTTACAGTTTCAACGATTTGAATCTGGCGCTTCGGGACAAACAGCGGTTACTGAAGAGGATCTTCGACGGTTCAAATTTCCACTATCATCCTTGCAGCGTCTTGAAGAAGAAGTTTCGACGCTCGATACAGAAAGAGTTCGGATACAGATTGCGCGTGACAAGTTAGATCGTGATGAAAAAGAACTTTGGGAGAACTTCACACTGAAGGTATTGCGGTAGCGGATTGCGCAGCCAGCTTATCAACTTAAACGGCCATGAAATCTGCCACAATTTTGCCACACCCGCCCCGCTAAGCGGGGCGAAATCCCGCTAACGCTAGCCTACACAAGTCGTTGATTTACCAGCTAATCCCCGCTAACGTATTGATTCTAAACGTCGACTTTTAGGACTCCGAAGGCAGGGGTCGTGGGTTCGAATCCCGCCGGGGCACCATATAGCAGTCTTGGGCTGTCTCAGACAGTCTACGACCCCCCCCCAAGAAGCCCGCCCCGTGCGGGCTTTGTTGTTTCACAGACCTCAGCCTCTCCTTTGAAAAGCCTAAGCCACAGCCCATTTGAAACGAGGGTGCTACCCCGCTCGGGGATGCTGATCACATTCTCAATATCGCCACCGAAGCGCTTTAAGAGCAGTCCGTTACGAACCTCTCCGGCATATCATCACGACGCCCCCACTCCCCCGATCGAACGCCTGATAAAGCTGGAAGCGGGCTGTATGCGCGTCCTTTTCGGGTAAAGGCGTGAATCAGGGGCCGTCCACACGGCCCCCCAAACCAGTCAGCGATAAACCGGATAACGCCGGCACAGTGCGACAACCTGTTCGCGCACGTGGTGGCCGACCTTGTCACTGTCGCCATATTCCAGGGCGTCGAGTACGTCGCACAACCACCCTGCCACTTGCTCGCAGGCCTCGACCCCGAAGCCCCGCGTCGTCACCGCCGGGCTGCCGATGCGCAGGCCGGAGGTCACGAAGGGTGAGCGTGGGTCATTCGGCACCGAGTTTTTATTCGCGGTGATGTAGGCGCTGCTCAATGCCGCATCGGCGTCCTTGCCGGTGTAGGGCTTGTCGGACAGATCGATCAGCATCATGTGGTTGTCGGTTCCGCCCGAGACGATCTTGTAGCCGCGTTTTTGCAGCACAGCGGCCATGGCGCGGGCGTTGATCACCACTTGGGTCTGGTAGACGCGGAACTCGGGCGTCAGCGCTTCCTTGAACGCCACGGCCTTGGCTGCAATTTGGTGCATAAGCGGGCCGCCCTGCACGCCGGGAAACACTGCCGAATCGAGTTTCTTGTAGAAGGCTTCGTCCTGGCCTTTCGACAGAATCAAACCGCCCCGTGGGCCGCGCAGGGTTTTGTGCGTGGTGCTGGTGACCACATGCGCATGGGGCAGCGGGTCCGGGTATTCGCCGGCGGCGACCAGCCCGGCGACGTGGGCCATGTCGACCCAGAATATGGCGCCGACCTTGTCGGCGATGGTGCGCATGCGTGCCCAGTCCTTGTAGCGCGAGTACGCCGAGAAGCCGCCGATCAACATTTTCGGGCGCGTCTGCAGGGCTATTCGTTCCATCTCGTCGTAGTCGAGAAACCCGGTTTTCGGGTCCAGCCCGTAGGGCACGATCTTGTAATGCCGGCCCGAAAAGTTCGCCGGGTTACCGTGGGTCAGGTGGCCGCCCTGGGCCAGGTTCATGCCCATCACCGTGTCACCGGGGTTGATCAATGCGAGGAACACCGCCGCGTTGGCCTGCGCACCCGCGTGAGGTTGCACGTTGGCGTAGTCGCAGTTGAACAGGGTCTTGACCCGCTCAATCGCCAGCCGCTCGGCGACATCAACGTATTCACAACCACTGTAGTAGCGCTTGCCGGGATAGCCCTCGGCGTACTTGTTGGTGAGTACCGTGCTCTGGGTCTGCATGACCAGCGGGCTGGCGTAGTTCTCCGACGCGATAAGCTCAATGTGGTCTTCCTGGCGATGCGCTTCGTTATGAATCGCCTCACGCAGTTCAGGGTCGAAAGCATCCAGGGTGAGCGTTGAGTCGTACATGGTGGGGGCGTCCTTGGTTAACAAATTCAAACAGCGGGCGACAGCAGGCGAATGACACGTGCGGCGATCTCGTCGATCTGTGCGTCATCGCAGATCAGTGCGGGCAACAGGCGCACGGTGGTGCCACGGGTGACGGTGATCAGCAGGCGTTGTTCTTCACGGGCGCGGTCGACCAGCTCGCCGCACGGGCGGTTGAGTTCGACGCCGACCATCAAGCCGATACCACGAATGGCCACCACCTCGGGATGGTTACCCAGCGCCAGCTTGAGCGCGGCCAGCAGGCGTCGGCCGCTGGCGGCGGCGCGTTGTGGCAGGTGCTCACGCTGCATGATGTCCAGCACCGTGCACCCCACACGGCAGGCCAGCGGGTTACCGCCAAACGTGGACGCATGATGACCGGGAGAAAACAGCTCGGCGGCCTTGCCCCGCGCCAGGCATCCGCCTATCGGGTAGCCGTTGCCAAGCGCCTTGGCCAGGGTGATGACATCCGGCTCGATGCCCGCGTGTTGAAAGCCAAACCAGGCGCCGGTGCGGCCCATGCCGGTTTGCACTTCATCAATCATCATCAACCAGTCGTGTTCATCGCACAGGGCGCGCACCCCTTGCAGGTAGCCCGCGAACGCCGCATGCACCCCACCCTCACCCTGCACCGGCTCGACCAGCACTGCAACGATGTTGGGTGACCGCGCCGCGACCGCCCGAATCGCCTCAATGTCGTTGTACGGCACGCGCACAAAGCCGGGCATCAACGGTTCGAAACCGACGTGCACCGCCGGGTTGCCGGTGGCCGCCAGCGTGGCGAGGGTGCGCCCGTGGAAGCTGTTGTCCATCACCAGCACCTGCGGCTGGGCCACGCCTCGAGCATGGGCGTGCAGCCGCGCCAGTTTCAGTGCGGCTTCATTGGCCTCGGCGCCGGAGTTGCAGAAAAACGCGCGCTCCATGCCGGACAACAGGCACAACCGCTCGCCTAGTTGCTCCTGCCACGGGATGCGAAACATGTTGGTGGTGTGCAGCAACTGCGTGGACTGCTCGGCGATGGCGGCGGCAATTTCCGGGTTGGCGTGCCCCAGGCTTGTCACGGCCACGCCGGCGATGGCATCCAGGTATTCAACGCCGTCGGTATCCCACAGGCGAGCGCCCAGGCCTCGGCTGAACGAGACCGGCTGACGGGACGAGGTGTGCATCAGGTAAGCGGATGCTGCGGACATTGCAGGCCTCCTATAGAGATCAATCAACGTTAAGGGGCGAGCGCCGGCAACTCGTCGCCGTTGCGCGGTCTGGCGTCGGCCGTAGGCCAGTAATAGGCATCTGGCATGGCGCGGGCACCGAAGATGGCTTGGCCGACGCGTACCACGGTTGCCCCCTCTTCAATGGCAATTTCAAAGTCGCCCGACATGCCCATCGACAACGCCTGCAGCGACACGCCCTCGGGCACCTGCGCGAGCAAGCGGTCGCGCAATTCACGCAAGCGCACGAAGCAGGGGCGCACCCGCGCAACGTCGGCGCAAAACAGCGCCAGGGTCATCAGCCCGCGAACCCGCAGCGCCGGGAATGCCGGCAGGGCCGCGATGAACGCCGCCACATCCTCGGGAGCCAGGCCGTACTTGCTGGCTTCGCCCGAGGTGTTGACCTGCACGAACACATCCATCTGCCGACCTTCGAGCTGCAGGCGATGGTTCAGCACTTCGGCCACGCGCAGGCTGTCGAGCGCCTGGAATTCGCTGGCAAAACGCGCAACCTGCTTGGCCTTGTTGGTTTGCAGGTGGCCGATGACTGACCATTGCAGGTCGTGCAGGTCGCTCATGGCTTGCGCCTTGCGCTGGGCCTCCTGCACCTTGTTTTCGCCGAGCTGGCGGCAACCGGCGGCATAGGCCAGGCGCAGATGGGCTTCGTCGAAGGTCTTGCTGACCGGCAGCAACCGCACGGTGGCCGGGTCACGCCCGACGCGATGGCAGGCATCAATGATGCGTTGCTGCACAGCGGCAAGATTGCGACGAAAGTCCTCGACGCTGACCGCCTGCGGATAGCGACCGTGGTCGGCGTGGAGCGTGGTGAGGTGTTCGGCTTGCCCAGTCATCAGCGGGTCGCTCCCTTGGTGGTCACCGCAGTGGTTTTTTCACGATGTGGCAGTTGCCCATTGAGTACCGCATACGCCGCGAGGCCGATGAGCAAGCCCCAGAACGCGCCGCCAATGCCAAGCAAGGTGATGTTGGCGGCGCACGCCAGAAAGGTGATCAACGAGGCTTCACGGGATTTGACGTCCGCCATGGCATTGGCCAGGCTGCCGCCGATGGTGCCGAGCAGCGCCAGCCCGGCCAGGGTGGTAATGAACGTCGCCGGAAAGGCCATGAACACCGCCGCCAGGGTTACGCCAAAAATCCCCACCAGGATGTAGAACACCCCTGCCGCTACCCCGGCGATCCAGCGTTTGGAAGGGTCTTCGGACGCTTCCTTGCCGGTGCAGATCGCCGCCGTGATTGCCGCGATATTGAACGCATGGGAGCCGAACGGCGCCATCAGCAGCGAACCCAGCCCGGTCACGCTGAGAATCGGGTTGGCGCTGGTCTTGAAGCCGTCATTGCGCAGCACCAGCATGCCCGGCATGTACTGCCCTGTGAGGGTGATCAGAAACAGCGGCAACGCCACGCTCAGCAACGCATTGAGCGAGAACTCGGGCCGCGTGAATACCGGTGTGGCGAACGCCAGCGCCAGCCCGGAAAATTCCACCCGCCCCTGCATCAGCAAAAAACCCAGCCCCAGCACCAGAATGCCGACCACCGCGTAGCGTGCGCTCAAGCGCTTGAACAAGATGTAGGCGCCGATCAACAGCCCCACCAACAGCGGGTCGACCGTCATGCTCGCGAATGCGCCGATGCCGAACTGCAAGAGAATGCCGCCCAGCAGGCCCGCCGCAACGCCAGGCGGGATAAGGCGCACAGCCCTTTCAAAATAGCCGGATACCCCCAGCAGCACGAACGCCGCCGCTGAGATCAAATACGCACCAATCGCCTCGGCGTAGGGCGTGGTCGCCAGGGCAACGATCAAGAACGCCGCCGCCGGGGTCGACCAGGCGGTGATGATCGGCTCGCGGCTCACCCAACTGAGGAACAGCCCGGTCACACCGACGCCAATCGACACCGACCAGACCCACGACGCCGTCAGCTCAGGGCTGAGGCCGGCCACCTTGGCGGCCTGGAACACCAGAATGAAGGTGCCGCCGTAATTGACGATCACCGAGATCAGCCCGGCAACCACCGGGTGCAGCACATCCCGCAGACGCAGGGACGACTGGGATTGAGTAGAGGGCATAAGTCTTGGCTCCTTGCTGGACAATGGATCAGGCCGTGGCCAGGCGGCCATTTATAGCCGTTGAATGGTGGGGTTCGCCCCTACGCTTGCGCGCGGCAGACCAGACCACTTTTTCGCGCAGGGGCGGTTACCCATGTGCACGTGCGAAGTCAGCCATAAAGTCGGTCAGCGCCTCGACTGCGGTTAACGAGACGGCGTTGTAGAGACTGGCGCGCAGGCCGCCGACGCTGGCGTGGCCTTTCAAGCCGTTGAGGCCGGCGTCTTCGGCGCGGCGCAGGAAGGTCTTCTCCAGCGTCGAATCCGCCAGCACGAACGGCACGTTGTTGATCGAGCGGTACGCCGGCTGCACCCGATTGCGGTAGAAACCGCCGCTCTCGTCAATGGCGCGATAGAGCCGGCGCGCCTTGGCCTGGTTACGCTCATGCAAGGCCGGCAGACCGCCGTTGTGCTTGATCCACTTGAGCGTCAGCCCGGTGAGGTACCAGGGAAACGTCGCCGGGGTATTGAGCATCGACTGCGCATCGCTGATGTGGGCGTAGTTGAGAATGTCCGGAGTGAAGGCATGGGAGCGCTCCAGTAATGCGGGGTCGACGATGACCACCGTCAACCCGGCCACCCCCATGTTTTTCTGCGCGGCGGCATACACCAGGTCATGCCGGGCGACGTCCATCGGCTTGGACAAAAGGCTTGAACAGGCATCACACACCAGCGGCGCGACGCTGTCGGGCGGGGCGATGAATTGCACGCCGTGGACTGTCTCATTCTCGGTGTAATGCAGGTAGGCGGCGTCAGGATTGAGGTGCCAGCTCGCTGCGTCAGGCACGCGGTCGAAGCCGGTCGCGCGGGCACTGGCCGCGATACGCACATCGCAATAACGCCGCGCCGCTTCAATCGCCTTACCCGACCAGAGGCCGGTGTGCAGGTAGTCCGCCGTGCCTTTGTCGCCCAATAGATTCATGGGCACCTGGGCGAACTGCAGCGAGGCGCCGCCTTGCAAAAACAGCACTTTGTACGCGTCCGGCACGCCGAGAATGTTGCGCAGGTCCTGCTCCGCCTGGCGGGCCACGTCCATGAACACACGGGAGCGATGGCTGATCTCCATCACCGACATACCGGTGCCAGCAAAATCAAAAAATTCTTCGTGTGCCTGGGTGAGCACTTCCAGCGGCACCGCCGTGGGGCCGGCGCTGAAGTTGTGGGATCTGGCCATCGTCGCGTAACTCCTGTTCAAGAACACTCGCATCGTGCGGGCTCGCCACGCGCCGGGGCCGGGTTGGCGAGGGCTGGATTCTACGGATAGACTGGCCTGCCATTACCGGCCAATTCCAAAGGATGGAGCAGACCACATGGCAAAAACCTTCGAGCTCGAAACCCTGAAAATGCGCCTCAACGACGTGGAGTTTCAGCTGCTGGACTTGCACCAGCGCATCCAGCGGGCGTTGCGCGCACTGATCCTCGACGGCGCCCTCGGCCCCGGCCTGAAACTGCCGGCCACGCGGGTGTTGGCAACGTCGCTGGGGTGCGCTCGCGACACCGTCGAGAACGCCTACGTGCAGTTGCATCGGGACGGGTTTATCGTGCGCCGCGAGGGTGCCGGCAGTTACGTCTGCGACACGGTCGGCGTCGAATTGCGCGGTGCCACACGCCGGCGCATCAAGGCCCAGGAAGTGCGCAGCAACGCCGCCGCACCCGGCGCCGAGCTGAGTCAGCGCGGGCGGATGATCTTCGAAACGGGCGGCGTCAGCGACCAGCAAGTCATCAAGGCCTTCGCCACCGGCTTGCCGGAAACCCGCAGTTTCCCCACGGATGTCTGGGAACGCCTGCAACGCCAGGTGATGAAGGACTATCGCGCCAACGTGCTCTTGCACGGCGACCCGCAAGGCGCCGAGCCGCTGCGCAAGGCGATTGCCACCTACTTGAACCTGGAACGCGGGGCCAAGTGTTCGCCCGATCAGGTGCTGGTGCTGAGCAGCACGCGCCAGGCCTTGTACCTCTGCGCGCAGTTGCTGGTGGATGCCGGCAAACCGATCCTGCTGGAAAACCCTGGCTATTACGGCGCACGCAAAGCCTTCGAGATCGCTGAAGCCAAGGTGCTGCCCATCGATGTCGATGAACGCGGCATCCGCACCGACCTGCTGTACGCCGACCGCAGCGGCGCCAACTGCGTGTACGTCACACCGTCGCACCAATACCCCACCGGCGTGACGCTGCCGCTGGAACGGCGCCTCGAGTTGATCAACTGGGCGGCAGAAAAAGGCAAGTGGCTGATCGAGGACGACTACGACAGCGAGTTCCATTACGACGGACAACCCACCGCCTGCGTGCAGGGGCTGGACAAGTATCAGCGCACGCTCTACATCGGCACGTTCAGCAAGACGCTCTATCCCGGCTTGCGCATGGGCTACATGGTGCTGCCCCACGAACTGGTCAAGCCCTTTGCCTATGCGCGCAGCATGATGGACGGGCATACGCCGCAAGTGCTGCAACTGACCCTGGCGCGGTTTATGGAAGACGGCCATTACAACGCCCACGTGCGCGCCATGCGCAAGCTGTATGCCGGGCGCCGCTCGATCATGCATGACGCCATTGGCAAGTACCTGGGCGAGGTCGTCACTGCCCAGTTGCCGCCGGGCGGGTTGCAGATTCCGTGTCTGCTGAAAGCGGGCTGGAGCGAAGAAAAAACCATCCGCCAAGCGGCCACCGCCGGCGTGCAATTGTCCGGACTCAGCAAGCTGTACGCAGGCGAACCGCAGCAATACGGCTGGCTGCTGGGCTACTCATCGTTGACCGCGTATGAAATCGAAGCCGCCATGCTGCGCCTGGCCAATGCGCTGAAGATCTAGAGGCAGCCGCTCAGTAAGGAAGCTTGAAACGCTTGGTCAGGTCGCCGATGCCTTCGCGAATGGAACGCTCGGTGCGACTGTCGAGGGCTCCGCTGCGCACACCGCCGAGCATGGCGAGAATCATGTCGCCGATCTCGCGAAATTCATCCACACCCATGCCCCGCGACGTGCAGGCCGCGCTGCCGATACGAATGCCGGAGGTAACGCTGGGTTTGACCTCGTCGCCCGGCACGATATTTTTGTTCACGGTAATCCCGATCGCTTCCAGCGCCTGTTCGGCGACATTGCCGACCAGGCCCCAAGGCCGCAGGTCAATCACGCCAAGGTGACAATCGGTGCCGCCCGAGACCACCGACAACCCGCCTTCGGCCAAGCGCCCGCACAAGGCCTGGGCGTTCGCAATCACCGCATGCGCGTAGGTGCTGAACGCCGGTTGCAGGGCTTCGCCGAGCGCCACGGCCTTGGCCGCCAGCGTGTGCATCAGCGGTGCGCCTTGCAGGCCGGGAAACACCGCCGCATTGATTTTCTGCGCAATGCCCGGCTCGTTGCACAGGATCATCCCGCCGCGCGGCCCGCGCAGTGTGGTGTGGGTGCTGATGGTGGTGACGTGGGCGAACGGCACCGGCGACGGGTACGCACCGCCCGCTACCAGTCCGGCGACGTGGGCAATGTCGGCCATCAGGAAGGCCCCCACTTCGTCGGCAATTGCGCGAAAGCGCGCGAAGTCCAGCGCCCGCGAATAGGCCGAAGCGCCGACGATGATCAATCGCGGGCGTTCCTGGCGGGCCATCTGCTCGACCTGGTCCATGTCGACCCGATGGGTCAGCGGATGCACGCCGTAACTGAGGGCCTGAAACCAGCGCCCGGACATATTGAACGCCGCGCCGTGGGACAGGTGCCCGCCGGACTTGAGGTCCAGGCCGAGGATCTTGTCGCCCGGTGCCAGCAGCGCCAGAAACACCGCCTGATTGGCCTGGCTGCCCGAGTGGGGTTGCAGGTTGGCGTAGGCACAATTGAACAATCGCCGGGCGCGCTCGTTGGCCAGCTCTTCTATCGCGTCGACGTTGCAGCAGCCGGCGTAATAACGGCGCCCCGGATACCCTTCGGCATGCTTGTTGGTAAGTACCGAGCCCTGAGCCTCAAGCACTGCACGGCTGACGAAATTCTCGGCAGCAATCAGCTCGATTGACTGCATCTGGCGCTGGCGCTCGGCGTCGATGGCACGCCACACATCCCCGTCCGCCTGGGCCAGTGCGACGCCACTGAGCACCGGCAGCGCGTGCCCGTCTCGATAAGCGAAATGCGGCATGGTCACTCCCTGTGAAAACGTCGATTGGAAAACGGCGTTTACCCTAGCGGCCCCCGGCCCGCGCCGATATACCAGTTTGCGCCAGCGTTGCAGACCACTGTGCGGCGCGGCGCCACGGCGCGAGACCAGTAGCGCTGCAAAGTGGTCTGGTGAACCTTTGAACATTGGACTATCCCGCAAGACCAACGCCTCACTAAGCTCTGCGCCGGTTTTGTCACCCCCATTCCACAGGTTCCGCCATGACGTCTTTTCGTATCGGACTGCTGCCGCAGGTCGCAGCCGCGCACTTTGTCAGTCATCTGCACATCATGGTGCTGGCGGCGTTGTTTCCGCTCCTCCCGGCTTTTTTCGACGTCGATTACCTGCAGTTGGGCCTGGCCTTGAGCCTGTTCAACATCGTCACCGCGCTGGTGCAGGCGCCGATGGGATTTGCCGTGGACCGCTTTGGCGCACGCCGCCTGCTGTTAGCCGCGCTGGCAGTGGGCAGTGGCAGTTTCCTGTTGATTGCGCTCGTGCCCAGCTACCTTTGCCTGCTGATCGGCATGGCGTTGGCCGGCGTCGCCAACGCGGTTTACCACCCGGCCGACTATGCCCTGCTGTCCCGCCATAGTGACCCTGCCCACATTGGCAAAGCGTTCTCTGTACACACCTTTGCCGGCTTCCTCGGCGCCGCCGTGGCCCCGGTGTTTTTGTTGAGCATCGCCGTGGCGAGCACGCCGGCCATGGCGTTTGCCGCCGCCGCAGGCGTAGGGTTTGTCGCGCTGGCGGTGTTGTCGATACCTGGCGCTGCACTGGCCCAACGCAATTATGTGTCGCCAGCGACCGACCCGGAGCCCCTCGAGACGCGTCGGCGCTCGTTGCTTTCGCCCTTGGTGCTGAGCCTGACGTTGTTGTTCGTGCTGCTGAACCTGAGCACCGGCGCAATTGAAAAATTCTCGGTCGCTGCCCTTATGCAAGGCCAGGGCGTGGCCTTGACCTGGGCCAACTCGGCACTCACCGCGTTCCTGTTTGCCAGCGCCTTTGGCGTGCTGGCAGGCGGCGCACTGGCGGACCGCACCCGCCGCCATGGCGTGGTGGCCGCCAGCGCGTTTGCCGTGGCCAGCGGGTTGATACTGTTGGTCGCCACGGCGCACTTGAGCGAGCTGGCACTGCTGCTGGTACTCGGTGTCGCGGGTTTCCTGACCGGGGTGATCGCGCCGTCCCGCGACATGCTGGTGCGCGCAGCGTCGCCGAAAGGCGCGGAAGGCAGGACCTTCGGCATTGTCTCCAGCGGCTTCAATATCGGCGGCATCCTCGGCCCGGTCGGGTTCGCCTGGCTACTCGACCAAGGCCACCCCAACTCGATTTTCTGGGCCAGTGCTGCCTTTATGGGCCTGACGGTCGCGCTGACCCTGATGCAGGAACGGCACCTGGCCAAAGCCCGGAAAATGCCCGCATTACACGCGCAATTCAGCTGACCTGGAGCAATAACCCCGGCGCTTTTTTGCCGCAGACTTGAAGGGCAACGTCCCGCATTTATTACGCCGCAACCCGCTTGTGCGGCCCCGTCATGTTTGCAAAGGACTGCACTGTTAACCCGAACACCAATAGTTGTTTCCTTGGAGTTAAAACATGGACCGTTTGAATTGTGGTACCGATGACGTGGTAAAAAACATGCTCGCCAAGTTGTCCGGGCTCTGGAAAACCCGCGCTGCCGTGAACAATCCGCAACCGGATTACTGGGGCCTGGCCTTTGACCCGAACAAGCAGGATTTCAGCCTGTCGCTGCTGCCGTTCCGTCATCACCAGGCCTGGCTCGAAGCACCGCAGGACCTGCAATCCAAGTGCCTGTCCTACGCGTGGGGCATCTACAACCTCAAGACGATCTACATCGAATGCGACGTGGTGGTGCCCGCCTGCGAGGACATCATCAAGACCCCGCCACACAGCCAGAATCGCGCCCTGCTGCAGGACGTGATGTCCCAGGCACTGCTCGACGAAGCCCTGCACACGCGCATGTCGATCATGGCCTGCAACTACATCTACGACATGCGCAAACTGACTCCGCTGGATTTCAGCGCGTTCAACCTGGTGACCTGGCGCGAAGCCCTGCTGGCCAACTGCACGGCCGAATGGGAACGTCGCCTGACCCGTTTTGGTGTGGCCTGCGCGAGCGAAACGCTGATCACCGATTACCTCAAGACCATGGCCGAGGACACCAGCATCCAGGCGGTGTGCCACGAGGTCACACGCACCCACGCCATCGATGAATGGAGCCATTCCAGCGTGTTCAGTTTTGTCGCCTCCGACATCGTTCATGGCCTGAGCCGCACCGAGCGCGAGTACCTGCGCTCGATCATCCTGCGCACCGTGCAGATGTTCGCCAACAACGAAATGGGCGCGTGGGCCAAGGTGTTCTCGATGCTGCAGATGCCGCATGCCAGCGAGATCCAGCACGACGTGGGCGATAACAACGAAATCAGCGTATACACCGACTCGCTCCAGGCCCTGATCGACCGTATCGGCCTGACCGGCAAAGGCCTGAGCAGCGCCGAACACGCCATCGAAACCTTGAGCGAGAAGGCCCGCGCATGAACGCCATGACCCCACTGCAGGCCCGTTGCGAACGCGTGACCATTGAAACCGCTGCGATCAACGTCTTCAGCCTGCGCGTCGCGGGCGCCCACGCCGAGTTCCTCGACCGCCTGGAACCCGGCAAGCACGTGGCGCTGCGCTTTCCGGACACTACGGGCATGCCGCAGCAACGGCTGTATTCGATCACTCGCAGGCAAGGCGCCGACGGGTTCGAAATTGCGGTCAAGCGCGAAGGCCATGGCGGGGTCTCGGACCAGTTGCACGCTACCTTGCAGGAGGGCTCGCAGGTCGCGGTGGAGTTTGTGGCCGGGGACATCAGCCTGGCGTCGATCAGCGGCTGCAAGCACGTCGGCATGCTTGCCGGCGGCATCGGCATCACCTTGCCAATCGCCTTGCTGCGCGGCCTGCAGGAACGCGCACGACGCGGCCTGGCGGTGCCCGAGGTGAGCCTGCTGTTGTGTTTGCCGACGGTGGCCGACATTCCCTTCCTGCATGAGTTGCTGGACCTGGAACTGAACACCCGCTGGTTTTCGCTGCAGGTCTTCATTACCCGCGAAGCGGTGCGCAGCAACGGCCATTTCAGGGCCGGCCGCCCCGCCGCCACCGACCTGAACCTGCTGGGTAACCCGGACACGGTGGTGATCTGCGGCAGTCATCGTTTTGCCCAAGGCTTACGCGACCAGACGCTGGCGCTGTTTCCGGACAGCCAATTGCTGATCGAATCCTTCACCCCGCCGGTCATGGCCGCGCAGGCGCAACCTGCGATCAGCGATGCGCTGCGTCTGCACATCAGCCACACCGACGAGGTGCTGGAACTGACCGCCGGCAAGAGTCTGCTGGAGATGCTCGAATCCAGCGGCATTGCAGTGCGCAGCCTGTGCCGCGCCGGGATCTGCGGCCACTGTCGGATCAGAGTGTCCGAGGGCCAATACACCCTGGAGCCCGACTTTTGCCTGACCGATAAGGACAAGGGCGAAGGCTTTGCATTGGCCTGCTGCACCTTCCCGCAATCGGGGACGATCAAGGTCGACCTCAACCCCACGGCATAAACCGTCATGCCTTTTATTTCAATCGCTGAGTGTTTCCATGAAAACTGCTATTGCACTGCGCCATATTCATTTTGAAGACGTGGGTACCCTGGATGTGGTGCTGGCCGATGAAGGCTACACCCTGATTTACCTCGACCCCACCGTGGACACCATCTATAGCGAGCAGGTGCTGCAGGCCGATTTGCTGATCGTGCTCGGCGGCCCGATTGGCGCGTATGACGAGGACCTTTACCCGTTTCTGCACGACGAACTGGAGCTGGTGCGCCAGCGCGTGGCGTCCGGCAAACCGTTGTTGGGCATTTGCCTGGGCGCACAGCTGATCGCCCGCGCCATGCATGCCAAGGTCTACCCGATGGGCGTCAAGGAGATCGGTTTTTCCGCGTTGACCTTGACTCCGGCCGGCCAGGACTCACCGCTCGCCGCGCTGATGAACACGCCCGTGTTGCACTGGCACGGCGACCAGTTCGATGTGCCCGAAGGTGCCCTATTGCTGGCCAGCACACCAGTGGGCGCCCACCAGGCGTTTGCCGTGGGCCGCACGATTCTGGGCCTGCAGTTTCATCTCGAAGCCAACACCACCAACATCGAACAGTGGCTGGTTGGCCACGCCAGCGAACTCGCCCACGCCGACATCGACGTCGTCGCACTGCGCGCCACGGCCGCTGGCCTGGGCGATCGCCTGACCCGCGCCGCCGGCAACGTGATGCGCGCCTGGCTGAACAACCTGGGCCCCCGTTAACCCACTGGCGGCGGGCAACCGCCGCCGTTTAAGACCACCTGAAAAAAAACCGTCAAGGATGAGGAGTCAAACATGATCGTCGTGTTATTCGAATTGCAGGCACTGCCCGGTCAGGGCGAGACCTATGTGGACCTGGTCAATAAGCTGACCCCGTTGCTGGAACCCATGGACGGGTTTATCTCCGTCGAGTGTTTTCAGAGCACGCTGAACCCCAAGAAGGTGATGTCGGTGACCACCTGGCGCGACGAGGAAGCCGTGGTGCAGTGGCGCAACGTCACCGCGCACCTGTCTGCACAACGCGCCGGGCGCGACAAGATATTCGACGATTACCGCGTTCGCGTGACTTCGGTCATTCGTGATTACGGCCTGCGGGATCGTGAGCAAGCGCCGTATAACGTCGTTGTGGATGGCGCACACGCCACGGCGTAACGCCACGCTGATCGTTCTCGCGCAGCTTGGGAACGATCATGAGTGGGACGCTGGAGGGCTGTCGCAGAGCGCGCGTTGCCGTAGAACGCGCACTCTTGAACACTCACAGGAATGAAACCCATACCAGGTGAAAAAACCAGGAAGAGGCTTGTGTATCACCCCTTCTGCGCGAACCGCCGCCGTTTTAGGAACAACCCCACCCCCAATGCAACGGCAAAGATCGACAGCAACCCCAGGTCAAGCCCAAACAAGCGGATGTGGCTCGCCGCAACGCAGCCGAGCGCCCCCATCGCCACCAGCAGTCCCCCTAACCACTTGCGAAGCGGGTACGACTTAAGAAACCGATCGAGCAGAAAGAACAGCACCAGAGCAGCGACCAGTTGGGTAATGTCAGACACGGGTTTCTCCCCTCAGGTCTTGATGATCATTGTCGAGGCGGTACGTTGCGGGCCAATACCGCCGCTCACCTGCGCCTCGATGCTCACCAGTATGTCGCCTGCATGATAGGTGGGCAGGGTTTCATTCACGTACATGCGCACACCGGCGCCGACGGGGACACCCACGTAGGGGGAGGCAACGTAAGAGGTGGCGCCCGCGAGCGCCGAGGCCAAAGGCGGGGATTGTCTAGAAGGCGCGTGCTGGATTCAAATCATTTCACCTGGCTGGCAAGGTGCATTGCACGGCGTAAGGTGCTGACGGACATAGTAATTGTCGAATTCACTGCTTTCGACAAATACGAAGCCATGGCGGGTGTAAAAACGATTTGCGGCACTTTCTTTGAGGGCACCTACTGTGATCGGCAGTGCAGCTGCATCCGCTGCTTCGAAAATCTGAGCGAGTACAGCCGAGCCGATCCCCGAACCCTGCGCGCTCGGCCTTACGTATAGGTGCTCGAGTACAAGCTCAGTGGGGTGGTGCTTGACCACTACAAAGCCAACTCGCTCTCCAGAAACCTCAACGTAACGTGTGTTGTGAGCTTCAAAGCCACCGGCAAACCGCTCGCGCGCCCGTACTGGATCAAACCGCCCGACGCGCTCCAGACTTTCGCGCATGGCCTCAATTCGAATGGCAACAAGATCGTTCAGGTCGCGTTGCTGAGCGCGGACTAGCGTCACTGGCGAGTGTGGATTGGGTTTGATCGGCATATTGAATCGGTCCTGAGTTCGTAGATGCGCACACTTCAATTTTGACGAAGCGTTTTTACACACTCTGGGCCATCAGAAGCGGTCATTCCGGAAGAAAAATAAATCTGTCACCGTTTCAGTCACCTTTTCACCGTTGCGCTTGACCCTATTCCCTCCTTGCGGCCACATACGCGTACTGATCCAAAAACAAGGAAGACTCTCACATGCCCCGCCTGGTTTGGCTGCGTGACCATATGCAACACAGCGACACCCTGGCGCAGTGGCTGCATCAGCAGTTCGCATACGAGTTTGTTGAGCAGCCATTGGCCGATTGGCAACGCGAATTCGCGGAAGGCCAGGGCAACGGTGATTGGCAATGTCTGATCGCCCTAGAGAATGACCAGCTACTTGGCGGCGCTGCACTTGCCGCCAACGACTTGCCCGAGCGCCCGGAGCTTGGGCCCTGGCTAGCCTGCGTCTTTATCGCCCCGCAGGCAAGGAAGCGAGGGTTGGCGGAACAATTGATAGAAGGCATCTGCGACGCCGCAAAGGCAAACGGCACCACGCGGTTGTACTTGCACACCTACGATCGCAGCGACTACTACGCCAAGCGTGGATGGCAGGTGCAGGAGTTTTTTCGGGCGTGGGGTAAGGAGCAGCGATTGATGCTGCGGGATCTTTGAACTCGCTCAGGTTTGCAGCATATGTATGGAGAGCAAACGCCTGGGAGCGCGGATGTTCGCAATAGGAACGAAAGGCCAGAAGCTGCTAATTCAGGAATGTCCGCCGCCAAAAGCAGTCATTGATAGATCCTATATGGCGGTCATTTAAGATTTGCGCCTTTACGCGTTAGTGATCTGCGCTCTAGCGCACTAACAGGGCTTTAGCTTTTCGATCTGCGCAGTGGAGTGCCAGAAAGGAAATCCAAATTTTATTTGGCCGGCGAAGTGTATGACTACGCCAGCTATATACTTGAAGTTGATGATCTTTATGTTTGCCATGAGACGTCATGCGCGACGGAGAGCGCTTTAAGTAATTGCTTTAGGGAATAAGCTTAACAGCCTTCGGCAGGAAGCTACTCATTAGCCTGCATCAGTTCCAGAGTGATATGATCTGGCCCTGTCACATATACAACTAGCGTTCCCTTGCGTGGGCCTGCGGGAATCGCTTGAGGCTTGCCTCTTGCTTTCCAGCCTGCTTGCTCAATGCGTTCGAGTACGGCGTATATGTCTTGCACTCTCAATGCCAAATGCGCTGAACCAATCGCTGATGCCGTAGGTGGAGTGATACCGTGGCGGTCACCCTGCGAATATTCCAGCAACTCTACTCGGCTGCCATCCGGGCCTTTGACTATCGCCGTTCGCACGCTCGGATCGGCGGTGCCGGTTACTTGCAAAATAAATGATCCGCCCATTTCCGACTGACGCTCAAGAGTGAACCCAAGTCCAATTGTCCAGAAGCGAATGGCTTCTTCCAATGAACTGACTGCGAAGCCAATATGATCGACGGCATGCACCATGTGGTTAGAATTCATCAAATGATCCTTTAAAGGTTCACGGGCCAAATAGGGAGGTGAGCTTGCGCATCCAGCTGTTACGGCCAAAACACAGAAAATAAATGTGTGAGGGGTACGCATAATCAGGTCAATTCAAGAGAAGCAACATTTGCGATTTTTAGACATTGAGTATTCCTCTGACCGGTCTTATTCTCCATTAGGCATTCAGGATATGGCTACCTCGGATATGACATTGGATAACGTAAACCAGCCATGAACCGCGCGCTTATGCCACTGTTGGCGATAGAGCAACGCGACCGGGCGATCCGCGAAACGGCGCCCCACACTCATACGACAGGCCAACTAATCGCAAGCCTTGCCGGCCTGCTTTCCGTCAGCACTGACGGCGGCTCATGGGTAGTGCCGGCTACCCATGCCATTTGGATACCTCCGCGTGTCGCACACGCGATGATGTCACATGGCGCTTTTGCAGGAGCGATGGTCTATATCGCGGAGCAAGAGTGCGGGATCCTGCATCAAATGCCATGCACATTCAGGGTCAGCCGTTTGCTGCGCGAAGCGGTAAGCCGAGCTGCGTCGTGGGGACAACCACCCCGCAACGAAATGGAGTCGCGGGTTGCAGCAGTCATCTTGGATGAAATTGCTACCTCACCCGCTGAACCCATCGGTCTGACGCACCCCAATGACCCGCGCTTGAGGCGTATCACCGATGCGATACTTGCTCAGCTTGATGACAATAGATCACTTGAGGATTGGGCTGCTTGGTCAGGTATGGGATCTAGAACACTGACCCGGCGTTTGGTCGCTGAAACCGGTTTTAGTTTTTCTGAATGGCGACAACGTGCACGCACGTTGCGCGCTATTCAACTATTGGTCGACGGGATGTCAGTGACGACAACGGCGATTGAGCTTGGCTACGAAAATATTAGTGCGTTCATTGCCATGTTCCGTCGGATAATGGGTGTTACGCCAGGACAATATGTGCGAGCGCAGACATTGATTAGCAAAGAGGCAATGTCTAGATCAAGTTGATGGGTGTAAGAACCGCTGTACCATCCAACCCGATCCTGCACGCTACAGGCTAGACCTTCAACCATGCGCCGGAACAGATGAAGAAAGAAATGCCAGCCACTTCAGGAGTCGCCAGAGCATCAGTTTTTTTAACTGGTGGGGCACTCACGCTGCACTCAGCTGGCGCTTGTAACTTCAACCGTGCTAGTTGCGTATTCCCCCCCCCCAATTCCATCATAAGCGCTCTACGAGCTGTTCGTTAGTGCATTGGCTCAGGCATAACGTTAGTGTACGCGAAGTCCATGCTTCGCCTAATTGTGCGGCGCCAAGTGCTAAGGTGCTTTTGTAGAGAGCGCTGCGCGCACCACGCGATAGCCTTGTGTACCCCGCAATGATGTCCATTGGGAAAAGAGAACAGATTTATTTCTCTGTTCTAAACGTCCGCTTCCGGCCAAAAGCGGTCAGTCGCGACCGGTATAGAACGGCTAATAGCTGGGGCTCTCGAGTATACGTATTGAAATGCCAATATCGAAGTCACCTGAATCTGCCTCGCTCGCTGGCTCTCTATCTGTATGCTCTTTCGCACCGACACGTGCAGCCATCCTGCCGCTTTTCCGATAGATAGGTATATAGCTGCCCTTCAAGACGAAGACTAATCGGCTAGGTCATCAAAGCGTCCGCGTAACGGCAGGCAGTTATGGTGATCGAAGTCATTCAGCCCTGTCGGAACCTTGCCCCCATTCACCACCGTCTTTGAGTTTATCAATCAGAAAATCTACAAAAACGCGCAGCTTTGGAACGGCAAATTTGCTCGGTAAAAAAATCGCATGAATGCTGTTGCCGAAAGTCCCCTCTACAATGTACTTGGGCAAAATGACGCTGAGACTGCCCGTGCGCAGATCCTCGGCAATAGAGAACGTTGGTAGCAAGCCTATGCCGACACCTGCCAGAGCTGCCTGCCTCACGGACTCACTGCTGTTCACGCAGAAGCGACCTGCTACGTGCACTTCGGTCTTCTCGCCGTCGCGTAAAAACCGCCAAGTTACATTCCGAGCCAAACCGTTGATCAAGCAATTATGCGCTGCCAAATCACCCAGCGTGGTAATTGGTGGGTGACTGCTTAAATAACTGGGTGTCGCGCATAGCACGTAATCGAGCCCAGCCAAACGTCGGGCTACAAAGCTGTCAACGGGAGTGCTGGTCAGTCGTATCGCGATGTCGAACCCCTCTTCGACAATGTCGACATAGCGGTCGCTCAAGGAAAGCGTAACGCTGATGTCAGGGTAAGCGTTCAGAAATTGCCCGATCAAGTTGCTCAAGTGGAGATTGCCAAAGGCAACCGACGTCGTCACCCGCAGATGCCCCCGGGGGGCTGACTGCAAGCTTTCGACGGAACTGAGTAACGAATTTGTTTCGTCGGTAATCCGGAGACCATGCTGATAGACAAGCTCTCCTGTTTCCGTGAGAGCGAGGCTACGAGTGGTACGGTTCAATAATTTGGCTCCCAGGGTTTCCTCGAGCCGGCGCATTTGTTTGCTCACGGTTGACTTGGTCGATCCGAAGAAACGTGCAGCTTTAGAGAAGCTTTTGAGCTCAACAACTTTAACAAAAACAAAAACATCCGAAATATTATCCGAAAAATTTTCCATTGTTTCTCCAGAGGATACAGCCTTGTTCTTTTTCAGCGTATTGTGCTAAACGGCTGAGTTAAATACTTTGAACTCTCTATCGCTTTAGCCCAGGAGAATTCATGAAAACCCTAACCAGAAGTTTTAACATAGTCTTGCCGGCCACTCTACTACCCCTGCTCTTCATTGTCATGTGGAGTTCAGGTTATGTCGTTGGCAAAGTTGCACTCCCCTTTGTCGGTCCCTACACCCTGATTTTCATTCGTTTTGCCAGCGCGGCTTTGGTTCTGCTGGCAGTGGCGCTATTGACTAAAGCGCCATGGCCAAAAACGCGTGCTCAATTCGGTCACATAGTCGTTGTTGGTCTTCTAATTCAGGCGCTCCAGTTTGCTGGCCTATATATGGGCTTGGACCTGGGCGTATCAGCTGCTGTTGCTGCACTGATCGTCGGCACAATGCCGGTATTTACAGCACTGGGTGCCACTCGTTTCCTCAATGAAAAGGTCAGCCGTATTGAGTGGCTCGGCCTGATTGGTGGTTTGTTCGGTGTCGCACTGGTTGTCTATGAACAGCTTGGCGCCAGCGCAACGGCCAGCCTGACCGGTTACCTATGTGTGGTTCTAGCGCTGATCGGCATCACAACAGGCAGCCTATATCAGAAAAAGTACTGCTCTAGTATGGATTTGCGCACTGGCGGGTTTATCCAACTAGCCACTGCATCTTTTGTAATGTTCTTTTTTGCCGAGCATTTTGAAAATATGGCCGTTCAGTGGACGCCAACCATGATCTTTGCTTCAGGGTGGTTGTCACTGGTCAACTCTATTGGCGCCATCAGTATCCTCTACGTCCTAATGCGCAAAGGCGAAGCAAGTAAAGTTGCTGGACTGTTCCACTTAATTCCAGCCGTTACAGCGTTAATGGGGTTTGCTTTCCTAGGTGAATCTTTCAGTGCAATTAACGCAGTCGGATTCGCGATTACCGCATTGGCTGTATATGCGTGCACCCATGCCAAGAAGTGATGTCCTCTCCCACCAATGAAGTTCCAATCTTTTTCAGCAATCAAGGAAATATCATGCATACCGGACAAATTCTTAAAGATGTACTCAACGCAGTACGTAGTAAAGAAGCCTTACCTTGGGTGCCGTATACAGCAAACGGCCGAACCAAGACCGATATCGTGCATCTGTATCAGGGGCCGGAAGTGGACGGTCCATCAGCGGCCTTGGTGCGCTATCAAGCGGGTGCCCGTACCCAACGTCACATCCATCCTGGCTACGAACTGATTTTCGTGCTTGACGGTGTACTCCACAACGACGCGGGTGCACACCCTGCCGGAACGCTTGAGGTATGCCCACCTAATAGCGAACATGCATTATGGAGTGATGAAGGCTGCACTTTCCTGGTGGTGTGGGAAAAGCCAGTGCAAGTCATTTCGCAGCAGCTGGCGCAGCAGTAATGGACGGCCTGAATAGTGCCTATAACGTCCATGCCACCCGAGGGGCATCGGTCGCAGCTGCCTCGTTCGGCAATGATTATGTGATGGAGCCCAAACGCGTCATCACTGCCAGCCAAGCGGCCGCCTTGGTACCCAGTAATTGCACAATCACCACTGGGGGATTCGGCAGCTGTGGTCATCCTGATCTGCTCACCGAAGCACTTGCCGCACGCTTTATTGCCACTGCACAGCCAACCGACCTGACATTGGTTTTTGCTGCGGGCCAAGGTGACAAAGCCAGCCGCGGCCTCAACCGACTAGCAATAAAAGGTTTACTGAAAAAAGTGGTGGGAGGCTACTGGGCGCTCGCGCCGTCTATAGGTCAGATGGCCTTGCGTGGAGAAATCGAAGCACACAACTGGCCACAAGGCGTAATAAGCCATCTGTTTCGCTCTATCGCTGGGGGAAAAAGTGGCGTTTTATCAGAAATTGGCTTGCACACGTTTATCGACCCTAGGCAGGAAGGCGGCAGAGTTGGCCCGGCTACAACTGAAGAGCTGATCTCGGTGGTAAACATCGGCGGCCGCGAAGAGCTGTTTTATCCGGCCATGCCCATCAATGTGGCATTTCTGCGCGGGAGCAGAGCCGATGTCGACGGCAATATCAGCATGGAAGATGAAGCCAACTTTCAGGACAGCCTCGCCCAAGCACAGGCGGTTCATAATTCCGGCGGGATCGTCATCGTCCAGGTTCTGGAACTGGTCGACCGTAACTCGCTTGACCCCCAGATGATCCGTATTCCCGGCATCTTCGTTGATTATCTCGTCTTGGCCACACCGGAAACACACTGGCAAACCTACGGCGAGGTGCGCAACAACACGTACACCGGACGCTCGCGTTCGGATACAGCAGTAACGCCTCTACCGCTGTCTGCGAAAAAAATTGTGGCGCGTCGAGCACTGTATGAAATAGCTCGCTACAACGCACCAATTGTTAATTTGGGCATTGGAACACCCGAGTTCATTGCAAGAGTTGCGAGCGAAGAGCGTTGCGCCGCCCATGTGCTCACCGTCGAATCAGGGGTTATCGGCGGGACGCCTGCCCATGGCCTGTCGTTTGGCGCATCGAGCAACCCTCAGGCGATCCTCGATCAAGCCAGCCAGTTTGATTTTTACGATGGCGGTGGAATCGATCTAGCATTCCTGGGTTTTGGCCAAGCCGACGGTAGCGGCAATGTCAACATCAGTCGCTTCGGGGGCAGGCTCAATGGTGTTGGCGGTTTTATCAACATTTCGCAAAGCGCCAAGCGAGTGGTGTTTTGCGGAACGTTCACTGCCGGTGGGCTCGAACTGGGGTTTGAGTCAGGACAGTTAACGATAAAGCGTGAAGGAGACATCGCTAAATTTATCGAAGCTGTTGAGCATATGAGCTTCAATGCCGCCCATGCTGAATCGCGCAACTGCCCAGTTCTATTCATCACCGAGCGAGCTGTTCTCGCTTTGAAAAATGGGCGTCTGGTACTTAAAGAAATTGCGCCAGGCGTAGATATCGAGCGCGATATTTTGGCTCGCAGCACGGCAGATATAATCGTCGCTGACCACGTGGACTTAATGCCTGCGTCGATTTTTCTCCATCAGCCCCTCTCTGTCACTGATAAACACTGGCGTTTTCGTGCCTGATTAATCATCTAATAATTTGACCTGCCCCTAGGGAGTACACGTTGTGGAAAACACACAGAAAAAAATAACCATTGCCATCGTTGGCGGCGGATCTGTCGGCGTCGCATACTTCACACAATTAATTAACGAAGCCGTTAGTCAGGGCCTTAGTCGCAACTTAGAAGTGCTGATCTTTGAGTCGCAGAAAACGTCTGGGCCTGGCTATGCGTATCAAGCCGACTTTGAGTGCAATCTGCTTAACACTCGAGCCGACGCCATGTCTGCGGTGGCAGATGACAAGCGTCATTTCATTCGCTGGCTGGATGAACATGGCGTTGACCAAGCAATCGATTTTCCAGAAACAATCATCGACGATCACGCGTTTTTACCACGCAGCCTATTCGGTAGATACCTCGCACATCAATATGAACAGGCCATGGCCCTAGCACGTGCCAATGGAATTAAAGTTACGCCAGTTATATCAACGGTCACGGATTTGATATCACTATCTGACAGACGCCCGTGCATCGATACCGAGAGTGGTGTGGCATATGTAGCCGATCGGGTTGTCCTCAGCATGGGAAATCTGCCATCCACCAGCTTTACTCAACTCAATGACATTGCTGGCTTTGTCCGTAACCCTTATCCAACCCGTGACATGGTACGTAATATACCGGCTACAGCTTCGGTATGTGTGTTAGGAACTGGGCTATCAGCCATTGACACCGTACTTTCACTAGTTGAAGCCGGGCACCAGGGGAAAATTGTAATGGCCTCGCGCAATGGCCGTCTGCCCAGTGTACGCGGGACCTTCAATCGCCCCCATACACTTACCCACTTGACCAGAGTACACATCGATGACTTTTGTCGTGCAAATGGTGGTCTGCTTAAGCTACATGACGTTTTTACGATGTTACGGCGTGAAATCGAAGAGGTTACAGGCGCCTCAATAGATCTGAAGCACATTATGAACTCAAATGCAGGGGTGTTGGAGTACATTAATTCCGAAATTGTGCAGGCAGACAACGCCGAACGACTTTGGCAGTCGGTAATTTATTCAACAAACTCTATTATTGATTATGTCTGGCATCGCCTATCACGCGATGACAAACACGTATTCCAGAAAACGTTCGGCAGCCTCTGGTCTTCTTACCGAGTCTCTGTGCCTGTCAAAAATGCGCATAAGTTACACGCCTTGCTAAAAGCCGATCGCATACTAGTACTCGGAGGCGTGAGTCAAGTTACTTACAATGAAGCCGCAAAAGTCTTCGAGACACGTATTGATGATCGCCGAAATGCCTTTCGGACAGTGATCGAAAGCGAATATGTAATTAACGCAACCGGCTACTCCGTCCAGGTGGAAAAGTCGGAGGTGCCTCTCGTCGTGAATTTGCTCCGTCGCAGACTTGCAGAACCTAACGAATTCGGTGGTTTTGAGTTGGACTTCGACACAGGGGAGCTGGTTGGTTCTGCCGGTAAGACTTGGCCCAATGTGTCGGTGCTTGGCAGCCTGGCCTCGGGCACGTATTTTTGGACTAATGCAATGGACGTCAACGTCAGACTAGCCCGGCGTCAGGTCAAAGACGCACTGCAATTATTGTTAGACCGTGTTCCTTATACATCCAAGCCTTTGGTACGCGCGCCTCGTCAGCGACCCGTGACTCGCAGAAATCGCACCGTCTCAATTTCGTCGAGCTCTAATACACCTTAGACACTACAGCTTGAAGCGGATTCGGGGGCGCTTTCTCTAGTATGCTGTCTCAAAATAAACATAACTGATTTGTGGTCAAATCTATCTAGTCCACATAAAAAATTTATGAAAATTAAAGCGATTTAACAATGAGACTGCACACTAGAGATATTTTGCAATATAGCCGTTCTCGTAAGCAAAGGAATCCCACGTGAAACAGTCATCGTTTTGGCGAACAGATATTGCGTAGGCGCCACACCCGATATCACCGCACTCGGGACAGATATAAAGGAGTATCCGACCGCTTTCTGTTTGAGCTGGCTCGCGTAATAGCAGACGAGAATTAGATTGTTTGTTTTGCTCCGGAAAGCCCTTGACGAAACAGCCCATGAAATCGGAATGATCACCCGCTGCCATAACGAGAGCATTGAGCAACGAACGTTCGTTTATCTGAAAATCGATGGAGAGTCGTTCGGCCACGGTGCAGCCATTTGAATCGCTTCCCGGACGATACAACCGTTGAAATGTGAGGGAGCGGGTGTCCATTCCTGCGAACCACTTTATGCACTGAATTGGTGTGGAATTACATACAACATCGTGGGTTGGTACAAGCCAAATTTCATCCGCCGACTGACCGCTTCTGGCCGGTTGCGGCCCTTCGCGACAGGCAGAAATCAGCCAAGAGTGTTAAAAAACGCTTCGCCAAAATTGAAGTGTCCGCGTCTACGTTAAATCTGAAATTTATCGGCACGTCTGCAGATTTGGATTTCGCGTAGAAACGCGATTTCCAGTCCGGTTTTGAGCACCTGATGTGCTCAAAAACGTTTTTACACAGCCTCGGCCAATAGCAGCCACACGTAAACGGCAGTCCCGCATTGAATCAGGTAACCGTCGATCAATCTCGCGGAGTCTGGATGGTCGAATTTCCAATGCTCGCGAGAAAAGTGCCGGTATCCCGATTAGAGCGCAGACAAACCACGCGGCAAGCTGGTGGCGCTGTTGCAACAAGTTGCTGCATCTTTTCTCGCGCTGATTTTTTCGTCCGCCACATGAATCTAAAAAACTCCGGCAGGTTCATCAGCAGTTCGGGGCAGTTCTCAGGCAACTCAGGCCGAGACTGACCGCGTTGGAACAGGGTTCTGCGCAGTACGCGCAAGAATCGAAGCGTCGCCGAACGATCAATCCATATCAAAAGATCTGCACGGGCCAGCCGGTTGTCCCAAGTGGCTGAATGGCCGCCTTCGAATATCCAACAATCTCGGGCCTCTACATCGAGACAAAGCTGTGTCTTCTCGTCCGCACTTCGCTCGATCCACCCTGGCTGCCAGTGAATAGTGTCGATATGAACGACCGGCAAACCTGAGCGAAGACCAAGCTCACGCGCCAAAGTGCTTTTGCCTGACCCAGGTTGACCAACAATCATCACCCGTTGCATCGAAGCTCCTTCTCGCTATGCAAGCTGATTTTTCGGGGGTGGCGGTTTTACCTCAAGACCTATCTCGGTCAACAACAAGCGGTCAGTATGACAGGCAGCTTCGATAACTGGCCGGTTCCAGCCCTTCACGAGAGACACCAATCGTCCCATACAAACGAAAAATCCATAGGCCTTTCGGCCTATGGATTTTTTGTGAGGCCCAGAGCAAAAACCGCCCAATCCCCCCTCCTACTCAGCCCCGCGCCGGCGACACAATAATCTTCACGTTGTGTTCCTTATTTCGAACCAACTCGTCAAACCCTTCCCCCACAATCTGCTCCAACTGAATGCGCCCGGTCACCAGCGGTGTGATGTCCAGCCGTCCATCCGCGATGAATGCGATGACGTCCGCGAATTCGCCGTTATAGGCCAATGCGCCGAGTACTTGTTTTTCGGTGGAGACCAGTTCGAAAAAGTTGAATTCACTGGGTTCTTCGAAGATGCCCACGAGGACGCATTTGCCGGCCTTGCGGATGAGGTCGATGGCAAACTTGGCGGTGTGTTTGTTGCCGATGCATTCAAAACTGACGTCCGCGCCGAGCCCGGCCGTGAGGCGGCGGACTTCGGCCAAGGCGTCGCATTGGTTGGGATCGAGCACGTGGGTGGCGCCCACTTCGAGGGCTTTGGCTTTGCGCGCGCTGGACATTTCCAGGGCGATCACCTGCGCTGCGCCCGCCGCTTTGGCGCACATGATGGTGCATAGGCCGATGGTGCCTGCGCCAACCACCACCACGTTTTGCCCGAGCAGGCTTCCGGCTTTTTTCACGGCGTGCATGCCCACTGCCAGCGGCTCGATGAGGGCTCCGGCTTCGGCCGGAAAGTTTGCCGGCAAGGCGTACAGCAGGTTGGCGGGCACGTTGACCAGTTCGGCGAAGGCGCCATTGTTCATCAGGCCGGTGAAGGCCAGGTTTTCGCAGATGTTGTACAGACCGTGGGTGCAGTAGTAGCACGTGCCGCAGTGCTGGCAGGCGTCGGCCGCCACCGGGTCGCCAACATTGAAGCCCTGCACACCGGCGCCGAGTTCGACGATCTCGCCACAAAACTCATGACCCAGGATGCACTGGCCCTTGATGCCGGTCAGCGGGTGCGGGGCGTCAACCGGGATGAACACCGGCCCGGCCACGTACTCATGCAGGTCAGACCCGCAGATGCCGCACCATTGCACGCGAATCTGCACCCAACCTGCCGGTGGCGAAACGGGCAGCGGTACGTCTTCAACGCGGATATCGTTACGGCCGTGCCAGACAGCGGCACGCATGCTGCGTTGCGAAGTAATCGGTAGGGTCATAGCGACGTCTCCTTGAGGCGGTTGGCACTGGCGCGCCGGGTGGGTTGCCAGAGCCAGAGCAAGGCCGGTGCCAGCTGGGCCAAACGGCCTGGACACGCCTTTTTTAGAGCGCTCCGATGCCACGCGCAGGCTGGCCCACATCGCGGTCGAATGAGACGCGCCAAGTCAGGTCGCACGCGCCCGCGACGAGACCGTGAGACGCTGCGTCTCAGTGCCAGCGCGCACCTGTATGACGTTTTGTCGGCCCATCTGTATCTAACGCTCGCCCCCGCGGCCGCCCTACCATCAGACACATCCAACCCGCGCAACAAAGCACCTACAAGGAGTTAACCCGTGCCCGAACTGTCGAGCCTGCTGGCGTATGGTCTGATTTCACTGGGAATGGTGCTCACGCCCGGCCCGAACATGATCTACCTGATTTCACGCTCGATCTGCCAGGGGCCGCTGGCCGGGTTGATTTCACTGGGCGGCGTGGCACTGGGTTTTGTGGTGTACATGCTGTGTGCCGCGCTGGGTATCACCGCTCTGTTGATGGCGGTGCCTTACGCATATGACGCGCTCAGGCTCGGCGGCGCGCTGTACCTGCTGTACCTGGCCTGGCAAGCGGTCAAACCGGGTGGGCGCTCTGCGTTCCACGTGCGCGATTTGCCCAAAGACGCCCCCCGCAAGTTGTTCATGATGGGCTTTGTGACCAACCTGTTGAATCCGAAAGTCGCGGTGATGTATCTGTCGTTGCTGCCGCAGTTCATCACCCCCACCGGACACGGCAGTGTGCTGATGCAATCGGTGGTGCTGGGGTTTACCCAGATCATGATCAGCGTGAGCGTCAACGCGGTGATCGCGATCATGGCGGGTTCCATCGCCACGTTCCTGGCGGCCAAGCCCGTATGGCAGTTGGTGCAGCGTTGGCTGATGGGCACGGTGCTGGCCGGTCTGGCCGTGCGTATGGCGCTGGATGCACGGCGTTGAACGCAACGGTTTATAAAATGGCCACGGGGGGGCAAGCCTGCGGCAGGGGGTAAAAAGCCCCAGGCGCACACGCCTGGGGCTTTTTTGCGGCTCACCGCTTACGCAACGCCTCCAACCGCGCCGGCAGGTCTTCGTCGGGGTAGCGCGCGTGCAGCGCAAGCAGTTTTTCATCCGCGGCCTTGCTTTGACCTGCTTCGCGCAGCCGCACAATCGCCTGCAATTCCGCCTCCAGCGAGGGCAATGCCAGTGGCGCGCGTTTGCTGAGTTTGGCGCTCGACTCGTCCGCCAAGGCCCCGGCGATTTCAGCCTGCACCGGCGCGCTTTCCGTCTGCGGCGCCTTGGGTGCGGCAGCCATTCTGGCCATCGGCGCGGGTGCCGGTGCGGAAAACGCCTGGGGAGCGGGTCGGGCGGCTTCTTCGCGCAAGGCGGAGAAGGTCGCGGTGGAGATTTCGGGTTGCGGCACCGGGGAGCGCATCACCACACCGATCATCAGCGCCACACCGGCCACGGTGGCGAATGCCATTTGCCAGCGCGGGCGCTGGCAGGCGTGCAGCCAGCGTTGCCACAGGTTCGGTTGCGGCGCCGGGGCTTCACGGCGGGCGGCGTTGAGGATGAAGGCGTCGAGGGACGCGGGCGGCTCGCCGGTGCTGTGTTGACGAAAATGCTGAAGCAGCAGGTCGTCGTTGTCTGGAGTAGGTCGAGCGTCGGTCATACGAGTATCTCCTCGGCCAGCAGGCGGCGCAGTTTCTGCTGGGCGTAACGCAGGCGGCTTTTGACGGTTTCCAGCGGGGCGCCGATGAGGGCAGCGATGTGCGGCACCTCGAGGTCGCCGTGCAGGCGCAGCAGGAAAACTTCGCGCTGGTCTTCGGGCAAGTCTTGCAGCGCCGCGTCGAGCCGGGCCTGATCGCGGCTCAGGCTCAGTTGCTGCTCGGGGCCGGCGCTGTCGTCGACCCTGGCGTGCAGTTGCTCATCGTAGCTGTCGTGCAAGGGCGTGTGGATGCCGTGCTTGCGCCAATGGTCGATCAGGCGGTTGCGGGCAATCTGGAACAGCCAGGTACGAAAACTCGCCCGGCCTTGTGGCTGGGTGCCGCTGCGGATCAGGCTGAGCCAGGTTTCCTGGTAGATTTCCTCGGCCAGTTCGGCCTTGTTGCTCAAGGACACGAGAAAACGGTACAGGCCCTGACGATGCCGTGCGTACAACACTTCGAACGCGGCGGCATCGCCGGTGCGGTAGCGGGCCAGCAGGGATTCATCGCTGGGTGGATCATCGGGTACGGCCATGTCAGGGGCTGACTCCTTGGTGAAGTTAAATCCGTTCAACATCAGTGTTTCAGGCCTTGAGCCAACTCCACCAGTTGCACAAACTCATTGCGCAAACCGAACGGGTCATCGCCTCGGGCCGAACGGGCAAGTGCCGCCGTGTCGTTCAAGCTCATGTTGCCAGTGTAGCGGCCATCGCCCTTGAGCTGTTGGGCGAAGGCGGCCACGGCGGCCGCGAACCGCAGGTCATCGCTGGCTTGGGTAGACACCTTGCCCACGGGCCGCTCGATCAAGCGGCTATCACCGCCCGCCGCAGGCTTATAGCGCACGCGGACCATCGCCAGTTCATCGGATTTGTTTTTAGCCGCAGGCACTGACGCGTAGCGCAACGGCTCCAGCCAGCCCTTCTCGCCCCTTGGCACAATTTCGTACAGCGCTGTCACCGTATGACCCGCACCGATGTCGCCGGCATCGACCTTGTCGTTGTTGAAATCCTCACGCTTCAACGCACGGTTTTCATAGCCCAGCAGCCGGTATTCGCTGACCTGCTCGGGGTTGAATTCCACCTGCAATTTCACGTCCCGCGCCACCACGGCCAGGGTGGAGCTGAGCTGATCCACCAGCACCTTGCGTGCCTCGCGCAGGGTGTCGATGTAGGCGTAGTTACCATCGCCAGCATCGGCCAGTTGTTCCATGAGGTGCTCGTTGTAGTTATCCACACCAAACCCGAGGGTGGTCAGCGATACGCCGCTTTTGCGTTGTTCGACGGCCATTTGCTTGAGGCTGTCGAAGTCGCTGATGCCCACATTGAAGTCGCCGTCGGTGGCCAGCAGGATGCGGTTGATGCCCTTGTCGATAAAGCCTTCGCGGGCCATCTGGTAGGCCAGTTGAATGCCGGAGGCACCTGCCGTTGAGCCGCCTGCGGTGAGTTGGTCGATGGCGTTGCGGATCCTGGCCTTGTCGCGGCCTGAGGTGGGCGGGAGCACCACACGGGATTCACCGGCGTACACCACCAATGAAACACGGTCCTGCTCGCGCAACTGATCCACCAGCAGCTTCAAGGTGCTCTGCACCAGCGGCAAGCCTTCGCGGCGATCCATGGAGCCGGACACGTCCACCAGAAACACCAGGTTGGCCGGCGCCAGCTGCTTCACCGCACGGTCGGACGCCTTGATGCCGATGCGCAGCAGTTGCGTGCGCGGGTTCCACGGTGTGGCCGCGACTTCGGTGGTTACGCCAAATGGCGAGCCGTCGGTGGGCAGTGCGTAGTCGTAGGGGAAGTAGTTGAGCATTTCCTCCAATCGCACAGCGCCTTCGGGTGGCAGGCTGCCCTGGTTGAGGAAACGTCTTACGTTGGCGTAACTGCCGGTGTCGACATCAATGCTGAAGGTGGAAACCGGCGTTTCGGCAACCCGATGCACCGGGTTGTCCGGCAGGTTGGCGTATTGCTCGCGAGGTACGCTGCGGTAGTCCATGGCCAGCGACTCCTGCATGCGCATCGGTGCCGGCATTGCCATGCGCTTGACCAACGCGCCCTGTACCGTGGCGTTCTGTCGCTCAGCGACCGGCGCGGGCTCGGCCGGTTCGGCCACCTCATGGGAAGACGACCCTCCACAGCCTGCCAGCGTGATCAGGAAGGTCATGGCGAAGCCGCAAGCTGCGGGACGTCGGTGCAGAAGAGGACGGGACATGGGTTAACCTCGTGCGTGAATGATCCACTCGCAAGGTCAGACGTAAGGCTTCTCGCATTCGGGTTAATGACCGGTCAACCCGGATAAATCCTGGCAGGTTGCGCCGCATCCCCCAGCGGATCGATGCCGCCCCAGCATCGGCGGGCTTGAGCGCTCAACTGACACCGCACGCAAAACAATAAACGCCCATTTCAAGCGCCCGCAACCCGGCCAAAACAATCTTATGCGGACACATATCGACCTTTGAACACTCGCCCGCGCACTGGCAGTTTTGCACTCGGCAAAACGGAGTTTGCGCGCTTGATGACGTAAGGAAAGGTGCATACAACACAGCGGAAACGACTACCGTGAGAATACAGTTCACAACGCCTTTTCAACTCTATACGCAAAGCCCTCAACCGGCCCGACGCCCCTCCCGCCAGTCCTTCCTGAGGGCGATTTTCCGGCCATTTCTACAGCCGTTCATGCCGCACCGTTACGTACGCCAGGTTCAGCACCAGTACGTGCATCAAAACCGCCGCTCGGACCCGCCACCGACGGACACTCGCAACGACGCGAACGGCAACTACGATGCGACGCTGCGCGCGAACGACCCTCATATCGCCAGGATCAACAAGCAATCCTTCGACAAGCAGCGAGCCATCGAGCAACTGACACAGGGCGCCGGCCAGTGGCAGGACTGGAACCGAAACGGCACGACGGAAATTGCCTACACGTTCAAGCAGGGGCCCGGAGCCTTCAACGACGCTCAAAAACACGAGGCCCGGCGCGCCATCCAGTCCTGGGGCGATGTCGCCAACCTGGCCTTCACCGAGAACGGCAGCCACAAGGAGGGAAAACTGTCCTTCCAGATCTCCAACAACGAAACCACCGCCACAGGCTTCTATCCCGGCCCGCACGCCATCAGCGGCGACACCCGTTACAACCCCAACTACGTGACCCGCCCGACCATCGCCCACGAAATCGGCCACACCCTGGGCCTGACCCATCCAGGCCGTTACGACAGAACAGCGTCCGAGGGGCAACGGGTTTACGCACAGGACTCCAAAGCCCATACCGTCATGAGTTATTTCGACGCACGGGACAGCGGCAAACGGCTGGAGGGACGGCCAAAAGCACCGATGATGGATGACATCAGCGCCGTTCAACAACTGTACGGCGCCAATCACCAAACCCGTCGGGGCAACACCACCTACGGCTTCAATTCCAACAGCGGCAGGGATTACTACTCCCTCGCGCACCCGCGTGAAGCCGCCGCCTTCTGCATTTGGGACGGCGGCGGCAATGACACCCTGGACGTTTCGGGCTACAGCAACAACCAGGTCATCAACCTCAAGGCCGGCTCATTTTCCGACGTGGGCGGCTTGCTGGGGAATGTCTCGATTGCCCGCGGTTGCAGCATCGAAAATGCCATTGGCGGCGCGGGCCACGACGCACTCATCGGTAACGATGCCAACAACCGGCTCACCGGTGGGCGAGGCGGTGATCGGTTGCGCGGGGGTGGGGGTGCCGACACGTTCGTCTATCACCATGCCAGCGACTCCACGCTTGAAGCGCCGGATGAAATCATGGACTTCACCAGCGGGCTCGACAAAATAGACGTGTCGGGCGCGCTGAGAAACGCCGGGCTGTCTGCACTGTTTGTCGTCAACAACTGGAGTGGCAAAGCCGGCGAAATGCGCCTGACCTATGATGAAAAAAGCGCCACGGGCACGGTGTCCATCGACCTGACCGGCGATGGAAAACCCGATCTGCTGATCAAGACCCATGGGCAGGTCAAACCCCAGGACATCCTCCCCGCGCCTACCCTGGCGCCCACACCGCCACAGGCGGGCGCCGTCACAGCCAGGCCGCCCGTGGTCTTCAACAGGGCGAGTGAGTCAACGCTTGCCAATGCGCGCCTGCTCACGGACTTCGCCAGCGGCACCGACAAGCTTGATCTGCGCGCAATCGAAAAAGAAGCCAACACGCGCCTGACCCTCGTGACGCAATTCACCGGGCGCATTGGCGAGACCCTCGTGAGTTACAACCCGAACAGCCGTCGCTACTTCGTCGCCGTCGACCTGAGCGGCAACGGCAGCACGGACTTCCTGGTTAAAAGCACGCACCTGATCAAGCCCAAGGACATCCTGGTGAACCCCTAAGGCCAAGCCTTTGCCGACCGGAGGACGGCCAGCAAAGGTTTTTTTTAGGCTCAGTCGGTGCCGTACTTGGGGTTACGCGGCCCGTACAAAATCCCCGCGCGTTGCCCCGGTGACAGCAGGCGTGCGCTGGTGATCCCGGCAATCGGGTGCGCGGCGTCGGTGGAGCTGTTGATCACCTGCTTGACCGCTGCGGTGATCAGCATGCCGACCAGGCCGCCGCCGTTGTTGTTGCCCTCTTCGCTGGAAGCCCGCGCCGAGCCGGTCCACAGGGTGGTGCCGGTGCGCAGGTCCACCAGTTTGGCCGAAGCGGTCACAGCGGTGTCGCTGGCGATCAGCATGTACTTGGTGCCGTACTCGCTGACGGTGATGTACAGCGCCGCATCCGCACCAAAGATGTCATGCAGCTTGGCCGGCGGCACGCCCTGGATATCGTTGGCAGTGGTCAGGCCGTTCTGGCGGAAGGTTTCGTCCACCAGGGCGATCGGCAACACGTAGTAGCCGGCTTCGGCCAGCGGGTAAGTGACCTGCGAGACCAGGCTGTAGGAGGCCTGCACTTCCGGAGATTCGTTGATCGGTGGCAGCACCAGGATCGACTTCGGTCGTGCCTGTTTGTACGCCGTGTAATCAATGGTCTTGGGGGCTGCGCAACCGCCGAGCAAGGCCAGGGCCAGCAGGGCGCCGGTGAGTTTCAACAGGCTCATTTGGCGGCCACTCCGGTCTTGGCGTTTTTCAGCAGAAAGTCCATGTACGACGCGGACTCGGGGAACAGTGCTTTCTCGGTGCGAAATTCCTGCACCATTTGGTCATCCTTACCCATGCTCAGGTACAGCATGCCCAGGTGGGCGTGGTAACCCGGCGGCGCCTTGCGGCCACTGGCGTTGATCTTCTGCAGATCGCGCTCCAGTGCCTCGACCTGCGCTTCCTTGGGCTCGCCTTTGAAGTACTCGTAAACCTGTGGCTGGTAGCTTTCCCATTGATACAGGGGCTGGGGCGCCGTCTGGCACCCGGTAACCAGCGCGATTGCTGTCAGCGTCAGCGCTAACTTCACTGCCTTGCTCATCCTTGTACTGCTCCTTGAGAGGTTGCTGATCAGTTGCGCGGGTTCCAGGCGCCGGCGTTGATGCCGTCGACCAGGCGGTTGATCGCTTCGCGCATGGCCAGGTCGAGGACCTTGCCATTGAGGGTGGAGTCGTAGCTGGCGGTGCCGCCGAAGCCGACCACTTCACGGTTGGACAGCGCGTACTCACCGGCGCCCTGGGTGGAATACACCACTTCGGAGGTGCTGATGTTGACGATGTTCAACGCGACTTTGGCGTAGGCCACTTGGGTCTTGCCACGGCCGAGAATGCCGAACAACTGGCGGTCGCCGGTTTCTTTACGGCCGAATTCGGTCACGTCGCCAGTCACCACGTAGTCGGCTCCCTTGAGCTTCTGCGCGGTGCCTTTGATCGCGGCTTCCTGGGAGATTTCGCCCATGTTGTCGCGGTCCAGCACGCTGAAGCGGTGGGTCTGCTGCAGGTGGGTGATGAGGATGGTCTTGGCCTGGCCGCCGAGGCGGTCAACGCCGTCGGAGAAGATGCCGCGCATGTAGCTGGAGCGGTTGTCGAACTTGCCCACGGCGATTGGCACGCGCACGCCGGAGTAGGCGACGCTGGCGCTGGCGACTTGCTCCACCGGCATGGCGCGGTTGCTCTCCGTGGCGCAACCGGTCACGGTCAGCAGTGCTGCGGCGGTGAGGCCGGACAGCAGGATTTTGGACAGTGTTTTCAAGAAGTGCTCCTAAATGGGGGGAATCGGGTATAGCCGCTGACGCTAGCGAGACGGCATATCGCGCAAGTCGTCGACGATGTAGTCGCTTAGCCCGCTAGTGAAATACCGCTCGACACTGGCGTTACCGGTGTTGGTTATAACGCCGCCAAGGGTCCTCCATTGTTGCGGCTGGCCTCGCCAGTTGCTGGGCTCAAGGCTGGGGCGGTTCTGGGCGAAGTGCAGCACCTCGGCACCGGCTTTCTTGACCTTGACCTTGTAGCCAAAGTCGATGCTTTGCAGGATGGTGCCGTCGTCAATCAACAGGTTCGAAAACCCACCATTGGAGTCGATGATATGGCGCACATAAACGATGTCGACATCCAGCAAATAATCGGCGCTGTCTTTACTGGTTGCGTAACGCTTGGCCTTGAGCAAGCGATTTACCAGATCGACGCCGAGCTCCTGGCGAACTTTGTCATCCGACATGAAGTGCTTACTCTCGCCCTTCACCTCAACGTTGAAGGTGTCGAGCCAGTAAGTGGCAGTCTTGGGAATAGTCACCGGTGCCGGGGAAATGTAGTAATCCGGCTTGGAGGCGCAGCCCGCCAGTAGGCAGAGGCAGAGGAACACGGCGAACGCGCGCATGTGTGAATTCATCCCTGAAAAGTATCGTGCTTTAAACAATCGCGGCATTTTACGGGGTTGAGAGCGGTTCTCAAGGTGTTTCGTCGGTTGGCGTGCGTTGGCGCACATTCCCTGAAGTGATGGCCGTACAGGTCGATGGGGCTTGCTCCCGTTGGACCGCGTAGCGGTCCCAGCCGTTTTTCAAACACAAAGAGCTAGGGGGCCGCTGCGCAGCCAGCCTGCTCAGGCATTGATCACGATCGTCCTGGCCAACATATCGTCCAGGCGACGACGCAGCCCGAATAGCACCAAAAATGTGAGCACCAAGCGCCCGGCCTCAGGGCCGAGCGCCGGCAATCGGCGCAGGCCGGGATTACTTGATCAGGTCCGGTCGAGTGGTCTTGAGCATCGCTGCGCTTACCGCACCCTGAACCGAACAGGTGATCATGCCCTTGCTGGTCTTGGCCAGGTCAGTGGGTGCGGGCTCGACCATTAGGATGCGTTCGGCCGTATCGGTGACCAGCTTGCCCGCATTGTCATCGCCGCCTTCCGGCACCCAGGCTGATTGCTTGTGCGACCAGATCTGCGCACGCGCGTAGATACCGTTGGCTTTCTCCAACGCCGTACCCTGTACTTTGCTCAGTTGTGCGTAAAGCGCGTCGGGCGCCTGCTCGGTGTAGAAACCCCAGTTGATGATGCGAGAGCCCATCAGGTCCTGGTCTTCGGCGAAAAAGCCGGTCAAGGTCATACCGTCAAGCGTCAGTGGCGTATCGAACATCCAACGCTGGCCCATATCGGATTTTGTGCCACCGCTGAGCGTGATCTTGCCGTTCTCCAGCTTATGGGCGACACGTTCATTGAGCCCTGGCTGGCTTACCACCGCCAGGGAGTTCTGGTCGCAGGCGAAAAAGTTGTCCAGCTTGGGCGTTGCCGCATACGTGCTGAGGGAGGTGATAAGCGCGGCGAAGGGAATTACCAGATGATGCAGTTTCATTGAACAGTTCCTTTGCTGAAACAATGTGGAAGGTTGCGGGCAGCACTTTAATTCAAACCGAGCTTGAGCGACCACTCGGCCGCCCAGGAATGCTGGCCGGCCTGCAATAGCGGCTCGGCAGAAAGGCGGTATCTGCTGAATGCAGTCACTGCGGCCTGGTCTACCTCATACCCAAGCGTCAGCAGCGGGGCCTGAGCGCAGAGACGCTAAAGGCCCTCAGCATTAACGCACTTGCGAGCTTATTTGAGTTCTTTGACCAGATACCCACTGGAAATCTGCGTAATACCCGTAAGGGCGCGGCGCAATGCCTCGGGGTCGGTGCGGTAGGTGAGCGGCGTGTAGCCGTACACATTCTGACCATTGAACGGCGTGATCGTCTCCGCTGTGCGCCAGAGCATCTCGTCGCCGCGGTCCATGCGCGCCACCACAGTGAGGGTCGGATACACCACGCTGCTGAAACCCTGGGTCAGGCGAAAGCCCCACTCGCCTACCGTGAGTTCAATCTGCGCATCGGCCGGTTCATCGTCACCCACGACCTTGAGGGATGAGGTTTTGACCAAGGCGTCGACAAAGGCCTGCTTGAGCAACACGCCCAAGTCGATATGTTCGGCATCCATCACCGTGAGGATCGCCGCTGGCGTCGACATCTCGGCCAGTTGCCCCACCTTAAGGCCCGCGGCAAACCCCGCGCCGCTCAACGCCGCCGTGCCCAGCCTGGACGCGCCGCTGGCCATGCCGACGCCTGCACCCAGCCCGGCACCCAGCGCCGCGCCCCAGGCTTGTTCACGGCCCATGTAGACCATGTTTTTTTGCCATTTTACGGGCAGCACTTTGACCGTTTTGACCTGTGCACGGTGCTCGGGCGTCAGGGGCTGGCTGACGCAACCGCCGAGAATGAGGGTGGTGAGGAGGATGAAGAGGAGGTTTTTCACATCAGTCCTTCAATGTTTGCAGTTGAACAGCGACTGCTGGCAGAGCCTCGGGCCCGGCCGGCAACCAACGCGTTAACTCATTTGCTTTCTTTGGCAATGGTGCCCAAGGACGCATCCTTGACCAGATAACGGCCTTCCAGATCGCTCAGTACTTTGAGGCTGTTGCGCGCCACGGCGAAGCCCATTTCGACTTCCTGCTTGAGGTAAACCACTTCACCCGCCTTGACGTCGATTGGCATGTCCGCCCAGTTTTCAGCCTTGGAACTGATCACGTGCTTGCCAGGCGTCACGAAAAAGTAGATGTACTGGTTACCGCGGTTGTAACCCATCTCCGAGTCAGCTTCCTTGTCATCCAGGAACACGTTGAACCGTACCAGCATCCCAACATTGCTAGGGCGTACGACGTACACCAGGCCCTTATCGGCCACAGCAGCCTTGGGCAGCGAATAGCTCGCCACGTCAGCCTGCATCTTCTCCACAGACGGTGTCGAAGAACAGCCAAACAGCGTGGCCAGGGACAGGACGACAGCGGCTTTGCAGAACAACTTGATCATGTATTTCTTCCTTGTGGGTAGCGGTGGGGCGGTTTCGAAAACGCCGGCGAAAGCCGGTTCAGATTTTTGATGCGTCTGGGAATCGCCAGTGTGTCGGCAGTGGATGGCATTACATGAGGCATTGTGCCACTACTCTGCTGCCTTGCGCGATTTTGGGTGAGGGGCTTATAGTCCGGCCGTCGTCCAAATGGCGATCAGGTTTGGCGACCTGACAACAGAGTGCAAAAGCAATCCGCTTTAATGCAGGTGTTTTTGCACCCGTAAAGCCGTGCCTTTTATGGCGGCTGTGCGCGGGAGACCTACGGGTCTGCCGGTTTACTCTGTTGCCGGTTCGCCAACCTGCGTACAGCTGCCACCCATTCGTTTGGCGACGATTGAGTGGTGGCCTCAACCACTTAACAGAGTGCCAATTATGAACCGTTACATGCCCCTGACCGGCCACGACTGCACCGTCCCCGCCCTGCTCATCGACACCCAGGCGCCCCTCGACGTCCTCCACGACGCCGCCGTGCACCGCATCCAAGCCGTCACCCAATTGCTGGAAAACCTGGCCTTCCGCGATCAACTCAGCAGCGACGCTGTGGTGCTGCAGGACTTCGCCCATCTGCTGGCGATTCCGCTGCGTGACGGCTGCGATTTGTTGGATGTGATCAGTCGCAGGCTGAACGCCAACCCGTCCTGAGTTAAACCGGGCGGCCCGTCCAGGCCGCCCTGCTCAGGTATTGATGACGATCGTCCTGGCCAACATATCGCCCAGGCGACGACGCAGGCCGAACAGTACAAAAAGACCGTCCAGCACACTGAACACCATCTTCGGAACATTGCGCAGGAACGACTGGAACAACGTGCAGTTCGTGGGGTACGGGTAACCCACCACGGCCGTGCGGCACACCCGCTTGCCCAGGCTCTGGCCATTGGGCAAGGCATCGCAAAACAAGTAGTACCCGAAGGCCAGAAATAACAGCACATAGTGGAGGCCATTTAAAAACATCGGGCCTGTCACCGAGTGCAAATACACATAGGCGTAGTTCAGGTTGCGGCTCAAAAACAGCAAGAAAAACACCACGGATATATCGATGAAATAGCTGAACAGCCGCCTGAACGGGCTGGCAAGGTCCCAGTTTTGTGCAGCCGATATCCGGCAATCTGAAACAACACACACATAAACAACAGATCGAACGCGCAGGCACAAGGAAGATAAATAGCGACCCACCAAGTTTCATTTTTTTTCATCGCTGCCTTCTTCTTCAAATAGAAATCAGCTCCACCATTGAAAAACCCTGACAATACAGAGTTACTCATTAGCGGAGACAGATTTATTTAATAGCTTACCGATCACCGCTACACCGAAATAAATCCGCCCCCTTCATCCAATCGTAATCAACCTAGCAAGATATCCTGCGTATCGACGGTCTCCACGGATCCATTAGTAACTAGAACCCCCAAGCCAAGCTGGGGATCAAAATTCGCATCAAAAATGAAACCAATTTGACGCACTCCTGCATCAAAGGGAGACATCACTTTAATACACCTCAGAGAAACCAAATCCCGCATCCCATCAATTGCATGGACTTTGGGGGCTTTGATATCAACCTCATCAGCATCAAAGCCCTCTCGGTACTCCTCAATTCTACATAGGTAATAGTTAAAGATCGCCTTTTCTACAGCCAAAGAGATGGAAGCTTTATTTGAATCAAACTCTCGAAACGCAAGCCTCTGAATATCAGAGATAGAGTCCCCATCAAAAGTTTGGACAATGAGTTCAACCTCACACAAACGTCCAAAAATAAACACCTCACATAATCCTGTCCAAGCTTCGTCAAAATGCAGCTCGCCAAAATCTCTATCTGATATACCAGTCATTTCTTAAGCGCCTCCAGCAAACTTCTCTCAGCGATTCCGCCGAGATGGCCATATTTTACACCAAAACCCATCGGACCAACCTTGCCAGTATGAATAAACGAGGGCACCAACTGCAGTGTTCGCATATCTTCAACCTCATGCCACGTATATTTCTGCTCTCTAACAAACCGGACTACATCAGCTTCTTTAATGCCCAGTTGACTCGCTAACATTTTGTTAGCTGCGCGAAAATTAGAATCCCTATTGGTAGTGATCAAACCCGGAAGTCTTATCTCTTGAACTGCAACTGGAGAAAAGTCCGGATAGCCATTCTTGTATGAAATGCCATCAGGCAAGATCGTTTTTAACTCTGGATTATCGAATACAAAATTCGACTCACCTCTAAGTCCTGACCACGAGCCTCCGTTGATTGGTGTCAGTTTGATTCTATCTTCATACCGACTAAGTTGAGGAACAAACGGCCCCATGAAACTGGCATCGTTCGCCGCTGGCGCACTGCTGCCTACTAGTTTTGTTTCACCGGACAGTAGAGTCGTAGCAGGCCCTTTCGCATCCGCCGCAAGCTCTACTGCTTTACCTACCGCACCTGCTCTGCCTGCAGGAATCATCGCCAACGCAAACTCAGCAGAACTCTTTGCCGCCAACCTGGCCCTGGCGACTTCATCGCCTTGGAGCAGATACAGGAAACCCTGCGCTTCGTCGTGGATATCAGCCTCTGGTCCACGCCCAGATACGAAAGCGACTAACCCATTGGCCATTCGCGAGCTGACACCGGGGAAGTCGGTAACAAGGCCCGTGCCAAGCGCCCAGACCCCACGAGCCGTATTCGCTGCCCCCTCACCCAATCCCTGGGGAATTCCTGTTCCTGCGCCCTCCAGCAGAGCGCCAAGCGACGAGTTATAACCAAGGTTTTTCTGATAAAAGTCGTGTTGGTGGTTCACGACGGGATCCAACTTGCCGACTAGGTACTCTTCGTTGATCTCAGATTTGTTGTAGCTGCCGGAATTATTGACGCGATAGTCCTGAAGTAAACGAACAGTTTCATCAGGCGTGTAAGTCTTTTTCGCACCGGCAATAACCGGTACGTCACCCATATCAACACGCTTGCTGTAGCTATCCCCTAAGGGCGCTAGCGCGATCCCCAGATATTTGAGTGTGAGTGGATCCGGCTGATCCTGATGAGCGCCAACGACTTTGTTCCAAGTCGCATCAACGTAGTACACAAGCCCTCTGGCCAAGCGCTGCTCAGCCTCGGCCGTAGTGATCCGGGCCTCCGCCGCCAACGCATTGACTTGTGTCTTCAGCGCCATAACTTCCGCAGGGTGCATCTGACGGTTGAACATTTCGACTTTGGCCGCACTGTTCCCTCCGACTGCAGCCCCGGACAGGCCAGCACCCGAGCCCGCGCCAGCGCCGATGCCTGTAGCGATCAGCACGGAGATGGCGTCTCGGTTCTGCCGCTCAACAATGGTGTTTTTCAGCGCATCCGTGACAATAGGCGTCAAGGCCGCAGAAGCCCCCGCGCCCAACGCGCCGCTCTGCACACTGCCACTGGACAGCCCCATAGCCGCGCCTGCCAACGCATGCAACATCACACGCGCCGCACCGCCTTCAGCCCAAGCCGCCCGAGTGGCCGCATCAGCCTTCGGATCAGTCGCGCGTGAGTGGGCGTAATCACCAATTTTGTTGAAGATATCGCTGGAGGCTGTGTTGGCGACAATTCCCACCGTCGTTCCCACAGGTGCGCCACCCAGCCCTGCCGCGATCAAACCGGTAGCAATGTCGGCCATTAACTTTTTGTCGCCACCGACATGCCAGCGCTTGGCTTCGGCATAAGCGGCATTTGCTGCGAGTACCGTTCCGGCGGCATCCGGCGAACCGGCTTCGGTCTGGGTTTTGGCTTTATCGGCCAGTGCTTTCGCCTCGTCCGCCTTCGCCTTGCCCACCGCACTGATCAACCCACTGGCCAACTGCGCCGAGCTCTGGATCAGGTCAATACACTCTTGCATGGCCTTTTCATCGGGCCGGTCGAGCTTCTGATTGGCATTGGCGGTGTCGCGATTCAACCCCACCAGGTCGTTGGCACCTTCGGCACTGCGAACCACAATCGTGCCTTCGCTGACCGCGCTACGGGTGTAGCTATGGTCTTTCTCCTTGAGTGCTATCGGGATGCTGCCGCCCATCGACGCACCACTGGTACTGCTGGAAGACATCGAAATACCGGCAGACTGACTTTTGATTTCGCTGACATTCTTGATGTCGCTGACGATCAGGCGGTCAGTGCTTAGCCGGTTCTTATCAGCTGACGCCTCACTGGCAATCACCGCGCCTTGCAGGGTGGTGTTCTTGCCGACATTGATGTCGTAGCCGCCCGTGCCCGCATACAAACCGCTCTGGTCGGTCACGCCCTTGTAGTCGCTGTTCATATTCGCGGCGGCAAGGTTCGCCGAGCCCGCTACGGTAGAGCCGTAGCAGAACGGCGGGACGCAGATACTCGCGCCGAAGCCTGCGCTGCTCTGTTTGCTGCGCGACGACTCGGTGTCCTGTAGGGAGATGATATTAAGGTTTCCGCCAATATCGGCCTTGATACGGTTCGCACGAACCTGGGCGCCTTTGAGAGTGGTATCGCCACCGCTTTGTAACAACAGGCTGCCTGTATCGAGGGTGCTATTGACCTGAGTGACGGAGTTACCGTTGCCATTGTTCTTGGCACCCTGCGCTCCGAGGTCGAGGGTGAAGCCGTTTTGCTCGCCAATATTGAAGCTGGCGCCAATGGCGGTTTTATTTTTCGACCCTTCGTTTTTGCGGTCGGTGGTGTTTTGTGCGCTTTGCATCAGCACATCGTTTTTGGCTAACAACAAGGTGTTGGCGGCTTTCAAGCGGCTGCCGGTGATCTGGATATCACCCTGAGTACCCGCCGCTGCGCCCGTGGCAACGATCGACAAGTCTTGCCCTGCGTTGAGCGTGCTCTGCTTGGCGGTGGCACTGTTGTATTCGCTGCTGTTCTTGCTGCGGTTATTGGCCAGTTCAGTGCCGATCTTGATCAGCGAACCGTTGCCGGGCGTGCCGCCGGTTTTGTTTTTGAAGCCGGAGCTTTGCGCATTGGCGTCTGAAGCCTGGCCATTCAGGTTGTAGGCGGCGAGGGCTGCCTGGGCGATTTTGACTGCCTTGAGGCGTGGGTCATCAGCACTGCGGGCCGCTTTGACGGCGTCGCGCATACTGGTGGCGGTATCCACCACCGAGCCCGCAATCACCCGCCCAACCGCCAAGCTCTTGGAACTGTCCTTACTGGTCTGACTGGCCGTCTCCATCCCCGAAGTAACGGTGACATTCGCCCCGCTCAACTCCATGTTCTTGGTGCTCACCAGATCACTGGCCACCACCTTCAACTCACGCCCCGCCGTCAACGACACATTGCCCGCACTCGAACCAATGGTGCTGCCGGTCAAGGTCATTTCATTGGCCGTGCCGTTGTGCTTCGAGCTGTTGATGTACAGCTTCTGGTTGCCGGTCATGTCGTCCAAACCGAGCTTGTTGCCGGTCAGCACGCCGGTGAGGTCGCGATTTTTTTCCTTGTGCATGTCGGTGCGGGCGAAGGTGTTCTGCGCCGCGTCGATGGTCAGGTCACGGCCTGCCTGGACGGCGAGGTCGCCGGTGCTGACCAGGGACGAGCCGGTGACCGTGGCATCGCGTTTGGCGGCGACCGTGACGGTTTCGCCGGAGACCATGCTGCCCATGGCGGTGGTGCGTTTTTCGTCGACTTTGTCCTGGACTTTGCTCGACTTGAGGCCGCCCCAGCTGCTTTTGCTTTCCTTGCGTTCGTGACGGGCGCTGTCGGCGTTGCTGACGGCGAGGATGCTCAGGTCCTGGCCGGCCGCCAGTTGGGTGGCGCCTTTTTCGGCGGTGACGGCGCTGCCGGCCAGCAGCAGGTTTTCACCGGCCACGACGGTGCTGTTTTTGCCGGCGCTGACGAGGCTGCCGACGTTGTTCACCACGTCGGTTTCATCCAGGCGGAATTTTTTGCCTTGGGAGGTTTTCTTGGTCTTGCTGTAGAAGCTGTAGTCCTGGTTTTCAGCGGACTTGAGGTCGAGGTTTTTGCCGGAGACCAGGTAGGCCTCGTTGCCGGCATTGACCTGGCTGGCGACCATCTGCAGGTTCTGCCCGGCGCTCAGGGTGACGTCGCCGCCGCCCTTGATCACGCTGGACACTTGCTGCACGTGGTCTTCGATGCTCTTGACCTTTTTCGTGTTGCCCGTGGAGTGTTGCTCGTTGGCTGCCGCGATGGCGTTGAGGTTGGCGCCGGCTCGAAGGGCGACGTTGGCCTTTTGATGCCTTGCGTGTTTTTACGCTGAGGACTTATAGTCCGCCGGTCGTCCAAAAGGGCGATCGGATTTGGCGATCCGTTGACCGTATGCGAAAGCTTTCTGCTTGCTTGCAGGGGTTTCCGTACCCGCATCGCTGCTTTATGGCAGCTGTGCGCGGGAGACCTTCGGGTCTGCCGGAACTCGGTCCCGGTTCGCCAACCTGCGTACAGCTGTCACCCATTCGTTTGGCGACGATAGGTGACAGCTTTCATTACATCGACCGAGGTTTTACCTATGAATAGATACATGCCGCTTACGGGCCATGACTCAACCATCCCCGCGCTGGTGATCGACACACAAGCGCCCCTAGATGTTCTCTATGATGCCGCCGCGTATCGCATTCGTGCGGTAACTCAATTTTTGGAGAACCTCGCATTTCGGGAAGAGATCAGCAGTGATGCGATTGTGCTTCACGACTTTGCGCTGTTGCTGGCTATTCCGCTGCGGGATGGGTGTGATTTGCTGGATGTGATTGGGCGGAAGTTGAATTCACAAATTTCATAAATAAAAATGGGCGGTTATTTTCATAACCGCCTTATTTAAAAAATTTCAAATAGATAAAAATAAAACTAATTTTTAAAGATCGTAATATTGCAAGCTCAATTCCATAGACACTCAAACAAACGTTATCTGACCTCGATTACCCGCTCTACCACCCACCACGCCCGGATATAAAAGATTTCACATAATCCCACCGTGCAACTATCCAGCACACAGCAAATATTGCTGACAAGGGAAATCCAATCCAGATGAACACCCAGTTCGAATCTGTGCGAAGCAGTATACCAACCACTATGGCGACCATCATGCCGAAAAACGTACTCACCCCACACACCACCGCCAACAATGAAACTATCAGCAGCAGGGTATTTATAAGTTTACTTGCTCGCATCGACCGCCTCATTGTAAAGGCTATTGCCTTTTGCGCCCACGGAATTACCGCTTGATCAAGTTGGGTATATGAAAACTACATCTGTCGAATATCAGATAAAAAATCATAAAATTCTTTTTCTGTCATCTCAAACTCTGGCCCTTCGACCATTGCCATTAGTGACAACAACGCAACATCTAAAGCTTTTGTGAGAGAAAGTTTTGGATCTTGGTAAATATCAAGTGCCTCTTTTGATATTTTAAAAATATCAAATCCATCAGCAACTACTCTTCCAAGTCTGTCAGCCACTATGTCTTCCATGCTCATTGCTGCCCCCCGAGAAATAGGGGTCAGACCACCAATATACATTGGTGCAATAATCGTGGTCTGACCCCTATTTTCTCCTATTTCATACTCGACCTTGTGTACCTGTCACAGACTTCGGAGTAGTTAAGCGTCACCGCATTAACGTCATCTACAACACAATTCCATTTCTTGCCAAACTCGTACGCCAACCATAAATACATCTCCATCGAGCCTTTCGAATGACCCAACTGCATTTCGATCATTGTCTTAGGAGGGGCACCCAACAAATTTTCCCAATCGAGAATATCTTGCGAATCATAAAAATTCATGAATTTTTCGGAATTGAGTAATGAAATATACAAAGTGGCCTCGTCCCAATTCAATATTCCACGATTACGTTTTCCGATACTAACGACTCCGCCTATAGAGTGGATAAAATCAGCAAACGCATCTTCATCAATTGCCACATCCGATATAATTGAAGCTGAGTCGCTCACGATTACAACCCTCCTTTTTTGGCACTACTTTCACAAGTGGAATTAAAGGGGACAGATTTATTAATCGACTACCGACTAGCGTCACGTTTAAATAAATCCGCCCCCTTTCATGCACCCTTTTATACAAAAACTCAGCCACCTTTATTAAATTAAAAGTCAACGAATATTAAAAAACCACAGAACAAAACCTAGAACAAAGCCAACCCCAGCCATTTTTAAATAAAGCGGCGTATTTTCTTTTATAAGCACAATAAAGTCCTCGCCACCACTCAACCAATACCCGGCAATCTGAAAGAACACACACATAAACAACAGACCGAACGCACAGGCACAAGGAAGATAAATAGCAACCCACCAAGGTTCATTCTTTTTCATTGTTGTCTCTTTTCTTCAAATAGAAATCAGCTCCACTATTGAAAAATCCTGACGATACAGAGTCGCCCAGATTACCAAATATGGAGGGAACGGAACTTTGCGATGCCGGCCTGCTGATAGTCCATATTCCAGTCGGCATCCACTCATACTGCTTCGACACCGGGTTAAGCAGCTTATCAAGAGGCGCCTTGATCGTATTACCAACGGCAAACCCCACAGAAGCGCCCGCCTTACTTAACAAAGCTCCCATAAATGGGTCTTCCCCTTTCATTTCCGCTTGATAATAACCACCCGTTGCATTCCAAGTAACCGTCGGATTGTAACCTTTGCCAGCTGTGATCGCGCCGACTACCCCAGAGCCAATCACGTCCGACAGTGTCACTTTTCCTGTCGTTCCATATTGGATAGCTGCACCAATACCTGCGGAAGCGCCCACCGCTATCAATTGCTCTTTACCTTTGGTCAAAGCGTTAGTAAGGATTGAACTTCCGCCCATCACCATTACCGGCCAAGAGAGCGGATCGATGACAACTGACATGACTCGGTCTGTGTCAGTAATATTTTCCTTCAAAAATTTAAGGTCCGAGCCATTGAGGTAATTTACCAGTGCGACAGCCTCGGGATTTTTCAATTTTTCACTCAGGCGGAACTGTGACGGGTCGGCATCTCTCGCAGCATTGGTGCTTGCCTGAATTTCCTCTTCCCGTAGGACACACGTTAAACCACCGCCAATGCAACGACCCATCATTTTTTTACTGTTTTCATTACTGATTTCAATATATTTTTTTAATACTAGACCGCAGTCGCCTTTAACGTTTTTGCAGGCCGATAGTTCTCTATCAAGTGCGCGGGCTTCTGTCTCACTCAGCCAGTTATTCTCCACCGCATTACGTCCTGCCTGAGCGCCAGCGGAGGCACCGAGCATATCACCGCCAGTGAGCCCTCCGCCCACCCCCGCAGCCAAGGTCGACAAGGCGGAAACCGTTTCCTTTTGCGCTTGCGTCAGGTCACTTGTTGCGGTGCCCGGATAAAGTTGACGGGCAATCAACTCACCCATCGCAGCGCCGGTGCCCCCTGCCAGCGCCGAATTTCCTTGCGCTTGCGCCACCATCGCGCCAAGCACTGCGTGAGCCATCAGGTTGGCGTAAGGGTCGCCTTCAGTTTTTTTCTTGATCTCCTGTGCCAGGTACGGCGCCGCGGCACCTGCCAACGCACCGCCAACATTGCCACCCATGACCGCTTGAACAATGGCGGTGACGGCTTGGCTGGCCCTCTGGAAGCTGCTCCCTAAGCCATAGTCCTTCTGAGCACGCTGGCTGACTTGTTCGGCAGTCGGGTTAGCGATGCCGTCTTCAATTAGCTTCTGCCGCGTGGCTTTGCCAGCCTCAGTGGTGGGGTCTTCGGCGTCCCTGATCTTCGCGGCAGCAATCGCGTCGCCAATGCCCTTGGTCAGCTCCATCGAGCTTTTGATCAGGTCCATGCGTTCCTGCATGGCCTTTTCATCAGGCTTGTCGAGACGCTGGTTGGCGTTGGCGGTGTCGCGGTTCAGGCCGACCAGGTCACCCGCGCCTTCAGGGTTGCGCACCACGATCGTGCCTTCACTCACCGCGCTACGCGTATAACTGTGGTCCGAATCGTTCAGCGACATTCCATACAAGGCACCCGGCGTGAGGGTGCTCGCGCCGCTGCTGTAGGAACCAGAGACGCTCATGCCCGCCGACTTGCTCTCGATCTCGCTCTTGTTCTTGATGTCACTGACCAGCAACCGATCGGTGAGCAGCAGGTTCCTATCGGCCGTAGCCTCGCTGGCAATCACCGCGCCTTTCAGTGTGGTGGTTTTGGCCACGTCGATGGTATAGCCGCCCTTGCCGGCGAAGAAACCGCTCTGGTCGGTGACCGCCTGATAATCGCTGTTCATCTTCGACGCCGCCAAGTTCGCGGACGCGGTGACTGGGGAGCCATAACAGATCGGCGGAATGCAAATGCTCGCACCGAAGCCTGCGCTGTTCTGCTTGCTCTTGGACGTTTCGGTGTCTTGGCGCGACAGGATGTTGAGGTTGCCGCCGATGTTGGCATCGATACGCTCAGCGCGTACCTGCGCCCCGATCAGGCTGGTGTCCTGGCCGCTGCGCAGCACCAGCGAGCCGGTGTCCAACGTGGTGTTGACCTGGGTAACCGAGCCACCCGAGCCAAGGTTCTTGGCGGTTTGTGCACCGAGGTCGATGGTGAAACCGTTTTGCTCGCCTATGTTGAAGCTGGCACCGATAGCGGTCCTGTTGCGCGAGCCATCGTTTTTACGGTCAGTGGTGTTCTGTGCGCTTTGCATCAGGATGTTGTTTTTCGCGGACAGCAACGTGCTGTCGGCTTTCAACGTACTGCCGGTAATCGTCAAGTCACCCACAGTGCCCGGCGCATCGCCCGCAGCGATGATCGACAGTTTGCCCCCGGCGTTGAGGTTGCTCTGGTGAGCGGTCTGCGCCGTGTATTCGCTGCTGCTTTTGGTGCGGGTGTTGGCCAGTTCGGTGCCGATCTTGATGAACGAACCGTTGCCGGCGGAGCCACCGGTTTTGTCCTTGAAGCCGGTACTTTGCTTGGCGAGCTCGCCCATCTGGTTATTGAGGTTGTACATCGACAGCGCCGCCTGGGCGATCTTCACGGCCTTGAGACGCGGGTCGTCGGAGCTGCGCGCCGCCTCGGCTGCGTCGCGAATGCTCTTGGCGGTATCGACGACGGAGCCCGCAACCACTCGGCCTACTGCCAGACTTTTGGAACTGTCCTTACTGGTCTGACTGGCCGTCTCCATCCCCGAAGTAACAGTGACATTCGCCCCGCTCAACTCCATGTTCTTGGTGCTCACCAGATCACTGGCCACCACCTTCAACTCACGCCCCGCCGTCAACGACACATTGCCCGCACTCGAGCCAATGGTGCTGCCGGTCAAGGTCATTTCATTGGCCGTGCCGTTGTGCTTCGAGCTGTTTATGTACAGCTTCTGGTTGCCGGTCATGTCGTCCAGACCGAGCTTGTTGCCGGTCAGTACGCCAGTGAGGTCGCGGTTCTTCTCCTTGTGCATGTCGGTGCGGGCGAAGGTGTTCTGCGCCGCGTCGATGGTCAGGTCACGGCCTGCCTGGACGGCGAGGTCGCCGGTGCTGACCAGGGACGAGCCGGTGACCGTGGCATCGCGTTTGGCGGCGACCGTGACGGTTTCGCCGGAGACCATGCTGCCCATGGCGGTGGTGCGTTTTTCGTCGACTTTGTCCTGGACTTTGCTCGACTTGAGGCCGCCCCAGCTGCTTTTGCTTTCCTTGCGTTCGTGACGGGCGCTGTCGGCGTTGCTGACGGCGAGGATGTTCACGTCTTGGCCGGCCACCAGTTGCGTGGCGCCTTTTTCAGCAGTGACGGCACTGCCAGCCAGCAGCAGGTCTGCACCGGCGACGACGGTGCTGTTCGTCCCCGCACTGACCAGGCTGCCAACGTTGTTCACGACGTCAGTTTCATCCAGGCGGAATTTTTTGCCCTGGGAGGTTTTCTTGGTCTTGCTGTAGAAGCTGTAGTCCTGGTTTTCAGCGGACTTGAGGTCGAGGTTTTTGCCGGAGACCAGGTAGGCCTCGTTGCCGGCATTGACCTGGCTGGCGACCATCTGCAGGTTCTGCCCGGCGCTCAGGGTGACGTCGCCGCCGCCCTTGATCACGCTGGACACTTGCTGCACGTGGTCTTCGATGCTCTTGACCTTTTTCGTGTTGCCCGTGGAGTGTTGCTCGTTGGCTGCCGCGATGGCGTTGAGGTCGCGGGTGGCAATCAGGTGCAGGTCGCAGCCGGCTTGCAGAACAACTGTTGGCTTTTTGATGCCTTGCGTTTTTACGCTGAGGACTTATAGTCCGCCGGTCGGTCAAAAGGACGAAAGTTGAATACACAAACCCTGTAAAAAATGGGGGCGGCTAATCGATAACCGCCCTACTTAAAACATATCAAGCAGATAAAAATAAAAACTAAATTTTTAAAGAGCTCTTTCATACCAGCCTTATAAACTCTAAAAACAAAAACATATACTACATTCGATTCCTCACCAAAACGGTTCCCTACAAATAGATCCGTCCCCTTCCGCACCCTTCGATCCTCATTTTGTGTCGACATCTAATGCCAGTCGAGACAATGCCATGCGAGACAGATTTCTTTGACTCAGACCATTTAAATAAATCCGTCCCATCTTCCAGTTTAAATAAATCCGTTCCCTTTTTGTCTATTTTGAAAGCAGAACATTTAAAGCACCCTTAGATGCACTAACAACCCGCAACCATTCCTCTTTCTCCAAATATTCCTTGTCAGAAAGTCCAGTACCATACTTATCAAAAATGACGTCAAGTGCATTTACCACGCTTTCAACGGACATTGCTTCTTTTTCATCCTTCAGGACCAAACCAATCCAATCGGAAGCATTTTCAGCCAATCCTGTATCATCGTACAAAAAATGTACTGTGTAATTAAACTCGTCATAACCTAAATCCGGCGATGACCGCTCTACCCAAGCTTGGTACTGATAGTCAATGTCCGATAACCCGCTCAAGTATGAGATAAGCTCCTCCCTCATACTAGGAAATTTTAGTTCGGAGAGTTCCAGCTTTTCCATTTTTTATACTCGCTCAGAGGTATATGGACTTGTTCCGCATGTTCTTTAATCGATCCACTAACAGGCTTCCCGTCCCTACCGATAACTCGACCGTTGGACCTCACAATAACATGGTCCACTTGCTGAGTAGGCTGGCTAATATCAGGTTCGCCCTTATCTATCCGTACGCCATTGCCTTGATTTTTTGGATCCTGCCATCTAAATCCCACCCCCTTCTTATTGGGTGTTACTGCCCAAGTATCTGGAAGCTTGGCAATCGTAGTGTCTGGGACATCCCAAATTTTTGGCAATTCGCTCTGTGTTGTTTCAGTGTCTGTCTTAGCACTCGTAGGGTTATGATTTTTCGCCGGAGCATTTTTTCCTGCGCTAGCAACCGCACGTTTGTATGCCAAGGCTCCGGCAGCGGTACCTAAGCCAACCGCAAGAGCAATTTTGAGATCATTCGTAATTTCCTGCGCCTGCGCGTCGCTGAGATTCCATTTTGCTTTGAGCGTATCGACCATAGCTCCTACAGTATGCTCAGTCGTCGCTGTCGCTAACATCTCCTGGAATTCAAAGTTTGAATTAATAAGGTTCTGGACTGCTTCTCGAGCTTTCGGCGAACCATACTCCACAATATCTTTGATGGGGTTCAGGTCTGCCATGGTATTGGCGACTTCTTTAGACCGTGTCGCACAAGTCGAAGGATCAGCCCTACAGCCCGCTATCGCTTCAATATCCTGCTGGAGACTCAACTCTTTAAATTTACGAGTGGCGTCTTCAATGCAGGAGGTATCCGTGCACGCGGCTATTTTCTTGGCTGCTCTCTCAAGCTGATTGTGGTTTAGATAGTTGTATTGCGTTCCGTTCAGAGCAATCCAACTGCCTTTTTCCAGCGTGGACGCATCTACATCCCCTTGTGCCGCAGCCGCTAGCACACCGACAATTTGCGAACTCATCGTAAGCAAGTCATCGTCGCCTTTAACCAAGGAATCCAGATGAGTGACTAGCGCCTCGCTCGCACCAGCTGCCAATGCGCCGGTTTTAAAGTCTCCACCAGTTGCCTCCGCTAACAGCCCACCCACCATGGCATGAATTGCGACCTTTGGTGCCGAACCATCCGCAAAAACGTTTTTCGTGTAATTACCAACCAAATTGAAACTGGCCGCCGCCAATGTGTTGAACAACGCATTTTTAAGCGCATCGCTGGCGCTGCCGCCCTGCCCGAGCGCTTTGCTCAACAACATGGAAGTACCACTTTGCAACGTTTGGTTAGCCGCAAATTGACCAACACCACGCCAGCTATTCAGTATGCCCGGTGTAGTAATTTTTCCCGTTGCCGTATTTGTTTCTGTTCCCGTCCAATCACCAAAATATTCTGCCGTCAGACCTGCTGTAGCACCGGCAATGACATACCCCTTCATAGCATCCGAAGAAGTTACATCCTTGAGCACAGCACCAAGGTTGCCCCGATTGTTGACTACGCTGACAGTCGCATTTGTGGACGCGCCCGCCGCTACGGCCCCTGCGACGGCACCCACAGTCCCACCGCCTGCCGCAGTCGCTGCAAGCGGCCCAACCACCGCCGCCATCACAATCGCAATAATGATCTGCGAAGCAGGCCCCAGCCCTGAATTGCTGTACTTGAAGCTGTCGTGAATCTCTTTAACCTGCCTCCAGTCCACATCGCCACGCTTCTCAGCGTCCTTGATCCACGCCAATTGCGGATCAGCCTTCACCATTGCATCAATCGACTGGCTGACGGTCTCCTGATTGACTTGGTTGATGTCGATCTTCAAACCGGCGACCGCTTTGATCGCCACATTCCCTTCAGCAATCAACTGGCTCTGGCGGACGGTCTCGTCGGTATTTCCCTTGCCTTTGGAAGAAACCCAAAACGCGTTGTTGTTGCTCTTTTCGTGGCTCTCTTGATGCAGGTCTTTGACCGCCTCAAAAGTGATTGCGCCGCCGCTGTCCAGGACGATGTCTTTACCGCTTTGTAGCTTGGCAAGCTGATAGGTCTGGTCGCCGGCACTCCTGAGGGTCAGGTCGCCGCCGGTCTTGATTTCAGTGCTTACGTTGGTAATGCGGGTGACTTCATCGCGCTGGGTCTGTTTGGAACCCCAGCCGCTGTTTTTCTTCATGTCATACAGCGTGTGCGTGCTGTTCTCAGCCGCCAACAAACTCAACTTATCCCCGCTATACAGATAAGCCTCATTCCCCGCACTGATCCTGCTCGCCACGATCGTGGTGTCACGCCCGGCCTGGCTGGTGAAATTCCCACCCGCCGTCAGCACGCTCGCTACTTGGGTGGTCTGCTCATCCGCCGTCTTGATGCGCTTTTTGCCGTGTTTTTCCTTACCTTCCACGTTGTGCACATCGCTGACCGACGACACGTTGAAGTCACGCCCGGCGTCGACGTTGAAGTCTTTGCCGGCGGTGGCAGTGCTGCCGATGATGTTGACGTCCTGCCCGGCCTTCATGTTCAGGTTGCCGCCTGCGGTGACGGTGGCGGCGCGGTTTTTGACGTCGGTGGTGATGCTGGATTTGTGCCCGCCGTCGCTGAAGGCGTGTTTCACGCTGGTGTCGCTGACAGGCAGGATGCTGATGTCGCGGCCGGCGGTTAAGGTCACGTCGGTGCCGCCTGTCAGGGCGCCTCGGGTGATGAGGTCGCGGCCAGCGCTCATGGCCAGGTTTTCGCGGGCGACGATGAGGCTGGTGCCATTGTCGGTGAGGGTGCGCATGCCCGCGCCGTCACGCACCTGGATGGCGGTGTTGTCGTTGGTGATGTCACCTCGAACCGCCGCCATGCTCACTTGCTTGCCGCGAATTTCACCGGCCATGGCGTTGCGGATGCTGTCCTGGGCCAGCAACGTCAGGTTGTTGCCGGCTTCGATCAGGCCGCCGTTGTAGAGACTGCCGCCGGCGGTCGCGGAGAGGTTGTTGCTGGCGCGCAGGGTGCCGACGTTGATCAGGTCGCCGCCGGTGAACAGGTTGAGGTCACGGCCCTGGATCAGGCTGTTGCCGCGCACGTTGCGCGACTCCGCCTGGGCCAGGTAGAGCACCGGCACGAGGACGGTCTGGCCGTCGACCACGCGGTTTTCCATCCACACGATGTCGTGGGTCAGGGCGCCGACTTGCTGGCGGGTGAGGGATACGCCGAGGCTCAGGCGCAGGGCGTCTTTGCTGGCGAGGGCGTTGTCCATCAGGTAGCGGAACTGGTCGGCGTCGCTGGTCAGGCCGCCAGCGAGGAAGCGTTGGCCGGTTTGGGCGAGCACGGCGTCGCGGATCAGGCGGCTTTCGTATTGGCCATCGCCGAGGCGGCGCCAGGCGTTGTCGCTGGTGAAGCCGAGTTTGCCGAGCATGTAGTCGGAGCTGAAGAAGCCGGTGAGGCTGGCAAATTCCGGGTTGGTTTCGATCAGGTAATGGCTGGTGGGGTCGGCGTTTTTGACGAACAGGCCGTACTCGCCCTTGGGCAGCTGGAAGTTGGACGAGGTGGTGGGGTCGACCGGGGCGAAGGCTACGCCGGTGTAATCCACGGGTACAAAACCGCCACCCGCTGCGGGGGTGACCACCGGCAGTACGCTGCCGGGCGCCTGGGCGCTGGGGTCGTTGGCATGTTTGCTCAGGTTGATGTTGATGCCGCCGACGGGGATGCCGGTCTGGTCGTCGCCCAGGGTGCCGGTCAGTTGCGCCAGGGTGTTTTCGTGCAGCGTGCCGTTTTGCGTTTTGCGGGTGACTTTGGAAAGGTCGACCGTACCACCGGCCTGAAGCGTGGCGTCGTACTCATGGCCGGCGTTGGGGGTCCAGGTGGTGACGTCGCTTATGTGGGCGAAAGGCAAGCTATTGGGTGAGCGGTTTTTCAGTTCTTCGAAGCGCGCCTTATCGAAATGCCCAGCCGCCGTGGCCGCATTGAAAGCGGGAACATCGACATATTGCATGCGCTCAAACAAATCGTCGGAAACGCGACCTGGCGTGCTGATGACAATCTTGCGCTGCCCCGTGCGCGTAGCTGCACCCTGGTTCAGCAGGTCACCGGCGGTGATACTCAGGTCGCCATTGGCGGCCATCAGGCTGTAGCGGTTCTGCACATTGTCGCCTTGCAGCAGCATGTTTTTGCCAGCTACCAGGCGCGCCGATGCCGAATCCTTGGTCGCCGCCTCAAGGTACGTCTCGTAGATGGTGATTATGCCTTTTTCCCACCAGTCTTTTTCGCCGCAGTGCTGGCCACAGATCCAACTCAAGCTGCCGGTGGTCAGCGTCTGCCCGAGTTCGAATTCATCTTTGGCGTTTTCGATAAAGCCTGCATTGATACCGATCGAGCCTTCGCTTTCCACGGTTCCGGAGCGGTTGCTGAACAGCACGGCACGCCCGCCATCCCGTGCGGCGAAGCTCAAGTTGCGTTTGCTGTAGACATCGCCATAGAGGTTGCTGAAACCATTGCTGCGCAAGGTCATGTCGCCACCGCTGAACAGCAGCGAGTCGGCGGCATTGGCGATGCCATTCACGGCGGTCAGGTTCACCGCGCCCTGGGCGCCCAAGGTGCCACGGTTATTGATCTGCGCCGCCGCGATATCCAGCTGCTGACGTGCGGTGAGGAAACCGAGGCTGTCGAGGGTGCCGGTCAGGCTCAGACGGGTGTTGGTGCCGGCCAGACGTCCGCCGTTCTGGCTCAGGTTATTGGCTGTAACGGTGAGTGTTTGCAGAGCCGATACGCGGCCGCTGTTGGTCATGTCGCCGGTGGTGATGCTCAGGTCACCGTCGCTGAGCAGTTCGCCGCCGTTATCCAGGCTGGCCACGTCGATGACCAGGCCCTTGCCGCTGGCCATTCGGTCACCGGCTTTCAGCGCCAGCGCCTGGCTGCTTTTATAGGTGATGACTTCGTTGAGTTGCACACGGCCCAGACCATCGACCTTGCCGAATGCCCAGTCGGCTGTGCCCATGCCGTTGATGTTGCCCTGGCTTCCGGTGAGGCTGGCGGTGTGGACGCGCATCAGGCCGCTGCCAGCGTGCTGCAGCACACCGGACTGGTTGTTCAGGCTGGCGGCGTCGAGGCTGAAGCCTTGGCTGCCAAACTCCAGAATGCCGTTCTGGTTATTGACTGCGCCGTTCAGGTTGATACTGCTGGTGGCCCCGTTCAAGGCGCGCAGTTGACCGCCCGCGCTGTTGTCGAGGTTGCCACCACCGACGGTCAGGCCCTGGTTGGCCTCGATCAGGCCCCCCCGGTTGGTCAAGGTATCGCGTGACGTGAGGGTCATCTGTTTGCCGCTGATCTGGCCGCCCGCGCTGTTGTCGAGGGTGGCGCCGCTGACGGTCACCTGCTCTTTGCCGAACAGCTTGCCGCCACGGTTGGCCAGGGTTTCGACGGTCAGTTGCAGGTCGCCGATCAGGCTCGCCATCAGGCCGTCGCTGCCGTTGTCGACCGAGTCGGCGGTAACGGTAAGGGCATCGCCCTGCACGGTGCCGCCCTGGTTGTCCAGGCTGCCGGTGGTCAATTCGGTGAGGGCGCCGCCGCTGAGGATCAAGCCTTTGCGGTTGCTCAGCTCTTGGCCGCTGTAGTTCAGGCCGAGGTTGCCGGCCAGCAGTTGGCCGTTATCGTTGTTTAGATGCTGCGCGGTGATGTCCAGGCGCTTGCCACGCAGCAGGCCGCCGCTGTTGTTGAGGGTGGTGAGCTGTTTGACCAGTACGCTGCGTTCACCGGCATCGATCGCGCCGCCGGTGTTGGTCAGCAGGTCGCTGATGGTGAGCGTGACGTCACCGGCATCGCTGATCAGCGAGCCTTTGCTGCTGTTGTTGAAAGTCTTGGCGGTCACGTCGACGGCGTTGCCCAGCACGGTGCCGGCGCGGTTGTCGATGTCGGCGGCGTCGAGCAGCAGTTGCTTGCCGACAATTACGCCGCCCTGGTTATCCAGGCTCGCGGCATGCAGTTCAATATCGCCCTTGCCTGCCTGCAAACGGCCCTGTGCGTTATTGAGCTGTTGCACAGTCACGAGAGTGAGCTTGCCGGTGTCGGCGCTCAGCACGCCATTGGCGTTACTGCTGAGGCTGCCGGCGTTGAGGTTCAGATCCGTGCTGGCCTGGGCAAACCCTTGGCTGTTGTTGAAGGCGTTAGTGACGTTGAGGGTGAGCGCGCCGGCGTCGGCCTGGATCAGGCCCTTGAGGCTGTTATCCAGGTCAGTGGCGTTCACGGTGGTGGTGCCGGCGACCACGACGCCGTTCTGGTTGTTGAGGCGGCCCGCGTTCACGGTCAGGGTGTTGGCGATGATTTGCCCGCCGCCGTTGTTCAGGTCGGCACTGGTAAGCAGCAGGCTGCCGCCGGCCATTTCGATGCGGCCCTGGCGGTTATCCAGCGAGGCGCTGTTGAGGCTTGCGGCCTGGCCGTCACCAAAACGAATCAGGCCGCCGAGGTTGACGATGGCCGGCGAGTTGAGCGCTAGGCTTTGTTCGCCGAACAGGCGCGCGGTGGCGCCCTGGTTGGTCAGTTTGGCGCTGCTGACATCGACGGTTTTGGCCTGGATGATCGCACCCTGGTTGGTCAACGCCTGCGCGGCGGTAATCGCCAGGTTGCGGCTGGCCAGCAGGTTGCCGGTGGTGGTGACAGTCTGAGCGTTGATCACCAGGTCGCCGGTGGTATTGCGGGTGTTGTCGGCGGCGACGCCGGCTTCGATGATGCCGGGGTTGTTGACCGTGGCCGCATTGATATCGATGCGTTGGCCGGCGGCCACACTCTTCTGGTTGACCAGGGCCTGGGCGCTGGTCACTTGCACGTTGCCGGTGGCGTAGACCTTGTCGGTGAGGTCGACGTTCTGCGCGGTGACCTTGACGTTACCGGCGGCCTGGGTTTGCGCCATGCTCAAGCGCCCATTGGCGTCGAGCTGAATATCGCCGCCACTGGCCGCCAGCGTGCCGTCGAGCTTCACGCCCACGCCGGCTTCGGTGCCCACCAGCTTGATTGCGCCGGCGTACATGCCGCCCAGGGCCGACGAGTCAATCGCCAGCTCGGGCTTGGCACTGCCGTCGTCGGCGCGCGCGGTGGCGTTCAGCGTTTGTGCATCCACGTCATTGCGACCGGCAATCACGGTGAGCTGGCGCGCGTTGATCTGCGCATTGATCCTGGCCGAGCGGGTGATGATTTCGAAGCGGTCGACGTCGCTGGCGTTCAGACCCTGGCCGTCGATGGTCACGGCACCGCCGTCGACCTGGTAGCTTTTCAGTTGGCCGGCCGCGTCGAGCACCGGCTTGCCGGTGGTCAGGGTGACGTTGGGGGTGTTGATAAAACCGCAACCGCTGCAGGTAATGCCGTACGGGTTGGCGACGATGACCTTGGCCGATTGCCCCGCCACTTCGGTGTAACCGCGCAACTGGCTGGGGTTGGCGCCAGTGACTTCGTTGAGGATGACGTTCGCGGCACCGCCCTTGAGGTTGGGGTTGCCAACGATATAGCCACCAAGCTGGGTGTTGGCCATGGGACTATTGGCGTTGTTGAGGATCACGCCGTTGGGGCCGACGTTGTAGTCCGTGTACTGGTTATGGGACACGCCTGCGCCGTTGGGCGTGGCGATGTTCACCACCGGCACGCCATTGCCAGCCGCGCCCACGGTGGTGCCGGGGGTGGCGACCACGATACCTTCGGCCTGGGCCAGCAGAGGCTGCCAGAACAGCGCGTTGGCGAGGATCAGCACCAGCCCGCGCTTGGGCAGACCGAAAAACGCGTCTCGCGGCTTCAGGACAGCAGAAGGTTGGCGGGCCAGGAAGGCGAATTGGCGAACATCCATTTTCAGACTCTCGTTACGGTGCAGCGTTGAATTACAGGAAGAAATCCATACGGAAGTAGATCGGTGCTTCGCGTTCGGTCAGCACGCCGGGTCTTTCCAGCGAATGGGCAAAGGTCACGCTGGTGCTGACACGCTTGCCACGGGCGAACAGTTCCAGAGAGTTGCTGGAGACTCGGCCATGAACGTTGTCGTTGTAACGATCCCGGGTGATCACACCCTGGTCATAGCCGATGCTGGCGCCGTATTCGACGAACGCCGGGCGCATCCAGTCGAGGGTCACCGGGCGGGCCCAGCGCACTTCGTTGCGCCAGTAACCGCCGCTGTCGCCCATCAGTTGCTGGTCCTTGAAACCACGCACCGAGGCCGAGCCCCCCAGGCTCATGCGCTGGGGGCTGAACAGGATGTCTTCGCTGCGTTGGCCTGTCGCCAAGCTGCTGAAGCTGAACGACTCGCCCCACAGGCTGAATGGCTGCAGGTAGCTGACCGTGGCGGTGTACTTGCGGTAGCGCGAATTGGGCTGCCGACGACCCAGAGAGTCACGCTCGTCCTGGGATTGGGCGTCGAACAAACCGATGCCGTTCTGCATGCCAAGGTCGAGGTTGACGAAAGCACTGCCGATGCGTCGTCCGTGGTTGACGCCCAATTGCAATTCGCTGAGGCGGTTACTGCTGGGCGCGGTGCGCACGTCGAGGATGTAGTTGTTGGTACGCAGGTGCGCCAGGCCGACGTTCACCGATGTCTTGCTGACGTCATCGCGGTGGATGACTCGCTCGGCACGCAGTTGATGGTTCTGGTTATCGCCGTTCTGCTTGAACTTGAAGTCGTTGGTCACGCCGTAGGTGCGGTAATCGCTCTCACTGTAGGTGTAACTGAAGTTCCACCAGCCCCAAGGCACGTTGTAATACAGCATGCTGTTTTTCGAGGTTTTCTGATGGTCGCTGATGGCGTCGTGGCCGCCGCGCACTATCAGTTGATCGGCCAGGCCCAGCGGGCTGTCCCACTCAAGGCCGGCGCCCCACTGCTGTTCGCCGGTGCTTTTCTGGCCGTCGTTGTTGCGCGACAGACTGGCGCGCCAGGGTTTTTGCGGCTGGTTTTTGACCAGCACTTCGCTGCCGCCGATCTGCGTGCCGGGGGTCAGTTCCATTTGCGCCTGTTTGGACGGCAAGCGGCTCAGTTGATCCACCAATTGTTCGACTTCACGCAGGTTGAGCGCTTCACCGACCTTGCCGGGAAACGCCATCGCCAGCTCGCGGTCAGTGACGGTGCTGCCCTGGGCGCCCTTGATGCCTTCGAGTTTGCCTTCGACTACGAGCACCTGCAGGTGGCCGCTGGAAAGGTCCTGCTGCGGCAGGTAGGCGCGGCTGGTGACGCGGCCCTTGGCGATGTAGTAATCGGTGATGACCTTGAGCAATTCATTGAGCTGAGTAACGCCCAGGCACTGGCCGATATAGGGTTTGAGCAGGCGCGTGCGGTCGGCGGCGGAGAGGCTGTCGGCGCCCTTGAGTTCGATGTCCTGGATGGGGAAGCAGCGGGTGTCTGCCGGTGTGGCCGGGGCCTCGGGCTTGGCCGCTTTGCCGGGCAGGTCCTGGAGTTCCTGCAGGCGCCGCTGTTGCTCCTCGAGGAGACGGTTCTGGCGGTCGCGGATCAGGTCCTGATCCCCCGGCGTAGGGGCGGCCATGGCACTGTTCAGGCTCAAGTAAGCGAGCAGTAACGTGCTGAGGAAATACCGAGTCCGTGGCAATAAAAATGACATATCCGGTCCGTCGAAAATCAAGGGCCGCGAAACTAACATCAAACTTCATCCAGCCAAACAAGTTAGGCCAGTTGCACTTTCGCGCTGTTAATTCACGCAAACAATTGATTACTAACAATAAAAAATCATCAAAAAGCCAGGCAGCCTGAAACAGAAATTAATCTTCCGACAGACGGCAGCTGTTTTGATAACGATTCATCGGGAACTTAGAACTTGCCACTAGTTGGCCATCAAGTTCTTTCCGAGATTAGTTAGTACCGAAAAAAGCAGATAAGTTCGCGGGGGTTTTGTGAATTGGATCCCAATTCTCGGTCGTACGCCAGATCGTTCCCATGCTCCGCTTGGGAACGATCATTATGGTTTACAGCCTTAGCCGGCGTCTTTGCTCTGATCCTTGCCCGGCACGAGGCTCAAGCCGGGCTTTTCCACGTCGCGCGAGACATGGGCTTTGACTTCCGACACGCCGCCGTCTTCGTCGTTGTGGATCACCAGAACGCCCGGACGGCGCAGTTGCTCAAGGTCGCCCTCGGCGAGGCTGAAGCTCTCGCTCAGGTTCTTGTCGGTGAGGGCCTTGGCCTCGGCGCGGCGCTGGGCGAACTTGCGCCCTTTGCGTTGCTGGTAGCGCGCCCAGGAGACGAGGATCACGGCGTTGAACACGGCGATCCACAGGTAGATCTGCAAGGTGTTGAGCGCCGCGAAGATCGGCGCGTCGAGGCGCGGGCCACCGTGGGTGCCGAGCATTGAGGAGATGCCGCGCCACAACAGCCAGACCAGTCCGGCCCAGGCCATCAAGGTCAGGATCACGTCGATGACCCACATCACGGTACTTTGGCGAGTTCTGACCAGTTTCATGATCACGCCTCCTCTTCAACAGGTTTGATACCGCGATCCGGGCTGACCCAACGCGCGCGTTTCTGGTGCTGGTTGAACAGCACCTTGGGGAAGCTCACCAGCGTGGTAAACAGGCTGACCAGCCAGAACACCATCGGGTACCACACCGTCCAGAACAGGGTTTTCCACAGGTCCTTCTCGTAGCGACGGTCGATCAGGATGCTCACCGCAAACTGCACCAGGCACACCATCGCCAGTACCAGCCCGGTAAACGCCGGCGGCATCAGAGAGTCAACGGCAATGGCTTGAGGCAGCGGGATGAATTTCCCCACGCCCCAGAAAATCACCGAGAGCATGAACGTGAAGGCCCAACCGGTGGATAGGCAATACTCGAACAGCAGCGGCCACAGGTAGCGATGGCGCCACTGCCAGATGCCGCGGATGTTCTTGAACAGCACTTCGGCGCCGCCCTGGGCCCAACGCAGACGTTGTTTCCACAGGCCACCAACCGTTTCGGGCATAAGGATCCAGCACAGCGCGCGCGGCTCGTAGAAGATGCTCCAGTGGTCGAGCTGCAGCTTCCAACTGACGTCGATGTCCTCGGTGATCATGTCGGTGCTCCAGTAGTCGATGCGGTCCAGCGCCTTTTTACGGAACGCCACCACCACACCCGACACCGTGAAGATCCGCCCGAACACGCGCTGGGTGCGCTTGATCAGGCCGATGATCGAGGAGAACTCACCCACCTGCACCCGACCAATCAAGGTCGAGCGTGTGCGGATCCGGGGGTTGCCGGTGACGGCGCCCAGACGTGGGTTGTCGAGCATCGGCGCGACCAGATAGGCCGCCGCGTTTTTGTCGAGCAACGCATCACCGTCGATGCACACCAGGTACTCGCTGCGCGACGCCACGGCGCCCATGCGCAAGGCCACGGCCTTGCCCTGGTTCTGCGCCAGATGCAGCACGCGCAGACGCGGGTGTTGCAGTGCCAGGGCGTCGAGCACCGCAGCGGTATTGTCCTTGGAGCCGTCGTTGACCGCGATCACTTCGATGTTCGGGTACAACTGGCCCAGCGCCGCATGGATGGTGTCGGCGGCGTTATCGCCCTCGTTGTAGCAAGGGATGATGATCGAGATCAGCGGGTTGCCGGCCAGGGTCGGCGCCGGGGTGTCTTCTTCCCAGGGCCAGTGGCGCTCCCAGTGCAGCCAGAAGTACAAGCCGCCCGCGATCCACAAGGCCGACATGAACAGTGGGTAGAAAAACACGAAGTCCATCAGGAACTGCCCGGTGACCAGAAAGATCAGGCCCAGGGGCACGCCCAATACCAGTGCCAGCACGAATAAAGCCAGGATTCTGTCAAACATGGTCAAGGATTCCATTGGTTGGAAAGGGCCGGACGCACTGTCTTCAGGTCCGGGGAGTTTTCCAGGAAGTTGTCCGGGTAGTAGCCAAAACTCGTGACACCCTGGCGCTTGAGCACACCCATCCACTCGGCCATTTGCTCGGCGGACAAGTCGGGGGCTGCCGGGGTACGCCAGTCCTTGGCTTGCAGCTCGAACACCGTTCGCTGCAGGGCACCGGGGCGGGCCTTGACCGTGGCCACCAGTTTTTCCAGCCAGGCATTGGAGTTCTTGAATGTCTCGCCTTCCATCAGCGGCATAGCCATGGGCGCGGTCCAGTCGTAGGTCTGGAGGAAGTCATCGAGGTTCTGCGCGAACCAGGCTTCGCTCTGCGGGTTGAGCATCGGCTGGGCGAAGATGTTGCGCGCGGTCAGCACCTGCGGCCCGGCGATGGCGCGGACCTTGGCGGTCAGCTCGTTGGTGAAGTCGATCAGGTAGCGGCTCTTGAAGCGCGTCCAACGCTGCATCACCGCAGGGTCGGCGCGCAGGGCTTCGATGCTGTTCGGCAGGCCGTTGGCCGCGTAGGCCTTGAGCGCCGCGGGGCTGGCGTCTTCGAAGTCGGAGAACACCGCGTCATCGTGGTACAGCACACCGTCGATCGCACTGTTGCGCGCCAGGTCCTCATAGAGCTCGCCAATGATTTTGCGCACCTGCGGGTCGAACGGCGACAGGCGTTTGTATTGATCCGGGTCGATGCCCACCTTTCCGGTTTCCGGGTCCCAGCGCGTGACGCGAGGCAGCTTGGGGTCGAGGGCGAAGCTCAGCACCGGCATCCACGCATACACCGATGCATGGGCACGGGTGTGCAACTGCCAGGCGACGCGGTTGAACAGGTCGGCGCGCACCGGCAAGTGGCGGTTGGGGAAGTACAGCGAGTGCACCAGGCCGTCGCCCTTGGGGTCGGCGAAGGCTTGCAGGAACACCGTACCGGCGCCCATGTCCACCACGCGCTGTACCAACTGGTCGAGGTTGCGCGCCTGTTGGGCAGGGTCCGGGTCGTACACGTTGTCCAGGTCCACATGCAGCACGCGCATCGGCACCGGGGTTTGCACGGCAACGATGCTGTTGGCGAAATGCTCGCCGTCCGGGTCGGAGGCCACCAGGAAGCGTGGGCTGTTCATCAAGTCCGTGGAGCTGTCGAGGCCGTCCTCCAGGGTCAGGGCCATTTGGTAGCCCTGCTCGCCGACGATCGCCAACGAAGTGCCTTTGGCAGCGCCGTAGGGCCATACCCACACCCGGGGTTTTTTGCCGGTCACGGTTTGGATCTTGTTGGAGATGGCCGCGACATCGGCACGCAGCCGCGCATCGAACTGCGCCTGGGTTTCGTAACGCCCGGTGGCCGGGTCAAAGCGCAGGGACGTGGCGGCCGGCTCGAGATTGCCCTGGGGGTTGGCCAGGATGCCTTTGTGATTGGCATCGGTGTGCGCGGCGATTTCCACCAGGCCCGACTGCGACACTTCGCGGATCTGCTGCCAGGTCAGGAACTCGCCACGCGGCCGTGGTGAGCCGGCAAAGTCCACCGGTTGGTTAAGCGGCGTGTCGATCCAGCTGCCCACCGGCGCCAGCAAGGCCGGCCAGCGATAGGCGCGCAGGATCGGCATCACACGGGTGTAGAAGCTCGAATAGCCGTCGTCGAAGCTGAGCATGACGGCCTTGGGCGGCAGCGCGGGTCCGCCACTGCGCGCGGCGAGGATCTGGTCGACGCTGACCGCCTGGTAGCCGTTCTCGCGCAGCCAGGCCAGTTGTTCGATCAACCGTTCGGTGCGCACCGCCACCACCGCCTGGTCGGGGTCGCGGTCCGAGACGTCGTGGTAGGCAATGCCCAGGAAATGATTGTTTGGCCACGCCTGTTCGCTGGCCGGGGTCGGCCGCTCGGCGGGTGGAGTGAAAGGGGCGGGTTGCTGGGCGCAGGCACTGGCCAGCAATACACCCAGAACCAACAAGCAACGGCTGAGGAAGGTCATGGTCAGGCTCTTTTAGAAACGGTAAGTGAGGTCGACGAGCAGGCGCAGATCGCGTTCGCGATCACCGTCATAAGGTCGGCTGATCAGGCTCAGGTTGGCGCCGGCGTCCAGTACATCGTTCCAGCGAAAGCGCTGGCCGTAGCCGACCAACGCCATGCCGCCGGTGGAGTAATCGCGCTGGCTGTAGGTACCGGCACCGACCTGGAACTGCTGACTCCACTGGGTCTCGTAGCGGTGATAGAGCACGTGGTTGATGTTGAGCACCGGCAACACGGTGAAATCCGACTTCGGATTGAAGTACACCGCGTCTTCCTTGCTGTTGCGGCTGGCGCCGACTTCCAGGCCCAGGTCCACTTGCACTTTCGGCGAGCTGTAGAGGCCTTCGCGGCCGCTGAGCAAGGCTTCGAGGCGGTCGTTGCCGTCGCTGAAGTGGGAGGGGCTGAGGGTCAGTTTCCATTCGCGGCTTTCGTTGGCGCGCCAGCGGATAAAACCGCTGCCGCCGTTGGCCGTGATGTCGGCATTCAGCGCGCGCAACGGCGTGGTGCTCAGCAGGTAGCCGAGGCTGCCGCCGTATTGCCAGTTGTCGTTGATGTCGCGGGCGATCGATACGGCGGCGCCTTGCTTGGTGCCATTGCCGTAGGCATGGTTGGACACCTCGGCTTCGAGGGTCATGTCACGGGTGCGCCGCTCCACGCCGACAACCTGCCAACGATGGTGGCCGGTACCTTCCTCGAAGTCGGCGGTGGCATAGCCAGCACCGGCGAACAGGCGCCAGTCTTCGTCGATGGGCGGCGTGTAGAGACGGCTTTCGATGCCCCAGTCGCGGCTGCCGGAAACGGCGCCGGCCTCGTTGTCACTGCCGCCACCGAAGCTTTTACCGGTGTAGGCTTCGACGCGCAGCTCGGCCATGTCATGCACATCGCGCAGGCGGTTCAGGCGCTGCACCTGGCGGCTGTCGGGGTTGCGGGCGACCACGTCATCGGTGAGCACGTCGAGCTGGCGCCACTCCTGCAGGTCCATGGCGGTGTAGGCCTGGCTGACTTCCAGGCCGATGTCACGCGGGGCCTGGGCTTCGGTTTCCTTGAGAATGCCTTCGGCGCGCCGTGGCAGGTCGCGGGCGCGGTACATATCGGCCTGGGCCAGGCGCAGGCCGACGTTGCCTGGGGCTTTTGCTACCAAGGCTTCCAGGCCCGCTTCGCTGCCCGGCAGGTCGCCGCCGTATACGCCGGCCTGGGCCGACAGTTGTTGCGCGTCCATCCAGGCATCGTTGGGGTTGCCGACGGGCAAACCCTTGAGCTCGACCCGAGGTTTCTGACTGTTGGCCAGGCCCTTGGCAACGTCGTTGGCGTCCTCGCCTTTGTCGCTTTCCTGCAAGGTGTAGAACAAGGCGGTGGTGTCTTCGACCCGATCATCCGGCTCGGCGTCGGTGGCGCTCAGGGCCTGGCGATACAGCGGCTCGGCTTTTTCCGGCTGACGCTGGTCGAGGTAAGACGCAGCCACCCAACGCACGGCGTAGGTCGGCAACTGCACGCCTTCGCCTTTGAGGGTTTCGTATTCGCGGATCACCTCGGCGGTACGCGCCCGTGCCTTGAGCGCGCCGAGGCGGTCGATGCGCCAGCGCACCACGTCATCATGGGCGGTGGCGTCTGGGGTCCAGCGGGCGATCAGCTTGTCGTAGTCGCCCAAGGCCCGGTCGGCAATCACATAGCGGTCTTTCTCGCTGCGCGTGGCGAACTCGGCCATGCGCACGCGCTCGGCGGCGAGGTCGCCTTCCAGGCGGCGCTGGGTCACCGGGTCGAGCAGGCCGGGACGCTGGGCCGACAGGCGCAAGGCGGGTTCCGGCATCCGCGCCTTTTGCAGGGCGATGATGTATTCGCGGGCGACCTCCGGTTTGTCGCCGGCGCGGATAAACGCCTGGTCGAACTCAAACAGCGCGTCGTAGTTCAAGCCGGCACGGGTCAGGGCGTAGCCCAGGGCCATGCGTCGGTTGGGGTCATCAGGCTTGGCGGCGACCAGCGCGCGGGTGCGTTGCACGGCTTCGCTGGCCTTGCCGCCGTCGGCCTGGGTCAGGGCCAGGCCCAGTTGCAGGTCGATGTTGTTGGGCTCACGCAGCAGTGCCTGGCGATAGACCGCCTCGGCCTGGGCCCACTGCTTGCCGTTGCGATAGGTACGCGCCACCGTGGCGAGCGCCTGGGTACTGAGGTTGCGATGTTTACCCTGGGCCTCGTACACCTTCAGCACTTCGGCGTCCTGGCCGGCCCAACCGGCAATCACCAGGTGATCGCTGACCTGGCCTGGCGTCTGTCGTTCGTCGGACAGCTGACGCAATTGGGTCAGTGCAGGGGTGAAGTTGCCGTTACGCGCCTGAATAATCAGCGCGTCATAGGCCGGATCGGCCATGGCGAAAGTGGGCATCAGCAATTGGCCGCATAAGGCTGCGCCGATAAGCAGTCGCAACCGGCCTGATGCACTGAGTGGTAGGTTTCGCAACATATCGTGAGCTTCCTTACACAAGGAAAGCTGTAACGATAGGTGGTCCTGAGCGAATGGCTGCAGGGTGCCGGCGTCTAATGACCCGACCTAGCTTTCCTGTAGGAACTATCCCTTAGGAGAGTAGGAAGAAGTCCGATTCAGAACAATTGTTCAGAATTGCGGCAGATTCTGGAAAGGTGAATGTGGGAGCGGACTTGCCTGCGACAGCGCGGTATCCGGCGGCTTCAACGCCAGCCGTTTGACCTCTGTCGCGGGCCCCGCCCGCTCCCACACTATTTATTTTTGCTTGATGGCAAAATAGTTACTGCGCGCCGCTCACTGCTCCCACTTTGGCCATGACAAATCCAATGAACTGCTCAACCGTCATCTTCTGGCCGTTGAACGTCACTTCATTGTTGGCGTAGTGCAGTTTGGACACCACGTCGCTGCCGACCAAGGTCGCCAACTGAGTACCCACCGCCATGCCGCTGACCATCTCGGCGGCCATCTGCGACTGCTGCTCGATCGCTTTAGGGTCGGTCACACCACCCAGTTGCGCTTGCAGCGCGGACACATCGGCAATCATCGGTTTGGACAGCGTCAGGTTGGCATCCAGCAGCGCGATCATCTGCTTGCCCAGTTCAACCGGGGGCAGTTCCATGGACGCCGGCTTGGCCAGGTCCACCAGCAGGTTGAATTTGCTTTCGCCGTGGGTGGTTTTCAGCGAGAGGTTTTCCAATGCCACTTGCGGCTTGGCCGCCAGTACCTGGTTGACGTTGGCTTCGGCCAGGGCTTGCTCGGCTTCGGTCAACTGCAGTTCAGGAACCGGTTCGCCTGCCGCAGCGGCGGCTTGCACCGGCTGCATCTTGTCCTGGTAGAGCTTGGTCAGCACCAGCATGGCCGGGATGTCGACGTTCTTCATGCTCAGGGCCATGGCGGCCGACCCAACGGGTTTGCCCTGGTAACCGATCTCGTCGATTTTGTAGTCGACACGGCCGGCCAGGTTGTTGTCCTTGGTTTCGCTGGTGTCTTTTTGCTCGAAGCCTTTGACGGTCAGCACGGCTTTCTGCGGGCCGAAAGTGAACTTGCTGTTGGTCAGCTCAATGGTGTTTTGCCCGGTGTAAAACCCGAAGGTGGATTTTTCCAGGTTGCTGGCGATGGTCAGGCCAGCCAGTTCGGCTTCGAAGTGTTCACCCTTTGCATCCACTGCCGCGACCTTGAGGCTGTTCATAAAGCCATCGGCCTTGACCTTCTGGCCTTCGGCGGTGCCGTCGAAATTCATGTTGGCGCCGGAGAAGCTCACCGACGAGGTGTCGTCCTTGAACTCCAGCGGCAACAGCTCGACGTTGCCGCTGACCGAACGGGTGTAACCGATATTGGCCACGCCTTTGAGCGGCGACACGTCTTTGGCGGCGGCGAACCACTTCTCGGTGGTGGGGTTCTTTTCCAGTTCGTAGTGACTGGTGGCCATGACCGGCAGCCATTTGAGCGTCACCAGACGCGAGAACGGCAGCGGGCCGTGCTCGATATGGTCGACGAACAGCAGTTCGGGATTAGGGTTTTCTGCGCCGAACACCGAGCCTTGGCCCTTCAGGCGATAGTGCGCGGTGCTGCTGAACACGCCACGGTCCAGGGAGACCAGCTCCAGGGCCACGGTGCCATCGACGCCGGCCATGGAGGTCTGCAGTTCCTTGTTGGCGTTCTGGATCGCGGTTTGCAGCACCGGTTCCAGTTGTTTACCGGTGTACCAGGCGCCGCCTGCACTGACGACGCCAACGGCGACAACAAAACCCAAAAGAACGACTGCTGGCTTATTCATGAAGTGACCTGATCAAATCCTGTGAGAAGTGGGCTTTCTTCCTTGAACCCTGTAGGGGTTGGCTCAAGCCCGCCGAAAGCGGGGGGAAGATTAGCACTGGCGGCCACAAACGGCCCAGCCTTTCAGAGGGATCCGTTCAGGAGTAGTTCACGAATACTCCAACTCGATTTCATCGAGCTGGTGATCAAAGCTCTTCAAGCGCGCCGTCCAGGTGTACACCAGCACCTCAAACTCGCGGTGGATCACCGCGTTGCCGGGGGTGTCCGTCTTGGGATCGCAAAAATCCAGCTGGTAGCGTTCGCGGGCCATTTGGGTGGCGACGTCGGACAATTCCCGCGCGTTATTCAGCCAATGCCTACCATCGGCGACCTGCTTATCGAGCACGACACACTGTTTTTTCAGGACTTCGAGGCTTTTTTCCAGGGGGGTGCCGGTCAGGTCGCCCATCACTTCCTGGAATGTGCGCCCCGGCTGCCAGTAGCTGCCCCAGAAATACCGGTCGAACACGGTTTCGACGCGGCGTAGCGCGACCTTGGTGTCCCAGATCGCCACACGGGTCTTGCCTTGCTCGAGGAGCTTTTTCTTGACCCGTTGATTTTGGTAAGAGGCCCACGCCACGACGCCGATGGACAAGGTGCCGATCACCAGGCAGGCGCTGTCGAGAAACACCATGGCCTTGTCGAGCTGGTGGGCGAGCATGACGCCATAGAAATACGCGGCCGATAACAACACCAGTGCGAAGAGCACGCACCAGAAAGCGGGAGCATAAGGGTTTTTCATTATTGGAATCCCCATGAGCAAACGCGAGCAGTGTCAGGCGGGCCACCACGGGTCCGCCTGTCAAAGCATAGCTATTCGCTCAGGGTTTGCTGGCTGGCGCAGCGTGCGTTCGTCCGCTTTCCCAACCGCCGCCAAGGGCCAGGAACAGGTCGATCTGGCTCATGGCGACCTGGGTGTTGGCCGCCGCCAATTGCGCCCGCATCGCGGTGTAGGTGCGCGTGGCTTGCAGGTCGGCCAGGAACGATTCGCGCCCGGCCTGGAAGAACCGGTGGGTCTGGTCCGCCGCTTGTTGGGCCGATTGCTCGGCGTCGGCCAGTGCGTCACGGCGCTGCAACATGGCGGTGTACTGGGCAAGGCCGGTCTGGGTTTCGCGGATGGCGTTGAGCACCACCCCGTCAAAATGCGCCAGGGCGCCCTGGGTCGCGGCCTCGGCTTCGTGGATGCGCGCACGGGCGCCGTTGGTCGGCACGGTCCAGCTGATCATCGGGCCAAAGCCCCAGCGGTTGGTGGCCGGCTGGCCGAGGTTGTCGAGCAGGCCGACGGTGCCCACCGTGGCGCCGATGGCGATGTCCGGGTACAAGGCGCCGGTGGCGACGCCGATCCGTGCGGTGGCCGCCGCCAATTGGCGTTCGGCCTGGCGCACGTCGGGGCGGCGCTTGAGCAGCGCCGCGCCATCGCCCACCGGCAACAGTTGGGCGATGTGCGGCAGCTCGGCGCAGTTGCCGGTGCCCGCCGGCAGTTGGTCCACCGGCTTGGCCAGCAGCATCGACAGGCGGAACAGTCCCGCCTGGCGCGCCGCCTGGTAGCGCGGCATGTCGGCGCGCAAGGATTTGTATTGGGTCTGCGAGCGGGTGACCTGGGTTTCATCACCCCGCCCGGCGTCGCGCAGGCGCTGGGTCAGCCGGGTGCTTTGGGCTTGCAGTTCCAGAGACTCATTGGCAATCGCCAGCTCTTCATTGGCTGCGCAGACCTGGGTGTAGGAACGCACCACATCCGCCACCAGGGTGATGCGCGCGATATCGGCCGCAGCCTGGGCCGCATCGGCGCTGGCCTGGGCGCTTTCGATGCCGCGTTGCAGGGTGCCGAACAGGTCAAATTGATACGAGGTGGTGATGCCCACACTGCCGATGTTGTCGACCGGGACTTTGTCCGCCAGCAGGAACGCTTCGCCGGACTCCTGCAGGCGCTGCGCCTCGGCCTTGACGCCCGCACTCCAGCCACCGGCGGATTGCGCCTGTTGGGTCTGGTAACGCGCGCGCTGCAGGTTGGCGGCGGCCACGCGCAGGTCGGTGTTGGAGGCCATGGCCTGGCGCACCAGCTCATCCAGGCGCGGGTCTTGGTACAACTTCCACCAGTCGCCAGGCACGGGCGCGGACACCACGTTTTTGCCGTCCACGGGCAGTTGGCCTTGCAGGTCGCTACGGTTGACGGCGGCCTTGTCCGGCACCTGGTAATCCGGGCCGACCACTTGGCACGCCGACAGCAGCAACCCCAGTGCGACCGTGGTCAACAGCTGCTTCATGGCCGGGCTCCGTCATCGGGTTTATCGCCAATGATCGACACCGTGGCCGTGCGCCCGGCGATCATGCGGAAATCCGCCGGCACGTCGTCAAAGGCAATGCGCACCGGAATTCGCTGGGCCAGACGCACCCAGCTGAACGCCGGGTTGACGTTGGGCAGCAGGTTGGAGCCGCTGCTGCGGTCGCGGTCTTCGATGCCGGCGACGATGCTCTGCACATGGCCGCGCAGGCGGGCGTTGTCGCCGATCACGCGGATGTCCACCGCCATGCCGACGTGGATACCGTCGAGCTTGGTCTCCTCGAAGTAACCGTCAATGTGGAAGGAGTTGCTGTCCACTACCGACAGCACCGGGCGACCTGCGGTGACGAACTCCTGGGTGCGCGGCGCACGGTCGTTGACGTAGCCGTCCACCGGGCTGCGGATCACCGAGCGGTCCAGGTTCAATTGCGCCGCATCCACCGTCACTTGGGCCTCGGCCAGCGCGGACTGGGCGCGGGCCACGCGGGACTGGCTTTCTTCCAGTTGCTCGCTGGGCACCAGGTTACCCAGGCCACGGTTGCGCTTGTACTCGCGCTGGGCCTGGGCCAGGGTTTCCTGGCGGTCGGCCACGGCGGCCTGGGCTTGGCGCAGGGCCAGCTTGAAGCGGTCCTGGTCGACGGCAAACAGCACCTGACCCTTGCTCACCAACTGGTTGTCGCGCACGTCCACTCGCTGGATCAGCCCGGACACGTCCGGGGCGATCTGCACGATATCGGCACGGATGTGCCCGTCGCGGGTCCAGGGCGCAAACATGTAGTACATGACCATGCGCCACACAACGACGACCGCGAAGCTCACGATCAACAACGTCAGGACTACACGGCCGATGGTCAAAAAAGGTTTTTTCATGTCATCAGGTATCGACTGAGTGAGTCCACCGCACCCAGCAACAGCGCGTAGAGCCCCACATTGAACAATGCCCGGTGCCAGACCAGGCGATAGAAGTGCATGCGCGTCAACAACCCGTGCACCACCAGAAACAACACATACGTAATGCCCATCAGCACCAGCAGCGTGGGCAGGAACACCCCGCTGATATCCAGATCACCGATCATAAAGGCGCTCCATCAGGCAGCGGCGCCTGCAGTTCGCTGCCGCCAATAAATTCGACGCCAGGCAACAGCGCCAGGCGCAGGCCGGCCAGGGCGTGCAACAGGTGCAGGCGGGTATCGTCTTCGTCCTGCAAGCCCTGGCCGTTGAGGGCGCGGCGCGTGCGGTCGAGGGTCATCAGCAGACCGCTGGGCGCGGGCAGGCGTTCACCGGCCTTAAGGCAGGCCTTGTAGTAAGCGCCGACGCCTTCGACCACTTGGTTGAGCAACACCCGAGGCACGCCGAGGATGCGCGGCGAGTAGGCCAACAGGTCGAGCAGGTTCAGCGCCACGCGCAAGTCGCGCAGTGCGCTGCCGGTGTCCTGGCCGGTGAGGGCCAGGCGCGGCAGGTGCTGCATCAGACGGTCGAGCATTTGCACAGCCAGGTGCCGGTGCTCGGCCAGGGTGGCGGGCTCGCTGAGCCCGACGATGTCGCGCCAACTGAAGCGGGTCAGGCGCCTGGCGGCGAATTCGGCGCCGAAAGGCCGCGCGACCAGCGTCCACACAAACGCAAACAGCAGACCCACCGGGCCGGCCAGGTTGACGTTGGCGAAGTTGAGGAAGTCCGCGTCGTAGGCACCCTGGATGCTGATGAATGACGAGGTGTTCACCAGCGTCAGCAACATGCCCAGGTAGAACCGCGGCTGCACGGTGAGGGTGCCGATGCAGATGAACGGCACGGCGAACGCCAGCACCAGCATCGGGAAATCGTGCAGGTTGGGCAGGACCAGAAACAGGTACAGGCTGGCGAACAGCACCGACATCGCGGTCCAGAAAAAGAACCGGTAGATCTGCGGCGCCGGGTCGTCCATCGATGCGAAAAAGCTGCACGCCACCGCCGCCAGAATCACCGCGCTGCCGCCGTCGGTCCAGCCCAGCAGAATCCACAGCACGGAGGCGACGATGATCGCCGTGACGGTGGAGAACGCCGAGTAGAACATCAGGCCACGGTCAAGGAACGGCGTAAGCCGGCCCAGGCGCCAGTGACGGTAGACCGCGCGCCAGGTGTCCTGGCTCTCGCACTGAATGGCCGCTTGCAGGCTGCGGCAGTCTTGCCACAAATCGATCCACTCGCCCAGGCGGTACAGCGCGTTGGAAAACAGCAAAGTGTGGCGGTCGTCCAGCGCGTCGCCGTGGGGCTGGAGCGCGTCGACCTGGTCACGCAGGGCACGCCAACGTTCCAGCGGCGCGCTTTCGGTCGTGCTTTCCAGCCACTGCCGGGTGGCGTCCAGCAGCGGCGTGAGCTGCTCGAGAAACTGCGGCGCCCGGTGCTCAATGGCGTACAGCGCATCGTCGAGGGCATCCACCACTGGCAGCAGGTGAATCATCCGTCCGCGCAGTTCCTTGGTGTTGCGCACTGTCTGCGGCCGCGCGCCTTCGTGGGGCAACTGGCCGATCATCAATTCGAGGGTGTTGAAGGTCGCAACCATACCGCTGCGCAGGGTGCTGACTTCTTCGGGCTGCACGTTGCGGGTCAAAAAGCGCTGGCTGTAGACCTGGGCATCGGCAAACCACTTGGCCACCGAGCCGTCGAACACCGGCATCAGGCGGCGCGGCCAGAACATCGCGCCCACCACGGCGGCCACCGCGATGCCGAGGAAGATCTCTTCGGTGCGTGCTTCGGCCACGTCCCACACCGCCAGGGGGTTATCCACCACCGGCAGGGCGATCAGCGGCAAGGTATACCCGGCCAGCATCAGCGCGTAGTTGTTGGCGGTGCGCAGGTGCATGGAAAGGAACAGCAACGTGCCGGTCCACAACGCAATTACCACCACCAAAATGTAGGGTGACTGCACGAACATCGGCACAAACAATACCGCCGCCGCCGCGCCCATCAGGGTACCGATGGCGCGGTACAGCGCTTTGGAACTGGTGGGACCGACAAACGGGCTGGAAACGATATACACCGTGGCCATCGCCCAGTACGGACGCGGCATTTGCATGAGCATGGCGATGTACAACGCGATCATCGACGCGGCGAAGGTGCGCACACCGTAGAACCAGTCACGGGCGGGTGGGAAGCCGGTAAAAAATCCGCTCACAGCGTTGCCGCCTCGAAAGCGCGCAGCACACGCAGCGCGGCTTCCATATCGGCGTACGCCACATCGGCCAGCACTTCACGACGCAGGCGCACCAGTTGCGCTTCCACCGCCTGCACCAGCTCACGGCCACGCTCGGTGAGGCTCAAGGCCTTGGCGCGGCGGTCGTGGGCGTCTTCGGTGCGGCACACATAGCCGCCGCTGCACAGTTGATCCAACAGGCGCACCAGTGACGGGCTTTCCATGCCGGAGGCCTGGGCCACTTTGACTTGGTGCACCCCGTCGCCCAGGCGGCCGATCATCAACAGCGGCACGGCGCAGGCTTCAGAGATGCCATAGCTCACCAGCGTGTTCTGGCAGATTTTGCGCCAATGACGGGCGCCCACCACCATGCTGCTGCTGAGGTTCATCTGAAGTTGTTCGAGGGATTGGGGCATTGGATAGCTTGCATACAGTTAGTTTGCTAACTATCAATATGGTGGAGAGATCGAATTGCGTCAAGTTTTGAAACAATTTAGCGATGGGTGGGACGGTTCAATGGTGACGGCGCAGGGCCAATGTGGGAGGGGCTTGCTCCCGGTAGCGCCGGGCTGCGCGGCAGCCCTAAAAGCTGCGCCCCGGTTAATCCTGACACACGGCGGAGGTCTTATTGAGGCGGCTGCGCCGCCCGGCACTACCAGCACATTTAGCGCCAACAACGCCTCCAACTCAGGCGTTCGCTCCACGGTGGCGCAGTACCCAAGAAAAAAATCACTCAGCCGATTAGAGCCCAGATTTTTTTTACTGCTCACCATTTTTTTTTACAAAACCACAATTTCCAACAGATTTTTTTACACTCCTCGCCCACCCCGCAACATCAGATTCAACTCATCGACCACTTCGGCCCAATCCGCATCCTCCAGGACTTCCTCACGCAAAAACGCTTGCTGGCTTTTCGTCCAGAAAAACGCGTCCGCCAGGTGCAGCTCCGGCTTGAGCGGCGAATGGGCCGAGACGAACTGCTCGATGCTGACCGGGTCATCCGGCAAACCCAGCTGTTTGAACAGTGACGGCAAGCTATGCACAGGCGATTCCATGGCGGACTCCTAAGAAGACGATTCCGCGCAGTCTAGCCCAGGCGCCAGCCAGGCCAGCAAGCGCTCGACGCATTGCTGCGCCGACAGCACACCGGTGTCCAGCATCAACGCTGCATCTGCAGGCGGCTCGTAGGGTGAGCCGACGCCGGTGAATCCCGGCAAGTCGCCCCTTCGCGCACGGGCGTAGTGTCCTTTGGGGTCGCGCCCTTCGCACACCGCCAAGGAGGCGTTGCACCACACTTCGCGGTAGTCGGTGCCCAGGCGATCGGCAAACACCGCACGCAGTTCCACCAGGGGCGCAATCATCGCCAGGATCACGATTTGCCCGTTCGCCACCAGCAGCGCCGCCAGTTCGCTGGCGCGACGGATGTTTTCCTCGCGGTCGCCGTCGGCAAAGCCCAGGTCTTTATTGAGCCCGCCACGCAAGGCATCGCCGTCGAGCACGATGCTTTGCCGGCCTTGTTCGAACAGTGCGGCGTGCAGCCCTTGGGCCAGGGTCGATTTACCCGAGGCAGGCAAACCGGTAAGCAGGATCGCCATGCCGCGATGGCCATTACGCGCCTCACGCTTGAGGCGCGTGATGCTCGCCGTCGGCGCCACCAGGTTAGGGGGCAACGACACGCGGCACCGGTGCGGCGATATTGCCCGCGGCCCACGCCGATTCGCGGCTGGCCAGCGCCGTGGCGATGGTCTGCACGCGGTCAGAGTCCAATTGCTCCGGCAACGGGTCGAGCCCGGCACTGGCGAAGATCTGGCCGTAGGCATTGCGCAGGTCGGCGTAGGCCAGGTCGCGGCGCAGGTCGGCTTGCAGGGTGTTGAGTTCACCCTGGATCAGGTCCAGTTCGCCCAGGCCCGCCGCTCGGTGCCGGTTGCGCAGTTGGGTGAGGATCTGCCCATCGATGTTGGCCAGTTGTTCGTTGGTCTTGAACTGGCGCACGGCGTCCTGATAGTTGGCGTTGGCGACGTAGACTTGCGCCAGCACGGCAATCGACATGGCCTGGCGCCGCGCGGTAGCGACCTCTTCACCGGCCTTGGCCACGTCGATGGCCGCCGGAGCGGAGATCACGTTGAACAGGTTCCAGGTGATCTTGGCGCCGTAGTCAGCCCAACGGTTGTCCACCAGAAACGAGTTGCTGTCGTAGTGCCCGCCGGCGGAAAACTCCAGGCCCGGCAACAGGCGCAGCATGGCTTTGCGGGTTTCGGCAGCACTGATGCGAGTCTGGTAGTCCTGCTCACGCAGTTCCGGGCGGTTGGCCAGGGCTTCCTGTTCCAGGCTGCTCAAATTGACCTTCAGTTGCGGCACCGTGTAGTCGTCCGGGGTGGCCAGTTTCAGGTCGGTGCCCATGGGCAGGTTGATCAGGGTGGCCAGCTCGGTCTTGGCCAGGGACAGCGCACGGCGTTGCTCCTGCAATTGGCGCGTGGCTTCGATCAGCGAGCGCTGGTAACCGAGGGCCTGGACCGGGTCGCCGATACGCTGCTCACTCATGCTTTGGCTGTCGACCTGTGCCTTGTCGACCCGCGCCATCAGGCTGTCGATCTGGGTCAGCAGACGTTCGGCCGCCACGGCGCGCCAATAGGCCGAGCGCACGTCCTGGACGATGGTGTTGATCACTTTGCGTCGGCGTTCCTGAATGATCAGGCGCTGGTCGCCCTGCTGCTTGGCGCTGATGTAGCTGACGCCGAAGTCGAGCACGTTCCACACCATGGTCAGGTCCGCCACGCGGCGGTCGCGGTCCTGGGAGGTGGACGGCTCCAGGGATTGGGTGCCGGTGAGCACGCTCTGGCTGCTGGAGGCATTGGTGTTGTTACGCCCGGCATAGCCTGCCGACAGCGCCATGCGCGGCAGCATGTCGAAGCTGGAAAGGTCCGATTGGCGCTTGGCCAAGGCTTCCTCCATCAACTTCAAGCGGCCTTCGAGGTTGTATTTCACCGCTCGGGCCATGGCCTGGTGCAGGGTCAGTGGGCCGCTGAGGGGCTCTTGATCCGTGTACATGCCGTGCAGATCGCTGCGGGCTCGCTGCTCACTGACGCTGCGTTCAATCGGTTCGCTGGTGACCGCACAACCGCTGATCGCCAGCGCCAGCAGGCTGGCGCCGAACAACTTTTGACCTGTCTTCATCCCTGTACTGCCCCTGTTCCTGCGCCAAAATTAACATCCGTTCAAGCCTGCATTTCGCTGATGCCGACCTGCTTCAGTGCGATTGCCAGGTCCATGACCTGACGCTGTTCCATGTCCTTGATCTGTTGCAGTTGCTGGCCGAGGGTCGGGGCGCCAAACACGCCACGCAAGCCTTGGCTCGCATCGCCGTTGCCCTTGATCGATTTGCTGTCGAACGCCTTGAAGCCGCTGTCGCTGCCGCTGTTTTCGCGGTTGAACAACCCCGACAGGGTGCTTGAGCCAAACACCCCGCCATCCCCGCCACCAAAGCCGAGGAAGCCATTGCCACTGCCGTCCCCGCTGCCGTCGGTGCCGTCGGTGCTGAACACTTGGGCGATAAAGCTCGGAGACGACACGCCGTTGTTGATGAAGATGCTGCCGATAGGCGGCAAGCCCCCGCCCATTTCCCGCTGCTCGAACAAGGGCGGGAAACCAATGGGCGAGCCCAGGTCGCCACCCGGCGGGCCGAAGATGATCGGCTGCAACGGCTGGTTCGGCGCGTCCAGGGGCGCAGCCGGCACGGGAACGCGGAACAACGGATCGCCGGTGAGCGCGATGGTGTTGATCGCAAAATTGTTGGAGTTGGCAAAACCACTGCCGGTGTTACCCGCCAGGTCCGTGACCAGGCTGGCGTCCAGCGTGATGAAGTTGCTCGGGTCGTTGATATTCGCCGTCGGCGTGAGTGTTGCGGTCCAGGTTTTGCCGCCGTCGCTGCTGGCCAGGTTGGACAAGCTGCCATTGGCCACACTGAGGTCATCGAGCTCAAAGCCGCTGACTTTTTCGCTGAAGCTGAAGGTCACCGTGGTGGTCTGTCCAACCGTCAGGTTGGGGTTGGCCACGCTGATGGTGGCGGTCGGCTGATCACCATCAATCGCAAAGTTGTTGGAGATCACAATGCCGCCGCCGACGTTACCCGCCGCATCACTCACCAGGCTGGCGTCCAGCACGATCAGGTTGGTGGCATCGCTGATGGCCGCCGTCGGCGTCAACGTGGCCGTCCAGGTCTTCCCGCCATCGTTGCTGGCCAGGGACGACAACACGCCATTGGCCACGCTCAGGTCGGACAGATCGAAACCGCTGACCGCCTCGCTGAAGGCGATGGTCACGGTGGTGGTCTGCCCGATGCCCAAGTTGTTGTCCGCCACGGAGATCGTCGCGGTCGGACGCTGGGTATCGACCGCGTAGTTGTTCGAATCGGTGGTGCCCACGCCGCTATTTCCCGAGACATTGACGACACCGGTGTTGTCCAGGCTGATCACGTTGGTGGTGTCGGCAATGCTCGCGCTCGGCGTGAAGGTGGCCGTCCAGGTCAGGCCGCCGTCGGAGGAAGAAACATTGCTCAACGTGCCGTTGCTGACGCTCAGGTCGGCGTTGTCGAAACCGCTCACCGCCTCGTTGAAGGTGATGGTCACCAGGGACGTTTCGCCGAGGCTCAGGGACGTATCGGCCACCACGATGGTCGCCGTCGGCACCCGCGTGTCGATGGCGTAGTTGGCCGAGTTGGTGGTGCCGGCGCCAGTGTTGCCCGCCGCGTCACTCACACCGGTGTTGTCCAGGGTGATCAGGTTGGTCGCGTCGCGCACGCCAAGAGTCGGCGTGAAGGTCGCGGTCCAGGTCAGGCCGCCGTCGCTGCTGCTGACGGCGCTGAGGGTGCCGTTGGCCACGCTCAGGTCGGCGTTGGTGAAACCGGTCACCGCTTCGCTGAAGGTGATGGTCACCGACGAGGTTTCGCCGACACTGAGGCTGGAATCGGCCAGCACGATCGTTGCGGCAGGGCGTTCGGTGTCCACTGCGTAATTGTTGGAGTCGGCGCTGCCGATGTTGGCGTTGCCGCCCAGGTCAGTGATGCCGCCACTGTTGAGGGTGATGAGATTGCTGGCGTTCGTGACGCCCGTGGCCGGCGTGAACGTCGCGGTCCAGGTGATGCCGCCATCGCTGCTGCTCAGCGCCGAGATCACGCCGTTGGCCACCGTCAGGTCGGCACTGGTGAACGCCGTCACGGCCTCGCTGAAGGTGATGGTGACCAGCGAGGTCTCACCGGCGGCAATGGCCGTGTCGGCCACGACGATGGTCGCGGTCGGGCGTACGGTGTCGACGGTGTAGTTGTTCGAATCGGTGGTGCCCACGCCGACGTTGCCCGCACCGTTGACGACGCCAGTGTTGTCCAGGGTGATCACATTGGTGGTGTCGCTGATGCTCACGCTCGGGGTGAACGTGGCTGTCCAAGTGACGCCGCCGTCGGTGCTGCTCAGGGTGCTGAGTGTGCCGTTGACGACGGTCAGATCCGAATTGTCGAACCCGCTGACCGCCGAGTTGAAGGTCACGGTGACCAACGACGTCTCGCCGATGCTCAACGTGGTGTCGGCAATCACAATGGTCGCCGTCGGCACGTTGGTGTCGACCTGGTAGTTGTTGGAGGCTGTGGTGCCGGTCCCGGTGTTGCCCGCCGCATCGCTGACGCCGGTGTTGTTCAGGGTGATGACGTTGGACGTGTCGCTGACCCCGAGGGCTGGCGTGAAGGTGGCCGTCCAGGTGAGGCCGCCGTCGCTGCTGCTGACCGCGCTCAAGGTGCCGTTGGCGATGCTCAGGTCGGCGTTGGTGAAACCGGTCACGGCTTCGCTGAAGGTAATGGTGACCAGTGAGGTTTCACCGACGCTCAACGCCGTATCGGCGACCACGATGGTGGCGGTCGGGCGCTGCGTGTCGATGGCATAGTTGTTGGAGTCGGTGGTGCCGCTGCCGACGTTGCCTGCACCATCCATCACGCCGGTGTTATTGAGGGTGATCAGGTTGGTGGCAGCGTTGACGCCCGCCGATGGCGTGAAGGTCGCGGTGTACGTGATGTTGTCGCTGGTGCTCAGGCCGCTCAGGCTGCCGTTGGTGACGCTCAGGTCGGCCAGGCTGAAACCGGTCACGGGCTCGCTGAAGGTGATGGTCACCACCGATGTTTCGCCAACAGCAATGGCGGTATCGGCAACCACGATGGTAGCGGTGGGGCGGCCGGTGTCGATGGCGTAGTTATTGGAGTCGGTGGTGCCGCTGCCGGCGTTGCCCGCCGCGTCAGTCAAGCCGGTGTTGTCCAGGGTGATCAGGTTGCTGGTGTCGCTGATGCTGGCGCTTGGCGTGAGCGTTCCGGTCCAGGTAATGCCGCCGTCGCCGCTGCTCAGACCGGTGACCGTGCCGTTGGCGACCGTCAGGTCGGCGATGGTAAAGCCTGTCACCGCTTCGTTGAAGGTGATGGTCACCAGCGAGGTTTCGCCGATGCTCAGCGCGTTATCGGCCACCACGATGCTCGCGGTCGGCCGCTGCGTGTCGACCGCATAGTTGTTGGAGCTGGTGGTGCCGCTGCCGCTGTTACCCGCCGCGTCAGCCACGCCGGTATTGGCCAGGATGATCAGGTTGGTGGCATCGCTGACGCTGGCGCTCGGGGTGAGCGTCGCGGTCCAGGTGATACCGCCGTCGCTGCTGCTCAGCCCGCTCAGGATCCCATTGGCTACCGTCAGGTCGGCCAGGGTGAAACCGGTGACGGCCTCGCTGAAGGTGATGGTCACCTGCGATGTTTCGCCGATGCGCAGCGCGGTATCGGCCACCACGATGGAGGCGGTCGGGCGCTGGGTGTCGACGGCATAGTTGTTGGAGTCGGTGGTGCCGCTGCCGGCATTGCCCGCCAAGTCCGCAATGCCGGTGTTATCCAGGGTGATCAGGTTGCTGGTGTCGCTGACGCTGGCACTTGGTGTGAGCGTCCCGGTCCAGGTGATACCTCCGTCGCTGCTGCTCAGGCCGGTGACCGTGCCATTGGCGACCGTCAGGTCGGCGGTGGTGAAACCACTCACAGCCTCGGTGAAGGTGATGGTCACCCCAGAGGTTTCACCCACGCGCAGCGCGGTGTCGGACACCACGATGGTGGCGGTCGGGCGCTGCGTGTCAACGGCGTAGTTGTTGGAACTGGTCGTCCCCACGCCAGCATTGCCATTAAGGTCCGCCACGCCCGTGTTATTCAGGACAATCAGATTGGTGGCGTCGGTGATCGCCGCATCCGGTGTCAACGTGGCCGTCCAGGTGATGCCGCCGTCGCTGCTGCTCAGACCGCTGATCGAGCCGTTGGCGACGTTCAGGTCTGCTGCGGTAAAGCCGGAAACGGCCTCGGAGAAGGTGATGGTCACCGTCGAAGTTTCGCCGATCCTGAGGGCAGTGTCGCTGACCACGATGGACGCCGTGGGCGCCACGGTATCGTTGACGATGTAGTTGTTCGAGTCGGTGCTGCCCACGCCGGCATTACCGGCCAGGTCGGCAACGCCGGTGTTGTTCAGGGTGATGATGTTGGTGGTGTCGGCGATGTTGCTGGCTGCCGTCAACGTGCCGGTCCAGGTGATGCCACCGTCGCCACTGGTCAAGGTGCCGACGCTGCCGTTCTGCACGGTCAGGTCGGCCGCAGTAAGGCCGGTCACGGCTTCGGAAAAGGTGATGGTCACCGCCGAGGTGCCGCCGGAGTTGAGGTTGGTATTGGCCACTACGACGGTCGCCGTGGGCGGTGTCTCGTCCGGCACATAATTACTGTTGAGGGTGCCGCCGTTGCCGTAGATGTTGGCCACCGACGCAGGCGAAACACCCGCGGTGCCCGCACTGGTCCCCCCCACGCCACTGCCGCCAACGTTGCCGGCCAGTGCGGCGAAGTTGGCGGCGGTCATCAGGATCGAGCCTTTGTTCCAGATGGCGCCGACACCGACACCACCCGCACCGCCCGCCTGGAGATAGCTGCCGCCAGCCCCGCCGCCGCCGCCACCACCGCCGGCGCCGACGTTGTTGGAAATGGTCGAGTTGCCGATGATCCGCAGGGTCGCGCCGGTATCGTTGTAGATACCCCCCACGGCGCCGCCACCGGCACCGCCGATGTCGTCATACCCGTCACCGCCACCGCCACCGCCGATGGACAATCCGCCACTGCTGGCCGTACCCCCCGCCGAACCGGTGCTGTAGCCTGGATACGCCGCACCGCCCGCGCCACCCGTGGTGGAACCGCCACGCCCGCCAATGTTGAAGAAGCCGCCACCCGCGCCGCCCTGCCCCGCAGTACCATTGCCGCCCATGGAGTTGAGCGTATCGCCGCCCTTGCCACCGGTACCGCCTGTGATCGCGCCGCCGCCACCACCGCCGCCACCGGCGTATTGCGGCGTTACGCCGCCGCCACCACCACCGCCCGACGCGGCGTTGGCGGTCACCGTGACGTTTCTCAGGGTCAAGGTGCCCGCGTTGTAGATACCGCCGCCCTGGGACACCAGCGCATCGTCGCCGCCATTACCGCCATTGCCGGCCGCCATGCCTCGGGTAATCACCAGGCCATCGAGGGTGGCCGTGGTGCCGGATGTCACTTGCAGGATCTGGGTGCGGTACTGGCCGTCGAGCGTCACGTCGGCCACGTTGTCGTTATTGAGGTCGCCGTCGATGGTGATGTTCTTGTCGACCACCAGCACCTGGGTCAAGGCGACGGTCATGGTGCTATTGAACGTGACAATGTCGCCGTTCTGCGCGGACAACAGCGCCGCACGCAGGGAGCCCACGCCGCTGTTGAGGTTGTTGGTGGCGGTCCAGGTGGCCAGGCCCCATTGATACTCGCTCATGGCACTGGCCGACAGCACGTTGGCGCTTTCGATGTTGCCAGTGGCGATTTCCAGATCCCAGTCGCCGCCCAGGCCGGTGCGGTCGGTTGACGCTGCCACATCGCGGCCGGTCAAGTGCGCCAATGAATCCACCAGGCTCTGGCCACGCTCGCCTTCGGCGGTGTAGCAGCCATAGATCAGGATATCGCCGCCGACGTTCATGTCCTGACCGATCCGCGCCAGCACATCGCCGCGAGCCTGCACGTTATCCGCCGACAGGTAACTGTTGCCCAGCCACAGATCGCCGGCATTACCGTGGGCGATGATCTGCACCGAGCTCACGCCCTGGTGGCTGTCCAGGTAATCGGCGATCTGCTGCAAACCGTCCCTGGTCGCATCCAGTTGTACCACCTGGGTACCGGGCGCCACGCCTTCGAGCAGGCTGGCGGAATCCTTGACTCTGGAATCGATGAACAACACGCTCTTGCCCGGTACCGCCGCCTGGGTCGCATCGACCTGGCCCTGGGGCGCGTGCGTGTCTGCCGGCTGGTCGGTGGTGGCAGGCTTGGCCGCTTCGGCCGTGGGTTGGGCATCCGGCTGCGCGGCATCGGCCACCGTTGCCGCCACCGCGCCGTCGAACAGCATTCGCGGCTCCAGGAACATGATCATTGGCGATGCCAGGGCCTGTGTACCCTCGGTTACCCGCGATTTGCCTTTGCTCCACCACATGACGATCACCTGGACTCGAACGCTTTGAACACAGAAAAAGAAACGCCACCGTCAGTTGACGGCGGCGTCGGTTTTCATACGAATGACATTGGCCGCACTGGCAGCCCCATCGCGCCAAAACGACAGCGCGGCGTACTTTTCAAACAGGTCCGGCGGTAACAGGGTGCGCCGGGCCTGTGGCGCAACCTTGGGTTTGACCTTGTGCAGGCCGGCAAGCCCCAACGCCTGGTCGAAGGCCGGCGCGTCGTAGGTCAGGTGGTTGAAGTCATGTTCGAACCACGGCTCGCCGATGAACTCGTACACCAGCCGCATCACCCGCTCCGGCGCCTGGCTCAACAAGTCGTAATCGACCACCAGCAACGACTCGGCGTTCTCGCCGTAATACGCCTCTTTGAGCGCGGTCCAGGCAAACCCCACCAGGCGATTGCGCTGGGCCAGGGTTTCGCAGCGGCTGTAGACGGTGTTGCGCTCGTCATCGTCGTTGAACAGCTTGGTGTTCTCGAACGGATTGGCGCGGTACAGGCGCTCAAGACTGTCCAGGACCCACGCGACGTTGCGCACGCAGGCGATCACTTTGGCCTGGGGAAACAGGTCACGCAGCGCGGGCATGCGCGCGCACCACTGGCGGTTAGTGTCGAACACCACCGGGGTGGAAGCCTTATCGGCGTAATAGGCGTCGAATAACCCGCGCAGCAGACGGCGGCGGGTGTCGGCGTCGATCACCGAGCCGAACTCACTGCCGGCGCTGCACTGCGCCAGCACCCCATTGAACAAGGGGCTGACCGGGCTGCTCATGCCAGCGTGAAAACGCGGGTTCTGCAGCAGAATCGCGGAGAGCAGCGTTGAACCCGAACGCGGCAGTCCGGAGATAAAGTGATACTGCATCCTTTCACCACTTTCGTAGGACAAAATTCCATTTGTGGTGAGAGCGTAGCCGAGGATTACCGTATCAACTAGTGGTCATTTGCCACTATTTTGGTATGCCGTTAATGCCAAACGGATATTAGTCGCAGCCTGTAGGTTGCGATGCACCTGGCCCGCGGCACAGCACATAGAGCCGCGCCCTCGCCCCGCCGCCGTCCTGTTGGCTGATCAAGCGCCAGCCCTCGGGCAAGGGCGCAAAATCGTCGGGTGCTTCGTTGCCGCTGATCAGCCAGACGCGACGCGTATTGGCCGGCAATTCCGATAAGCGGTCGAGGTAGATGCGTCCGCCATCCTGGTCCACCAGGGTGCCGAAGCCATAGGCATTCGGCCGGGTCGGCGTGCCATCGGTTTTGGGCGGGGTGTAGAGCTGCAGTTGGGCGTCGGTCTGGTCGTAATAGACGTAGCTCAGGTACCACATCATGTCGCTGAGGACGATGCGGTCGCCTTCCTGGTAATTGCGATTGACGAACTCCACAGGCACGTTGAACTGGTCGTGCTCATCCACGGTGAAGTTGTTCTTCAACCCCAACACCTCAACGCCGACGAACAGCACGAACAGCGCAGCCCCCAGCAATGACAGGCGCGACGGTAAGCGGTCGATGAGCACCGCCACCAGCATTGGCAAAGCCAGGGCATACACGGTGAGGTAACGCTCGATAAACACCGGCGAGATAAACGACACCCCGTACACCAGCAGTAGCGGCAGGAGGAAAAACAGCGCCAATAGCACGGCCGGACGGTCCGGCTCGCGGTCCCGCCAGGCGGTCATGCCCACTGCCGCGATCAACAGCAATGGGAACAGCCAGAACAGCGGCCTCCAGAAGTCCAGGCCTTCGTCCTGAAGCACGAATTGCCAGATCATCGACGGCACGGAGAGCAGGCCAACCGGTTCTTCCCAGCCGATATCGCCACCGACCTTGAGTTGGTCGACGTGCTGCACCAGATCCAACAGGTTCGGCAGCCAGGGCAGGTAAAGCAGCACGATGGCGACGTTGGCCAGCCACCACTGTCGACGCGCAATCAAGCGTTCGCCGGGCTGCTGGGCGTTACACAGCACAGCCAGCCAGGCCCAGTGCACCAGCACGCACAGCGCAGTGAAATAGTGGGTGTAGAAACCCGCGCACATCAGCAGCACATAGGTGGCCAGATAGCGCATGCGAGCCGGTTGACGCACCCAGTACACCAGCGCCAGCGTGGCGCCCAGCAGCCACACCCCCAGCAGGGCATACATGCGCACTTCCTGGCTGTAGCGCACCGCTGTGGGCAGCAGCGCCAGCAACACGCCGGCCAACACCGCCGCGCGCTGGGTCGACAGCTGGCGGGTGAGCCAGATCCCCAGGCCAACGACCACCACGCCTGGGGTCGCGCTCATTCCGCGAATCGACCAGATCCCGTCGCCAAACAGCTCGATCCAGCCGCGCAGCATGAAAAAATACAGCGGCGGGTGCACATCATGGGCGGCGTGAAACCACAAGTCGTCCAAGGCGTATTCGCTGAGCAGCAGGCTGGAGCCTTCGTCGCCCCAGATCGCCGCAGCGGTCAGGCCATAGAATCGCAGGGCCATGGCCAGCCCCAGGATCGGCAGCCACCACAACCGGCTGAGCCAGCCAGCCCCCGCCCAGGCGCCGTTGAACGGGGCAACGACGTGAGCCTTTTCGTTTTGCTCTACCACAGACCGTCGCACCTCAAATTCCTCAACAACCGTACATGCGCAAACTCGCGCCACTCTAGGTTAAACGGGCCGCCTGCGCTTGCTGTTTCGCAAGGCTCGGGCAGTACGTCAATCCTGCGTCTACGCTCTGCGATGACGCCCACTCGAGTGGCGTCACACCCTATAGAGCCTCTACAAGGATGAACGATCCATGGAAGTATTCATCGGCACTATCCAGCCCTTCGCGTTTAATTTCGCCCCCCGAGACTGGGCCTTGTGCGCCGGTCAAACCCTGCCCCTCAGCCAATACCAGGCGCTGTTCGCCCTGATCGGCACCACCTACGGCGGCACCGGCACAACAAATTTCATGCTGCCCAACCTGCAAGGTCGCCTGCCGGTCGGCCAGGGTGCCGGCGCTGGCTTGACGCCGCGGGTTATTGGCCAAGTCTCCGGCACCGAAAGCGTCACTGCCACACTGGCCAACCTGCCCGCCCACACTCATGGCACCACAGCGCTCAAGGCCAGCACCTCGGTGCAACTGGCGAATGCTGCCAGCAATCCTGCCAACGCGCCAACCACCACCAACTCGTTCATTGGCGCGTCCGGCACCGGGCCAGGCAGTGCCACCATTTACTCGGACCAACAGGGCGCCAGCCCGGTGCCGCTCAACGGTGTGAGCACCACCGTGACCGGCACAATTGACCCCGCCGGCCAAGGCCAGCCCATGGGCACCATGAACCCGTTCCTGGTGATCAACTTCAGCATCGCCCTCAACGGGCTCTTCCCAACACGCGACTGATGCCATCCCTTGGCCGAGGTTTACAAGCCTCGGCCGTTCCGACACGGAGTCGCCTTATGTTGAACCTGATCACCCCTGAACACTTTCGCCCGTTGCTGGGGCATAACAGTGTGCTTTATCTGCCGGATGGCTCGGCGCTGCCGATTCAGGTCCAGAGCGTGCGCGAAGCGCCCCGGGCCACGTTGCCGGGCAGTGCGCGCGGGGCCTTCAGCGTGCTGCTCAACAGCCTTGGACCCACGGATTTCGTTGACGGTTTATGCCATCTGCCACTGCCGGAGACGAACCTGGACCCGGTGTTCGTGTCCCGCGAGCCCGCCATGGGCCGAGACGCCGAACGCGGCTATTTCTGCATCGTGTTCAACTGAGACGGGTACCACACCAGCCGCTGCGCGGCGGGTGTCGCTTCCTCCACCCGAAACCCCAGCGCCAGGTAATGCTGGCGCGCTTGGGGGTTGCTCGCCCACACCACCGTGGCCACCGGGCAACACACCTGGGCCGCGGCCTGCTGCACCCCCTGCAACACCGCGCGACCAAAACCCTGGCCACGGGCGGCGGGGATAAACGCCAGGTACAACACGCGGATTTCATTCGCCCCAAAGTCGGCACTCAGTGCGCCGATCGGCGTACCGAGCTTCTCGACCACGTAATGCAGCGCGCCGGGAAAATGCTCGTCCATGCCCTTTTCCTGGACCTGAAATTGCTGGGCAATCACCTCTTCCACCAGCGCCTGCTCGCCGTCGATCCATTGCAGATCAGCCCGCGCCGAGCGGTATAGCCCCTGTAAAAACGGCCCGTCGCGCGTGTGCGACGGGCGCACTACCAAACCCTGCGCCAACGCGCCCTCCTTGTTCAGCATCGTGTGTCACTCCTGTCAAAAACCGCTTTCCCTGACCCCTAACGCTGCCGCCCGGCGCCAGGCTGAGCCCAGCACCGACTCACTGCGCCCTTGCAGCACCACCACACCGCGCAGCGGCTGGTGGGGCGTGGGGATCGGCTGCACACTTTTAAATCGCGCACCGTATTGCGCCTGTACCGGTTCCGGGCGTCTGTTTTCATCGCGACGCACGGCAATCGGCCCATGGTGATCGGAAGCCAATGCCTCCTGATCCAGGTACACCACGCCGTTGGCATCAATGTCGGTCAACTCCACCGTAATTGCAGCGTGCATTGGGTCATCGGCGATAAACCGCCCAGTCGCCCCCGGCAGCACGCGCCACAACTCGGCCTCAGCGAGGTAACCGCGCAGGCGCGCGCCGTCCTCCACCACTTGCGCCAACGCGTCCTTGGGCGACAGCCAGCGGCCTGTGCTCAATTGCGGTAACACATCGCGCACGGTCCCGGCATGGGGCGCGCGTAACAACAGGCGCTCACGCTGGGCGGCCAGGCCCCGGTATTCGGCCAGGGCCTGGGACAGCCGCTGATCGTTAATGCCGGCATCCGCCGCGGTTTCGCTGCGTCCCGCCTGGCGACGCATCTGCAACTGCAGGATCTCCACTTCACGACGTACGATGCTTTGCCGGGCGTCCAGGTCGGCAGACTCCAATTCGATCAGCACCTGACCCTGGCTCACCACCTGACCATCCACCACGTGCAACGCCTTGACCCGCGCGGCCACCGGCGCATGCAAGGCGCTGGCGCGGCCAGCTTCGAGCATCGTCGGCAGCTCGACTGCACTGCGCCACGGCACCACCAACGCCAGCACGATCAGCAGCAAACCCAGCCCGGTGACGACAACCCTCGGTGCATGGGCCTGGCTGCGTCGGCTCCACCATTCACGCCACTCCTTGAACACCGGCAGGAAGATGAACCACACCAGCTCCACCAGCATCAGGAAGATCCCGAGCAGCTTGAAAAACAGGTGATACACCGCCAGCGCAATCCCCAGGAACAAGGCCGCCCGCCACAGCCAGGCCAGGTAGCCCCACCACAACAGGCGCCGTTGCATCGTCAGCGACCAGGGCTCCGGCGCCGGTTCACCGTAACCGAACAACAGCTCGCGCAAGCGCCAGCGGCACAGGGCGAAGGCACGACCTTGCAGGTTATCCACGCCCCACAGATCACTGATCAAAAAGTAACCATCAAAACGCATGAACGGGTTGAGGTTGATCGCCAGGGTGGTCAGCCACGTGGCGCTGGCCAGCATGAACGCGGCAGTGCGCGCGGGGCCGTCGGGCAGCAGCGACCAGGCCAGCAGGGCAACGCAGGCAAGCAGCAACTCCGCCATCACGCCACCGGCACCGATCATCAAGCGCGAGCGGCGATCATTCACGCGCCAGGCGTCGCTGACGTCGGTGTAAAACATCGGCAGCAACACCATGAACGCCACGCCCATGCTCTGCACCCGACATCCGGCGCGCTTGGCCATGAACGCATGCCCGAACTCGTGGCACAGCTTGGCAAAAAACAGCGCCACCCCGAACGCCAGCGCGCCGCCCAGGCTGAACAGGTGCGGGAACGTCGCCAGGAATCGCTGCCAGTCCCGCGCAACCAGAAACCCCCCCAGGCCCAGCACGATGGGCAAACCGTAGCGCAGCAGGCCCGGCCCAAAGCGCGCCAGCCACGGCCAGGCGCGGTTGAGAAAAGCGTCCGGGCGCCACAGCGGGATGCGGAAAAACAGGTATTGGTGCAGCAGCACTTGCCACAGGCTTTGCTTGCGCGCAGCGGCTTTGTACAGGTAACTGGCGCGCTGTTCGGGGTCCAGCGCGGCGATCAGGTCATGGGCCCGCAAAAAACTCAGTAATTCGTCCACTTCGCGGCCACCCAGCGGCAAGCCCGGCTCGCAGTTGGCGGCTTGCAAGACTTTTTGCGCATCTCCCAACGACCAGTGGCGTAGCAGCCGAATGGCGGTCGCCCCCAGCTTGAAGTAGCGCCCACGCACCGGGTCGGCCAGAGTCCAGCGCGGCGAGCCATCCAGAGCCGCACCGGCGCTGGACAGTTGCAGGTCCTCACGCAGTTTGGGCAGGTTCATCAAAGCCCCACGCTCTGGCGCAGGCCCGCCAATGGTCGACGCAACAGGTACAAGGCCAGCGGCGCGCGCTCGCCAAAGATTTTCGCGGTGCCGCGCAGGCCGATACGCGGCGGTGCGTCGTCGAACAGCGCGTCCAGGCGATAGGCCAGTTGCCCGCCAGGGGTGGGCTGGGCTTCGTAGGCGGCGCGTTGCAGGGTCGCCAGATGGCGGTGCAACGGGTCGCTGTCGAGAAACAGCGCGACTTGGGCGTTCGGCGCCAGGGCAATCGCATCGCCCACCGCCAGTTCGATGCGCAGCTCGGCCTGGCCGGGATCGGCGATCTGCAACAGGCGCTCGCCGGTCTGCACCGGTTTGCCGAGCCAGCGCTCGGCATCGGCGAACACCGCGATACCATCGCGCTCGGCGCGCACTTCGCTGCGCTTGAGCAACTCGCGGGCATAGTCACGTTCGGCACGCTTTTGCTCGACGCGCGCGGCGAGCAAGTCAATGCGCGAGCTGGATTCGGCGTCGGCAAATGCCCGCTGGGCATTGGCCTTAAGCTCCGCTTCGGCCACGCCCAATGCACGCGCAGCCACGTCGGCCTGGGCCGTGAGGGTGGTGCTTTCAAAGCGCAGCAGCAGGTCACCGCGCTTGACCGGTTGGTTGGGTTTGACCAGAAATTCAGCAATCACGCCGTCCAATGGCGCCGCCACCACTTGCCCGGCCAGCGGCACCACTTCGGCGGGCGCCAGCACCGACTGGCGTACCGGGATCGACAACAACAGCAGCAACGCCACCACTATCAAGGCCCGACGCTTACGGGTCAGGCGCAAGCGCCATGGCTGGCGGGGTTGCAACGCGAGCCAGGCATGACTGTAGGTGTCGCCCAATTGCGCCAGCAGCACCTGCTCGGCCGGGTTCCACGGCGTATCCCGCGCCAGCCACACGCCGCCGAACACGCGGCCTTGGGGGCCAATCAACGGCAACCAGAACACGTGCCCGGCCGACAAACTCTGCCAGTCGGCCTGCACCTGCGCACTCAATAGATCGGCGGGCACCACACGGGCGGTCTGGCCCAGCGCCTGCTTGTGCAATTGCGCCACGGCCTGCTCGACGAACGCCACAAACGGCGCGCTCGGATCGACGCTGCTCACAGCAGTCACCGCCTGCACCTTGCCGGCGATTATCAGCGCCGCATGGCGGTAGCCGAACAGCGGCTGGCCGTCATTAACCAGGCTGTAGGCCAGTTGCTCGGTGCTGCGCGCGGCACGGGTCTGGCGTTCAAGCTCAAGAAATTGGGCGAACACCCGCTCGGTATTGCCTGGCAACGGTGCGTTCATTGCAGTTGTGCGAAGTGGGCGGTGCCGCTCATGCCGGACATCAGCCCGCTGGCATTGGACACCGTGGCCACCAGCAACAGGGTCTGGCTGCCCTCGTCAATGCGTGCGCCCAGACGTTTGACGGTGGCGTTGAACGCTTGGCCGGTTTCATCGGGGGTGAAGGTGAACGCCTGCCCTGGCTTGAGCTTGCCCATCCAGCGCGACGGCACCAGTAAGTGGATCTCCAGGCTGCGGTTGTCGACGATTTCCAGCAACGGCGAGCCCGCCGAGACGCTTTCATAGCGTTGCACTTTGCGCTGCACCACTTGGCCGTCATACGGCGCCAGCACGCTGCAACGCTTGACCTGCACCTGATAGACCTGGGACTGGGCCTGGGTTTCAGTGAGTTTGGCTTGCGCGCGTGCCACTTCGAAGCGGCCGACGGAATTGAGCGCCGCCAACTGTTTATTGTGGGCCAGCTCTTCACCGGCGCCGCGACTGGCCGCCGATGCGGCATTGAGTTGCGCTTGATAGGCCGAACAGTCGAAACGCGCCAGGGTGTCGCCCTTCTTGAAGGACTCACCCTCGCTGAACGGCAGATCGACAATGCGCCCGGACAACTCGCTGGCCAGCATCGCTTGGTCGCGAGCGCGCAATACACCTCGCGCTTCGCTGCCGGTGCTCGCGGCGGTCGTGGCCGGTTGATCCAGCAACGGATCGTCCGCCATCACCGTCGGCACAGCGCCCATCAGGCAGCAAACACTCAACAGCCATCCATGCAACAACTTCATAAACGTCTCTCCCTGAGCATAAGCGCAGTCTAGGCCAGCGAGATCAAATAGCTACTTTCCCAGTCGGACAATTCTGCGATTTGTGTAGGCCTTCACCAAAGCCAAGGTCGGATCAGGCTACTATTGGCGCCCTCCAAGGACCCAGGATCAAGGACACGTCATGCGCATCGGTTTTCTGTCACCCCTGACATTGGCTCTGCTGGCCGGTATTTCCCTGCAGGCCCACGCCAGCTCGGATGATTCGTGCTACCCGGATTGGCGGGTGTCGCGTGACAGCCTCGACCCGTGCAATAACCTGCCGTTCCTCAGCCCCGGCAATGACAGCCGCGCCAACCTGCGCCTGTTGCTGGCGGACAAGAAAAACGCGCCGCTGACCCCGAATGCCTTGAGCGAAGATGACCTGGCCCAGGGTTTTGGCCCGGTGCCGTTTGCGGTGTATCGCCTGACTGCCGCGTCCAGCGCAGAAACCGAGCCCGACTCGGACGACTCGTCTACCGCCGAACTCGACACTCTGCTGACCTCCCTGGGGATCAAGCGCGAAGCCTATGAAACCGCCGGTGAAGCGTTCGTCGATGGCGAAGGCAGCCGCTGCCGCAGCAATGACGATGACAGCGCCACGGCGTTTGTCCGCCAAGTGGTGAAGGCCGACATGCCGAGCGCCGAGCGCCAGTTGCTGGCGAACGCGCGCCTGCAATTGCTCACCGCCTGCACTTGGGATGGTCCGGTGGTCGCCGAGCCGATCGAGTCGTCCAATGGCCGCCTGCTGCGCACTTACCTGCAAGCCGCCGCCGACTTCTACAGCGGGCGTTTCAGCGAAGCCGAACGCGGGTTTGCCGCTGCCGGCAGCAGCGACCAGCCCTGGCTGAAAGAGACGGCGCTGTATATGACCGCGCGCACCGCCCTGAACCAGGCGCAGGCCCAGGCCTTCGACGAGTACGGCATGCCGCAGCTTGAGCATGTGGATAAGTCGGCAGTGGGCCGGGCCGAAAAAGGCTTCCTTGAGTACCTTAAGACTTATCCACAGGGCGACTACGCCACGTCCGCCCATGGCCTGCTGCGTCGCGTGCATTGGCTGGCGGGTGATGCCGATAAGCTCTCCGAAGACTTCGCCTGGCAGATGACCGAAGCCACCGAGGCTCAGCGCAATGTGTCACTGGACGAATTGGTGGAAGAAGCCGACCTTAAATTGCTGATGGTCAGCGGTGGCAGCCTCAAGAACCCGATGCTGCAAGTGGTCACCGACCTGATGTTGATGCGTGCTCACACCCCGCCGAGCTTGACCCGCGAAGCCCTCGACAAGCAGAAAGCCACCTTTGCCAACGAGCCCGCGCTATTCGACTACCTGCAGGCCGCCTACGCCCTGTACGTCGAGCACCAACCCGACAACGCCCTGAAGCACCTGCCACAGGACGTGCCGTCGCACCTGGACTACTTCGCCTTCAGCCAACAGACCCTGCGCGCGTTGGCACTGGAAGACAAAAAAGATTGGAAAGGCGCAGAAGCCCTGTGGCTGACGCTGCTCGCCCAGGCCAAGTTGCCGCTGCAACGCGACCAACTGGAACTGGCCCTGGCCATGAACTACGAGCGCAGCGGCCAACTGGCCAAGGTGTTTGCCGGCGACTCACCGATCAGCGCCAAACAGGTGCGTTACATCCTGCTGCGCAACGTCGCCGGGCCTGAATTACTGCGTCAGCAGAGCGCCCAGGCCAGCGACCCGCTGGAGCGCCAGACCGCGCAATTCGTGTTGCTCTACAAAGACCTGCTGCGCGGCCAGTTCGCCACCTTCGCCGAAGACCTCAAACAACTGCCGGCCTCGCCCTCGGAGGATAAGTTGGGCACCAGCCTGGGTTATGTGTACAGCGGCGGCCAGACCTTGAAGCTGTTCCAGTGGAACGGCGAGAAAGCCGAATCCGGCTACACCTGCCCGAGCATCGTGCAAACCGCCGCCACCTTGCAAGGCGACGCGAAAAACCCGCAAGCCCTGAACTGCTTCGGCGAATTCATCCTGCGTAACGGCCTGGATGGCATGCCCCTGGAGCAGGCGCGCGCCGCCGGCAGCCTGGGCAGCACCGCCTCGGACTTCAAGGGTGAAACCTTCTCGCGCCTCGACGGTTACAAACAGGTGATCGGTAACGCCAAGGCGCCGAAGAACGACAAGGCTTACGCCTTGTTCCGCGCCATCAACTGCTACGCCCCGGCCGGCTACAACAGCTGCGGCGGCCAGGATGTCGAACCTGCGGTGCGCAAGGCCTGGTTCCGCCAACTCAAGAGCGGCTTTGCCGACACCCAGTGGGGCAAATCGCTGCAGTACTACTGGTGAAACACCTATGGCTGGGCTTGCTGCTGCTGGCGAGCCCGGCTTTCGCCGCCGTCGACGCCCGCGACTATGACGCTTTCTGGCTGTGGAGCGGCGTCACGCCCCAGCCGGTGCTCAAGCAGGCCAAAACCCTGTACATCCTTCAGGGCCAGATCAACTCCACCCGCCGCGCGCCACAGCGTGGTGTGCGGATGATTGCCCAAGGCACCGGCGTGCCGCGCATCACCCAAGGTGAAGTCTGGGTGGTGTACCGCGCCCATACGCTGCATTGGCCGGAGCGGGTCTACAGCCAACTGCTCAGCCAGGTACAACGCTGGCGCGAGGCCGGCAACCCGGTGGTGGGCATCCAGATCGACTTCGACGCACGCACCCAGTACCTGCACGACTACGCCGACTTCCTGCGTGACCTGCGCCGACGTCTGCCCTTTGAGCTGCGTCTGAGCATCACCGGCCTGATGGATTGGAGCAGCAACGCCGACCCGGCCGCCATCGCCCAGCTCAAGGGGGTGGTGGATGAGGTGGTGGTGCAGACCTATCAGGGGCGCCACAGCATCCCGGACTACGCTGCGTATTTACCGCGCCTGAATCGGCTGGGGTTGCCGTTCAAGATTGGCTTGATCCAGGGTGGCGAGTGGCAAGAGCCGGGGTATTTGAAGGGGAGTGAGTGGTTTCGGGGGTATGTGGTGTTTCTGCAGAACCCGGCACCGCACACACGCCCCTGACGGCTCATATCCATTGCGCGAAACGCGCTGTCGTGGTGAGCGGGCTTGCCCCGCGCCGGGAAGGCCGTGTCAGCGCTGCATGCCCCACCGCTTCACGGTGAGCCGCTCGAAGGTGTCAAACACCAGGTTTTCGACCAGCAGGCCGATCAGGATCACCACGGCCAGCCCGGCGAATACTTTGTCGGTGTACAGCTCGTTACGGTTCTGGAAAATGTACCAGCCCAGTCCGCCCTTGCCGCTGGTGGCGCCGAACACCAGTTCGGCGGCGATCAATGTGCGCCAGGCAAACGCCCAGCCGATTTTGAGGCCCGCGAGGATAGACGGCAGGGCCGCCGGGATCAGGATGAACAGCACAAAGCGCATGCCCTTGAGCCCATAGTTGCGACCGGCCATGCGCAGGGTTTCGGACACGCCTAGAAACCCCGAATAGGTATTGAGCGCCAGCGCCCACAGCACCGAATGCACCAACACGAAAATCAGGCTGTTCTGGCCCAGCCCGAACCACAGCAGCGCCAGCGGCAATAAGGCGATGGCCGGCAGCGGGTTGAACATAGACGTCAGGGTGCTCAGCAGGTCGCGGCCCAATTGGGTCGACACCGCCAAAGTGGTCAGGGCAAACGCCAGCACAATGCCGATCAGGTAACCCTTGACCAGCACCACCAGCGAGATGCTGACCTTGCCCAACAGTTCGCCGCTGAGCAGGCCGTCGTACAGCGCGTGAAAGGTCTGCAAAAAGCTCGGCAGCAACAGGTCGTTATTCTGGTAGCGCGCCACGGCTTCCCAGAGGATCGCCAGTACGATCAGGATCAGGCCCTTGCGCAGCCAGCCTTGCTGCCATAAGCGCTGGCGCAGCGGCAGTTCGCGCTCCACGGGCACGCTGAGCAGCGGTTCGAGGGTGATTTCGTATTCCTGGCGCATGGGTTGCTCCGTTAGTAAGCGATGCGGATGTCAGCAAAACCCAACTCGGGTTCGGCGGCGCTGGCCTCATCGAACAGCAGGCGATGAATCCGTCGCGCCGACGCTTGGAAGTCCATACCGCCAAGGCTGTGCAAGTCGTATTGATGACTGTGGATTTCCGCGCGCACCCGCCCTGGATGTGGCGACAGCAACAGGATGCGATTGCCCACCACCAGCGCCTCCTCAATGGAGTGGGTGACGAACAACAGGGTGAAGCGCACTTCCTCCCAGAGCAGCAGCAACTCTTCCTGCATCTTGCGGCGCGTGAGGGCGTCGAGCGCGGCGAAGGGCTCGTCCATCAATAGGATTTTCGGCTGCATGGCCAGGGCACGGGCGATCGCGACGCGGGCCTTCATGCCGCCGGACAGGGTATGGGGGTAGGCATCGGCGAAGGCGCTCAGGCCAACTTTGTCCAGATAATGCAACGCACGTTCTTCGGCTTCGCGACGCTTGAGCGTGTTGGATGCCAGCAAGGGAAACATCACGTTCTGCTTGACCGTTTTCCACGGCGGCAACTGGTCGAACTCCTGGAACACCACGATGCGGTCCGGGCCCGGCTGCTCGACCTTGTGCCCCAGCAATCGGATCTCGCCTTCGCAGGGTTTGATAAACCCGGCGATGGACTTGAGCAACGTTGATTTGCCACAGCCCGACGGGCCGAGCAAGACGTAGCGGTCGGCCGGGTCAATCTCGAAGCTGACGTGGTGCGTGGCACGCACCACGCGCTCGGGCGTACGGTATTCGAGGCTGACGTTATCCACCGCCAGCAAGGGCTCGGCGGTGTACAGGTTGCTGGCCGCGTGGCCTTGCAAGGGTGCGTTCATCTCAACTTCCTTGCAGGGGCTTGGCGTCCTGGAAGAAGTAGTCCTTCCACGATTCAGGCTTGTTTTTGATGGCGCCGACGCGATAGAGAAATTCGGCCAGCGGGTAGGTATTTTTTGGTGTGACGCTGAATTCGAACTGCGGGTTATCGATGATTTTGAGCAGTTCGGCGCGGTCAATCCTGGCCTTGGTCACGCGGATATAGGTGTCGGCGGCAGCGCCTTTGTCGTTCTGGGCGAACTGCGCAGCTTCGGTCAGTGCCTCGACGAACGCCTTGTAGGTTTTGGGGTTGTCGTTGCGGAATTTTTCCGTGGCGAACAGCACCGTTGGCGAGTTCGGCCCCAACAGGTCATAGGTGTTGAGCACCACGTGCACATTGGGGTTAGCCAGGGCCTGGTCCTGGAACGGAGGGTTGGAAAAATGCCCCGTCAATTCGGTGCCGCCAGCGATCAGGGCAGCGGTGGCGTCCGGATGCGGGACGGCGACGGTGTACTTGTCGAGGCGATTGAACGCATTATCGCCCCACTGTTTGGCGGCCGCGTATTGCAAAAAGCGCGACTGCACTGACACCCCCACCGCCGGTACCGCGATGCGGTCTTTTTCGGTGAAATCGGCGATGGTCTTGACCTTGGGATTGTTGCTGACCAGGTAGTAGGGGAAGTTGCCCAAGGACGCCACGGCCTTGACGTTCTGCTTGCCGTGGGTGCGGTCCCAGATGGTCAGCAGCGGGCCGACGCCGGCGCCGGCGATATCAATGGAGCCTGAAAGCAGCGCGTCGTTGACCGCCGCGCCACCGGAGAGTTGGGTCCAGTCGACTTTAATGTCGATGCCTTCCTGCTTGCCGTACTTCTCGATCAGGTGCTGGTCGCGCACCACGTTGAGCAAGAGGTAGACGATGCCGAATTGTTCGGCGATGCGAATCTCACCTTCGGCCTGGGCCGCCGCCGGCGCTACCAGGCTGCCGGCCAACAGGCTCAGACCCAGGCCGAACGTGGCGGCCAGGCGTGCCAATGGAATGCTCTTGGACATGGTCATGCTCCCAATCAGAAAGGCGCGTCGCCCTGGATGGTGGTACGAAACAGCTTGCGGCGCAGGTGGCTGGGGCAGCCGGCTGCCAGGTGGATCAGCGAGCGGTTGTCCCAGAACACCAGGTCGTGGGGCTGCCACTGGTGGCGATAGATGTTGTGGGGCAAGACGCTGTGGGCATAGAGCTGGGTGAGCAGGTCGCGGCTCTCGTCCTCCGGCACGCCGACGATGCGGGTGGTGAAGCCTTCACTGACAAACAGCGCCTTGCGGCCGTTTTCCGGGTGGGTGCGCACAATGGGGTGCACCACTTCGGCCACTTGGGCCAATTGTTCAGGAGTGAGCGTTGGGCGCCAGTTGCCTTCGAATTTGGTCTCGCTGTAGCGCGCGGTGTAGGAGTGCGCGGCGCTGCGGCCCTCGACGGCGGTACGCAGGTGCTCGGGCAGTTGGTCCCAAGCCTTGTGCATGTCAGCGAACAAGGTGTCGCCCCCTTCAGAGGGCAACTCCTGGGCGTGCAGCATCGAGCCCAGGCTGGGCAGTTCTTTATAAGACAGGTCCGAATGCCAGAACTTGCCTGCATCCCCCAAGCCTATGGCTTGGCCGTTTTCAATGATGTTGGAGACGATCAGGATTTCCGGGTGGTTTGCCAGCAGGAACTGTTTGAGCACATGAATCTGCAACACGCCAAAGCGGCGGCTGAACGCGATCTGTTGCTCAGGGGTGATGCGCTGGTCGCGAAAGACCACCACGTGATAATCCAGATGCGCGCGGTGAATACGCGCAAAATCCTGATCATTGACTGGCCGGGACAAGTCCAGGCCGATAATCTCGGCACCCACGCTGCCCGGCAAGGGGCGAACCTCGAAGACTTGGGCGGTAGGGGTCACTGGTAAAACAGCAGAGGCGGCGGACATGAGTTCACTCCCGGTCGGACAGGGAAATGACTTTATAGGTATAAGAAATTAATTTTAAATACCGTTAAAGAATATATATATGCGAGGAATGACGCACGGTGCCCGCGGCGTGTAAGACCTTCCAAAACACGTTCGTGGGCTGTGGGAGCCGCGTGTTGAAACGCTTACAAGCCGAAACCGTGCCTGTTTGACAAGCTTCTGGGCAGTCTCTAGTGTTCATTGGATCCAATTAGCCAGCACCCTCCGAACAAGGAGCATTACGTAACCGTGACGCAGAAGCCGACCCCTTTGAACAGCATCAAGGTCAGCGGTCCCATTCCCGCCCACCTTGCTCGCTCCGTGATTGAAGAAACCTTGCGCAATGCCATCCTCGATGGCCGATTGCCCTGCGGTACCGCCATGCGTCAGCAGGAGTTGGCCAGCCTGTTCGGGGTAAGCCGTATGCCGGTGCGTGAAGCCTTGCGCCAGTTGGAGGCGCAGTCACTGGTGCAGGTGGTGACCCATAAAGGAGCCGTGGTAGCCCCTTTGATAGAGGACAATTCGGCAGAGACCTACGAACTGCGAATGCTGCTGGAGTCCGAAGCCTTGCGCTTATCGATTCCGTCGTTGACCAACACCGACATCGCCGAGGCCAATGCATTCATCAACGCTCTGGAGCAGGAAAAAGACTACGCCGAGATCGGCCGCCTCAATCGTTTGTTTCACATGGCCCTTTACAGCAAGGCCCCTAACCAGCGCCTGCTCAAATTGGTGGAGCATGGATTGAACGAGGAGGAGCGGTTCCTGCGTTTCAACCTTGAAGCGATGGGGCTGGGCCAGATGTCTCAGGCAGACCACCGTGAACTGTTGAACCTGGTGGCACAAAAGAAAGTCGAGGAAAGCGTCCTGACTTTACGTAATCACTTGATGCGAGGAATGGAGGTGATTACCCAATACCTCAGCGGGCTCGAAGCCGCTCGCAAGCAAAAAACTTAACAAAGTGTCTACACACTGGTGTTGCGCCTCCTGCGTGTCGGGGACGTCTATCTAACGGATAGTGCCCCGCGCCCAAGAAACTTCCTACTATCACAAAGCAACTTACCGACAGCTAATATTATTTAGAAAAACATCTAATACACTCATACGCTCGTCGACTTATTTATCCCGCCTATTATCTTTCACGGCTAAACCAGACTCTTCATTCAATAGCGCCGCCTCACCCCCGTGAGCGTTCGGGCGCGCAAAGCCTGGTTTATAGCTGTTTATCTCCTTGCTGATCACGACGGCCCAACGCTGTCAGTCGGCAGACGCAACAACTAATAGGCATCATCCATGCAATCATCGTTAATTGAACAAAAACAACATCAGTTATGTGGCCATTCGTTATTTTCGGAAATAACCTCACAGCGCAAGTTACAGGTTTTCATGGAACACCATATCTTCGCTGTTTGGGATTTCATGACACTCACCAAACGCCTGCAACAGGACCTGACCTGCACTCGCCTGCCCTGGCTGCCACCCGCGGACCCGCAGGCCGCGCGCTTGATCAATGAAATTGTGCTGGGTGAAGAGTCAGACGAACACCCCAGGCACGGCCACTGCAGCCATTTCGAGTGGTACTTGGAAGCCATGGCCGAAGTCGGCGCCAACACGCGGGCGATCAACCGTTTCATTACGCTGCAACGCGAAGGCGTGGAAGCAAGCACCGCCCTGCACATGATCGATGCGCCTGCTGGCGCAATCCGATTCGTCAGCGAGACGTTGCACGTTGCGCGGCACGCCCCCACCCACCGTGTGGCAGCGGCGTTTTTTTACGGACGCGAGCACGTCATCCCGAGCATGTTCAGACACCTCTTACAGTCAGACACGCTCATCCGGCTTCAGGCGCCCGCCTTGCGTGGCTACCTTGAACGTCATATTGAGTTGGACGCGCAGAGTCATGGGCCGGCAGCTGCCCAGTTGCTCGACCGCTTGGTGGCTAAAGACCCGGTTTACCCCAGGCACGCCAGTGATGCAGCCCTGAGTGCCATGCAAAACCGGATCACGCTCTGGGACGAGGTGCAGGCCGCGCTGCAAGAGGTGCAGCCATGAAGGTTGCCGCCTACACCTCAATTGCCGACGACTGGGAACGCCGCGCAACCATTCGCACCCGGCCCCGCCGCCTGTTGGAAAACGACGACAAACTGATCTATCCGCTGTGCCGCCAGCCCCTGGTACTCAGTGCAAGCTTTATGGAGCACTGCCCGCAATGTCGCGACTTCGTCCTGGCACAGAGCTTCTACAAATTCATCAATGATGTGGTGATCTTCGAGACCGAAATTGTCGAAAAGACCGCACGCGACATCGCCAAGAACCGCTTCTCGGTGCCTTTCCCCCTCGCCTGCCGCATTGATGCGATGACGGTGGTGGTGGACGAGGACTACCACGCCCTCGTCGCGCTGGACTTCCTGCAACAAACCGTAGAGATGACCGGCATACAACCACTCGAACTGCCAGAGCAAATCGAGCTGAGCAAAGCGCTCTCGGCGGCAAAGGCTCATGCGCCGGCCTACCTGCACGATGCGGTAGAGCTGATTGCCGTGGCCATCGCCGAAAATACCGTCACCCAAGATGTGGCCGCGTTTTCCAAGGACCTCACTGTAAAAGCCTCCATCCGTGGCTTGATGGCCGACCATTTGTTTGACGAAGGCCGCCACGCGCAATTCTGGACTCGCTTGGTACAACGCTATTGGCGCACGGCCAGCCCGGACGATCGCGACGTCATCGCCCAGGTGTTGCCGATATTCCTGGCGCGCTACCTGACCAACGAGTTGCAGAAAAACTTCGATCTGCACCTGATAGAGCAGCTGAATATCGGCAGCGACCTGCGCAGCACACTGCGCGCTGAAATCCTCGCGATGGCGTTTCCCATCACCCACCGGCACCCGTTGATGGGCAATATCGTGAGCTTCCTGCGCCACAGCGGCCTGCTGCAAACACCCAGCGTGGCGCAGGCAATGCACGACTACCTGCCGGTGCCTGTATGAGGCGCCTGGCAATCGGCTGGAGAGGTACCAGCAATGCACTAGCCGCTATCAGGCCGGTGCTGGAACAGTACGGCCATGTGTCGGCGCAAGAAGCCTTCGACCTATGGATTGAAGACGGTAGCCTGCCGCTCCCGGATGACGCGGGCAGCACCCCCTGCTTAAGCCTGCGCGCGGGGATTGGCCCGGTAACCGAGTGCGGGCTGCCTGCGCTGCAAGTGCGTGCCTACGACCGTGATCGACGGTTGTCGGCTGTTCTGAACATTGCCGAGGAGCCCAGCGGCAACGGGCAACGGCTGTGTCGGCAGGTGACCAGCGCATTGGTCGATTGGGTGACGCTGCACGTCAGTGGTTTTTCAAGAGACCCTGATTACTTTTCTATGAGTGCGATCGCTACGGACTGGCCCGAGCAGGGTTTGCAGGCACTCGAAACGCTGGCCTTTATGCATCGGTTCAATCGCACCCAAAACCTCGCGCTGATGCAAACGGCCAGGGTGCCGGTGATCGAACGAATTCACGCGAGCCTGTACGCTTTCGCCGACCGGCCAGCACTGAGCATCGCCGGGCGGGAGGTGACCTACCGCCAGTTGCATGCCCGCGCCACGGCAATCCAGCAGCGCCTGCACCCGTTGCTGGAGACGCGCACTGCGCCGCCAGTGGTCGGCGTCTGCCTCGAAAAATCCGTCGATTTGTACGCCGGCATACTCGCGGTACTGGGCTGTGGTGCGGTGTACTTGCCGCTGGGACCTGAGCAGCCTGCTCAACGGCATGAGGTCATGCTTGAAAACGCCGGGGCCCGGGCATTGCTGGATACCGGTCAGCACCCTTTGCGGGAGCGGTTCCCTTCACTGGATGTCAGCGCGGTCGGCACGGGCAACACCGCCCCGCTGTTCCAGCCGACAGACGCCGGCGATCGCCTGAATGCGCCGTGCATCATGCTCTACACATCGGGAACCACTGGCCAGCCCAAGGGCGTGCTGCTCAGCGAAGGCAACCTGGCGCATTTCACAGCCTGGTTCGAGGCCCGGATGGCACTGGATAAACACAGTCGGGTGTTGCAGTTTTCGCCCTTGAGTTTCGATTCATCGTTGATCGATATCTTTCCCTCCTTGATCTCAGGCGCCATGTTGGTTGTCCCGAGCGAGGAGCAACGACGCGATCCTCTGCAACTGGTGGCGTTACTGCGCCGGCAGCGCGTTACCCATGCATTCATCCCGCCCGCGCTGCTCAGTACCTTGCCATTGGATCAGCCGCTGGGGGTGACGCACCTGCTGACCGGTGGCGATGCCTGCGAGCCCCATGTGATAGAGCAACTGGCCGGGCAATGCCAGCTTCACAACCTCTACGGTCCCACCGAGACCACAGTGTTGGTCACACACCGAACGCTGGCTCCCGGCGACAACTGTCGCAACATTGGCTACCCCATTGCTAACAGCCAAGTGCTGATCCTCGATGAAAAACTGCAGCCCGTGGAAGAACAGGTAACGGGCGAAATCTACATCGTTGGCCCTGGGGTAAGCCTGGGGTATGTGAGCGCGACGTCGCAGCCCGCCAGCGCGTTTGTCCAATTGCAGACAGGTGGCCACGTCGTTCAGGCGTACCGCAGCGGCGACCTTGCACAGTGGACCGCAGAGGGCATTATGTTGGGCGGGCGGCGTGATGATCAGGTCAAAATCCGCGGCTTTCGGGTCGAACCCCAAGAGATTGAACAATGTCTGCGCAACAGCCGGCTATATCGCGAGCTGGCCGTGGTGATTGACCGTGACCGCCGGATCCACGCCTTTGCCGCCCAGCCTGAACCAGGCGCCACCGTAGCGGCGCTGCGCAGACATGCACGGCAGTGGTTACCGGATTATCTGCAACCGGGATCCTGGCTTGAGGTGCCCCGCATGCCCCACTCGGCAAACGGTAAAGTCGACCGCCAGGCGCTACTGGCTCTGCCGCCACCTCCCCTGGTGCAGCTGGCCTCCTGTCCTGCTCACACCCCGCTGCAAACTCGGCTGCGCGACCTTTGGGGCGAGCTTTTGGCGCTGCCGGTGGAGAACGTCGCGATCGATGACAGCTTCTTCGACCTCGGCGGCCATTCGATTTTGCTGTCGACGTTGTTGCTACGTGTTCGCGAGCAATGTGGCCGCAGTTTTGCGCTGAGCCCGTTCATTGAAGCACCAACGGTCCGTACACTCGCGGCGCTGATCGAGGAAAGTGAGCGCCCCGACGCCTGCTTCGGCAAGGCGGTCCGGGATGCCCAACGCAAGTGGACGCTCAACACGCTGCACGAGGACTTCGCCGGCGATCCATACAAAGTGATCGTCACCGGTGCCAACAGTTTTGTCGGCGTACATATCGTCCAAGCCCTGGTTACCAATGGCGCAACTTCGGTGGCGTGCCTGGTGCGAGAGCGACCGGGGCAGTCAGCGATGGCGCGTTTTAACCAGGCGCTGCGTGATTACCGTTTGGAACACCTGGACCTGAGCAGGGTGCAGGTATTTGCCGCGGACATCAGCCGGCCTCGATTGGGCTTGGCGAGTAACGTCTACGACTACCTCGTCGAAGGCTTCGGCGTGCTGGTGCACAATGCGGCCCAGGTCAACCACGTAATGGACTATGCCTCACTGGCCAGCGACAACGTCGACCCTATATTCGAATGCCTGCGTTTGTGCGAGACAGGCAGCAAGAAGGTCTTCAATTTTGTATCGACGTTATCAGCCTGCAGTAGCGTCGACACGCTTGGTCATGTACTTGAAACCCCCGCCGCAGCCACATTGCCGGTGTACATCAAGAATGGCTACAACCTGTCCAAGTGGGTGGCGGAGCGGCATCTGGGACATGCACTCAAACAGGGAGCCTGGGTGAATATTCATCGTCCTGGAAACGTCAGTTTCAACAGCCGTAACGGGGTCTGTCAGCCGCAAAAAAATCGCCTGTTGCTGATGCTCAAAGGCTCTTTGCAATTGGGCCTGCTTCCACGACTCGATCTGAATTTCGACCTGATGCCGGTGGATTTCCTGGCTCGCTTCATTGCCTTCCACAGTGGTCGTTTCCAAGCCGATAGAAACGTGTTCAACCTACATAACCCACAACCTTTGAGCTGGGGGGACTATCTGGATGCGTTCAGCCGGTCGGGTCACACGTTCGAGCGAGTGAGCCTCGCGCGATGGCAGGAGGCGCTAAGGACTGTGGACCAGGACAACGCGCTGTTCGGCGTACTCGGGTTTTATCTTGATGGCCTGGATGAAGACATCGGCGACACCGGGATGATCCTTCACGACAACGCGCGCCATGGCGTTCAGCAGATGGGCGAGAGGTATCCCGACAAAGAACCCACGCTATTGAGCAAAGGCTGCAATTACCTCAAGGCTATCGGCTTTCTATGAACGGCCCCAGGACAACCTCATGAATCTGCTGCAACCCGATACGTTAATCCACAACCCGACTGGCCGGCCGATAGTGGCCTCTGTAGTGGTCGACTGCCAGGCCTGCCGTTTGTGGGACATGGTGGGGGAATTTTCCAGGTTCGATGTATTCATCACCGACCTGACGCATATTGAAATGACCGGTACCGGCGTAGGTGCATTGCGCACGAAGTTCTTCCGAGATGGCAACCGTGTGGTTGAACAGCTCAACAGTCGGGATGAGCACGCCATGCACATGACATGGACCACGATCTACAACACCCTGGGTGTGGCCAGATTGTGGTCAGCCATTAACGTCGAGGCTCTGGGAACGCGTTGTTCCAGAGTCACCTGGACCATCATTGCCGAGCCCGTAGAGGCGGCACAGAAGGGGTTTGAACAGTTTGTGCAGGACTTCGCAGACAGCGCGCTGGACAATGTACGTCGTTTGCTGAGCAGGCCGTAGGAGCGCGACGGCTCGCTCCTACGCACACAGGTGATGGGTCAGATCTTGAAACTGTCGACCAGTTGCTTCAACCGATTAGCCTGCTGCGACAACGCATCGCAATCCTTCAGCGTTTCGTTGAGGTTGGCCACGCCCTGCTGGTTCAGCAGATTGATCTGGTTGATGTCTACGTTGAGGGTTTCCACCACGGCAGTCTGCTCCTCGGTGGCGGCCGCGACGGACTGATTCATGCCGTCGATCTCGACGATCCGCTGCGTCACGCTGACCAGGCGCTCACCGGCCTGGTTGGCGACCTCGACGCTTTCCTCGCTGGAGGCCTGGCTGGCGTTCATGGTGGTCACCGCCTCACGCGAGCCCACTTGCAGAGAAGTGATCATCTTATGAATCTCTTCGGCGGACTCCTGGGTACGGTGAGCCAAGTTGCGCACTTCGTCAGCGACCACGGCAAAGCCTCGTCCTGCCTCACCCGCACGTGCGGCTTCAATCGCGGCGTTCAGTGCCAACAGGTTGGTTTGCTGGGAGATACCTTTAATCACATCGAGGATGTGACCAATGTTGTCCGTGCTGGCGTTCAGGGTTTCGATCTGAGTACAGGACAAACTGATTTTTTGCGACAGCTCCGACATTGCCAGAATGGTTTGCTCCACCACTTTGCGTCCGTCGTCAGCTTGCTCGCTGGCACCGCTGGCGTGCTGTGAAGCATCAGCGGCGTTACGCGCGATTTCCTGGGTGGCAGCACCCAGTTCGTTGATTGCCGCAGCCACACTGTTGGTGCGCGCGCTTTGCTCGTCAGAACCGATAATAGAGGCGTTGGACGACGCCATTACCCGTTGCGACAGGTCATGAACCTGGCGTGTTGCGGACGATACTTCGGAAATCGAGGCGTGGATACGCTCCACGAACCGGTTGAACGCACTGCCCACTTCGCCAAACTCATCTTTGCTGGTAACGGCGAGACGACGAGTCAGGTCACCCTCCCCCTGAGCAATGTCCTGCATCGCAACGCCCATGGTGGTCAGGGGGCGCAGCAAGACTTGAATCAGCAAGCTCAAGAGCACAGCAATCGCAACGACGGCAATCAACATGGCGATCAATGCGGAAGTTCGGAATTTCCCCAGAGGGGCGTAGGCCTTGTCTTTATCGATCGACAGACCGATGTACCAATCCGCGCCTGGTAGGCCGCTGATCGGAGTGAATGACAGAATACGATCCTGGCCCTTGAGGACGACATCCTGGTTGAGCTTTTCAATGCGAACGCTGGTCCCGGGGTAGATGTCCTTGAGGTTTTTCATCACTTGGTCTTCGTCAGGACTGACGATGACCTGGCCGTCGCCACTGACTAGGAACGCATGGCCGATGCCGCCGAAATCCACCGAGTTGATAATTTTCACCAGGGTTTGCAGGCTTAGGTCGCCGCCGACGACACCAAGCAGTTCGCCGTTCTTTTTCACCGGCATGGCGATAGTGACAATCTGCCCACCTACGGCAGCCATATAGGGCGGCGTGAGCATGGGTTTATCCGCCGCCACGGCTTGTTTGTACCAGGGGCGCTGACGGGGGTCATAACCGTCGGGCATTTTTGCATCCGGGCGCTGGGTAAACACGCCGTTGGTTTGGCCGACATACGTGAACTGGAAGTTCGAGGTGAACGCAGGTTGATCGACCAGGCCTGGAAGATCGGCGGCACTGCCTTGGTGGGCAACGTTTTGCGTCAGGCTTTCAAGCACCAGTATTCGCCCACTGAGCCAGTTCTGCACACTGCTGGCGGTGAGCTCACCGGATTGCTGGATAGACGACTCCAGGTTCTGTTTAATTGTGCTGCGCTGCAGGTAATCGTTGTAAAGGGTGAACAACGCGAAGGCTAGAACCACAACGCCTGACGCGGCCAACAGAATTTTATGACTGAACTTGAGATTCATTTCATCGACTTCTTTTGCCAAAGGGGGATGAGCGTGCAAGGTGAAACATTCCATGAACGGTATGTGAGCGGACTGTCAGTCCGCACTGTTTCGGTGCACGCATGGCTCATCAGGCTTTCGGCCAAATCGACGCAAAACTTAGGAAGTTGTGGGAAAAAGTCGCTTTTTACGTAGGAAATAGACCAGCGGTAGTCAGCAGCCTGCTTCGGTCGGTCCAGATGAGTCTACGAATGTGAATTGTCGCGGAGAGAGAAAACATGACGTGATCGTTCGCCTCTAAACGACAAAACCCCTGTTTGCGTTAGCAAACAGGGGTTCTGGAATTCAATCTTGACGATGACCTACTCTCACATGGGGAAACCCCACACTACCATCGGCGATGCATCGTTTCACTGCTGAGTTCGGGATGGGATCAGGTGGTTCCAATGCTCTATGGTCGTCAAGAAATTCTGTGTATCGAACCGTCGCGTTAGCAACGTGCCGATGAAATTCATGGACTTCTACATAAACAAAACCCCTGTCTGCGTGAGCAAACAGGGGTTCTGGAATTTAATCTTGACGATGACCTACTCTCACATGGGGAAACCCCACACTACCATCGGCGATGCATCGTTTCACTGCTGAGTTCGGGATGGGATCAGGTGGTTCCAATGCTCTATGGTCGTCAAGAAATTCGTGTACTGACTCGTGACCAAACGGCCTCGCTTCAGCAAATTGGGTATGTGACAGCTTTCGGTGTTTTGCGATCTACAAACTTTCGGTTCGTCTCGTCTTCACACACCGCAATCTGATGCCCTTTCAGGTTCTCAAATTGCTTGGGTGTTATATGGTCAAGCCTCACGGGCAATTAGTATTGGTTAGCTCAACGCCTCACAGCGCTTACACACCCAACCTATCAACGTCGTAGTCTTCGACGGCCCTTCAGGGAACTCAAGGTTCCAGTGAGATCTCATCTTGAGGCTAGTTTCCCGCTTAGATGCTTTCAGCGGTTATCTATTCCGAACATAGCTACCCGGCAATGCCACTGGCGTGACAACCGGAACACCAGAGGTTCGTCCACTCCGGTCCTCTCGTACTAGGAGCAGCCCCTCTCAAATCTCAAACGTCCACGGCAGATAGGGACCGAACTGTCTCACGACGTTCTAAACCCAGCTCGCGTACCACTTTAAATGGCGAACAGCCATACCCTTGGGACCGGCTTCAGCCCCAGGATGTGATGAGCCGACATCGAGGTGCCAAAACCGCCGTCGATATGAACTCTTGGGCGGTATCAGCCTGTTATCCCCGGAGTACCTTTTATCCGTTGAGCGATGGCCCTTCCATACAGAACCACCGGATCACTAAGACCTACTTTCGTACCTGCTCGACGTGTCTGTCTCGCAGTCAAGCGCGCTTTTGCCTTTATACTCTACGACCGATTTCCGACCGGTCTGAGCGCACCTTCGTACTCCTCCGTTACTCTTTAGGAGGAGACCGCCCCAGTCAAACTACCCACCATACACTGTCCTCGATCCGGATAACGGACCTGAGTTAGAACCTCAAAGTTGCCAGGGTGGTATTTCAAGGTTGGCTCCACGCGAACTGGCGTCCACGCTTCAAAGCCTCCCACCTATCCTACACAAGCAAATTCAAAGTCCAGTGCAAAGCTATAGTAAAGGTTCACGGGGTCTTTCCGTCTAGCCGCGGATACACTGCATCTTCACAGCGATTTCAATTTCACTGAGTCTCGGGTGGAGACAGCGCCGCCATCGTTACGCCATTCGTGCAGGTCGGAACTTACCCGACAAGGAATTTCGCTACCTTAGGACCGTTATAGTTACGGCCGCCGTTTACCGGGGCTTCGATCAAGAGCTTCGCGTTAGCTAACCCCATCAATTAACCTTCCGGCACCGGGCAGGCGTCACACCCTATACGTCCACTTTCGTGTTTGCAGAGTGCTGTGTTTTTAATAAACAGTCGCAGCGGCCTGGTATCTTCGACCGGCATGAGCTTACGGAGCAAGTCCTTCACCCTCACCGGCGCACCTTCTCCCGAAGTTACGGTGCCATTTTGCCTAGTTCCTTCACCCGAGTTCTCTCAAGCGCCTTGGTATTCTCTACCCAACCACCTGTGTCGGTTTGGGGTACGGTTCCTGGTTACCTGAAGCTTAGAAGCTTTTCTTGGAAGCATGGCATCAACCACTTCGTTAACTAAAAGTTAACTCGTCATCAGCTCTCGGCCTTAGAATCCCGGATTTACCTAAGATTCCAGCCTACCACCTTAAACTTGGACAACCAACGCCAAGCTGGCCTAGCCTTCTCCGTCCCTCCATCGCAATAACCAGAAGTACAGGAATATTAACCTGTTTTCCATCGACTACGCTTTTCAGCCTCGCCTTAGGGACCGACTAACCCTGCGTCGATTAACGTTGCGCAGGAAACCTTGGTCTTTCGGCGTGGGTGTTTTTCACACCCATTGTCGTTACTCATGTCAGCATTCGCACTTCTGATACCTCCAGCAAGCTTCTCAACTCACCTTCACAGGCTTACAGAACGCTCCTCTACCGCATCACTTACGTGATACCCGTAGCTTCGGTGTATGGTTTGAGCCCCGTTACATCTTCCGCGCAGGCCGACTCGACTAGTGAGCTATTACGCTTTCTTTAAAGGGTGGCTGCTTCTAAGCCAACCTCCTAGCTGTCTAAGCCTTCCCACATCGTTTCCCACTTAACCATAACTTTGGGACCTTAGCTGACGGTCTGGGTTGTTTCCCTTTTCACGACGGACGTTAGCACCCGCCGTGTGTCTCCCATGCTCGGCACTTGTAGGTATTCGGAGTTTGCATCGGTTTGGTAAGTCGGGATGACCCCCTAGCCGAAACAGTGCTCTACCCCCTACAGTGATACATGAGGCGCTACCTAAATAGCTTTCGAGGAGAACCAGCTATCTCCGAGCTTGATTAGCCTTTCACTCCGATCCACAGGTCATCCGCTAACTTTTCAACGGTAGTCGGTTCGGTCCTCCAGTTAGTGTTACCCAACCTTCAACCTGCCCATGGATAGATCGCCCGGTTTCGGGTCTATTCCCAGCGACTAGACGCCCTATTAAGACTCGCTTTCGCTACGCCTCCCCTATTCGGTTAAGCTCGCCACTGAAAATAAGTCGCTGACCCATTATACAAAAGGTACGCAGTCACCCAACAAAGTGGGCTCCCACTGCTTGTACGCATACGGTTTCAGGATCTATTTCACTCCCCTCTCCGGGGTTCTTTTCGCCTTTCCCTCACGGTACTAGTTCACTATCGGTCAGTCAGTAGTATTTAGCCTTGGAGGATGGTCCCCCCATATTCAGACAAAGTTTCTCGTGCTCCGTCCTACTCGATTTCATGACTAAGAGATTTTCGCGTACAGGGCTATCACCCACTATGGCCGCACTTTCCAGAGCGTTCCGCTAATCTCAAAGCCACTTAAGGGCTAGTCCCCGTTCGCTCGTCACTACTAAGGGAATCTCGGTTGATTTCTTTTCCTCAGGGTACTTAGATGTTTCAGTTCCCCTGGTTCGCCTCTTGCACCTATGTATTCAGTACAAGATAACCATCTTATGATGGCTGGGTTCCCCCATTCAGACATCTCCGGATCAAAGTCTGTTTGCCGACTCCCCGAAGCTTTTCGCAGGCTACCACGTCTTTCATCGCCTCTGACTGCCAAGGCATCCACCGTATGCGCTTCTTCACTTGACCATATAACCCCAAGCAATCTGGTTATACTGTGAAGACAACATTCGCCGAAAATTTGTAATGAATCACAAATTTTACCTTAGCCTGATCCGTTACCAGTGAAAGTAACGTTCAGTCTATCTTTCTATCACATACCCAAATTTTTAAAGAACGATCTAGTCAAAGACTAGAAATCAACATTCACCATCATCACAATGGAATGCTCATTTCTAAGCTTTCGTACGTCAGAAGCAGTAGTGGTGGAGCCAAACGGGATCGAACCGTTGACCTCCTGCGTGCAAGGCAGGCGCTCTCCCAGCTGAGCTATGGCCCCATATTTCTACAGGCGTTTCCCACACAAAATTGGTGGGTCTGGGCAGATTCGAACTGCCGACCTCACCCTTATCAGGGGTGCGCTCTAACCAACTGAGCTACAGACCCAATTTCGGGCTGCTTCTTATCGTCTTCTTCAATGAATCAAGCAATTCGTGTGGGAACTTATGGAGCAGCTGATGTCGTCGATTAAGGAGGTGATCCAGCCGCAGGTTCCCCTACGGCTACCTTGTTACGACTTCACCCCAGTCATGAATCACACCGTGGTAACCGTCCTCCCGAAGGTTAGACTAGCTACTTCTGGTGCAACCCACTCCCATGGTGTGACGGGCGGTGTGTACAAGGCCCGGGAACGTATTCACCGCGACATTCTGATTCGCGATTACTAGCGATTCCGACTTCACGCAGTCGAGTTGCAGACTGCGATCCGGACTACGATCGGTTTTGTGGGATTAGCTCCACCTCGCGGCTTGGCAACCCTCTGTACCGACCATTGTAGCACGTGTGTAGCCCAGGCCGTAAGGGCCATGATGACTTGACGTCATCCCCACCTTCCTCCGGTTTGTCACCGGCAGTCTCCTTAGAGTGCCCACCATTACGTGCTGGTAACTAAGGACAAGGGTTGCGCTCGTTACGGGACTTAACCCAACATCTCACGACACGAGCTGACGACAGCCATGCAGCACCTGTCTCAATGTTCCCGAAGGCACCAATCTATCTCTAGAAAGTTCATTGGATGTCAAGGCCTGGTAAGGTTCTTCGCGTTGCTTCGAATTAAACCACATGCTCCACCGCTTGTGCGGGCCCCCGTCAATTCATTTGAGTTTTAACCTTGCGGCCGTACTCCCCAGGCGGTCAACTTAATGCGTTAGCTGCGCCACTAAGAGCTCAAGGCTCCCAACGGCTAGTTGACATCGTTTACGGCGTGGACTACCAGGGTATCTAATCCTGTTTGCTCCCCACGCTTTCGCACCTCAGTGTCAGTGTTGGTCCAGGTGGTCGCCTTCGCCACTGGTGTTCCTTCCTATATCTACGCATTTCACCGCTACACAGGAAATTCCACCACCCTCTACCACACTCTAGTCAGTCAGTTTTGAATGCAGTTCCCAGGTTGAGCCCGGGGATTTCACATCCAACTTAACAAACCACCTACGCGCGCTTTACGCCCAGTAATTCCGATTAACGCTTGCACCCTCTGTATTACCGCGGCTGCTGGCACAGAGTTAGCCGGTGCTTATTCTGTCGGTAACGTCAAAACAATCACGTATTAGGTAACTGCCCTTCCTCCCAACTTAAAGTGCTTTACAATCCGAAGACCTTCTTCACACACGCGGCATGGCTGGATCAGGCTTTCGCCCATTGTCCAATATTCCCCACTGCTGCCTCCCGTAGGAGTCTGGACCGTGTCTCAGTTCCAGTGTGACTGATCATCCTCTCAGACCAGTTACGGATCGTCGCCTTGGTGAGCCATTACCTCACCAACTAGCTAATCCGACCTAGGCTCATCTGATAGCGCAAGGCCCGAAGGTCCCCTGCTTTCTCCCGTAGGACGTATGCGGTATTAGCGTCCGTTTCCGAACGTTATCCCCCACTACCAGGCAGATTCCTAGGCATTACTCACCCGTCCGCCGCTCTCAAGAGAAGCAAGCTTCTCTCTACCGCTCGACTTGCATGTGTTAGGCCTGCCGCCAGCGTTCAATCTGAGCCATGATCAAACTCTTCAGTTCAAACATCTTTGGGTTTTTAAGAAACCCTAAACTTGGCTCAGCAATCGTTGGTTACATCTTTGATTTCTCGCGGAGTAACTTGTGATGCTGATAATCTTGTTGACTATCAGTCTGACTCCACAAGCACCCACACGAATTGCTTGATTCAGTTGTTAAAGAGCGGTTGGTTAAGAGCTTTCGTCTCAACCGAGGCGCGCATTCTACAGCAGCCTCATTTGCTGTCAAGTGATTATTTTCAGAAGCTTTCGAAGATTTCTTCAACAACTTCAACCACTTGCGCTTCAGATCTCTCTTCAGCGGGAGGCGAATTCTACAGCGTTACACGCTGCTGTCAACACCTCTTTTTCAACTTCCTTTTGGCTTCGATGAACTGAAGCACCCTACTGCCGAAAACCGCCTAACTCATTGTTTACCAAAGAGTTTTCCGTTTCGACTGCGCCGGAAGTGGGGCGAATTATAGGCCTCCAGAATCTGGCGTCAACCATTTATTTTGTTTTTCTATCAAACTAACGAAACAGATTAAAAAACCACCAACATAGCCATCTATATATAGAAGAGACCCCCTAGACCACCCCAGCACCTCTTAGCGCGTCCACATGCAACGACCCCAAGCCCAATACCCTCTGTAATACCTGAGCCGTATGTTCGCCCAACAAGGGAGGCGCACTTCGATACTCTACCGGCGTCTTTGACAGGCGAATTGGGCTCGCAACCTGAGGCACCATCCCTGCTAATGCATGAGGCAACTGCATCGCCAATCCGCGCGCCTTGACCTGAGGGTCGGCAAACACCTGAGCAAGATCGTTGATCGGCCCACAAGGCACACCCACTTGTTCAAGCTGCGCCACCCACTCAGCCGTTGTCTTGAACACGGTAGCCTGGCGAATCAACGGAATCAGCAGCGCACGATTGGCCACCCGCACCTTATTAGAAGAGAAGCGCGGATCATCCGCCCACTGCGGCTGACCGGCCACCTCGGCGAACTTGCGAAACTGCCCGTCATTACCCACCGTCAGGATGAAGTCACCATCGGCCGTGGGGAAGTCCTGATAAGGCACGATATTCGGATGAGCATTACCGAGGCGCTTTGGCGAGACACCTGTCGTCAGGTAATTCATCGCCTGATTAGCCAGACACGCCACCTGCACATCAAGCAAGGCCATATCGATGTGCTGCCCGCCACCGTCATGATCTCTATGCGCCAGCGCAGCCAGAATGGCCACGGTCGAGTAGAGACCCGTAAGGATGTCAGTCAATGCCACTCCCACTTTCACCGGGCCAGCACCGTCATCACCTTCGGGGCGACCGGTCAGGCTCATGAGCCCGCCCAGCCCCTGAATCATGAAGTCATAACCCGCACGCCCCGCATACGGCCCTGTCTGCCCAAAACCGGTGATGGAGCAGTAGATCAATTCAGGATTGATCTCCTTGAGCGAATCGTAATCAAGCCCATACGCCGCAAGCCCACCTACCTTGAAGTTCTCGATAAGGATGTCGGACTTGGCCGCCAGATCCCGTACCAACTTCTGCCCCTCGGGTCGCGTAAAGTCGATAGTCACCGACTCTTTATTCCGATTGGCCGACAAGTAATACGCTGCCTCACTGGTATTTTCGCCATAAGCATCCTTGAGGAACGGCGGCCCCCAGGCGCGCGTGTCGTCGCCATTACCGGGACGCTCCACCTTGATAACCTCAGCCCCAAGGTCCGCGAGAATCTGACCAGACCAGGGGCCGGCCAATACTCGCGACAAATCCAATACTCGCAAATGCGAAAGCGCACCCATGCCCCTGCTCCTATTAATAGAACGCCTGAAGACCGGTCTGCGCACGCCCCAGAATCAAAGCGTGTACATCGTGGGTACCTTCATAGGTGTTGACCACCTCCAGGTTCACCAGATGACGCGCCACACCGAACTCGTCGGAAATGCCGTTGCCGCCCAACATGTCCCGCGCCATACGTGCAATGTCCAGGGACTTGCCACACGAGTTGCGCTTCATGATTGAGGTGATTTCCACTGCGGCCGTGCCTTCATCCTTCATGCGCCCCAAGCGCAAGCAACCTTGCAAGGCCAGCGTAATCTCGGTCTGCATGTCGGCCAGCTTCTTCTGGATCAACTGCGTCGCCGCCAAGGGTCGGCCGAACTGCTGACGATCCAGGGTGTACTGGCGAGCGGTGTGCCAGCAGAACTCTGCGGCACCCAGCGCGCCCCACGAGATACCGTAGCGCGCAGAATTAAGGCAGGTGAACGGCCCCTTCAAGCCACGCACATCCGGGAAGATGTTTTCTTCAGGCACGAATACGTTATCCATCACGATCTCACCGGTGATAGAGGCACGCAGGCCAACTTTGCCGTGTATTGCCGGTGCACTCAGGCCTTTCCAGCCTTTCTCCAGCACAAACCCACGGATATCGCCGGCGTCGTCTTTACCCCACACCACGAACACGTCCGCGATCGGACTGTTGGTGATCCACATCTTCGCGCCGGTCAGGCTGTAGCCACCGTCCACCTTGCGCGCACGAGTAATCATCGCGCCGGGATCTGACCCATGGTCAGGCTCGGTCAGACCAAAACAGCCGATCCATTCGCCGGAGGCCAGCTTCGGCAGGTACTTCTGCTTCTGCGCTTCGGTACCGAACTCATTGATCGGCACCATGACCAGCGAAGACTGCACACTCATCATCGAACGATAACCAGAGTCGACGCGCTCAACCTCGCGCGCAATCAACCCATAGCAGACGTAGTTCAGGCCGCTGCCGCCGTACTGCTCGGGGATCATCGCGCCCAGCAGGCCGGTTTCGCCCATCTCGCGAAAGATCGCAGGGTCGGTCTTTTCATGACGGAAAGCTTCGAGTACACGTGGCGCCAGTTTGTCCCGGGCAAATTGCTCAGCACTGTCGCGCACCATGCGCTCTTCTTCGGTGAGCTGTTGATCCAGCAGCAGCGGATCGATCCAGTTGAAGCTTGCCTTGCCAGCCATGAATAAGTCCTCGCAAAGAAAATCAGATGTCGTGGAGGGAGCCTAGGCCGCGAACGCGAGGAGAGCAAACGAGGTTTCCGCATAGGCTTGTGCTAATTTCTCACTTCGTAACACTAAAAAATGCGAAATATGGCTTTAACAAGTGAGAGCACGGTATATGCGCAGAAAAATCCCCAGCACAACCGCCCTTGTCAGTTTTGAAGCGGCAGCCCGCCACGAGAGCTTTACCAAGGCGGCCGTTGAGCTCTCCATTACACAAGGCGCCATCTGCCGACAGATCGCCAGTCTGGAGGAGTTTTTGAGTGTCGAGCTGTTTCGGCGCTCGCGACGCGGCGTAAAGCTAACGGAGGCTGGGCTGTCTTATAGTCGAAGAGTCGCAACGCAACTGGACGCTGTTGAGCGTGACACCCTGTCAGTGATGGGGCAGCAAGGCGCGAACACCATCGAGTTGGCCGTTGTACCCACCTTTGGGACGCAATGGTTAATCCCTCGCCTCAAGGACTTTCAACGGCGGCACCCAGAGGTGACGGTCAACCTTACGAACCGAACGCGACCTTTCCTGTTTGCAGACACTGAGTTTGACGCCGCGATTTACTTCGGCGATGCCGACTGGTCCGGCACAGAGTCCCACCGACTCATGGGAGAAAACCCCGTACCCGTGTGCAGCCCTCGACTCCTGGGTAAGCGCAAGCACTTCACCACTCAAGAGATCGCGCAGCTGCCACTGCTGCAGCAGACCACCCGCCCATACGCCTGGCGTCAATGGTTCAATGCCCAGCAATTGAACATTGCTCGCGACATGACAGGCCCACGTTACGAGCTATTCTCGATGCTGTCCCAGGCCGCGATGCATGAAATGGGCATCGCGCTGATCCCACCGTTCCTTATCCAACAGGAACTGGACGAGCAACAACTGGTGATCGCAAACCCGGAAACACTGAGCAGCTCGAAGGCTTATTACCTGATGATTCCTGACAGAAAAGTGGAGTCGGCCTCTCTGCATGCATTCAGGGACTGGCTGATTGACCAGTCGCGGAGCTACAGCCCCAGTAGATAAAGGACAAAGCAAATATTGACTCTGTAGTCAGCTAAATAATAAGCCTACAGATATACGTATATGTCGCATTTAAGCAGACTGTACCTATCGTCTTAAAAGAAGGCTTAACCCCATGATTTTCGTAGCTTACAGCGACGCCCGCGAGCCAATACCCGACTATTCACATCACCGATGAAAAAAGACACCGCCACGCAGATAATCTCCTTAATTAACTGTATTTAAAGGGATTATTCTTCATGATTGCGACAATCAGTCACAGGGTGACTTGTAGTTAATTTTTCGTCACCCGTCATAATCCCTTGAAGGCCATAAAGTTCGCCTGCAAAATGCCGCGCCCCGCTGTCATTTCAGCGGGGTCGTGCTGATCGGCCGCCCCAGTTGCGCCACTCGCGGCGCACTGGCCTTTTTACAAAAAGATCAAAAGCAAAAAGATCATGCAGGAGATTTGACGTGCACATTGGTGTTCCTCTCGAAACCCAGACCGGTGAAACGCGGGTGGCTGCCACCCCGGAAACCATCAAGAAGCTGATCGGCCAGGGCCATAAGGTCACTGTACAAAGCGGTGCCGGCCTTAAAGCCAGCATTGTCGACAGTGCCTATGCAACGGCAGGCGCGACCATTGGCAGCGCCAACGATGCGTTTGGCGCCGAGCTGATTCTTAAGGTGGTTGCACCCAGCGACAGCGAGCTGACGCTGATTAAAAGCGGCACCGTGTTGGTGGGCATGCTCAATCCGTTCAGCAACGAAACCATCGCCAAGCTGGCCGAGCGCGGCATCACCGCCTTCGCCCTTGAGGCTGCGCCACGCACATCCCGCGCCCAGAGCCTCGACGTACTGTCCTCGCAGGCGAACATCGCCGGCTATAAAGCCGTGTTGCTGGCCGCTCACCACTACCCACGTTTCATGCCGATGCTGATGACCGCCGCCGGTACCGTGAAGGCCGCACGCGTGCTGATCCTCGGCGCTGGCGTGGCAGGCTTGCAGGCCATCGCTACGGCTAAACGCCTGGGCGCAGTGATCGAAGCGTCTGACGTGCGTCCCGCCGTGAAAGAGCAGATCGAGTCCCTGGGCGCCAAGTTCGTCGATGTGCCTTACGAAACCGACGAAGAACGCGAATGCGCCGTTGGTGTCGGCGGTTACGCCCGCCCGATGCCCGCCAGTTGGATGCAGCGCCAGGCGCTTGCCGTGCACGAACGCGCCAAGCAGGCCGATATCGTTATCACCACCGCACTGATCCCTGGCCGCAAAGCGCCAACATTGCTCAGCGCCGAGACCGTCGCGCAGATGAAACCCGGCTCGGTGGTCATCGATCTTGCTGCCGCTCAGGGGGGCAACTGCCCGCTGACAGTTGCCGACCAGGTGGTAGTGGAAAACGGCGTGATTATCTGCGGCCCGACCAACCTCGCCGGCGCCGTCGCCGCCGACGCGTCGGCCTTGTACGCGCGCAACCTGCTGGACTTCCTGAAACTGGTCTTCACCAAGGAAGGGCAGTTTGAAATCAACCTCGAAGACGACATCGTCGCCGCGTGCCTGATGTGCCGCGACGGCCAAGTCATCCGCAAAAACGCCTAAGCAGGGATTCAGACGATGGAAGAGCTTATCTCCCCCGGTATCTACAACCTGATCATCTTCGTGCTGGCGATCTATGTCGGTTATCACGTGGTCTGGAACGTCACCCCAGCCTTGCACACTCCGCTGATGGCCGTGACCAACGCCATTTCCGCGATCGTGATCGTCGGCGCCATGCTCGCCGCTGCCCTGACCGTGACCCCGCTGGGCAAGACCATGGGCACCCTGGCCGTAGCCCTGGCGGCGGTCAACGTCTTCGGCGGCTTCCTGGTTACTCGCAGGATGCTTGAGATGTTCAAGAAGAAAGCGCCCAAGGTTAAAGAAGAGGTGCAGAAATAATGAGCATGAATCTGGTAACGACGCTCTACCTGATCGCGTCGATCTGCTTCATCCAGGCCCTCAAAGGCCTGTCGCACCCCACCACGTCGCGTCGCGGCAACCTGTTCGGCATGCTCGGCATGGCGCTGGCGGTGCTCACCACCGTGGGCCTCATCTATAAGCTCGGCGCTGAGCTTGCGACGGCCGGCATCGGCTACGTGATTGTCGGCCTGCTGGTCGGCGGCACCGCCGGTTCGATCATGGCCAAACGCGTTGAAATGACCAAGATGCCGGAGCTGGTGGCGTTCATGCACAGCATGATCGGTCTGGCCGCGGTGTTCATCGCGATCGCTGCGGTGGTGGAGCCGCAATCCCTGGGCATCGTCAAACACCTGGGCGACGCGATTCCTGCGGGGAACCGCCTGGAGTTGTTCCTGGGTGCGGCCATCGGCGCTATCACCTTCTCTGGTTCGGTGATCGCCTTCGGCAAGCTCTCGGGCAAGTACAAGTTCCGCCTGTTCCAGGGCGCACCGGTACAGTTCGGTGGGCAACACAAGCTGAACCTGATGTTAGGTCTCGCGACACTGGGCCTGGGCCTGGCGTTCATGTTCACCGGCAATCTGACTGCTTTTGCGCTGATGCTGGCCCTGGCGTTCGTGCTCGGCGTGCTGATCATCATCCCAATCGGCGGCGCTGACATGCCAGTGGTCGTGTCGATGCTTAACAGCTACTCCGGCTGGGCGGCGGCGGGCATCGGCTTCTCGCTGAACAACTCGATGCTGATCATCGCCGGCTCCCTGGTGGGCTCGAGCGGCGCGATCCTGTCGTACATCATGTGCAAGGCGATGAACCGCTCGTTCTTTAATGTGCTGCTCGGCGGTTTCGGCAACACGCCGGATGCCGCAGGCCCGGCGGGCTCGAAAGAGGCGCGCCCGGTTAAATCCGGCTCGGCTGATGACGCGACCTTCTTGCTGACCAACGCCGACACCGTGATCATCGTTCCAGGCTACGGCCTGGCGGTAGCACGAGCCCAGCATGCGCTGAAGGAATTGACCGAGAAGCTGACCCATCGCGGTGTGACCGTGAAGTACGCGATCCACCCGGTGGCAGGGCGGATGCCTGGGCACATGAACGTTCTGCTGGCCGAGGCGGAAGTGCCTTACGATCAGGTGTTCGAGATGGAGGACATCAACTCCGAGTTCGGCCAGGCCGACGTGGTACTGGTGCTGGGCGCAAACGATGTAGTCAATCCGGCCGCCAAGAACGATCCGAACTCACCGATCGCAGGCATGCCGATCCTCGAAGCCTTCAAGGCCAAGACCATCATCGTCAACAAGCGCTCGATGGCCAGCGGTTACGCCGGCCTGGATAACGAACTGTTCTATCTGGACAAGACAATGATGGTCTTTGGTGACGCCAAGAAGGTCATCGAAGACATGGTCAAAGCCGTCGAGTAACACTGCTTCAGCGCAATACTCCAAACCCCAGCCTCTTGTAGGCTGGGGTTTTTTATCGCCCCACGCTTTGCATGGGAGTGGATTAAGGGAGGCAATGTGTCGCGGTTGGCATGCCCCCATGAAACCCGACCAAAGGCTCTAAATCGCTGCCTCGCATTCGACCATGGTAGCGCGCCGAAATCTTTTGAAATCACTACACTGCCCACCTTGCTTCCGTAGCCTGAGATAACAATTCATGTACCGTGATCGTATCCGCTTGCCTTCGTTGTTGAACAAGGTCATGAGCGCGGCAGACGCCGCCGCACTGATCGAAGACGGCATGACCGTCGGCATGAGCGGCTTCACCCGCGCCGGTGAAGCCAAGGCCGTCCCCCATGCACTGGCAGAGCGCGCCAAGACGTCCCCGCTGAAAATCACCCTGATGACCGGTGCCAGTCTGGGCAATGACTTGGACAAGCAACTGACCGAAGCCGGCGTACTGTCCCGACGCATGCCGTTCCAGGTCGACAGTACGTTGCGCAAGGCAATCAACGCCGGCGAGGTGATGTTTATCGACCAGCACCTGTCGGAAACCGTCGAGCAACTGCGCAACAACCAACTCAAGCTACCGGACATTGCCGTAATCGAAGCCGTCGCGATCACCGAGCAAGGGCATATCGTGCCCACCACCTCCGTGGGCAACTCGGCCAGCTTCGCGATATTCGCCAAACAAGTGATCATCGAGATCAACATGGCGCACAACCCGAACCTGGAAGGGTTGCACGACATCTATATCCCGACCTATCGCCCCACGCGCACACCGATTCCGTTGGTAAAAGTCGATGATCGCATCGGCAGCACCGCAATTCCGATCCCGCCGGAAAAAATCGTCGCCATCGTCATCACCAACCAGGCGGACTCCGCCTCCACCGTGACGCCACCGGACAGCGACACCCAAGGGATCGCCAGTCACCTGATCAACTTCCTCAAGCAGGAAGTGGACGCCGGGCGCATGACCAACAAGCTTGGCCCGCTGCAGGCCGGTATCGGCAACATCGCCAACGCGGTGATGTGCGGTCTGATCGATTCGCCATTCGAAGACCTGACCATGTATTCGGAGGTGTTGCAGGATTCGACCTTCGACCTGATCGACGCCGGCAAGCTGAGTTTCGCCTCAGGCAGCTCGATCACATTGTCTGAGCGGCGTAACACCGACGTGTTCGGCAACCTGGAACATTACAAGGACAAGCTGGTACTGCGTCCCCAGGAAATTTCAAACCATCCTGAGGTGGTGCGTCGCCTGGGCATTATCGGCATCAACACCGCGCTGGAGTTCGATATCTACGGCAACGTCAACTCCACCCATGTCTGCGGCACCCGGATGATGAACGGTATCGGCGGCTCCGGAGACTTCGCGCGCAACGCGCACCTGGCGATCTTTGTCACCAAGTCGATTGCCAAGGGCGGCGCGATTTCCAGCGTAGTGCCAATGGTCAGCCATGTAGACCACACCGAGCATGACGTGGACATTCTGGTCACTGAGGTAGGCCTTGCAGACTTGCGTGGTCTGGCGCCGCGGGAACGGGCGCGAGTCGTCATCGATAACTGTGTGCATCCGGCCTACCGCGACGCGCTGAACAGTTACTTCGAGGCAGCCTGCGCCATCGGCGGCCACACCCCGCACATCCTGCGTGAAGCACTGAGTTGGCACATTAACCTGGAAGAAACCGGGCACATGCTCAAGGCGTGATTGATACAGATCCGGGCTGATGCAAACACAGTTTCATCAGCTCGGCTGCAACGCCATCACTTAAGCAAAAAACTGTACTGCTGTACCGGTCTTTTCCTACCGAAATATCCCACAACAATACTCAAAAAAGCCTATTTCGCACTGTTTCAGTGCGGACAGGTACAGTTGCCCCATTTACGTACAGTACAGCACCCATAAACAGTTAACTGGGCCCTCACAATACAGGTGAACTGTATCTAGAGAGTCTTGCGCGGGAAGAGGATCATTGGCATCAGTTAAACCACTACCTAATCCCGCCACAAGCGGAAGGATGTCATCATGGAACGTACACTCAGTTCCGAACTGTTCTCCGAAGAAAAATCTGTAAACAACCAAGCCGCCCTGCCTTTGCGCGTTCTGGCCAACCTGATGTTGTGGCAGCGCCGCATTTCCAGCCGCCACCAACTGGCTCGCCTGGATTCGCGTCTGCTGGCTGATGCAGGTATCAGCGAAGCTCAACGTTACGAAGAGCTGAGCAAGCCGTTCTGGCGCTAATTGGCGCCCGCTGGCCCTGACCCACCGGGTCCACTGCCAGCACTGATTTTTCAAAACAAAGCCCGCCCCGAGAGATCGGTGGTGGGCTTTGTTGTTTTCGGCGTCTGCGCTTCACAGGCTCAAACTGAACAAGCGATACAGTTTCGACATAACCACAATTAACCAGTACAGATTCATGAGTCGTACAAAATCTATCCGAATTGATACGCCGCGGCCTACTATCCAAACGGCACGTGGCAGAAACTCTGCGCCATCTTCATTGCTCACCTAATAGGAGTCACCCCTCATGTCCCGTCTTCGCCTGCTGAGTGCAGCTACCCTGTTGGCCCTTGCTGCCAACGCCAACGCGAGCAGCTTCATCGTGACGACCGACTCTATCGTCGGCGCGCTGAAGGCCACCTCCGACGCAACCTCAGATGCCACCTCGTCCCTGCGTGACAACAAAGTCGTGCGCGCAGCCCGTGATGACGCTGCCAGCTTTGTCGCCAGCGAAGGCGCGATCCGTGGCGTGAAGCTGGAGAGCGCCCTGGCACAGATCCGCCACCAAGCACCTCAACTCAACACCGCGACTGACGCACAACTGGCTCAAGCGATACTGGCTATCTAACCCAGAACGTAAAGGGAGCGCGGGCCGCTCCCGGACGCCTTTGCACTGGCCCTCGCCCGAGCATTGCGCTAGCCTTGGCGCTCGTTTTCAGTTGTCGAGTCCCATGGCTTTTTCATACCGCCTGTTCATTGCCCCTGTGCTGCTTTTTGTCTGCTGGTCGCCATGGGCTTCAGCCTTTGATTTGACCATCCAGAGCACCGTTGCGAGCGCATACGCCACCAGCAAGGTGACGTCGGCGCCCTTCGACCGCAAAGTCATCGTGGCCGCCCAGGATGACGCTGCCGCCTTCATCGCCACTGACGGCCGATGGCGAGGGGCACGGTTGGAGTCCGCGCTGGATTACCTGCGACGCACTCAACCAAAACTTCATGCAAGCGACCTTGAACTGGCGCAGGCAATTCTCGTCCAATAATCATCTTTGTATTTCGGAGTCATTCCATGCGTAGCCCGCTGATCGCCGCCTCCCTTGGCCTGCTGTTGTTGGCCGATGTTGCCCAGGCACAGACTCTGGTGGCCACCAGTAACATCATTGTTCGCGCCTCGGGTCGCACCATTGATTTCACGTCGGACACCACCACCTCCATCCGCGACTCCAAAGTCGTGCGCGAAGCCCACGATGACGCCGCCAGCTTTGTCGCCACCAACGGTGAAATCCGTGGCGCACAGCTTGAAGCTGCCTTCGACACCCTGCGCACCCGCCTGCCGGAAGCCCGCGACGCCAGTGACCAGACCCTCGCCGAAGCTATTCTCGCTCTGTGAGGCGACTTGTCGCCTGGCTCCTGGCCGGGTCTGTACTGCTCTGTAGCGGTGCGGCCCAGGCCGGCCTGCAACTGCGGCTCAAGACACAAGGCTTGAGCCCAGCCCAACAGCAGGCCAGCCAGGCATTGCTCGACGAGGCGATGCGTGCGTTGCCGCCGCGCTTTGTCGAGCAGTTGGACCGGCGCATCGATGTCGGCTGGACCGACAAGATGCCCGACAACGCTTACGGCCAGGCGTCGCTGGTCTCCGAGCTGGACCTCAATAGCAACCTGCTTGCCAGCCTGACCGACGGCAGTGCCGCCACCCAGAAAACCAATCGCCCCCACGGCACCGTGCGCCGGGAAATGCTCGCCACGGTGCTGCATGAACTGACCCACATCTATGACCGTGCGCGCCTGTGGCCCGCCGATGAGCGCTCGCTGATCCAGCGTTGCAGTCGCCAGAACAGCATCACCGGCCTGATCGGCCTGCCCGATCAATGCCGTGGCCAGAACGATCGCCGTTTCACCCTCAGCGATGACCCGCGCCTGCTGGACCTTGCCGGCTGGCCGCAATATGTCGGTCGTCGCGGTGAGCGCGAACAACACAATCGCCAGGTCGTGCGCAGCCCGGATATCTACGAAACCACCAGCCCGCTGGAGTTCGTCGCCGTCAATATGGAGTACTTCCTGCTGGACCCGAGCTACGCTTGCCGGCGTCCCGCACTGTTCCGCTATTACCAGCAACACTTCGGCTGGGCACCGCCTGAGCAGGACGCCTGCGCCAAGACCTACCCATTCCTCAACGCCGGCAACGACTTCGCCAAGACGCCGTTGGGCCACGTGGACCCTGAGCGGGTCTACGAAATCGACTACCTGCTGGCCGAAGCCAACCAGAACCTCGTCAGCCGCTGGGGCCACAGCATGTTGCGCCTGGTGATCTGCGCACCCGGCCGTCCACGTGGCCCCGATTGTCGGCTGGATCTGGACCAACACCTGGTGTTGTCCTATCGCGCCTTTGTCGGCGACGTACAACTATCGAGCTGGGACGGCCTGGTGGGCAAGTACCCATCACGTCTGTTCGTGCTGCCGCTGGCCCAGGTCATCGACGAATACACCAAGACCGAGCTGCGCGGCCTGGCCTCCGTGCCACTGAAACTCTCACGCCAGGAAATCAACGACACCGTCGAACACGCCGCAGAAATGCACTGGAGCTACGACGGCAATTACTACTTCCTGTCCAACAATTGCGCGGTCGAAAGCCTGAAACTGTTGCGCAGCGGCAGCGGTAATCCGCAATTGACCGGCCTGGACAACATCACCCCCAACGGCCTGCTCGAAGTGCTGCAAGCCCGTGGCCTGGCCGACACCAGCGTGCTGAACGACAAACGCGAAGCACTGCGCCTGGGCTACCACTTCGACTCATTCCGCGAGCGCTACCAAGCGATGTTCGACGTGCTGCGCAAACACTTGCCGATCGAACAGACCCAAGTTGAAGACTGGTTATCGCTGAGCGCCGCGCAGCGCCGTCAATGGTTCGATAGGGCCGACCTGCGCACCAGTGCCGCCTTGTTGCTATTGGAACAGGCCAGCTTTCGCAAGCAACTGATGCTGGCTCAGGACGAAGTCAAACAACGCTACCTCGGTGCCCGCGAGTTGAAAAACGGCGGCATGGAGAAGGCCAACGCCACCCTGCAACAGATCCTCGCCAACAGCGGTTTCCTCAGCCGCCCGGCGGAGTTGCTCGGCAGCGGCGGTTACGGGCTGCCGCAACCGTCGGAAGCCAGGCGCCTGGAATCGGAAAGTGCCGAGCGCCAGAAACAGCTGCAATCGTTGACCGGCGAGCTGGATAAAGAGGTGAGGGCGCTGCTGGATCCTTCCCGCGCCGCCGAGATCGCCGCCTGCGAGGCTAACCTCAAGCAGGTCGGCGAACACCTGCGATCACTACACAAAGCGGCGGGCGGCCTGGAGCTGCCCTGACTCGCATTAAAGAACAGTCCTACAAACCTCTCATCATCTGACGGCTCAGCGAAAGCTGGCTGAAAGCTTTCGCGTCTAGGATCGCCTCCACTGCCGGCAACAGACCGGCTGTTAACAACAACAATGGTGATTCCCGATGTCCGCCCGTAACCGCCTGTTCGCCCCAACTCCACCCGTACGTCTCGTGCCTTTCGTTTTGCGCTGACCGCCACCCGGTTCGCCATTCCCTAGCTGTGCTACGCCTGGAGTATTCCTATGCTGACTTTCCTTGGCTTTGCCATGGTCATCACGTTCATGTTCCTGATCATGACCAAGCGCCTGTCCGCGCTGATCGCTCTGATCATCGTCCCGATCCTGTTCGCGCTGTTCGGCGGTTTCGCACCGAAGATCGGCCCAATGATGCTCGAAGGCATCACCAAGCTCGCGCCGACCGGCGTGATGCTGATGTTCGCCATCCTTTACTTTGCCTTGATGATCGACTCCGGCCTGTTCGACCCGGCCGTGCGCAAGATTCTCAAGATGGTCAAGGGCGACCCGCTGAAGGTGTCGGTCGGCACCGCCGTGCTGGCCCTGGTGGTGTCCCTCGACGGCGACGGCGCCACCACCTACATGATCTGCGTGGCGGCCATGCTGCCGCTGTACCAGCGCATCGGCATGAGCCCGCGAATCATGGCCGGCCTGATCATCCTCGCCGGTGGCGTGATGAACATGACACCCTGGGGTGGCCCGACCGCCCGCGCCGCCAGTGCGCTGCACGTAGACCCTTCGGATATTTTCGTGCCGATGATCCCGGCCATGGCCGCCGGTGTCGTCGCGATCCTGGTGATCGCCTACATGTACGGCAAGCGCGAACGCGCACGTCTGGGTGAACTGCATCTGCAAGGCGACGATATCGACCACAGCGAGATCAGCGTGTCGCAATACCCGGACGCCCGCCGTCCAAAACTGATCTGGTTCAACGGCGCCCTGACCTTCGCCCTGATGTGCACCCTGATTGCCGGCCTGTTGCCGCTGCCGGTGCTGTTCATGGTGGCGTTCAGCATCGCGATGATCGTCAACTATCCCTGCCTGCAAATGCAGAAAGACCGCGTCGCCGCCCACGCCGGCAGCGTACTGGCGGTGGTGGGGCTGATCTTTGCTGCGGGTATTTTCACCGGGATCCTGTCAGGCACCGGCATGGTCGATGCCATGTCCAAGAGCCTGCTGGCGGTCATTCCGGAAGCCATGGGCCCGTATCTGGCAGTGATCACGGCGCTGGTGAGCATGCCGTTCACCTTCTTCATGTCTAACGATGCGTTCTACTATGGCGTACTGCCGGTATTGGCCGAAGCCGCCAGCCACTACGGTATCACCGCTGTAGAAATGGCCCGCGCCTCCATCGTTGGCCAGCCGGTGCACTTGCTCAGCCCGTTGGTACCCTCGACTTACCTGCTGGTGGCCCTGGCCGGTATCGAATTTGGTGATCACCAGCGCTTCACACTGAAGTGGGCAGTATTGGTGTGCCTGTGCATAATGTTCGCCGCATTGCTGATGGGGATTTTTCCGCTGTTCAGCACTCTATAATCGTACAACCCAACCGCGCCGGCCCTACGCCGGTGCGGTCTAACACACGCTCAAAGGAATACACATGGAATGGCTGACCAATCCGGAAATCTGGATTGCCTTCTTCACCCTGACGGCTCTCGAGATCGTCCTGGGCATCGATAACATCATCATGATTTCGATCCTGGTCAGCCGCATGCCCAAGCATATGCAGGCGCGCACCCGGATCTTCGGCCTGGCGCTGGCCATGGTCACACGCATCCTGCTGCTGCTGTCGATCACCTGGGTCATGCAACTGACCGCAGACCTGTTCGTGGTGTTTGGCCAAGGCATTTCCGGTCGCGACCTGATCCTGTTCTTCGGCGGCCTGTTCCTGCTGTGGAAAAGCTCCCAGGAGATGTACCACGCCCTGGAAGGTGAAGACGAAACCCAAGACGAGCCTAAAGGCGCCGGCGGCAAGTTCATCTACACCATCATTCAGATCGCGATCATCGACATCGTGTTCTCACTGGACTCGGTCATTACTGCCGTGGGTATGGTTTCCCACGTACCGGTCATGGTCGCCGCCATCGTCGTAGCCGTTCTGGTGATGATGCTCGCCGCAGGCACCATCAGCGAATTCATCGACAAGCACCCGTCGTTGAAAATGCTCGCACTGTCGTTCCTGCTGGTAGTGGGTACAGTGCTGATTGCTGAATCCTTCGACGTGCACGTACCAAAAGGCTACGTCTACTTCGCCATGGCGTTCTCGCTGGCGGTGGAGGCGGTAAACATCAAGATGCGTACCGCCATCGCGAAAAAGAAGAAACAGCAGGATCCGGTGAAACTGCGCAAGGACATTCCGGGTCAATAAACCTGACCCGCTGTCCAAAAGGGGCTTTCGAGCCCCTTTTTTTCGTCCGCAAAAAGCTGAATTCATGACAGTTTTGTTTCAATCCCAACTTTAGCTATGCGATGCTGGCGCACCGCCTATTCGCCAACTACAGCTTAAGTACAAGACGTAGAGCGGCACGCGGCAATACTGATTTGCTCCGTTGGAGCACACCCACACGGGGGGCCGAGCATGCTGACCTTGCTCAATCTGCTTTCCGCCGTGACCCTGCTCATTTGGGGCACGCACATCGTCCGTACCGGGATCCTGCGGGTCTACGGCTCCAACTTGCGCCAAGTCATCGGGCAGAATATGTCCAGGCGCTGGCTCACCTTTATCGCCGGCATTCTGGTGACAGCCATGGTGCAGAGCAGCAACGCCACGGCGATGCTGGTGACGTCGTTTGTCGGCCAAGGCTTGATGGGCCTGATGCCCGCCCTGGCGACCATGCTCGGCGCCGACGTCGGTACCGCGCTGATGGCGCGGGTACTCACCTTTGACTTGTCCTGGCTGTCGCCCCTGCTGATTTTTCTCGGGGTGATCTTCTTCCTGTCGCGCAAGCAGACGCGGGCGGGGCAATTGGGGCGGGTGGGCATCGGCCTCGGCTTGATCATCCTGGCGCTGCAATTGATCGTCGAAGCCGCCGGGCCGATTACCCACGCCCAGGGCGTCAAAGTAATCTTCGCGTCGCTGACCGGCGACATCCTGCTCGATGCCCTGGTCGGCGCCTTGTTTGCGATGGTCTCCTACTCCAGCCTGGCCGCCGTCCTGCTCACAGCCACCTTGGCCGGCGCGGGCGTGATCGGTTTGCACGTGGCCATCGGCCTGGTCATCGGCGCCAACATCGGCAGCGGCGTGCTGGCCTTTCTCAGCACCAGCATGCAGAACGCCGCCGGACGCCAGGTCGCTCTGGGCAGTCTGTTATACAAACTGATCGGCCTGCTGCTGATCATTCCCGTGCTCGACCCGCTCGTACGCTGGATGGACGACTTGGATTACAGTGCCCAGGGCATGGTCATCACCTTCCATCTGCTCTACAACGTCAGCCGCTGCCTGATCCTGTTGCCCACCATCGGCCCAATGGCTCGCTTGTGCGCATGGTTGCTGCCCGAGCGTGAAGACGCCAACGGCAAGACCAAACCGCGCCACCTGGACCCGACAGCGCTCACCACACCGAGCCTGGCCTTGGCTAACGCGGCGCGGGAAACCCTGCGACTGGGCGACTTGATCGACAACATGCTCACGTCGATGCAGGAAGTACTGCGCGGCAAACAGACCGCCATCACCCAGGAAATGCGCAGCCTCAGCGACGACGTCGAAGCCCTCTACAGCGCGATAAAGCTCTACCTGGCGCAAATGCCCCGCGAAGACCTGAGCGAGCAAGACAGTCGCCGCTGGGCCGAGATCATTGAGCTGTCGATCAACCTCAAGCTCGCCGGCGACTTGATCGAACGCATGCTGCGCAAAGTCCAGCAGCAAAAAACCTCCCAGCGTCGCCAGTTCTCTGAAGTCGGCCTGGAAGAACTCACCGACCTGCACAGCCAATTGATCGCCAACCTGCGCCTGGGCCTGTCGGTGTTCCTCAGCGCCGACCCGCACAGCGCCCGCCAATTGCTGCGTGAGAAACGCCGCTTCCGCGCCCAGGAGCGCCGCCTGGCCCACGCCCACGTCAGTCGCCTGCAACGCAAGATCGTACAAAGCCTGGAGACCAGTTCCCTGCACCTGGAGCTGATTGCTGACATGAAACGCTTGAACTCGTTGTTTTGCAGCAGTGCCTATGTAGTGTTGGAAACGTCCGACACCGGCGCGCTCTCGGCCGAAGATATTGCCGACATCACGCATTCACCCTGAACGTACGATGGCCCGTGAAGTCAGTTAAAGCTGACCTCACTCGCCAGGAAGCCAGTTATGCGTCGCCTGTTATTCGCCTGCCTGCTCATGGGTTCTGCCCACGCCTTTGCCTTTGATCGCCTGCAAGTGGAGGGCTACACCTTGCCCAACGGCCTGCAGGTGTTGCTCAAACCGGGCACCGAGCGCGGGCATGTGGCTATTCGGCTGGTGGTGGGCGTAGGCCTGGACGACTTCAGTTGTGAGCAAAAAGAACTGCCACACCTGCTCGAGCATGTGCTGTTCAGTGGCATTGATGGCGGGGACGAAGGCGACCTTGAGGAGCGCATGCAAGCCCTGGGCGGCGAATGGAACGCCTACACCAGCAACGCCGACACCACTTTTGTGATTGAGGCCCCGGCGCAGAACCAGCGCAAAGTGCTCGATCTGCTGCTGGCAATCATCACCCGCACCGAACTGAACGACGCCAACATCGACGCGGCCAAAAAAGTCGTCGAACGCGAAGACGGCGGCCATTACTCGCACCTGCAACGTCTGCTCGACCGCCAGGACCTCGGCCACACCGCCAGCAATCAACTGGCGGTCGAGTTGGGGCTCAAGTGCGCCGAGCGTGCCGAGGTCGATCACCTGACCCGCGAGCAGTTGCAGATGCTGCGCAAGCGTTGGTACGCCCCCAACAACATGACGCTGATCGTCGTCGGCGAACTCGACAAACTGCTACCGGCCTATCTGGAGCGCACCTACGGCGAACTCGACCCGGTCGACCCCACCGAACACCTGCCGCTGCCAGCGATCCAGCACACGGCCCTCGACCATCGCGAACTGATCCATGGCTGGGTCGGCGACGGCGCCAAACTGCACTGGCTGCTCCCGGAACCGGTGCTGGACGACCAGCACGATGAAACCTACGACCTGCTCAAGGACTACCTCGACTGGGCGCTGTACCGCCAACTGCGCCTCAAGCACGGTTTGTCCTACGGCCCACACAGCGAGCGCGAAGTTCTCGGCGGCGTCGGCTTTCTCAGCCTCAATGCCGATCTGGAGCGGGACAAGCTGCCCGAAGCCGAACAGGCAATGCGCGACCTCACCGCGCAACTGCTCAAGGAAGGCCTCGACCCAGTCACCTTCGCCCGCCTGCAACAGGCCGCTATCGCGCGACAAGCCTGGGCCGTGCAGGGCAACAGCGCCTTGGCCGACTACTATTGGGCGGCGGCGGCCGACTACGACAAAGGTCGCTTCAGCGACCCGGTCAAACGCATCAAGGCCGTCAACCTGGACGGGGCCAACCAGGCCATGCGCCAGGTACTCCAGCAACCCGGGTATTGGCGTATCGAAAAGCCGCTGCTCAGCTACGACATGCTCAATTGGCTCGGCGCCGGTGTACTTGGCCTGATCGCCTTTGTAATGATCGGCGTGCGGGTTTATCGCAAACGGATCGCGTAATGAGACACCGAACACGGGCCTAAGACGTTATTCTGTCTGGGATTTTTTCCTACAAAGACTGTGACCCGCCGAATGCCGAACCTGACCCACTACATCCAGCGCATCCTCGAATTGATGAAGCGCTACCCAGGGGTGATCGCACTCGGCGGTTTCATTTCGGGTGTCTGCAGCTTCATCCTGGTGGACCGCCAGCAGGGCATGGCCAGCTGGATCGCGGTGATCATGCTGGTGAGCTGGCTGTGGCTGATGCTGGAGAACAGCTTTACCCAGCTGTTTACCAAAGTGTTTAAGCGGGAAATCCCCGAACCGCTGCTGCGCTACGCCACCCAGATGATCCACCAGGAAAGCCTGTTCTTTGTGCTGCCGTTCTTTTTTGTCACCACCGCCTGGAACAGCGGCCAGTCGATCTTTACCGGCCTGCTGGGCGCCGCCGCGCTGGTGTCGATCATCGATCCGCTGTACTACAAATGGCTGGCCCCCAAGCGCTCGCTGTTCCTGGCGTTGCACACCCTGACCCTGTTCGCCGCACTGCTTACCGCGCTGCCGATCATCCTGCACCTGACCACTGCCCAGAGCTACAAACTCGCCCTCGGCGTAGCCATGGTTTTGTCGATCCCTAGCCTGGCGGTCAGCCTGCCGCTGCGCAGCCTCAAAGGCTGGGCGATGTTGCTGGGGGTCACGGCCGCCATCGGCTGCGCGGGCTGGTTTCTGCGCAGTTGGGTACCACCGGCCACACTGTGGATGACTGAAGTGGCCATCAGCACCCAGCTGCAAGACCGCACACCCGGCGACGACCTCAAGGACGTCAACGCCGCCCAACTGCGTAGCGGTGGGCTGTACGCCTACACCGCGATCAACGCGCCGCGCGGGCTCGACGAGCGGATCTACCACGTGTGGAAATTCAACGGTAAAGAAGTCGACCGCATCGCTTTGGATATCCACGGTGGGCGCAAGGAGGGCTACCGCGCCTGGACCCACAAGCAGAACTTCCCCGCCGATGCGGCGGGCCGCTGGCAAGTGCAGGTGCTCACCGAAGACGGTCAGGTGATCGGCGTGCTGCGCTTCAAAGTCACTGAGACAGCACAAACGGACAACCCCAAGTAGGCTGGATCGTGCTATTACGTAGCAATTGTGGATAGCCAATACAAGCTCGGAGCTTATGACCAGTAGCACCACGCCCGGCGCAGCCCACCTCGATACGTCCAGCGTGCCTCCGTTACTGCGGATTACGGGGGACTGGACGCTTGCCCACTACACAAACCTGAAAAAGCTGTCGGACAAACTCGACGGCCAGTACGACGCCGGCGCGCGCATCGACCTCAACGGCCTCGGTGCCCTGGATACCGCCGGCGCCTCGTTGTTGGTGGAACTGCTGGGGCCGACCCGAATCGAGCAATCCGCCGAGCAGACCGATTGCAGCCTGTCTGCCGCTGACCGCGCACTGCTCAAGACCGTCTACCGCTCGCTGAATGACTTTTGCGTACCGGATAAAGCCCCCGAAGAAGCCACCGGCATCCAACTCCTGGCACGCATCGGCCGCGCGGTAGATACGGTTTGGCAGGACAGCAAGCAGTTGCTGGGATTTATCGGCCTGATCCTCGAAACCTTCGCCCGAGGCATTTTCCGCCCCAAGCGCTGGCGCCTCACGCCGATGGTTGCGCATCTGGAACAGGTCGGCCTCGACGCCGCGCCCATCGTGGCCTTGCTGACCTTTCTGGTGGGCGCTGTGGTGGCATTTCTCGGCGCCACCGTGCTCAAGAGTTTCGGCGCGACGATCTTTACCGTGGACCTGGTGGCGTTTTCCTTCCTGCGCGAATTCGGCGTGCTGCTCACCGCGATCCTGATCGCCGGTCGCACCGCCAGCGCATTCACCGCACAAATCGGCTCCATGAAAGCCAACGAAGAAATCGACGCTATCCGCACCTTGGGTCTGGACCCGATGGAGCTGCTGGTATTGCCCCGCGTGCTGGCCTTGCTCGTGGCGCTGCCGATGCTGACCTTCCTGGCGATGCTCTCGGGCATCATCGGCGGGGGCGTCGTATGCGCAGTGGCCTTGGATATTTCGCCGGCGATGTTTCTCTCGTTGCTGCAATCGGACATTGGCGTTCAGCATTTCCTGGTGGGCATGGCGAAAGCGCCGATCTTTGCCTTCCTGATCGCGGCCATCGGCTGCCTGGAAGGCTTTAAGGTCAGCGGCAGTGCCGAATCGGTCGGCGCGCACACCACCTCCAGCGTGGTGCAATCGATCTTTGTGGTGATCGTGCTGGATGCGGTGGCCGCGTTGTTCTTCATGGAGATGAGCTGGTGAGCCGTTTACACCGGGCGCCCACCGAGGCGGTTATCCAGGTACGCGGCCTGTGCAATCGCTTTGGTAGCCAGAGCGTGCATGAAAACCTCGACCTGGACTTATACAAGGGCGAAATCCTCGCCGTCGTCGGCGGCTCCGGCAGCGGCAAATCGGTGTTGCTGCGCAGTATCGTCGGCCTGCGCCGACCCAGCGAAGGCGAGGTGCGGGTGTTCGGCAAGAACCTGCCAAGCTTGCCCGAGCAGGAACGCTCCCTGGTGGAACGACGCTTTGGCGTGCTGTTCCAGAAGGGCGCGCTGTTCTCCTCGCTGACCGTCACCGAAAACGTCGCACTGCCGCTGATCGAACACGCCGGCCTCAGCCGCCGGGATGCCGAGCACCTGGCGGCGGTCAAACTTGCGCTGGCCGGGCTGCCGCTGTCGGCCGCCGACAAGTACCCGGCCTCGCTGTCCGGCGGCATGATCAAGCGCGCCGCCCTGGCCCGGGCCCTGGCGCTGGATCCGGACATCCTGTTCCTCGATGAACCCACCGCAGGCCTCGACCCGATCGGCGCCGCGCAATTCGACCAGTTGATCCTGACCCTGCGCGACGCGCTGGGCCTGAGTGTGTTCCTGGTCACCCATGACCTCGACACGCTGTACACCATCACCGACCGCGTGGCGGTGCTGGCGCAGAAGAAAGTGCTGGTGGCCGATGCCATCGATGTCGTCTCGGAAACGAACGACGCCTGGATTCACGAATATTTCCACGGCCCTCGGGGCCGCGCGGCATTGGATGCCGCTCAACCGCTCAACGAGGTATGACATGGAAACCCGAGCCCATCATGTGATGATCGGTCTGTTCAGCGTAATCGTGGTGGTCGGCGCGATGCTGTTTGGCCTGTGGCTGGCCAAATCCAGCGTCGACAGCGCCTTCCAGGATTACGAAGTGATCTTCAACGAGGCGGTCAGCGGCCTGTCCCAGGGCAGTTCGGTGCAATACAGCGGGATCAAGGTGGGCGATGTGATCAGCCTGAGCCTGGACCCTAAAGACCCGCGCCGCGTACTGGCGCGCATTCGCCTGGCCGGGCAAACACCGATCAAGGAAGACACCCAGGCCAAGCTGGCGCTGACCGGCATCACCGGCACCTCAATCATCCAGCTCAGCGGCGGTACCCCGCAAAGCCCGGTGCTCAAGGGCAAGGACGGCAACCTGCCGCAGATCATCGCCTCGCCTTCGCCCATCGCGCGACTGCTGAACAACAGCAACGACCTGATGACCGGCATCAACCTGCTGCTGCACAACGCCAACGCGATGTTCTCCTCAGAGAACGTCGACCGCCTGAGCAAGACCCTGGATAACCTGCAACTGACCACAGGTGCGATTGCCGACCAACGCGGTGATATCAAGATGGTGATGCAGCAGCTGATGCAAGTGAGCAAACAGGCCAGCGCCGCCCTGGAGCAGACCACGGTGCTGATGCGCAATGCCAACGGCCTGCTCAACGATCAGGGCAAGCAGGCCTTCGGCAGCGCCGAACAGGCGATGAAGTCCCTTGAGCAAAGCACCGCCACCATTAACTCCTTGCTCAACGACAACAAGGCCTCGGTGAACAGTGGCATGCAGGGCCTCAATGAACTGGCCCCGGCCGTGCGCGAACTACGCGAAACCCTCGGTTCGTTGCGCGCCATCTCCCGCCGCCTGGAAGCCAACCCCAGCGGTTATCTGCTGGGCAGCGATAAGAACAAGGAGTTCACGCCATGAAGCGTGCTTACCAAATGATTGCCCCTGTAGCTTTGGCCCTGATCAGCGCGTGCTCGATCCTGCCCAAGGCCGACCCTTCGGACGTGTATCGCCTGGCCGCCGCCCAGACCGTCACACAAGGCACGCCGGTGAACTGGTCGCTGCGACTGACCAAACCGCAGACCAGCGAGTTCCTCGACAGCCCACGCATTGCCGTTGTGCCCAATGGCGATCTGATCAGCAGCTATGCAAACGCGCGCTGGAGCGATCCAGCGCCGGTGCTGTTGCGCAATCGCCTGCTGGACGGCTTTCAGCGTGACGGTCGGGTGACGCTGTTGAGCACCGACGAGACCAACTTGCAGGCCGACTATGAACTGGGAGGGCAGTTGCAAGCGTTTCAAAGCGAGTATCTGGGCAGTGCGGTAGAGGTGGTGATACGTCTCGACGCGCGGCTGGTGCGTGGACGTGACCAACGGATTATCGCCAGTCAGCGGTTTGAAGTGCGCCAGCCAGTGGCAGATACCAAAGTGCCTGCGGTGGTGGCCGCTTTTGGGCACGCCGCCGATCAATTGAACAGGCAGGTGGTGGATTGGGTCGTGGCCCAGGGCAACAGATCAGCCAGAGACTGACGGCATCGCAGGCCGCCGACTCGCCTGCGAGATCAATCTGAGCGTCAACCAAAGAACCAGTAGCACACCGCAATTGCCGCCACGACGCCGGCAAACTCCGCCAGCAATGCACACCCCACCGCGTGCCTGGCCCGCTGAATCCCCACCGAGCCGAAATACACGGCCAACACATAAAAGGTGGTTTCGGTACTGCCTTGGATCGTCGCCGCGACCAATGCCGGGAAGCTATCGACGCCCTGGCTCTGCATGGTCTCGATCAGCATCGCCCGCGCCGCACTGCCGGAGAACGGCTTGACCATGGCCGTCGGCAGCGCGTCGACGAAGCGCGTGTCCATGCCCGTCCACGCCACCACATGGCGAATGCCTTTCAGGCCGAACTCCAGGGCCCCGGAGGCGCGCAGCACGCCCACGGCGCAGAGCATCGCGACCAGGTAGGGCAGCAGGTTCCTGGCCACATCGAAGCCTTCTTTGGCGCCTTCGACAAACGTTTCGTACACCTTCACCTTGCGCAAGGCGCCGATCAGCAGGAACAGCATGATCAGGCCAAACAACGTGAGGTTGCCGAGGATCGACGACAAACCGGCCAAGGCCGTGGCAGACAAGGTCGCCAGCAACGCCATAAAGCCACCCAACACCAGCGCGCCTGGAATCAGGTAGGCCAGCACCACCGGGTCCCACAAGCGCAGGCGCTGCATCACCGCCACCGAGAGCAGGCCCACCAGGGTCGAGGCACTGGTGGCCAGCAGAATCGGCAGGAACACCAGCGTCGGGTCGGCAGCGCCTTGCTGGGCGCGGTACATAAAGATGGTCACCGGCAACAGCGTCAACGAGGATGCGTTAAGCACCAGGAACAGGATCTGCGCGTTACTGGCGGTGTTGGGGATAGGGTTGAGTTCCTGCAACGCCTTCATGGCTTTCAGGCCGATGGGCGTTGCCGCGTTGTCCAGGCCCAAGCCGTTGGCGGCGAAGTTGAGGGTGATCAAACCGATAGCCGGATGGCCGGCCGGCACTTCCGGCATCAGGCGGCGAAACAGCGGACCCAGAGCCTTTGCCAGCCAATCGACGATGCCGGCTTTCTCGGCAATGCGCAAAAAGCCCAACCACAAGGTCAGGGTGCCGAACAGCAGCACCATCACTTCCACCGACAACTTGGCCATGGCGAAAATGCTTTCCACCATGGCCGCAAAAATCCCGGCGTTACCGCCGACCAGCCATTGCGCCAGTGCTGACACCATTGCCACAACAAAGAAGCCAAGCCACAGGCCATTGAGCATCAGTTAAATCCCCCGAAAGATGGGGCGAATGATAGCGGGGCTGGCAGAAACGACAAACCCCGGATTTCCCGGGGTTTGTCTCAGAGCCGTCGTGCTGTCAGCCGCGAGTGGCCTGGGCGGTCGGTAGAGCTTCTTTGCTGCGCCAGTGCGGCAGAGAGTTCCAGTAGCGGGCGCCCTTGGCGTCGTCGTACATGCCTTCCCAGCGCGAGATCACCAACACCGCCAGGGCGTTGCCGATCACATTGAGGGCGGTACGCGCCATGTCCATGACGCGGTCGACACCGGCGATGAACGCCAGTCCTTCGAGCGGGATACCCACACTGCCCAGGGTCGCCAGCAGCACCACAAAGGACACACCCGGTACACCGGCGATACCTTTGGAGGTGACCATCAGGGTCAGCACCAGCATCAGTTGCTGGCCGATCGACAGGTCGATGCCGTACAGCTGGGCGATAAAGATTGCCGCGATGCTCTGGTACAGGGTCGAACCGTCGAGGTTAAAGGAGTAACCGGTCGGTACCACGAAGCTGCAGATGGCCTTCGGCGCGCCATAGGCCTCCATCTTCTCGATCACGCGCGGCAGCACGGTTTCGGAGCTGGCGGTGGAATACGCCAGCACCAGTTCATCCTTGAAGATGCGGATCAGCTTGAGGATCGAGAAGCCGAACAGGCGGGCGATCAGGCCCAATACCGCAAAGGCGAAGAACAGGATCGCGACGTAAACCAGGATCACCAGCTTGGCCAGCGGCAGCAACGAGGCGAAGCCAAAGTTGGCGACGGTCACCGCGATCAGTGCGAAGACGCCGATCGGGGCGTACTTCATGATCATGTGGGTCACTTTGAACATGCTCTCGGACACGCCCTGGAACAGCGTCACCAGCGGCTCGCGCAGCTCAGGCTTGAGGCTCGACAAGCCCAGGCCGAACAGTACAGAGAAGAAGATGATAGGCAGCATTTCGCCACGGGCGACGGCGGCGAAGATATTCGAGGGGATCAGGTTGAGGATGGTCTGGATGAACGCATGCTCATGCTGCACTTCAGCGGCGGTCGCCTGGTACTTGGAGATATCCACCGTCCCCAGGGTGCTCATGTCGATGCCGGCGCCCGGATGGAAGATATTGGCCAACAGCAGGCCGACCACGATGGCGATGGTGGTGACGATTTCGAAGTAAAGGATGGTTTTGACGCCGATGCGACCGAGTTTTTTCGCGTCACCGACACCGGCGATGCCGACGATCAGCGAGGAAATCACAATCGGGATCACGATCATCTTGATCAGGCGGATAAAGATATCGCCTGCCGGCTGCAGCACGTTGCTGATCCACCAGGCCTTCTCGGCACTGAAATGGTTGAGCACTGCACCGATTGCAATCCCCAGCACCAAACCGATGAGGATCTGCCAGGCGAGGCTTAGCTTTGCCTTCTTCATGTCATTACCCTTACTTCAAGTGAACTTAAGGCAAATGCGCCAGCTGGAACGCTCGAGAGCGAAAAAGTGTGTGCATCTGCCTCCATGAAAGGTCACCGCAGCGTGGCCGAAATGGCTTACTGGCAGGCGAAAAAAGGCGCAACTATTCCGATGCAAGGGAGCGCCGTCTAATGCCGTAAACGCCTACCCCATGCCGAATCGGCATGACTCTTTTTGATAATAACTGTCCGATCGGTCAGTTCAAATGCGACATTTTGTCAGGTGAATATGCCGTGAACCGGCCAATTCAGGCTCGCTCAGAGAGTCTGCACGCATTAGGTGCGCGACAGGAAATGCCTAGATATTTCACGGTGATGCGTGAGAAGAGTGGCAAAGTGCGCGCAAAACTTTCTCGATAGATGGTCGCGCCGACACACTCAGTAAAGGTTGGGATCGGGCGAAAAGAAATTTTGCGGCTATAGGCGGCATATCAAGACGGGATGAGCATTACAAGCCCGCCGCAAGTTCAGCAAGCCGTTGGCTTGTGAACCTGCGTCGCAGCTTTTCACCTGACCCGGCCCTTGCGCAGGCACTCCCTGTACCCGTAGGTCGCGCCGATCCCATTTGATCAGAGCAACCCGGCCCCCTGGTCATGCACTGCCCTTGGCGAGCCGTGCAGACAGAAAGAAGCGAGGGTGCTTCTTTCTATGGACGCTGGCCCCGCAGACGACAAACGCGTCAGACGGCACCTAGTACCAATTCGGATCTTTCTTAAGCTGCTCCATCAGCAACTTCTGCATGCCTTCATCCGGCTTACCGATAAAACGGTAATCGGCGTGCCGTGTCGGAGACTTGTCGGCCGGTAAGCCGGCAGGGACTTCTACCAACATGGCGTAGGCATCTTCCTTGTCGAGGCTGAAAGCGACGATCAGGCGCTTGTTCAGGCATGTATCTGCGGTTTCGCAGAGCGGCCCGACCAAGTACTTATCGCCATCCTCTTCCACGGCATTCATTTGCTCGGCGCTGCCCGACAGGTTCATCACCCATTCCGGCAAACGCTCTTCCTTCTTGACCACCCCTTGCCACGTCTCGCGGTACTGCGGGTCCGCACTGAGCAACTCGTTAGCCCGGGACTGGCCGTCATTGGCGGCCATCGCCAAGCCGCTACCGCCCAAGAGCAGGGCGGCAGCTATGGCTTTAAAGGACGAACTGGTCATATTCAGCCTCGGCCGCGGCGACCAAAGAAGAACGACACAACGAACATCACCAGGAAGACCACGAACAGAATCTTGGCGATACCCGTGGCGGTGCCCGCGATACCACCGAAGCCCAGCACTGCAGCCACAATGGCGATGATCAGAAACGTGATTGCCCAACTCAACATGGTGATTCTCCTTACACTTTATAGAGGTAACAGCGGTAGTGCGTGACGGGCGCCTATTCAAGCGACCGTGTTTCTTGCCTAGAACACCCAACGCTCTTGGGCAGGCAGCTCAACCAGGGAGCCCTGGTCAGCCACTCTCAATTGCGGGGCGGTCACATCAGCAGAAGCGCTACCGGCGGAACGGCTGCCAATGGAACTGAAATGGGTCTGAGTCATTACCGGACGTTCGAACTGCGGGGCATATTGCTGACTCTTCTGCCAATGCTGCATCTGCTGGCCGGCAATCAACGTGACCATCACGGCCAGGCTGGCAAACAGACCTTGCTGCAAGCGCAGTGGCGATACATGGAATTGGCTGAGGCTTTGGCGAGTCATGCTGCATTTCTCCCGCGTTCTGATTATTCGTTGAGAGAGGTATTGCAGAGCGCGTGCCAGCTTTTTTGCAAAATAAAACTCAATATAATCAATGAGTTATGCACTGATGATTCTAAGCTTATGCGGCATCCTGCACGATGCACCCGGGAGGCCCGTGCGAAATGCACGATGGCCAGTGGTCGGGTCGCCGGATCGAAAACGATTGTGGCGCTGCCGAACTGGCAAGAAGGCATGAAAATGCCACTAGCCGGGTGCGCTGTAGGAAGGTGTGCAGATAGCTGCGCGACGTTGCCTTTTATCGATCAGAATAAACCATGCAACTTGCCCGATTATTCCGGGACTAAACACCATCATTCATAGTTAAGGAGCGCGGGACAGATGGAATCAGCCAAGGAACTTCAAGGCCGCATTCTTTTAGTGGATGACGAATCCGCGATCCTCCGCACCTTCCGTTATTGCCTGGAAGATGAGGGCTACACCGTCGCCACCGCCAACAGCGCGGCGCAAGCGGATACCTTGATGCAGCGTCAGGTCTTCGACCTGTGCTTCCTCGACCTGCGTCTGGGCGAAGACAACGGTCTGGATGTACTGGCGCAGATGCGCATCCAGGCCCCTTGGATGCGTGTGGTGATCGTCACGGCTCACTCTGCCGTTGATACCGCGGTGGACGCGATCCAGGCTGGCGCGGCTGATTATCTGGTCAAACCGTGCAGCCCTGATCAACTGCGCCTGGCGACAGCCAAGCAGTTGGAAGTACGCCAGCTGTCGGCGCGACTGGAAGCCTTGGAAGGCGCAGTGCGTCAGCCCAAGGACGGCCTCGACTCCCACAGCCCATCGATGATGGCGGTGCTGGAAACTGCCCGCCAGGTGGCCGGGACCGACGCTAATATTCTGATCCTCGGCGAGTCCGGCACAGGCAAAGGCGAGCTGGCTCGGGCCATTCACGGTTGGAGCAAGCGCGCCAAGAAGTCCTGCGTGACCATCAACTGCCCGTCGCTGACGGCGGAACTGATGGAAAGCGAGCTGTTCGGCCATAGCCGGGGGGCGTTCACCGGTGCCAGTGAGAGCACATTGGGGCGTGTTAACCAAGCGGACGGAGGCACGCTGTTTCTCGATGAGATCGGCGACTTTCCCCTCACGTTGCAGCCAAAGTTGCTGCGTTTTATCCAGGACAAAGAATACGAGCGCGTGGGCGACCCCGTTACCCGTCGCGCCGACGTGCGTATCCTCGCCGCCACCAACCTGAACCTGGAAGACATGGTGCGCGACGGCCGCTTCCGTGAAGACTTGCTGTACCGACTCAACGTCATCACTTTGCACCTGCCGCCGCTGCGCGAGCGTAGCGAAGACATCCTGACCCTGGCCGACCGCTTCCTGGCCCGCTTCGTCAAGGAATACGCGCGCCCGGCGCGGGGCTTCAGTGACCAGGCGCGCGAGGCGCTGCTCAATTATCGCTGGCCGGGCAATATCCGTGAGCTGCGCAACGTGGTGGAGCGCGCCAGCATCATTTGCCCGCAGGAAAAAGTCGAAATCAGCCACTTGGGCATGGCCGAGCAACCGACCAACAACGCTCCGCGCATTGGCGCGGCACTAAGCCTGGACGAGCTGGAGAAAGCCCACATCGGCGCCGTACTGGCCACCAGCGACACACTGGATCAGGCGGCGCGCACCCTCGGCATTGACGCCTCGACCCTGTATCGCAAACGCAAGCAGTACAACCTGTGAGCTGTACCCTATGAAGTTAGCGATGAAACTGCGCACTCGATTGTTTCTGAGTATCTCAGCGCTGATCACCGTCGCCTTGCTGGGCTTGATCCTGGGCCTGGTCAGCGTCATGCAAATGGCCAAGACCCAGGAGTCCCTGATTCGCAGCAATTTTGTCACCCTGGACCTGGGGCTCAAACTGCGCCAGAGCCTGGGCGATCAGTTAATCATGATGCTCGAGCAGCGCCCCGACTCCGAAGCGCTGCGAATATCCAAAAAGCATTACTTCGACTTGCTGGACCAAGGCATTGCCCATGAACAGCGCAATGGCCATGGCACCGGCTTCAGCCAGTCACGCCGCCAGTACCAGGCGCTGCTCGAGGCGTTTGACCAGTCTCAGCAGGTACCGCGCCCCCCGGACAGCAAAGAAAAAATCACCGAAACCTTCAATGTGCTGCGCAACGGGCTGATCGCCGAACACAAGCAAGCCCTGGAAAACATCAGCGACAGCGAACACAAATCCCGCGAGCGCGCCCTGCTGATCGCCGGTCTGCTAGGGATGGTGGGGCTCGCCGTATTGATCATCGGATTTGTCACGGCCCACGGTATCGCCCGACGTTTTGGCGGCCCAATCGAAGCACTGGCCAAAGCGGCCGACAAGATCGGCCAGGGCGATTTCGAAGTGACGCTGCCGATCTCATCAGCAGCGGAAATGAACCAACTGACGCGCCGGTTCGGCATCATGGCCGAAGCTTTGCGCCAGCATCAGGCAACCAATATCGACGAACTGCTCGCCGGCCAGCAACGCCTGCAAGCGGTACTCGACAGCATTGACGATGGCCTGCTGATGATTGACCGCCAAGGCCGCCTGGAGCATCTCAACCCCGTCGCACAGCGTCAGTTGGGCTGGGACGAAGAACGTCTCGGCCAAGGCCTGGGCGAGGCACTGGTGCGGCCGGAGCTGGATGAACAACTGCAACTGGTGCTGCGCGGCGGCAATCTGGAGCGGGCCCCGGACGATCTGGAAGTGGAAGTCGAGGGCGAACTGCGCCTGCTGACCTACAGCCTCACGCCGGTCAGTCACACCCAAGGGCACATACTCGGGGCAGTGATGGTGCTGCACGATGTCACCGAACAACGCGCGTTCGAGCGGGTACGCAGTGAGTTTGTATTGCGCGCCTCCCACGAGTTGCGCACGCCGGTGACCGGCATGCATATGGCGTTCGGACTGTTTCGCGAGCGTGCGAAGTTCCCGGCGGAGTCCCGTGAAGCGGACCTGCTGGATACGGTGAACGAAGAAATGCAGCGCCTGATGCAACTGATCAATGACTTGCTCAACTTCTCGCGCTACCAGAACGGCCTGCAGAAACTGACCCTGGGCCCGTGCGACGTCATTGATCTGCTGGAACACGCACGTGCGCGCTTCGTAGAGGTGGCCAACGCGCAGCACGTCGAGCTGCTGGTGGAAGCCCAGTCCGACCTGCCTCGGTTGTACGCCGACCGGGCGCAGTTGGAGCGGGTGCTCGATAATCTGCTGGGCAACGCCCTGCGCCATACCGCCGACGGTGGGCAGATTCGCCTGCAGGCGCGCCGCCACGGCGAGCGGGTGATTATCAGCGTGGAGGACAACGGCGAAGGCATTGCCTACGGGCAGCAAGGGCGGATCTTTGAACCCTTCGTCCAGGTAGGCCGCAAGAAAGGCGGCGCCGGCCTGGGGCTGGCGCTGTGCAAAGAGATCGTGCAATTGCACGGTGGCCGCATGGGCGTGTATTCGCGGCCGGGCCAGGGAACGCAGTTCTATATGGCGCTGCCGCTTTAACGCTGGTTCAGCACACGCAGGATGGCGGCACTTTCGGCATCTGGTGTGCCATCGAACAGTGATGGCCGGAAACGCATCTGAAACGCTGCAATCACATGGCGCGTGGCGACATCCAATTCGCCGGTCCGGGGCGTCGGGTAACCCAATTGCGCCAGCTCGTCCTGGAACCACGTGACACTCGGCAGCTCGACGGCGTACTGCACCTGAACTCGTGCGACGGCCTGAGCGTCCGGCCATATGCCCAACCCTTCATCGGCCAAGCGCTTCCAGGGGAACAATGGACCGGGGTCAAGCTTGCGCAGCGGGGCGATATCGCTGTGACCAATGATGTTCCTGGGGTCGATGCCATTGCGCTTGCTGATGTCCTTGAGCAACACCACCAGCGACTTCACCTGCGCCTCGGAGTACGGGTACCAGACGCGCCCGGTCGGTGTGTCACGGTACCCAGGGTTCACGATCTCGATGCCAATGGAGCTGGAATTGAGCCAGGTGCGCCCCATCCACTCACTTTCCCCGGCATGCCAGGCGCGCTGACTTTCATCCACCAGCTTGTAAATGGTGGCCGAGGCATCATCGCCGATCAGGTAATGAGCACTGACCTGGCCGTGCGTCAGCAGGGCCAGTGAGTGTTCGAGGTCAGTTGAGGTGTAGTGGACGACGACGAACTGCACGCGGTTGTCGTGGTTCGCCGAGGGATGGCTGGTATTGAGGCGGGGACCGCTGGCGCAGCCGGCCAGCAGAAGAAACACACAAGCGAAGTACAAGGATTTCATGGCAGAGGACAGTACGCTGAAGACGATAATGCAACAGTGTAACGTACCGTTTGCAGCCAGGCGGTCAAATTACAAAATGGAACACCTTTTACGCGGCCTGTACCTGGTTACGCCCTGCTGCCTTAGCCCGATACAACGCCTCATCGGCTCGTTTGAGCGCCAGCTCACTGCGCTCACCCTGCTGGAACTGCGCCACACCCATGGATACGGTGATCGTCACCGGTTCGCCTTTGAAGTGGAACGGGCAGGCTGCGATCGCCTCGCGCAGCACTTCACCCACCGCCAGCGCATCCGGCAAAGGTGAGTCGGGCATCAGCAACACGAACTCTTCGCCGCCAAACCGCGCAATGAAGTCGCTCGGCCTCAGACGCTTGCGCAGCACGCTGGCGATAATCTTCAACACTTTGTCGCCGGCCAAGTGGCCGTAACCATCGTTGATGCGCTTGAAATGGTCCAAATCCAGCATCGCCAGCGACAGACTGCTACCGCGTTGGTGCCAGGCGTTGACTTCATGATCCAGGCGCTCGCTCCATGCCGCGCGGTTGGGCAGCCCCGTGAGCGGATCGATCAGGGCCTTCTGGCGCTGTACTTCAAGATGCTCACGATAGCCCTGGGCCTCCTTCTCCATACTCGCGACGCGCTCTGCCAACCCCTTCAAACGCGACGCCACTTCCTGCTCGCGCTGGTCGCGTTGCTGCTGGTGCTCGTCCATGGTGCCGAGCAACCCTTCAAGGTGGCTCTCAAGGACCTGTTTGAGACTGTCCAGGTCTGCTGCTTCCTGCACACTGCTTTGCAGGCCGTCGACCTGCTCGCGAATCTGCGTGTCCAGTTCGCGAGCGGCGGCACGGCTGTCGGCATGGCCATCACTGGCGACCTGCAAATGCCCCTGGAATGCTTCGAGACGCTCGTTGAGCTGCTTGAGATAAGCCTCGAATTCATGCTGGCCACTGTCGGTGATCGCCAGCATCAACACGGCCAGGTCGTCAAGGATCGGCAGTAACTCGTACCAGTTCAAACCGTTGGCCAGGCGCTCACGCATCGCTTCGGCCTGAGGCCGATGCCTTTCGGGCAAGGACAACTCTTCCAGCAGGCCGATGAGCGTGTCTTCAATATGTTTGGCCACGGAGCTGTAGGACGGCTCCGGCGAATCCGGCAACGAGTAGGTGCCATCCGATTGCAGTTCGTCGGGATTGGACGCCTCAACATCCAGCACAGGGGGGAGCGAGAGGCTACCGATAAACGTCTCGTCCGGCGTTTCGACTTGAACCAGGGGCTCTTCGATAAAGGCCGCAAGAGCACTTTCGGCAGCGGGCTCTTCGACCTGGGGCTCAGGCGTTTCAGGCACCACGGGCGTCACAGCGGCCTTCAAGGGCTGAACAATTGCTGCCTTTTGGGTGGGCGCTTCGTACACAAACGTATCGCTGGCAACTTCAGCGGGGTGGGTGGCCACTGGGCGTTGCAGCAGCGGGTCAACCGGCGCCTCGGGCTGTGGCGCAAAGGCACGCAAGGCTTGCGTGAGCGCTTCGGACTGCTCGGACGGTTCGAGCTCCGGCGGCGCAGCAACGGGTTTAGGCCCGACGGGTGCCGATGACGGCGCAGGAATCAGCTCGCTTACCGGCGCTTCGCTGGCAATGTCCTTGGCGCCAAACAAGCGCTGTAACAATCCAGGCCCGGGGCGTGTGGTTTCGCCGTCCGGCTCCAGGTTATTCAAGGCTTGCCCCTGCAGGCCGCTCAATTCGCTGAGCAGCAACGGTATCTCGCGGGCCTGGCTGACGCGGCCATCCAACTGCTTGGCAAAGGTTTTCAGCGGACGCGCGACCTCACGGGGCAGCGGCAGCTTTTGCAGTTGAGTAACCAGGGAGGTCAGCGCAGTGCTCATTTGCTCGATCCGGGTTTCGCGGCGCTGCTCCGAATCCAGCACAGCCTTCTCCAGACGCGGCAGCAAGGCGGCGAGCGCGGCGTCCATGTCGTCTGTGCGCACAACGTCGCGCATTTCCTTCATGCATTGGTCGACCGCACGGTCGGTGCCTTCAGCCGCCAACGTACTGCGCACCAGCCCCCGGCGCAGCAGGTCGAGGCGGGCGGCCCAACGTCGCTCGAGCTTTTCTTGTTGCTCGATGCTTAACAGGTATTTTTCTTTCCAGCGCTGGGCGTCGTCGCTCATGCAAGGGGTCCGCGAGGGCCGGGGCTCAACGCGGGCAATGCATCAACCGTGAGCGAACCCGGCAGACGAATCTCTACCGCGACCGGCAGGTGATCGGAAATGGGCTGCGCAAGCACCTGCACACTTTCCAGTGTGAGGCTCGGACTGAGCAGGATATGGTCAAGACAGCGTTGCGGACGCCAACTGGGAAAGGTGGCCTCGACTTGCGGCGCCAGTAATCCAAGGTCGCGCAACGGAGAATTCTGCAGCAGATCGGTGGCATGGGTATTCATGTCCCCCATCAACACCTGATGCTTGTAGTTGCCAATCAAATCACGCACATAGGCCAGTTGCAGGTTGCGCGTACGGCCTCCGAGCGCAAGGTGCATCATCACCACCACCAATGCCTCAGGCCCCTCACCAAACCGTACGAGTATCGCACCGCGGCCTTTAGGGCCGGGCAACGGGTGATCTTCGATAGCGGTCGGCTTCAAGCGGCTGAGCACACCATTACTGTGCTGCGCCAGGCGCCCGAGGTTGCGATTGAGCTGCTGGTACCAATAAGGGAAGGCTCCGAGGTGGGCCAGGTGCTCCACCTGATTGATATAGCCCGAACGTATGCTGCCACCGTCGGCTTCCTGCAGGGCAACCAGGTCGAAATCATTCAACAGGTCGCCGATCTTCTGCAGGTTACCGGCCCGCCCGTTGTGGGGCAGCAGATGCTGCCAGCCACGGGTGAGGTAGTGTCGGTACTTTTCGGTGCTGTTGCCCACCTGGATATTGAAGCTGAGCAGACGCAGGCGGTTATCCGCCGGCAAGCCTGTCGATTCCAGGTGATGCTCGTTGACCCGCGGGTCGTGCAGGCCAACGACGCGTTCGGTACCCCAGCGGCGCATGACGGGCCCCTTACTTGGCTGCGCGCTCTTTGGCGATCAGTTGGTCGGCCACATTGAGGGTCGCTTCAGGACCGCCTGTAGTGCCCAGGTCGAAACGGTATTTGCCGTTGACGATCATGGTCGGTACGCCTTGCACGCCGTACTTCTGCGCCAGTTCCTTGGCCTGCTTGATCTGACCCTGGATAGCGAAGGAGTTGAACGTGGCGAGGAACTTGTCCTTGTCGACACCCTGAGTGGCAACGAAGTCAGCCATTTCGGCCGGCTTGGTCAGGCGCTTACCTTCCTTCTGGATGGCGTTAAACACAGCGTTGTGGACCTTATGTTCTACACCCATGGCCTCCAGGGTCAGGAACAGCTGGCCGTGTGCATCCCATGGACCGCCGAACATGGCAGGAATGCGCTTGAAGTTCACATCCTTGGGCAGCTTCTCGACCCACGGATTGATAATCGGCTCAAAAGCGTAGCAATGCGGGCAGCCATACCAGAACAGCTCCACCACTTCGATCTTGCCTGGCTGCGCAACCGGGACCGGGTTAGCCAGCTCCACATAGGTTTTACCGGCTTCAAGCGGCACGTCGGCTGCCTGTGCGGTCATGCCGAAGAGACTGGCAGTGACGAGAGCGGCGCTGAGGATCAGATTACGCATGCTTTACTCCTGGACAAATAAGGTCGCCTCACGCGACCTTTAGGTATGACAGGTCTGCGCGGGCATGAGTTCGTTAGTGTAACGGCACCGGCCACAAAAAAGGGCGGCCTGGGCCACCCTTTTTATGCTTGCATCGCCGGATTAATCGGGCGTTAACGTCACTCGTCCCTAGTGCAGGCCCTGGATGTAACTGGAGACGGCTGCGATGTCTTCGTCGCTCAGCTTACGAGCGATGGTACGCATGGTCATTGCGTCTCCGTCATTAGCCCGGCCGGCCTCTTCCTTACGGAAGTCAGTCAACTGCTTGGCAATGTACTGAGCGTGTTGGCCGCCCAGGTGCGGGAAGCCTGCGGCTGCGTTGCCTGAACCATTGGGCGAGTGGCAACCGGTGCAGGCAGGTAGACCTTTCTCCAGATCACCACCACGGAACAGCTTCTCTCCACGGGCGACAACTTTAGGATCGGCAGCTCCCACACTGCCTTTCTGGCTGGCAAAATACGCCGCGAGGTCCGCCAGGTCCTGATCGCTGAGATTGGTCAGCAGGCCGGTCATTTCCAGCACCGTACGCTTGCCATCCTTGATGTCGTGCATCTGCTTGGTCAGGTAACGTTCACCTTGGCCAGCCAGTTTGGGGAAGTTCGGCGCCGGGCTGTTGCCATCCGGTCCGTGGCAAGCACCACACACGGCGGCTTTCGCCTGGCCCGCTGTAGCGTCGCCTGCAGCATGGGCAACACCGGTGATGCCCAAGGTCAACAGCAGACTCACGATCAGTTTGTTCATCAGCTAATCCAACTACGGCTAAGGGTTTAAGAGTTATCAACCGGGTTTACTCACCATCAACTCAACGACGGCCTGGTAATCCTCAGTACAGCATTCCATGCACAAACCACGCGGCGGCATTGCCTTGAAACCCTGGGTCACCTATTGCACCAGCGTGACCACGCAAACTCGGTTGTACAGCGCCTCCGGTTCCTGTGTAGCCTGAGCGCCTTAAAAGCGGAGTCAGGACACCAAAAGCGAGCAACCATCAGGTCATACATCGACCTTTTCAGGGTTTGAGAGCGTTTTGCGTTCTAATGCGCAATAAAGGTCTATCGCTCCCGTGAACTTCATCCTTCGCTGGGACAAAGCACACACAAAATCTGCGGCATTATATACTGGCGCTACTGAAACGGAAACGACACCGCTTGCCGCACCCTTTCTCGGCATCGCCCATATCGGAAATCCCATGCAACTCAAGAATCCCATCCTCGGCCTGTGCCAACAGTCCACCTTCATGCTCAGCGCCGCCAAAGTGGACCAATGCCCCGATGACGAAGGCTTCGAAGTCGCGTTTGCCGGCCGCTCCAACGCAGGTAAGTCCAGCGCCCTGAACACCCTGACCCACGCCAGCCTGGCGCGCACCTCGAAAACTCCGGGCCGCACGCAACTGCTCAACTTCTTCAAGCTAGACGATGATCGGCGTCTGGTCGACCTGCCGGGCTACGGTTATGCAAAAGTACCTATCCCATTGAAGCTGCATTGGCAGCGTCACCTGGAGGCTTACCTGGGTGGCCGGGAGAGTTTGAAGGGACTGATTCTGATGATGGACATCCGTCATCCAATGACCGATTTCGACCTGCTGATGCTCGACTGGGCTGTGGCCAGCGGCATGCCGATGCACATCCTGTTGACCAAAGCCGACAAGCTGACCTACGGCGCAGCTAAGAACACGCTGCTCAAAGTGCAGTCCGATATCCGTAAGGGCTGGGGCGATGCGATCAGCATCCAGCTGTTCTCGGCGCCTAAGCGCATGGGCCTGGAAGAGGCTTACACCGTACTGGCCGACTGGATGGAGCTGGCGGACAAAGGCGCAGAAATCGCCGAATAACTTTTCTGCAGGCAAAAAAAACCCCGGACTTCGTATGGGGAGGGGAAGTTCGGGGTTCAAGTTCCGGACCGCTAGGGCGGGGTCCAGATATCTGCCAACACTTAACACAACATAGGAGCATTGAAGGGCTTCACCACCCATTCAGTAACTCTGAGTGGCACTTCACAGGTTAAGTTCCGGCTCGCCCAAAAAACTATTGGAAATAACTGACGGTCGTTTCCGATCTAAAGCGCTTTGCCACCACCCCGGGCAATGGCAAAGCCCGTCAATCAGTGCGCCTCGTCCCAGTTATCGCCCACGCCCACTTCCACCAGAAGCGGCACGTCCAACTGCGCCGCAGCACTCATGTGCTCACGGATTTTCTCGCTGACCTCTGCTACCAGGTCCTCACGCACTTCCAGTACGAGTTCGTCGTGTACCTGCAGGATGACCTTGGCATCCAGGCCCGAGTCGGTCAGCCAGTTGTCCACGAGCACCATGGCTTTCTTGATGATGTCCGCGGCGGTGCCCTGCATGGGTGCGTTGATCGCAGTGCGTTCCGCCGCTGCGCGCTCTTGAGGTTTATTGGAGTGAATATCCGGCAGGTACAAGCGACGCCCGAAGAAGGTCTCTACATAGCCCTGGTCGGACGCCTGGGCACGAGTGCGCTCCATATATTCGCGAACACCGGGATAACGGGCGAAATACACGTCGATGTAGGCCTTGGCCGTCTTGGTATCAACACCGATGTCCTTACCCAGCTTCTGCGCGCCCATGCCATAGATCAGGCCAAAGTTGATCGCCTTGGCGCTGCGGCGCTGATCGGACGTGACCTCACCCAACTCAACCTTGAACACTTCGGCCGCCGTGGCGGTGTGCACGTCCAGATTATGACGAAAGGCGTTCATCAAGCCTTCGTCCTTGGACAGGTGCGCCATGATCCGCAACTCGATCTGCGAATAGTCGGCCGCCAGCAACTTGTAGCCCTTGGGCGCAACAAACGCCTGGCGGATACGCCGGCCTTCAGCGGTGCGCACTGGAATGTTTTGCAGGTTAGGGTCGCTGGATGACAGGCGCCCAGTCGCTGCTACCGCCTGATGATAAGACGTGTGGATGCGCCCGGTGCGCGGGTTGATCTGCTCCGGCAAACGGTCGGTGTAAGTACTTTTGAGCTTGCTCATGCTGCGGTACTGCATCAGCACCTTGGGCAGCGGATAGTCGTCTTCGGCCAGTTTGGCCAGCACTTCTTCAGCCGTGGAGGCCTGCCCTTTGCCCGTCTTTTTCAGTACCGGCAGCCCGAGCTTCTCGTAGAGAATCGCCCCCAATTGTTTGGGTGAGCCCAAGTTGAATTCTTCACCGGCAATCTCAAACGCCTGGCGCTCCAACTCGACCATCTTGTTGCCCAACTCGATGCTCTGGATGCCCAGCAACTGCGCATCCACCAGCGCGCCCTGACGCTCGATGCGCGCCAGTACCGGCACCAGCGGCATCTCGATATCCGTCAGCACGCTGGCCAGACTCGGAATAGCCGTCAGTTGCGCATGCAGGGCCTGGTGCAGGCGCAGGGTCACATCCGCATCCTCCGCCGCGTAAGGCCCGGCCTGCTCAAGCGCGATCTGATCGAACGTCAGTTGCTTGGCGCCTTTGCCAGCGATGTCCTGGAAGCTGATGGTGTCGTAGCCCAGGTACTTCTTGGCCAGGCTGTCCATGTCATGCCGGGTTGCGGTGGCATTCAACACATAGGACTCAAGCATGGTGTCGAACGCGATACCCCGCACGGTGATGCCCCGCGCAGGGTCGCCGCCAATGGCGCAGTTGGCCAGGATGTTCATGTCGAATTTAGCGTGCTGGCCCACCTTGAGCTTGCTCGGATCTTCCAGCAACGGCTTCAACGCCAGCAGCACCGTGTCGCGATCCAGTTGCTCGGGCGCACCGATGTAGGAATGCGTCAGCGGGATGTAGGCCGCCTCATGCGGTTGCACCGCAAACGAAACCCCGACCAATTGCGCCTGATGGGCATCGATCCCAGTGGTTTCGGTGTCAAAGGCGAACAACTTCGCGTCGTTGAGCTTCTTTAACCACAGGTCGAATGTCGCCTGGTCAAGAATCGTGGTGTAGGCAGCCTCCACCGATGCTGACGGAACAGCGTCGACGGCGTCTTCAACAGCCGGAGTCGCCTTGAGTTCGACACGCTTGGCATCGCGTTGGATCTCATCAATCCAGCTTTTGAACTCCAAAAGCGTGTACAGCTCCAGGAGTTTCTCGCGGTCCGGCTCGATCAGGTGCAAATCGTCCAGCCCGATGTCCAGCGGCACATCAATCTTAATCGTCGCCAACTGGTAGGAAAGGAACGCCATCTCCTTATGCTCTTCGAGCTTGGCCGGCAGCGTCTTGGCGCCGCGGATCGGCAGGGTCGGCACAATATCAAGCTGCTCATACAGCTCTTTGAGGCCGCCATTCACGCCTACCAGCAAACCGGATGCGGTCTTCGGCCCAATACCCGGAACACCCGGAATGTTGTCGGACGAATCGCCCATCAACGCCAGATAGTCGATGATCTGCTCCGGAGCGACGCCAAATTTCTCCTTTACGCCGTCCACATCCATGGCGCTACCGGTCATGGTGTTGACCAAGGTAATGTGTCCATCCACCAGCTGCGCCATGTCCTTGTCACCGGTCGAGATCACCACCGGGCGGTCAGCGGCGGCGCTGCTGCGAGCCAGGGTGCCGATCACATCATCGGCCTCGACGCCTTCGACGCACAGCAACGGGAAGCCCAGGGCGATCACGCTCTGGTGCAGCGGCTCGATCTGCAGGCGCATGTCATCGGGCATGCTTGGGCGGTTGGCCTTGTATTCGGCGTACATGTCATCGCGAAAGGTCCCACCCTTGGCATCGAACACCACCGCGAAGGGGCTGTCCGGGTACTGTTTGCGCAGGCTTTTGAGCATGTTCAACACGCCCTTGACCGCACCGGTCGGCAGGCCTTTGGAGGTGGTCAGCGGTGGCAGCGCGTGGAAGGCGCGGTACAGATAAGAAGAACCGTCCACCAGGACGAGGGGCGCTTGGCTCATGAGCAGGATCAACCTTTTCGGCGGGTCAGGCGCTAGAATAGCCGGACCAATGAAAACAAAGGGACAAGGTTATCATGCGTACATTCAATCGCCTCCTGTTGACCGGCTTGATCGCACTCGCTCCGCTGGCTGCCGTGGCGGCAGACAGCGCACCTTCGGGCGATCCGGAAGTGACCATTCGCACGGAAGGCGACAGGACTATCCAGGAGTACCGCCAAAACGGTTTCCTGTACGCAATCAAGATCACGAAAAAAGGCTTTCCACCGTATTTCCTGGTGCGCGCGGACGGAACCGACGCGAACTTCATCCGCTCTGACCAGCCGGATATGCTGATCCCGTCATGGAAGATCTTCGAATGGAAATGATTTCTTAACTTCAATTGGCGCCGTACCTCGCGGCGCCCGTACTGGCAGTTTTAACCATGTCTGTGTTCACCCCCCTGGCTCGGCCCGAGCTGGAAACCTTTCTCGCCCCTTACGGGCTCGGCCGCCTGCTCGACTTCCAGGGGATTGCCGCCGGTAGCGAAAACACCAATTTCTTTATCAGCCTGGAACAAGGCGAATTCGTCCTGACCCTGGTTGAACGTGGGCCCGTTGCAGAAATGCCGTTTTTCATTGAGCTGCTCGATGTGCTCCACGATGCCGACCTGCCCGTGCCGTACGCCCTGCGCACCACCGACGGCGTAGCGCTGCGAGAGCTGGCCGGCAAACCGGCGCTGCTGCAGCCGCGCCTGGCCGGCAAACACATCAAGGATGCTAACGCGCAGCACTGCGCCCAAGTGGGCGAGCTGCTCGGCCATCTGCACCTGGCGACTCAAGGTGACAAGGTCCTGGAGCGCAAGACCGATCGCGGCCTGGATTGGATGCTCAGCGAAGGCGCGCAGCTGATTTCGCACCTGAGCGATGCACAGCAGCAGCTGCTCAAAGACGCATTGGCGGAGATTACCGCGCATAAAGGGCAGATCCTTGCCCTGCCGCGCGCCAACGTCCACGCCGACCTGTTCCGTGACAATGCCATGTTCGAAGGCACGCACCTGACGGGCCTGATCGACTTCTACAACGCCTGCTCGGGCCCGATGCTGTATGACGTGGCCATCGCACTCAATGACTGGTGTTCGGACGCCGAAGGCGTGATCGACGGGCAACGCGCCCGCGCATTGCTGGGCGCTTACGCCGGGCTGCGGCCGTTTACGGCGAAGGAAGCAGAGCTTTGGCCGACAATGTTGCGCGTAGCCTGCGTGCGGTTCTGGTTGTCACGCCTGATCGCGGCGGAATCGTTTGCAGGGCAGGATGTGTTAATCCACGACCCGGCGGAATTCGAGCATCGCTTGGCTCAACGCCAGCAGGTCAGTGTGCAATTGCCGTTCGCGCTATAAAAAACGGCACAAAAAATGTGGGACCGGGCGTGCTCGCTCCCACATGGGTTATGCGCTTGCGGTTAAAGAGACTCCAGGCATCCGGCCAGGTCATTGCCCAACTTATCCAACACCTGCTCGTAACCCTGAGCCGTCGCCGGGGTATACCCGCCCAACGCATCCAGCTCCGCCAACTTCACCGGCAAACCCGCGACCAGCGTCTCAGCCAGACGCGGGCGCAATGGCGGCTCACTGAACACGCAGGTCTTGCCGACTTCCTGCAACCGCGTACGCATGGCTGCCACGTGCTGGGCGCCAGGCTGTACTTCAGCGGCGACGCTGAACACGCCGGCATGCTTCAAGCCGTAAGCCCCCTCAAAGTAATCGAAGGCTTCGTGGAACACGAAGTAAGGCTTGCCATCAATCCCCGCCAGGCGCTTTTTCAAGCGCGCGTCCAACGCATCCAAACGACCATCGAAGGCTTTTGCGTTGTTCTGATAACGCTCGGCATTCGCCGGGTCAGCCGCACTGAGGTCGGTCGCCATGCTTGCCGCAATCACCCGCGCGTTCACCGTCGACAACCATAAATGCGCATCCAGGCTGCCTGGGCGATGATCGTGATCATGTTCGTCGGCATCATCGGCGTGAGAATGACTATCTTCGCCGAACCGGCGCAATTTCAGACCTGGTAGATCCTGCACCGCTACCGTCTTCGCTGTGCGACCTTTCAGTACGCGAGGCAGGAAGCCTTCCATGTCCGGCCCGATCCAATACAGCAGATCCACCGACTGCACCCGCCGTACGTCGGATGGCCGCAATGCAAAGTTATGCGGCGACGCGCCCGGCGGCAGCAACACCTCAGGAACCGCCACGCCATCCTGCACAGCCGCGGCAATCAACTGCAGTGGCTTGATGCTGGTCAGCACGTTGACCTCGGCCTGAGCGGCCCCACCCATGAACAAACTGGCGACAAATACGACAAAAACGGGAAAAAGTCGGGACACGATGACCACTCGATGGCGTAGGAACGGGTAACATAATAACGTCTCTATCAAATATCTGTCGCCGCTCATGCCTAAAACACCGCTAGCCAGCCGTCCCCACGACCACTCTCACTGCGTGCATACCGCGCTGTCGGAGGCCGACACCCTGTGTGCGCAAAAAGGTCTGCGCTTGACCGCTCTGCGTCGTCGCGTGCTGGAACTGGTGTGGCAGAGCCACAAACCGCTGGGCGCCTACGACATTCTGGGTGTACTCAGCGAGCAGGATGGCCGCCGCGCCGCGCCGCCCACGGTGTACCGCGCGCTGGATTTTCTGCTGGAAAACGGCCTGGTGCACCGCATCGCCTCGCTCAACGCCTTCGTGGGTTGCAACCACCCGGAACACGCCCACCAGGGCCAGTTCCTGATCTGCCGCGAGTGCCATGCGGCCATTGAGCTTGAACAAAAAAGCATCAGCGACGCCATTATCAAGAGCTCTGCCGACGTGGGCTTCAAGGTCGAAGGGCAGACGGTCGAAGTGGTCGGCCTGTGCTCGGGCTGCCAGGGGGCTTGATGAGCAACGCGTTAATCCGCCTGGAGCAGGTTGGGGTCACGTTTGCCGGCCAAACCGTGCTGGATAACATCGCACTGAGCGTAGAGCCGGGGCAAATCGTCACGCTCATCGGCCCCAACGGCGCCGGCAAAACAACCCTGGTGCGCGCCGTGCTTGGCCTGCTCAAGCCCGACAGCGGCAGCGTGTGGCGCAAGCCCAGGCTGCGCGTCGGCTATATGCCGCAGAAACTGCATGTCGACCCGACCCTGCCACTCTCCGTGCTGCGCTTCCTGCGTCTGGTGCCCGGCGTGGACCGTGCCCGCGCGCAGTCTGCACTCAAGGAGGTCGGCGCCGAACAGGTGATCGACAGCCCGGTACAAAGCATCTCCGGCGGCGAAATGCAGCGCGTACTGCTGGCCCGGGCTTTGTTGCGTGAACCGCAACTGCTGGTGCTCGATGAGCCCGTCCAGGGCGTCGACGTCGCCGGCCAGGCCGAGCTGTACAGCCTGATCACCCGCCTGCGCGATCGTCATGGTTGCGGCGTGCTGATGGTGTCCCATGATCTGCACCTGGTGATGAGCACCACCGACCAAGTGGTGTGCCTCAACCGCCACGTGTGTTGTTCCGGCCACCCGGAACAGGTCAGCGGCGACCCGGCGTTTGTCGAGCTGTTCGGCAAGAACGCCCAGAGCCTGGCGATTTATCACCACCATCACGACCACGCCCACGACCTGCATGGCGCCGTGGTTGACGATCCAACCGCACCTCACACCCACGTTCATGGAGATAGCTGCAAGCATGGCTGATTTTCTGCTCTACGCCCTGCTGGCAGGCTTGGCTTTGGCGCTGGTGGCGGGCCCTTTGGGCTCGTTCGTGGTCTGGCGACGCATGGCGTATTTTGGCGACACCTTGTCGCATGCCGCGCTCCTGGGCGTGGCCATGGGCTTTTTGCTGGACGTGAGCCCGACCATCGCCGTGACCGTCGGCTGCCTGCTGTTGGCGGTGCTGCTGGTGACCCTGCAACAGCGCCAGCCGCTGGCCTCGGATACGCTGCTCGGCATTCTGGCGCCGAGCACGCTGTCGCTGGGCCTGGTGGTGCTGAGCTTTATGCACGAGGTGCGCATCGACCTGATGGCCTACCTGTTCGGCGACCTGCTGGCGATCAGCCCCACTGACCTGGCCTGGATCCTGGGCGGCAGCGCCGCGGTGCTGGTGCTGCTGGTAGCCCTGTGGCGGCCACTCCTGGCTATCACGGTGCATGAAGAGTTGGCCAAGGTCGAAGGCCTGCCCGTATCGGCCCTGCGCATGGCCCTGATGCTGTTGATTGCCGTGGTGATCGCTGTCGCAATGAAGATTGTCGGCGTATTGTTGATCACATCGCTGTTGATCATTCCCGCCGCCGCCGCCCAGCGTCACGCCCGTTCCCCGGAGCAGATGGCAATCGGCGCCAGCCTGTTGGGGATGCTGGCAGTATGTGGGGGCCTGGCGTTGTCGTGGTTCAAGGACACGCCGGCCGGACCATCGATTGTGGTCACGGCTGCCGCCCTGTTTCTGCTGAGTTTTGTCCTGCCCCGTCGAGGGGTGTAGACTTGCTCGCTTTTTGCGCAAATAGAGAGTCGCAGGAATGAAGCTGTTCACCTCCCGTTATCTGCTCCTTGCCGCATTTTCTTTGCTGCTGGGCGCCTGTCAAAGCACACCGCCCGTAGCCCCCGAGGCTTCCGACCCGCGTGCTGCGGCCATCGCGCAGCTGGAGCAAAACCTGGCCAGCAGTGAATTGGCCACCGCCGAAGACCAGCTTGCCGCGCTACAGGCTCAGTCGCCCAACGACCCAACGCTGGAGTCTTATCAGCGCCAACTGGCCGAAGCCTACCTGCAACGCAGCCAAATCGTGCTGCAAAAGGGTGACGTCAACGCTGCCGCCACTGCCCTGAGCCGCGCCCGCGCGTTGATGCCCAAGGCGCCGGCACTGACGGGCGGCGTCAACAGCGCCATTACCCATGCCCGCAAAGCCGAGCTGGATAAGGCCGAAGAAGCCCTCAAGGCCGCCGAAGCCAAACCCGCAGCCAAGGTCATCGACCCGGCGGCACCAAGCACCACCGTGGCCTTGAACCTCACCGATATCGAAGAACTGCGCCATCAACTGGATGCGATCGCCATCGACGTGGTGAATTACCAGTGCGATGTGAGCATCCAGGCCCCGCGCACCGAGGATTACCCATGGTTGGCCACACTGCTGACCAAACGGGTTAAGCGCATTGATTCGGGGTACGACCTGAAAATTCACCGGCAAATCCTGAAGAAGATTCCGGCGCAAATTGTGCTGATTCCGCGCAAGGCGGACTAATAGCATCGCGGGCACGCCCGCTCCCACACTTGAATGTATTCATCACTCAAATGTGGGAGCGGGCGACCTGACAAACAGCCGAGTATTTAAGCCGGAATCGCCTTGGCCTTCGCCTCACGGTCCCACACCCGATGCTGGGCAATGGCGGCAAAGAACGTCTTGAACGCCTTGGCATCCGCACCCACGATCAACCCCGCATCCGCCTCCAGCTTCAGCAGATCCAGCAGCGGCTTCACGTCAGTGGCCACGGCGATCGCCTTGAGGTGTTTGTACGCTTCCAGCACGTAGTGCAACGCCACGCCATCACCGCTCAAGGCCGTCACCGACTCTTTACCGCCTGGGATAAACACCGCGTCAAACGCAATGGACGGCATACCCTCCATCGACGCATCCACCGCCAGCGTCTTGCCGTCCGCCGTGGTCACAGGCGCCGAAGTAGGCCCCAGCAACTTCGCATGGGCACCTTCGGCCTCAAGGGCTTTTTTCATCGCATCGATCGCCGCGCCGTCGACACCATTGGCCGCCAGGATCGCCACTTTGCGCGTCTTGATATCACCCGACAGCAGATTGACCTGGCTCAATGCCGGCGATTGTTTAACCGACGTCTCACGCACAGGCACTGTGCCCTTGGTCGGCGCCGGCAGGCCCAGGTTCTGCGCCACGCGCTTGGCCAGTTCCAGGTCGATATTGGCCAGGATCTCGTTCACCTGACGGGCGCGAATATGCTCGCGTTCGACTTTGCCAAGCTCAAAGCTGTAGGCCGCAATAATGTGCTCTTTCTCATGATGGCTCATGCTGTTGAAAAACAGCGTCGCCTGGGAAAAGTGGTCACCGAACGATTCACTGCGCTCGCGCACTTTGCTGGCATCAACGCGCTCGTAACAGGTTTCGAAACCACCATCGGTTGGCCCTGCCGGCGTTTCCTTCGGCCAGCCGCCGTCGATGGAGTTCGGCTCGTAAGATGCCCGTCCCTTGTCGATCACCGTACGGTGCTGGGCATCGCGCTGGCCATTATGGAACGGCGCGACCGGGCGGTTGATAGGGATCTCATGAAAGTTCGGCCCACCCAGTCGGCTGATCTGCGTATCCGTGTAGGAAAACAGACGGCCTTGCAGCAACGGGTCGTTGGTGAAGTCGATGCCGGGCACAATATGTCCTGGGCAGAACGCAACCTGCTCGACTTCAGCGAAGAAGTTGTCCGGATTGCGGTTAAGCACCATCTTGCCCAGGGGCGTGATGGGCACCAGTTCTTCAGGAATGATCTTGGTGGGGTCGAGCAAATCGAAGTCGAACGAGTGTTCGTCTTCTTCGGCGACGATCTGAACACCCAGTTCCCACTCGGGGTAGTCGCCCATCTCGATGGACTCCCACAGATCGCGACGGTGGTAATCGGTATCTTTACCGGCAAGCTTTTGCGCTTCGTCCCATACCAGGGAGCAGGTGCCGACTGTTGGCCGCCAATGGAATTTGACGAAGCTGGACTTACCCTCGGTATTGATCAGGCGAAAGGTGTGCACGCCGAAACCCTGCATGGCGCGCAGGCTTTTGGGAATCGCACGGTCGGACATCGCCCACACCACCATGTGCGCCGATTCCGGTACCAGGGAGACGAAATCCCAGAACGTATCGTGGGCCGAACCGCCGGTAGGGATCTCGTTGTGCGGCTCGGGTTTTACCGCGTGCACAAAGTCCGGAAACTTGATCGCGTCCTGAATAAAGAACACCGGCATGTTGTTGCCCACCAGGTCGAAGTTGCCTTCTTCGGTGAAGAACTTCACGGCAAAACCGCGCACGTCACGCACCGTATCACCCGAACCACGTGGACCTTGCACGGTGGAAAAGCGCGCGAATACCGGGGTTTTATGCTCCGGCGTGCGCAGGAACCCGGCCTTGGTCAGCGCAGAATGGTCGCCATAGGATTGGAAGTAGCCATGGGCGCCTGTGCCACGGGCGTGCACGATGCGCTCCGGGATGCGCTCATGGTCAAAATGCGTGATTTTCTCCCGCATGATGAAATCTTCGAGCAGCGAAGGACCACGAGGGCCGACCTTCAAGCTGTTCTGGTTGTCGGAAATCTTCACGCCTTGGTTGGTGCGCAAGGCTTGGCCGGTGGCGTCGGAACGAAACGTTTCCAAGGCCTGCAGCTTGGCGTTGGTATTGCCACGGTCCAGGGTGTCGGTGCCGGCAAGTTCACTCTTCGGCGGGGTGGCTGGCTTCTTGGTACTCATCAGACAAAACTCCTTATTCAAAGTAGCCAGAGCGGTCCCCGGCTCGTTTGAGCAAAACCCCAGGCACGGCACCCAGGAGATCGCGTTGCCTAAGTAGTGACTGATGAGGTTTTGGGCCGTTCCTTTTTTATGACCTTTGATCGCGTTATTGCCAAATCGCAGGATGAATGCGAAATAAATGCTAAGAAACGCTATACGGACAGGCTAAAATGCGCGCCCGGCTAACCGCTGATCCCTTTTCAATGCGCCCCACAAGGTTCGCTACGTGATCGAGTTTCAAAACGTCCATAAAACTTACCGCGTCGCCGGTAAGGATATTCCCGCCCTCCACGCCACCAGCCTGCGCGTCGAAAACGGCCAGGTGTTCGGCCTGATCGGCCACTCGGGTGCGGGTAAAAGTACGCTGCTGCGCCTGATCAACCGCCTGGAAGAACCCAGCGGCGGCCAGATCACGGTCGACGGCGAAGAAGTCACCGCCCTGGATGCCAACGGCCTGCGCCGTTTCCGTCAGCAGGTCGGGATGATCTTCCAGCACTTCAACCTGTTGGCATCCAAGACCGTGGCCGACAACGTGGCACTGCCGCTGACCCTGGCCGGCGAACTGTCGCGCAAGGACATCGACCTGCGCGTGGCCGAGTTGCTGGCCCGCGTCGGCTTGTCGGACCACGCCAAGAAATACCCGGCGCAGTTGTCCGGCGGCCAGAAGCAGCGCGTCGGCATCGCCCGCGCCCTGGCGACCAAGCCAAAGATTTTGCTGTGCGACGAAGCCACCAGCGCCCTCGACCCGCAGACCACCGCGTCCGTGCTGCAACTGCTGGCCGAGATCAACCGTGAGCTGAAACTGACCATCGTGCTGATCACCCATGAAATGGACGTGATCCGCCGCGTCTGCGACCAGGTGGCCGTGATGGACGCCGGCGTGATCGTCGAGCAAGGCTCGGTGGCCGACGTGTTCCTGCACCCCAAGCACCCGACCACCAAACGCTTCGTGCAGGAAGCCGAGCAGGTCGACGAAGGCGAGCAGCGCGATGACTTCGCCCACGTACCGGGCCGTATCGTGCGCCTGACGTTCCAGGGCGAAGCGACCTACGCGCCGCTGCTGGGAACCGTCGCACGCGAAACGGGGGTGGACTACAGCATCCTTGCCGGTCGTATTGACCGCATCAAAGACATCCCCTACGGGCAACTGACCCTCGCCGTCACCGGCGGTGACATGCAGGCGGCCTTCGCCCGCTTCACTGCCACAGACGTCCACATGGAGGTGCTGCGTTAATGGAAGTCCTGACGAGTTTCTTCGCCAATATCGACTGGTCCGAAATCTGGCTCGCTACCGGCGACACCATGATCATGCTGTTCGGCTCACTGTTGTTCACCGTGCTACTCGGCCTGCCGCTGGGTGTACTGCTGTTCCTGACCAGTCCGCGCCAGTTGTTCGAACAAAAAGGCCTGTACGCGCTGTTGTCACTGGTCGTCAACATCCTGCGTTCGTTGCCGTTCATCATCCTGCTGATCGTAATGATCCCGTTCACCGTGCTGATCACCGGCACCTCGCTGGGCGTGGCCGGTGCGATTCCGCCGCTCGTGGTCGGCGCAACCCCGTTCTTTGCGCGCCTGGTGGAAACCGCCCTGCGTGAAGTGGACCGCGGCATCATCGAAGCCACGCAGTCGATGGGCGCCACCACCCGCCAGATCATCACCAACGCACTGCTGCCAGAAGCCCGCCCTGGCATCTTCGCAGCGATTACCGTGACAGCGATTACACTGGTGTCCTACACCGCCATGGCCGGTGTCGTCGGCGCCGGCGGCCTGGGCGATCTGGCGATTCGTTTTGGTTACCAGCGTTTCCAGACCGATGTAATGGTGGTCACCGTGGTGATGCTGTTGATTCTGGTGCAAATTCTGCAAACCGTCGGCGACAGGCTGGTGGTGCACTTTTCTCGAAAATAACGGCCATTGCCGGCGCAAAGCCGGCAGATACCCGAACAAGGAGCTTGCTGGATGAAAAAACTATTGGTCGCTTTCGCCGCCGTTGCCGCGTTTTCCGCCCATGCCGAGACGATTACCGTCGCGGCGTCGCCGGTGCCGCACGCGCAAATCCTCGAATTCGTGAAGCCTGCACTGGCCAAAGAAGGCGTGGACCTGCAGGTCAAAGTCTTCACCGACTACGTCCAGCCCAACGTACAAGTGGCTGAAAAGCGCCTGGACGCCAACTTCTTCCAGCACCAGCCGTACCTGGATGAGTTCAACAAAGCCAAGGGCACTCATCTGGTGAGCGTCGGCGCGGTGCACCTGGAGCCGCTGGGCGCCTACTCCAGCAAGTACAAGAAGCTGGAAGACCTGCCGAACGGCGCCAACGTGGTCATCCCTAACGACGCCACCAACGGCGGCCGTGCGCTGCTGCTGCTGGCCAAGAACGGCCTGATCACCCTGAAGGACCCGACCAACATCCTGTCGACCATCAAGGACATCACCGTTAACAGCAAAAACCTGAAGTTCCGCGAACTGGAAGCCGCCACGCTGCCTCGCGTGCTGACCCAGGTCGACCTGGCCCTGATCAACACCAACTACGCCCTGGAAGCCAAGCTCGATCCTTCCAAGGATGCACTGGTGATCGAAGGCAGCGACTCGCCTTACGTGAACATTCTGGTCACCCGCGAAGACAACAAAGATTCTGACGCTGTGAAGAAGCTGGTGGCAGCCCTGCACACACCAGAAGTGAAGGCATTCATCGAAGAGAAGTACAAAGGCGCAATCAAGCCGGCGTTCTGATCTGACTGAAAATCAATGTGGGGGCAAGCCCGCTCCCACATTTTTTGTCGCCCCTTATTTGCGCTGCAGCAACCCCGGCAACTGCGCCACCAGCTTCTGGTTGTTCAACGGCGCACGGATAAACCCACGCTGGGTGCCGTCCGGGCCGATCAGCGCGAGGTTGCCGCTGTGGTCGACGGTGTAGTTCGGCTTGCTGGTATCTGCCGGAATGAACGGGATACTCACCGCGTTCGAGACCTTTTGCACGTCCTCCACATTAGCGCCGGTGAGGCCTTCGAACTGCGGATCGAAATAGCCCAGGTACTGCTTGAGCTGGGTCGGCGTGTCACGGTTCGGGTCAACGCTGACCAGGATCACCTGCAACTTATCCACCGCCTCTTTGGGCAACTCACTCTTGATCTGGCGCAACTGGGCGAGGGTGGTCGGGCAGATGTCCGGGCAGAAGGTGTAGCCGAAGAACAGCAGGCTCCACTTACCCTTCAACTCATTGACCAGCACCGGCTGGCCGTCCTGATCCGTCATGGTCACCGCCGGCAGTTGGCGGCTCTGCGGCAGCAGGATAATGCCGGCGTCGATCAACGCGGCAGGGTCACCCTGGCCTTTGCCCGACAGCACTTTGTTAACGGTCAGGCCCATGATCAGCGCGACGATTGCCACCAGGATGAAGACGGTTTTTTGAGTTCGAGTCATAGGTTCAACAATAGGTAATGGTCTACGAGCAGGGCGATAAACAGCAGGAACAGGTACCAGATAGAGTACTTGAACGTGTTGATCGCCGCGTGCGGCCGACCGCCACGGTACAACACCCAGGCCCATTGCAGAAAGCGCCCGCCCAACAGCAGCGCACACGCCAGGTACAGTGGGCCGCTCATGTGGATCACATAGGGCATCAGGCTCACCGCCAACAGCGCAAAGGTATAAAGCAGGATATGCACCTTGGTGTAGTGCTCGCCGTGGGTGACCGGCAACATCGGGATGTCGGCTTTGGCGTACTCCTCTTTGCGATGAATAGCCAGGGCCCAGAAGTGCGGCGGGGTCCAGGCGAAGATGATCAGCACCAGCAACAGCGGCTCGGCGCTGATATGCCCGGTCACGGCGACCCAGCCCAAGAGCGGCGGTGCAGCACCGGCAAGCCCACCGATGACGATATTCTGCGGCGTCGCACGCTTGAGAAAGCCGGTGTAGATCACCGCATAACCGAGCAACGAAGCCAACGTCAGCCAGGCGGCCAACGGATTGGTGAATGCCAGTAACAGCGCCAATCCTGCAACAGCCAGAAACAAAGCAAAGGCCAATGCGGCCATGGGCGATACGCGGCCTTGCGCCAACGGTCGCTTGTGGGTCCGCGCCATCACCGCATCGATGCGCCGGTCCACCACATGATTGACCACCGCCGCGCCGCCCGCGCACAGGGCGATACCCAGGTTGCCGAACACCAGCACCGTCCACGGCACCCCGGCGCGGGTCGCGAGAAACATGCCCACCAGCGAGGTGATGAGCATCAGCACCACCACTTTCGGCTTGGTCAGCTCCAAATAGTCACGCCAGATCGCCTGGCCGTGACGCGCGCCGATCAAGGTCGCCATGGCATCTCTCCTTTAAGCGTTACGAGGCCCGACACAGGTTTGCGCGGGCTGAAACGCCAACCGAACAGCCGTTGATGGCGCACCCGAACCAGGCTGGTGCGCGCGTGGTAATTGACCAATACCAGCGTCAGCAACAGCGCGGCACCGCCGGCGTTGTGAGCGACCGCCACCGGCAGCGGCAGACCGAACGCCACATTGCTCAGGCCCAGGCCGATTTGCACGAGCAGGGCGATCAGCAGCAGGCCAGCAAGCCGCGTCATGCCCACGGCGCGCAACTGCCAGGCCAGGCCCAACAGCACCAGGCTCACCAGCACCGCGCCAATGCGATGGGTCAGATGAATGGCCGTGCGCGCCTCGCTGTCGAGCTGGCCGCCCAGGTAGTTGGGGCCAATGTGCTGGGTCAAGTGAAAGCCATTGGCAAAATCCGCCGCCGGCCACCATTGGCCATGGCACGTTGGCAAGTCCACACAGGCCACCGCCGCATAGTTGGAACTGACCCAACCGCCGAGCGCGATCTGCCCGATCACCAGCACCAGTCCCGCCGTCGCCCAATATTGCAGGCGCTTGGGCACAATCAACGCAGGCAGCACGCCGGACAGGCGCAAGGTCAGCAAAAGCAGGAGGCTCAACGTGGCAAAACCGCCCAACAAGTGTCCGGTCACCACCTGCGGCCACAGCTTTAACGTCACCGTCCACATACCAAAAGCGGCCTGGGCAAACACCACCGCCAGCAGAAACAACGGCAACTTCACCGGCTGCCCTGGATCACGCCGATGGCTCCACGCGCGCCCCGCCAGCAGCCCGATCAGCAGGCCCAAGGTGCCGGCGAAGTAACGGTGGGTCATCTCGGCCCAGCCCTTGTCAGCTTCCACCGGGGTGTCGGGGAAATGCAATTCGGCATGGGCCAGCTGCGCCTCGCTTTGCGGCACGCCTATAAAGCCGTAGCAACCCGGCCAATCCGGACAGCCGAGGCCCGCGTGGGTCAGGCGGGTGTAGGCGCCGAGCAGCACGACAATCAGCGCCAGCAACGTGGCAAACAACGCGAGGCGAAATCCAGGTTTGGCCATGACGATGCCCTTATCCGATATTCGACAGTTTCAGCAGGTGGCGCAGGTCGTTGAGCAAGTCCTTGCCCTTGACCTTGGCGTCGTAGCGCAGCACCAGGTTGCCGTGGGGGTCAACGATCCACAGCTGCGCCTCGCCCGGTGCGGCGGCGTTCTTAGTGAAGGTCGAAGCATCCAGCGAATAACGCTGCAATTGGGGGTATTCGGTTTTCAACTTGGCCTCGTAGTCGGCGCCAACCGGCTGCGCACTGGCCAGGGCATGACTGGCCCGTGAAGCGTCGCGCCCCAAACCGATCTGCAACTGCCGCGCGAGGTACACCAGTTGCTGGCAATCGGCCGCACACGCAGTGGGCGCGGTGACCAGCAACTGCCAGCGCTGCTCATCGGCCTGCACGCCAATATCGGCACGGGTCTGGCCGTTGCCGATCATTTCGCCATGGTAGCTGCGGCTGTCCGGCACCCAGAACTGCAGCTTGTACATAAACGTCGCCAGCACCATCGGGCCGATCACCATCAGCAGGATCAGCAGCAGTTGCCAGCGGCCTTTGCGCCGATCAGGCAGGTCAGACATGTTGAGTGGATTGGTGGCCGCTCCCATGGGGCTTCTCCTTTGTGTTGTGCCATCCGAGGTAGAGGTAAAGCGCGAGCAACGCCAGCGCCATGGCGAACCATTGCACGGCGTAGGCCTGGTGTTTTTCCGGGCCCATGGCGACCACCGGCCAGGTGGTGTCGTACGTACCGGGGCCGCTCTCGGCACGCAACTCGTAGGCAAAGCCGCTGCGGCCCAGCTCAGTCCATAAGGCGGCGGGGTGCACTGCGGTGAGTAAGCGCGGCCAGGGCGCATCGGCCGGGTCGGCATGCAGCTGGAAGGTCTCGCCGGGGGCGACGTACACCCAGGCGTCGAGGTTCAACGGCGGCTCAGGGGTGGTGAAGGCCGGCGGAATGCGGCGATCCGGCCAGGGCAGCCAGCCACGGTTAAGCAACAGCCACAGGCCGCTGGCCTGGTCATGAAAGGGTTGCAGCAACTCAACACCGGCCTTGCCGTCGCGCATGCGGTTGTCCAGCAGCACGCTGTGATCGACGTCGAACTGCCCGCGCAGATGCACGCGGCGAAACGCCGGATCCATCGTGCCATCGAGCTGCTCACTGCGCATCGGCGCGGCCGCGCGGCGTTCGGCATAGCTGTCGAGCATCACCTGCTTTTGATGCCCGCGCGACAGCTGCCAGAACCCCAAACCCACCATCAACGGCAGCAGCACCATCACCACCACGGTTGGCGCAATGCCGGGGCGAAACTGTTTTAAGGCGCTGGCTATACTTGTTTTCATTGCCCGCCCCCTCCATAAAAGCCCAGGAGCCAGACCATGCTCAAAGCAGCCATTGCCCTGATGCTGATCGCGACTGTCGTGAGCCTGTTCAGTGGCTTGTTCTTTCTGGTCAAGGACGAGGGCCACTCCAATCGCCTCGTCACTGCCTTGACCGTACGTGTCGTACTGGCTGTGATCACCCTGGCGTTGATCAGCTGGGGTTTTTTCAGCGGCCAGTTGGTGTCTCACGCGCCGTGGTAATAGCCCTCACAGCACGTACACGAAGAAAAACAACCCGATCCACACCACATCCACAAAGTGCCAATACCAACTGGCCGCCTCGAACCCGAACTGGTGCTCGGCATTGAAGTGCCCGCGCAGGATGCGCATCAGCATCACAAATAAAATGATCGTACCGATGGTCACGTGGGCGCCGTGGAAACCGGTGAGCATGAAAAAGGTTGCGCCGTATACACCGGAGCCCAGCGTGAGCCCCAGCTCTTTATAGGCATGGATGTACTCCTCGGCCTGAAACCCGAGAAACGCCAGGCCCAGCAGCACGGTGATCGCCAACCAGATCTTCAACGCACCGCGATGCCCCTTGCGCAAGGCATGGTGGGCAATGGTGATGGTCACGCTGGAACTCACCAGCAGGATGGTATTGACCAGCGGCAAGCCCCACGGACTGATGGTGCCCTTGGGTGCCGGATAGAGTTTGGGGTCCGGATTGTTGAGCAATGGCCAGGCATATTCGAAGTTCGGCCACAGCATATGCGCGATGCCTTTGGGGCCTTCACCCGCCAGCCAGGGGCCCGACCAGGTACGCACATAAAACAGCGCACCAAAGAACGCGATAAAGAACATCACTTCAGAAAAGATGAACCAGGTCATGCCCCAGCGAAAGGAGCGGTCCATTTGTGAGCTGTACAAACCGGCTCGGCTTTCTTTGATCACCGCACCAAACCAGCCGAACATCATGTAGGCCAGCAACAACCCACCGACGAAAAAGATCCACGGTCCGTGGGATTCCGGGCGCGCGGCCTTCAGGTCGTTGAACCACAGCCCCAGGCCATACACAGTGATCAGCAGGCCAAACGTGGCAATTATTGGCCATTTGCTTTGCGCTGGTACGTAGTACGTATCATGAGTCGACATGTATTCGCTCTCCTGATTGAGCGGGCAAACAGTAGCTAGCCGCCAGAACGGGCAGCCACGGGCGGTTGGCGCGCAGTGATGTCAAACAGCGTGTACGCCAGGGTCAGATGCTTCACATCCTTGGGCATGTCCCGGTCGACGATGAAGCGCACCGGCATCTCAATACGCTCGCCTGGCTGCAACACTTGCTGGGTGAAGCAAAAACACTCGGTCTTGTGGAAGTACATCGCCGCTTCGGCCGGCGAAATGCTTGGCACGGCCTGGGCGGTCATCGGTTTATCGGTCGGGTTGTGGGCCACGAACAGCATCTCGGTCACCGCGCCAGGATTGACCACCACCTCGTCAGCCTTGGCATAAAAGTCCCAGACCATGTCGATGGCATTAGTAGACAAAAACTGCACGCGCACCTGGCGTGACGCATCCACCACCTGCGATCCCTCGTACTGCCCGGCGGTCTTGCCGTTGATGCCGAATGCCTTGCACATCACGTCATAGATCGGCACCAGGGCGAAGCCGAAAGCGAACATCGCCAGCACCAGGATCAGCAGGCGGGTGACCAGGCGCTTGAGCGGCACGGAGTCAGCCATGGCGATCACCCGAGACAGTGGCGGGAGCGGGCTTGGCACCCCAGGCGTTCATTTGACCTCCGGCGGCGTGGTGAAGGTGTGGTACGGCGCAGGGGAAGGGACGCTCCACTCCAGGCCTTCAGCCCCATCCCATGGCTTGGCCGGGGCGGGCTGGCCGCCGCGGATGCACTTGATGACGATAAACAGGAAGAAGATCTGCGTAGCGCCAAACATAAACGCGCCAATCGACGAGACCATGTTGAAGTCCGCGAACTGCAGGTTGTAGTCGGGCACCCGCCGAGGCATGCCGGCCAAGCCGACGAAGTGCATGGGGAAGAACGCCATGTTCATGCCCACGAAAGACAGCCAGAAGTGCAGCTTGCCCAAGGTTTCGTCGTACATGTGACCGGTCCATTTCGGCAGCCAGTAGTAGGCCGATGCGAAGATGCCGAAGATCGCGCCGGGCACCAGTACGTAATGGAAGTGCGCCACCACAAAGTAGGTGTCGTGGTATTGGAAGTCCGCCGGGGCAATCGCCAGCATCAGCCCGGAAAAACCGCCGATGGTGAACAGAATCACAAAGGCCACCGCAAACAGCATCGGCGTTTCGAAGGTCAGTGAGCCCTGCCACATGGTGCTGACCCAGTTGAAGACCTTCACCCCCGTCGGCACGGCGATCAGCAGCGTGGCGTACATGAAGAACAGCTCACCTACCAGCGGGATACCGACCACGAACATGTGGTGCGCCCACACGATAAACGACAGGAACGCGATGCTCGCCGTGGCGTAAACCATCGAGGTGTAGCCGAACAGTGGCTTGCGCGAGAAGGTCGGGATGATCGAACTGACGGCGCCGAAGGCCGGCAGGATCATGATGTACACCTCCGGGTGACCAAAGAACCAGAACACATGCTGGAACAGCACCGGGTCACCGCCGCCTGCGGCACTGAAAAAGCTGGTGCCGAAGTGAATGTCCATCAGCATCATGGTCACGCAACCGGCCAATACGGGCATCACTGCGATCAGCAGGAACGCGGTGATCAGCCACGTCCACACGAACAGCGGCATTTTCATCAAGGTCATGCCGGGGGCACGCAGGTTGAGGATGGTCGCGACCACGTTGATCGCGCCCATGATCGAACTGATGCCCATCAAGTGGATGGCAAAGATAAAGAACGTCACGCTTTCCGGGGCGTATGTGGTGGACAGCGGCGCGTAGAAGGTCCAGCCGAAGTTCGGCCCGCCGCCCGGCGTGAACAGGGTCGAGACCAGCAGCAGGAACGCCGCCGGCAGCAGCCAGAAACTGAAGTTGTTCATGCGCGGCAGGGCCATATCGGGCGCGCCGATCATCAGCGGGATCATCCAGTTGGCCAGGCCGACAAACGCCGGCATCACCGCGCCGAACACCATGATCAACCCGTGCATGGTGGTCATCTGGTTGAAGAACGCCGGTTGCACGATCTGCAGACCGGGCTGGAACAGCTCGGCGCGGATCACCATGGCGAACGAACCGCCGAGCAGAAACATCGCGAACGCGAACCACAGGTACATCGTGCCGATGTCTTTGTGGTTGGTGGTCAGCACCCAGCGCATCAAACCCTTCGCGGGGCCGTGGGCATGGTCACTGGCGTGGCCATGGTCATCGATCACAGCGCTCATGGCCGTTCTCCTGCAAACGAATGGGCGGGGCGGGTCAGCGCATTGGCAATGAAGTGGCTCATTTGCTTTCCGCCTGCTTGATGGCCAACACGTCTTTAGGCGTGACCATGTCGCCTTTGTTGTTGCCCCACGCGTTGCGCTCGTAGGTCACCACGGCGGCGATATCCACTTCCGAGAGCTGCTTGCCGAACGCTGCCATCGCGGTGCCCGGCTTGCCGTGATAGACGATGCTCAAGTGATCGGCGGCAGGCCCGGTGGCGATTTTGGAGCCCTTGAGCGCCGGGAACATCGGCGGCAGCCCCTGGCCCTCGGCCTGGTGACAGGCCACGCAAGTGGTGTGGTAGACCTTGTCGCCACGGGCCACCAGCTCTTCAAGGGTCCACTCTTTGGACGTGAGCTCCTTGAGCTGGGCGGCCTGCGCCTTGCGCTCACCGAGCCAGGTGTCGTAATCGGCTTTGGACTTGACCTCGACCACGATGGGCATAAAGCCGTGGTCTTTGCCGCACAACTCGGCACATTGGCCACGGTAGATGCCGGGCTTCTCGACGCGGGTCCAGGCCTCGTTGACGAAACCAGGGATGGCGTCGCGCTTGACCGCGAAGGCCGGCACCCACCAGGAGTGGATTACGTCGGCGGCGGTCACCAGGAAGCGCACTTTGGCGCCCACCGGCAATACCAGCGGCTCATCCACTTCCAGCAGGTAGTGTTCGCCTTTGGTGGCCTGGTTATGGATCTGTTCGGCAGGCGTGGCCAGGTTGCTGAAAAACTCCACGTCCTGGCCCAGGTATTTGTAGTGCCATTTCCACTGGTAACCGGTGACCTGGATATCGATATCCGACTCACTGCTGTCGTAGATGTTGATCAAGGTCTTGGTCGCCGGAATCGCCATGGCGATCAGGATCAGCAACGGCACGATGGTCCAGAGGATTTCTACGGTGGTGCTCTCGTGGAACTTGGCGGCCACCTGGCCCGTGGAGCGTCGGTGCACCATCATCGACCAGAACATAGCGCCAAACACGATGATGCCGATCACCACACAGATCCAGAAAATGGTCATGTGCAGGTCGAACACAGCGTGACTGACTTCTGTCGCCCCTGGCGCCATATTCGTTGTCCAGGCGGCATGTGCCTGGCCGAATACCGACCACAACAGGAGGCCCATCCAAACGTGTGGATGTCGCATCATTGCGGGTTCCCCTTATCGTTCTTGTTATCCCGCCGGTTTGCACCTGCGTCGAAGGGAGCGGCTTCCATACTGCTTACAACCGCTTAGCCTTGCCTGCTTATGCAGTCTGGCGTCATCAGCTAATCGCGTACAAACCCGAGTATAGACACGCCTTGCAACCCCGCAATGTGTAGGGGCAAATGAGCTGAAAAGACCGGCGAGGACTAATGAAACAGGGTGCGGAATCGTTTTTCCGACGAACGATGGCAATTCGATATAACGCCCGCGCATAACCATGAAATAATTATGACAAATGCGTCTTAGCCGCTCGTATAAACGCGTTACCTTGATCTTTCCCTTTTCCTACGCCTGCACCATTGGAGCCTCCATGAACACCGCCGCATTGCGCGAGCAGATTTCCCGTGCCCATCAACACGAAGCCACAACGGGCCAGCTTGCCCAGCAATTGGAAAAACAATTGCCGCATCTGCATTCGGCCATTTCCCTGGCTGACGGTGACCGCAACATCGTGATGACCCGCTTTGTCAGCGCCTACATCGACCTAGTCCCGGATTTGCTCGACGCCGCCAATGACGTGGCGCGCGAAGCCGGGATCGAAAGCCAGGTCAAGCCGGTACTGAAAATTGCCGAGCACTTCTTCCTGCAACCGCCCGCGATTCTGGCGGGCCACGAAGGGCTCGACGGTTTGCTGGACGAGGCCTACCTGGCCCATCGTCTGGTGGAGGAAGTGAACGATCTGTATATCAAGCATTTCGGCCAGCCGTTGATTCCGGCGGATACCACCGTAGCCAATGTGATCGCTCACCAATTGATCGGTGAAGACTTCGCCAATCAGTTGGACGAGGCGGTGCATCTGGCCGTGGATGAGATGCTCAACGAGGAGAGCTTTGCGCTGGAGTCGGTCGAGACCTACCGCGAAACGCTAAAGAGCCCGAACACCGAAGCCGCGTGGAAGCGCTGGCCGTGCCTGTCGAGGAAGCTGGGGGTTGAGCTGGCGCTGGTTCAGCCGGCCTGAATCCTTGAACTGACGCGCAACACTGTGGGAGCCGGGCATGCCCGGCTCCCACACGATTAAGCGGGTTTCAGACGGCCGCCGAGCCTATCCCGGTCGTCGTGCGAATCCGCCCTTCCAACCGACGCTTCAACCCGCGCGCCTCAATCACCAGCTTCGAGCCCTTGGCCGCATTGGCCCGCCCCCATTCCTCCAGCAGTTCCAGGCAGGAATGGTCGATATAGCTCAGGTTGCTCAACGGCACATGCACGGTAGTCGCCGCAGGCACCGTCGACAGCACCTGGGTCAAGGCCGGCACTTTGAGAAACGTCGCCGCACCGGTCAACCGCAGCTCCATTTCACCGTCCTGAGGCAAATCGATCAGGCTGACTTTCAAACGTGAAGCCTTGAATGCGAGCTTCACCAGCGTCAAGCCAAAGCCCACCAATACACCGGTCAGCAAGTCGGTAAAGATGATCGCCAACGCCGTGGCCGCATAGGTAAACATCGGCATCCGACCGTAGCGCCCCAAGGCTTTAAACGCCTTGATGTCCACCAGCTTGATGCCCGTGTACACCAGCACGCCGGCCAGGCTCGCCACCGGAATGCTCTGAAGCACGCTCGACAGCAGCAGCACAAAGCCCAGCAACCACACGCCATGGAACATCGCCGATAAACGCGTGGTAGCGCCGGCCTGCACATTAGCCGAGCTGCGCACGATCACGCCGGTCATCGGCAGGGCGCCGACCAGACCGCAGAGCATATTGCCGACACCCTGGGCGGACAGTTCCTTATCAAAATCGGAGCGCTGGCCGCTGTGCATACGGTCGACAGCCGCGGCGGAGAGCAGGGTTTCGGCGCTGGCGATGAACGCCACGGCGAACGCGGCGATCAGCAGTTGAGGGTCGGCCAGGTTCAACAAGTCGCTGGGACGCAGCCAATCGATGGCGTCGGATAAGTTTTCCGGCACCTCCACACGCTTGACCTGCAACGCCAGCACCAGGCTGGTGACCGTGGCCAAGCCAACGCCGAGCAACGCGCCCGGCACGAATCGCAGCCCCTGCGGGCGAAATTTATCCCACAGGTACATCACCAGCATTGTCGATAACCCGAGCAGACCGGCTTGCCAGCCGAGACCGCCACCAAGGGCCGGGACCGCGTCGGCCAAAGCGGCCGGGAAGCCCGCCAGGTTATCCAGCCCCGAAGGCTTGGGTGCGCCGTCGAGCATCACATGGATCTGCGACAGCACAATCAGCACGCCGATCCCCGCCAGCATGCCGTACACCACCGCCGGCGCCGTCACACGGAACCAGCACCCGAGGCGCAATCGCCCGGCGACCAGTTGCAGAAAACCCGCCAGCAGCAGGATCGGCCCCAGCATCAGCATGCCGTGCTGGCGCACCAGCTCGAACACCAACACCGCCAAACCCGCCGCCGGGCCGCTGACCTGCAGCGGCGAACCCGCCAACCAGCCCACCACCAGGCCACCGATAATGCCGGTGATCAGGCCCTTGGCCGGCGGCATGCCGGAAGCGATGGCGATCCCCATGCACAGTGGCAGGGCGACCAGAAACACGACCACCGAGGCGAGCAGCTCTCGTGGCAATACAGCTTTCAATTGAGCAGCACGCATGATGACTCTCCCGAGGCATTCGCCGGGCGCGGTAAAGCCTGGCTGCGTCCATGGCAGCCACCGCATTACCCGGCAGGGAAGTGTTTTAGAAGCGCGCTTTAGGCGTCGCTGAAGGAATCGGCTCGTTGCCGTTCAGCGGTCGGAACGCCGCTTTATCGGCATCGTAGGCCCGTATTTCGCTGGTCTCGATGTTGTAGATCCAACCATGGATAAACAAATGGCCATTGGCCATGCGCGAAGCCACGGAAGGGTGGGTGCGCAAATGTTGCAACTGGGCGATGACGTTTTCTTCGGTGAGCACCTGCATGCTCTCGCCTTCGTTGGCGCAGTCGCAGTTGTCATGAACCATGGTCTTGGCGACCTCGGCATGGCGCAACCAGGCTTTGACCGTCGGCATTTTTTCCAGGCTGTCCGGGTTGAGTACCGCGCGCATGGCGCCGCAATCGGAGTGCCCGCAGACGATGATGTGCTGCACCCCCAGGGCCAGTACCGCGTACTCGATGGCGGTGGACACGCCGCCGTTCATCTGGCCGTAGGGCGGTACGACGTTGCCGACGTTACGGGTTACGAACAGGTCGCCAGGGGAACTCTGGGTGATCAGTTCCGGCACGATGCGCGAATCGGCGCAGGTAATGAACATCGCCCGTGGGCTCTGGGCCGTCGCGAGTTTCTTGAAGAGCTCTTCCTGCTGGGGGAAGACGTCGTGATGGAAATGCAAAAAACCGTCAACGATGTGCTTTAGCGCTGCATCGGCGGACTCCGCCACCTCAGGGGCTGAAGCCGACGCAGCCAACGGCTGTTTATCCTTATCACTCATGATTCATCCTCTTGGTTAGTGCAGGGGAGTGTTCAAGTCAGTTCGACGCCTGGCCAGTGAAATAGTTGTGTCACCCCAAAAGCCAGACCCCGACTCATCAGTCATTCGCTGATCAAGGTAGCGGCCGAAACTTAACTCAAACTGAATGAACCGCTCTAGATCGGGGGTTTCAGTGATGTCAAAACGCGACTATTCCTACAGAAGTGACGCACTCTTCCTGCTCAGTCTACAACAACGCCATCTGCCTGCCCGGTGGACAGAATGCCGTGCAATCCAGGTTGAACCCGTCGCGACGATTGAGCCCCAAGCGTTTGATCGCCTTGCTGAAACGCTGGGCCAGCAGATCAGCAAACGGCCCTTCGCCGCGCATGCGCACGCCAAAGCGGCTGTCATAGACCTCACCGCCGCGCACCTGCCGTACCAGGCTCATCACATGGGCAGCCCGCTGCGGGTAATGCGCCGCCAGCCACTCCTCGAACAAGGGCGCCACCTCCAGCGGCAGACGCAGCATCATGTAGGCAGCGCTTTGCGCACCTGCGGCGTGGGCCTCCGTCAGCAGGCTCTCCAACTCGCTGTCATTGATCATCGGGATCATGGGCGAACACAACACGCCCACTGGAATTCCCGCCTCGCGCATCACCCGAATCGCCCGCAACCGTGCCTTGGGCGCAGCCGTGCGCGGCTCCAGAATGCGCTTGAGTTCATCGTCCAGGCTGGTGAGGCTGATCATCACCGCCACCAGGCGCTGGCTCGCCAGTTCGGCCAGCAGGTCGAGGTCGCGCAGGATCAACGAGCCTTTGGTGATGATGGTCACCGGGTGCCGGTAGCGCAGCAGCACTTGCAGGGTTTGCCGGGTAATCTTGTACTCACGCTCGATGGGTTGGTACGGATCGGTGTTTGAACCCAGATTGATCGGCGCACATACATACCCCGGTTTTGACAATTGCTGTTCCAGCACGTCGGCTGCGTTGCTTTTGGCGATCAGTTTGGTCTCGAAATCGAGCCCCGGCGACAGGTCCCAATAAGCATGACTGGGGCGCGCATAGCAGTAGATACAGCCATGCTCGCAGCCACGATAAGGGTTGATTGAGCGATCGAACGGCAGATCCGGCGAGTTATTGCGGGTGATGATGGTCTTGGCCGTTTCGATGCGCACTTCGGTGCCCTGGGTCGGCGGCACTTCCTGGAACCAGCCGTCATCCTCGACCACGCTGACGGTGGGCGCAAAGCGGTTGTGCAGATGGGTGCCAGTGCCCCGGCCTCGGAGCGGCGGATTAGACATAAAAGCGCCTCTATACTGTTTTTATATACAGTATCGAGGCGCAGGGCTTCTTGCCAGTGCCGTTTGGCGGTCAGTGCTTTTGCGTCACCTGCCCCAAGTCATCGCCCGAGGTGGTGTGCAGATCATTCTTGCGCAGGTCCGCCACTTCACTGGCGTTTACCGGCGCACCTTTGTTGCCCCAACTGCCCCTGATGAAGCTCACCACATCCGCCACTTCCTGGTCCGACAGCCGCCAGGCGAACGCCGGCATGGTGAAGGTGGACGGCGCGGTGCGGGTGGCCGGCAAGGTGCCGCCATTCAACACGATGTTGATCAACGACGTGGCATCCGCCGTCTGCAGCACCGGGTTGCCCGCCAGCGCCGGGAACACCCGTGTATAGCCATGGCCATCGGTGCGATGGCAGGCTGCACAGTTGTCGATGTACACCGAGGCCCCTCGCTGACGGTCGTCGCCGTTCCACAGTGCTTCAGCCACCTGTTTATCGTATTGATGCGGTTGGTCCTTGGGATCCACCGCCGGCAGGCTTTTGAGGTAACGGGCGATAGCGGTCAGGTCGGTGTCCGACATGTACTGCATGCTGTGCACGACCACATCGCTCATGCCGCCAAACACCGCACTGCGATCGCTGCGGCCGGTCTTGAGAAATTGCACCAACTGCTCCTCGCTCCAACTGCCGAGACCGTCCTTGTGGTCGCCGCGCAGGCTTTTCGCGATCCAACCCTCCAACGGCGCACTGCCGGACAGGAAGGCAGCGCCATCGGCAGCGCTCAAGGCCTTTTCCTGCATGGTCAGGGCACGCGGCGTATGGCACGCGCCGCAGTGGCCGAGGCCTTCTACCAAGTAGGCGCCGCGGCTGATCACCGGGTCGGCGTCCGCCGCTGCCGGTTTAGCCGCCACCTCAGGCGCGAACATCCAGCGCCACGCCGCCAGCGGCCAGCGCATGCTTAACGGCCACGGAATGTCGCTGTCTTTGTTCTCCTGGGCGACCGGTTCCACCCCTTTCATAAAGTACGCGTACAGCGCTTGCATATCGCTGTCGCTGACACGCGCATAGGACGGGTACGGCATCGCCGGGTAAAGCGTACTACCGTTCTTGGCGACGCCATGGCGCACGGCCTTGTCGAAAGCGTCGAAGCTGTAGTCGCCCAGCCCGGTTTTGTCTGGCGTGATGTTGGTGGAGTAAATCACGCCGATCGGGGTTTCCATCGGCAAGCCGCCGGCGAAGGGTTTGCCGTCTTTGGCGGTGTGGCAGGCCACGCAATCGCCGGCGCGCGCCAGGTATTCGCCCTGTTTGATCACATCAGCTTCAGCGGCGCTGATCGAGCAACTGCTGAGCAGAGCAAAGGTGGCGATAACAAGTGTTTTCATGGTCATCGCTCCTTATGCCTGAACCAGCGGGCCGGGGTTTTTCAGGTACTGCTCGCGGATGGCTCGCGCCGACCAATAGGTCAGCGCCGCCACCAGGCCGGTCGGGTTGTAGCCCAGGCCCTGTGGGAACGCGGACGCGCCGGGGACAAACACGTTGTGTACATCCCAGCTCTGCAGGTAGCGGTTCAATGCACTGGTTTTCGGGTCGGTGCCCATGATCGCGCCACCGTTGAGGTGGGTGGTCTGGTACGACGCGGTGTTGAAGTGCTCACCGACTTTTTTGCCGAGCAGGGCAATCGCCTTGGGGTTCATCGCTTGTGCGATCTTGCCCATCTTCTCGACCATAAAGCGGTTCATCTTGATGTCGTTTTCTTGCCAGTCGAACGTCATACGCAGCAAGGGCAGGCCGTAGGCATCGCGATACACCGGGTCCAGATCCAAGTAGTTACCTCGGTAGGACTGGTGAGCACCGTGGGCATCCATCGACACCTGATGGGTGTAGTAATCCGCGGTGGCACGCTTCCACGCACTGCCCCAGGCCGGGGTGCCGGGCGGGTTGGACGTGCCAGCAATAGGCCGGCTGCCGGCCTGATTGACCCACATCGGCGAACCGCCCACAAAGCCGTGCGGGCCGTGGTCAAAGTTATCAGCGTTGAAGTCATCCACCGCCACGCCATTGCCGCCGGCGCCGATGAAGTTATTGGTGTGGGTGTCCTTATCGAAGAACGCCTTAATGGTCGCCATGTTCTGGTAGGCGAAATTGCGGCCCACCACGCCCTCATTGGTGATGGGATCGTACGGCTTGCCGATGCCCGACAACAGCATCAGTCGCACGTTGTGGAACTGGAACGCCGCGAGGATCACCAAGTCCGCCGGTTGCTCGATCTCACGGCCCTGGGCGTCGATGTAGGTCACACCCGTGGCTTTCTTACCAGTGCTGTCGAGATTGACCTTGAGTACTTGGGAATTGGGCCGCAGCTCAAAGTTCGGCACCTGACGCAGCGCCGGCAGGATGTTCACGTTCGGCGAGGCCTTGGAGTACATGTAGCACACGTAGCCGCTGCAAAAGCCGCAGAAATTGCACGGCCCCATCTGCGCGCCGTAAGGGTTGGTGTATGGCCCCGAGGTATTGGCGGAGGGCAGGTTGTAGGGCTTGTAACCCACTTCAGCCGCCGCTTTCTGAAACAACTGTGCGGAAACGGTGTTTTTCTGCGATTCCAATGGAAACGGGTTGGACCGGTCCGGTGCGTACGGGTTGCCGCCACGGCCTTCGCCCACCAGTTTTCCCTTCACCGTCCAGGCCTGGCCGGAGGTACCGAAGACTTTTTCCGCGTAGTCAAAGAATGGCTCCAGTTCTTCGTAGCTGACACCGAAGTCCTGGATGGTCATGTCCTTGGGAATGAAATTTTTACCGTAGCGCTCTTCGTAATGGCTGCGCATGCGCAACTCGATCGGGTCCACGCGAAAATGCACGCCGGACCAGTGCAAACCCGCGCCACCGACGCCGTTGCCCGGCAGGAAGGCGCCGAGCTGACGGTTGGGCAACGCGACGTCATTCACGCTATGGCGGATGGTCACGGTCTCTTTGGAAATGTCCTGGAAGAGTTTTTTGCGCACGCTGTAGGTCAATTCGTCGATGACCTGGGGATAGTTGCCGTCCGGGTAAGTGTCCTGCATCGGGCCGCGCTCCAGCGCCAGCACATTGAGGCCTGCTTCCGTCAGTTCCTTGGCCATGATCGCGCCGGTCCAACCGAAGCCTACGATCACTGCATCGACTTTTTTCATGATGGTCGCCACGTTTATGCCCTCTCGCCGCGGATGGAAACAGCCGGGAAGGGGTACTGCTCGTTGCGCTCCACCCAGTCCATAAAGTCGGCGCGCGCGCCGGGGAAACCGATCATGGTCCAACCGACCATGCCTTTATTGCCACCGTGGATCGGGTCGCAAAAAAAGCCTTCCTTGGTGTTTTGCAACAACAGGTTGAAGAACACCTTGGGCGGCACCGCCTCGAAATGCGCGCTGAGCTCAGTGCCGCCAGCCTCCAGACGACGCAACATGTCGTCTCGGGTAGCGCTGTCTTGCGCAGCAAAAGCTTTACCGTTGAACGCCTTCGACCAAGCATCCGTGGCGGCAATGCCCAGGCGGTAGATCTCTTTGGGCACCAATTTGCTCTGCCAACCCATCTCCGGCGCGGCATCAGCGTTGAACGGACCTTGCATGAACCACAGCGCGCCGCTGGCATACGGTGTGTTCATCTGACGATCGATGTATTCAGGCGCACCGGCTTCCAGGGCGCCTGGGCCTTGGGCATCGGCGGGGATCAGGCGCTCGACGGCGGCGTTGATGAACGCCCATTCCTCGGCAGTGAAATAGCTCGGTTCATAGGCCTTCGCGCGGGTCACCGGCGTGGCAGGCGCGGCCTGGGCAGGCTGCGGCGTCGCCATCAGCATCGAGCCACCAAGGCCAGTACTGGCAACCGTGACCACCGGGATCAAGGTCAAGGATTTGCGCAGAAAGTCACGCCGGGGGTTGTCTTGATCTTGGTCAGACACGAGGCACCTCATCGTGGGGTCACGGGTTTAACAGCGGCTTCTAGGGAGCGGCTTGTCATGTTGTGGCAGCGAACTGCAATCAATAGTTACAAATGATAGCAGGCTAAGAATCAGGCAGGGAAATCGCTGACCCGCAGACATAAAAGTGGGGGCTGGCGTGCTTGCGATGCAAACGCCTCGATCTTCCGTCAGATCGAGGTGATGCTATCGCAGGCAAGCCAGCCCCCATTGGGCTCGGACAGGTCCGTCAGTCTTTTTTCAGCTTCGGATTGGGGAAGAACTGCACCGCCTGAACCTTTGGATCAGCCGGCGCTTTCAATGCCGAGGTATTGACCCGCGTCCCCAGCTCCTTGGGCACCGACAATCCTTGATCATTCAGGGTATCGGTATAGCCGCAGGCCACGCATTCACGGTGCGGCACGCTGTCTTCGGTCCACATTTTCAGCTTGTCCGGCTCGCTGCACGCCGGGCAGACAGCCCCGGCGATAAATTGCTTTTTGGTCACCACAGGCGCGTCACTCATGCTGCCGCATCCTCACTCAGGCCGCTGTGGCGCAAGAGTGCGTCAATCGACGGCTCGCGTCCGCGGAAGTCGACGAACAGCACCATGGGCGCCTGGGAGCCGCCGCGCGCCAGGATCGCCTCACGGAAGGCGCGACCGGTGTCGGCATTGAGTACACCGTCTTCCTCGAATTTGGAGAAGGCATCCGCCGACAGTACTTCGGCCCACTTGTAGCTATAGTACCCGGCCGCGTAACCCCCGGCGAAAATATGCGCAAAGCTATTGGGGAAGCGGTTATACGCGGGTGGACGCATCACCGAGACCTCGTCCCGCACGCCCTCCAGCACCTGGGCCACCGTGCGGCCGTCGCCGTGGGTGGCGTGCATCTCAAAGTCGAACAGCGAAAACTCCAACTGGCGGACCATCATCAGGCCGGACTGGAAGTTCTTCGCCGCGAGCATTTTTTCCAGCAGGTCCTGCGGCAACGGCTCACCGGTTTCATAGTGGCCGGAGATCAGCGCCAGACCTTCCGGCTCCCAGCACCAGTTCTCCATGAACTGGCTTGGCAGCTCCACTGCATCCCAGGCCACGCCGTTGATGCCGGACACTCCAGCGTGCTCGACGCGGGTCAGCAGGTGATGCAGGCCATGGCCGAATTCGTGGAACAGCGTGGTGACTTCATCGTGGGTCAGCAGGGCAGGCTTGCCGCTGTCGGCCGGGGTGAAATTGCACACCAGGTTGGCCACCGGGCTTTGCAGTACACCGTCGACCGTGCGGCGACGGTCGCGGGCGCCGTCCATCCAGGCACCGCCGCGTTTGTTGGCGCGGGCGTACAGGTCGAAGAAGAAACGGCCGACGTGCTGGCCGTTCTCCTTGATTTCAAACAGGCGAACATCCGGGTGCCAGGTGTCGAAGCCTTTTTGCTCGGCGATCTCGATGCCGTACAGGCGCTGCACAATGGCGAAGAGGCCGCCCAGTACTTTGTCGATCGGGAAGTATGCTCGCAGGGCTTCCTGAGACACGCTGTAGCGCTGCTCTCGCAGTTTTTCGCCGTAGAAACCACTGTCCCAGCTTTGCAGATCGGCACACCCTTGTTCGGCGGCGTAGGCCTTGAGCTGTTGCAGGTCCTGAACCGCAAACGGCTTGCTGCGCTTGGCCAGGTCTCGTAGGAAACTCAGCACCTGGTCGCTGGATTCGGCCATCTTGGTGGCCAGACTCAGCTCGGAGAACGAGGCGAAACCGAGCAATTGCGCCAGTTCCTGACGCAGGTCGAGGATCTGTTCCATCACGGGGCCGTTATCGTTCTGACCGGCGTTGGGGCCTTGGTCCGACGCACGGGTGCAATAAGCGGCGTAGATTTCCTCACGCAGGGCACGGTCCTGGGCGTAGGTCATCACGGCGTAGTAGCTGGGAAATTCCAGGGTGATCAGCCAGCCGTCAAGGCCTTTGGCCTGGGCCGCGGCGGCCATTTGCGCCTTGGCCGAGTCGGTCAGGCCGGCGAGGGTGGCTTCATCAGTGACGTGCTTGGTCCAGGCCTGGGTGGCGTCCAACAGTTGGTTGGAGAACTTGCTGCCCAGCTCGGACAATTTGCTCTGCACTTCGGCGTAGCGCTTCTGCTGCTCCGGCGGCAGGTCGATACCCGACAAGCGGAAATCACGCAGGGAATGCTCAAGGATGGTTTTTTGCGCCACATCGAAACCGGCAGCTTCGGGGCTGTTGGCCAGGGCTTCGAAGGCCTGGAACAGCTCGCGGTTCTGGCCCATCTCGGTGGAGTACGCGCTCAACGCCGGCAGACAAGCCTCGTAGGCTTCGCGCAGTTCAGGACTGTTACACACCGCGTTGAGATGGCTGACCGGGCTCCAGGCGGCACCCAGGCGGTCGTTGAGTTCGTCCATGGCCAGCACCAGCCCGGCCCAGGTAGGATTTTTACCCTGGCTTTGCAGGATGCCTTCGATGGCCACGCGGTTATCGGCGAGGATCTGTTCGATGGCCGGCTGAACGTGCTCGGCACGGATCGCCGAGAATGGCGGCAGGTCGTAGGACTGCAAAAGAGGGTTGTTCGCGCTCACGGTTGGCACCTTGGCTGAAGAAACAGGTAAGACAAAGATGGGGCCATCTTAATTACAATCAACGCCCACCGCAGCTATCAGCAGAAGAGAGAGAGGCTATCGTGACCCTTCGCACCTATCAGAACCACACGCCAACCCTGGGCGCCGGGGCTTTTGTCGATATTTCGGCGGTGGTAATCGGCGATGTCGAAATCGGCGCCGACAGCTCGGTATGGCCATTGACCGTGATTCGCGGCGACATGCACCGCATCCGCATCGGCGCGCGTACCAGCGTGCAGGACGGCTGCGTGCTGCACATCACTCACGCCGGGCCGTTCAATCCTGATGGCTTCCCATTGCTGATCGGCGATGACGTGACCATCGCCCACAAAGTCATGCTGCATGGCTGCACCGTGGGCAACCGCATCCTGATCGGCATGGGCAGTATCGTGATGGACGGCGCGATGGTCGAAGACGATGTCATCATCGGCGCCGGCAGCCTGGTGCCGCCGGGCAAGAAACTCGAGAGCGGTTTTTTGTACGTCGGCAGCCCGGTTAAGCAGATCCGCGCCCTGACTGACAAGGAACGCGCCTTTTTCACCTACAGCGCCGCGAACTACGTGAAGCTCAAAGACCTGCACCTGGCTGAAGGATTCGATCGATGACCCAGCGTTACCAGACCGTCTTGTTCGACCTGGACGGCACCCTCACCGACCCACGCGAAGGCATCACCCGCTCGATCCAATATGCGCTCGGCAAGCTGGGCATTGATGAGCCGGACCTGACAGCACTCGAACACTTCATCGGCCCGCCGTTGCTGCAAGCGTTCATGCAGTTCTATGGCTTCGATGAAGCCAAGGCCTGGGAAGCGGTGAATTTTTACCGCGAGCGTTTCAAAGTCACCGGCCTGTATGAAAACCGTGTGTTCGACGGGGTGATGCCGCTGCTGCAGGCCCTGAACGATCAAGGACGCCACCTGTACGTGGCCACTTCCAAACCGTGGGTCTTTGCCCGCGAAATCGCCCGGCATTTTGACTTTGCCAAGCATTTCAAGGTGATCTACGGCAGCGAGCTGGATGGCACGCGCACCAACAAGGTTGAGCTGATTGCGCATTTGATCAGCGAAGAAGGCCTGGACCCGGCCACCACCCTAATGATTGGTGACCGCAAACACGACCTGATCGGCGCGCGCAGCAATGGGGTGGATTGCGCGGCGGTGGGGTATGGGTTTGGCAGCTTCGAAGAGTTGAACGCCGAGGCGCCGACCTGGCATTTCGAGACGTTGGCTGACATGCATCGGGCATTTTTGCAGGGGTCTTGAGGCCGCCATCAGGGCCCTACAAATCAAGATCCTCCAACTGCTTCAACGCCGCCTTTCGCTGCGCCACCGGCAACCCACCCATTTTCTCCACCGCGGCATAGAACTTCAGCCAGTCCCCACCTTCCTGCCTGAACAACGCCGCAAAGGCCGGTACCCAGCGGTCATACAGCCCAAACGGCAGCAACCGCGCGTTGTTCATCGGCTGGTTGATCCAGGCGTCATAACGCTTGTCGCCGCGCCACGGGCCGTCGCGCAACTGGCGGTACTCACGGCGCAAGCGCTCGAACTGCGCCGCCTTGGCCTGGCGCATTGCGTCCGCCGCCAACGGCTGGGCGTAGAGGGTTTCCAGGCGTTTGCGGGTATCGAGAATCAGCTGGATAAACTGGTCGCGCTGTTGCCGCGTCGCCTCGCTCTGCGGCGCCAGCCCACGGACGGCGCGCCATTGGCGGGTGCCTTCCTGTTCGACAAAGGTGGCGAATGACTCGTTGAACTCCGTGTCATCCTTCACATAAAAACGCTGGTGGGCCAGCTCATGAAAAATCAACGTGGCCAGGCGTTCATCGCCCCAGTGCATCATCGAACTCATGATGGGGTCATTGAACCAGCCCAAGGTGGAATAGGCCTCAACACCGCCAATCGATACATCCATGCCCTGCTGGCGCAACAACGCCGCCTCACCGCGGGCCGCGCCCTGGCTGTAGTAGCCGCGATAGGCCACACAACCGGCGATGGGGAAGCAATGGTTTTCAGGCGACAGCGAAAATTCCTGCGTGGCAAAGACATTCCACACCACGTAGGGCCGGCCGATATCGGCGTACAGCCGGTAACTCTGGTTGTCAGGCAGGTGCAGTTGTTCACTGGCGAAGGTTCGTGCCCTCTGGGATTGAGCCAGATGCTCACGCAACGACTGCGCGCGGGCCGGATCGGCGATCACCTGTGCAACCGGCTCTCTCGCCCGCAAGAGCTGCCACTGACCGCCCGCCAATTGGCTGTAATAACTGACGCTGGAACAGCCGCTGAGCAGCATAAGCATGAGCACCGCAAGAAAGCCTTTGACCATGCCCTGACTGCTCCTGGGTGATAGGTTCGTGTTTATACTGACAGAAATCACCCACCTATCGCCGAGTGCCTGTCATGCGTCAGCTCTTGCTTTGCGTCGCCGTCGTGCTCATCAGTGCCTGTACGTCGACCCCCGTGCCGCCAGCCGATCCGCAGCAAGCCTGGGTCGATTTCGCCACGCCGACGCCGGGTGCCAAACTGGTGATGGCGCAGCGCCTGGACGGCAAAAACCTTAACGACGGACGTTATTTCCAAATGCCGCCCGGAGCGCATGAGCTGATGGTGCGCTTTGACTTTGAGGTGCCTTCCGGCGGAGGCCTGGGCGGATTCAGCGCCATGCAGTACCGCACCTGCTTCATGACCTTGCAGTACGAGCATTTCCAGGCAGGCCGGCGCTATGTGCTGGAGGGGCGCTCGCTGGCCTTCACGCCCAACATTCGGCTGTACGACTCAGCGCGGCAGTTGCTGGCCGAGGAACGCAGCGTCAACTGCCTCTGATCAGTCGTTGTTTTTTTGGTAGATGATGCGCTTGGTGCCGTTTTCGCATGAGCCGACAATCATGGCACTGTCGTGGTTCTGGGCTTCTTCGGCGGTGATGATTTCCAGGGTGTAGGACGGAATCGCCTTGGCCTGGATCTTCACTTCAATCTCTTTCCTGAGTTCTTCACAATCTTTTGGAGCGGCCACGGCCGATGTGGCCAACACAGCGCAGATGATCGCCAAGGCAAAACGTTTCATGTGTGAAGCTCCCTGAATGCACCGCGCACGGGTGTGCGCCTAGGCTGCATGGCTATTCGACCACAGTTTGCAAACACGAGTTCTGATTTAACGCATAGCGGAAGGTGGGTGCGGGGCTGGCCCCGGCATGGGTACATTGCAAACCCATGGGGCCACTTTGCAGCCCAATGCTGGGCAAGCCCGCTCACCACGGCAGGCCCGCCCTACAGTTAACCCCCTGTGAATGGCGGGTTTGTCAGTTTACCAACGTGCCATCCAGGGTGATGGTCGCGTTCAGCACCTTGGACACCGGGCACCCTTCCTTGGCCTTCTTGCTCAGCTCATCGAACTGCGCCTGGCTTGCGCCGGGGATCTTGGCTTTGAGAATCAGGTGCACAGCGGTAATCGCAAAGCCGCCGTCGACTTGGTCCAGCGTCACTTCAGCCTGGGTGTCGATGCTGTCAGCCTTCAAGCCGGCGTCGCCGAGAATCATGGAAAAGGCCATCGAGAAACAGCCGGCATGGGCCGCGCCGATCAGCTCTTCCGGGTTGGTGCCCTTGCCGCCTTCAAAACGCGCCTTGAAGCCGTAGGGCGCTTCACGCAGTACCCCGGTTTCCGTGGAGATGGAACCCAGGCCAGTCTTCAGGTCACCTTCCCAATGCGCGGATGCTTTTTTAACGATACTCATAGCGGTCTCCTCGAACGGTGGTTTTGCGTCAGTAAGGGTTCTGAGGATAGACGGCGGGGCAAAGTTCACCTTGTCGGAGAAACCCAGGAATTTAGTAGGAAATTTCCAGCTCAGCTATTGAATCTCGGGTATATGCCCTCATTGCATAGAACATGCACATGAAGCAGCAGGTTTTGGTTCGTCTAAGAAGCCTGCGCCCCCATTGGAGAAGCAGGCTTATGAAATCGCTGTCCGACGTGAAATTCTCGACCCTCGACCTGGTGCCCGTGCGCGCCAATGGCAGCCCGGCGCAGTCGCTGCGCAATTCCCTGGACCTGGCCCAGCACGTGGAAAAATTCGGCTACAACCGTTTCTGGGTGGCCGAACACCACAACATGGACGGCATCGCCAGCTCGGCCACCTCGGTGTTGCTGGGTTACCTGGCCGGCGGCACGTCGACCATCCGCGTCGGCTCCGGCGGCGTGATGCTGCCCAACCATGCGCCGCTGGTGATCGCCGAACAGTTCGGCACCCTGGAAAGCCTTTACCCCGGCCGTATCGACCTGGGCCTGGGGCGCGCACCCGGTTCCGACCAGATGACCGCCCGCGCCCTGCGCCGTGAGCGCTCCGGCAGCGCCGACGACTTCCCGCAGGACGTGGCCGAGCTGATGGCCTACCTGGGCCCGCGCACACCCGATCAACGGGTGATCGCCGTGCCCGGTACCGGCACCAACGTCCCGGTCTGGCTGCTGGGTTCCAGCCTGTTCAGCGCGCAGCTGGCAGGGGAGCGCGGTTTGCCCTACGCATTCGCCTCCCATTTCGCACCGCGCCTGATGCACGAGGCGATTCGCGTCTACCGCAATCACTTCAAGCCTTCGGCCGTGCTGGACAAGCCCTACGTGATGCTCGGCATTCCGCTGGTGGCGGCCGACACCGACGAACAGGCGGACTACCTGGCCACCTCGGTGTACCAGCGCATCCTCGCGCTGATGCGCGGCCAGAGCCTGGTGCAGCGCCCGCCGGTAAAAACCATGGACGGCCTGTGGCTGCCTCACGAAAAAGACGCTGTCGGCAGCTTCCTCGGCCTGGCCATGGTCGGCAGTCCGGCGAAGATCCGCGCCAAGCTGGAGGTGCTGATCGAGCAAACCGGCGCCGACGAGCTGATCTTCACCTGCGACCTGTATGAACACGCCGACCGAATTCATTCCTACGAGCTGCTCGCGCAGTTGATGCAGGCATAACCCCCAGGCGAAAAAAAACCGACGCACCTGCGTCGGTTTTTTATGTCTGCAACACGGGATTAACCGCGCTTATAGACGATTTCCTTGGTGCCACCTTCACAGGTGCCAACCACTTGGGCGTCGGTTGAGGCGCCTTTATCTACGACTTCCAGCGAATAACCCGACGCGCCTTTGGCATCGATCTTCGCTGCGATTTCACTTTTAAGCTCTTCACAAGGCTTGCCCGCCGCCAGGGCTGTGCCCGCGATGCTCAACAAACCTACCGCTAGCAGGAACTTCTTCATCCGTTACTTTCCTTGCGCTGATCAAAAAGAGCGTGCCGACACACAGGGGGTCGGCACATTGTCTTGTAGCGCAGGTTATGGCAATCGGCCAGCCAGCAAAGTTCAACTCTGCCGATTAACTACTGGCAATTCGGAACCCCACTTTGAGGGTGACCTGAAAGTGCGCGGCCTTGCCGTCCTTGATGTGACCACGGGTTTCGGTCACTTCAAACCACTCAAGATGCTTGATGCTTTTGTTGGCCTCGGCCAGGGCGTTGTTGATCGCATCTTCGATGCTGGTGGTGGAAGAGCCCACCAATTCGACTTTCTTGTAGGTGTGATGATCAGACATAGCGTTTCTCCTGAGGGTCGTCAATAAAGCCTAGCAGTCAAAGCTCATACTGCTTCTGGCGACCGTTCCTACCCGAAAGTTCAGATTTACTGCACTTTCTGAAAGCGCAGGAGTCGGTATCTACACACGCCACTCAATCACTTCAGGAGAGTCCACATGGCCAACACTTCTTTACGTAAAGCGTCGCTGGAAAGCATGGAAGCCGAGATTTCGAGCCTGCTCAAGTCGCTTGAGAGCCTCAAGGACGATGCGTCCGATGAGTCGCGCAAGACCCTCAAGGCCCTGAAAAGCAATGCCGAAAATGCCCTCAAGCATTCGCGTCACCTGATCAGCGATGCCTATGAAGAGAGCAAAGTCAAAATCCGCGAAACCGGTGTTGCAACCCGGGACTACGCGCAAGAGCACCCATGGACTACAGCCGGTGTGGCTGTAGGCGCCCTGGGCCTGCTCGCAGCCTACCTGCTGTGCAAACGCGGTGACTAAACCGGCTCGCGCAACAGCTCAGCCTTGAGCCATTGCGCCAACTGCCCGGCGCGCCCATCTGCGGCGCGCTTGGGTAGCCACAACGCCAGGTGCGCCGCCGTTTCACTGAACCCCCACGGCGCCACCAGGCGACCCGCACGCACGTCCTCTGCAACCAGCGGTTGCGGCGCGATTGCCACGCCCAAGCCGGCCACCGCGGCCTCCAGCAAATAATACAAATGCTCAAACCCCTGGCCGTGTTTCAACGCGTCGGGCTTGATCCCATGGTGCTGCGCCCAACTCGGCCAAGCCTGGGGTCGCGAGGTGGTGTGCAGCAACGCTTCGCCACACAAGGCCGAAGCGGGCGCTTGGCGCAGGCGCTCGTAGCCGGCGAAACGCGGGCTCATGACCGGGCCGATACGCTCGCTGGCCAGTTCATACACCTGCATGTCCGCTGGCCACGGTGGCTCAGCAAAGACCAAAAGGGCATCCAGACCCGGACGACGCGGATCAAGATCGCCATCACCGGCCGACAAATGCAGACGCAGGTCCGGCAGGTCGGCGTTCAAGCGCCCCAGGCGCGGAATCAACCAGCGTGCCAACAAACTGCCTGAACACCCCAACACGAATGGCGCATCGGCACTGCGCTGGGTGAGTTCGGCACACACGTCCCTTAAACGCTCGAAGGCTTCGGCGCTGGCATCGCGCAATCGAATGCCGGCATCTGTGAGTTTAAGGCCACGCCCATCTTTCACGAACAGACCCACGCCAAGGTGCTCTTCCAACACCTTGAGCTGGCGGCTTACCGCGCCATGGGTCACATGCAACTGCTCCGCAGCTCCGCTGACGCTGTTGAGCCGGGCGGCAGCTTCAAATGCACGCAAGGCGTTCAGCGGTGGAAGGTCTCGGCTCATATGTGAGTTTTCCTGACAGGTTGCGGCGATCTTATCGGTTTTCAGCTGACTGCGTCAGGGGTAGAGTGGCCCTCATTGTTTCTTACACACCTTTTCCTGGAGCGTCCCATGACTCAGTCCCAGACCGATCTACGCAACGGCCCAGACGCCAACGGCCTGTTTGGCGCGTTCGGCGGCCGCTACGTCGCTGAAACCCTGATGCCGTTGATCCTTGAACTGGCGCGCGAATACGAAGCGGCCAAGATTGATCCGGCGTTCAATGAGCAATTGGCCTACTTCCAGCGCGACTATGTTGGCCGCCCAAGCCCGCTGTATTTTGCCGAACGCCTGACTGAATACTGCGGCGGCGCCAAGATCTACCTCAAGCGCGAAGAGCTGAATCACACCGGCGCGCACAAGATCAACAACTGCATCGGCCAGATCCTGCTGGCGCGGCGCATGGGCAAAAAACGCATCATCGCCGAGACCGGCGCCGGCATGCATGGTGTGGCCACCGCCACCGTCGCCGCGCGTTTTGGCCTGCAGTGCGTGATCTACATGGGCACCACCGACATTGAGCGCCAACAGGCCAACGTGTTCCGCATGAAGCTGCTGGGCGCCGAAGTGATCCCGGTGGTCGCCGGCACCGGCACCCTCAAAGACGCGATGAACGAAGCCCTGCGTGACTGGGTGACCAACGTCGACGACACCTTCTACCTGATCGGCACCGTGGCCGGCCCGCACCCATACCCGGCGATGGTGCGCGACTTCCAGGCCGTGATCGGCAAGGAAACCCGCACCCAGATGCAAGCCCAGGAAGGCCGCCTGCCGGACAGCCTGGTGGCGTGCATCGGCGGTGGCTCCAACGCCATGGGCCTGTTTCACCCGTTCCTGGATGACACCAGCGTCGAGATCATCGGCGTGGAAGCGGCCGGCTACGGTATTGCCACCGGCAAACACGCCGCCAGCCTCAACGGCGGCGTACCGGGCGTGCTGCACGGCAACCGCACCTTCCTGCTGCAGGACGACGATGGCCAGATCATCGATGCCCACTCGATCTCCGCCGGCCTCGATTACCCTGGCATCGGCCCGGAACACGCCTGGTTGCATGACATCGGCCGCGCCCAATACACCTCGGTGACCGACGACGAGGCTCTGATCGCATTCCACAAGTGCTGCCGCCTGGAAGGGATTATTCCCGCACTGGAAACCGCCCACGCCTTGGCCGAAGTGTTCAAACGCGCACCGAATCTGCCGAAGGATCACCTGATGGTGGTCAACCTCTCCGGCCGTGGCGACAAAGACATGCAAACCGTGATGCACCACATGGAACAGTCCCAGCAGGAGAAACACTGATGAGCCGCCTGCAAACGCGCTTTGCCCAACTCAAAGAACAGAACCGTGCTGCGTTGGTGACCTTCGTCACGGCGGGCGATCCGGGTTATGACGCCTCCCTGGCGATCCTCAAGGGCTTGCCGGCGGCCGGCGCCGACGTGATCGAGTTGGGCATGCCCTTCACCGACCCAATGGCCGACGGCCCGGCGATCCAACTGGCCAACATCCGCGCGCTGGAGGCCAAGCAGAACCTGGCCAAAACCCTGCAAATGGTTCGCGAGTTCCGCAAGGACAACAACGACACCCCCCTGGTATTGATGGGCTACTTCAACCCCATCCACAAATACGGCGTGCCGGCGTTCATTGCCGACGCCAAAGAAGCCGGTGTAGACGGCCTGATCGTGGTCGACATGCCGCCCGAGCATAACAGCGAACTGTGCGACCCGGCCCAGGCCGCAGGCATCGACTTTATCCGCCTGACCACACCGACCACCGACGACGTGCGCCTGCCGACCGTGCTCAACGGCAGCTCCGGCTTTGTGTATTACGTATCGGTCGCCGGTGTGACCGGCGCCGGTGCCGCGACCCTGGAGCACGTCGAAGAAGCCGTGACCCGCCTGCGCCGCCATACCGACCTGCCGATCAGCATCGGTTTTGGTATCCGCACGCCGGAACAGGCCGCAGCTATCGCGCGCCTGGCAGACGGCGTGGTGGTGGGGTCGGCACTGATCGATCACATCGCCACGGCCAGCAACGATCAGCAAGCCATCGACGGCGTGTTGAGCCATTGCGCGGCGTTGGCGGAAGGTGTTCGCAACGCACGTAAGTAAGCCGCAGGTAAGGCGTAGGTAAAGTTCCTGATACAGAGGAATCAACCCGTCGGAGCAGGGCCTAACACGCAAGACCAAGGGATTTCGAACCTCGTTCGAAATCCCTTTTTTGTGTGCGCGCCCTGAGGAATACCCGATGAAAATGCCCAAATCCTTGATTGCAGGTCTTGGTGTGCTGGTGCTCGGCGCCAGCGCCCTGGTGCACGCCGCGCCGCCTGACCCGCGCGGCGATGACCGTGGCGGCCCGCAAGGCCCGCATGAGCAACGTGGCGACGACCATCGTGGCCCGCCGGACAACCGCCGCGGCGGCCCACCTCAGGACTTTGGCCCGGTGCGTCAGATCATCCACGACAACCACGGCCAGTTCGCCCGTGGCGCACCGCCGCCGCCCAATGTACGCCTGATGCGTGGCCGACCGCTGCCGCCCGGCTACTACGGCGAACGCCTGGACCACCGCGCCCTGGCGCGTCTGCCCGTCTACCCAGGTTACGAATGGCGCCGTTCGGGGCCGGACGTGGTGCTGATCGCGGTGGGCACCGGCATCGTCTACGAGATTCTGGAGGGCGTGCTCAACTGACGCTGATTCAGCTTGCTCGCCACAACACGTTGACTGGGTGCAGCAAGCTCGCATTGGGCGGTTTTACCCGTTCAGTTCGATGCGCTCGACCTTGCCTACCAGCAGCACGTAGGACAGCGCGCCCAGCAACGCCAGCACCGCGATATACGTGATCGCCGGCGCAAACGAATCGCCGCTGGCCAAAAAGCCAATCACGATCGGTGTGGCAATCGCCGACAGGTTGCCTATGAAGTTGAACACGCCCCCGGTCAGCCCCAGCAACCGCGCGGGCGCCAGGGTCGATACCAGTGACCAGGTAATCGAAGCCAGCCCATTACCGAAAAACGCCACCGCCAGGAACGCGATCACCCACGCGGTCGAGTCCACGTAGTTGGCGCCGATGATCGCGGTCGAAATCAACAGCCCGCCAATGATCGGTAACTTGCGCGCAAAGCCCACCGAGGCGCCACGGCGAATCAGCCAGTCGGAAAAAATCCCGGAACACAGCACGCCGATAAACGCCGCGAGGAACGGCAGCGATGCCAGCAGGCCGGACTTGATGAAGTCCATGCCGCGGTATTTCACCAGGTAGGTGGGAAACCAGGTCAGGAAGAACCACAGGGTGGAGTTCAGGCAGAACTGGCCCAGGTAGATGCCCCAAAGTTTGCGCTGGCTCAATACGATGCCCAGATCGACCCAACTGAAGGGCGCCTTCACCGTTTTGGTCTGCATATCGACCAGCCCACCGCCTTCGCGGATCAGTTCGATCTCGGCGGCATTGGCGCCTTTGAAGTCTTTCGGCTCGCGATACACCGCATACCAGATCGCCGCCCACACGATGCCCACGCCGCCGGTGACGACAAACACCATGTGCCAGCCGAAAGTGTGCTGCAGCCAGGCCAGCACCGGCGTGAGAAACGCCAGCCCAACGAACTGCCCCGAGGTGTAGAACCCGATCGCCGTCGCACGCTCGCGCTCGGGAAACCAGGTGGTGACCACGCGGCTGTTGATCGGATAGGCCGGCGCCTCAAGTGCGCCGACCGCCATACGCAGCACGAACAGCGCAATGAAGCTGGCGGCAAAACCCAGCATGACCGTGGCGATGGACCACAGCAGCAACGCCACGCTGTAAAGGATGCGCGGCGGCACGCGGTCCACCAGCCAGCCGCCGGGGATCTGCATCGCAGCGTAGGTCCAACCGAACGCAGAGAAAATCAGCCCGACATGCACCGGATCGATGCCCAACTCGCTGGTCAACGCGGGCGCGGCAATCGACAGGTTGCTGCGGTCGAGGTAGTTGATCACCACGGTGATAAACAGCAGCACCATGATAAAAAAACGCTTTCGGGTAGGCGCGACGAGAGAAGCCTGCCCGGTGAAGGATTCAGGTTGCATGGGGGTTTGCCTCTTCTTATGTTTGTTGAGGACAGGTCTTACTGACGAGAACCGGCCAATGTGGGAGCGCGCTCCCACATTTTTTGCCGAGTGTCTTCAGGTGAACATCACCACTCGGCAAAGCTGCCGTCGGCATGGCGCCAGATCGGGTTGCGCCAGCGGTGGCCGATGGCGGCGCGCTCGATCACGTATTCCTCGTTGAGCTCGATACCCAGCCCCGGCCCGTTGGGGATCTTCACAAAACCCTGGTCATAGTCGAACACGCCAGGGTCGCGCACGTAGTCGAGCAGGTCGTTGCTCTCGTTGTAGTGAATGCCCAGGCTCTGCTCCTGGATAAACGCGTTGTAGCAAACCGCATCCAGTTGCAGGCAGGCGGCCAGGGCAATCGGGCCCAGCGGGCAGTGCAGGGCCAGCGCGACGTCGTAGGCTTCGGCCATGTTGGCGATTTTGCGGGTTTCGGTGATGCCGCCGGCGTGGGACGCATCCGGTTGGATGATGTCGACGTAGCCTTCGCTGAGCACCCGTTTGAAGTCCCAACGCGAGAACAGGCGCTCGCCCAGGGCGATGGGCGTGCTGGTCAGCGGCGCCAGTTCCTTGAGCGCTTCGTAGTTTTCACTGAGCACGGGCTCTTCGATGAACATCAGTTTGTATGGGTCCAGCTCTTTCATCAGCACCTTGGCCATGGGTTTGTGCACACGGCCATGGAAGTCGACGCCGATGCCCACATTGGGCCCCACTGCATCACGCACAGCGGCCACGTTGGCCAGGGCGAGGTCGACTTTTTCGAAGCTGTCGACGAACTGCAATTCTTCGGTGCCGTTCATTTTTACAGCGGTAAAGCCGCGCGCCACGGCTTCTTTGGCCGCGCGGGCGGTGTCGGCGGGGCGGTCGCCGCCGATCCACGAGTACACGCGGATCTTGTCACGCACCTGGCCGCCCAGCAGGTCACTGACGGACACGCCAAGCGCCTTGCCCTTGATGTCCCACAGCGCCTGGTCGATGCCGGCCAGCGCGCTCATGTGCACGGCGCCGCCACGGTAGAAGCCGCCGCGATAGAGCACGGTCCAGATGTCTTCGATATTGCGCGGGTCTTTGCCGATCAGGTAGTCGGACAGTTCTTCGACGGCCGCAGCCACGGTGTGCGCGCGGCCCTCGACCACGGGCTCCCCCCAGCCGGTCACGCCCTGGTCAGTTTCGACCTTGAGGAAGCACCAGCGCGGCGGGACGATAAAGGTCGTCAGTTTGGTGATTTTCATCTGTTATCTCTCTTATCGATGCGGCGCCTGCGGGCGCGGAACTTGATATCAGCTCAGGGCTTTCCAGGCGGCGACATAGGCCGTGGCGCGGCTTGCGACCTGATCCACCGTCATGCCCGGTTTGAACAACCCGGAACCCAGCCCGAAACCCTTGGCGCCGGCGTCGGTAAACACCTGCATATTGTCCGGGTTGATGCCGCCTACCGGCAGCAGCAAGGTGCCCGCCGGCAAAACCGCGAGCCACGCCTTGATCACTGCCGGACCCATTTGCTCGGCCGGGAACAGCTTCAACACGTCGGCGCCTTCGGCCAGTGCGGCGAAGGCTTCAGTGGGCGTGGCCACACCTGGCGACAGGTACAGGCCTGCCGCTTTGGCGGCACGCAATACCTTGGCATCGCTATGGGGCATGACGATCACCTGGCCACCGGCGGCTTTCACCTGCTCGACCTGCTCGGGGGTCAGCACCGTACCGGCACCGATCAGACAGTCGGCGGGCAGGCTGTCGCGCAGGGTGCGAATGCTGGTGTAGGGGTCCGGCGAATTCAGCGGCACTTCGATCACGCGAAAACCGGCGTCGTATAACACCTGGCCGACGGCCTGGGCTTCGTCCGGGCGCACGCCACGCAGGATCGCGATCAAACCGTTTTGTGCGAGTGCTTTCTTGAGCATGTCAGGCCTCCGATACAGGCTGAATGAGCCCGGCCGCCACGGCCAGTTGCCAGAGGCCGCGCTCGGTGGCCTCTTGCGCCAGGCTGACGTGGGCGAAGCCGCAAAGGGCGAGGGCGCGTTGGTAGCGGGCGCACAACGGGGCTGCGCCCACCAGAATGATGGGGAAACTGCGGGCAATGGCCGGCAGGCCGGCAAGTTCATGGCCGATCATCAGGCCTGACAGGTAATCGGGCTGTTCATCCGGCGCGAGTTCGGCGGTGAGCCCCAGGGTACGTGCGCTGAACAAGGTCGACAGCACGCCGCGCTCGCCTTCCTGGGACAACGCCACCTGCACGCCACGATCAAACGCCGCGGCCTGGAACGTTGCAGAGTTTTGTTGGGTACGACCCAGGATGCTGTGCTTGCTCAGCACCGCGAACACCTCACCGGTCATGAAGGTATCGAAGTGCGTGATGCAACCGTCGACGACCTCGACCCATTTTGAGTGGCTGCCCGGCAGGCCAATCAACACCTCAGCGTTCAGCCCTTGCAGCACGCCGAGCACTTGGGTTTCTTCGCCGCGCATCACATTGGGCAAACCGACCTGCTCGATCACGCCGGGCACGATATGCACCTCCACGCCGCGCACGCTGCGCACGCTGCGCACTTTATGCAGCGCCTGACCCAGGCTGGCAACGTCGACGGGGGTATTGCGATAGGCCGCCTCGCTCCAGCCCTGGGCGCTGCCGACCATGCCGCAGGCGATGACCGGGACGCCAGGCTGGGCATCGAGCCAATCACCGCAGGCCGCATCGAAGGCCAATTCGAAGCCATCGCTGCACAGTACGCCGGCGATCTCACGGGGCTCGGTGGGCAAATGCATGATGCCCGAGGCCAGCGAGCGTTGTTCCAGCACCACGCCTGCGGGGCCGAGTTTGTAAGCACGAAGGGAGCTGGTTCCCCAATCGAGCGCGATCAATTGCGCCTGCATCGCTTCACCTGAAATGAGTGGGTGCCGAAAAAAGCGGATGGGCGAATATAAACCTATGCCTCGACATATCTCAATATATAAATATCAGTCCCATATATTGGGAGAATGACAAACGAAGCTCTACGGCCTTTCAGGGCAGTTCAGACGTAGTGATTGGCGAAGTAGGTTAAAAAGCGCTCAGGTCCAGGGTGCGCATGGCCCCCATCCAGATCGCGTAATCGGTGTGGTCTTTCAGGTCATTGCCGGTGTCCGGGTGCAGGAACACCACCAGACCGTTGCGATGCAGCGCCAGCCACGGCAGCACCACGCCAATGTACTCCGGGGCAAATGCCAGCTGGCAGCTCCAGTCCGGGTGCGGGCCGACGGGACGCTCATGCATGCGCCCCATTTGCAGCGGGAAGAGTTTTACCGCGTCCTCGCACAAGGTGCGCGCCTGATCGAGGGTGCTGGCGTCAAAGTAGATATGGGCGTGATAGCCCTTGATACGTTGCATGGCGGGCTCCGGATCCAATGTGCGCCAAAGGCTAGACCGCAATCGACGGCAGGGCCAGCCCGGTCAATGACTGCGCGCTGCTGGCTTGCTCCGCCAGCAGCCACTCGACAAATCGGTCCACCAGTTGCCCCCGGCGTTTGCGTTGGGGCTGCACCACGTAATAACCGAACCGTGACATCACCGTTTCGCCGAACGGCCGGCACAGCCAGTTCTGCTCCAGCAGGTTGTCCACCAGGTGGCGCCAGCCGATGGCGACGCCCTGGCCGGCGATCGCGGCCTGGATAAGCAGCGTGTAGTTATCGAACCGCAATTGACCGGGCGTGGGCGCAACGGCGATCCCCAATTCGCGAAACACGCCGCTCCAGTCGAACCACTGGCTGTTGTTTTCCTGGCGCAGGTGCAGCAACGGAAAATCGTGCAAATTTTGTACAGTCAGCGGCGTGGCCTGGGCCTGGAGCCATTGCGGGCTGCACACCGGGAACACTTCCTCGTTGAACAGCCACAGGCTATCGCCTTGCTTGAAGCGGCCGTCGCCAAACAGTACAGCCACGTCGATGTCACTGCGCAGCGTGGCGTGGTTGCGCTCGCTGGTCACCAGGCTCACATCCACCTGCGGGTTGGCCTGGTGGAAGCGGTGCAGGCGCGGCATCAGCCAGTAGGCGGCGAACGCGAAGTCGGTGGCCACTTGCAGTACTTCGTGCTGGTCTTGTTGGGTAATGGCGCTGAGGCCGGCGTTGATGGCCTGCAATCCCCCTTGCGCGTGTTCGAACAACAGGGCGCCGGCGTCGGTCAGCTCAATGCCACGGTAGATGCGATCAAACAGGCGAATAGCCAGTTGTTCCTCGAGTCGCTTGATCTGCTGGCTGATCGCCGGCTGGGTGGTGCCCAACTCCATGGCCGCCGCGGTGAAGCTGCGATGGCGTGCGGCCGCTTCGAACGCGCGCAGCAGGTCGAGGGACACACTACCGAGGGATTCATACATAAGCGGTACTTATCCTAGACATTGCTTTTCATGGGCTTTACCCCGTTTTCCATGGGCTGCATGCTCATTGGCATAAACATCGCCTATGGAATGCCGAGAACCCATGAAGCGCAAGAACATTCTTTTTATCATGGCCGATCAAATGGCTGCGCCGATGCTGCCGTTCTACGGACCTTCCCCGATCAAGCTGCCAAACCTGAGCCGCCTTGCCGAACAGGGTGTGGTGTTCGACGCCGCCTACTGCAACAGCCCGCTGTGCGCGCCGTCGCGCTTTACCCTGGTCAGCGGCCAGTTGCCGAGCAAGATCGGCGCCTACGACAACGCGGCGGATTTCCCCGCCGACGTACCGACCTATGCCCACTACCTGCGACGCCTCGGCTACCGTACTGCGCTGTCAGGCAAGATGCATTTTTGCGGCCCCGACCAGTTGCACGGCTATGAAGAGCGCCTGACCAGCGACATCTACCCCGCCGACTACGGCTGGGCGGTGAACTGGGACGAACCGGACGTACGCCCCACCTGGTACCACAACATGTCATCGGTACTGCAGGCCGGACCGTGCGTGCGCACCAACCAGCTGGATTTCGACGAGGAGGTGGTGTTCAAGGCCCAGCAGTACCTGTTTGATCATATTCGCGAGGACGGCGACCAGCCGTTCTGCCTGACCGTGTCGATGACCCATCCCCACGACCCATACACCATTCCCAAACCGTTCTGGGACCTGTACGACGACAGTGACATTCCCTTGCCTGCAACGCCTGCGCAAGCGGATCTGGACCCGCATTCCAAGCGCCTGCTCAAGGTCTACGACCTGTGGGACAAACCGCTGCCGGTGGATAAGATCCGCGATGCGCGCCGCGCCTACTTCGGCGCGTGCAGTTACATCGACAGCAACGTCGGCAAGCTGCTGCAAACCCTGGAGGACACCGGCCTGGCCGACGATACGATCATCGTGTTCTCCGGCGACCACGGCGACATGCTCGGCGAGCGTGGCCTCTGGTACAAAATGCACTGGTTTGAAATGGCCGCCCGCGTGCCATTGCTGGTCAGTGCACCGGGGCAGTTCGCAGCGGCTCGCGTCGCCAGCGCGGTGTCAACCGCTGACCTGCTGCCGACCCTGGTGGAAATGGCCGGCGGCCAGTTGGACCCGCGCCTGCCACTCGATGGCCGCTCGCTGATGCCACACTTGCAAGGGCAGGGCGGCCACGACGAAGTGTTCGGCGAATACATGGCCGAAGGCACCGTCGGCCCGCTGATGATGATTCGCCGGGGGGCCTACAAATTTATCTACAGCGAGGACGATCCCTGCCTGCTGTTCGATGTACGCAACGACCCTCGGGAGCAGCAAGAGCTCAGCGCATCGCCGCAGCATCGGGCGCTGTTCGAGGCTTTCCTGAACGAGGCGCGAGCCAAATGGGACATTCCGGCGATTCACCAACAGGTGCTCGCAAGCCAGCGTCGTCGTCGCCTGGTGTTCGAGGCACTGACCCAAGGCAAGCTGAAGAGCTGGGATCACCAGCCGCTGGTGGACGCCAGTCAGCAATACATGCGCAACCATATCGACCTCGACGACCTGGAGCGCAAGGCACGTTATCCACAACCCTGCCAAAACCAATAAACACAGAGGGAAGGCCATGCAAAAGTTAACGGTAATGCTGGGCATTCTGGCGTTGAGCAGCGCCAATGTGTACGCGGACGCCAAGTGTGAAACGGTGAAAATGGCCGATCCCGGCTGGAGTGACATTGCCGCGACCAACGCCATCACCGGTTTTTTGCTGACGGGCATGGGCTACAAAGCCAAAGTCGACACCCTGGCGGTGCCGATCACCTTTGGCGGGCTCAAGGACGGCCAGGTGGATGTATTCATGGGCAACTGGATGCCGGCGCAGCAGGGCTTCTACGATAAATTCGTGGCCAATGGCGACGTCGTGCAACTGGCGAAAAACCTCGACGGCACCGAGTTCACCCTCGCCGTACCGGACTATGTATGGGACGCGGGTGTGCATGACTTCGCCGATCTGAATAAATTCGCCGACAAGTTCGACAAGAAGATCTACGGGATCGGCTCTGGCGCACCGGCCAACATTTCGTTGCAGGAGATCATCAAGAAAAACGACTTCGACCTCGGCCAGTGGAAGCTGATCGAGTCCAGCGAACAGGCAATGCTTGCCGAAGTCTCGCGGGCGGTGAAGAAACAACGCTTCGTCACCTTCCTCGGCTGGACGCCGCACCCGATGAACGTGCAGTTGAAGATGCACTACCTCAAAGGTGGCGAGAAGTACTTCGGCGACACCGGCAGCGTCTACACCCTGACTCGCAAGGGTTATGCACAGGCCTGCCCGAACGTAGGAAAACTGCTGACCAACCTGAGTTTTACCCAGGAGATGGAGAACAGCATCATGGCCGAAGTGGCCAACAAAAAGGTCAGCAACGCCGATGCGGCAAAGGCGTGGATCAAGGCCAACCCGGCGGTGCTGGATAAGTGGCTCGACGGCGTGAAAACCGTGGATGGCAAAGAGGCGTTGCCGGCGGTCAAAGCCCAACTCTAAAACGCGCGCCTGCAAGATCACCCTACTGTGGCGAGCGGGCTTGCTCGCGCCAGCCTGCGCAAGCAAGCTCGCCACAACCTGATAACCTGCCCCCAACACGCCTTTTTATCCGAGTCTGCGATGCCCCGGCCCAACCGCCACACCCTCTTTCCTTTCCTCAGTTGGCTACCGCGCCAGACCCGCGCCAGCGTCGGGCGGGACGCGATGGTCGGTCTCAGCGGCGCCGTGCTCGCCTTGCCGCAGTCGATTGCCTACGCGCTGATCGCCGGGCTCCCACCGGAATACGGCCTGTACGCCGCGATCATCCCGGTGTTGATCGCCTGCCTGTGGGGCTCGTCGTGGCACCTGATCTGTGGGCCAACAGCGGCGATTTCCATTGTGCTCTACGCCAGCATCAGTCCGTTGGCCGTGCCGGGCTCGAAGGACTACATCACCCTGATCCTGTTGCTGACATTCCTCGCCGGGGTGTTCCAGTGGCTGCTGGGCATGCTGCGCTTTGGTGCGCTGGTGAATTTCATCTCCCATTCGGTGGTGCTCGGTTTCACCCTGGGCGCCGCCGTGGTGATCGCCCTGGGGCAGTTGCCGAACCTGCTGGGGCTGGACCTGCCGAGCCAGGCCACGGCGATCAATAGCCTGATGGCATTGATCGAGCATGGCGGCGAGTGGGACCACGCCTCGCTGACGCTGGGCCTGGGCACCTTACTGGTGGGCGCATTGCTCAAGTATCGGGTGCCACGTTGGCCGACCCTGTTGATCGCCCTGGCGTGCGGCAGCCTGGCGGTTTGGCTGTGGCCGGCGATGTTCGGGCACGTGGCGTTGGTCAGCGCGTTTATCGGCAAACTGCCGCCGTTCAGCCCCTTACCGCTGGACCCGGACATGATCCTGCGTCTGCTGCCGAGCGCCGTGGCCTTGGGCATGCTGGGGTTGGTGACCAGCCTGTCGATTGCCCGCTCACTTTCGGCGCGTTCGCAACAACTGCTCGATGCGAATCAGGAAGTGCGTGCGCAGGGCTTGTCCAACATCGTCGGTGGATTTTTTTCCGGTTACTTGTCGGCCGGCTCCTTCACCCGCTCAGGCCTGAGCTACGAGGCCGGCGCCTGTTCGCCATTGGCCGGGGTGTTCTCCGCGCTCTGGGTAGCACTGTTTGCGTTGTTCGGCGCGGCGCTGATCGCGCATATTCCAATCCCGAGCATGGCCGCGAGCATTCTGCTGATTTGCTGGGGCCTGGTGGATCATCGCGGCGTGCGTGCCTTGTTCAGGGTCAGCCGTGCGGAGTTCGTGGTGATGAGCCTGACCTGCGTCGCGACGTTGCTGCTGGAGTTGCAAACCGCGATCTACGCGGGCGTGCTGGCCTCGCTGTTTTTCTACCTCAAGCGCACCTCACAACCTCGCGTGCAGCAATGGCGCGACGGTGAGGACGATGTATTGCGCGTGGGTGGCTCGATCTTTTTCGGCGCCAGCCATTACCTGCAAGTGCGCCTGCAAAGCTTGCAGGGCCAGCGGGTAGTGATCGAGGCGCAGCAGATCAATTTTATCGACTATTCCGGGGTGGAGATGCTGCATCAGGAGGCGCGGCGGTTAAGAGGGCTGGGGCGTAGCCTGACGTTGCGCCGAGCCAGGCCGCAGGTGGTTGAGGAATTGAGGAAGCTGGAGGGGGCCGAAAAATGCCCCATCCACTTTGAAGACTGAACAGCGCTGACGCGGCGGGATTTACGCAGACGCCAACTGTCGACGCAGTTCAGCCAACACCGGCGCCGAATCCGGACGCACGCCGCGCCACAGGAAGAACGCTTCGGCCGCCTGCTCAACCAGCATGCCCAGCCCGTCCATCGCCACGGCGGCGCCCTGTTCAGTCGCCCAGCGGCAGAACGCCGTCGGCGCCTTGGCATACATCATGTCGTAGCAAAACGTCTTGCCCGGTTCGATCAAGCTGCCGGCGATCGGCGGTACGTCGCCTGACAGGCTGGCGGACGTAGCATTGATGATCACGTCCACCGGCTCACGCAGCCAGTCGAAACCACTGGCAGACACAGGGCCCAGATCGTCGAACAGCTCGGCGAGCATTTCGGCTTTTTCTACCGTGCGATTGGCGATAATCAACGAAGCTGGTCGCTCCGCCAGCAACGGCTCCAGTACCCCGCGCACCGCGCCACCGGCGCCCAGCAGCAGAATGCGTTTGCCTTGCAGGTTCAACCCGGCGTTCACCGTCAGGTCCCGCACCAGGCCAGCACCATCGGTGTTATCACCGAGCAACGTGCCATCGCCCAGCTTGCTCAGGGTGTTCACCGCGCCAGCGCGCTGGGCGCGCTCGGTGAGGCTGTCGGCCAGGCGGTAGGCGTCTTCCTTGAAGGGTACGGTGACGTTGGCGCCACGGCCGTGCTGAAAGAACTCGCGGGCACAGTCGGTAAAGCCCTCCAGCGGCGCGAGTAAGGTGCTGTAGTCCAACTGTTCACCGGTCTGCTCGGCGAACAAGCGGTGGATCAATGGCGACTTGCTGTGGCCGATAGGGTTGCCGAAGACGACGTAATGATCCATCAGACCGCCGCCTCTGGCGCAGCTACGCCAAGCCAGTCACGGTCTTGCAGGAAGTAATCGGTCAGGCGCGCTTCGTCGGTGCCGGCTTCGGCTTTCCAGTCGTAGCTCCAGCGCACTTGGGGTGGCAGCGACATCAGAATCGACTCGGTACGCCCGCCCGACTGCAGGCCGAACAGGGTGCCGCGGTCGTAGACCAGGTTGAACTCGACGTAGCGGCCTCGGCGGAATTCCTGGAATTCGCGCTGCTGCTCGGTGTACGCCATGGCCTTGCGGCGCTGCACGATCGGCAGATACGCGTCGATATAGGCGTCGCCGATGGCGCGGATGAAGGCGAAACAGGTGTCGAAGTCCCACTCGTTCAAGTCATCGAAGAACAGACCGCCGATACCGCGCGGCTCGTTACGGTGCTTGATGTGGAAGTAGGTGTCGCACCAGGCCTTGTAGCGCGAGTAGACGTCAGGGCCGAAGGGCGCACAGGCCTGCTCGGCCACGCGGTGCCAGTGGATGCAGTCTTCTTCATTGCCGTAGTAGGGCGTGAGGTCAAAGCCGCCACCGAACCACCATACAGACTCTTCGCCTTCTTTTTCGGCGATGAAAAATCGTACGTTGGCGTGGGACGTCGGTACATGGGGGTTATGCGGATGAATCACCAGGGACACGCCGAGGGCTTCAAACCCCCGGCCGGCCAGCTCCGGGCGATGCGCACTGGCGGACGGCGGCAGGCCGCTGCCGAACACGTGGGAAAAGTTAACGCCGCCTTTTTCGATCACCGCACCGTTTGCGATCACACGGGTGCGACCGCCGCCGCCGGCAGGCCGGGTCCAGGCATCTTCGATAAAGCGAGTGTCCGTCTCGAAGGTTTCCAGAGCGCTGCAAATGCGGTCTTGCAGGTCGAGCAGGTAGGCTTTGACAGCCTCGGTGCGGGTAGTCATGACATCACCTTGAATCGGGCAGCGCTGCGCAAGGCCATGGGGCCTCGGCGGCAAATGGGCGCACAGGATACCACTGCACTCAGGTTCACCGCAGTTGACGAGGATCAAGCTTAGGAGTCCGATAGGGGGCTACGCGAATTCGAACCCAGGAGAAGTGCAGATGGCCAAACGTATCCAGTTCAGTGTCCATGGTGGCCCCGACGTTCTTGACTACGTGGACTACACGCCGGCGGAGCCGGGCCCGCAGCAGGTTCGAGTGCGTAACGAGGCCATCGGCCTGAACTTTATCGACACCTATTTCCGCAGCGGCCTGTACGCACCGCCCGCCTTGCCATCCGGGCTGGGCGCGGAAGGCGCCGGGGTGGTGGATGCCGTCGGCAGTGACGTCAGCCAATTCAAAGTCGGCGACCGCGTGGCCTACGGCAGCGGCCCGCTGGGCGCGTACAGCGAACTGCACGTACTGCCCGCCGCCAATCTGGTGCACCTGCCCGATGAGATCAGCTTCGAACAAGCAGCCGGCGCCATGCTCAAGGGCCTGACCGTGCAGTACCTGCTGCGCCAGACCTATGAGTTGAAGGGGGGCGAAACCATCCTGTTCCACGCGGCAGCCGGTGGCGTCGGCTCCCTGGCCTGCCAGTGGGCCAAGGCGTTGGGCGTGAAGTTGATCGGCACCGTGAGTTCGCCGGAAAAAGCCGCCATAGCCAAAGCCCTCGGTGCGTGGGAAACCATCGACTACAGCAAGGAAAACGTCGCGCAGCGCGTACTGGAACTGACCGACGGTAAAAAGTGCCCGGTCGTGTATGACGGCGTCGGCAAGGACACGTGGCTCACGTCGCTGGACAGCACCGCGCCCCGTGGGCTGGTGGTGAGTTTCGGGAATGCGTCGGGCGCAGTGGACGGCGTGAACCTGGGGATTCTGTCGGCGAAGGGTTCGCTGTACGTGACCCGGCCGACCCTGGCGACCTACGCCAACAATGCGGCGAACTTGCAGGCGATGGCGGATGATCTGTTTTCGATGATCAAAAGCGGCAAGGTGCGCATTGATATCAACCAACGGTATGCGCTGGCGGATGCGGCGAAGGCGCAGACCGAGTTGTCGGGGCGACGCACCACCGGGTCGACGATTTTGCTGCCGTAAGGCGATGGACTTATAGGGGCTGTGAGGCCCTTGTCGCAAGCAAGCCCGCACATTTTTTGATCGGTGCCCCTGGTGTGACCACTCGATCAAAATGTGCGGGCTTGCTGGCGAAGGGCACGCCTCGGTCTCAGGACGGACGCACCACATCACCTGTCACCAGATCGCGGATCAGGCTTGGGTTCTTGCGTCCACCCAAGGCGCCGCCCAGGACCAAGTCCACTTGGCCACGGAAATACTGCTCTACGCGAATCCGCGTGCGCGCAGCCGGACGGCCCTGAGGGTTGGCCGAGGTGGAAATCAACGGCCCCACCAGTGAACACAAATCCCGTACCAACGGGTGATCGCTGACCCGCAGCGCCACCGTGTCATGCACGCCGGTCACCCATTCCGGCAGCAAATCCTGGTGAGGCACCAGCCAGGTATTCGGCCCCGGCCAGGTGCTCGCCATGCGTTCGATCCAGGTATCCGGGAAGTCCTCGAACAGAAAGTCGAACTGACGAATATTGTCGGCCACCAGGATCAGCCCCTTGTCCACCGAGCGGTTCTTGATCGCCAGCAGCCGGTCCACCGCTTCTTCGTTCCAAGGGTCGCAGCCCAGGCCCCACACTGCCTCGGTTGGATAGGCAATCACCGCGCCTGCGCGAATTTCTCGTGCGGCTTCCAGCACACGCCACCTGTTGACCATTGTTTACTCTCCAGACTAAAGCTCTGGGCAGTTTACCGATCTTCGTTACAAAACCTAGTTCCAATAAACCTGGCTGCTACGAAAGCGGACCGCGCGCAAGCCAGCGCCCGTTTTCGCAGATCACCTGGCCCTCAAGCTCCAACTCCGTGAGGGTTGCCAACACTTGGGACAACGGTCGCCCGCTGGCAATCGCCAGGGCTTCACTGGTATGGGGCGCCGCATGCAGCAGCGTCACCAGCGGGTGCACCACCGGCATCGGCGTTTGGCGCGACAATGCCTGCCAACCGCGCAGTCCCTCAAGAATGTCCTCGATGGTTTGCACCAGGGTCGCGCCTTCACGAATCAACTGGTGACAGCCTTTGGCGCCGGGATGATGAATGGAACCTGGGATCGCATACACCTCACGCCCTTGCTCGGCGGCGAGTTTTGCGGTGATCAACGAACCGCTGGCGATACTGGCCTCCACCACCAGCACGCCCAGCGACAGGCCGCTGATAATGCGATTGCGTCGGGGGAAATTGCCCGCTTGGGGCACGGCGTCCAGCGGGAACTCGGAAACCACCGCGCTGCCTTGGGCAATCATCGCCGCTGCGAGCCGCCGATGGCGCTGTGGATAAAAATTTTCAAGCCCGGTGCCGAGCACGCCGATTGTATGTCCACCCACATCCAATGCCGCTTGGTGCGCAGCGCCGTCAATACCCAGGGCCAAGCCACTGGTGATGACAAAACCGGCACTCGCCAGGCTGCGGGAAAACGCGGCGGCGGTGTCCATGCCGGGGCGCGAGGCGCGCCGGCTGCCGACCACCGCCAGTTGCGGTTTTTCGAGGATGGCGGGGTCGCCGGCGACGAATAACAGCGGCGGTGCATCGTCGATCTGCGCCAGCAGTGCCGGGTACTCAGGCTGGTCCCACATCAACAAATGCTGGGCCGGACGCGCCAGCCAGGCTAATGCGTCGCTGGCTCCGTCGCGTATTTCAGCGCTGCGTCGGGCATCGGCACTGATGGCCGGTAAGCCCAGGGAGCGCCAGGCACTGGCCGGGGCGCTGATGGCTTTTGATGCGCTGCCGAACGCTTCGATCAACACGCGAAAGCGCTTCGTGCCTACTTCCGGCAGCCTGTGCAAGCGTAGCCGTGCTTCCAGTTCTGACGGGGATATTTCATGGCGGTTTGTCGGATACATCGGGATCATCCTTGATCGGAACAAGCTGTGGATAACTCTGTTGGTAACTTATTTAGCCGGCTATTTATTGCGTTTGAAGGGCAGTCTCAAAACGGTCCATTACCGCCAGCGGATGCGACGCGCTGAGTACGAGGGCGTAACTGAGCTTTTCAAAGGTGCGAAACACCAGCAGGGTGCCCGCGCGCTCGTCGGGAAGCTGCACAAGGGCGCCGGTAAGGGTGTCGCGCACGCAGGCGCCGGTTTTGATCACACTGAGCAACTGGCCTTCGGCCAACCCGTCGCGGCGACCTTTGTTCAGGGTGATGGCGTCGAGTACGCCGATCTGTGTGATGCCCTTGGGGATATCGATAATGTGCCCCTGGATAAACGGCACAGACTGCGCAGGTTGCACAGTGGCCACCCCATGGGGAGCGGCGGCACTGAGCAAGCGGTCGCCGGGGCGCACCTCCTGGGTCACGCGCTGCACCGCCAGCGTGCTGAGATCGCCGGCGGTGACAAAGCGCGCGGTGCCGATCTCGTCGGCGTTGAGCCCCAGCAGCTCGCCGCTGTGGGGGTCGGTGTAGAGCCTGCCGCGACGAAAAATCCCATAGCTGGGCTGAGTCGGGTCCAGATTGCCCCTTGCGTAAACGCGCTCGCCATTGGCGCCCAGTACGCGACCGGTACTTGCGGCAACAATGTAGGGTGCGGTGTCCAGGTCCTGGGGCGAATCGAGAATGCGGTTATGCAGCAGGAAGCGCTGGATGGCCTGTTGAGTGGGTTGATCCACGCGCTGTACGGGCGGCGGCAGCAGGGCCATGGCGAACGGGGCCCACAGCAGCAAGACGAGTAGCGATTTCCTCATGGGGTGAATCTCCTTTATTATGTGCGTTCGCGTGAAATGCCACGGCCTTCGCGGCTTTAGGACGTTTCACACCGGCCGTGTGGGTCCATCCCACCGCCGATTTGCCTCTACCTCACATGTGCAGCAATTACGCTTATGGCTATTTTGAACATCCTCGAATTCCCCGACTCGCGCCTGCGCACGATCGCCAAACCGGTGGCCGTAGTGGACGACAAGGTTCGTCAGTTGGTCGATGACATGTTTGAAACAATGTATGAAGCCCCGGGCATCGGCCTGGCCGCGACACAGGTCAACGTGCACCTGCGTGTCGTGGTCATGGACCTGTCTGAAGATCGCAGCGAACCCCGGGTGTACATCAACCCCGAGTTCGAACCGCTGACCGAAGAGATGGGCGAGTACCAGGAAGGCTGCCTGTCGGTGCCGGAGTTCTACGAAAACGTCGAGCGCCCGCTGCGCGTGAAGATCAAGGCGCTGGACCGCGATGGCAAGCCGTTCGAGCTGATTGCCGAAGGCCTGCTGGCGGTGTGCATCCAGCACGAATGCGATCACCTCAACGGCAAACTGTTTGTCGATTACCTGTCCACGCTCAAGCGCGACCGGATCAAGAAGAAGCTGGAAAAAAAGCATCGCCAGCAAGCTTGATGCCCTTCTTCCAAAGGCTTGCTACGGCAAGCCTTTTTCTTTTGTGACTGCTTTTAACCGAGAACTCCCATGACCGAGCCATTGCGCATTGTTTTTGCCGGCACTCCTGAATTCGCGGCCGAACACCTCAAGGCCCTGCTCGCCAGCCCTTATGACGTCGTCGCGGTGTACACCCAGCCGGATCGCCCGGCCGGTCGCGGGCAAAAACTGATGCCCAGCCCGGTCAAGCAACTGGCCCTGGAGCACACCATTCCCGTGTTGCAGCCACCGACCCTGCGCAACGCCGAGGCCCAGGCCGAACTGAACGCGCTCAAGCCAGACCTGCTGGTGGTGGTGGCCTACGGCTTGATCCTGCCGCAAGCGGTGCTGGACATCCCACGCCTGGGTTGCATCAACAGCCACGCCTCGTTGTTGCCACGCTGGCGCGGTGCGGCGCCGATCCAGCGCGCCGTGGAAGCGGGCGACAGCCAGAGCGGTGTGACCGTAATGCGCATGGAGGCGGGTCTGGACACCGGCCCGATGCTGCTCAAAGTCATCACCCCGATCACCGCCGAAGACACCGGCGGCAGCCTGCACGACCGCCTCGCCGAAATGGGCCCACCTGCCGTGATCCAGGCCATCGCCGGTCTCGCTGCCGGCACCCTGGAGGGCGAAGTGCAGGACGACAGCCTGGCCACCTACGCCCACAAACTGAATAAAGACGAAGCGCGCATCGACTGGAGCCGTCCGGCCGTAGAGCTGGAGCGCCTGGTGCGAGCCTTCAACCCTTGGCCGGTCTGCCACAGCACCCTCAACGGCGAAGCCTTGAAGGTACTGGCCGCGACTTTGGCCGACGGCAAAGGCGCACCCGGTGAAATCATCGGCGCCAGCAAAGACGGCCTGTTGGTGGCCTGCGGTGAACAGGCGCTGTGCCTGACCCGTCTGCAATTGCCCGGCGGCAAAGCGCTGAACTTCAGCGATTTGTTCAACAGCCGCCGTGAGAAATTTGCCCTGGGCACTGTACTCGGGATGGCCGCTCAATGAACCCACGTCTGGCCGCCGCCAAGGCCCTCGTCGCCGTACTCAACGGCAAGGCATCGCTGAACAGTTCGCTGCCCACGCAGCTGGATAAGGTCGAAGACCGCGACCGTGGTTTCACTCAGGACCTGGCGTTCGGTACCGCCCGTTGGCAACCTCGGTTGTCGGCGTTGGCGACCAAACTGCTGCAAAAACCGTTCAAGGCCGCGGACGCAGACGTCGAAGCGCTGTTATTGGTCGGCCTTTATCAGTTGCTCTACACCCGCGTGCCCGCCCACGCGGCCATTGGCGAAACCGTCGGGTGTGCCGACAAGCTGAAAAAACCCTGGGCCAAGGCGCTGCTCAACGCTGTACTGCGCCGCGCCCAGCGTGAAAGCGAAGCGCTGTTGGCCGAGCTGGAACATGACCCGGTGGTGCGTACCGCACACCCGCGCTGGCTGCAAAAATCCCTCAAGGCCTTCTGGCCCGAGCAATGGGAAGCCATTTGCGCAGCCAACAATGCCCACCCGCCGATGATTCTGCGGGTCAACCGCCGCCATCACAGCCGTGATGCGTATCTGCACTTGCTGACAGCCGCCGGCATCAACGCCACGCCTTGCGTGTACAGCGGCGACGGCATCGTGCTCGAAGTCGCCACCGACGTGCGCAGCCTGCCGGGCTTCGCCGACGGTTGGATCAGCGTGCAGGACGAAGCCGCGCAACTGGCCGCCGAGTTGCTCGATCTGGCACCAGGCCAGCGTGTCCTGGACGCCTGCTGCGCCCCGGGCGGTAAGACATGTCACATCCTGGAAGTCGAAAAAGACCTGGCTGGCGTAGTCGCTGTCGATCTGGAGGCCAAGCGCCTGGTGCGCGTGCGGGAAAACCTCGCGCGCCTGGGCCTGAGCGCCGACCTGATCGCCGCCGACGGCCGCGACACCGCCACGTGGTGGGACGGCAAACCGTTCCAGCGCATCCTGCTCGACGCACCATGCTCGGCCACCGGCGTGATCCGCCGCCACCCGGACATCAAGCTGACCCGCCAACCCGACGACATCGCCGCACTGGCGGTGCTCCAAGGCGAGTTGCTGGACGCAATGTGGCCGACCCTGGAAGTCGGCGGCATCCTGCTCTACGCCACATGCTCCACGCTGCCTACCGAAAATACCGAGGTAATCGAAGCCTTCCTCTCCCGCACCAGCGGTGCGCGAGAACTGGATCTCGCCACGGCCGCCGGCATCAAACAGCCACACGGCCGCCAATTGCTGGCGCAGGAAGGCGGGCATGATGGCTTTTACTACGCCAAACTGATCAAGATCGCCGCCGCACGCGGCTGAATGGTTTTAAGGGAGTGACCGGTTGAAAATCATCATCCTTGGAGCAGGGCAGGTGGGCGGCACACTGGCCGAGCACTTGGCCAGCGAAGCCAACGACATCACCGTGGTCGACACCGACAGCGAGCGTCTGCGCAACCTCGGTGACCGCCTGGACATCCGCACCGTACAGGGCCGCGCATCGTTCCCGACGGTGTTGCGCCAGGCCGGTGCCGACGACGCCGACATGCTGGTGGCCGTGACCAACAGCGACGAAACCAACATGGTCGCCTGCCAGGTCGCCCACACCCTGTTTCATACCCCCACCAAGATCGCCCGGGTGCGTGAAGCCGCTTACCTGACCCGCGCCGGCCTGTTCGACAACGATGCGATCCCGGTCGATGTGCTGATCAGCCCGGAACAGGTGGTGACCCACTACATCAAGCGCCTGATTGAAATTCCCGGCGCCTTGCAGGTGATCGACTTTGCCGGTGGCAAGGCGCAACTGGTGGCGGTGAAGGCGTACTACGGCGGCCCGCTGGTGGGCCAGCAATTGCGCCAGCTGCGCGAGCACATGCCGAATGTGCAAACCCGCGTCGCGGCGATTTTCCGACGTGACCGACCGATCCTGCCCCAGGGCGATACGGTCATCGAAGCCGACGACGAAGTATTTTTCATCGCCGCCAAGGCGAATATTCGCGCAGTGATGAGCGAAATGCGTCGGCTCGACGAGAACTACAAACGCATCGTCATCGCCGGCGGTGGGCAAATCGGCGAGCGCCTGGCCGAGGCAATCGAAAGCCGCTACCAGGTGAAGATCATCGAGATGAGCCCCGCGCGATGCCGGCATTTGTCCGATACCTTGGACAGCACTGTCGTCTTGCAAGGCAGCGCCTCGGACCGCGACCTGTTGATGGAAGAAAATATCGCCGACGCCGATATCTTCCTGGCGCTGACCAACGATGACGAAGCCAACATCATGTCTTCACTATTGGCCAAGCGGCTGGGGGCGAAGAAGGTGATGACGATCATTAACAATCCGGCCTATGTCGACCTGATCCAGGGCGGCGATATCGACATCGCTATCAGCCCGCAACTGGCGACCATCGGCACCTTGCTCGCCCACGTACGCCGTGGCGATATCGTCAGCGTGCACTCACTGCGCCGGGGTGCGGCGGAAGCGATCGAAGCGATTGCCCACGGTGATGAAAAATCGAGCAAGGTGATCGGCAAGGCCATTCGCGATATCGGTCTGCCACCTGGCACGACCATCGGCGCGATCATTCGCGATGAGGAAGTGATCATCGCCCACGACGACACGATGATCGCCACCGGAGACCATGTGATCCTGTTTCTGGTGGATAAAAAACATATCCGCGACGTGGAGAAATTGTTCCACGTGGGGCTGAGCTTCTTCTGATTAAACGGGGTGTTTGAAATGCTCGAATCCCTGGAAAAAATGCTCGCCAAAGGTGTGGATAACTCATTGCTGCGCTTTGGCTTGGGCAAGGGTTATCTGGACCTGAAGGACAATGCCAAGGCGGCGGAGCATTTGCACAAGTGTGTCGAGTTCGATCCGAAGTATTCGGCGGCGTGGAAGTTGTTGGGCAAGGCGCAGGCAGGGCTTGGCGATCAAGCGGCTGCGCGGCTGGCATGGGAGAAGGGCATCGAAGCGGCGCAAGCCCATGGCGACAAGCAGGCCGAGAAAGAAATGACGGTGTTCCTGAAGAAACTCGACCGTCAAGGCTGAAGGGCGATTAAACAATGTGGGGGGCGTGCTCGCTCCCACATTGTTTTGTAACGCCTGTCGGTCAGCGATAACTCAGTACCACCGCTCCTCACCCGGCGGACGTTTCTTGAAGCGCTTCATGCTCCACATGTACTGGCTCGGGTAGGCGCCGACATAGCGCTCCACCACTTTGCTCATCGCCGCGCAGGAAGTGGCGGTGTCGGTGCTGTACATATCTTCCGGCGCCGCTTCCAGGATCACTTTGTAGCCCGAGCCGTCCGGCAGCCGCAGGGCGTGCAGGAATACGCCGACCGCCTTGTGGCCGGCGAGCATGTTCGGTACGAACTTGCTGGTAAGAGCCTGGGTGGCGAAGAACGGCACGAAGATCCCGGCGGATTCAGCCGGTTCCGGGTCAGCGGGGATGCCCACCTGACCGCCTTTGCGCACTTCCTTGATGACGCTGAGGATGCCTTCCTTGGTCGACGCCGCCACGCGGTTGCCCAACTGCACGCGCTGCTTGCGCAGCAACTCATCCACCGCCTTGAGCTTGGGCGGACGATAAAAAATGATCGGTTTGCACTGGTTGCAATAGAAATGGTTCAACACTTCCCAGTTACCCAGGTGACTGGTGATGCCAACCACGCCTTTGCCCGAAGCCAGGGCCTCGTGCAGCACGTGCAGGCCTTCGACCTCACGCACCAGGTCGATGGAGCGCTGGGCCGGCCAGATCCAGGCGCAGGCGCTCTCGGTCAGGGACTTGCCGATGTCCATCAGGCTGCGGCCGACGAGGCGCTCGCGCTCGGCCGGGTCCATGTCCGGAAAACACTTGGAAAGGTTGATCCGCACCGTCTCGCGGGAACGGTTGGGGGTTTTCCACATGATCCAGCCGATGGCCGAACCCACGGCTTGCACTGCGCGCCAAGGCAGCAGGGCAAACAACCGAAGAGCGCCCACCAGCAAGGCGCCTTTAAACTTTTCCACAGGTCACTCCTGATCGTATGTGATGCGCAAAGCGCGCATTCTAACCGGCGTTGGCCAGGTCCGCGTAACGGTCGCAGTCCTGAGTGTGGTCCATGACCATGCCAGAGGCCTGCATGAACGCGTAGCAGATGGTCGGCCCGACGAAGGTGAAGCCGGCTTTTTTCAGGGCTTTGCTCATCGCTTCAGCCTCGGGCGTAATCGCCGGGACTTCGCTGCGATCCTTGAAGTGATTGACCTTGGGCACGCCACCGACAAACGACCAGAGCATGCCTGCCGGATCCTCAAGGGCTAGCCAGGCTGCGGCGTTGCGCCGGGTCGCGTTGAGCTTGAGACGGTTGCGCACGATGCCGGGGTCGAGCATCAACGCGTCGATTTCAGCATCGGTCAGTTGCGCCAGGCGCCTGGCATCAAAGCCAAACAAGACCTTTCGATAATGCTCGCGTTTGCGTAAAACGGTGATCCAGGACAGGCCCCCCTGGAACCCTTCGAGTAAAAGCAACTCGAACAAACCCTGCGCATCGCGCAACGGCGTTCCCCACTCCTGATCGTGATAAGCCATGTACAGCGGATCTTCAGAACACCAAAAGCAGCGTGGCATAAGGCTCCAGGGGATGGTGGCGCGGCCGAATCGGGTATACTCCCGCTCTTTAAATCGCAGCCCAAGTAACAGGTGAATTTTGTGAGCCAGCCTACGCCAGCCGTGCGTACCTTCCAAGACTTGATCCTCGCCCTCCAGCAATACTGGGCCGAGCAAGGTTGTGTGGTACTTCAGCCCTACGATATGGAAGTAGGCGCCGGCACTTTCCACACCGCAACATTCCTGCGGGCCATCGGCCCGGAAACCTGGAACGCCGCTTATGTGCAGCCCAGTCGTCGCCCGACTGACGGCCGCTACGGCGAGAACCCGAACCGTCTGCAGCACTACTACCAGTTCCAGGTGGTATTGAAGCCGAACCCGGACAACTTCCAGGAACTGTACCTGGGCTCGCTCAAGCATGTCGGCCTGGACCCGCTGGTCCACGACATCCGTTTTGTCGAAGACAACTGGGAGTCGCCAACCCTGGGCGCCTGGGGTCTGGGCTGGGAAGTCTGGCTCAACGGCATGGAAGTCACGCAGTTCACCTACTTCCAGCAAGCGGGCGGCATCGAGTGCTACCCGGTGACCGGCGAGATCACCTACGGCCTCGAGCGCCTGGCCATGTACCTGCAAGGCGTGGATTCGGTCTACGACCTGGTATGGGCGGACGGCCCGTTCGGCAAAGTGACCTACGGCGATGTGTTCCACCAGAACGAGGTGGAGCAATCGACCTACAACTTCGAACACGCCAACGTCGACAAGCTGTTCGAGCTGTTCGACTTCTATGAAAGCGAAGCCAAGCGCCTGATCGAACTCGACCAGCCGCTGCCGTTGCCGAGCTACGAAATGGTGTTGAAGGCGTCCCATACCTTCAACCTGCTGGACGCCCGCCGCGCCATCTCGGTGACCGCGCGTCAGCAATACATCCTGCGTGTGCGCACACTGGCGCGTTCCGTCGCCCAAGCCTACCTGCTGGCTCGCGCCAAGCTGGGCTTCCCGATGGCGACCCCCGACCTGCGTGATGAAGTGTTGGCTAAGCTGGAGGCTGCACAATGAGTGCTCAAGATTTCCTGGTTGAACTGGGCACCGAAGAGTTGCCACCCAAGGCGCTCAATACCCTGGCCGATGCGTTCCTGGCCGGTATCGAAAAAGGCTTGCACACCGCTGGCCTGAAGTTTGAAGCCAAGAAAGTTTTCGCCGCGCCGCGTCGCCTGGCGGTGCTCCTGACGGCGCTGGAAACCCAGCAACCGGACCGCAGCATCAACCTTGACGGCCCACCGCGTCAGGCCGCGTTCGACGCCGAAGGCAACCCGACCCAGGCCGCCCTTGGTTTTGCCAAGAAGTGCGGCGTAGAGCTGAGCGAGATCGACCAGAGCGGCCCGAAACTGCGTTTCAGCCAGGTCATCACCGGCAAGCCGACTGCCAGCCTGCTGCCGACGATCATCGAAGACTCCCTCAATGACCTGCCGATCCCTAAGCGCATGCGCTGGGGGGCTCGCAAGGAAGAGTTCGTCCGCCCGACCCAGTGGCTGGTGATGCTGCTCGGTGACCAGGTCATCGATTGCACTATCCTCGCCCAGAAGGCCGGTCGCGACTCCCGTGGCCACCGCTTCCACCACCCGCAAGCCGTGCGCATCACGTCGCCGGCCAACTACCTCAACGACCTGCGCGCCGCTTACGTATTGGCCGATGCCAATGAGCGTCGTGAGCTGATCAGCAAACGCACCGAAGAACTGGCCCGTCTGCAGGAAGGCACCGCCATCGTGCCGCCAAGCCTGCTCGACGAGGTGACTGCACTGGTTGAATGGCCTGTGCCGCTGGTGTGCTCGTTCGAAGAGCGCTTCCTCGACGTGCCTCAAGAAGCACTGATCACCACCATGCAGGACAACCAGAAGTACTTCTGCCTGCTGGACGTGGACGGTAAGTTGCTGCCGCGCTTTATCACCGTGGCCAACATCGAAAGCAAGGACCCGCAGCAAATCATCGCCGGTAACGAAAAAGTCGTTCGCCCGCGCCTGACCGACGCCGAGTTCTTCTTCAAGCAAGACAAGAAGCAGAAGCTCGAAGACTTCAACCTGCGCCTGCAAAACGTGGTGTTCCAGGAAAAACTCGGCAGCGTCTACGACAAAGCCGTGCGCGTTTCCAAGCTGGCAGCCTACATTGCCCCACGCATTGGCGGCGACGCCGCCTCGGCCGCGCGTGCCGGGTTGCTGTCCAAGTGCGACCTGGCCACTGAAATGGTCGGCGAGTTCCCTGAGATGCAAGGCGTGGCCGGCTACTACTACGCCCTCAACGACGGCGAAGCAAACGACGTAGCCCTGGCGCTGAACGAGCAATACATGCCGCGCGGTGCCGGTGCCGAACTGCCCACCACCCTGACCGGTGCTGCGGTGGCCATCGCCGACAAGCTGGACACGCTGGTCGGCATCTTCGGTATCGGCATGCTGCCTACCGGTAGCAAAGACCCGTATGCCCTGCGCCGTGCGGCCTTGGGCGTGCTGCGTATCCTGATCGACAAAAAGCTCGACCTCGACCTGACCCAGGCCGTGGTGTTCGCCGTGGGCCAGTTCGGTGCCAAGGTCAAGCAGGCCGGCCTGGCCGAGCAGGTGCTGGAGTTCGTGTTCGACCGCCTGCGAGCGCGTTATGAAGACGAAGGCGTGGACGTTTCTGTCTACCTGTCGGTACGCGCCCTGCAACCGGGTTCGGCACTGGACTTCGATCAGCGCGTACAAGCCGTGCAGGCCTTCCGCAAGCTGCCGGAAGCCGATGCACTGGCAGCTGTGAACAAGCGTGTGTCGAACCTGCTGAGCAAGGCCGAAGGCCTGGGCAACGCCGACGTCGATCCTGGTTTGTTCGCCGATGCCAAGGAGTTCTCGCTGAACTCAGCCATCGCCAAGGCAGAAAACGCCGTGAAACCGCTGATCGCCGAACGCAACTACGCCGAAGCCCTGGCGCGCCTGGCCACTCTGCGTGAGCCGGTGGATGCGTTCTTTGAAGCGGTGATGATCAATGCCGACGACGCCGGTGTGCGGAAAAACCGCTACGCCATGTTGGCGCGTCTGCGCGGTTTGTTCGTGAACATCGCTGACATTTCGACGCTGAGCTGATCATGGTGAAACTGCTGATTCTCGATCGGGACGGAGTGATCAATTACGACTCCGACGCTTACATCAAGTCGGTGGCGGAGTGGATTCCATTGCCCGGCTCGATCGAGGCCATCGCGCAGTTGAGCAAAGCCGGCTGGACGGTGGCCATCGCCACCAACCAGTCCGGCATTGCCCGCGGTTACTACGACATCGCGACCCTGGACGCCATGCATGCGCGTTTGCGCACGTTGGTGGCGGAACAGGGCGGCGAGGTGGGACTGGTGGTGTATTGCCCTCACGGGCCCGACGAAGGCTGCGATTGCCGCAAGCCCAAGCCGGGGATGTTGAAAACCATCGCCGCCCATTACGCTGTGCCACTGGCGGGAATATGGTTCGTTGGCGACAGCCTCGGTGACCTGGAGGCGGCCAAAGCCGTCGACTCTCAGCCAGTTTTGGTAAAAACCGGGAAAGGCGAAAAGACCCAGGCGAAAAACCTGCCGGTAGGCACTTTGATTTTTGACGATCTGGCGGCAGTTGCCGCAGAACTTATCAACAACTAGTCGCCCTCGACTTCCTGACCAAGGATTGTTCGGGAGTGCGCTTTTCAACAGGCGGGCAATGTCCCGCAACGGTAAACGCCGCCATGTCGATCTTGCAGGCCATCAGAACCTTTTTCTTTTACCTGCTGCTGGGCACCAGTTCGTTTCTCTGGTGCACCCTTAGCTTTTTTATTGCGCCCTTCCTGCCGTTCAAGGCGCGATATCGTTTTATCAATGTCTATTGGTGCCGCTGCGCGTTGTGGCTGACCAAGGTGTTCCTGAACATTCGGTTCGAAATCAAGGGCGCCGAAAACGTCCCGGACCAACCCTGCGTGATTCTCTCGAATCACCAAAGCACTTGGGAAACGTTCTTCCTCTCGGCCTACTTCTCGCCCCTGAGCCAGGTGCTCAAGCGCGAGCTGCTGTATGTGCCGTTCTTCGGCTGGGCCATGGCCATGCTGCGTCCGATCGCCATCGACCGTGACAACCCAAAAGCGGCGCTCAAGCATGTGGCCAAGAAGGGCGACGAGCTGCTTAAAGACGGCGTGTGGGTGCTGATCTTTCCCGAAGGTACGCGGGTGCCTTTTGGCACACTGGGCAAGTTCTCCCGGGGCGGTACGGCGCTGGCGGTCAACGCTAACCTGCCGGTCTTGCCGATCGCGCATAACGCCGGAAAATTCTGGCCGAAAACCGGCTGGGCCAAACGCGAAGGCACCATCACCGTCGTAATTGGCGAACCGATGTACGCCGAAGGCGAAGGCCCTCGCGCCATTGCCGCTCTGAATGACCGCGCCCAGGCCTGGAATGAAGCGCAGCAGCGAGCCATGGGATCTCTACCACCAGAGCCGGTTGTGGTGGATACGCCAGTGGTGTGAGCATCTGTGGATAACCTGTGCACCATTTGTTGGAAAATCAGTTTTTTTCCATCTTAACTTGATGATTTGTTTACATATTTCATAAACCTATAAATTCTCTAAAAACGTGCATAAGTTTTTTCTGCATAAAAAAGCCGGTCCTTGTGACCGGTTTTTTATGCACAGCGAAAAAGTGATTTTTAGCCGTTCTCAATCAAGGGTATATGCAGGGTGAACGTGGTGCCTTTGCCCAACACGCTTTCACACACGATACGACCACCGTGACGTTCCGCGACTGCCTTGACCATGGTCAGCCCCAATCCCAGCCCCTCGCTGCCTTGGGCAGAATCGAAGCGTTTGTATTGGCTGAACAGCTCCGGCAGGTCCTGCGCGGCTATCCCCGGCCCCTGATCGCTGATACGGCATTCCAACCAGCCTTGCGCGCTGCTGTGGCGTAACCTGACGGTGGTACCGGACGCCGAGTACTTGATCGCATTCTCGAGCACGTTGAACAGTGCGCGGGTGAGCAGCGATTGATCGGCTGACACCATCCCTTCGTCGGCCTCATCCAGGTCGTGAACCAAGTGGATACCCTTGAGTTGGGCGATCAACGCCACCTGGTCAAAGGCATCCATTACCAGCATGGCGAACAGGGTCGGCTGAAAGTGATAACCGTCGGCTTCGGCTTTCGCTAACTGAACAAAGGATTCAGTCAGGCTCAAGGCGCGACGCACCTGTTGCTCGATCTGGGCAAATACCCGCGAATCTGCGCCATGCACATCCAGCAATGCGAGGATCGCCGAGTGCGGGGCACGCAGGTCATGGGAGAGAAAGCGCAACATAGTTTCGCGGTGCTGTTGCGCCTCGCGCTCTTTACTAAGGTCGGTGAGGCTCAGCAGCCAACCCAGTGCAACATCACCTTCGGCGGGCAGCAAAGGAGCAAGCTCCATGCGCAGGCTGCGCTGACGGATATCACGAAACTCAACGAGCTCCAGCGCCGAAAGGGCTGGACGCACGCCGTTGTGCAGCGGCGGGTACCCCAGGTCCACCAACTGCTCCAGCAGGTTTTGGTTGACCAGATCACTGCCGAACACATCACGGGCAATCCGGTTAGCCAGCAGAATCTTGCCCTGGGTGTCTGTGATCAGCGTTGCCACCGGCAGACATTCCAGCCCATCGGCCATAAAGCGCCGGGTATCCCGTGTGCGGCTTACGGCTTGTTCGAGGGCAAAGATGCGGCCCTGCAAAACGTCGCCCTTGCTGGCGGGTGCGCGACGACGTTCGGGCAAGACTTTGGGTTCGTTATCCAGCCGCGCCAATTCCCAGCCGAAGTAGGCCAGGATCACGCTGAGACGACGCCAGTTCCAGATCAGATAACTGAGCAGCAAGCCAATCAGACAGGCAGCAGGCGACCACCAGTAGTCGAGCCGCAAGAGGGCCCAGGAGCCGAGCAATGCCGTAACCATGCATCCGAGGGTCATCCACAGTGCGTAGCGCGGGCGGAAGAGGAGCAGGCCCAATAGCGAAGCCACAAGCGAGGTGGCGATCAGCGCTGCCAACCATCCGGACAGGTCCACGATGCTACGACCTTGCAACAAACCGTTGAGCACATTGGCCTGTATCTCCAGGCCCGCCGTTGTACCTACCGTGGAGGAGGGCGGAATGACAAAACGTTCGCCCATGCCCGAGGCCGTTGCACCAACCAGAATCAGACGGTCGCGAAAGCGCTCGGGAGGCACTTCGCCTTGGAGTACGCTGACGTATGAAACGCTGGGAAAATGAGTGCCGGACTCAATAAACGGTATGCGGACGGCATGTTCACGATGCCAGTCCTGGGTGGCCGAATCCTGAACCCTTCCCGGCATCTCTGATGCCTCGCCGCTCATCGCATAGGCCAGCCAAACCAGCTGCGGCACCATCGCATCAGGCGGTCCCTCGCGCATGTATACGCTGCGGACCACGCCGTCGCTATCTGCCTCCACATTGATGTGCCCGACGCCTTTGGCGCACTTGAGCAATGGCAACAGGTGCGCACCGGGCAGAGTGGCAGCATCATCACGCGCCAGAGGCAACAATACGTTGCCGGCATTACATACCGCGTCGGCCAGGCGTTTGTCATTGGCAGGGTCGCCAGGCTCACTGAAGATCACGTCGAACAAAATACCGGCAGGTTGCGCGGCGCTAATGCGATCAATCAGGTCAGCGTGCAGGCTACGAGGCCAGGGCCACTGGCCAAGCTTTTTAAGGGTAGGATCATCAATGGTCACCAGCAAGATGCGCGGGTCCACAGGTAGCGGTGTCAGCCGACGCAGGCTGTCGTACAAAGGATTATTCAAGGCCAGGCCGGGACTCACGGAGAGGTAGGCCGTGATAGGCAGCAACAGTAAGCCGATCCATAACCATTCTCGGACCAGGCCATGGAACAGGCGCTGGGCATGGGTGGGTTGACGTTTTTCAGCCTTGCCCCAGAGCATCATGAGTCAGCGTGCCTGTGTTGTTGGCGTGTAATGGACGATGGCATAGACCTGGATTCCCCTTCCTTATGATGCTCGCCGTAAGCCGAAGCACGCCTGAGATACGACGCTGCGCTCAGGCCAGTGAAGCTTACTTTCGACGCGGCGGAAAAGTTTTCCTGATTGATGTTATTCATGGTGGGGATTGCACTGGACGTCCACTGTCAGGCCACAGGAGTTTACGACAGCGCGCGCGTCGGCTGATCCTTTTCCTTACCGTCTCGAGTCGGTATCTTTCCCACATTGGTATCGTGAACGTTTGGTAATCACTTACTGGGCCCAGCGTACCGACAGATCCAAGGGGTCATCGAATCTGAGCACAATTCTTCAGATTCGCCGACCGGCATCTACGCAGTACGAGCCTTCAATATAGACAGGCCGACGGCTGCCGAACTCTTCAAGACGAAAGGACCCACCCATGCGTGTCGCAATACTGGATGACGAACCCGCAGAGTTGCGCCGGGTTGAACAGACACTGCGACAAATCCCTGGCACCGCCGAACAGCCCTGGACACTGCATTGTTTTGAGCGCGGTGAAGACCTCTTGCGTCAATTACGACGTGAAACCTTTGACCTGTTGATACTCGACTGGCAGTTGCCCGATATCACCGGCATCGCATTGCTGCGCTGGACCCGCGAACACATGGATTCACCACCGGCCGTAATCATGCTGACCAGCCGTGATGCCGAGAGCGACATTGTCACGGCATTGAACAGCGGCGCCGACGACTACGTGAGCAAGCCTTTTCGCCCAAACGAACTGAAGGCTCGGGTCACGGCGGTTCTACGTCGGCATGGCCTGCAAAAATCAGCAATCCATGAAGTACAGAGTTTTAATGACCTGACCTTTGACGATGCCGAATTGACCGTCACTCGCGCTGGAAAACCGATCAATCTGACTGAGCGAGAATACCGCCTGGCCAGCTGCCTGTTCGCCAACTTGGCGCGACCGTTGTCCCGCGAGTATCTGTATGAGCGGTTCTGGCCCCATGAAGAAATGGTGTCATCACGCCCGCTTGATACGCATATCTATCGACTGCGCAACAAATTGGGGCTCACGGCCGATAGGGGTTGGCAGCTGTTGACGATCTATGGGTATGGGTACCGGCTGGAGAGTGTAGCGACGGCATCCAGTGGCTAAAAAGGTAGATGTTCCACGTGGAGCATTTCAATAAAGCGTGATATTCACCCATAAAAAAGGCCAACGCATGCGTTGGCCTTTTTGCTTTTGCGGGCTACACCGGATCAGAAGTCCAGGTTGGAAACCGCCAGGGCGTTGCTTTCGATGAAGTCACGGCGAGGCTCGACCGCATCACCCATCAGGGTGTTGAAGATCTGGTCCGCGCCAATGGCGTCTTCGATGGTTACACGCAGCATGCGACGCTGAGCCGGGTCCATAGTGGTTTCCCACAGCTGATCGGGGTTCATCTCGCCCAGACCTTTGTATCGCTGAATGGTATGGCGCTTGGTGCTTTCTGCCATCAGCCAGTCGAGGGCTTCTTTGAATTCCTTGACTTGCTTCTTGCGTTCGCCACGCTGAATGTAAGCACCGTCGTCCAGCAGGGTGCTCAGTTGCGCGCCCAAAGTCACCACGGTCTTGTAGTCATTGCTGCCGAAGAAATCTCGGTTGAACGTGACGTAGTTCGACAGGCCGTGCGAGATCAATTCGACCTCTGGCAGCCATACGTTACGTTCACGGTCTTCACGCAGACTCGCTTTGTAGACGAGGCCGGATTTCTCGACGGTACGCAGACGCACTTCGTACTGGGCCAGCCAGTCCTGCATTGCTGCATGATCACTCAGTTGCTCCAGGCTCACCGCCGGCAGGTAGATGAAGTGCTCGGTCAGTTCCTGAGGGTACAGACGCGACAGGCGCTTGAGAGTCTTCATCACCATGCGGAAGTCGTTAACCAGCCGCTCCAGCGCTTCGCCGGAGATGCCTGGTGCTTCGTCGTTCAGGTGCAGGCTCGCATCTTCCAGGGCCGACTGCGTCATGTACTCTTCCATGGCGTCGTCGTCTTTGATGTATTGCTCTTGCTTGCCTTTTTTCACTTTGTACAACGGCGGCTGAGCGATATAGATGTAGCCACGCTCGATCAGCTCCGGCAACTGACGGAAGAAGAAGGTCAGCAGCAGGGTACGGATGTGCGAACCGTCGACGTCAGCATCGGTCATGATGATGATGTTGTGGTAGCGCAACTTCTCAATGTTGTACTCGTCACGGCCGATACCGCAGCCCAACGCCGTAATCAAGGTGCCGACTTCCTGGGAGGAAATCATCTTGTCGAAGCGCGCCTTCTCGACGTTGAGGATCTTACCCTTCAACGGCAGGATGGCCTGGGTGCGACGGTTACGACCCTGCTTGGCGGAGCCGCCAGCAGAGTCACCTTCCACCAGGTAAAGTTCAGAGAGGGCAGGGTCCTTCTCCTGGCAGTCAGCCAGTTTGCCCGGCAGCCCAGCAATATCCAGCGCGCCTTTGCGACGGGTCATCTCACGAGCCTTACGCGCCGCTTCACGGGCGCGCGCAGCGTCGATCATCTTGCCAACAACCAACTTGGCTTCGTTCGGGTTTTCCAACAGGAAGTCGGAGAAGTACTTGCCCATCTCCTGTTCCACCGCAGTCTTCACTTCGGAAGACACCAGCTTGTCTTTGGTCTGGGAGCTGAATTTCGGGTCCGGCACTTTCACCGAAATAATCGCAGTGAGGCCTTCGCGGGCATCGTCACCGGTGGTGGCGACCTTATGCTTCTTGGCCAGGCCTTCGGCTTCGATGTAGGTGTTGAGGTTACGCGTCAGTGCGGAACGGAAACCCACCAGGTGAGTACCACCGTCGCGCTGAGGAATGTTGTTGGTGAAGCACAACAGGTTCTCGTTGAAGCTGTCGTTCCACTGCAGGGCGATTTCCACGCCGATGCCGTCTTCACGCTGGATGTTGAAGTGAAACACCTGGTTGACCGCAGTCTTGTTGGTGTTCAGGTATTCAACAAACGCACGCAGGCCGCCTTCGTACTTGAACAACTCTTCTTTGCCGCTGCGCTCGTCTTTGAGGACGATACCCACACCGGAGTTGAGAAACGACAGTTCACGAATACGCTTGGCCAGGATGTCCCAGCTGAAATGAATATTCTTGAAGGTATCAGCCGAAGGCTTGAAGTGGATCTGAGTACCGGTGGTTTCGCTGTCGCCGACGATTTTCATCGGCTCTTGCGGAACGCCGTGGACGTAGGTCTGTTCCCAGATCTTGCCGCTGCGGCGGACGGTCAGGATCAACTCTTCGGACAGAGCGTTTACCACCGACACACCCACACCGTGCAAGCCGCCAGAGACTTTATAGGAGTTGTCGTCGAACTTACCGCCGGCGTGGAGCACAGTCATGATGACCTCTGCCGCCGAAACGCCTTCTTCTTTATGCACGTCTACCGGGATACCACGGCCGTTGTCGCGTACGGTAATGGATTCGTCCGGGTGGATGATGATGCTGATGTCGTCGCAGTGACCGGCCAAAGCTTCGTCGATGGAGTTGTCGACCACCTCGAACACCATGTGGTGCAGACCGCTACCGTCATCAGTGTCGCCAATGTACATACCGGGACGTTTGCGTACGGCATCCAAACCTTTCAGCACTTTAATGCTGGTCGAGTCGTACGTGTTTTCTTCGCTCATGCCTTCACTCCCGATGGTCGTGGGTCTGGGTGATACGGCCTTGTTCCACGTGGAACAAAGCAACTGGCGTTTCCGTCTGCCAGCCTTCCCTCAATAATTCGTGGTCTACACAGGTAATAAACACCTGGCAGCGTAAGTCTTCCAATAAGCGGCATAACGCACGGCGGTGTTGCTCGTCGAGTTCGGACGGCAAGTCATCCACCAGATAAATACACTGCCCGCGTCGGGCTTGGCTAACCAGATGGCCCTGGGCGATACGCAATGCGCACACCACCAACTTCTGCTGACCGCGGGACAATATATCCGCAGCATTGTGAGCGCCTAATCTAAGACGCAAATCAGCCCGTTGGGGTCCGGCCTGGGTATGGCCGATTTGCTGATCCCGCTGCAAGGACGTGGCGAGCACTGCACTCAGTTCTCGCTCTTTGTCCCAACCTCGGTAGTAGCTCAGCGTCAGGCCCTCAAGATCCAATAACTCACTCAAGGTCTGCTCAAAGACTGGTTTCAAGGCTTTGATATAGGCGCGGCGGTATTCATCTATTTCGTCGCTGGCCAGGCACAGTTCCCGGTCCCAGGCCGCTTGCGAAGCGGCGTCAAGTGTACCATGCCGCAGCCACGAGTTCCGCTGCCGCAGGGCCTTCTGCAGCCGCTGCCAGGTGGCCATAAAACGTGGTTCCACGTGGAACACTCCCCAATCGAGGAATTGCCTGCGGATTTTCGGCGCGCCTTCCAACAGGCGGAAGCTGTCGGGGTTGATCAATTGCAGGGGCAGAATTTCGGCCAACTGAGCAGCACTGCGAGCGTTCTGCCCATCAATCCGAATTTGAAACTCGCCGCCGCGATCACGGGATATCCCCAGGCTGCTATGCCCACCTTCCGCGAGCTCAACTTGGCCGAAGACCGTAGCTGCCAGTTGTTCGTACTGGATAACCGGTAACAGGCGAGCACTTCGAAAGGAACGAGCAAGCCCCAGCAAGTGGATGGCTTCCAGCACGCTGGTTTTGCCACTGCCGTTGGCGCCGTGGAGGATATTGATGCGGGGGGAGGGGGAGAAGGTCACCGGGTGCAGATTGCGCACCGCGGTGACCGAGACGCGACTGAGAGACATCTAGCTTCTGCTGAGCATGATTACAGGCGCATCGGCATGACAACGTACGCCGAGTCGTCGTTATCGGATTCCTGTACCAGGGCGCTGCTGTTGGAGTCTGACAGGATCAGGCGAACCTGTTCGGTGGTCATCACACCCAGCACGTCCAACAAGTAGCTTACGTTGAAGCCGATTTCCAACGAGCCGCCATTGTAGTCGACGCCCACTTCTTCTTCTGCTTCTTCCTGCTCAGGGTTGTTGGCCTGGATTTTCAGCTGCCCGTTGGCCAGTTGCAGACGGATACCACGGTACTTTTCATTGGACAGAATCGCCGTACGGCTGAACGCCTCACGTAGAGCCTGACGATCACCAATCACCAGCTTGTCACCACCTTTGGGCAATACGCGCTCGTAATCCGGGAACTTGCCGTCAACCAACTTCGAGGTGAAGGTGAACTCGCCGGTGGTAGCGCGGATGTGATGCTGGCCAAGAACAATGCTGACATTGCCATCCGGTTCAGTGAGCAGGCGCGCCAGTTCGAGGATACCTTTGCGCGGCACGATCACCTGGTGACGGTCCGGTTGGCCAATTTCCGCACGCATCGAGCACATGGCCAAACGGTGACCGTCAGTGGCTACGGCGCGGATGATGCCTTCGGATACTTCCAACAACATGCCGTTGAGGTAGTAACGCACATCCTGCTGAGCCATGGCGAAGCTGGTGCGCTCGATAAGACGGCGCAGCTTGCTTTGTTCCAGGCTACAGGTCAGGGAACCTGGACCTTCTTCTACCGTAGGGAAGTCATTGGCCGGCAACGTCGACAGCGTGAAACGACTGCGCCCGGCCTTGACCACCAGCTTTTGCTCATCGACTTTGATGTCGATCAACGCGTCATTCGGCAGGCTTTTGCAGATATCCATCAGCTTGCGCGCCGGTACGGTGATCTCGCCCGGTTCAGCAGGCTCTTCCAGCTGCACACGACCCACCAGTTCGACTTCCAGGTCGGTACCGGTCAAAGACAATTGCTGGCCTTCGACAACCAGTAATACGTTGGATAGCACCGGCAAGGTCTGTCGGCGCTCGACGACGCCTGCGACCAGTTGCAGGGGTTTCAACAGGGCTTCGCGTTGAATGGTGAAATGCATGGTCTAGTCCCTTGCCTTAATAAGCTGCACTGGTGTCATTACGTAGTCAGTGTACGCAGCAGGTTCTTGTAGTCCTCGCGAATGTCCGCGTCGGATTCCTTAAGTTCGTTGATCTTGCGGCATGCGTGCAAGACCGTAGTGTGATCGCGGCCGCCGAACACATCGCCGATTTCCGGCAGACTGTGATTGGTCAACTCTTTGGAGAGGGCCATGGCCACCTGACGCGGACGTGCTACCGAACGCGAACGGCGCTTGGACAGCAGGTCGGAAATCTTGATTTTGTAGTACTCGGCCACGGTGCGCTGGATGTTATCCACACTCACCAGCTTGTCCTGCAGCGCCAACAAGTCTTTCAGGGATTCGCGAATCAACTCGATGGTGATGTCGCGGCCCATGAAGTGCGAATGCGCGATGACCCGCTTGAGCGCGCCTTCAAGCTCACGCACGTTGGAACGAATACGTTGGGCAATAAAGAATGCGGCATCGTGCGGCAAGTCGACCTTGGCCTGGTCGGCTTTTTTCATCAGGATCGCCACGCGTGTTTCCAGCTCCGGCGGCTCGACCGCAACGGTGAGACCCCAGCCGAAGCGCGACTTCAGACGCTCTTCCAGGCCTTCGATTTCCTTCGGGTAACGGTCACTGGTCAAGATGACCTGCTGGCCGCCTTCGAGCAGGGCGTTGAACGTGTGGAAAAACTCTTCCTGGGAACGTTCCTTGCGCGCGAAGAATTGAATGTCATCAATCAGCAAGGCGTCCACAGAGCGGTAGAACCGCTTGAACTCGTTGATGGCGTTGAGCTGCAAGGCCTTGACCATGTCAGCCACGAAGCGTTCCGAGTGCAGGTACACGACCTTGGCATTCGGGTTCTTCTTTAATAAGTGGTTACCCACAGCATGCATCAAGTGGGTCTTACCCAAACCAACACCGCCGTAAAGGAAGAGCGGGTTGTAACCATGCTTGGGGTTATCTGCGACCTGCCAGGCAGCGGCACGAGCCAACTGGTTGGATTTGCCTTCGACAAAGTTCTCGAAGGTAAAGGTACGGTTCAGATAGCTGGTGTGCTTGAGCGCACCCTCGACCTGCACGGTGCGCTGTTCGGCGCGTACCGGCGCTTGCTGGGAACTGGCACCGGCCATCGGATCAAAACTGTCGCGGGACGGCTCTTCATTTATAGGCGCATTTTTTGGCGACGTAGATTTGGAAGGCGTCTGGGCAACCGGCGCGGTCGAATGATTAACGGGTGCCGCTGCGGCCTGTGCCTGCGAGACGCTTGCCGCCAACGGGGCGTTCGGCGCAGCACGCGGGGCAGAGCTACGTTTGCTGCCTATTAACAAGGAAAGCACAGGGGCGAGGCCATTGCCGTGTTCATCGAGTAACTCGAGAACGCGACTCAGGTACTTCTCGTTGACCCAGTCGAGAACAAAACGATTAGGTGCGTAGACACGCAACTCGTCGCCTTCGGCTTCGACCTGTAGCGGACGGATCCAGGTGTTGAATTGCTGGGCAGGCAGCTCATCGCGCAAAAGCTCCAC